>CALEYL010000032.1 GCA_937926205.1 uncultured Saprospiraceae bacterium
ATATATAATAATAATGACAATGTGACAATAAGTTTCTTTCTACAATACTAAAGGTTGTCTGTGTCATAAGCGTCATGCCTGACTGCCGTTAGGGATGACGCTAATGACACAGAATACACGGAAGAAGACATGGCTTTCAACACTATAATTGTGCAAGAAAGTAAGGGTAAACAGGATGTTACCAAATTACGGTGATGCCTTCCGATTGGTATAGACTCATAGATTTGTCCTTGCTCAGAATGATGAAATTTTCACATTTTGCCAGCCAAACGAGCATCCTGTCAAATGGGTCTTTTTCCCTGCTTGTTTCTGCTCTTTCCTGAAATCTTTCGTCTGAAAGCTGACTTTTAATATTTTTTGGTTTGAGTAAACGCCGGGTTTGTGTTTATTTTGTAGCTTGACATGGTTTCACACAAAAATTATGGTGTTATGGAAAAACTCAATTTAGATGCATTCGCTGCAAACTTATTGGATGAGGCGCAGCAGACAGAAATCAAAGGCGGACTCAGCATCATTCAGGTAGGCCGTCGCCGGGTGAAATTTTCAAAGTGGGGCGAAATTGACATTCGCTTCAGTTCAAATGGCCAGGCGATTTCCAATTTGGATTCCGGAACTGAAGAAATGGGGTGAGTTTGTCTTAAAAGGCAATATTAAGGTTTCAACGAAACCAGGCCCTGTTTGTATTTTTCCTCCACGATGCTGCTGAAAGCCTTATTGGTCAGTTTGCTTTCTATCCAGGACTTGAAGTCAAAAAGCTGGAGCATGGCATTTTCAGCAGGATTTTCTGAAAGCGTTTCAAAATCCCGGCGCAAATGTTCCAGCGCTTCCAGCACTTCTTTAGGTTGACTGGCTTTAATGGCTTTCCGCAGAAAGTGGATGAGGCTCACCTCGAACAGCAGCATGGATTTGTGCTGGTTCAAAAATCGATGCGTTGAGCGCAACAGGGAATCCAGCAGGAGATGGTTGTCCATCTCGTAATGAATGATGAGGTTCAGAATCCGCGCCAAACTTTGCAGGTCCTGGCGTTCCACACTCCGTGGCAGCCGCAGCCATTCGTTCAGGTAATCCAGCGCTTTGTTAAAATCGCCCGCTCCGAAGTAGATGTAAAAGTACTGAAAGTAGAAGCTGCTTCTTTCAAATTGCTCTTTATCAAATAGTTGAGCTTCTTCCAAGTGTTGTTCCAGGGTTTTGAGCCCTTCTTCAAATGCTCCCGTCACGATGTACAATCGGAAGGCATTGGTGTAATACTGCCGGTGTATTTTAAGTTCGTCATCCCGTGTATTGGGCTGCACGTTGCGCAGTTTTTTCAGGCACTCCCGAACGCCTTCGTAATCGCCAAGATAGCCGCAACTCACCGAATAGTTGCTGAGGGCAGATATGTACTCCGATACATCCTCGCGCAGCATCAGTGGCCTGGTCTCCATGATGCTGATGAGCAACCGGCTGGATTCGTAAAACCCGCTGTAATCCTTATGTGCATAGCTGAAAATAGAACGAACACGGTAATACAAAACCCTTGCCTGGTGAGACAATGCGTGGCGCTCGTCCTGCAGCAAAGGGTGCTGCGATAAGGAATATTCGGCGCCTTCGGGCTGCGGACGCAGGGCATTTTTGCGGATGCTCAGCCAGCTTTCGTAAAACAAATTTTGATAGGCATTGAGGTTCCGGAGTTGTTCGGCGCAAAGGGTTTCCTCCGCTTCAATCTCTGCCAGGCGTTTGTCCAGGCCATTGATGTCTCCCCGGGAATACGCGACCTGCTTTTCCCATTGCAGCACTTCCAGTTGGCTTCCGAATTTTTCATACTCCTGTGCCAGTTTTCCGGCTTTAACCAGCAGTTGCAGGCAATCGTCAAAATGTGCCCTCTTGTAAAGCGCGCGCACACTTTGCAATAAACCTTTGATTTTAAAATCAATAGAGGAGTTTTCGTCGTAGGCCTGCAAACTTTTTAGCACCAGCTCGTAGAGGTAGGATTTTAGCTCCGAATACTTGCGGCTTTGCAAAGGTTGGCGGCCATAAACCAGGTGCCGCAGGGCATCGTCATCAAACACGTCCTGTGCGTCGATGGCGTCAAACAGGGCTGCGTATTTGTTTTCCTTGCTTCCACCGGCGCTGATAAATACCTTGAAATAGCGCTTCTCGGTTGCAGAAAGCGACTTGATCAGGCGAAAAAGCCGGTCGGAAGAGGTCTTGGGCATGATCAAAGGGTAAAGTGAAAAACGTATTTCGTTGCAGCAGTTAGTTGGAAAACAGCGCAACTGGCTACACAAAGTTACAAATATGGTTGCGGCAACGAGCATACAAACACCTGCTAAGATAATTGTTTAATTTTTTTGAAACCTGACAATCAATCTAATATTTCCCAATCTGAACATTATGACCCACTGGTGATGTTATAGGTATTCTTTCTTATAAGACACCACCATGAAAAACGAAAAAATACTGCTTTTTACCCTGGCTGTTGTTCAATTCACCGACATCATGGATTTCATGATCATCATGCCATTGGGGTCTACTTTCATGCGGGTGTTCAGCATTACGCCGCAACAATTCAGCGTCATTGTTTCTTCCTACGCCATTGCCGCTTTTTGCTCCGGACTCATTGGCGCAGGGTTTATCGACCGTTTCGACCGGAAAAAAGTTCTGCTTTTTATTTATGCCGGCTTTACGATTGGCACGCTGGCTTGTTCCTTTGCCCCGAATTTTGGCATTTTCCTCATGGCGCGCAGCCTCACCGGCGTGTTTGGCGGCATCATGGCGGCCTTGATTTTATCGATTATCGGCGACAACATCCCTCTGGAACGACGCGGTGCCGCGATGGGGATTGTGATGACTGCTTTTTCGGTAGCCGCGATTGCCGGTGTTCCGACGGGCCTGTTCCTGGCTGCGCATTTCGGCTGGCAGGCGCCGTTTTTGACCATTGGCGGAATTGCCGCTCTGTTTTGGCTGGTCATCGCTTTTACCATGCCTCCTATGGTAAAACACTTAGAAAGTGGGCTGGTACAGCGCAATCCACTCAAAGTATTCATGAACATTGCCAAAGACCCGAATCAGTTGCGTGCCCTGCTTTTTACCCTCATCCTCATGTTGGGGCACTTTACGGTCGTTCCCTTTATTGCACCGTACATGGAGCTGAACATTGGTTTTGATAGTTATCAAATCTCTTATATCTATGGCATTGGGGGGCTGCTTACGGCTTTTTTGATGCCTTTGTTTGGCAAATTGGCCGATCGCTATGGCCATGCGCGGGTATTTTCCATCGCCAGTTTTTTTGCACTGGGGTCTATTTTTACCATTACCAACCTGCCGCACGTCTCCATCGCACTGGCGCTTTGTGCCACTTCTTCTTTTTTCATTGTTGCCAGTGGGCGCAACGTGCCAGCGACAACCATGGTTACTTCCGTTGTACGGCCGGAAAGTCGCGGCAGTTTCATGAGTGTTCGGGCCTCTGTCAATGAACTGGCACTGGGGCTTGCTTCTTTTCTTTCCGGATTGATTGTGACCAAAGCCCCCGACGGTTCTTTGCAGAACTATCCTTATGTGGGTTATATCGCCATTGGTATGAGCATCATTGCTGTCATCCTGGCCAGAAAACTAAAACCGGCACTTGGGGCATAAGCAGGATAAAACCTGCTGCGCAAAATAGGGTGCAATGTTTTTTTTCGCCTATTTTGCGGCCCCCGGGGGAGTAAAGAGTGTTGAATTGGTTAAATTGGTTGAAATCGTACATTCGTATAATGATCGTTATCTGTGTTTAACGAATTTAACAAAACAGGTCCCGCTCAGCGGGGTCGGCTCTTTACTCAAAGGCAAAACAACACGGCAATGATTGATCCTATGAAATTTTGGAAAGACTCGGTCTCGACGGGTATTCGCTTGATAACGAGGATATTCGAAAAAGGAGAAAGGGCAGGTGATCTTGAAATTCAACAACTGCAAAATTTTCCGTCTGCGCATCTTGGGCGCGAAGTAAGGGTAGATGTTTTTCTGCCACCCCAATACTATGACCGCTCCGGTAAGCAATATCCGGTATTGTTTTTCAACGACGGACAGGACATGGAAATGACCGGCATGGCAGATACGCTGCAACGCCTTTATGGAGCCGCTCAATTGCGCCACCTCGTCGTCATTGCCGTCCACGCCGGCGACCGCATTCAGGAATACGGTACCGCAGGGCGACCAGATTATAAAAACAGGGGAAGCAAAGCCGCTGCTTACAACAGGTTTCTGCTGGAAGAGTTATTGCCTGCGTTGCGCAAGCGCTATCGCCTGTCGGAAAAACCAGAAGATGCCGCTTTTGCCGGGTTTTCGCTGGGTGGGCTCTCCGCATTTGACATTGCGTGGAACCATCCGCAGCATTTTTCGAAGATCGGCGTTTTTTCCGGCGCTTTGTGGTGGCGTCATACGGCATTTAGCCCTCAGGACCCCGACGAGCATCGCATCATGCACGAAGTTGTTCGCGAAAGTCAGAAAAGAGCGGGCATGCGCTTTTGGTTTCAATGTGGCACCAATGACGAAACGGACGACCGAAACGGCAACGGCATCATTGATTCAATAGATGATACCCTCGATCTGATGAAAGCGCTTGAGGAAAAAGGATACCGCGACGGGCGCGACATCACTTATGTGGAAGTGCAGGGGGGCGAGCACAACCACCAAACCTGGGCAAAAGTATTGCCCGATTTTTTACAATGGGCTTTCGGAAAGCCGCATGAATAATTCCCTCAGCTTTGAGTTCTAACAAATCAGGCCGGATGGGTCAGAAAAGACCGAACCGCCTGTAGCGCCTGCCCGATTTTTTTGTAATCCAGGCTGTAGTGAATGAATTTCCCTTCCCTCGTTGTTTCAACGATACCGGCAGCACGAAGTACCCGCAGGTGCTGAGAAGTAATGGATTGTTCCAGGCGAAGCGAATTGTAAATTTTGTTGACGTTGATCGAGCCATTTTTGTCAATGAACTCGATGATTCGGAGCCTGAGTGGATGCGCCATAGCGCGGAGCATTTCGGAAGAAACATGCAGTTTCTCCCCATTGAGTGTGGTGTCAGTCTTTCTCATAGTATAAAATTGCTTTATTGCAGGTCAACCTTCCAATGTCCCTAAAGGTTGGTCGCCTGCCGTATAAGGTAAGCAAATATGGGTTTTTCCTGCATATTTTCACCTATTCTCCGCTAATTTTTTTTATTCAGTGCTCGTCCATTTAGTCCCGGGGCTGTTCTTTACCTGCCTGCGGCCGGCAGTAAAGACAGACACTCTTAAGCAAAAGAAAAATGCTGCAATCTACACAAAGCAGGTTGCAGCATTCAGGAAGCGTGGCTTCATAAAGCATCAATTAACCAGATAATGCGGTTTTTTACCCGCCGGCAAGTTCTTCAATCAATCGGGAGATCTGGGCAATTCTGTCTTTGTCCAGGGAATAATTGATGAATTTCCCGTTCCGGTCAGCCGCGACAACACCAGCTCTGCGCAGGATTGCCAAATGCTGGGAAGCAACAGATTGCTCCAAACGAAGCTTGATGTAAATATCCGTTACATTCATGTTGCCGTGTTCTTCCAGCAAGTCAATGATGCGTTGCCGAAGTTTGTGGTTGATAGCCCGCAAAACCAAAACAGCTTTCCTCAACTCGGCGTAGTCAAGCTGGATTTGATCCTGGCCTTTGCGGAGGACGATGGATTCATTTTTTTGCTTTCTCATAATAAAAACGATGTTTAAAAGTCTGTTTTATAAATCGGTTCAAAGATCATGCCAAAGAAAAGCAGGGTACAGACAGACTACCGGCAATCATTTGTTTAAGCATGAAACAAAAAATATAAAAAATAACGATACCATATAGATTTATGGTATTGCCGGCGGCAGTTTTTGCAAATGAAAGTGACTGAGCACAAAAAGGGGAAGCGTCTTAATTTAAAAGCAAGTTAGTGAAAATCAATCATATGAACAAATAAATAAATAGAAAATTTAAAATCTACAACTCCTGTTTGTCAAAATAGAGGCCAATCAAGGTTTTTAACGAAGATTTGTTGTGGGCAGCGTTGGGCGGGTCGCCGTTGAGCAGGCGGATAAATTGTTCCACAAGACTGCCAACCCATTTGCGCAGGGAATCGGCATCGGTTGTCTTACCTTCCACCGCATCAAAAAGAGGCGCTGCAAGTCCGTACACTTCTTTATCGCTGAGGCTGTCATATGGCTGGGTGAAGGTATTGGAAACGACTTCGAAAACGGATTGGGTGCGGGGCGTATTGTACCATTGAAGGTCGTCGTGACGCAGAGGAATGCGCGCAAACAGTTTCAGACAAACAGCAGCTTTGTGCCTTCCGCTATGCATGCTCCTGAGGATGCCTTCGAAGCGGCGCACTTCATCCCGGATCAGGGTTGCATCTGAAGCCTGTGCGCTTTCACTCAGAAAATCCAGCAACAACTCTGCATCCACCAATTTGGGCTGGCGCCCGCGTGCGCGTGCAATTTCCAGACAGGTATTCCAGACAATTTTGGTAAAGTAGGTGCGCAGCAACACCGTGTCGTTGAACTGCTCGCGCATGCGCTCCAGTTTTTTTTCCCAAAACGCAAGGTTCACCTGTTGGATCACATCTTCCCGGTCGTGTTGTGGAAAATAACCGCGGACGATACAGGCATTCACCACATGTCCAATGATATACTGATACCGCAACAGCAGTTTGTCCGGCTGGTGATGGAGCCATTCTACCTCTTCGCGGTGATCATCCCTTGTCAATGTCGCTTCTTTGTTAATGATGTTTTAAGAAATGCAGCCTTTTTTCCACCTGCCGGAAACTCAGGCATACAAGATTACGAAAGTTTTCAAAAACACTAAAATCTAATAGATCATGAAAAAGATTTTTGTTCCTCTGATCGTCGCCCTGATGGCCATTACTGCCTGTAATCGTGAAGCCTACAAGACCGCCGGTTACTATGAAATGGCGCCCACACATCGGTTGATGGCCGTTTTACCCACTGAAACCATCACCACCGGAAGAATGCCCAAAGACATAAGCCCTGAAGATCTTGAACTTGTGGAAGAAGCAGAAAGCAAAGCCTTCCAGATTGCTCTGTTTAACCAGTTGTCGAAGCGTTCGGGCTCCCGGAATAAAGACATCCGCATCAATTTTCAGCACTACAGCGAAACCAATGCCCTGCTGGAGAAAGCTGGCATCAAACTCCGCGACTCATGGAGCCATACGCCGACAGAATTAGCGGCTATACTCGGTGTTGACGCCATTGTCCGTACCAGCGTGCGCAAAGAATTTTACCTCACCAACCTCGAATCTTTCGGCATTCAGTTAGCAACCACCATCGTCGCTTTTTTCACCGACCCGATTGCCTGGTGGCTGTTCCCCAGTTCCCGCACCAGCGAAGTTTTCGCTTCCTGTGCCGTACTGGACGGCCAAAGTGGACTGCCTACCTGGAGCATCAGCCGGGAGAAACCAACTTTCTGGAACAAAGCCCACAGCCAGGTGGTAGAAGAAATTTCCCGCACGCTGTCGCGTAAATTTCCTTATCGGAATTAATGCGCTCTTTCGAAAACACCCGACATAAATAATGCAGGGTTGTGCACTTGCATGTTGCACAACCCCTTTTTGTATTGTAAATGACCGGTTTTGAGACCAGGTATAGTGCAGCTGTCAGGCGCTCAGAACAGCCCCTATTTTGTGGCCTTTACGAGGCGCTGTGTTATTGCACCATACGCGCCGCCGCTCAACCGCACCAGGAACACGCCATCTGGCAACCCCGTCAGGTCAATCGGCGCAGTTTGCTGACCGGTCGGAATGTTTTGTTCCACACACAAACGACCTGCCATGTCTAACACCTGCAAGTGCAGTGCATCTGTTGCCGGGGCGTTCAGTTGCAAAGTAGCCGGGCCACTCGTCGGGTTAGGCGACAATTGCCAGCCTGAGGTTTGCACCGGATCGGAAGTAGCTACTACGGTTACCGTGAAGCAATCGGATACAAACGTACACGGATCCAGCGTAATGATGGCCGCATAAGCGCCGCTCAATGTTGGCGTAAAAACATTTGCTGTGGCGCCGTCAATCAATTCATTCGTAGTACAGTCAATCCACTGAATGGATGCTCCTTCTTCGGCTGTAGCGGTCAGGGTCTGCCCTTCCTGTACCACAGAAAATTCGGTTCCAATCACCTCCAGATTTAGAACGATCGTAGAATCGCAGTCGGCTGCATTGGTGTAGTTTACCGTGTAAGTGCCACTTTCAGACAGCACATCTCCTTCAAACTCGTAGGTTTCCCCGGCGCAAATCCGCGCTTCCGTGCTTGCGTAAGACGCCGGTATGACTGTCAGATTCAGCACATCTGTACTGTCGCAGCCAAGCGCATTGGTCAGTACGGTCACATAAATTCCCGTCTCGGAATATTCTTCTCCGTTAAACGTATATGGTTCGTTGGAACAGATGCTCGCTACCGTCACCGAAACCGAAACCGGAATCATGGTCAGGGTCAGAATGACTGTACTGTCGCAGCCATTGGCATTGCTGAGCAGGGCGGTATAGGAACCGGCTGCCGTCAGGTCTTCTCCGTTGAAAAGGTAGGACTGGCCTTCGCAAAAAGATGCTTCCAGCAAAGTCAGGTCGGGTTCGTCGACGTTGAGTGTCAGCACGATGGTACTGTCGCAGCCGTTGACGCCTGTCTGCACGTCCACAAAAACACCCGCTTCGGTCAGGATTTGTCCGTTGAAGTCATATTCGCTGCCTGCGCATATCGTGGCTTCAATGGCTGTAGTGGTAACCGGGAATAAGCTCAAACTCAGGATCACGAGGCTGTCGCAGCCGTTGGCATTTGTCAACAGAGCGGTGTATTCGCCGGGCGCCGTCAGTTCCTCTCCGCTAAAGAGGTAGGACTGACCGGAACAAAAGGATGCTTCTATCAGGGTCAGGTCGGGTTCCAGAACGGTCAGGGTTAGCGCTACCGTACTGTCGCAGCCGTTTGCGCCCGTCAGCACCTCCACATAAACGCCGGATTCCGTCAGCATCTGGCCGTTGAATTCATAAGACTCCTCTTCGCAGATGGTGGCTTCGATGGCGGTGCTGGACACCGGGAGCTGGGTCAAATTCAGGATCACCAGGCTGTCGCAGCCGTTGGCGTTTGTGAGCAAGGCGGTGTATTGACCTGGCGCCGTCAGATCCTCTCCGTTAAAGAGGTAAGACTGTCCGGCGCAGAAGGTTTCTTCCAGCAAGGTCAGGTCGGGCTCAATCTGGGTCAGGGTCAGTACCACGGTACTGTCACACCCGTTGCTCCCTGTCAGCACATCTGTGTAAACGCCGGGAGTCGTGAGCACCTGGCCATTGTAGTTGTAGCTTTCCCCTTCGCAGAAAATGGCACTTATGGCCGTATTGGTCGTTTGCAACAAGCTTAAGTTCAGGATGATCAGGCTGTCGCAGCCGTCTGAGTCCGTAAGCAATGCCGTATACACGCCGGGTGCAGTCAGGTTTTCACCATTAAAAAGGTAGGATTGACCTGAGCAGAAGGATTCTTCCAACAAGGTCAGATCCGGCTCCCGCACAGTTAAAGTGAGGACGATGTTGCTGTCGCAGCCGTTAGCTGCCGGCAGTGTCGCCGTATACACGCCACTTGTCGTGAGGGTGTCGTCGAAAAAGATGTAACTGGATTCTTCGCAGATGGTTGCTTCAATCGGTGTGTCGGCTATGGCGGCAAATACCGTCAGGTTGAGTACAACCACAGAATCCTGTCCGTTCATGTCGGTAAAAACCGCTTCATACTGCCCGCTGGTGCTGAGGGTATCGCCGTCGAAAATGTACGTCTCCCCAAAACAGATTTCCGCATCAATGACGGTATCTGTAATGGCAGAAGGTCTATGAGTAGAGGGTGGCGTCTCCGGATTGGAGTAGGGAAGATCTGCCCGGGAACTGACTTCAGATTGTGGCCATTCCGGCAGATTAAGCATTTGTTTTTGGGCAATGAGTGCATAGGAAAATACGAAAAGAAAGCATAGACTTAATCGCATTGCAGCTTAGTTTTTGAGTTTGAAATTGGAAATAGGCCGCGAAGATAATGAAAATGCGAGATCGGAAGCAAAACCTGAAAAATAGTAGAAGGGAGTCTGTTTGCTGGCGGAGCCGATCATAAAATGTCTGAATTAGAATTAACAAAATTGGAAAATTTCCAGGATAATGCGAGCAGCCACTGGAAAACATGGTCGAAAGTGTTATGTTTTTATTGGAATCACAGGCCCACCTTTGTAAAAGACAAAACGCTCTAATGAATTTTTTTACATAAGATAACAACAAAATGAAAGCAAAACACTTCATGCTTGTTTTCCTTTGCTGGCATGTTTGCCAGATCAATACCGCCCAAACCTTAGGATGGGCAAGAACCATGGGCTCTCAGCAAGTTGATGTGGGGCATGGATTAGCGGTTGATAGCGATGGCAATGTTTATTCCACAGGAACTTACTTTGGCTATGGCGATTTCAATCCCAATATTCCGGGGCCTGAATTAGACTCTTTCGGCAACTACAATGTGTTTGTTCAGAAATATGATGCCAATGGCAATTTTCTTTGGGCACATGGTATGGGCCAAATGTTGTACGATGAGGGACGGTCCATTGCGGTAGATGGAGCGGGAAACGTCTATACAACGGGTTATTTTCATGGTACTGTGGATTTTGACCCCGGACCAGACACTTTTTATTTAGTCGCCCCTAATACCAACAATGATGCGGATTTATTCATCCAGAAATTAGACACAGACGGTAATTTTCTCTGGGCAATCAGTATAGGATCCTTAACGGAATGGGACAGAGGACGTTCTATAAAGATAGACGAAGCTGGAAATCTCTATCTCTGCGGTGATTTTTCCGGAACAGTGGATTTTGACCCCGGGCCGGAGGTTTACAACCTGACTAACGCGTCAGGAGGAGTAGATGCTTTTGTATTAAAGCTGGATGCCGCCGGCAATTTTGCCTGGGCCAGGAACATAGGCAATTTCACAGAGGCTCATTTCTATTCAGTCGCGGTGGATGCTTCCGGAAACATTTTGCTGGGAGGTGGTTTTACGGGCTCCATAGACCTCGACCCTGGTCCGGAAATTCATTGGGTAGGTTCCAGCAACATCACTTACGCCCTTGTCCTGAAGTTGGATGAAGATGGCAATTTTGTCTGGGGGAAGGCGATGAAATCAGATTTATTAGCCTACGTCCTCGGGATTAATGTTGATAATCAGGGGAATACCTATTCAACCGGTTTCTATATAGGGCTTACCGATTTCGATCCCGGGCCTGAAGTCGTTTATACGCCCACCGACCCAATGAACTATAGCGGGGATGCTTTTGTCCTAAAGTTGGATGCCGCCGGCAATTTTGTGTGGGTCACTACAATGATAGGGAGTTTGGCCGAAGCGGGACGTTCCATCGCCCTGGATGGCCGGGGAAATGTTTATATTACGGGTTACTTTGGAACAACCTCTGGCAACGGTGTTAGCGTAGTGGATTTTGATCCCGGGCCAGGGGTTTATAACCTCTCCAGCGAAAATGGCACGGACATTTTTATTCAGAAATTAGACAATGATGGCAATTTTATATGGGCACATAAAATAGGGGGAGTAGGTGGTATAGACGAAGGGAATGGTATTTTTGTGGACGCTGATAATAACCTGTATTTAACCGGAAGGTATCGGGGTGGGGATTTCGATCCGGGGCCGGATACCTATAGTGTACCGGTCACCAATTCCGAAGCTTTCCTGCTCAAATGGTCCTGCCCATCTACCACCCAAACCCTGAATGTTACTTCCTGTAACCTGTATAGCCTGAACGGCACCATTTATACGGAATCTGGCACTTATTTTCAGGTGCTGGATAACAGCAGTGGCTGCGACAGTCTGATCACTCTGAACCTGACCCTTACAGAACAGGCCATCAATACAAACGTCTCTCAGCAGGCCGCTACCCTTACTGCCGACCTGGCAGGCGCTACTTATCAGTGGGTAGATTGCAATAACAATTTAGCCCTGATTGACGGCGCCACCAATCAGAGTTTTACCGCTACCTCAAGCGGGTATTACGCTGTGCTCGTTACTGAAAATGGCTGTACTGAACTCTCCGACTGTTATTTGGTATGCTTACCCGCTTCAACCACGGTTGAGGCTACTGCCTGTGACAGCTATACCCTTAATGGTCAGGTATATACCCAAAGCGGTATTTATCTCCAAACATTAACCACAGCTATAGGGTGCGACAGCGTTGTCAGATTAGACCTGACTATAACCATGAATCTGAACGTTTTTCAGCATGATCCTACCCTGACTTCACAGATGGGAGGGGATGTGAGCCACCAGTGGTTAGACTGTGACAACAACTTTGCCCCCATTAACAATGCTAATGGCCAGACTTTTACACCCCTAACGAGCGGCAATTATGCCGTCTTCATTGCTGTGGATGGTTGTTTCGGAACCTCGGACTGCTATACGGTTTGTGTACCCAATTCAGGGATACTCACTGTTTCGACCTGCAACAATTATACCCTCAATGGCCAGGTGTACACACAAAGTGGCATATATACCCAAACCCTGACCAACAGTTGGGGTTGCGACAGCGTGCTCACACTGAACCTGACCATCCCCGTAATCAATACTGCCGTATCCCAACAGGATTTTACCCTGACCGCCAATGCCACGAATGCCACTTATCAATGGGTGGATTGCAACAACAATTTTGCCCCCGTTGCCGGCGCTACCGGCCAAAGTTTTACACCTGCTGTTACAGGCGCTTATGCCGTTGTTATCAACCAGAATGGCTGTGTCGATACCTCTGCATGCTATGCGCTTACGGTGGTGGGAACCCAGGAGCAGATGCCTGAAACGACCTGGTTAGTGTATCCCAACCCAACCAGCAATCAGCTAAATGTGATCGTTCCGGAAGGTGTACAGGAAGGATTTTCCGTAGAAATCCGCAATACGCTTGGTCAATTGCTGCACCGGGAAACAGCTGTGCGCAACGAGACCCTTCATTTGGACATTGACCTGCCTGCGGGCATGTATACAGTGCTGATCCAGAGTGGCAACCGGCAAAAGACGGTGCGCGTGGTGGTGGAGTAAGATTGCAGGTGCCAGCAAATATGCGAATCACCTATAAATAAAAAAGAGTGCTTTTTAAACTTTGAAGCTTTTCTCCTTGTAGTCTCCGTGGTAAAGAAATAGCACCACGGAGGCAATGGGAGCACTAAGGGATACTATCAATCGGCTAAGAATGAATCCGGAGAGGGATTCCTTGCCGGAAATGACATCCCGAAATCGGAGGCGCGGCGCCGGCGGGTAATGAAATGCGTACAACATCTTTAAAATTCAGCAAGCGGCGCCAAAGAAAGTATTTCTTAAAACTTGTTGAAAAACAGTTGTTTAGATTGTGTGCTGAATAAAAAAGTGATCCCGACAGGACTTTCATAAATTGTTGATTGTTAGTTAACTAACTGCTATTTTTTAAACAGAGTGACTAAAGTAGTACAACATTTTTTGGGGTTTAAAAGGGCTTGAGGGTCTTCTTTTTGTGATGAAGAGCTCACGGCGGGCTAAACCGCAACTTTAATCTGCATGTAGCCGAAGGCTTCAACGAGCAGCGCCTTTTTAAAATGTGAAGTTGGAATCAGCTTAGGTGCCAGCGGGGGGCTGAACCCTCGACTTTAATCCGTACGCGATGCTGAAAGGTCGCCACGAGCGGCATCGTTTTTTAAATGAGCAGGGTGGAATCAGCTTGTGCACCAGCGGGGTGCGCAAGTGCGGTGTTTTTTAAACCCACTCTAATCACATTTGTCCTTAAGAAATGATTTTTTACTATAAGGTTTTAATTTATCTCTTTCTAATAAGGCAGGACTTAAACTATTTGCCTCAATTACATTTACTATAAGATAAACGGGGTATTCAATTGGTGCTCTTTCAACAGGGCAACTATATGGACTTTGAAAGTAAATACCTTTGCAAGGCTGTTTTTCTAGCTTTATTACCTCTGCTTTTATTTGAAAAGTAATTACAATTTTTTTATCAGGAGTTATAAAAACATCACCGCCACAATGCCTATAATAATTGTTATTTTTTTTTTGGCTTTGATACTGAGGCAACTCAAAAATAGCCATTCTCTCTTCCGGATATCTTATATTATTTTCTCCACATAACAAATCTATAAGAGGTATGATATCTGCAACATCCTCAAAATAATGACCATTAAATTCTCTTTTTGATTCTAAATATATATGATTACCCCAAGAAGTATCTTTTACATAAATAATCTGTACAGTTCCTTCTACAATCTCTAAAGCTTGAGCCTTTGGATTGCCTTTCATAAAAAGCAAAAATGCTTGCGCGATAAAAACCATCATTGCAAATTTCATACTGTACTTATTTCTGTTTTATTTAATCTTTTTGGTGCTCAGGAACTGGATATGTAGAAGATCGTCCCATTGTTTGGTTTGGGTTTAGAATAGTAACCGTATTTGTTTTTTTTCCAGTTTGTAGAAGGACATTAACATTGTTTGCACTGGTTTGATTTGCAAGCCGAACAGCATTGCTTACTGTATTCAATACATCCCGAGGAAGAACTGCCCTATTTCCTGAGGTACCTTTACTGATAGTGTTTTTCCCTTTGTATGTATAGAAGTTATGTCCTAATCCAAGTGCATGTCCCACTTCATGACTAAATGTTTTACCATCGCCGTTCTTATGCTGCTTTAGGTTCAGAGTAAGGACTTGAAGATCCGCAGCATAATTGCTTTGTATAGAGCCGCCTTCGCTAACATACAAGAAGTTAGATGCAGGGTCTGCTTGCCAAGCACTTTTAGCTTCTTCATGCGTATCATGGTTGATTATTTTTATATCATATATCACTTTATATAATTGGCCGTCTACCTCCACAGAATGAGTGCCTTTCCAGTTATATTGAATGAATTCTTCGAACTTATTGTCTGAAACAAGGTTATTAGCCTTCCCCCGGGCAGCAAGGGCTGCGCTAGAATTCGGAGAAAAATGAAAATTAGCTGTAACAGTTATTGTACCTGCATCTTTATCTATTGCTAAAACACCATTTCTCCCGTCTGGGTCTATGTAGGCAAGAGGATTATTATAAACGTAAACATAGGGCGACCACCCATAGTACTGATCCGCCATCGGATCCACCCCATTCCATCTCCCAATCTCCAACACGCCCCATCTTGCTCCAAAATCAGTCCACCCCGAAATCGTATCCCTTTCCTTCCCATTATACCGATACCACTGCCCCGGCTCCGTATCCCAGGTGCTGAGGCCTTCCATCGCCATGCCGAATGGATAGTACCAGAGGCGTTGCAGGATTTCCAACTCCAGGCCACTCGTATCTGCTTCCGTTGTGATGCAGCTATCCCGATTTATGTCTTCAAAGAACACTACCGTGTTGCCAAGGTGATCGTGTAATCTGAACTGCGGCCTCGGCGGTACCGTATCCGAATAAACGATGCGCCCGTCGCCAAAATTGTAACTCTCTGGCTGGCCGTCTTTAAATTCCAAGCCGCCGAGATAGTGGCGGGTTTCCGTAAGGGCAGTATCGGCTTCAATGCGCGCACTGTACTTGCCTGCTCCATAGACATAGGCAAAATGCCGCGTGCCGGCACTCGTTGCTAAGGAGGTCGGTAGGTTCATGATGTTGTACAGGGCCGATACCGGCCCGCCAACGGTCATGTTGCCATTGCCATCGTGGCCGTAGGTGCTCAGAGGGGCGGCTACGCCAAAGGGCTGTGCTGCCGGATTACTGGCATCATCGTTCACGCTTGCCAGTACGGAGGACAGGCCGCTGCTGCCCGCATAGGTATATTGAAGCAGGTCTATGGTGTCCAATTGTGGGGTACTGCCGTCCATGCCGATGATGCCCCGGCGCATAAGCTGCTGGATATTGCCGGCCTTGTCGTAGCTGTAAGTCGTGGAAAAGGCATCGGGGTAAGGGGTTGGGCCAAAGAATACGTTGTTCATGGCCGTGATGCGGTGCAGGCCGTCGTATTCGTAGAGGTTGCGCATCATGAAGCCGCAAGCCGAGCCAATGGTAATTTGCTGGATGTCGAGGCCGTCATAACGCATGAGTTGGTGGTAGAGGTCGGGCGTGCAGACTTCCGGTTGGTCCTCCGACCGTGGTATAGGCGGTACAGGGGTCACCGGCGGGATGGTACAGCAGTCGGGCGTGAAGGCGACTTCCTGTTCGCACGTGCCGAGGATCAGGCTCAGTTCAGTAGCGCTGCTCCGGCTGACGCTGATGCTTAGGGTTTGTCCACCCGGGTATTCGTCGAAAACAACAAGAACTTCTCCACCTAAGCCGTAAGTGTTGAGGATTGCTTCGATGGCTGGGCCAATTAAGCGTTGGTGTGCTACGTTAAGCAGTTCCAGCGGGTAAAATTTGCACATCAAAACGGACTCCTGGGTGCAGGGCAGTTTCGGGTACGCCCAAAAGGCCAATCTCCGTTGTAATCCATTTGCATGAAAATTCTTTCATTTTGTAATGTAACAGTACAGCAGCTTTCATCCAGGCATTTTATCTCATATGTGCCAGAAAAAAAATAATGGTCAATGAGTTCTATGTAGTCTTTTCCATTCCGATGCGAAAAATGAATTTTACATTTTGACTTCTTCTGATCTGCTGAAGTTTCTGTTTGAAGGCTTGGTGGATAGGCAGACTGTAATTTTTTATAAATCGAAAAATTAAACTTCATCAGATTTTCCGAAAAGTCAACATCATCAACTAAACAAGTATTTACAATCCAGTCTACTTTATATTTTTCAAATCTGGTTGAACAGGAGAATAGTCCTGACAACAACACCATCCATAATAAAAGCCGTCGCATAGTTCAATATTTTATTTGTTTCAAACGCAGAACAGAACCAAATGCCCGTCCAAACTCAGGCGTTATCACCATAAACCTTTGTCCAGTTTTTAGGGTAGACGGCTCATTAATCCTGTTTATTTTTGGGCGGATAAACGAGTATAGGCGCAGGCCTGTAGTTGTCTAAGCCACTATCAGGTCTTAGAATAATACCATCCCCTTTATAATTGCCTGATACGTTTTTAGATATGTCAATTGCTGTTGCCCGTAACGCCTCATTGCTACCAAAATTGTCAACACCCTGATAAACAAAATTGGCAATAGAGCTAAGGTCGTACAAATTATAAAATTTTGTATCTACCATGCCGGCCTTCACTGCTTTGAGAACATCCTTCCAAGCATCATCTATAAACCCGCGCTGAGCTTGAGCCGCATTTAAATCCCGATTGCCTTTAACTGTGTTATAAGCCGTCATTGCTAAATCTGTCATTATAAAAGCCAACCCAACCTTTGATGGTATAACCATTTTGCCAGATGTTTTATCATAAGCTTGAGTAGAATAGTATCTCCTATCCGGCTCGTAAGATTTAGTTTTAGGAGTTCCATCATAATTGCTCCCTAGCAACCCGGCTTTCCATTGAAGGCTTCTCGCAAAACTTCCACTATAAAGAGGCAATTTGGTATTATTTATGGATATTTGAACCATGCTGATGGGAATAGAAGTACCACTATATGAAATTCCATAAGCATCTACCCCTCCTTGAAAACTGTTTGTCTTTTCCCAAGTTTGTCCTCTGGAAATCGAGTAAAAGCTTTTATTAAAATTCACATATTGCATTCCCCATAAATCAACCCCATCAATAGGCCTATTCTCCGCATAATTAAACACACTCACCCACGGAAACTGATCCGCAATCGGATCCACCCCCGTAAACCGGCCAATCCCCGCATCATACCACCTCGCTCCATACTCATACCACCCCGACAACGTATCCCTTTCCTTCCCATTGTACCGATACCACTGCCCCGGCTCCGTTTCCCAGCCGCTGAGGCCTTCCATATTCATACCAAAAGGGTAGTACCATAAGCGTTGCAGGATTTCCAACTCCAGGCCACTCGTATCCGCTTCCGTCGTGATGCAGCTATCCCGGTTTATGTCTTCAAAGAACACCACCGTGTTGCCAAGGTGATCGTGTAATCTGAACTGCGGCCTCGGCGGCACACTATCTGAATAAACGATGCGCCCATCGCCAAAATTGTAACTTTAGCTACGCTGAACCTCCTTCGTCGGTTTCTGGCTGGCCGTCTTTAAATTCCAGGCCGCCGAGGTAGCCTGAACCCGCGGCTTTAGTCCGTATGCGACCCTGAAAGGTCGAAACCAGCGGGGTTTGTACAGCTGAACTCCAGTTCAGCGTGGAGCAAAACCCGTCATTTTGAAAAAAGGAACAATCTGCTGAACGGGAGTTCAGCAGTACAACAAGGCAAAAAGTGTTGCATATGATGGGCTTATCGGTTTGGAGGCCGGCTAAGAATGAATCCGGGGAGGGATTCCTTGCCGAAAATGGCATCCCGAAATCGGAGGCGCGGCGCCGGCGGGGTAATGAAATGCGTACAACATTTTTGAAATGGCAGTTTGCTATACCTAACGATCATTGGGTGTCAACAGCTACCCTTTTTGCTTACTCATCTATCCTTGTGTTGTAAAAAAGCGAGGAGCAAGCGGCCTTTCAGAGTGGTCAGGTATTGTTGGTTGGGGCTTGTGGGTTTGTTGGGTATGGTCATGGTGAGCCAGTTTAGAGCCACCAATGGCTGTATATATGTTTCAAAGTTTTTAGCACGATTACTCAAGTTTAAGCCTTTTAGGATAGTGCTTCTACTCATCGGTTCTTTTGCTATTCTTAAAACTTCCTGCAATTTATCATCTACACCACCACCAGCTATACCACCAGCTATACCACCAGCTATAGCTCTATCTATTTGTTCAATAGTATCAAGCACTTGATTATCAACCACTAAAACAAACTCAGCTATACCACCAGCTATACCACCAGCTTGATCACCACCTACCCCCCTAACGTTTTCAAACCCTGTTTTTTCAAGTACCTCATCTAATAGCTGATCAATCCCTTCCAAGTCCCATTTTACATGCTCCAGGTCTAAAACAACTTCCTCCTTTTGCTCAAACGCAACATGTACAGGCAGCGTCACCTGAAACCAGGTGCGCTCCTCGTCAAAATCAAATACCGGATCCGGGGAGCCATTTTGGTACATGGCTTTTCGCATGGCCGGCAGACCCGTGGAATGCCCTTCAGTAAGCTTGAGTTCTTTCAGAAAATCGCCCAGGCGTCTGTTGCGGTAGCGCTTGGGGATGGCCCGGCCTGAAGCGAAGTCCTCCCGTTTGATGGACCTGTCGGGACCACCGCAGTTGTACATAATGATGGCATCCGGTTCAACCCGGATTTTAACCGGCTCTCGTTCCTGGTAGTTTCGGTGATAAAGGCAGTTGGCTACCGCTTCTTCCAATGCAGCATAGGGATAATTCCAAGCCCTGGCCGCTTCTGCCTGGTTGGGCAGTTTCATGACCTTTTCCTGCAAAAAATGGGATTTAAGCCAGGCCAGTGTGTCTATGATTTGCTGGTGTACCGGGCCTTCAATTTTTTTCTCGGTGAATTCTTTGTCGCCGGCGCCGTTGGGGAAATGGACAATTTCCACCCAGGAATAAGGAAAATACTGATGAGGTGCATCAGTGAAGAGCATCAGGGCAACATTGCGGGGAAAAACATGTTCGGCAGGTCCCGAAACCAACGCCATTTGGGTCAATATTTCTACATCCTTTTGCAGCCCCACTTCCCCTGCCAATTTGCTGTTCACCTTTTGGAGGTAATCTTTTAGCCGCAGGAGTGATAGACCAGAAACCTTAGCTCCGGTGTTTATCCGGTCGTCAAAAGGCGTATTGTTGGCCAACGAGATCAACTCTTCTTTCTCGGATCCTTTTGCTTCAATCGAGCTGGCGTATTTGCGGATGAAGTATTTCCAGACTTTGTGTTTTGCGGTAATGGTTTCGGGAACCTCATACGGCCTTTCGCCGCCGCCGTTGATCCAAAGCACGATGATTTGCTGCCCGTCTACTATTTCGACAAACAACCTGGGCGCATAGTAAGGCTTCATCAGGTTATTGAAGCCGATCATTTCTTGCTGGATGGCGCCGATTTGTTTGGTAGAAAGCCCTTTCACTGGTCGTATGGCCGTTTTGGTCACCGGGTTTTCGGCAACTCCAATCAGAATATACCCGCCTCCAATGTTGTCAAAGTCATTGGCGAACGCGCAAATGCTCCGGTAAACCGCATCCGGATTCCAGCCTTCTTTGAACTCGATGCGGTCGGATTCGACCGTTCGGGCAGCGAGGAGGTCTTCTATGTTGAGGTGTAGTGGCACTGCTGAATGAATTACTTGCAAGAGGCGCAATATACAAAATTGCGAAAACGGCAATTGGGGCAGGCTGCACTTTCTTCCAGGCGCGTGCCGGTGCAAACCACAAAGCGGCCAGTTTTATAATCCGG
The DNA here is from genome assembly GCA_937926205.1 of uncultured Saprospiraceae bacterium. Classification (GTDB taxonomy): domain Bacteria; phylum Bacteroidota; class Bacteroidia; order Chitinophagales; family Saprospiraceae; genus JABWAJ01. The sequence goes on from CALEYL010000032.1 coordinate 20,369, forward strand.
ATGTTGGCAATTGCTCTGCTTAATCCCAGCTGGGGAGACACACGGCGGGCTGAACCCGCGACTTTAATGCGTGTACGGCCAAAGGCTGCAACGAGCAGCGCCGTATTTAAAATGAAGCGGTTGGAAAGTCATGGAGCTTGGGTACGAGCGAGTCCGCTTGTGCGCCAGCGGGTCGAAACCAGCAGGGGTTGTACCGCTGAGCTCCAGTTCAGCGTGGAGCAGAACCCTTCATTTTGAAAAAAGGAACAATCTGCTGAACGGGAGTTCAGCAGTACAACGCGGCAAACGGTGTTGCATATGGGCTTATCGGTTTGGAGGCCAGCTAAGAATCTGAGTGGGATTCCGTGTCGGAAATGACATCCCGAAATCGGAGCTTCGACTTCGCTCAGTTACCACCTAAGCGCGGCTGAGTAACGAAATGCGTACAACATTTCCGAGAATCTGCCTAATAAAGGGCAGGTGGTACAAAAGATGGTTCAGCAAAAAATACTGATAGTCAGTTTTTTATGTTGTTGTACATGAACAAAAAAGTGATCCCGACAGGATTCGAACCTGTGACCTACTGATTAGCTTACCCGCTACAGTTTTCACTGCGCTTGCCTTGTTATTAAACTCAGCAAGTTTGTGGTCTGGACTATCACTTCACCATTTCAGGTGCGCTACGTTTAGTCTCTACGGAACCTTCCGGTAATCTTCGGCTGAATGAATGCCTGCAGATTGTAAATTCTGGGGAGGATTTACCCTAAGCACGACTGTTTTGTTGAACTCACCGGGAGCGATATAATAGCATTTCTCTGTATCAGGGCAGTAAATAGCATAAATATCAATTTCTGATTTATTTACTGCCTTATTTACAACCCCTTTCGAATAACTATGGCTACTCCGAAAAGATACTTCCAATGCCTTCCTTGAGTTCAATTTCCGGTATTTGACCTGCACTCTTTTGAAAATGCCATCTCGATAAATTACTAAATCGAAAGGGGCATGCTCAGTTTCAGGGTTCAAAATCAAAAAACCTTGTTCAAATAAATCGAGCTTAGCCTTCAATACTCCCAGGTCGCCTTTGTTTTTTGTATGATGTGTAAACATAGTACCAAATATAAAACAAAAGCAACACAAAAGTTTCCTCGGGATTGCCATATTCTTTTCAGAACTTAGGTTTCCCCGATACGGTAGCGTCCACTTTGCAGGTTTTGTTTCCCTGCAAAGGCTCCTAATTTGTTGCTTGCCTTTGCAAGCAACGGCTTAAAGTCAGTTGCTCTATCCAGCTGAGCTACGGGACCAATTCAATAATAAAGGCGCAAAATTACGTTTTTTGCCATCTTCTTGTCGTTCAGGGCACAATTATTTTTCTTACAGCCCGGCCTTGTGGGCTTCGGAGGAATAAAGTATAGGTTCCAGAAGGGAAATTCCCCAGAAATAGTTCCCGGGTATTGCGTCCGCTGAAGCGCTGATGGCCAGCAGCGTCGTAAAGCAGAACTTCGTATGCCGGCCAGGGCGTTTGCAGGATACAGGTGTCTCGGGCAGGGTTGGGATACAGCAGGATTTCCGGATCCGGCTCAGGCTCTTTGGCGGAAGTTGGAACGCTCAGGCGCGCTAAAAAAGCATCGTAGGCGCCAAGGGCAGGGTAAGTCTGGTTGCCAAGCTGTATGTTCTGGTTGAAACTGCCCGATGCCCATACCTGCCCCGAGGCATCTGCAACCAGGGACAAGATCAGGGCATTACCGCTGCCGCCGGGGCTTTCCAGTCGGTTTAACCCCAGCGCCGGGCTAAAAACAGCTATAAAGGCACGTACCTGCCCATTATTTGCCGAAAGGCTGAAGCCGTCAATGTTTAGACTGCCTTCAAAATAACCGCTGAGGGTGATGGTTTCGTCGCGTATGGCAATTCCCGTAGCCTGTTCCTGAAGGGGGCCGCCCATGGAGCGGGCCAACAGCGGCGTGCCGTCGGGCGCATAACGCAGCAGGTAAAAATCGGGAATGCCGTTGAGACTCTGAATGGAAAAACCATCGGCGAGATTCATGACGCCGATAAAACTGCCGCAGAGGTAGATGTACCCGGTATCGTCTATGGCCAGGTCGCTGACATTGTCGTCGTGGACGCCTCCTGCCCGACGCGCCCACAGCACAAGGCCCGATGCGTTGAACCGTGCCACAAAAACATCGCGGTCAGTGGTATTAGCAACTAAGGTTTGGGCGCCAAACTGCGTTTGCCTGTTGTAAAAACCCGTTGCGACGACATCGCCGGAAACAGGATCCAGCGCCAGCGCCACACCGCGGGTGTCGCCCTGATCGCCGCAGTTGAGCGCCCAGATCAGTTCGCCGCCTGCCGTAAATTTTGCCAGAAAAAAATCGGTATCGCCATGAGCCAGCAGGGTGGTGTCGCTGCCAAAAACTAGTTGCCCCTGAAAAAAACCGCTGAGGTAAATGCTGCCATCAGGGGCAGTGATGAGGTCTGCGGCTGCTTTCAGGGCTGCGCCGTCTATGACTTTGCCCCACTGGATTTGGCCCTGAGCGTTGTAGCGAATCAGAAAAATGGCTTTTGAATTTTGAGTTGCCTGCAATTGCAATGCCCCAAACTGCGCCGTAAACCAGAAAGCGCCTGCACAAATGGCGCCGCCCTGCGGGTGTGTTGCAAGACCTGCCGATTCTTCGTCGAGAAAACTGCCGCCTGAAGCTGCCCAGTCAAATTCGCCGTCCGGGGTCGTTTTTATCACCAAAAAATCATTGCCGCCGCTATAGGGGATGCCGCCGCCGCCAAGACTAAGCGGTCCGCCATAGGTTCCAGCTGTATAGACCGATCCGTCGCCAGCTAAGGCCGTAAGGTTTAGCGCATCGTTGCCCGGACTGCCAACGAGTTGCACCTGCGCAAAAGTCTGGTGCATTTGCGCTGCCAGTAATACGGGGAGCAGGATCGAAATACTTTTCATACCAGAAAGGCTAATGCGAAAAGCGCCACCGAAATGATGATGCCGTACATGAATATGCCGTAACAGATGCTGAGGTAGCGGTATTTTTTGGCCAGTACAATGCCGAGGTAGAAAAGGTCTTTGGTCATGGAGCTGTAGAGAAAATCGCGGTCTTTGATCATTTCCATGATGCCCCAGTGGAAATCGTCGAAGCGCATGTTGAAAAAATTGCCGAAGAAAAGCAGGTTGGCCCGCTTTTGTTCAATGTCTTCCCGGGTAACATTACCCTCTGTCACTTTGGGGCGCGTGGACAGAATGGCAAATACCAGCGCCACCAGGCAAACGCAGAGCAAAACGATGGTTGGCGGTACGAGCCGGGGAATCTCCCCAAACTTCGGCACCAGATTAGAAACGACAATGGAAATAATGATGGCGTTGATACTCAGCATGATATTGGCCTTGCTGTCGGCAATGGAACTGAGGTTGATGTGGGTGCGGTAGGTAGTTCGGTACATGGTTTCCACCCCGCGGCCAAGGTTGATTTCTTTGAGGTCGTAATCTTTGCTTTTCAGTTTTTGCTTCTTTTTCTTTTTGTCGCCCCCAAAAATGGCATCATCGATGAGTTCGGCCAGTTTGGGGTTTACCCGCAGTTTTTGTTTGCGCAGCTGGCGGACGTGTTTTTGTTTTTGCTCGCTGTACAACTCAAGGGCGGCATCGGTATGGTATTGGTGGTTGGTCATGAAATCAAGCTCAAAGTCGAGCCATTCCTGATCGGACATGACAATGTTTTGGGTGACCAGCAACTCCTGCCGCAATTTGCCGCAACGCTCCCAGTAGTATTCGTTGCCAAGGTGTGAAAGGTCGGCGTCACAAAGAATTTCTTCGGTCAGGTTGCGCGGCTGTTGCGGCAATTTGGTGGCCATGATGCAGCCGATGATGCGGTTGATCTTTTCTTCAGGATAGGGATTTTGGGCAAAAAACCTGCGTGCATGCTCACAGGAACGCAGCTCGTGACCTGCAGGGCCCTCATTATAGCCGGTATCGTGAAACCAGGCTGCCAGTTGCACAATTTCTAAGCTTTCGGCGTCAAGTTGGCTGTCTTCAGCCAGTCGGCCTACCGCTTCGAAGGTGTAGCGCGTGTGTTGCAAATCGTGAAAAAAGTATTCCGGTTTGACATTTGCTTCAATAAAAGCGGTTACATGCGCTTCTGCTGCTGCCAGGATGTTATTTGCCATTTTTTGGTATGTTGAATGGCAAAGATAGACTTTACGATCAACATTGTGGTCCCTGCCGGAAACAAGGGTTTATTTGCAATTTCCACCGCTGATCTGGTATTCGCCGGATGCCAGTCGGGTTGTACCGGCGTTCAGCGTTACAGCAATGGTTTCCATGATTTCATCAATGGATGCATGGTCGAAATTTCCGGAGAAGGGGCAAGCGGAAATATTGGTGTTGCCGGCCAGCCTGATCCGTACCTTGTAGTGCCGTTCCAGCGCTTCCACAACCCGATCTAAAGAAGTGCCCCGGAAAGAAAGCTTCCCTGTGCGCCAGGAATGCGCCTGGAGCTCAGGGGCTTTTTTTTGTGCAAGGCTGCCATCGGGGCGGCAAATGCCCCGCTGGCCTGCACCCAGCATCAAGGCTTCGTCGGAAGTTTTACCCTGAAGGGAAACTTTGCCGCGTTCCACTTCCACTTCGGTTTGTAATTCGTCGCGATAAGCGCGCACATTAAAAGCCGTACCCAGAACCTGTACGGTAGCGTAATCTGTAACAATGATGAAGGGGTGTGAAGGATCTTTGACGACATCAAAATAAGCCTCGCCGCTCAACGTAATCCGTCGTACAGGATTCTGATGCATATCCGGCGCATAAGCGATCCGGCTGTTTTCGTTTAACATCAATGTGGAGCCATCCGGTAATTTCACTTCGCGGTGTTCGCCGGGTTTGGTGCTGATGGCCACGATTGCTGCAGGCGAGGTGTTGGTGTAAACCTGCCAGATCGCAATACAACCGACCACAAGCGCAATAGATGCCGCAATGGCCATCCAGTTGCGCCGGGGTTTAAGCGGCACTACTTTGGTTTCGGCAGCCTGCATTTTTGCTTTTAATTGGGCAAAGCCCGCCTGGACATCCGGCTGGTACCCGGATTTATAGCGAGCGCCCATTTCCCAGGCTTTTTCAGTCTGACGGGCGAGGGCTTCGTTTTCAGCATCTGCCTGACGCCATTGATCAAGCTCATTGGCCGATGCTTCACTCAGGGTTCCCCTGAGTTTTTGATGAAGGAGTTGTATGTACTTAGGAATACTCATTTTATTTGCTCAGTTCCGATTGTCAGACACGAATACAGACGGCGCCCCCTATGTCTGTTTATACATTTTTTGTCGGGTATCCGGCATTTCAGCTAAGGTTTTCAGGTTTCCATCCAGGGCTGCAATGCTGCGCGCATGTGTTTCAGGGCTTTTACAATCTGATTTTCAACGGTTTTTATAGAAATGCCAAGGTGATCGGCGATTTCCTGGTACGACATTTCTTCAAAACGGCTCAAGACAAAAACTACCCGGCATTTTTCCGGTAGTTCATCAATAGAACGGTCTATCAGCTGCTGCAATTCTTCTGAATCCAGTTGCTGGGTGACGGAGGGTTCTGCACTCTCCACGTTCAGTAGTTTGTCTTCGTCGTCGGTGATTTTTTTCCGGTCGCGGATGTGATTGAGCGCTTTGTTAACGACAGCGCGCCGGAGATACGCTTTGATGGATATGGCAAAAGTAATGTCTTCTTTTTTTCGCCATAATTCCATAAAAACCTCTTGTGTCAGGTCTTCAGCGAGGCGCGCGTCTGCCACAATGCGGACAGCTGTCTGGCAAAGATAAGCATAGTGTAGCTGAAAAAGCGCTTCTATGGCTTTTTCACTATCCTGCCGGAACAAGGATTGAATTTCCAGGTCGGTGTATTGCTGCTGCAAGTTGCCATTTCAGTTTAAAGTTCCAAAAATAGCATTTCTGTTCAATTGAAGCACCCGACTTTATGCTTTTCAGCAAAATAGAGAAATTCATTTTGCCTGCATAGGAGGCATTTCGGCCAACTAAAACGTTCCTTTCACTGAAGCTGGCCAATTTCAGGGCTGTTTTTTTGAATAATCAGGAAGATTCAAATACCTTAACGGCTTGATCGCAATTCCTGCGGCAGGAACCTAAAATCATTTACTGACTATGAAAAGATCTTTATTACTCTTTTTGACCACCTTGTTAACGCCTTTGATCGCTTTTGCACAGGAAGCGCAAAAAGGTCTGGATGAGCGCATTAACGACGCTTTTCAGCCCATTACGGCGGCTGTCGAAAGCATTGTTTTTTACTCCATTCCACTTGGAGAAGGAGTGAATTTGCCGATTGTATTGGTTGTGTTGATCACCGGCGCCACGCTTTTTACCATATACTTTAAGTTCATACAATTCACCAAATTCAAAGTTTCCCTGCTGACGGTGAGTGGAAAGTATACTGACCCGAGCGACGCAGGCGAAGTGTCTCACTTTCAGGCTTTGTCTGCTGCCCTTTCCGGCACAGTAGGTCTTGGCAACATTGCCGGTGTAGCCATTGCCGTTTCGCTGGGTGGTCCCGGCGCTACCTTCTGGATGATTCTGGCTGGTTTGCTGGGGATGGCATCAAAATTCACGGAATGTACTCTTGGGGTAAAATACCGGGATATTGGCCCAGATGGTACCGTTTATGGCGGACCTATGTATTACCTGACAAAAGGACTCGCTGAAAAAGGCCAGAAAAATCTGGGAAAAGTACTCGCTGTATTTTTTGCCATCATGTGTGTCGGCGGCTCTTTTGGCGGCGGAAACATGTTTCAGGTCAACCAGGCAGCCGTTCAGTTCAACAACATGATCGGCGCCACTTCCGGCTCTGCCGGATTGATTTTTGGTGTTGTGATTTCTGCTGTTACGGCGGTGGTAATCATTGGTGGAATCAAGCGCATCGCTTCGGTAACTGATAAATTAGTACCCATTATGTGCGGCATCTACCTGGTTGCCGGTCTGATTATTTTGTTTTCTCATTTCACGCACATTCCGGCAGCGTTTGGTAAGATTCTTGCCGGCGCGTTTACCCCAATGGGCATTACCGGCGGTTTTGTGGGTGTCCTGGTACAAGGCTTTCGCCGGGCAGCTTTTTCAAACGAAGCCGGTGTGGGTTCTGCTGCTATCGCACACTCCGCTGTGCGCACCAAATTCGCCGCCAGTGAAGGCATCGTGGCTTTGCTCGAGCCTTTCATTGATACCGTTGTTATTTGTACCATGACTGCATTGGTCGTTATCATTACCAACGACGATGGCGGCATCATGACTTACGGACAAGGCACGCCGGATGGGGTAGTGGCGACTTCCAAAGCTTTTGCAACCGTCTTACCCTGGTTTCCTTATGTACTTACGGTTGCAGTGGTGTTGTTTGCCTTCTCGACGATGATTTCGTGGTCCTACTATGGTCTCCAAAGCTGGATGTACCTGTTTGGCAGGACGAAATTCAACGACTACTTCTATAAAATCCTGTTCTGTATCTTCATCATCATTGGGGCAGCTTCCAGTCTGGGAGCCGTGACAGCCTTTTCAGACGCCATGATCTTTGCGATGGTGGTACCCAACATGATTGGTCTGGTCTTCTTGTTGCCTGTTGTGCGCGAGGAGGTCAATAAGTTTATGGAACACGTTGGTAAGGTCAATCGCGGCGAGATTACGTTCAAAAAATAGTTTTTGGACGCGCGGAAAAGAAATACAAAACCTATAAGGTCTTGAAGACCTTATAGGTTTTTGTTTTTTACAAAATAGAATCCTGCAGAAAATCAAACTTCTCGGGGTAATCGGTGGTGTAGTGCAGTCCGCGGCTTTCGTGGCGCATACTTGCGGAACGCGTAATGAGATAGGCAATGGTAATGAGGTTGCGCAGTTCGCACAATTGCGGCGAAATGGTCGTTGCGCCATACAACTCTTCCGTTTCTTTGTAGAGCAGCCAAAGCCGGTCGGTGGCGCGTTGAAGACGCACATTGGAGCGCACAATCCCCACATAGCTGCTCATGATTTCCTTGAGTTCTTTCAAGCTCTGCGTGATGAGCACCATTTCTTTCGGATCGGTTGTGCCCCCAGTATTCCAGTGGGGAATCCCTTTTTTAAAGCTAATGCTGTCGATGATGTGAAGCACATCCGCCTGGATGCGGTCGGCAAAAACCATCGCCTCCAACAGGGAGTTGGACGCCAGGCGATTGGCGCCGTGTAGTCCCGTACAGGTACATTCGCCGCAGGCATACAGGTTTTTAATGGTGCTTCTTCCCGCCAGATCAACGCGGATACCGCCACAAAGGTAGTGGCAGGCCGGTACAACCGGAATCATGTCCTTCATCGGGTCAATGCCAATGCTGATGCACTTTTCGTAAATCGTTGGAAAATGGGCCAGAAACGCTTCCTTTTCCAAATGGCGGCAATCGAGGAACATGCATTCTTCGCCGCTGATTTTCATTTCGTTGTCTATGGCGCGCGCTACGATGTCGCGTGGGGCGAGCGACAATCGTTCGTCGTATTTGTGCATGAACTCCTGGCCGTCGCGGCTTTTCAAAATACCGCCAAAGCCCCGGACGGCTTCTGAAATCAAAAAAGAAGGGTTGTCACCCGCCGGATTATAAAGGGAGGTCGGATGGAACTGTACAAATTCCATGTTTTCAACATGCCCTTTGGCACGATAGACCATGGCAATGCCGTCGCCGCTGGCGATGACGGGATTGGTGGTGCTTCGGTAAACCTGGCCTGCGCCGCCGGTAGCGATCACCGTAACGCGGGAGAGGAAGGTTTCAATGACGCCGCTGAGTTTGTTCAACGCATAAGCGCCGTAACACTCAATGGACGGTGTGAGGCGCGTAACGTTGTAGCCGAGATGGTGCTGGGTTATGATGTCCACCACAAAATAATGCTCCAGTACATGTATGTTGGATAAGGTATCTGCTTTGGCGATCAGTGCGCGCTGAATTTCCCAGCCGGTAAGGTCTTTGAAGTGAAGAATCCGGTTTTCGCTGTGCCCGCCTTCGCGGCCCAGATCGTAAGATTCACTTTTATCTTTGTCGAAACGGGTGCCCCATTCAATGATCTCACGAACCCGCTCGGGGCCTTCTTTGATGACAATTTCAACGGCTTCACGACTGCAAAGGCCATCTCCGGCATCCAGGGTGTCTTCGATGTGTTTTTCAAAGGAGTCTTTTTCGATGTCCCAAACGGCAGCCACTCCCCCCTGAGCATAGCGGGTATTGCTTTCGTTTTCAACAGTTTTGGTCAGCACCGTCACTTTTAGATCGGGGCGTTTTTCGGCAATTTTGATCGCCGTGGTCAGTCCGCCAATACCGGCGCCGAGGATTAGGATGTCCGTTTCGACCATTGTTCAGATGTTAGACGTTAGAGTTAGACGTTAGATATGAGATATTAGACATTAGATATGAGATTTAGGCGGTAGAGGGCAACGACGGGCTCTGGGTAAAGGGCCAAGTCCGACTGTTCGGTCACCGAATTCAGGATGTTAACGCTTCGTTGCAAAAAAGTGTTTTAGCAGTATGCTGCACTCTTCGGATCGGATGCCAAATTCCATGCGGGTTTTTGGATGGAGCACCCCTTTCCCAAAGCGCATGAACCCCCTTTTGTCGTCTGCAGCGCCGTACACGAGGCGTCCCAGTTGCGCCCAGTAAAGCGCGCCGGCACACATGGCGCAGGGTTCCAGCGTAACGTAGAGGGTGCAGTCGTCGAGGTATTTGCTGTTGAGGTAGTTTGAAGCGGCTGTAAGGGCAATGATCTCGGCGTGCGCGGTGATGTCGTTTAGTTGCTCGGTTTGGTTGTATCCTCTGGCAATGATTTGATTCTGGCACACAACTACCGCCCCAACGGGTACTTCCCCTTCATCAAAAGCGCGCTGGGCCTCCCGAAGGGCTTGTTGCATAAAATGGGCATCGGAATGGATGGTAAGCATGGAATGGTTTGGATGAATTGGGGCAAAATTAGGGAATTTGTAGCATTTGCAGGCTATTAGCCAATCCTTCTTTCGGCTTTCCATTTCCGGCCCAACGTCATTCAGCGGCAATTTTTTACACAAAAAATAAACAATTAGTTTTATTTATTTTATTATTTGTTTTAAATTTATGACTTATTTCCATTTACAAACAAAAAACAAGACAATGGTACAAATTCACCCGTATCTCAACTTCAACGGCAACACAGAAGAGGTCTTTAATTTTTACAAATCCGTATTTGGCGGCGAGTTCAAAATGCTCCAGCGCTTTGGAGATATGCCCGGCGGCGATCAAATGCCGGAAGCTGACAGGAATAAAATCATGCACGTCAATCTGCCCGTCGGCAAAGGCGAATTGATGGCAAGTGATGTACTGGAATCGCAAGGATACCCAAAAGCTGAAGGGAACAATATCTCTCTTTCTCTGATGGCTGATAGCAAAGATGAAGCTGATCGTATTTTTATGGGCCTCTCAGCAGGGGGCGTTGTCGAAATGCCGCTTCAGGATACCTTTTGGGGGGCTTACTTCGGCATGTTCAGCGACAAATTCGGCATCCGTTGGATGGTCAATTACGATTATCCGAAGTAGAGCACCCAGTCTGTAAACAAATCTAATCCCGGTGTGATCTTATTTGCACCGGGATTTGCGTTTTGAAATGAACCGCTGCGTTGTATTTACCGGAAACCGGAAAGCAACGAATAACCTTATCTGCTCCAAATCAACCACCCTGTATAGCCGGCATAGAGCAGCAGCATGGTCCATCCTTCTACCCGGAAAAGCGTCATGGGACGAAGCACAAAGCAGGACACGAAAAGCAGGGTACTGGCGCCGATACACATCCCGAAATCGAGCATGGTCATGCCTTGCGGATAGAGTGGCGTAATGGTGGCACTGACGCCAAGTATGAGAAAAACATTGAAAATATTGGAGCCGATGATGTTGCCGATGGCAATGTCGGCATTGCGTTTAAGAGCGGCTGCAATGGAGGTGGCCAGTTCCGGAATGGAAGTACCCGCCGCTACTAAGGTGAGACCAATGACAGAATCACTCAGGCCAAGGTTTTTGGCAATCACTACGGCATTATCCACCATAATCTTGCCTCCAAGCGTTAGTCCGGCAATTCCTGCCACAATTAAAAGCAGCGAAAGCCAGATTGGATGAATTTTGTAATTCCCGCCATTCCCGTTATTCCCTTTTTTGGCCTCTCCAAAAGTATAATAGAGGTAAATGATAAAGAATCCCAACAGGATGATGCCGTCGCTGCGGTGCAATTCATTGTGGTCGCCACCGTCAATGAGCACATCGCCGGCCATGACGAAAACGACGATGGCTGCAAGCAGACTCAGCGGAATCTCTTTCCAGACCGTACTACTTTGCAGCGTGAGTGGGTATATGGTTGCAGAGATGCCCAGAATGACCAGGATGTTAAAAATATTACTGCCCACCACGTTACCTACGGCCACATCCGCTTTTCCATCCAGCGCTGAAACGACAGAGATTACCAGTTCGGGCGCTGAAGTACCCAGCGCCACAATGGTTAGTCCGATTACGATGTCCGGAATGTTGAATCGTTTGGCCACAGAAGTAGCGCCATTCACCATACCATTTGCACTAAAAGTGACGATAGCCAGACCAAGTGAGAAAAGCAATAAACTCAACAACATAACTCCATATATTTATACTCAGCGCAAGAATATTGTTGCTATTGCTCCGCTTAAGCTTGTGAGATTAAAAACGTCATGTATCCGATGTAACACAGTAACATGCTCCAGCCTTCGACACGATAAATGCGCATCGGGCGCAATACAAAACAGGAAATAAACAAAACCAGACTTGCACCGATGCAAACCAGAAAATCAGTCTCTGTAATACCGCCGGGAGGAAGGGGGTGTATCGTTGAACTGATGCCAAGGATGAAAAATATGTTGAAGATGTTAGAGCCTACCACGTTTCCTATGGCTATATCAGCATTGCGTTTTATGGTTGCAACCACAGAAGTGGCTAATTCCGGGATAGAGGTGCCAATGGCAACCAATGTTAGCCCGATTATGGAATCGCTTATGCCCAAAGCCTGTGCAATGGCAACCGCATTATCAACCGTAAATTTTCCCCCAAAGGTAAGGCCGGCAATACCGCCGATGATCATCACCACCGCAAGCCATGGGGCATAGTTCTTGTGCAATTCAGCATTTTCTTTACCTGACATGTCGCTTGCCTTGGCTACTCCAAAAGTGTAATATATGTAGATGGCGAAGAAACTCAGCAGGATGATGCCGTCCCCCTGGGTAATTTCATTACTGGTTCCTCCAAACAAGGTGTCGAATCCAAGAACCAGGGCAACAATAGCTGCCAGCAGGCTTAGCGGAATTTCTTTCCAAACAGTATTTTTTTGTATACTGATCGGATAGATGATGGCGCAGATGCCAAGGATGCCTAATATATTGAAGATATTGCTACCTATGACATTACCGATGGCCACATCCGGATTGCCATTGATGGCCGAAATGACAGAAACAACCATTTCAGGAGCTGAAGTGCCAAAAGAAACAATCGTCAACCCGATGACGATGTCCGGAATCTTTAATCGCCGCGCAATTGATGAAGCCCCATTTACCAGCCAATTTGCACTGAATACCACCAATGTCAGTCCAAGGGAAAATAACAAAAGGTTTATTACCATTCTGATCTGCATTTAATAGGCGCCCGAAGGTAGTAAACTTGTCTTAATTGCTTAAAAGGAAAGTGTTTTACGCCTAATTAGTTTAGATATAATCTAAATAATTGTGACTAATCATGTTTTTTTGTTAAAAAGTTTAACCGAGTTATATCTTTGCGCACAAACCGGACAAAACAGCTTTTTGACATAATTATTACGCTATAAAACATCTCTGGAATGAGATACTCATATTTGAAAATTGGTATTCTTTCTTTGTTGCTCTCGATCGCCTTCTCTTTCAGTGCTCAGGCGCAGGATGAAGCGGCCATCAAGGAAGGCAAGCAATTGTTCCAAAACAACTGCGGTTCCTGCCACAACAAGAACATGAAAGACAACATGACCGGCCCTGCTTTGGGCGGTGTCGAAGAGCGTTGGGCTGCTTATCCAAGGGAAGACCTCTATTCCTGGATACGCAATTCACAGGCACAGATCAATGCGGGACACCCGCGTGCGGTCGAACTCTGGAATGCGTATAAGCCCAATATTATGACCAGCTTTCCACAACTCACTGATGCCCAGATCGACAATATTCTGGCTTATGTGAATTGTACGGTGGCCGGAAATTGCCCCGGCGCTCCGGTAATTACCACTACTGGACCACAGACTCCGGTGGAAAAGCCCGATAATACCGGTCTTTTCATCATTCTGGCGCTGATCCTGGCTTTCCTGGCGGTGGTACTGGCCCGCATCGTTTCCAACCTGAACTACATGATCAAGGTGCGGGAAGGAAATGCGCCCGCTCGTCGCCAGACTCTGGTTGAATTGCTTACCAGCAAAACGGTAGTGGCTTTCGTGATTTTTGCTTTAGTCGTTCTCGGTGGCTACACGACAGTGAACCGCGCCATCAAACTGGGACGTCAGCAGGGATATGCACCTGAGCAACCCATCAAATTTTCGCATGCCACACACGCCGGCCTACAGAAAATTGACTGCCAGTATTGCCACGACGGCGCCCGCCGGAGCAAGCAATCGGTTATTCCGGCTGCAAACACCTGTATGAATTGCCATAAAGCGGTTAAAGTAGGCTCCCAATATGGTACGGCTGAGTTGACCAAAATTTATGCCTCCATTGGTTTTGACCCTTCTACCGACAAATACATAGAGGGTTACGACAAAATGAGTAAGTCCGAAATCGAGACCATTTACAAGAAATGGATTTCGGACACCTATATTAAGGATAAAGGAACACTGGATGCTACAGGTGAAAGAGCGATAGAAACGCAGTGGAACGGCATCGTGGCTGCTCTGACCAACGAAGAATCCGGCGATGATAAAATATATGGTCCGATCGAATGGGTACGCATTCACAACTTGCCCGATCATGCTTACTTCAACCACTCCCAGCACGTTTCAGTGGGCAAAGTTGCCTGCCAGACCTGCCACGGCCCGGTCGAGGAGATGGAAGTCGTAAAACAGGCCATGCCGCTTTCTATGGGTTGGTGCATTAACTGCCACCGCCAGACGGAAGTCAAATTTGCAGACAACGAATACTACAAAACCTATGCCCGCTACCATGAAGAAATAGCAAAAGGACAGCGCAGCAAGGTAACGGTCGAGGAAATTGGCGGTCTGGAATGCCAGAAGTGCCATTATTAATATAGTCCTGACAACAGCAGGCGCAACTTTAAACTTGTTTCATTCGAGCAAATTCTTGAAATGAAAGATCAAAATAAAGCAGTTTGGATCGGGGTTGAACACCTTCAGAACGACCCGGCCTTCCAACAAATAGACAACCAGGAGTTCGTTGAACTTCCCATCATCGAGCAATTGGCGGATAGTAGTGCGCTTTCTACGGAAAGTAGCCGTCGCGATTTCCTGAAATACCTCGGATTCGGAATAGGGGCAGCGACCATTGCGGCAAGCTGCGAAATTCCGGTAAAAAAGGCGATTCCGTACGTGATCAAACCGGACACGATTGTTCCCGGTGTGGCTACCTACTATGCTTCGAGTTTCGTTCAGGGCGGCGATTATTGCGCCATTCTGGTGAAAACACGTGAAGGACGTCCGATCAAAGTTGAAGGCAACAGCCTTTCTAAAGTGACGATGGGCGGAACCAGCGCACGCACTCAGGCGAGTGTTCTGAGTCTTTACGATACCAGTCGCCTCGATGGTCCTTACCGGATTGCATCCGGGAAAGTTGACCGGCCGCGCAACAAGCGTGAAGCAGGGCCTTCCTGGGAAATGATTGATAAAGAAATCTCAGGCAAGCTGAAGCCGGATGCCAACATCCGCATTCTTGCCAATACCATCCTCAGCCCAACTACGAAAAAGGCCCTTGCCGATTTCACTACAAAATTCCCGAACACGAAAGTAGTTCAATACGATCCGGTTTCAAGTTCGGCGATCTTGGAAGCCAACCAGGCTTGTTTTGCGCAGGCGGTTGTTCCGGGTTACCATTTCGATCGCGCCCGGGTTATTGTCAGCTTCGACGCTGATTTCCTCGGAACCTGGATTTCTCCTATTGAATATGCTGCGCAGTATGTTCATGGGCGCCGCATTCCGGACACCCTTAAGGCGAACATGTCCCGCCACATTCAGGTAGAAAGCCACATGAGCCTCACCGGATCGAATGCCGATAACCGGATACTCGTGAAGCCTTCGGAGCAGGGTGCTGCGATCGTTGCTCTCTACAACGAAATTGCAAAATCAACCAACGGCGCCAGCGTAAGCGGCCCTCAACTGGATGCAAAAAAAGCGGCTAAAATAAAGGCTGTTGCCAAGGAATTGCTGGAAAGCACAGGCGCATCGCTTGTTGTTTCCGGTTCAAATAACCGCGGCGAGCAAGTGCTGATCAATGCCATCAACGACATGTTGGGCAATTACGGCAAAACCATCACCTTCAACGATGCTTCACTGCAGCGCCAGGGTATGGACAGCGATGTACGCGAACTCGTTCGGGATATGAATGCAGGTCGTGTGAATGCCCTGTTCGTGATGGACGGCGCCAACCCGGCTTATGACCTGCCGGACGCAGAACAGTTTAAAAGCGGTCTTGCTAAAGTTGGCCTTAAAGTATCTATGGCCGGAATTGCAAATGAAACGGCCCTGCTCTGCGATTATGTTGCGCCAACGCACCATTTCCTGGAAAGCTGGGGCGACGCGGAAGCAAAACGCGGCCACTACAGCCTTATCCAGCCAACCATTGCACCGCTGTTTGCTGCTTTGGGCAGGGCAGGAACCCGCCAGGCAGAAGAAAGCCTGTTGCGCTGGGCTGCCGCTGAAACGCTGGACACCACTGCGGAGCAGCCTTATCTGGAATATCTGAAAAACAACTGGAAGGATACGATTTCCCGTCAACAGTCGAGCTTCGCCACATTTGAAGCTTTCTGGGACAGTGCGCTGCACGATGGCGTTTTTGAAGCGCCACAGGCTGAGATTCAGGTAGCTTTCTCCGGTGATGTAGCCGGGGCTGCTGCCAAAGTACGCAAGCCTGAAAACAGCGAACTCGAAATTTCATTTTTCGAAACGGTCAATCTGGGTGGAGGCCAATACGCCGCGAACCCCTGGTTGCAGGAAATGCCTGATCCTGTTACACGCTGTGTTTGGGGCAACAACCTCGCCGTTCCGGTCAAGTGGGATGGCAACAACGACTTTACTGCTTTCAAAAACCTGAATCGCAACGAAATTTACAGCGAAGCCGACAAGGTGGAGGTGATGGTCAACGGCAAAAAAGAACTTTGTTCCGTTATCCGCCAGTTTGGTCAGATGGAAGGCACCGTATCGCTGGCAGTAGGCTATGGCCGCGAAGCTACCGGGGAAATGGGCCGTGCGCTGGGCAACAAAATCGGAGTAAACGTTTATCCATGGCTGAAAGTAGATGCTGACGGTAATACCCAGTATTATTCGGCTACGGTTACCGTATCTGACGCTGTAGATACAGACAAAGAATTTGCCTGTGTGCAATACCACCATACGATGGGGGTTACTGCCCGCGACAGCAAAGGTGAAATCGTTAAAGACGATGAAAGCGGCAACCCGCTTAATGTGGACGAAAAATCGGTTATGTCGCTTGGCGCTGGATTCCAGGGCGGCCTGACGAAGCGCTCCGTTATTTTCCAGGGACACGTCAACGAACTGGGAGAACTGACGGAATACATTAAAGAAAGACGCGAAGAAGCGGCTCATCTCAATGAGCAAACGCTGTATCCGTTTGAAGAATACAAGAATACCTTCTACGAGCAGGGGCACTGGTGGGCCATGCACATTGACTTGAATGCCTGCACGGGTTGCGGCGCTTGTCAGGTGGCCTGCGTTGCCGAAAACAACGTGCCTGTAGTTGGCAAACACGAAGTACACCGCCACCATGAAATGCCGTGGATTCGTATTGACCGCTACTATTATGGCGATTACGAAAACCCGAACGTGGTTTACCAGCCGATGATGTGCCAGCACTGCGACAACGCGCCTTGCGAAAACGTTTGCCCGGTTGCCGCTACGAACCACAGCTCGGAAGGTTTGAACCAGATGACGTACAACCGTTGCATTGGAACGCGCTACTGCGCCAACAACTGCCCTTATAAAGTGCGTCGCTTCAACTGGTTGGACTATACGACTGCAGACCTTTTCGGCGTAAACGAAAACTACGTCAATGGAGAAGAGCTGCCGTTTGCTGCCGACAACCTCATGCGTATGGTGTTGAATCCGGACGTAACGGTACGTTCTCGCGGGGTTATCGAAAAATGCAGCTTCTGTGTACAGCGCATTCAGGAAGGCAAGCTGACTGCGAAGCGCGAGGGCCGGAAACTGGTGGATGGCGATGTGAAAAGCGCCTGCCAAACGGCTTGTCCGACCGGCGCCATCGTATTCGGCGACCGCAACAACAAAGAAAGCCTGGTTTCGAAGCGCATAGAAAATCCGCTGAACTACCTCGTACTCGAGGAAGTGAACACACAATCATCGGTGTTCTACGCTGCGCGGGTTAACAATCGCAACGAAGCATTAGACGCATAAGATACATTCTGAAATCAAGGGCAGCGTAGGCTGCTATCGTAAATAAATTGATATGAGCGCACCTGTTTCTCCGATTCGGGAGCCACTAATTGAAGGTGGAAAAACCTATCATCAGATCACGGAAGACATCTGTGCACCCACGGAAAGGGTGCCCAGTATGGCCTGGATCATCGCCTTTATGGTTGCGGTGGCGGGGCTGACCCTGTATGTCTTTTGTGTCGCCTGGACCATTTGGGTTGGAATTGGTTCCTGGAACCTTAACCGCACCATTGGATGGGGATGGGACATTACCAACTTCGTTTGGTGGGTCGGTATCGGTCACGCCGGAACCCTGATTTCGGCCATCCTTTTGCTGTTCCGCCAACGCTGGCGTACAGGGGTTAACCGGGCTGCAGAAGCCATGACGATCTTTGCCGTAATTTGTGCGGGCCAGTTCCCGCTCATACACATGGGCCGTCTTTGGCTGGGCTTTTTTATCTTCCCGTATCCGAATACGCGCGGGCCGCTTTGGGTAAACTTTAACTCGCCGCTGTTGTGGGACGTTTTTGCCATCTCGACATACTTTACTGTTTCGCTCCTGTTTTGGTATACGGGGTTGGTACCCGACCTGGCAACCGTGCGCGACCGGGCAAGCGGACTGCGCAAAAAAATCTATAATTTTGTTTCTTTTGGCTGGACCGGGTCAGCCAAGCACTGGCAGCGTTTTGAGAGCTTGTCGCTCGTTCTTGCCGGTTTGGCCACGCCGCTGGTATTGTCGGTACACACGATTGTATCCTTTGACTTCGCCACTTCAGTCATTCCGGGATGGCACACCACGATTTTCCCGCCTTACTTTGTTGCCGGAGCTATCTTCTCAGGGTTTGCCATGGTGCAGACGCTGATGGTGATTACCCGGAAAGTGCATGGTTTGCAGGAGTATGTGACACTGGAGCACATCGAAAGCATGAACAAAGTTATTCTGCTCACCGGTACGATAGTCGGCGTTGCTTACCTTACAGAGCTTTTCATTGCCTGGTACAGCGGATACATCTACGAGCAGTTTGCTTTTGCCAACCGTGTACTCGGCCCTTACTGGTGGTCTTATGTTGGCATGATGACCTGTAACGTGTTGTCGCCACAGCTTTTCTGGTTCAAAAAAATGCGCCGGAGCCTGTTCTGGACTTTCCTGATGTCTATTTTCGTGAACATCGGGATGTGGTTTGAACGCTTTGTCATCATTGCTACAACCCTCGCCCGCGATTATTTGCCCTCAAGCTGGAGTTATTATACACCGACCTGGGTGGAAATCGGACTGTTTGTAGGAACACTTGGTCTGTTCTTTACCCTCTTCCTGATTTTTGCAAGGGTAGCACCGGTTGTAGCCATTGCAGAGGTCAAGAGCATCCTCAAGGTCGCCGGCGATCAGTACATCGGATCCAAGGCAAAACACCGGCACCATGGGCACGAGGCTGCAACGGAATCAACTGATACGCATCACTAATTTACCATATAGCGCAATTTAAAGACAATGGAAAATCAAAATAAAGAAGTGCTGTACGGCTTGTATGATGATGAGGAAATTCTCCTGAAAGCTGTCAAGCAGGCAAAAAGTGAGCATCTGGATATCATGGATGTTTACACACCTTTTCCGGTGCACGGACTTGACCCGCTGTTGGGACTTTCTGAAAGCCGACTCCATCAGGCTGGCTTTGTTTATGGCGCCATTGGCACATTAACGGCTTTCCTGTTCATGTCCTGGGTATTTACCCGCGACTGGCCCATCATTTTCGGAGGTAAGCCTTACTGGTCCGTACCGGCATTCATTCCCATTACTTTTGAAGTGACGGTATTGTTTGCTTCTGTGGGGATGGTAATTACTTTTTACACCATTTGCGGAATGGCTCCGGGCGTTACCAACCCAACGCTGGATGACCGGATCACGGATGATAAATTCTGTATCGCTTTTCAAACGAATGAAGCTTCTGAAGCAGAAGTTAGCCGCCTGCGCTCTTTCCTGAGCAGCACCGGTGCTTCGGAAGTTAATTCAAAGACGATCTGATTGATTTTGATAAGCACATCGCTCTTAAATATTATTCGATGAGATACATCAAAATATGGTTTATAGCTTTAGCGACAGCAGCGTTTCTTTACGCGTGTTCGCCGGCTGATGGCAACGAAACGGGGCATGAGTACATGCCGGACATGGCGCACTCGCTTGCTTATGAAAGCAATGTATACGGCTATTACCACTACAATACATGGGACAGCGCCAGTGTGTTCAAGCGCAAAGACCTGTCAAACCCATACCTGCCGGTTGCCGGCACCATTCCGCGCGGTTATGCGGGCATTTCCTATCTGCAGGATCCCGCAGCTCAGGCTGATCTGATGGCCCACCTGCGCGGAGGCACCAGCATCAATGAGATTGCAGTGCCTGTTAATGGTAATGTACCTTATTACTACAAGGATACAGAGGAAGAGCGTATCAGGGCTTCCGCGACGATCATCGCCAATCCGTTTCCGATTACGGCCAAAGGCCTGGCAGAGGGCAAAGAGTTGTACGATATTTATTGCGGTATTTGCCACGGCACAGCCGGCAATGGATTGGGATATCTGGTGAGTGAAGATAACCCAAAGGCCATTTATCCGGCCCAACCGGCAAACTTCCTTCTGGATACGTTCCTGAATTCTTCCAACGGACGCTTCTACCATGGTATTATGTATGGTAAAAACGTGATGGGCGGTTACTCCGATAAGCTTTCTTACGAAGAGCGCTGGCAGGTGATCCACTATATCCGTTCCCTGCAAGCCAAGGAAAAGAAGTTGGTATACGATGAAAATGCCAATACGCTGAATCCTGCTTATGGCGTTCCGGCAAGTCAGGTGCGTCCTGTGGCTCAAATGTCAACAGACCATCAGCCTATGCCTGGTGAAGCTCAAAAGCAGGAGGAGCAACATACAACTGATGGCAGCCAGCACTAAGCAGCAGCCAGCGAAGAGACAAGTGTATTTCTAAAATATTTCACCGGCTGGTCTGTTATCAGCCGGCACATAACGAGGGGTAACGATGAACCAGTTCGTTTTTACATCAAAGCAAAAGACGGTTTTAGGCGTATTCATGGCGCTGGGCGCTCTGTGCCTGCTGCTGACCATGTTCGTCTACGATGACGCCTTACATACCCGATTCTGGACCAACTACCTGCAAAATGCAGTGTTTTTCACGGGTATTGGGTTTATTTCGTTGTTCATTATCACCGCATTCACAACGGCTATGGCCGGGTGGTATACTGTGATCAAAAGAATCTTCGAGGCCTATACGCTTTTTCTGATTCCCGGGCTCATTCTGATGGCCCTGGTTGTCGTTGGCGTATGGGGGCACTGGCACCATCTCTACCATTGGGCAGATGAGAGCTTGCTTGACCCGTCCAAGCCGGAGTTTGACAGCATTATTTCCGGAAAATCAGGCTTTCTGAATAAAGGGTGGTATGCTTTAGGCACATTTATTATCGTTGGCTCCTGGATTTTCTTCGCCTGGAAACTGCGCAGCTTGTCGCTGAGCGAAGATAAGATTGGAACGACCGACTACGAGCACCACCGCAAAATGAGGATATGGTCTGCTGCTTTCCTGCCTATTGCAGGCTTTTCCAGCGCAGCCATTATCTGGCAATGGGTCATGTCGGTAGATGCGCATTGGTACAGTACCCTTTTTGCCTGGTATACCGCCGCAAGTTGGTTCGTGGCAGCAATTGCACTGACCATTCTGACGATTATCTACCTTAAATCTCAGGGCTATCTCGAAAACGTTAGTGCAGAACACCTGCACGACCTTGGGAAATACATGTTTGCCATCAGCATCTTCTGGACTTACCTCTGGTTTTCACAGTACATGCTGATCTGGTACGGTAACGTTGGTGAAGAAACGGTCTATTTCCGCCATCGCATCGACAATTACCCTGTCTTGTTTTTCGGAAACCTGATTTTGAACTTTGTGATGCCCTTCCTCATCCTGATGCGGAACGACACAAAGCGGAAATACGGTACGCTGGTGCTGACTTCCATCATTGTGTTCTTCGGACACTGGTGGGATTTCTTCCAGATGATCAAACCCGGAGCTTATGCAACTGCTCAGGAAGCGCTGGCACACCACAGTGGCCACGCCGAAGGCGCCCATGAAGCGGCAGGACATGCTGTTTCTACATTCGCAATGGGTTTCACCATTCCGGGTCTTCTCGAATTGGGTACGATGCTCGGATTTTTGGCCTTTTTTGCTTATTTTACTTTTTCGAGACTGGCAAAGGCGCCGCTGCAACCGGTGAACGACCCTTATCTCGCAGAAAGCTTGCAGCACCATACATGATTTTTGTTTAGAATTATTCTAAACAAGACTGAGTCGAAAGCAAGTCTCCGGTGTTTTTGTTGTATCGGAGTAAATTTGTTGAAATAAAAGTATCCTTAGGATATAAACTTTGCAATAATGACAGCTCTTTTAGCAATACTCTGCATCGCACTGATCGCCATCATTGCCATCCAGATTGGAAAAGTCACTGAACTTGCTTCCAAGATCCGGGGTGAAGAAGACATGCAGGAAATTATCAATAAACGCAATGCGAACTATTCGATGGTGTTTATGGTAGTCTTCCTCGTCGCTTGTATCATTTCTGCCGGATACTACAAAAACTACATGCTCGGGTATGGCCCTCATGTGGCGGCGTCCATTCATGGTAAAACGCTTGACGGCTTGTTCAATACGACACTCTTTTTCACTGGGATCGTATTTTTCATTACTCAGATCATGTTGTTTTATTATGCCTTCAAATACAAAGGAGCACGTGGTCGCAAGCCTTTATACCTTCCTCACAACAATCGACTTGAAATGATCTGGACGGCAATTCCGGCCGTCGTTATGACATTTCTGGTTGTTGGCGGCCTGGATGCCTGGAACGAGGTGATGGCTGATGTAACGCCTGATGAAGAGTTCATGGAAATTGAAGGCACGGGTTATCAGTTTGCCTGGCACCTGAGGTATCCGGGACCTGATGGTAAATTAGGAACCCGCAATTATAAGCTGATCAGTGGCTCTAACCCGCTTGGTCAGGACTGGACAGATAAAAAGAACCTTGACGACATTCATCCATCAGAAGTGGTGTTGCCGGTCAATAAAAAAGTTCGTGTTCGCATTACTGCGCGCGACGTACTGCACAACTTCTACCTGCCGCATTTCCGCGTAAAAATGGATGCCGTTCCGGGTATGCCTACGTATTTCATTTTTACGCCTGACAAGACGACGGAAGAATACCGCCAGGAGTTGAGCAAATACCCGGAATATCAGGTTCCGGATCCAAATGACCCGGAAAAGATGCTTTGGGAAACGTTTAACTACGAATTGGCCTGTGCCGAACTTTGTGGTTCCGGTCACTACAGCATGCGCCGCCTCGTACGCATTGTTTCCGAAGCAGAATATAATGCCTGGCTAAGTCAGCAGCAGTCTTACTTCATGTCTTCCATCAGAGGCACAGATGAAGATCCTTATAAAAATGAAGTGCTTGACGAAGAAGTTAAGCAACGCAAAATGGAGTTTAGCGATGCCGTTCAAAAGGCGATGGGCGCAACTGAAGCCGAAGGCAAAGTGCTCCGTTTGAACTATGTCTACTTTGAGACCGGTGCTGCAAAACTGACGGATATGTCGCGCTATGAATTGGATAATCTGGTAGAAACTTTGAACAAATACCCCAATATGACCATTGAAATAGGCGGTCATACGGACAATACCGGAGACGCTGCATCGAACCAGGCTCTTTCTGCTGAACGGGCTAATGCCGTCAAAGGCTACCTGGTTGGCAAAGGTGTGGCAGCTGGTCGCCTCCAGACGCAGGGGTACGGCCAGTCGAAACCGGCTGAATCGAATGATACAGAAGCCGGCCGGGAGAAAAACCGGAGAATCGAGTTCAAAATATTGACACAATAATCATACTCAACGCAACCCTATATTGGGTATAAGTTAAAAATTCAGTCAGCTCATGGCACATGTAGAAAACAATCCGATGAGTGAGGAAGATATTCTGATTAAGGAGCAGGGATACGATGATCATTTTCATGACCATCATCATGGCGACAAGTATCAGTCTAATTTTATCACGACTTATATCTTTAGTCAGGATCACAAGATCATTGCACGTCAATTCCTGATTACCGGTATATTTTGGGCCATCATCGGCGGTTTGATGTCGCTGATTTTCCGACTCCAGCTTGGTTTTCCGGAAGAAAACATGGCATGGTTGAGACCTGTTCTTGGCCGCTGGATTACCCTCAATGATGCTGGTGTAGGTAGTATTGCACCAGAGTTTTATTATGCTATGGTGACCATG
This sequence comes from uncultured Saprospiraceae bacterium, assembly GCA_937926205.1. Classification (GTDB taxonomy): domain Bacteria; phylum Bacteroidota; class Bacteroidia; order Chitinophagales; family Saprospiraceae; genus JABWAJ01. Next base: position 44,317 of record CALEYL010000032.1, read on the forward strand.
CACGGTACGATCATTGTATTTTTCGTACTTACTGCCGGTCTGAGCGGTACTTTCAGTAACCTGCTTATTCCATTGCAGGTTGGCGCCCGCGATATGGCTTCTCCCTTCCTGAACATGCTTTCTTATTGGTTCTTTTTCCTGGCAGGGGTAGTTATGTTCATTTCTCTGTTTCTCAGCACGGGGCCTTTTTCCGGCGGCTGGACGGCTTACCCGCCTCTAAGCGCGCTGCCTCAGGCATCTACCGGATCCGGAGCAGGTATGACGTTGTGGTTGGTTAGTTTGGTGCTGTTTGTTGTGTCTGTACTGCTTGGGGGCATTAACTATGTGACCACCGTATTGAACCTGCGCACAAAAGGGATGACAATGTGGCGCATGCCGCTGACGATCTGGGCGTTTTTTGTGACGGCAATCCTGGGTATTCTTTCATTCCCGGTATTGGCCTCCGGTTTCTTCCTGTTGGTATTCGACCGGGGTCTTGGCACGAGTTTCTTCCTGAATGAAATATTTATTGGCGGACAGGCACTTGACCACGTTGGCGGAAGCCCTATTCTTTACCAGCACATGTTCTGGTTCCTTGGGCACCCTGAAGTGTACATCATCATTCTGCCCGCGATGGGTATTGTGTCTGAAGTATTGTCGGTACACGCCCGCAAACCGATTTTCGGCTACAAAGCGATGGTTTATTCAATTCTCGCCATTGCCTTCCTGTCGTTTATCGTTTGGGCTCACCACATGTTTATGTCGGGTGTGAATCCCTTCATTTCCAACTTCTTTGTAGTCTTTACCCTGATTATCGCAGTACCGTCTGCTGTAAAGGTCTTTAACTGGATTGCCACGCTGTATGGCGGCAATATTCGGTTTACCTCAGCAAGTTTATTTGGTATCGGGTTTGTTTCGATGTTCATTTCAGGTGGTTTGACAGGGATTTTCCTTGGCAACTCGGCTTTGGACATCCAATTGCATGATACCTATTTTGTGGTTGCCCACTTCCATATTGTGATGGGTATTGCGGCATTCTTCGGTATGTTTGCCGGAGTTTACAACTGGTTTCCAAAAATGTTTGGCCGGTTCATGAATGAAACTTTAGGTCGCATTCACTTCTGGGGAACAGTGGTCGGAGCATACGCTATTTTCTGGCCGATGCATTACCTTGGCATGGCAGGTGTGCCGCGCCGTTATTATAAATTCGACGTCTTCGAATCTTTTGGTCAGTTTTCTCAGATGAACAAATTCATCACCGTTGCGGCCATATTTGTATTCGCACTTCAGATTCTGTTTGTCATCAATTTCTTCTACAGCATCTGGAAAGGCAAAAAAATGACGACGAAAAACCCATGGGGCGCCAGTACGCTGGAGTGGACGACACCGATCCACACCGGACACGGCAACTGGGAAGGAAATATTCCTTCGGTGCACCGCTGGCCTTACGATTACGGAAAAGACGGAAAAGAATTTATCTCTCAGATTCAACCTCTGGCAGAGGGCGAAAAAGACGCTGGAGATCATTAATAATTTGTACCGGTGGTTTGCGCTGCCGAAAAATACTCGGTGATTCATGTCACCGGTACAAACTTTAGTTAACGTGAATACGAAGACTGCATCGGTCAGTTGGACAAATATCGTTGGACAAAAGGTCCGCGATTACAAACTGCTCATTAAGTTTCGATTGACATTGACGGTAGTCTTTTCTTCGGTGATGGCATATTTGATTGCCATTACAGGGGAGATTGACTGGAAAGCAGTTGGCATTCTTTCTTTGGGAGGTTTTCTGGTGACCGGCGCGGCAAATGCGCTTAACCAGGCTCTGGAAAAGGATTTCGACCGCCTGATGAAACGTACGGCCGACCGGCCTGTTGCTGCAGGTCGTATGAAAATGTCGGAAGCCGTCATGAGCGCCGGATTTATGAGTTTGTTCGGCATTACGTTGCTGGCGCTCTTCAATCCATGGACGGCCTTTTTTGGCATGATTGCGCTGATGAGTTATGCTTTCGTCTATACGCCGATGAAACGCATTTCACCTGCGGCGGTGACGATTGGCGCTATTCCCGGCGCATTGCCAACCCTGATCGGTTGTGCAGCAGCACAGGGAGCCATTACGCCACTGGGATTGTCGCTTTTTGCGGTGCAGTTTTTATGGCAGTTTCCGCACTTTTGGTCCATCGGTTGGCTGGGCTACGAGGATTATGCAAAAGCGGGGTATAAATTGTTGCCAACCAGTAAAGGGCAGTTGGATCCGGCTACAGGCTTTCAGTCTTTCATGTATGCCATGTTGTTGGTTCCGGTAACGGCAATGCCCTGGTTTATGGGAATCACCAACGTGTGGTCAGCTTTCATTGCAGTGTTACTGAGCCTGACCTACGCGGTATTTGGATGGAATTTTTATCAGAAACTAAACAGGAAAGCGGCTTTACAGTTGATGTTCTTTTCGTTTCTGTACATCCCGGTGGTTTTAGTGACCTTTTATTTAACCAAGTTATAATTTCATCGTTGTATGAACACGATGGCTGTCGATCAGGAAAACAAAAGAAATAAAATACATCCGCAAAAATTTGCGGTGTGGCTGGCTTGTGGCAGCATTACGATGATGTTTACGGCGCTTGTCAGTTCGTACATTGTAAGGCAGGCAAGCGGCAATTGGCTGGAGTTTCGTTTACCGGGCATCTTTTTGCTCAGCACGATTACGATTCTGGCCAGCAGCGCAGCGCTGCATGGAAGTTACATTGCCTATGGCAGGGGTAAAGAAGGGCTTTACAAATCCCTGTTGCTGCTTGCTTTGTTGCTCGGTTTCGGGTTTGTGATTTCGCAATACGAAGGATGGCTGGCACTGCAAAGCATTGGGGTGCCCCTGAAAACGAACCCCTCGGGCGATTTTGTGTACGCCATTTCCGGCTTGCATGCTGCGCATGTACTTGGTGGAATCGTGGCTCTTACGATCGCATCCATTCGCGCTTTTTCACTGCCGTTTAAAGTTACGGCCAGGCGCAAGTTGCGGCAGGAATTGACACTGACCTACTGGCATTTTGTAGATTTGCTGTGGGTTTACCTGTTTTTCTTTTTGACTTTGTACTCTTGAGGAGTGTTTGAACAAACGAAAATATTAGACTAACAAAAAGATATTTAACTGATGGCAACAGCAGAAACTGTACTGGAACACGGAGTACACGAGCACGATGGCACCGACTCCTGGTCAGGAGGTAAAGAGCCATTTAAGGCCAGTTATGGCAAGCTGATGATGTGGTATTTCCTGTTGTCAGATGCCTTTACTTTTGCAGGTTTTCTGATCGCATATGGCGCCTTGCGCTTTAGCAGCAACACATGGCCTGTTCCGGATTTTGTGTTTTCAACAGCACCATTCGGTATTCATCACGCCCCGTTGATTTTTGTGACAATCATGTCATTCCTCCTCATCATCAGCTCCGTTACCATGGTGCGGGCTGTGCAGGAAGGACATCGTGAAAACAAAAACGGGGTGGTCTTTTGGATGCTGCTGACGGTATTGGGCGGTTTAGGCTTCTTAAGCTGCCAGGCCTGGGAGTGGACAAACCTCATAAGTGGAGAGCATATGTCGGTAACCGTAAATCCTTTCGGATCGCATATCCAGGATGGTGTTTATATCGACAATGAGCATGGCCATCCTTACAAAGAAGGTGAAACACCAGAAACCTTCAAAGCGGGTAGCTCGTACCTGATCCACAAACACCTGGATGAAGCGACTGGCCACCAGGAATGGATCCAGCGCAAGGTAAAATATTCTGATGGCACGATGGGCGTAACTGAATTTGGTCCTGCTGCTTTTGGCGCGCTGTTCTTTTTCATTACGGGCTTTCACGGTTTTCACGTACTTTCCGGGGTTGTCTTCCTGCTCATCATTGCTGTAAATGCAGGCAGTGGTCTTTATGTCGCCCGCCGCAATGGCTACGAGATGGTAGAAAAGATAGGCCTCTACTGGCACTTTGTGGATTTGGTTTGGGTATTTGTATTTCTCGTGTTCTACCTGCTGTAAACGCAACTTTTGATCATTCTTTAATTGGATTCAATATGTCACATTTATCATACGAAGAATCAATAAAAGCGGTTTACCGCGGGCTGGTATTGCTCGGGGTTGTTACGCTGGTTGAAGTGTTTATTTCGCTGCTGGCGAAAGGCCATATCATCAAAGGCGCAGAGCATTACACCGTGGTGATCTACCTGGCTGGTCTGATCATTGCAGGCCTTTCTCTGTACAAAGCTTACTTCATCGTATACGATTTCATGCACATGCGCTACGAGGTCAAAGGTTTGGCTTTGAGTGTGTTGCTTCCGACTTTACTACTGGTTTGGGCCATTATTGCCTTTTTTCAGGAAGGCAATTCCTGGAAGGAGCGCCGTAACCAAATCAGAGATAAGAACACCGAAGAAGTGGATGGCAAAAGCCAGGTCGGCATGTCTTTGCGCGAGGATGTGTATGTCATGCCGGAATGGGAAGGTTAATTTGCACCCTGCAATGATTTGAAAATCAACAAAAGGCGAGAAAGGTATCTTTTCTCGCCTTTTTGCTTGAATAGGATGTAGAAAAAGGCGATTTCAGCTAACCTTAACATCCATATTTTGTTTTGAAACAGAGAAAATCAGTGCACATGGCAGATCAGGAAAAAAGGCAGTTAAAACCTAAAGATAAGATTCAGATCGTGTTGTTGACGGTAATACTTGTTGTGTTCCCCGGAGTATCCTGGTATTGGTTGAACCAGGGACTGGATTACCGCAAAACAGCGAAAGCCGAATTAAAAGACCATGGTCCTTTACCAGCCTTTGAGTGGCGCAATTACAATGGAAAAACACTGTTTAGTGATGATTTAAAGGGCGCCTTTGTCATCGCCGGGGTTTATGACTTATCAAAACCGGAGTTAAGCGAACGCTTTGGAAAGGAGCTGGCCAGGCTTCATGACCAGTTTGATGACCGTAAGGACGTTTATTTTCTTTCGATTACCGGCAAAGATTCCACCTTACTTCCGGCTTTTATTGACCAATACAAATTGAGGGATACCAGCCAGTGTTTTTTCATTTCTGCGACTTCAGAAACATTGAAGGATCTGGCCGGGTCTGGATTTCGGATGCCTGCTTCTGATGCAGCAGGTTCTCCCTACATCGCTTTTGCAGATACCGCTTCCGTTATCCGAAATTATTACGATGTACACGATGACGGGCAGCTCAGGCGTCTGGTGCAACACATTACGCTTTTACTGCCGATGGAAAAAAGCAGGGATGAATTGAAATTCAAACGCGAAACTGAAAAATAAAGAAGACAAACTTCAACAGGATATGAACGGGAATACGGTACTTGCAAAAAAATTAACGGTATGGGCGTGGGTGCTTACTGCGGTGGTGCTGGCTTTGGTTGGCCTGATGCGGCGTTCGGAAAAAATCCCACTCCCTGATGGCTGGGATTTGGGTTTTCTGGCGCCATTCCACGCTTCGGTCAATGCCTTAACAGCCCTGGTGTTGATTTATGCTTTTTACCAGATTAAGCAAAAGCGCATAGAGGCTCACCGCAAGGCCATTTATGTGGCTATGGGGTTGTCTGTTTTATTCCTTTTATCTTACGTAGCCTATCACTTTACGACGCCGGAAACACTTTTTGGAGACGCCAATTTTGACGGCGTGGTTGACGATGGTGAAAAAGCGGCCCTGGGAGGTATCCGAACGGTTTATTTATTGCTGCTCATTAGCCATATTTCGCTGGCGGGCTTGACATTACCTTTTATCTTGTTTACTTTTATCAGGGCTTATACCAATCAAATCGAGCGCCATCGCAAAATGGCAAAATGGGTTTTCCCCATTTGGTTGTACGTTGCGGTGACCGGCCCGATTTGTTATTTGATGCTCATGCCCTATTATCATTAAAAGGGTTTTAACGTCCAGACACCAGTTTGAAAAAAAGTCTGTTTTCTGGTGTGGAGAAGTTCAAAACATTAAATCTAAGAAAATGAAAAAGAAGTTTTTTAAAATAGCCGGTTTACTGGCTCTTGTTATGGCCCTCCAACTTCCGGCTTCTGACGTACAGGCGCAATGCCCCATGTGCCGCATGTCGGCGGAGAGCAATCTTAAAAATGGTGGAACAAGCGGAAAAGGGCTGAATGCAGGCATTCTCTACATGCTGCTGACACCTTATATTCTGGTCGGAAGTATCGGCTATATCTGGTGGCGCAACCGTAAAAAACAAGAGGAAGAAGTCACCACAACAGAATAAAGCTGTTCGCAATCCTTAAGGATGAATTGAATAATAGCAACCAAACCTTTTTTTTCGGATATTTGTGTATTATGTACCTAATTCATATCAATTGAAATTTTCAGAATTTGGCTTAAGTGCCGCTTTATTAGAAGGGTTGGATGCGATGGGAATCGAGACGGCAACGCCTATACAGGAACAAGCAATCCCCGCCATTCTCAGTGGAAAAGACGTGCTCGCCTGTGCCCAAACGGGCACCGGGAAGACTGCCGCTTTTTTGCTGCCTATCTTGCATAGTCTTACGGATCAACCTCAGGATCATATAGATACGTTGATATTAGAGCCTACTCGCGAACTTGTTGTGCAGGTAGATCAGCAGTTGGAAGGCTTTTCTTATTTTACAGGTGTCAGCGCTATCCCGGTTTATGGTGGCCGCGACGGGCAGTCTATGGAACAGGAAAAACGCGCGTTGAAGCAAGGTGCTTCTATTATTGTCGCCTCGCCCGGACGCCTGATTGCGCACCTCAATATGGGGTATGTCAATCTCAAACACCTGCGCCATCTGGTACTCGATGAGGCGGATCGCATGCTGGACATGGGGTTTGCACCCGATATCATGAGTATTGTCAACCAACTTCCCCGCAATCGTCAAACTTTGCTTTTTTCAGCAACCATGCCTCAGCAGATCCGGCGCTTCGCCCGTGAATTGATGCGGCAACCGGTAGAAATCAGCCTGGCCGTTTCAAAGCCGGCAGAAAATATCCTGCAGGCGGTTTATGAAGTGGAAGACGATATGAAAGCTGCTTTGACTTCCCAACTACTGGAGGGGAAAAAACGCCTGGAACGCATCATCATTTTTGCCAGTACAAAAATCAAGGTAAAGGATCTGGCGGGCCAACTTGGTCGTATGGGGATGAATGTCGCCGATGTCCATTCCGACCTCGATCAGGAAGTCCGCGAAGAGCGCATGCGAAACTTCCGAAGCGGCTCCCTCCGCATTGTAGTGGCTACAGACGTTCTGGCCAGAGGTATTGATGTAAAAGGCATTGATCTGGTCATTAACTACGACGTGCCATCAGACGGAGAAGATTATGTCCACCGTATCGGACGAACTGCCCGGGCAGATGCATCCGGGGTAGCCCTGACATTTGTAAGCCGGAAAGACCGCCGGAAATTCGACCGTATTGAACAAACCATAGGCATGAAGGTGCGCCGTATGCCCCTGCCGGCAGACCTTGCTGCTCACATGCAGTCAGCAAAATCAGCAGACCGTAGCAGCAGCAGCGGCAATCGCAACAGCAAACGTCCTCAGCAACGTCGCTTTAACCCGCGTGGGAAAAAGCAGTAAGGGGTTTACTCATAAGCCGAAGGGCTTACTCCAAATTGTTTCCTGAATTGCTCCCGGAAATGTTTAAGGTCAGTATAACCGACCGTATAAGTGACTTCTGCTACTGTGTGCTGGCCGCTGGCCAGTAAAGCCGCCGCTTTTTTCAGCCGGCAGGTCCGGATGAGGTCGTGTGGCGTTTGGTCGGTCAATGCCTTTAGTTTTCGATACAATTGCGTCCGGCTCAGCAACACGCCTGAGGCGAGCTGATCTACCGAAAAGGCTGAATCCTCCAGGTTCTCTTCAATAATACGTACAAGGCTGGATAAAAATGCATCATCTAAAGAGGCATTGGGATCGGTTTCTATGCCTTTGAAGTCGAGTTGTCTGTTGTACTTCTCGCGTAGTTTTTCCCGAATCAGAATAAGATTGCGCATGCGCAACTTCAGAAGATGAAGGTTAAAAGGCTTGGTAATATAATCGTCTGCTCCGGTCTCCAGGCCATCGATCTTGAAAATCAATGAAGTTCGTGCGGTTAACAGAATGACGGGAATATGGGACGTGAGTACATGCGTTTTCAGGTTCCTGCACAACTCAATGCCGTCCATTTCGGGCATGGCCACATCGCTGATGATCAGGTCGGGTGGGTTTTCCAGGGCCTGGGCAAGACCCGCTTTCCCGTTGGCAGCCTCTTTAATTTCATATTCATCCTCAAGATTTTGACACAGAAAACGGCGAATGTCTTCATTGTCTTCTACCAAAAGCAATTGATGTTTTTTAGCGCCGTCTTCTAAGTGCTTAACGATGGTATTTTGTGAATAGACAGGAGCCTCTTCCAGGGACGCCGGCACCGAAGTATATGCTGCGGCAGGTTCATTATTTGGTGGAGAAGGTTGGATATCTGCCGGTTCAAAATGGGTATTGCCGAGTGGCAGGAACACTGAAAAGGTACTGCCTGTGCCTGGCTTGCTGGCTACATCCACACGCCCATGATGACGCTCAACCAACAGTTTTACCAAAGCTAAACCAATCCCGGTTCCTTCCTGAGTGCCCCGAACGGGAGCGTGGTCTGCAACCTGATAAAAGCGTTCAAAAATCCGTGTTTGCTGGCTTTCGGGAATACCACTTCCCGTATCACTGATCCGCAGGCAGGCAAACTGCTGACCGCCTCCTGAATCAGATTGGTGTATTTCTACCTCAACCCTGCCTTTATCAGGTGTGAATTTGAATGCATTAGACAATAAATTGTAAGCAACCTTTTCCATTTGTTCCCGATCAAACCAGACTTTGAGGGATGGAACCTCCGTAGAAAAAATCAGTTCAATTTCCCGCTGCATGGCCCAGCTTTTGAACGACAGCGTAATTTCTTCAATAAAAGAGACAAAATCATCTTCGGTTACATGCAGTTTGGTCATCCCCTCTTCGCCTTTCCGGATATCCAGCAGCTGGTTGATCATAGTGAGCAAGCGAGAGGCATTGTGGTGCATCAGGCTGAAGGTTTGATAAAATGCCCTGTCAGTACGCGCTTCCCGGATAAGCTGTTCCAAAGGAGAAATAATGAGGGTTAACGGCGTTCTGAGCTCATGAGAAATGTTGGTGAAAAACTGCGTCTTAATGCGGTTCACTTCTTCTAACTTTTCGCGCTCTACGCGTTCAATCGCCAGTTTTTTCCGCAGATCGAACCGGGTTAGTTCCACGCGACGAATCCCGTAAATGATACCGATAGCGGTAAGGCCATACAGGAGATAAGCCCACCATGTTTTCCACCAGGGGGGTAAAATACGGAGTTGCACCGTGGCCGGCTTTTCATTCCATACCCCATCGCTGTTGGTTGCTTTTACCATAAACGTATAATCGCCGTGCGGCAAATTGGTGTATTGAGCCAATCTCTGTCCGGCGTCTACATAGGTCCAGCTTTTGTTAAATCCCTCGAGCTTGTAGGCAAATCGGTTTTTTTCCGGATAATCATATTGCAAAGCCGCAAATTCAAACGCCAGCACATTTTGAGCGTACTCCAGCGTAATTTGTGGAGATTCTGTGATGCTTTTGTCTAGAATCAAACGACCGGAATCTCCGGACTGCCCGGGAGCAACAGGGTTATTGAAAAGCCGGAAACCTGTGATTGCCACTTCCGGTACCTTGTTGTTTTTTTTAATTCTGGATGGATCAAAAAAAGTCAGCCCATTTACCCCGCCGAAAACCATGATTCCGGCCGAAGGCAAGGCGCAATTTGCCGGTTCGTAAAAATAATTGCCCTGAAGGTCGCCGGAACTGGTGAAATTAACGGTTTGCCCCTGAGGGTTGAGACAGGAAATACCATTTGTTTGTGTGCTGTACCAGATATTTCCCTGGCTGTCTTCAATAATGCCTCTGATGATTTCATTAACCGCAGTTCCTTTTTCAGAAAAATGGCGGAAAGTATTTGCGCCAGGTTCCAGCATATCCAGGCCGCCCTCTGTGCCGATCCAGAGGTTTTTTCGGCTGTCAAGGAAAAGATAATTCACAACGTTGTGGCAAATGCTGCTTGAATCTGCTTCGGAGTGGAGGTGGTTGGCCAGCAGTTTCAGCGTTTTCTTTTTCGGGTCGAAAAAGAGTTTAAGCAAACCACCGCCCCGGGTAGCCACCCAAAGAATGGAGCCTTGCCCTTCTTTGGATTCCAGTATGTTTACGTTGGGAAAAGCCTTGAAATTAAAAGTCTGAGCATCATCTGATTGGGTGAAATGTTGGAAACGACCTTCCATTTCATCATAGCGGCAGATGCCGGCATCCCACATGCCCAGCCAGATGCCGTCTTTTTCAGAATCAAAAACCGTCATCACATAATCGTCGGGCAACCCGGGTTTTCCACCTTTTGAAAAGTGGGTAACCGGCCCTTCCGGTGGCGGTCGGGTTTCAGCAAAACGCCAGACTCCGGCGCCGTGGGTAGAAACCCAGACATAGCCTTTACGATCGAGTGTCAGGTAAGAAATCATGTCAGCAGCAGTTGAAGTTGTATGCGGCTGCAGGCGAATTTGCCGAATCTTTTTTTGCTGAAACTGTCCGTTTGACAAAGGCAGGTAAAGCAGTCCCCCTCCACGTGTGCCTATCCATAAACTTTCGCTGGCCTGTCCGCGCACCAGAGAAGCCGTGACATTGGAATTGGAGTTTTTGATGGGATCAGGAGTCAGATGAAAAAACGGTTTCGCCTTAAAGTTGATCCGGTTGATGCCCTTCTCTGTGCCAATCCAGAAAATGCCGCCCCGGTCTTCGAATAATGACCTTACCGCATTATTTGTGATGCTGAAACGATCGTCATTTCCGGAGTAAAATCGCTGAAAAGCGCCATTACCGGAAGCCATTCGGTTCAGTCCGTGAAAGGTTGCCAGCCAAAGCGTCGAATCCTCTTTTCGCTCCAGAATGTCGGTCACATAATTGTTGCTTAGGCTCGATGCATTATCCGGATCGTGTTCAAAGTGCCGTATAGACTTCCATTTACCTGATTGAGCAGGGATGTAACTGGCCTTTTTTAATCCCCCCTTGGTCCCGATCCACAGGGTATTCGGCTCGTGAAGGGCATATTTTATCCGGTAGATAAAATGGTGAAATTCGGGATTTGTTTCAGCTGACGGCGCTATCTCGTATCGCATGATATGCCATCCCTGTGTGTTAGGTTTTCTTACAATTCTGTTCAGTCCATCAATGGTGCCTACCCAGATCGAACCATCCGGTGCAGTGCAAAGACTGTAAATAAAATCGTTGGAAAGGCTGGCATCGTCACCAGGCTGCCGGTAAAAATGGGAAAAACGCCGGGTTTCAGGATCCAAACGATTCAGACCTTTGTCCGTCCCGATCCAGATAAACCCGTTATCGTCTTCGCACAAAGCCCAGACATTGTTGTTGCTGAGACTGTTGGCATTGTCCTGTTCCCGTTGAAAAGCAATGAAACGTTCTTTATTCCGGTCAAAAAGGTATAGCCCGGCGTTGGAAGTCCCAACCCACAACCTTCCTTTCCGGTCTTCGAGCAATGAAGTTACTTTATTGCTGCCAAGGCCGGTTTCTGTAGATTGTTTAAAAAAACGAACCTCGTATCCGTCGTATTTTGCCAAACCCAACCAGGTTCCAAACCACAAAAAACCTTTGCGGTCCTGCAGAATAGACGTAATGGTACCCTGATCCAGGCCCAGATCAGCTTTGATCTGTTCAAATCTGAAATTTGGGCTTTGACCGCAAAGACCCTGGATCATAGCCATCAACAAAAATAAGATGCAGCACAATCTTCTCATGATCCCTGTTCACTTGCCGAAAAATTTCGAAACATGCTTCTTATCCAACGGGCATGCGTTGCATGACTTCCATGCAGGCACGTCCGTTATGATACGGACATTTCCACTGACTCACTTTGTCTTCTGTGGTGATGGGCTCACCCTCCCGGTTTACCCGCCAGTACCATTCTCCGAGCACCGGATCTTTCAGGTATTTTCCAATGAACTGCCAAAGCAAAGCGGCGGCATCGTAAAAGTGGGTTTCCCCGCTGATGTGCCAGGCATTCAAAAAACCCACCAGTCCTTCAGCTTGTGGCCACCAGTGTTTGTCGGTATCGGTTAATCCGTTCTGGTCCGCTTCGTTCAGGATGCTGCCATCCTGATCGAAACCTTTCTCCAATACCGCAGCAGCCATTTTTACTGCCATTTGGCGCGATTGCTCAATTAACTTATTTTCCCCGAGTACTTCTGAGGCTTCTGTCAGCAGCCAACTGCATTCAATGTCGTGTCCGAAAGAAATTTCATGCGATTTAACCTGCCAGTCTGCATCAAAAAAGAGGTGCATTGCAGCAGACTCCGGCGCAATAAATTTAGTAAAAAATAGCTCAACCAGACCTTTCAGGGCTTCTTTAACCTGTTTGTCGGCCGGCTTTGCCCGCAGCAGGTTGGTGTAAGCCTCCAGAACATGCAGGTGGGTGTTCATGGTTTTTGCCTCATTGGCATCCTTTTCGCTGAGGCGCAAATCCTCAAGCAGGTACCAGTCGCGGCTATAGGCTTCAAGATAACCGGCTTTTTCCCGATCACGGCTGAAGCGTTCCAGCAGGGCAAAAGTCTCCAACGCCTTGTTGATGGCTTCTTCTTTTTGGCTCAGCAGGTAATATTCCGAAAGCGAATAAATGGCGAATGCCTGGGCATAGACTTGCTTTTTGGTATCGTGGGGAAGCCCCCGGTGGTCAAGGGTCCAGAAAAAACCGCCTTCTTCCCGGTCCCAGAAAAAACGGAGCAGGTAATCGAAGGCCCGGTCTGCCATGCGCCGGTATTCGGGGTGCGACATCCTGCGTGCAGCGGCCGAAAAGGTCCATAAAATGCGGGTATTTAAGATGATTCCTTTTTCAGCCTCCGGATAAATTTTCCCCTGACCATCCATGCGACCAATAAAACCGCCCTGTTCGTAATCCGGCGCATGAGCCATCCACCAATCGAGAATTTCAATCAATTCGCGCTGAACGCTGGCTATGGTAAAAGCTGGCTGTAGCATCATGCAGGTATGTGTTTGTTTAAAACAAGATTGAGGGGTTATTTGCCAGATCGGAGCTGGCTGTTGTGGTTCAGATTTTTTTGGATCAGGGCAATGCGCTGCGCCACACTGGCTGCCGATCTGAGGCCGTCAGCTGGCGTGTTGTGCACGTAATCGAGCAGTTTTTCAATGGTCGTTTTTGCCACATGCATGCGGGTATCTGAAGAGCCGTAGTAGATGAAAACTTCGTTCTGTTCATTTACCAGCCAGCCATTGCTGAAAACGACATTAGAAACATCCCCGACGCGCTCTTCCCCTTCAGGCGCAATAAAATGTCCGCCCGGCAATCGGGTCACCCGCCACGGTTCGTGTAAGTCGGTCAGAAAAAGGTACAACACATATCGCAGCCCTGCTGCCGTGTTGCGAACGCCGTGAGCCAGGTGCAACCAGCCCTGGTCCGTTTTGATGGGTGTTGGACCCTGGCCGTTTTTGACTTCTTTTATGGTGTGGTAAACTTTTGCATCAATGACTTTTTCTTCCCTGACTTCGGCGTGTTCCATGCTTTCGGTAAGCCCCCAGCCAATGCCGCCGCCGCTGCCCACATTGATGAAGCCATCCTGAGGACGGGTGTAAAGGGCATATTTCCCATCGACAAACTCAGGGTGTAACACCACATTGCGCTGCTGACCTGAGTAGGAAATCAGATCTGGCAGGCGTTCCCATTGCTTTAAGTCCCGGGTGCGGGCAATGCCACAATTGGCCACTGCTGCCGAGGTGTCGTCCGGCCGGCTCAGGTCTTTTCTTTCAGTGCAAAAAAGACCGTAAATCCAACCGTCGGCGTGTTGGGTCAGGCGCATGTCATAAACATTCGTATCCGGATCATCGGTTTCAGGTAGTTGGATCGGAAAATCCCAGAACCTGAAATTGTCAACACCATTCGGACTTTCTGCCATCGCAAAAAAGGATTTTCGGTCATTGCCTTCCACCCTGACCACCAGCAGGTAGCGCCCGTCGAGATAAAGTGCTCCGGAGTTAAACGTTGCATTGACGCCCAACCGCTCCATCAGGTGAGGATTGGTTTCTTCATCCAGATCATAGCGCCAGAAAACGGGGGTATGCGCTGCCGTTATCACCGGGTTTTTCCAACGGGTATAAATGCCATTGCCTGCCGGTAACTCTTCGTTTTGGCGACAAATCAAGGCTTCATATCCTTCGAGAAGCGCAGCTTTTTTTTCCAAAAAAGTGATCATGGTTTTTGTTTTTTGTGCTGTATGGAAAGTCCAGGTCCTCAAACACTGTCAGAGGGACGGCGTTTCTGTTCCAGATCAACGCCGATCTGCTCCATAAAACGTTCATCCAGTTGGTAAAAATAGATAAATGCGGCTGCCAGCAAGGCGCCTGCGCCGGCAAAAACACTCATCATCAGGCGGATACCCAGGAGGGCCGACTCGCTTTGAACGACATTGGCCTTAAATCCATAAGCTGCCAGGAGCCACCCACTCAGCGCACCGCCCAGTGTCCAGCCAAATTTTTGAGACATGGAAGAAGAAGAAAAAATAAGACCGGTGGCCCTGCGTCCGGTTTTCCACTCCGAATAATCTGAAATGTCGGCGTACATGGACCAGATAATGGGCAATACGATGCCGGCGGAAATGCCGATCAATACGTTCAGCAGGAACATCAGCTCAAGTTGATTGGGTTGTAGGAAGTACAACACAAAACTCAACAGCGCGGATAACAGTACCGATACCAGAAAAGTCTTCTTTTTGCCTATGCGCGACGAGATCGGCCGGGCGAGTAAAACGCCTGCAATATTGGTAGCCAGCCAAATGCTCATGTAATAAGAAGCCAGTTCGCCCTGAGTAAAAGGGTATGATTTTCCAAAAAAGTCAATCGTTTGATCTCCAACGTAATATTTAAAATAGAACAAAATGGAGCCATCGCGAAGTGAATTGAAAATCAACACAGAAATGGCGGCGCCAAGCATGATGAACCAGGGCTTGTTGCGGAGCATATCGCGCAGGTCGTCTTTCATCGGAGCCTGTTCTTCCTGCATCGGTTTCAGTCGTTCCCGGGTGCCGGCAAAAGTCAGGATGAAAAAAGCTGCAGCCAGGACGGCGTATACCGCTACGGTCCATTGGTAACCGGAAGCAGCGGAAGCTGAGTCGCCTTTTCCAAAATATTCGACCAGATAGTTGGCTGTAGCGGTTACAAAAAGGCCGCCGGTAAAAGCGCCGATGAAACGAAAGGATGCGAGGGAAGTGCGCTCTGAAGAATCAGCCGTCATCACTCCCATTAGTGAAGCGTAAGGTACATTAACAGCCGTATAAACCATCATCATCAGCGTATAGGTGGCGTAGGCGTAGATGAGTTTTCCGTTCGCACTCAGATCCGGAACAGTGAAGGTCAGGACGCCGATAATGGCAAAAGGAACCGCTACAAACAGCAGGTATGGCCGGAATTTACCCCAGCGCGTATGGGTTCGGTCTGCAATAATCCCCATCATCGGATCATTGATGGCATCCCAAACCCGGGTGACTAAAAACATGGTGCCAACTGCAGCAGCTGTAATGCCAAAAACGTCTGTATAAAAAAACAGAAGGAACATGGAAAACAATTTCCAGAACATGGAAGAAGCGAAGTCGCCGCAGGCATAAGCCAGCTTTTCAGAATAGCGTAGCCGGTTTGAGCCGGTATTTGTGGTGCTCATGATTGTTCTTTTTCAGGTTTCCGGCCGAAAAGGAGCCAAAAGCCCGGGTTAGGTGCATTATTGACCAGCTTTATCTGTGTGCGTAATGGCAGGTAAAGGGGGTGTTTGAAGTTTCGATTTTTTCGGCATTCGATACATGTCGGGGAGGTCATTTTCCAGCAGTATGCCGGGGTCATTCACAAATGCCAGAAAGCTGTCTAAGCTGGGATGTCCCGGATAGGGGACATAGTAGTGATCTTTCCGCGCATTGCGCCAAACCAAAATATAAGCGATGCGTCCTGCATTCGGGTGCTTTTTCAGTGGTTCCAGCAAGCCTTCCGTCCACCAGTTGGCTTGAGGAATGGTTTCAAATCCGGTTTCTGTGAAGGCAGGAATTTTGCCGCGCGCTTCAGCCAATGTTACCACCATCCCTACCAGATCCGCCATTGAGGTGAGCGGGCGGCTCTGAAATGCGTAAATATCGACGCCCATCAGGTCTACATAGTCGTCGCCGGGATAATAAAGGAGGTATTCTTCTTCCGATTTGCAAACATCGGGCGAGTAGGCAATCAGGATATTGTGCAGGTCTTTTTCGTTGCGCAGATAATCCACCGTGAACCGGAATAAGGCTTTGTAGTCCTCTGGTGTGCAGTGGGTACGTCCCCACCAGAACCAATGGCCGGTCATTTCGTGCCATGGCCTGAAAATGACCGGAATGGCATGCCCGAAAAGCCCCTTTGACTTCAAGCTGCCGATGTACTTGGCCACCTCGTCAAGCTGCTCTTTAAAGAAATCGTGTTTGCTGCCACCTGGCAGGATGGCTTTTACTGCTGAAGTCGTATCCCAGGAATTTCCTCCCGTGACTGGATTGCGCATGTGCCAGCTGATGGTGTTGATGCCGCCTCTTTTATAAGCTTCCCTCGTCCAACGTTGCATGTCTTCAAACGGAACCGAGTCGATGTTTATGGGTTTTGCTCCGATTTCGCCGAGATCCCAGCCATAGACGGCAGGGTAGGAGCCACTCACAGTCCTGACGTCAGAGGCTCCTTCCACATTGCGCCAGCCAATCCCGTAGGCAACTGCGTCTTCATGCCCAAACAGCGTTTTCCCCTCCAGGCCCATTTGCTGCAGGTTGTAAAAAAGAGCACGGGTGCGTTTTGTCGCTTTTACATCGGCTGTTGGCATGTTCTGTGCAGTATTAAGCATAGGAATTGCCAGCAGGACCAGCGCCGGCAGGCTCCGCAATTTAAGAATAGACATAGCAGTAACGTGCGTTTAGGAATGAAAAAAGAACTTCCTGATTGCCGCCGGTCTGAACCGGCAGCAATCGGGCCGCATCAAATAAACACTGGTAATATAAACGATTGTTTACAATGCTTCAAAGCGAACATTGTCAATACATGCATTTACAGTGGAACTTCCGTTGTTGAAGGCAACGCCAAAATCTTCGGTGATGGTGGAAAGGTCGCCTAACTGCACCCCACCTGCATAAAACTGGGTCAGCGGAATGGTAATGGTAATCCAGCCGTTGGTTTGGTAGGGCCCCTCTGACTCCCAGGGTTTCCAGGAGTACCAAAAATCCCCGGAGCTTCCTTTCAGACGCCAGGCAAACTCACCCCCGGTAATGGGAGATAACACATTGATGTCAAATTTTAAAACGTAATTGGCAATGTTGGTGCCAATCGTTGCTCCGGGGAAATTGTTCTGTCCGTTGCGCCAGAAAAAACCGGTCCAACCGTTGCACCCCTGGTTAACACGGAAATAACTGGAACCATCCAGGGTCAGATCCGGGTCGTTTTCTATAGCGCCGGCATCGCCCCACCAGGCGTTGAGACCGTCAAAATTGAAGAAAACCAGCGCCGGGTCTGCTACCGGATCCACACCCTGGATGTTGATGGGCGGGGATAAAACCATTTCATTGTCTACCGTAATGAGGGTAATGACACCAATGCCTCTTTCTACGCTGAGGGGGATGAATACCTCGATCAGGGTAGCCGTTTTCTGACCGAACATCGTTGCCGGCACATTACCCGGGAAGATCAATTCCGTAATTTCATCCAGATTTTCACCCACGATGCTGATCATGTCGCCGGGTTTGGCGCTTGCGGGCATACTGGTGATGGTTGCCGAAGTAGAAGCCAGAATCGTAAGCGATTGCCCGGAGCTCACCGTTTCTCCGTTGCGTGCAACGACAGTAATCGGGCCTGATATCGTGCCAACCGGTACATTTACTTTGATCTCCGTCAATGTGCCATTGCTGACCGCCACTTCTGTGCCGCCGCTGAACTTCACGGTTGCAATCAGGTCCAGGTGATTTCCGGTAATCGTCAGTTCGTTATTGAACTGGATTTCCTGTGGAGCAAAGGAGGTAATGGTTGGTTTTACCAGGTTGAGGGTGCTGCCTGAAACCACGGATTTATCAGCAGCAGTGATGAACGTTACCGCTGCTTCGGTCGCATCTGCCGGCACCTGCACCTGAATGGAGGTTGCTGATCCTCCCAACAGCGTTCCCTGCTTGTCGCCTCCAAAAACGGCCCTGACTATCAGGTCGAGGTTGGTGCCGGAGACGGTGATGTTTTCCCCGTTTTTCGCCGGATTGGGAGACATGCCGCTGATGGCAGGTACCACCAGGGTGAGCGATTCCGAAGTCTCAACCTCCACCAAAGATTTAGCAACCAGTTTAATGGCGCCGTCTTTTGCATTGGCCGGAACATTCAGTACCAATTCAGTAGGGGATGCGCCGGAAAAAGCAGAAACCCGTTCGCCGCCGCTGAAGATGACTTCCTGTGTCAGGTCAAGATCCGTGCCCGTGATCGTCAGCGCGGTTCCGGCTTTAACCGGATTTGGCGACAACTGGGTAACAGAAGGCAGGGTCACGCCGAGTTCGGTTTCAGATTCCACCAGAATCGGATCGGGCATGCCATTGGAGATGACAATTTTCCCCGTTTGGGCGTCTTCCGGTATGCGTACTTCGATTTTTGATTTTGTCTGACTGATGAAACCCGTGTCCAAAACCGATTTTCGGTTGTTGAAAATAACCTCTTTGATCAGATTGAGGTAATCGCCTTCAATCGTTACCACAGCTCCGGGCCTGGCATTTTGCGGACTGAAGCTGCTCAGTTTGATTGGTTCGGAAATGGTGAGGATGGTTTTGGTCGTGATGTCGCCCTGCGGCGTTTTTAAAACGACCAGACCGTCTACGGTCTCTTCCGGCACTGTAATGACCAGCAATTCCGAAGTTTTGCTGACGAAAGTGCTCACCGAAACATTATTCGAAAGAACAATTGAAGAAACCTGATCGAGATTGTGGCCTATGAACCTCAGGTTGCCGCCCCGAAGGGCAGGCGATGGGCCAAAGCTCAAGAGTTGAACCTCTGTTCCAATTCCGTCGTCATCGTTCTTGTCGCAGGAATCTGACAGGATTGCTATGGCCAGAAGCCCTAACAGCAACCAGGGTTTTATATGAGATATGCGTAACATAAGCTGGTCAGTTTAAAGTTAATTTTGAACTATGCGAACGTTGTCAATGGCGATTTCTATCGGATTGGCTGCATCGGCGGGCCCGAACAACATCATCGTCAAATTGGTCAACGAAGGCAGGTTGTTGATGGCAGTGCTGCCAATTTCACTGTCTTCCGGATCGTCTCTGCTATATTTAAACTCGGAAAGCGGGATCGAAATGGTTTGCCATCCTTCCGTTTTGTAAGGACCATTTTTCCAGGGCCTCCAGCGTGCAAATACCGTTCCGGCGGCATCGCGGCCGTGGTCTTCAGCGAAGGGGCCAAAAAATATTTCCATCCGCACACCTTTCCACTCTACCGGGACATTGGCTTCAAATTTTAACACCAAATCGCTGACAGCACCTGTTGCAACGGGTATATTGCCCCGCCCACGGGGCGCCCAGTATTGCATGGTCATTTCGTTGACCCATTGCCAGGCGCCGTGAGAAGCGCTCTTGAAAAGGGCATAATTGCCTGAGCAATCCGGGATTTCACTCGTGTTGCTCTCATTGCGGATTGGCGCCGTCCAGGTCTCGTGCGATTTGGTATCAAAGTCGAGCAGCACATTGCGCTCATCGCGGAAATAAAATTTAGATTTGACGGTTCCGAAAGTCGTTTTGACTACAATTTGCCCCGGCGTCGCGCCAACTGGGACGATGGCTTCGATCTGTGTTTTGGTGTAAGAAGCGATTTCAGCCTCTACATTGCCCGGGAAAAAAACTTTGGGTTCAAAATAAAAATCACCGTCCAGTACTACCGTTCCACCATCAGGCACATATTCGCATTTGATGCCTTCCAGTGTCGGGGCCGGCACGTTCACTGAAAAATCGTGCAGCAATTCGCTGCCGTCGCTGAAGACGAAACGGATTTTATTGGTGACGACTACCGGCACTGTACTCGGCACGTTTACCAGGATGCTTTTTTTGGTGACGTAGGTCGGATTGAGTGTTGCCCGTTGGTCGTTGAACCAAAGCTCTCGCGTTTCGCCGAGGTTGTCGCCGACAATGGCAATCAGGCTGCCCATAAACGAACCTACCAGTAAAGAATCAGACAGCGCAGGGTCTGTCGAGCGGATGTACAGAACGACCGGGGGGCCGTCGCTGGCCTGCGAATTGTCCTCTTTTTCGCAAGACATCATCCCGATGAGCACCGTAGCCAGCATCAGGAATGAAAAATATTTTGTGAATGCGTTCATCGTATGTTGATTTTACGATTTTTAAAATTTGTCGATTTGAAAGAAAGGCCAGGTGGAAGCAGATTTGTTACTGAAATGAACCAAAGGAGCAGCATGCCCCCTTTAACCTTTAACCTTTAACCTTGAATTACTGAAAATCATAATCCACAGCCGGTGCTTCAGGCCCCAACAAAGGATTTGTGACAACTTCGGACGCCGGAATGGGCATAAACATTCTGGATTCCGTAATCACAATCGGACTTACCGGCGGTACGATTTCATAGCCCGCAAAAGTGTTTTCATCGGGTGCATTCGGCGTCGTAACGCGGGTATAGGTAACTTCCCTTTGTTGTCCGTTCAGGAACGCAAGCGCGGCTGCCGGATCGCGGTAGTAAAACCGTTTGATGTCAAACCAGAAACTGCTTTCCATTCCAAATTCTACCCGGCGCTCTTTCAGAATGTCGCTGAAGGTGAGGCTGGATTTGGGCGACAAACCTGCCCGCTGGCGGATGGCGTTGAAATATTGGAGCGCTTTGCTGTCGCTGGTGGACGCCCCTGAACCCAGGGTTGCTTCTGCATAAATCAGGTAAACATCTGCCAGCCGGAGGATGTACTGATTCATTCTTGTTGCTTGCCCGGTAGACACCGCGCCTCCGGTATCTTCCGCGCTGCCGATGACATATTTTTTCAGGTTGTTCAGCACCGGTGCAGGATCTTCGAGTGATTTGCCCGGATCGACCGGATCGCGTCGCACGAGAAAATAGGTGTATCCGCCTTCGCTTTTATTGATTTCCGGATAATGGTCGTCGAGTGTCATGTAAATCGAAGACCGGCGTTTGTCACCAGACTCAATGTTTTGCACAAAATCATAGGAAGCCGACTTGCCGCCACCCCAGCATTCGCTGTTGCCGGTAATGATGCTACTGCGGGCCCAGTTGGCCTGCCGGCTGTTGCCGATGGCGTAGGAGCCTTCCATCCATTGCAGGGCGAAAAGGGATTCAGGGCTGTTGTTGTTTTCGATTTTGAAAAGGTCGGCATAATTGCCCATCAGGGTCAGGCCGCTGGAAGAGATCACTTCTTCAGCAAGGCTGCGGGCGGTGTTGAAATTCTCTGCCGACTTGCTGTCGTTGAGGTTTTGGGCCATGGTCAGGTGCAGTTTGGCCAGCATGCCTTTAGCCGACCATTTGCTCACCCTGCCTGATGGCGGATTGGCAGGCAGGTTTTCGGCAGCGAAAGCCAGGTCCCGGCGCACAAACTCGTAAACGCTGGAGCGGGTGTTTTTAGGCAACTGCAACTGGTTGGCGGCAACCAATTCCGTAGAGTTTTCCACGATGGGCACTTCGCCCCAATATTCACTGAGCATAAAATAGGCCACGCCCCGGATGAAACGGGCTTCGCCGACGGCTTCTGCAATGACTTCATCCGAAACATTGCCGGCTGCTGCCGCGGGCATGTCGTTGATGATCGAATTGGCGTAGGAAACAACCCGGAACAAGCCTTTCCAGCCTGAAGAAAGGTACGCGTTTCCTGCGTTGTAAGATGCGAAGAAAAACTGACCTTCCTGGTCGTAGGTGTAGTACATATTGCCGGAAAGCACATCGCCGGCAAGCCAGAAAAATTTATCGTCAAAATCAAACCAGGGCAATCCGTACAGGGAAGCCGTTGCCGATTTGATCTGCGATTCATTCTTGTAGAAATTGTCTGCCGTCAGCCTGTCCTGTGGCGCGATGTCCAAAAAATCTTTCGTGCAGGATACGCTGAACATCAAGACCAGGCAGAAGGAGATGCTGTATTTGAAATACTTTTTCATGAACGTAAGTTTTAGTGTTGAGGCAATCCGGTTTAGAAATCCACATCAATTCCAAAAGTGACCACCCTGGGTGTGGGATAGCGCCCCATGTCTATGTTTTGCATCAAAGGATCCTGATTGAAAGAACCAATCTCGGGGTCGTAACCGGAGTACTTCGTGAACGTGTAGAGGTTCTGGACATTCGCGTACAGGCGTAGTTTCTGAACCCGGTATTTTTGCGTCAACCGCTCAGGCAGTGTATATCCCAGCAGGATGTTCTGGATGCGCAGGTACGAGCCGTCTTCGATGAAGCGATCCGACATGCGGTTGTTTCGGTTGTTGTCGTTGGTTGCCGGCCGTGGGATGTTTGTTCCCGGATTGGCGAGATAAACATTGGCGGGATCGATGTCGGAGCCGTTTGGATCTACATAAGCATAGCGCGCCCGGTCGTTGACCGATGCCGACTGGTTGGAGAAAACACTGGTTTGGCCTTCGATTTGCACCCGGGAGTAATTCAGAATTTCTGCACCGTAAGAACCGTTGACAAAAATGACCAAATCAAAGGGACCTGCGGTAAACGAGTTGTTCAATCCGAAAGTGAAATCCGGATTTGGATTACCGATGATCGTCTGATCGTCCGTGTCGATAACCCCGTCTCCGTTGAGGTCTCTGAACTTGATGTCGCCTATCCAGACCCCCGTGCGCTTGTCCACCTTATTTCTGCCGTTGGGATATTCGCTGGATACCGAATTTTCAGCAAGAATCTGGACGGCGTGGTTCAGAATGTCTTCCTGGTTGTTGAAAATACCTTCCACCTGATAGCCGTAGAAAACACCGAGCGGCTGCCCTACACTCGTGCGGGTTGCCGTCTGGAATTCACTGTACCAGTATAGATTGCGCCAGTAAATACTGTTTTCGCTGTCGAGCTCCAGTACTTTGTTGCGGTTGGCAGAGAAGGTCAGCAGGGTATTCCAGCTGAAATTCTTGCCGGTAACATTAAAGGTATTTATGGAAAGGTCAACCCCTTTGTTTTCCATCCGCCCTACGTTGGCATAAGGCGCACGAATGTCCGTGTAAGTAGAACCGCCCAGGTAGCTTGGAAGCGACAACTGGAGCAACATGTCATCTGTCGTTTTGTGGTAAACATCTACCGAAACGTTGACCCGGTTTTTAATCAGTGAAAGGTCGGCCCCAATGTTGTACTGTTTGGTCGCTTCCCACTTCAGCTTTGGGTTTGCAATTTTCTCCAGACGGTATGCCGTTCCAAAGGGCGTATTGAAGGTTTGCAGGGAAGAACCATAGAGGTAATTGGCGATGGCCTGGTTGCCCACCTCGCCGTAACCGACGCGTAGTTTAAGATCTGTATGGAGCGGTTCCATAAATTTCTCGTTGCCTAATCTCCAGGCAAAAGAACCTGATGGGAAATATCCCCAGCGATTCTCAGGGCCAAACTTGGAAGAACCATCGGCACGAAGGGTGAAGGTCAGGAGGTAACGGTCATTGAAACTGTAATTGAATCGGCCAAAATAGGAAGCAATGGCCGCGGCATCTTTCCATCCGGTGGTGCGGGAAGTGATGTCTTCCCCTTCGCTGAGTACCGGAATGTCGTTGGTCGCAAAATTCTTTTTGGTTACCTGAGTGCCTTCCCACGATGATTTTTGAGCCTCCGTTCCCAGCAAAGCGGTCAGATTGTGAGCATTGCCGATCTTGAAATCGTAGGTGAGATAGTTTTTCCAGATCCAGAAGAAACTGCTTTCTTCGCGCTGGCGCAATTGATTCTCGCGATTCTGTAAGGCGCCCCACTGGTAGGTAGGCTGGAATGCTTTGTTGATGGAGTGGTTGTTGTCGAAACCGATTTCCGAGCGGAAAGTTAGTCCCGGCGTCAAAGTGACATCCGTGAAAATATTGGCCATCATGCGTTCGCGATCCAGGGTATTGTTCCGCTGCAGAGCTGCCGCAACCGGGTTGTAATTGGATGCGCCGTAAGTAACTTCCGGGCCCGCATAAGAACCATCGAAATCCCGGACCGCAATATCGGGTTGGGAAACAAGGGCCTGCAGGATGATGCCATCGCCGCCGTCGTTCAGCGTTATTTTTTCACCGGTACCGGAATACGCAAAGCTTCCGCCTACTTTCAGCCAGCTTTTTACCTGGTTGTCCAGGTTGATGCGCGTGGTGTAACGGTCGAAACTCGATCCAATAACGATGCCATCCTGTTGAAAAAAGCCGCCGGAAATGGCGTAGGTGGTTTTATCCGTGCCACCGGAGATGGAAATCTGGTGGTTTTGCATGCCTGCATCCCGGAATACCTCATCCTGCCAGTCTGTGCCGGTACCCAGCAAACTGGGATCGAGGTAACGCGGGTTGGGAACCAAATTAAGGTCGCGTGATATCTGAACCTGATAATCTGCAAACTCCTGCAAATTCATCATATCCAGCTTATTGGGCAACATTTGCTGTGCGTAATAGCCGCTGTAAGAAATTTTGGCTTCGCCCTTTTTTCCTCTTTTGGTCGTTACGAGAATGACGCCATTCGCTGCACGCGCGCCGTAAATGGCTGTTGCAGAAGCATCTTTCAATACTTCGATGCTGACGATATCAGCCGGACTGATGGACGAAAGCGGGTTTACGCGGTTTTGTCCGTTGGCGCCTCCCGCCCAATCGAATCCTGCTACTGTGGCGCCGTCGCCCTGAAAGGGAATGCCGTCAATCACATACAAGGGTTCGCTGGAACCTGTAATGGAGTTGGCGCCCCGAATCCTGATCGATGCTGCACCGCCCGGCGCTCCGGAGTTTTGTGTTACCTGAACACCGGCAATCCGCCCCTGCAGTGCCTGGTCGAAATTCGTCACAACAGTATTCTTGAGTTGTTCGCCGGAAACGGAGGCAACCGCGCCCGTCAGGTCGCTTTTGCGTACCGCGCCATAGCCAATAACCACGACATCGTTCAGCAAAACGGAGGAAGTGCTCATGACCAGGTCGATGACAGATTCGCTGCCAACTGTTATTTCCCGGGTTTCAAAGCCCGTGTAGCTGAAGCGCAATTTTTCGCCGGTTGCTGCCTGTACATTATAGGCCCCGGATAAATCAGTAACGGCGCCCCTGGTTTCGGCGCCTGTAATCAGGATGGTGACGCCGATCAGCGGTTCGCCATCGTTGGAGGTAACCGTACCCCTGATGTCGCGCATTTGCGCCACGAGCGCTGAGGTGCCCAGTAAACAGACAGCAAAAGCCATCGTCAGGCGCCTCAGTGGGCTGGTGTTGAACTTAAGCTTCATACAGAACTCAGTTTTAGTGAATGGATGTTGGCATCGAAGCATCCTGATTTTTATACCAGCAAAAAGGCTGTTACCGGAATAAAATGATGCAAGTGCTTCAATTGGCAAAATTGAGTAAGGGGGTGGGAAGCCGTAGGGGGGAAACCATGCAAACTTGGGGGGTAAATCGAACACAAGTTTTAAAAACCAAAAAAAATTGGGAAATCAGGCCGATTCCCCCTCTTATTAGATACAAAAGCCCCTCATCGTGCTTTAATTGTTTTGATTTCTTTGCTGTGTTCAGCGCGCTTCCAAAGTGCTGGGTTCTTTTGTAAGCTCAAAAGGTTTTTTCATACATTGCATCCGAGCCGGGCTGCCATCAGCAGTCCGGTCTTTTAAAACCTGAACCATGAAGTACAGCTACAAAGTCTTGGGCTTTATTGCGATATTTCCGCTCTTATCTTTGAAAATGAACGCACAGGCACCCAATATCCAGGCAGTGACACCGCTTGCTTCTGTTGTAGAAAAGTATGGAAAATTCGAAGCCCGGATAGACCTGACTGCAGCTTATTCAAATCCGTATGACTACGAGGATGTCCGCGTTAGCGCCGTTTTTACCGGGCCAACCGGTCAGGTCAAAACCGTAGACGGCTTTTTTATGCAGGAATTTCAGCTGACCAATGCCCAAACCGGTGCGCTCAGCCCGATTGGGAGCGGGGTTTTCAAAGTTCGTTTTGCGCCGGATGAAGCAGGCGTCTGGACCTATATCGTGTCGTGCACCAATGCCCTGGGTAACGCCACTTTTACTTCGCAAAGTTTTGAGTGCATCCCGGCAGTTTCGCCCGGAAACAAAGGGTTTGTGCGCTCCGATCAGAGCAATTACCTGCATTTTGACAACGAAGAGCAATACATTCCGGTAGGAGAAAACATCGGCTGGGGGAGTTTTTCCAATTTCAATACCTGGCTGGGGAAACTCGCAGACAATGGGGGTAACTTTTTTCGCAACTGGCAATGCCACTGGGGCTGGGGGCTCGAATGGCGCACCGGCGGCGGCTATCAGGGCCTGAAACGCTACCAGCAAAACAACAGTTTCTACTTAGACTGGATGTTTGATTATTGTAATGAAAACGGGCTGTATGTAATGTACTGCCTGCAACACCACGGGCAGGTATCCTCGCAGGTGAATCCCAATTGGAGCGAAAGTCCCTACAACGCCGCGAATGGGGGCCCCTGCGCCAACACCTGGGATTTTTTCACCAACCCTGCTGCCAAAGCCATCGCCAAAAACCGATACCGCTATGTGCTGGCACGCTGGGGATACGCCCGGAGCGTCATGGCCTGGGAGTTGTTTAACGAGGTAGACTGGACCGACCAGTTTGACCAGCGCAGTACTGATGTGGCCAATTGGCACATCGAAATGGCCGCTTATCTGAAAGAAACAGATCCTTACGGACACCTTGTGACCACCAGCTACGCGCACACTTCCAACGATGCTACAACGTGGAATGCTCCGGATATCGATTTTACCCAAACCCACCACTACGCCAACATCCCGAATCTGGAGCGTCTGCTCGGCACGAGCGCCAAAAACTACCTGAATATTTATGGCAAACCTACGCTCAACGGCGAGTTCAGCGCACTGGTAGACAATACGGGGCTGAATACGCTGGACCCCGATGGCATTCACGTACACAACTGCCTTTGGGGGACACTTTTTTCCGGCGCTATGGGGTCTTCGATGACCTGGTGGTGGGACAATTACATCGAACCGAAAAACCTTTATTACCATTTTGATCCGCTCAGCGCGTTTGCGGGCACAGTACCCCTGCGCGAAAAGAATTATACGCCGGGCAACGCCAGAGTATTGGGGGCGCCGGCTGATTTACTGCTCAGCCCTGTTTTGGGCGGCTGGGGCGAATTGGCCGACACTGCTTTTGTCATTGCCGACGGGGTGGTCAGTCCGGCAGGAGCTGCATTGAGCACCTTTTTGTATGGCTCTTCCTGGAATACGCAATATCGGCGGCCGCCGGTTTTTGATGCGAATTACCCGGAAAGCGGGCAATTCAGTGTAAAAACAGGTCAGCAGATCGCCACAACACCCAAAATCGCCATCTGGCTCGACGGCGCCCTGGTGCTGGAACAAGACGCGCTGGCCAATCAAACCTACGCCATTTCGGTGCCGGCAGGGGCGCACCAGATAAAAGTGGACAATACGGGCACAGACTGGGTGACGATAGCCGCCTATCGCTTCAGTGGCCTTGGCTCGGCTCTGGATGTTTATGTCCTGAAATCAGAAGACAACCTGCAACGCACAGGCTGGCTGCTGAACAACAGTTACAACCACGATTATGTAGGCCAACAGGGCATTCCTGCTGCCGTTAGTGGCGCAGAAGTGCGCATCGAAGGTATGGCAGGCGGTTCCTATGCCGTGCGCTACTACGATTGCCTCACCGGAGCGCTGGTTGGTGGCGAAACGGCCAATGCTTTTGAAGGCGCATTGCGCTTTTATCCGCCTCCGATCCTTTGGGACCTGGCTTTTGTGGTTGACGATAAAGCAGTGGCTGTCGCCGAATTGGAAACAAGTCGCAAATCGCTTCCCATGCAGGTTTATCCCAATCCTTTACCCTTGACTGAACAAGCTACCGTAGCGTTTGATCTGCAACAGGATGCCGAAACCGCACTCACCCTGCTCGACGCGAGCGGGCGTGCTGTTCAGACGCTTTTCGATGGCCGTCTTTCTCAGGGAGCGCAACAGATTGCCGTTCGTCCTGATGGCGCGCTGCCTGCCGGCTTGTATTGGATAAAAGCGGAATCGGGTAAGCACATGGGGAGCGTGGCTGTGGTTCTTGGCGATAACCGACCTTAATTGGGAGCTACCAGTTGGATTCCTATACCTGTGTGTGTTGGTCAGGCATGCTCTCTAAAAACCCGAAATGAAGATGCTCATTAGTATGGTTGGCAGGCATAAGGGCTGATGCCCGTAAGGTAACCTGTAAAACAAAAACTTTTGATCTGTATGAAGAAATACGCACCACCCTTGATTATCCTTTTGCTACTGACCCTAAGCGGTCAGGCCCAGAAATTTGTGCAGGTGAGCGACAAGCATTTTGTACTGGATGGGAAGCCGTATTACTACATCGGCGCCAACTATTGGTACGGCGCCATTCTGGCTTCAAAAGGAGAAGGAGGCAACCGCAAGCGCCTGCGCCAGGAACTGAAAATGATGAAAGAAAAAG
Source organism: uncultured Saprospiraceae bacterium (assembly GCA_937926205.1). Lineage (GTDB taxonomy): Bacteria > Bacteroidota > Bacteroidia > Chitinophagales > Saprospiraceae > JABWAJ01. The sequence goes on from CALEYL010000032.1 coordinate 72,969, forward strand.
GCATCAACAACCTGCGCGTGCTGGTGGGTGCAGAAGGACCCGACAACCAACCTTACCGGGTGACGCCGACTTTGCAAACTGCTCCGGGCGTTTACAATGACACTTTGCTGGCAGGATTAGACTACCTGCTGAAGGAAATGAAAAAACAGGGTATGACCGTGGTTTTGTTTCTGCACAACAGCTGGGAATGGTCGGGAGGTTATGCCCAATACCTCAACTGGAATGGCTACGGCGATATTCCTTATCCGCAAATTCATTCCTGGGATGATTTTCAGGCTTATATCCGCAAATACCAGCAATGCGAGCCCTGTAAGGCGCAATACGCTGCGCACATCCGCTTTATCCTTGGGCGTAAGAACCGCTATACCCACAAAAAATACATCAACGACCCTACGATTATGGCCTGGGAAGTAGCCAACGAACCCCGGCCTTTTTCAAAAGCCAATCTGCCTGCTTTTGAAACCTGGATTTCAGAATCGGCGGCACTCATCCGTTCACTCGACCCGAACCATCTGGTGACGGCAGGTTCAGAAGGCTCTGTGGGTTGCGAAGACAATCTGGCGGTGTTCGAACGCATTCATGCCGATCCCAACATCAGTTATCTGACCATGCACATCTGGCCTAAAAACTGGCTTTGGATTGACATTAAGGACATCCCAGGCACTTTGGAAAGCGCCATCAAAAAGACAAATACCTATATCGAAGACCACGTGGCCATTGCGCAAAAGCTGAAAAAACCCATTGTTTTGGAAGAATTCGGCATGCCGCGCGACGGCCACGCTTTCGATTTGAATGCGCCCACCACCAGCCGGGACCACTATTTCAAAAATGTGTTTGAGCACATTCTGGCGCACGCCAAACTCGGCGAAGTGCTGGCTGGCTGCAACTTCTGGGCCTATGGCGGAACCGCCCAACCCAATCACGCCGAAGGCCCTTACTGGAAAAAAGGCGCCGACCTCACGGGTGATCCCCCACAAGAGGAGCAGGGGCTGAATTCTATGTTTCAAAATGATACAACGGTGGAGCTGGTGTGGCAATACGTGCAGCAGATTCGTGCGGCGGCGGGGATGTAAAGGGCTGCTGTTTGCGAAACCTTTGGGGTTTCGTAAACATTGGGTAGTACTATGGCCAGTCAGACACCTTTTGATCCTGTTCCAAAACGTTTACCAAACCTTTTGGAGGTTTAGTAAACGGGAAAGTGCTTCTCAAAAAAGCAGCCGAACGCCTATCAGAATCGTTGTATTCAGCCTGAACAGCCACACAGATTTTTATTATTTTTGACTCCAAACAAACCTGCTCATGCTCGAAACCAACATTGAAATCGGCATTGACCTCTTCAAAGACCTCGTTTTTTCTTCCTGGCAGGCGGTGAGCGGCTATGCAAAAGACAAATACCGGGAAACCGACCCTTTCGGCATCGCCACAAAAAAATACATTGGCGGCCTCATTGAGCGCTACAGCCACATTAAGGTCTTGGGGATGCGGGAACCCGTGCCGTTGAAAAGCCTGTATGTGCGTGCCAATATCCTGGAAAAAATCACTTCCCGAATGGGCTTGCTTCCGGAAGAATTAGACAAAATTTTTGATTCAGACCGGCGGGCATTTGGTATTCAAAAAGAAGCCGTAGATGGCATCGCAGTGCTGAACAAACTGCAAAAATTCATCGTGCTGGGTAAACCCGGCGCGGGGAAAACCACTTATCTGAAGTACCTGACCCTGATGATGTTCGATAAAGCCAGTGAAATCAAACAGAGGCGCCTGCCTGTTTTTGTAACCTTGCGGGAATGGGCGGATGAAAAAAAGCCCTTGAAGGATTTCATTATAGAGCAGTTCAGTATCTGTGGGTTTGAAAAGGCGGATTTGTTTGTAGAACGCATGCTTTCGGACGGGCAATGCTTAGTATTGTTCGACGGTTTGGACGAAGTGAGCCAGGAATCGAACCAGGATGAAATCATCCGGCAAATCCGGAATTTTTCGGATAAATACTCCGGCAACCAATTCATCATCAGTTGCCGGGTGGCGGCCTACAACCACTGGTTTGAGCGTTTCACGGATGTAGAAATGGCCGATTTTGACAAAAAGCAAATGGAGGCTTTCATCAACAACTGGTTTCACAGGGAACCGAAAGTAGCCGCCGAATGCTGGGAACGACTCAACAGCAGTCCGCCGCTCCGCGAACTGGCTTCGGTGCCTTTGTTGCTGACCCTCTTGTGTCTGGAATACTCCGAAAGCAACGATTTTCCCCCCAGCCGGGTCGAACTCTACGAACGCGCTATTGAAACCCTGCTTATCAAATGGGACGGCAGCCGCCGCATCCGGCGGGACGAAGTTTATAAACAGCTCTCCATCAAGCGCAAAGAGTCCATGTTTGCCCGCATCGCCTATGGGTCTTTTTCTGAAAACCAATATTTCCTGCGCGAGCGGACTTTGGCCAAAATGATCGAGCAATACATTGAAAACCTTCCCGGGTTCAACCCTACCGAACTGGAACCCGACAGCCGCGCCGTTTTGAAAGCCATCGAAGCCCAACACGGTATTTTTGTAGAGCGCGCTAAAGACGTGTATTCTTTTGCGCACCTGACTTTTCAGGAATATTTTACGGCCAAGTATATTGTGGACAATGCCTACAAAGAAAATACCCTGGAACACTTAGTGGAACAGCACCTTTATGATAAAAAATGGCGGGAAGTTTTTTTACTGGTGGCGAGTATGCTGGATAACGCAGATGAATTGTTGTGGAGAATGCGGTTGAAGGCAAATGAGGCAATGGAAGCTTCGGAAGTAGATGGTTTGTTCCGTGAAATTCAAGTCATTTCATTGAAGTCGAAAAGCAAATATCCCAATGTCGATTTACGAAATAGACTGGTGATTTATTTTATTTTTATCTTTTCGCGTGACTTTATCCTTGTCCGTGCCCGTGTCCATGGCCTTGTCCGTGACCTTTCCCGTGACCATAGCCTTGCCCATAGCCTAGGCTTTGGCCTCGCCCGTGCCCTTGACCTTGCCCATGCCCTTAACCTTGACTTTGCCCATGCCCTTGACTTTGCCCGTGACCTTACCCGTGACCTTGACCTTGCCCATGACCTTGCCCATGACCTTGCCCTTGACAAAACTTTGGCAAAAGCGATAGACAAGTTTCACAAAAAAAATCAATTTGATTTGGAAGATGTTGAAAAATTGACCAACTATCTATCTGCCAACCTTTTGATCCTAAGCTGCCTCGAATCTGGCGCCTACGTCTCTAAAGATCTCCGTGAAAAGCTAATCCACGAGTTGTTTTTGCCGAAAGGCGGCTGAGGTTTTGGGTGTTGTAGGTGTGAACGGCTGGTCGCTGGCACTGCTTTCATGCACTAGGAGGCGGGCATCCCCGAAGGGACCTCAAGAGCGCCACAATTACTCATGGATAGCGCGAGGGATGCTGTTTGCGAAACCTTGCCGGTTTCGTAAACATTCGGTAGTCCTACTGCCAGTCGGAAGCATTTTGATCCTGTTCTGGAACGTTTACCAAACCTTTTGGAGGTTTAGTAAACGAGAGTATGACATGTCAAAAAGCAGTCGAAAAATAGTCAAAAGCTTACTGAAGCAGCAGCCTGCTCCTGGACGTTTACCAAACCTTTTGGAGGTTTAGTAATAAAGGGGAGGGTGCAAAATTACTTCCGCTTCTTACTCCGCAACCTCGGATGATTCCACTCCTCCCGCTGCGCGAAATCCACGATGTTGCGCATGAACGAAACGATGCTCAGGAAAACCAGATAGCCGAAAGTCACCACGACATAGAGCCAGCGGTAGGAGCCTGCTTCTCCGATAGAGAGCCCGGAAAATAACCAGGCCGTCAGGCCGGAAGCCGCAGCCAGTCCCATAAAGCAGTAAACAGAACGGCCCCAATAGCGCATCATGCTTTTGGTAGAGAGCGAAAAAATACTGTTGAGCATTGCAAAAAAGAGCAGAAAGGCAGTTGCAGTCATCCAGGGGAAGCGCTCGGAGACGTGAACGAGTCCGGTCAGGCCGACTACTTTCGAACCCAGCATAAAAACCAGCACGGCTGCATACGTAACTATTGCCTGCGGTACCGGGTCGTAGGCCCGTTCGAAAATACTGGTTTGCTGGTCCGGATTAGAAGGATTTGTATTACTCATGCAGCTAAAATGGCGGATGAGAGAAAAGGTTCATGAAAAGCTAAAGTTAGCCTTTCCTTCGGTCAATTTTCGAATCACCGGCACGAATTCGCGTTTTCTGACTGAATTGTGTGCGGTATGCCAACGGTTGATTGTTGCTGCCCTGTCTTTCATCGTAATGCTCATTCCATAAACACACACTGCTATGAAACGGTACCTTTCTCTGTTTTTCTTTGCTAATTTATGTATTGCTGCACTTTCAGCACAGGTCAGCATTGGCGTCAATTTTTTCTACAACGAGGCCTGGCAGCAATACGATGAAAGCCTGCTTATCCTGCGCGAGAATGTTTATATCCACAATGTCGGCGCTTCTGCAACGGTGGATTATGCCATTGATCAGCATTTTAGTTTGGTGGTGGAGCCGGGATTTGTGCAACGGGGTGCGGCGTGCTTTCCGGGATTCGTACTGCCTATTGGCGGAAATGAAGTCACCTTTGTGGGCAATTATGTAGAAATGCCCGTCATGGTTCAGGGCCATCTCCATGCGTGGCAAAACAAGCTCCGGTTTTTTTTACAAGCTGGCGCAGGATATTCCTACATGCTCAGCGGCTACCGGAAATTTGATTTTGAGAACCCGGAAGCGCCATCCCAGCGCGAACGCGTGAATTTTGACCAGGAACCCAACATAAACCGACTCGACTTCGGCTTTTACGGCGGCGGTGGCGTAGGAATCAAAGCGGGCCCGGGCTATCTTACCGCAACTTGCCGCTATTACCATGGCATGCCGGATGTGGATGATTTTCAGGTGTCGAAGAATAGGGCGGTGAGTTATGGGGTGGGGTACCGGATTGCACTGTAAGGGATTGAGGTGAAATTTCAGCGCAAATAGGTTTTCCAATACCCCCGCAATGCTTTCCCTGCGTAATCATCCCCCGATGCCAAATCAAAAAATCCCAGAAAAGCGGCCACGGCCTCGCGCTGGGCAGCGTCAAAAAGGGAAAATTTTGCTTCGAAAAAATCTTCAAAACCCGGGCGTTTTTCCGCGGCATAAAAGGTGGAATCGTAAAGATCACTGACATCACTATCCTGAAAATGCCGCAAACAATAGCACATACAGGCCGGGTAGTAGTACCGCATGCCATCGGGTTTGAGAAAAGACAGGGCGCTGGGAGGGTGCAATTCCGCCACCGGGATGTCTTTCCAGTGCCCTTTCCACGCATTGGCGTAAGCGGCTTCCCAGGCCGGGCCGTGGTCGATGTAGTCGTCGCGGAGATCGGCCTGCGCCCAGGTTTCGCGCGGGAAGGGTACGTTTGCAAAAGCGGTTTCGATTTGCCGGATCAGGCGCGCCGCTTCATTGGCTGGGAACAAAATGGATTCGTATAAGGCATAATTCTCTTCGTCAAAACACACAAATTGCACTTCCTCCAGCCCAGGAATGTATTCCAGAAATTCATGAACCGCCCGAACCGCAATCTTTGCTGCTTCCCTTTTGGGGAAACCGTAAACTCCGGTGCTGATGTTGGGGAAAGCGATGGTTTTTAAGCCTTTATCGACGGCCAGTGCTAAAGCGTTGTAATAGCAGTCCCCCAGTAACGCTGCTTCCTGCTTTGTTCCGCCATTCCAAACGGGGCCAACGGTGTGGATGACGTACTGTGCTGGTAAGTTGCCTCCTGTGGTAATGACCGCCTGGCCGGTCTCACAATGGCCAATTTTTCGGCATTCTTCCAGAATCTCCGGCCCACCGGCGCGGTGGATGGCGCCATCAACCCCACCGCCGCCCAGTAAGGTGTTGTTGGCGGCATTGACAATAGCGTCGAAGGCAATTTTGGTGATGTCGCCGCGGTGTAAGGTGATGTTTGTTTTCATTGTTCGAACTTTACCCACAAATTAAAAAATCCCGGCCATTCTCAAACCCCAAAGCCGAAAAATGCTGTGCCACGGCTTCTCCAACGCCGCGCTTTGAGATGAAACAAAGGAGTAACCACGCTTCGGGTACGATTAGTTTCGGCAAGGGGATAAAATGCAGACCGGGGAGCTGGCGTGATTTCACATCTGTATAAGCATAAATTTCGACGCCCTGCTGTTCCAAAATGGCAGCCCGCAAACGTGGCAGTTTCCCTGCGCCACAGATGACTATTTTTTTCTCCGGTGGCTTGTTCTTTTTGATCCATGCAGCCAGATAATGGCATTTGATGCCCCAGAAAGCTTCCGTCGCGTAGTTCGGATGGTTTCGCGAGAGCCGCGCCAGATGGTCTTTCCACACCAGCAGCGGCTCCGGAATTTTGTAAAACCGAATACCCGCATCGAACCAGCGCAACCAAAGCTCATAATCTTCCGGGACAGCTGCTGTGCTGTAAGGGCCATAGCGTTCGATCAGGGATTTTCGAAACAGCACTGTGGGGTGAGCCAGCGGGGATTCTATAAAACGCGCGCGGAAATGCGCTTCCGGGCTGATGAGGTTGTTTTGCCATTGCACAAATCCGTCGTAACCTTCGCTTTGATCCAATTCGGATTCAAAAGTTGTTTGGGTGGAAATCACGTCGATTTCCGGGTGATCGCTGAGGTAAGCAAGTTGCTTTTCCAGTCGCCCGGGCAGGGCAAGGTCGTCGGCGTCCATGCGGGCGATGAGGTCGAACTGCGCTTCCTGCAAACCCTTATTTAGCGCGTAGGCAATGCCCTGAATGGTTTCCGCTACCACCCGGATCCGGACATCCCGGCCTGCCCAGGCATCGGCAATTTCACGCGCAACAAAGTCAGCGTTGTTGTCAATCAGAATCAACTCCCAATCGCGCAGGGTTTGTTCCGCAATGCTTCGGATGGCGTCGTTGAAGGCCGATGCGGGAACCTGGTAGAAAGGGAGAATGACGGAGATCATGAAATGTCAATTATGATGAAAACTTAGTTAAGATAAAAAATTGCCACAAAATCTGTCCAACTTTTTATCTTCGTCCACATGATGGAGCAACGAAGCACCGCTACGCATTGTCCCAATTGCGAAACCGAATACGCAGCCACAAACGCGGCATATTGCCACAACTGCGGCCAGGCACGGCGCGACATCCAGTCGCCGCTTCGTTTCTGGATCGCTTCTTTTTTTGAATCGGTGCTCAACTATGACTCCCGGCTTTGGCGCACTTTGCGCTTATTGATTGCAAGCCCCGGCCGTATCAGCGCCGATTTTAACGAAGGTCGCCGGGCGCGGTACGTCGAGCCATTTCGTTTGTATTTAGTCATTAGCCTGGCCTTTTTTCTCATCCAGAGCAGCCTGTCTGATATGCAGGCTCCACCGGAGCAGTTGGACCGCATTACGATGGGCGGCGATACGGCTCGACTTCACATCAATATAGTCACTACTTCATTTCCAACTACCGTTGGAGAAATGGCCCGCGTTAAAGAATTCGATGAGGTTCAATTAGACAGCTTTCTGGTTGAAAAAGGTGTTACACCAAACCGGGTTTCCAGGATGTTGATGAAAGGAACGGCCAGGTTGTTGGGTGGAGAGGGTAGCCTGAGTAAATTTAAGCAGTCATTTTTCGACAACATCTCCAGAGGGATGTTTTTTCTGGTGCCTTTTTTTGCGTTTATGATTTGGTTGTTTTATAAAGTGAAAGTGCCTTATTACATCAGCCATTTGATTTTTGCGCTTCATTTTCATGTTGCTTTTTTTCTCATTTTCATTGCCTATATGCTGCCGATGTTTGTCTTTGGCGATTATGGATACGAAGGCATACCCATACTTCTTTGCACGATTTATCTTTTCATTAGTCTCCGAACTGTTTACGGAGAAAGCAAGATCATCACCGGCATTAAAATGTTTTCAGCCACAATGGTTTATCTGTTTATGGTGCTCGTTGGGGTTACTTTGGCGGCGTTGATCAGTATTGTGTCGTATTGAGTTTTGTTCAAGAAAAGAACCGCAGAATCGAATAATATGGAACTTCCAATGTTGAAGTGGAGTAATCCTGCTCACTTCGTCATTCGGTGTTCCTTGTTCGGCATTCGATATTCAAAAAAGAACTGCAGAACCGCAGAATAAAGAATTTCCAATGTTGAAGTGGAGCAGCCGTGCCCACTTCAGCATTCGGTGTTCCTTGTTCGGCAGTCGATATTTCCATTCTCTAAAAAAGCGTCCCGGTTTCTTTCGTTTCCACTTCAACCAATGCGCTGTGCAGCACAAAATGCACAAACGTGCGCACCCGCTCCTCCTTAAAAAGTGCCATAATGGCCTTTTTGCTCAAATGCAACCAGGGAGCCAGTTCGCCGGCTTTGCGCTCCAATTGTTTGCCATCACCGCCAAAACCGCTGTTCTGGACCAGGATGATGCCCTCGTCGGTTTCCAGCAGGAGGTCAATCACGGTGGCAAACAGGCGCCGATCCTGGAAATAGCGCACGGGATATTTGCGCAGGCTGCGTTTGGGGTTGAATTGCTTCGACAAGTGCAGTTGCCATTGTTTGGACAACCCCGTTAAGGCAGTGGCTGCTATGCTATCCTCCACCTCAAAACGGGCCAGAAGGGTCGCTGCCATTTGTTCCCGGAGTGCCGGTTCGTAATCGATATGATCAGCGTGCAGGAAAGCTTTCAGGGCTTTTGCCAGAGGGTAGGCTTCTCCGCCAGGCGGCGCATCTAAGCGTTTGGCGTAGTAAGTCGGGTGGATCACTTTCGCATTGACCGGAAAAACGGCGTCTTTTTTATTCAGGTCAATGGCATAGGTCGGATAACTTGCCCTTCCTGCAGCGGGCGCCAGCAACAAAGCAGGTGTTTCTTCGGGATCGCTGTGGGTGAAATCGCGCGGGTAATCAAATACCTCTGTCTGCGCAAAAAGGAATTCGCCTTTCCACTCCCACGGCAATTCGTTGGAATTTGAGTCGAGCGTGGGAAAATCTTCCCGCCCGTCGTGCCACACGCGGTTGAGCCAGGTTGCGGGCTTGTGTTGGGCATCTGCAAAAATCAGGTAGTCGCGGGCGCGGGTCAAACCGACGTACAAAAGGCGAACCTCTTCTTCCTGTGCCTGCTGCAGCTTGAGTTTTTTTTCAGGACTTTCTTCCATGCGCGCCTGCATCGGCGTGCCGTATTGCTGGTTGCCGTAGGGGTTTACCCAATAGCGCAGGCGGCGGTTGCCAAGCACGTGGTTGAGGTCGACTGCTTCGGTTTCCGGCACAATGTCCATTCCCCAAAGCTCGGCCCTGAGTTTGTTGTCGAGGTTGCTGCAAACGACAATTGGCCATTCCAGTCCCTTACTTTTGTGGTAGGTCATGACGTTCACCGCGTCGGGGTTATCGCCCGATCCCTGATGGTCTTTTCCTGCGGTTTCAAGGTCGTTGAGCCAGAGCAGAAAGCCGGCCAGCGAAGCTGCTGCGTGCAGCCTGTTGCAATTGTCTTCGTATTGGCGCGCCAGTTTGCGCAGGGCATCCACATTGTCTAAACGCTGTTGCACGCTGCCCCAACCCGCCAGGATGCGGCGCAGATCGAGGGCATCAAGAACGAGGTTCAGGATCTCTGTGCTCGACAATTCAGCAGCCTGTTCGCGTAAAGCGTTCAATTCCCGGATGATCCCTTCACGTTCGGCCCAGCGCCCGGAAGCAGACTGCTGCTCCACTTGCTCGAGGTATTCCAGCCGGTCTTCGATGATGGCTTCAATGGGTTTTTCGGCAGCCAGCAGCAAAATTTCTGCCACTGAAAGGACATCCGAGCGGTTGAGCATGTAGCGCAGGCAGGCTAATATGAGTTTCGATTCTGCCGTTTGCAGCAAGCCGGCGCGGGCAATGGCTGCTTTCAAACCGGCGCGGTGCAGGGCTTCGGCCATTGCCTGGCAAGCCTGATTGGAACGACAGAGGATGGCTACATCGCCGGGCCGGGCCGGACGGTATTGTTTTTCGCCTTTCGGCAAAATCAAAACTTTGCGTTCCAGAAATTGTCGCAGACTGGCGGCGATGCAATTTTCTATCCACGGGCTTCCGGGCGCCCGGCCTTCTCCGTCGTAGCGAAAATGCCAGTGAATCAGCGCATCTCCGACATCGATGGGCTCATTGCTTTTGTTGACGCTGTCGTCTGTGGCCAATTTCCGGCGTTTAGGCTCCAGCGCCACTTGCTCGGGAGGCAGGTTGGGAAAAGCTTTGGTGAAAAGGGCATTGGCAGCATAAACGATGTCTTCGCGCGAGCGCCAGGAATGCTCCAGAATGTCTTCTTTCCGGATGCCGCCGCTCTGTTGCACGACGGCCTGCATGAGTCGCGGCTCAGCGCCCCGGAATCCATAAATGGACTGTTTGGGATCGCCCACCCAGATGGAATGATTGGCAATTTTGGAGAGGCGGAGGAAAATTTCCAGCTGCATTGGACTGGTATCCTGGAATTCATCAACCAGCAACATGTCTATTTCTTCTGACAGCACAGCGCGAACCGCGTCGTGTTCCAGCAATCGTACGACCAGCGCCTCCATATCGGTGTAATCAATCAGTCCGCGTTGTTTTTTATACCGGTCGTATTCCCGGATGGCTTCGATGCTCAGATCGAACAAAGCATAAATAAAATCCTGGATGTCGCGGTGGAAAGCGGGATGGGTTTCGTGGGTTTGGGCAAATTCGCGCAGCGGCGCCAGATCGTCGCGGCTTTTGGCGCCGGGGTCAGTTTTTCCGATTTTTGCCCATTGGCGCCAGCTGAGTTCGCCGCGCAGGCGAAGCTCGTTATAACTCTCCTGAAGGGCGTGCACGGCGTCTTGCGTTTTTTTGGTGCTGTCGCCATTGCCTTTTACCTGGGCGATGGTTTCTGCCAACAATTTTTCCAGCGTATCTGAAAAATAGGCCTCTGTTTTGTCTCGGGCGGGTTCGCCCAAAAATTGCTGAAAAGCGCGGAAAGATTCGACTTTGCTGCGCTCGAGGGTTTCCAAACTAAAATCATTGGCGCGGGCTACATCGCAAAGGGCGCGCACTTCCCGCCGCCAGTCGTTGTTTTCATCCTGTGCCAGGCCCAGCTTTTCGCTCAGGCGGTTCATCAACTCCACGCGTTCCTGTGTGAGCACGGTAGCCAGCGATTGATTGAACAGGGTTTGCTGGTCTTCGTCGGCAATGATGTCTACCTGCGGCGACACCCCAGCTTCGAAAGCAAAACGGCGCAAAAGTCGAACGCCAAGGCTGTGCACGGTGCCAATGAGCGCATTGGCAAGGTCGTCTGCCTGTTGGGTCATGCCCGCTTCGAGCAGGCGTACGCGCACCCGTTCCTGCAATTCTGCCGCCGCTTTCTGGGTGAAGGTCGTGGCGACGATGCCGCTTGCCCGAACGCCTTGTTCCAGCAATTGCACCATCTCGCCGGTGAGGCGGTAGGTTTTGCCGCTGCCTGCTCCCGCAGAAATGATCTTGATGTTGAGGTGCATTTGGTTCATGTTAGTCTCCGCCGAAAGTACAACCTGTGGGGGGAAGAAGGGGAAAAAAGGGATGGAATTTTTGTTTGTTTATTTGAGGATTCGTTTATGAGTTTATTCGCACCCAAATAAACCCATAAACAAATAAACCCATAAACAATCAATCATACTTCTTCAATTCCACCTTCGCCACCACGCCCCGGTGCACCTCATCCGGCCCGTCGGCTAAACGCAGCATGCGTGCATAGGCGTACATGGCTGCAAGTGGGGTGTCGTTACTCAGCCCCTTTCCACCGTGCAGCTGCATGGCCTGGTCAATGATGCGGCAGGCTGTATTGGGCGCCACTACCTTGATTTGAGCGACCTCACTCAGCGCGCCCATGATGCCTTGTGTATCGAGCAGCCAGGCGGTTTTCAGCACCAGCAGGCGCGCCATTTCGATGTCCATGCGCGCGTTGGCGATGAGGTCGCGGTTGCCGCCCAGGTTGAGCAGTGGCTTTCCGAAAGCGACCCGTGATTTACTGCGTTCGATCATCAGTTTTAAGGCGCGTTCAGCCGCACCGATCAGTCGCATGCAGTGGTGTACCCGGCCCGGACCCAGTCGACCCTGCGCGATTTCGAAACCTTTGCCCATGCCTGCAATCACATGGCTTTTTGGCAAACGAACGTGGTCGAAATGCACTTCACCGTGCCCGTAAGGGGCGTCATAAGCGCCAAAAACAGGCAACATGCGGGTGATACGAACACCGGGTGCATCGAGCGGTACCAATACCATGGTGTGCTGCTGGTATTTGTGCGCGCCAGGGTCAGATAAGCCCATAAAAATGGCGACTTTGCAATTCGGGTGGCCGATGCCGGTGCTCCACCACTTCTTACCGTTCAGCACAATGTCGTCGCCGTCAACGGTGATGGTGGCCTGCATGTTGGTGGCATCGCTGGACGCCACATCCGGTTCGGTCATGCAAAAAGCCGAGCGGATTTCACCAGCAAGCAGGGGTTTCAGCCACTGTTCTTTCTGCGCTTCGTTGCCATATTTCCAGATGACTTCCATATTACCCGTATCCGGCGCATTACAGTTGAACACCTCGGGCGCCAGCAGCGACTGCCCGCTCAGCTCGGCCAGCGGGGCATATTCGGCATTGCTCAGCCCGCTGATTTCCGGCAGGAACAGGTTCCAGAGGCCCTTCGCACGCGCTTTTTCTTTCAGGGTTTCGATGCGGGCGTCCAATTGCCAGCTTTTCCAGTCGGCTCCCGACTCGTGCGCTTCCTGCAGCAGGGTTGCTTCCAATGGAAAGATGTGGTCGTCCATGAATTGCTGCATGGTGCGGAGCAGGGTTTGGGTTTTGGGCGAGTGGTGGAAGTCCATATGCGTATGTGAAGTTGGTGCTGGTTAAAGGTAGGGATTTGTTGCTGCTTTTTCAAAGGCAGGAACTGCGTTTATTGCTCTTGTGTTGTTCATTTTATTGATCGTGGTTGCTTTCAAATAACAGGAGGACATGGTACACCATCTCTATGCTAATTTCTTAACGGATAAAAAACTATAACCTCGCACAAGGTTATTGGCAGCGTTTGTTTTCCGGTCTGGCACACGAACACCAATTCCATTTTGCACCATTTCTGAATACAGAAACCGATGCAGGCTAAAAGGAATACGACGGCAATCCAATCTTTAATGTGCTGGAAAAAAAGCGCAACCGCGCAGTCCGCATCATACAGGCGCCGCCACAGGGAGAAAGTATAGAAATTTCCGCATGGTTGGACTCAATTGCCTTGTCTGAGAAATTGGCACCTGTTCCGGAGTTGGTTTTAGACATGGTGCTTTCCAAAGAGAGTTATGCTGTTGCTGAGCGACTGATCAGAGCTTGGTTGATAGCAGGGGCAAGCGAAGAGGAAATGGAAAAAATGATTGAGGTTGAGGTTATTGTGTAGGTTGCACTCTCCACTGCCCCCAACTGCTTATTCACCCGCACAATACACCAAAATACATGGAAGCAGCATCCTGACAAGGTAAATAATCCATGTATTAATTTGCCAAATGATGCGACCATTACCAGTCCTTTTCTTTGCCCTCTGGCAGATTTGCCTGTTTTCCGCCTGCCGCCACCAAATTTCTCGGGAAGCCCAGGAAGAAATATATGCATACGAAATCATTACACAAACCATTCGCGAGTTGGCAAGCCCAACAATTATTCCCCCACCCCCGCCACCGCCGCCGGATAGCAGCGTCGAGGGCAGTGTAGAGGCCACCAACAGAATCCTGGATTCTCTGAAGCACGCATTTCATCTCTATCGGGACACGGCTACCTTCCTGATCGCAATCTCGCAGACCTTTACTGAACCTGACAGGTTTTTGCTCAGAGAATTTGAGCGCAACACCTATCAGGGACTTGCATCTCAACTATTGTCTGGAAAAGAAAAGCCAAGACCTTTAGATAAAAAAAGGATAGGAAATATAAGCCCCTGGAAAGTCATTGAACCACGGCCCCGCAAAGGCCATCAATGTGGAGATCGGGAATACCTCGGTTTGTTTACCTGTTCCTATATGATATTCAATGATAATTTAAGCACGGCTTTGTTGACCTACAACCTATGCGGCAGATTTCGGGGGATACTTATGGTGAAACGCCAAAAAGGGAAGTGGCATATTGTCAGGAATGACATCTCCGTCATGCACTAAGCAATGCTGGCCTATTATATATACCTTACCCTTTCCTTTTATGCACCAACTTCGTATTCTCTTTTCTCGGATGCCCAATGCCAGTCCAAACCATCTGATCGTCAGCAAAGCTTATCTTCCATTCGCTGTCATCGTCATCTACATCGCTGTCAATATAGAGCACTGATTTTTCATTGTCAGCCGTCCATTTTCCGGTGTTTTGCCCAAAGGGTTCACCACCGCTGGTAAAGGAGCCATCGGGTTTGAATTCAATCCATCTGTCGTTTTTGGGATTGTGTTTTTCTGTCACATCTTTTTCGTATTCGTAAACTTTGTACATGGTCCAGGTCCCAATAATTTATTGATCCAGCTTCACCCCTTCACCCGGCTCACCCGCCCGCGATACCGACCCACTACCACCACATATTCGCCGGAAGGCAGTCCCTCCAGATTGAGTGTAACCACTGAAACATTATTCAGGCGTTTTGCCAAAACCTGTTGTCCGGACAGGTTGAATACCCGGATTTGGCGCGCCTTGGCATCGGCGGGGATTGTTACCCGGATTTGGGCGCTGGCTGGGTTTGGGGCTATAGCCAACGCGTAGGTGTCCGGAGTCGCTTCGTTGGTGCCGGTCAGGGCCGGGCAGTAAGCTTTGCGGGGATTTAAAATGCCGCTACAAGGAAAGCCATACTGGTCTTCCGGATAAAGTGGCGAAGGGGCGTCGGTTTGTGAAAGCGGACTCAAGCCAGAGGGCATCTCGACTTGCAGCGCACTTCCGTTGCCGAGTGCCATGGCCTTCCCGGCAAGATTTCCGCGGAAGGTGTAATCACAAAGTGCATCGAGCAGTCGGTAAAAAGCGTAATAATCCAAAGCATTGAAAACCTGATAAGTGCCGGGAACGGCGTGGTCAGCGGCGTAAACGTGGCCTTGAATTGTATCCGATTTCACCAGAATGAAGTCTTTCTCTTCCACGGAAATGTTTATGTTGTTGAAAAGGTCAATCGCCATCCGATGGTCGTTAACCGTGTCATCGTCGTACACCTGCATGATTAATTTCGTATCCGATGGGAAAGACTGGAGTTCCTCCTGTGTGATTTCGTAAGCATACCAGGGCGCTAAAGAAAAGAGGAAGCGGCCGTTTGATCCCCAGTTGTTTTCAGTAAAGCATCGGTGCGATACGCCAAACATGGCGCCACCACCGAAGGAATGCCCCATAAAACCGACCTGCGTGGTGTCGATGATACCGGGGTAGGTGCGCGCCGCCAGCCGGAAGCCATTCAACAGGATGTCGTAGCGCCCGACAATGCTCGCCCCCGTCGTGGGGTAAGGGACGAATACTGCCGCATAACCCTTTTTGGCAACAAATTCCAGCATCCCTTGCACATAGCTGGAAAACGTACCGCCGAAACCATGCGAAAAAAACAGGGTGGGAACAGCGCCGGTCACCCCGCCCGGATGGAATATTTCTATAATTTCCCCGGGGAAATCGGGGCTGGGGAAAGTCGTTACTTCAACCGGGTAACTGCCGTCAGCTCCGTAACCAGATTGGGGTTTTGGGAAAAGAGGGTCGTTGTATTGGGCTGAGAGGGGAAATGCCAGGCTTATGAAGGCGAACAGCAGTAAAGCGTATTTGAGCATAACCATTTTTTTTGTTGGACTGAAGTTAGGGAGCGGGGTTTAAAGGAATACGTCCCGTTGGGTAATTGCACTTATTTTCCGGAATGTTTACATTTGCAAAGCAACAGGAGTATTTTGCAATGTTTACATCAACAGCATAAACTCAAGCCACTGGCCGGGGTATCTATCCATAAAATTACACCCAATATTTTATGAAAATCAAACGAACCCTCAAACGAACCCTGAAAATTTCAGGGATTACTTTAGGGACCTTTATTGGCCTTATTTTATTGTATTTGGGTTCTGCCTACTGTTTGTCAAGAATTACCGTAAACAAAAATGCGGCGTCCCAAAACGAGGTGACCATTTACATTTTATCCAATGGGGTGCATACCGATCTTGTGCTTCCGATTAAAACAGCGTTGATGGACTGGAGCAAATTGGTGAAGTATGAAAATACCACCGGCAAAGACTCCACTGCGCAGTTTGTGGCATTTGGCTGGGGGGATAAAGGCTTTTATCTCGAAACGCCAAGCTGGGGAGAATTGAAATTCAGTGTCGCATTTAAAGCGGCATTTGCCCTGAGTACCTCCGCTGTCCACGCCACCTTTTACAAAGAAATGAAAGAAGGCGAATTTTGCAAAAGCATCCACATCAGCAATTCCCAGTATCAGCAACTCGTTCGCTACGTCTCTTCCAGTTTCCAAAAATCGAAAAGCGGCGACTTATTGAACATCCATACGACAGCCAACTACGGGAAAAACGACGCTTTTTATGAAGCGGTCGGCAGCTACAGCTTATTTCATACCTGCAATACCTGGGCCAATAACGGCCTGAAGGCTTGCGGGCAAAAAGCAAGTCTATGGACGCCGTTTGATACGGGGATTTTTTATCATTATCAATGATGAGCAAAGAATAATTTTTAACCCTAACTGGAAAAGATGCAATGCAATGTGCCTGCCACTTTATTGGCCCTCCTGACAATCACCTTGTTGGGGTGCCATCCTGATAGGGGAAACAAGGAGTCTGTAGCTCCCGATGCTGTGCAAGAATTAACCAAACAAGCGCCTTTTCCGGAAAATAGTATTGGAGTTGCCTACTTAGATAGTATTGAAGGTAGTCGCTACCTGTTGACTGTCTTCTTACCTAATACTCTGTTGCCCGACAGCATCGTATTCGGGAATCGAACTGCGTCTTATTACGAGGATATTCCTTTGGATTTACCACCCCAAACGATCGTGTTGTTTGATGATGAGGGTGAATTAATTACCTTAAATAACGTGGGGGGATGTGTTTCTAAATTTTGGTGCGAAAATGACGGTGGATTGCAATACAGACTCGCTTATTCAATTGCAGTTGAACACAAAGATTTCATTAGAACACCCAAGTTGAAAAATAAAAAAATGCTTGGCGACATAGCCTGTTTTGCTATTGCCAATTATAAACCGCTTTTATTAGAACCCTTGCCTCCAGAAAAGACCTTAGAAAATGGAGTTGTTATATTAAAAGGAAAGATCCTGTCTGCCTCTAAAAGAGGTACCATTTTTGCTCAAATCAGTGTATTGGAAGACGATGCTGATTCGGCGTATTATTGCGTACATCTGGAAGCATTTAATACAGAGGAGTCTTTTGAATTGGCTTGTTGTGGCCCATGATTTAATGGCTTTGGGTTTTTATTTCATGCGATATATATTGTTTATGGTCTCTTAAGATGGAGGGCTTATGGTTTAAAAACAGAACCTTGCTTTTGGATACACCTGCGCCTGTTTTTTTTTAATTAAAATTATTTGCGCTTAAAATTATTAAAAAATCTGTTTTTTGTATATTTTGCGCTTAAATTTATCGCACAACAATGAAAAGCACTCATTTTTCATTTAGCGCACCCGTTTTCACTGATATGCCTTTGCCCGAAGAGGGGTTTATCGTTGGCTATTCGGCCATTATTCATCGTTTAAACCTGAAAGTACCTATCCCGTCGCCCATTGCATTGGTAAGTCAGAAAAATAAAAAGTACCAAACCGATGTATGGAATGTTTTTCCCCTAAGCTACTTACCGGAAGACAATACAACGCAGACAGAAATAGAATCCTTATACAAACACCTCGTCTTTGCACTTAAATATGAAGGGATAAATTTACTATTTTTCAGCTTTTTAATTAAACATTACACGCTCCGGCAATTAACAGAATTGGTTGATATTGAGCCAACAGGACAATATTCCCGCAAAATTTGGTTTTTGATTGAATGGCTTAGTGGGGAGCCTTTGGCTGCGAAAAAGGATTTGACGAAAAAGAGCTATGTGCCTTTGGTGGATGAACGGCTTCAATATGCCATTTCGGGAGAAAAATCGCCCCGTCATCTGGTCCTTAACAACTTACCAGGCACAAAGGACTTCTGCCCTATGATCAGCAAAAGTGCCAAATTGGAACAATATCTTGCTGCCAATTTTGCTGAGCAGAAAGACCATTATCTTAAAGGAATTCGGCAGGATATCTTACTTCGGGCATCGGCTTTTTTACTGCTCAAAGACTCCAAAGCATCCTTTTCTATTGAAGGGGAAAGCCCCAAAAGCATACGGGCAACCCGCTGGGGACAAGTCATAGGGCAAGCTGGCACAAAAGATTTGACCCGGGATGAATTGCTTCGATTGCAGCAGATTGTTATTGAAAACACCCGCTTCTTAAACATGGGGTTCCGAATGAAAGGTGGGTTTGTCGGCGAACATGACCGGACAACCGGTGAACCGATACCGGATCATATTTCAGCCAAATGGCAGGATATAGAAACTTTGATTAACGGCTTACTGAAAACAAATGACCTGCTCTTAAAGAGCAATATGGATGCGGTGTTGGCTGCTACGGTCATTGCCTTTGGGTTTGTGTTTATTCACCCTTTTGAAGATGGAAATGGCCGCATTCATCGCTATTTAATTCATCACTTCCTCGCAAAAAAACAATTTTCTCAACAAGGAATTATTTTCCCGATATCTGCTTCAATATTAAGCCATATTGTTGATTATCAAAAGGCATTAGAGTCGTACTCAAAACCGCTATTGGAATTCATCGAGTGGAAAGAAACCCCGGACCATAACATAGAAGTATTCAATGATACCATTGATTATTATCGTTACTTCGATGCAACAAAACAAGCAATTTTTCTATACGACTGTATGATAGATACCATCCGAAATATCATCCCGGATGAAGTGACCTACTTGTCTAAGTACGACGAATTTAAACGGCATATTGAAAATGATTTTGAAATGCCCGACCGGTTAATCGCCATATTGGTCAGGTTTTTAGAGCAAAATGGCGGACAACTTTCAATGAGAGCAAAACAAAAGGAATTTAAGGATTTAACAGAAAATGAAATTGAAAAAATTGAAGCCTGCTATCGAAAAATATTCTTGTGAACAGACACTACTTCACCATCTCAATCGCTTTGCGGATATCATTGGTATAGCCAATCAGCGTTTTAGCGACAATTTCTATGTGTTCCTGCGCTTCTTTCCATTGCCGCTCTTCAATGCCTTCTCGGATGCCCGGCAGGGTTTTTACGCCATACCCGGTATAATATCCCGGTGCATAAATCTGGTGTTTGTACCAGCTGCGGCGCGGCAAACCCTGTGCCTGCAGCAAACTCCGTTCCGTTTTGTACAGTATTGCATTCAGTTGCTGCTGCTTATTTGCAGGCAATTGGGTGGCTTTTTCATACAGTTTCTGAAAATCCTCGGCAGCAGCTTTTAAATCTACCAGTGCATTGTCTATGCTGCTGAAATTGAGGAAAGGCACGGCATCTTTTGCTTTAGGCGTCAGGCTTACTGTTTTGGGATCTCTGGCCAGATCAAACAGCCGATCCTGAATAATTTTACGTTCGGTTTCTGTTTCTGCCCGCCTGTTGTCCAGCAAGGATTTGACATCAACCACATAATCGTTGAGTGTTTTGAAAAAAGTATTAAAGTCGAACGGAATGACATCCGCGTTTGCGAGGCGCAGCGCCACGCGGCCAGCTGTTTTTGACAATGCGATGCCGTAAGCAAACCCGGGGTCTTTGAACCGCGTGAACAAGTCATAAGAATCGTAAATGGAATGGTATTGCCCGTCGTTTCCTTCACCACCATACCCCAGATTCATACTGGCAATGCCAAGGTGCTGGAAGAAGGGCGAATAGTCGGAACCGGAGCCCAGGGCGCCCAGCTTGATGTATTTATTGCCGAGCATTTTGGCCCGACTTGCGGGGTCTGCTTCGACGATGGTGCGGGCATACCTTCTTTCCTTAATGCTAACGCCTGTTTGTGGATCTATGACCTGATCGGCAATTTCATTGAACAGCGTTTCCAGCGTATGGGAGCCGCTTGCACCAACAAAACCGCGTCCGTTGCCATCCGAATTGATGTAGGCAACCGCTTTTTGTTTCAATTCCTCCTGGTGGTGTTCGACCCATTCCGTCGAGCCGAGCAAACCTGGTTCTTCGCCATCCCAGGCACAGTAAATCAGGGTGCGTTTGGGCTGAAATCCTTTTTTGGCCAGTTCACCAATCGCCCGCGCTTCTTCCAGTTCGGCTACCAGGCCGCTAACGGGGTCTGCTGCCCCATTTACCCAGCCGTCGTGGTGATTGCCCCGGATGACCCATTCGTCGGGGTAAGTGCTGCCCTTCATTTTGGCGATGACATTGTTGATTGGTTTGATGTCCCAGTTAAAAGCCAGTTGTAAATGAACTTTGTCTTTGCTGGGGCCGACATGATACGTGATCGGCAAACCGCCGCGCCATTTTGGAGGCGCTACTTCCCCGCCCAGTGACTTTAAAAACGGCAGGGCATCTTCGTAGGAAATGGGCAAAACGGGTATTGTGAGCAAGGTTACCGCATCTTTGCGGTCCAAACGTTTGGCATCGAGCGTTGCGCCAGCATCGGGCGTTAAAGGATCGCCGGGATAAACGGGCATGTCCATCACAGAACCGCGTTGCACGCCATCCCAGGGACGAAAAGCGCCAACCGGGTAGACATCGCCCTGAACATAACCGTCGTCAGCAGGATCTGAATAAATCAGGCATCCGATAGCCCCGTGTTCAGCGGCAACTTTGGGTTTGATGCCACGCCAGGAACCGCCGTATTTGGCAATCACGATTTTGCCTTTAACGTCAACACCCATTCTTTCCAGTTCTTCGTAATCGGCAGGAACGCCACGGTTGACAAAAACCAGTTCGGCGGTAACATCCCCGTCGGCAGAATAGGCGTTGTACGTTGGCAACTGCTCCGATTTTTGACCGCTTGTTTTATCTTCTTTTAAAGTTGATTCTTCCAGTTTTGCTTTGTAGGGTTTTGCGCCAAGCAATTCCAAACGCCGCAACTTTGGAGTGGGAAACAGAACGTGATAGGTTTCAATTTGTGCTTCGTACCCCCAGCTTTTGAACAAAGCCAGCATATAATCGGCATTCGCTTTATCCTGTGGCGAACCGACGTGATGTGGGTGCGAAGTGAGGAATTGCATCCAGGTATCCTGATTTTGAGGATTCAGCAGTGCGTCGAATTGTTTTTCCCAACTGATTTGTTTCGCCGCGTTTTCAGGCGTAAAACCCATGATTTTTTCCTGTGCAAATCCCCTGACAGCAAACAGCAGGAGCAAAGTGAAAAGGTACATTCCTCTTGTCATGATGGTGCTCGTTTTGATGATGCATAAACCTGCCCGGTTTGCAGGGCCCGGCTTTAAACCCGTGGAAAAGTACTCTGGATATGTGGAAGATACAAGCATTGGGGCTTCTTTTGTTCTACCGGGCTTTATTTGACCCCGGCCTGAACCGGCATTATCCACACAGAGAATGCCATCAATCTCCTTCCCCGTTTTCATTTCCCTTCAAAACCCTTATCTTGCGAAAACAAACGGCGCATTGAAACATTTTTCCGTTAAGCCGTTTATAGAAGAAACGATACGCGCAACACGAAGCAACCATGTTAAAGCAGAGTTTAAGTCAGAAGATGCTCCAAAAGCTGTCACCCCAGCAGATTCAGCTCATGAAACTGCTGCAAATCCCCACGGCAGCGCTGGATGAACGCATCGAAGAGGAGTTGGAAATCAATCCGGCGCTGGAAGACAGCCGGGAAGAAGGTGATTTTGACGGCCCTGAGGAAGAATTGTACCGGCAGGATGAAGTAGCAGATGATGCGGTACCCAAAAGCGAGGATGGATTTGAATTCGACGATTACCTGAATCAATACATGGACGACGATCCGGCGTCTTATAAATTACAGGGCGATAACTACAACGGCGACGAAGAAGAAAAAGTCATTCCAATCGCTGAGGAAAATACCTTCCACGAATACCTGGAACAACAACTTGGGCTGTTGAGCCTGAAAGACGAGCGGGAGCGCAATATTGCCCTGCAGGTGATCGGCAGCATCGACGAAGACGGGTACCTGCGCCGTGATCCCTTGTCTATTATGGACGACCTCCTGTTTTCACAAAATGTGTTTGCTACAGAAGAAGAAGTGATAGAACTGTTGAAAAAAATTCAGCAGTTTGATCCTTCCGGCGTGGGGGCACGCGATTTACAGGAATGCCTGTGCATCCAGTTGAAAAGCAAGCTGGAACACGAGGAACACCTGACCCGTCGCCAAAAGCGGAACCTGCGCTTAGCCCTTCAGATCGTAGAGGAATATTTCGATGAATTTACCAAAAAGCATTACCCCAAGCTTCAGAAAAACCTGGAGACTTCAGAAGAAGAACTGAAAGAAGCCCTGGATGAGATTTTGAAACTCAATCCAAAACCCGCCAGCGGCTACGTGGGCAGCATCAACCGGAGTGTGCAGTACGTCATTCCCGATTTCATTCTTTTGAACAACAATGGCGAACTGGAGCTGTCGCTCAACTCGAAAAATGCGCCTGAATTGCGCATCAGCAGTCAATACCTCGACATGATGCGCGACTACCGCGCCAAGGCAAAAGGCGGTAAGTCCAATTCGCAGGAAAAAGAAGCGGTTCAGTTCATCAAGCAAAAAATCGACTCGGCTAAGTGGTTCATTGATGCCATTCACCAGCGGCAGCAGACCATGCTGAATACGATGTATGCCATCATGAAATATCAGGAAGGGTATTTTCTTACAGGTGATCCTAAAAAGCTCCACCCGATGATTCTGAAAGACATTGCCGATATGACCGGCCTGGATATTTCCACGATTTCGAGGGTGGTGAACAACAAATTTGTGCAAACTGAATTTGGCGTCAAACGCCTGAAAGAGTTTTTCTCCGAAGCGCTTCAAACCACGGAAGGGGAGGAGGTGTCTACGATCGAGGTGAAAAAGATTTTGCAGGATGTCATTGGCACAGAAGACAAACAAAAACCGTTGTCTGATGAACGGTTGACCGAAATTTTACAGGAAAAAGGGTACAACATTGCACGCCGCACCGTTGCCAAATACCGCGAACAACTCAACCTGCCTGTTGCCCGTTTGCGGAAGGAACTTTAACAGAGACGAAGTTTACAACCTGACTTTTACACCCATAAACAAGGACATGGTATGAATGCGGTCGTTGACCGGTCCAAGCCCTTTGTTGGCATAAAGCAGCGAATGGTAATATGTGGGCTGTGCAAAGAGGCTCCAGCGAGGCGACATGTAGCGCTCTATTCCTGCACCGACGTTGAGGCCGGCGTAACTGTTTTCGAGTAAACCGCCGCCTTCCAGCCAGCCCTGGCTCTGGGCTTGTTGGGTAACGACAACCTGTGGCCGTTCCTGCCCCGCACGGCTGCCGTCGCTTGGAGGCGGACGGAAAGTTGCTGTTTCAAAATCTTCGATATCAGCAACGTAGTAATTGGCCTGGGCCACAATGTGCACAGAAGCCCCGACAAGACCATAGATGCGCCAGCGATTGCGGGAAAGGAAATTGTAGCGGAAATTGAGTGGCACCTGCATGATGTCGAACTCCGTTTGTTTGATACCGCTGCCAAAAATACCATCTTTCAGGCTGCCTTCCACGTACAAAACCTGCAGTGGATAGTAACGTTTAGCGGTATAAATAAAACCGGTTTCCACTTCCCAGCGACCACTTTCAAAACCAATGGTGATGCCGCCGCTATACCCCAGAGCATAGCGATCCAGACTCACGATTTCTGTATTGACGCGCACAGGCGGCGTAATGATTCGGTTGTAATCCGAGGCGCCCATCATACCAATGCGTACGAACTTTTTGCGTGGCACAGGATGCTGGAGCAAGGCTTTTTCTCCTACCCATTCACCTTCGGGCAGGAGCCGGGCCAGGTTCTTTGAAGGAATCAGGCTTACCTCTGCAATTTGGGCAGGGGCTTCATTTTCTTCAGGAAAAACAGGCGCCTGTACCCCGCGCAAATAATCAGTTTGCAGGTTGTTTCCCGGCGTTTCAGAAGCGTATGACTCAGAAGACAAGGGGTCTCCAAATGTAATGAAAGAGCCATTTGTATTCAGATATCCGTTGAGTAAGGGCGTTGTTACAAATGAAGGCAATAAGTAAGTTCCGGTAGTGGAAACCTGCTCCGCTTGTTCCTGAACGGGCTTGAAAGACTCGGCAGAGGATGTTTTAGCGGGTGGGTGGATGATGGCCGCGCCAATTGAGGCATTAATATCCTCAGGGGATACCATCTTGTCGCCGGTGTTGGCAGGAAGTAGCCTGGTTTCCCGGTTTTGAAGCGGCGCCTGCAGGGCAATATGCTGAGGAGCAATTGGTAGAAATTGAATGACCGACCAAAAAACAAGGGCCATAAACAGCAACTCTTTGGCTTTGGCGCTATAAATGCTGTTCAGCCACATTTCTTCAAGGTCCAAACGCTCGGCCAGCGCTTGCCATGAGGCGCGGTTATAAGGCCGCTCGATTTGGCGAAGACGTTTTGAAAACTGCTCGTCCCACTCACTTTGGGCATCTTCGGAATCTAGTTGATGCTGAAGTTTGTCCCAGGAGTCGGCATTGAAGCCAGGCGCCAGGTTTTCCATTTTTTCTCGAATGCTGCGGTCAAATTCCTTATTCCTCTTCATCGTACCCAAATGCTCTTGAAGTCAGAAATGCTTTCAGTTTTAATCGCGCTTTCACCAGATTGGAGCGCGAAGTACTTTCTGTAATCTCGAGGATATCGGCGATTTCCTTGTGGGAATAACCTTCCACGACATACAGGTTAAAAACGGTTCGATAAGCTGGCGATAATTGCTGTATGGCCTCAAGAATCTCTTTTTCTGAGCATTTGCTGATGGCATCTGCTTCCGAAGTGCCGAGATCATAGGCCTGTTCAATGTCTTCTGTTCTGCGCCGGATGTTTTTCCGGTAATAATCAATGGCTGTATTCACCATTATTTTCCTCATCCACGCCGCGAGGGAAGTACCCGGCTGATATTTGGAAATGTGCCGGAAGACTTTAATAAAGCCTTCGTGCAGAATATCCATCGCATCGTCAGAACTGCCTGCGTAACGGAGACAAACGGCCATCATCTTGCTGTAGTACTCTTCATACAATAGCTTTTGAGCCCATCTTTCCCGCTGAATGCAGGCGCTGATCAGGTCTTGTTCTTCGCGATTGAGATTAAAAACAATATCCATATTGGTATGCCGTTGGCCCAAATATAGTAATCTTGAGTCTTACTCAAGCCTTTTTTGTAGCGCTTTTTTCGGAATCATAACCAACCTGTTTAAGCATTTGATGTTATAGGGTATATTATCTAAAAGGAACGCGTACCGGTTCTGAAACGCTGCGTCCCGGCCTTGTCCGGGCGCTTCTTAAACAAACTTTAACACGACATAAACGGCGTTTTGCGCATAAAGGCGTTAATGTTGCGTTTTTGTAGGGCAAGAACAGAAGCAAGCGCTTCCTGAAAAAAAACATGTTTAGATGAAAAAAATGACTTTGATTTCTTTTGTGCTTTTGTTTGCAGTGAGCGGACTTTTTGCACAAAAAACAACCAACCAGTTTACCAAAAAAGGCGACTCGGATCCGGCCGCAAAAGCCATCCTTGATAAGGTGAAAAAGAATTATCAGGGTTATAAGTCGCTGGAAGCAACTTTCAATCTGGAAATTGAATTAGCCGAGCAACCAAAGCAGGTTCAAAAAGGGAAAATTTCCCAGCAGGGGAACAAGTATTTTCTTGACCTGGGCCCCCAGCAGATTCTTTGCGATGGAAAAGCCATCTGGATGGTGCTGACAGGCAACAAAGAAATACAAATTAACAATCTGCCCGATGAAGAGGATCAGGAAAGCATCCTGACACCGCAATCCATGCTCCGGTTTTATGAAAAAGGCAGCTATATTTATGCCATCGTCAACGAATATTCGGATAAAGGGCAGGTGTTTCAGCAAATTGAGTTCAAGCCAACCGATCGCAATGCGGAATATTCCAAAATACGCATGACGGTAGAGAAAAAAACGGCTGCTGTGACGAGCATCAAAGCCTTTAGTAAAGATGGCTCACGCTATACCTTCAACATCACAAAACTAACGCCAAACAAGGCCTTCGAAGCCAGTTATTTCACCTTCAACAAAGCAAAATATCCGGGTTATCACATCGAAGACCTCAGGGAGTAGTGTCTGTCTTTACCTGCCGGCCGGTAGGCGGGTAGTCCGATAGCTGCGTTACGCTCGGCCCCAAAATCAGTCATTTCGTTTCGACTCCGCTCAACGAACGGCCGTTGAGCGGAGTCGAAACGGGCCTTCGCATGCCTTGCTCTCGAACTCCTGCCTGCGGTAGGCAGGTAAAGCTCAGACACTCGACTAAATGGACTAAGATCTGGAAGATGATTCTCTGCGCTTGCGGAAATATTTGCCGGCAACAAGAAGCAGTCCGAAAGACTCGCCGGCCTCTTTTGTTTGTTTGGCATGGTGAGCGCCGTGGGCACGCAGAATGGCCCGGGAATAAGGGCTGTCTAACTGTCTGAACCACTTAAAGCGCTGGTGGATGTAAACGTCGTGGATCAAAAAATAAATCAACCCGTATATCGAGATCCCGACACCAATGAAAAACAACCAAAAATGAGGGGTAGCCGAGCCGAGTATATAGCAAGCGGCACTTGGAATGGCAAAAACCAGGAAAAAGCGGTCGTTTTTTTCAAAAAAACCATGTTTTTCGTGATGAGGCTTGTGGTGATCTTCGTGCCAGGACCACAATACGCCATGCATGAGGTATTTGTGTGCAAACCAGGCTACAAATTCCATTCCGGCCACAGCGGCCAACGTAACCAGGACATAGATCAATGTTTGCATATCAGATCAGTTATAGCGAAAAATTCAAAATGCCGAAAAACAGAAACTGCAATACCAACAGTGCAATAGCCACTTTGTTGATGGTATCTCCCAGGATTCGGTAAAAAACAGCAATCAATCCAAAAGCCAAAACGTACCAGGCCACATAGTTTTGTATGGGGATGATGCCCCCTTCCCAGGTCCAGAATCCGAACGCAACGGCCACGGGTTCGATCAGCAAATCCAGCAATACCATCACTGCCGCTGCAAGGGCAATACGCAGCAACCGGCTTTTTTTTCCAAGCCAATGATTCATGCTTGCTGCAGAAGCATAGACCAGAATGACCCAGTTTACTCCGATCATCAGCGGAGTGCCCCATACCTTAGGCCCAAGCACTTCGCCATACCGGTAGGTTCCGAAGATTGCCCCGGTTTGAACACCCGCCATCTCCACCAAAAAACCAGCGATATAGCAAAGGCTTGCAAACAGTAATAGATCGCGGTTTTTTTGTGGATGACGCCAAAGCATAAACGCTAAGGAAATCAGTAAATTGAGCGGAGTCAGCAAAATAAAATCAGGATGCAACCTGAACCACAATGCGGCAATTCCCACTGAATAAAGCAGCAGCAGTATGCTTATGGCGAGTTTATCTTTCTGGATGTCTGTCATCATTTTAACTGTATAAGCAGAAACGCCATTTCCAAATCATCAAAACTTGTCCCGCCCAAGCGGGGTTTTCAAATTATCAAATCAAACCATCTCGTCCACAATTTTTGCAGACAACAAAGCCAGGGGTATCCCGCCGCCAGGATGAACGCTGCCGCCGCAAAAATACAGCCCCGAAATGCGTTTTGAAAAATTGGCATGCCTGAAAAATGCCGCCATCCGGTTGTTCGAGCTGGTTCCGTAAAGTGCGCCCAGGTGCGAAAAGGTACGTTTCTCAATGCTACGGGGATCAAGTATGGCTTCGCATTCAATCAGCGGAGCAATGTCTGTGCCGAGGATGCGCGAGAGTTTGGTCAGGATGTTTTCCCTGGCCCGGGCTATTAGATCGTCCCAGTTCTGCCCGCTGTTGTGAGGTACATTGATCATGGTAAACCAGTTTTCTTTGCCTTCGGGGGCATCTTCCGGGCAGTATTTAGCGGTGATGTTGATGTATACCGTTGGGTCGATAAAAATGGTTCCGCTTTCCAGACAATCAAATTCTGCGCGGTAATGTTCGCTGAAAAAAATATTGTGCAGGTCTAATTCCGGGAACTGCCTGCTGATGCCCCAGTAAAAAATCAGGGCAGAGGTGGATTTTTGCTGCCGCAGCACCCGCTTTGGCTCTTTTTGACCCGGCAATAACTTTTTGTAGGTGTAAAAAACATCCATATTGCTGACGATCCGGTCAAAGTAATACGGTTTTTCACCCACCAAAACGCCAACAGCACGCCGGTCTTCCACCAAAATTTCTTCTACCGGGGTATTGAAGTGAAAGGTAACGCCTTTTAAAGTAGCCAGTTCGTACAATGCACGGGTAATCGAAATCATACCGCCTTTTGGAATCCAGGCGCCGAAGCCGTATTCGAAGTAGGGGATGATAGTGAGCAAGCCCGGTGCTTTATAAGGATTGGAGCCATTGTAAGTGGCATAGCGATTGAACAATTGCACCAGTTTCGGATGCTTGAGCACGTGCTCATTGACCCGGTTCATGGTGGTAAAAAGATCGAGTACCGGGATGGTTAGGAGCGCTTTGGCTACTTCCGGGCTCAACCAGGTTTTCAGGCGGTGCAGTGATTTTTCCAGAAAAATGCGGCCGGTAGCCAAATATTTCCTTTTAGAGTCGAACAGCGATTTTTTCAGCACCGCGCCCGGCACATTCAGCTTTTGTTCAATTTCCAGCATAAAGTGGGTCGGATCGGCCCAGGCGGTAAGGCGTTCACCGTCTTCCCAGAAATAATTACAAACGATGGGGAGTTTTTCGTATTGGAAATGGGGCGCCATTTCTACTCCGGCCACCTGAAACAATTCTTCAATGTATTGCGGCATGGTGAAAAGGGAGGGCCCCGCATCAAAGCGATACCCGTCCACGGCAATTTCTGACAGCTTTCCGCCAGGCAGGGCATCTGCTTCAAAAACGGTAACGCTGTGCCCGCGGCTTGCCATTCTGATGGCTGCGGCCATGCCGGCTACTCCTGATCCGATGATTCCAATTTCCAAGGTGTAACAGTTGTTTTGTATGTTGTGCGAAGTTAGAGATGCTCTTTGAGCAATTCGTAACAAAAACGTAAAAAGAAGGTTTTAGAACCGCTATCGACGGAAGTGCGTATTTTGGCACACAAAATAGGGATAACATGAGCTTTGTAGCGCTGCTAATATTTCTGGTTTCCTGGTTGCTGGTTCCACTTGCTGTTTATCGGATTTTTCGAAGACAAAAACCCCGCTTGGCCTGGGCCGCTCTTGGGATTGCCTGCCTCCTGGCGCTTGTTCAGACAGGATATTGGCTGAATGAAATATCAGGGAAATCGCGCCTGCGCCATTATCGCGAAATCCGCGAATTTCTTGAAGATGAAGGTGTCCAGGCATCCGTGTTCAGGGGCCTTGACCGGGATGGCTCTCTGAATATGCTGGCCCTGATGGCGGAAGGTCTCGCTGCTTACAGTGCGCGTTACCCCCGCCAGCGCGATGAAGTCACCGCTTTGATGCGCGACCTCGTGCAGTTGGCTACGACCGGCGACCGTCAATCGCTCATTCGCAAAAAACAAGACTGGAAAGATGAAGGTGCTGCGCTGGCGCAACTTAATCTCATTTTAGGCTGGTACAAATATCAAAGCGGCAGAGACGATTATCGCCGGCTAAATCTGGAGATTAGCAGGCAACTGATCAGCAGTATTGCAACTTCTCCTTACAAGCACATGCGATCGATTCCATTCGATGATGGCTTCTGGCCCTCAGATAATGCAGCTGCTTTGCTTTCCGTAGCGCTTTATGACCACAACCACCAAACCCGCCTCATTGGTCGTATCGCTTCCGATTGGCAGCGATACGTTGATACGGAAATCAAAGATGTTGCTACAGGGGTTCCCTGTGCCCAGGCCAGTCGCGACAACAGGTGCCGCGAAGCGCCAAAAGGCAGCCAGACGGCGGCCATGATTGCCTGTGCCAGTTACCTCAATCCCGAATGGGCAGGCGATCACTGGACGCGGAGCAAGTATTTTTTCAAGCATTCTTTCCTTACCCTCGGCGCAACGTACCGCGAGTTTATGCCGCGAACGCCCGTTCCGGAACTGCACGTCAAAGGCAGTGGCGCTGATGATGTTGCTTTTTTAGCCGGTTTGCGCGCAGCGGCTTTCACGGGTGATCAGTTGTCCTATTTTCAATTCAGGCATGCCCTGCTCTTCGAGCGGCTGAACATGGGTTCGGGACGACATTTTACAGAACGCGCGAAAATTGCCCGCGAAGCCAACCGAATGGTCTGCACGGCGTTTATGTTCAGTGCGGAAGCAGGTAAAGTTCCGCTTTGAAACGGGTTGGACAACTTTTGGGACAGATCACGGGTAAAGTTTATTTTTCCCAAACAAAGTGCCTAACTTTCGCCTCCTTAATCAAATTATGTCTAAATGAACAGAGATTTTCTTCAGCAACTTGGCTTGCAATTGCACAACGCCGGTACCAGTACCGGTTTGAATTCCAGCGATTCCGGTCAGTATATCGCTTCCTATTCCCCCGTTGACGGCGAATTGATCGGGCATGTAAGTGTCACGACTTCAGATGAATACGCCAACGTCATTCGCCAGGCTCAGTCGGCATTCCAACATTGGCGCCAGGTGCCTGCACCCAAGCGTGGCGAAATCGTCCGGCAGTATGGCGATGCCCTGCGCACGCACAAAGCAGCCCTCGGAAAACTGGTCTCCTACGAAATGGGAAAAAGCCTTCAGGAAGGCTTGGGTGAAGTACAGGAAATGATCGATATCTGCGATTTTGCAGTAGGTCTTTCGAGACAACTTTACGGCCTGACCATGCATTCCGAACGACCGGGACACCGGATGTACGAACAATGGCATCCACTGGGCATCGTTGGCATCATATCGGCCTTTAATTTTCCGGTAGCCGTTTGGTCGTGGAATTCCATGATTGCCCTGATCTGTGGCGATGTTTGTGTTTGGAAACCTTCAGAAAAAACGCCGCTTTGTGGGGTTGCCTGCCAGCATATTTTTCACAAAGTGCTGAAAGATAATAATATTCCGGAAGGTGTGAGCTGCCTCATCAATGGCGATTACCGGGTGGGCGAATTGATGACCCACGACCGGAACATCCCCCTCGTATCGGCTACAGGAAGTACCCGTATGGGTAAAATTGTCGGCGCTGCGCTTGCCGGGCGCCTGGGCCGCAGCCTGCTTGAGCTGGGTGGCAATAATGCCATCATCATTACGCCGAGTGCTAATATGGAGATCGTACTCACCGGCGCCCTGTTTGGCGCTGTTGGAACCGCCGGACAACGGTGTACCACAACGCGCAGACTCATCATCCACGAGGATGTTTACGAAGAAGCAAAACAAAAACTTGCCCGTGCTTATACGCAGTTGCGTATCGGGGATCCGCTCGACGAAAACAACCACGTAGGGCCGCTCATTGACAAAGATTCCGTTCAAAATTACCTCAACTCTATTGCTCAGATCAAAGAGCAGGGAGGCAAATTCGTCGTCGAAGGCGGGGTACTGGAAGGGCCGGCCTATACCAGTGGTTGTTATGTAAAACCCTGTATTGCAGAAGTGGAAAACCACTATCCGATTGTGCAGCACGAAACGTTTGCTCCAATCCTGTATCTGATCAAATACCGCGACATTGAAGAGGCCATTGCTTTGCAAAACCAGGTCCCGCAGGGGCTGTCTTCAGCCATCATGACGACGAACCTGCGCGAGTCGGAATTGTTCCTTTCCGCCGCCGGGTCTGATTGTGGAATTGCCAATGTAAATATTGGAACGAGCGGTGCAGAAATCGGTGGCGCTTTTGGCGGAGAAAAAGAAACCGGAGGAGGCCGCGAAAGTGGTTCCGATGCCTGGAAAGCCTACATGCGCCGGCAGACCAACACGATCAACTACAGCAAACAATTGCCACTGGCGCAAGGGATTAAGTTTGAATTGTAAAAGTAAAAAAGGCAAGTTGGCAATAGAGATTCAAACGTTTTCCGAAATAAACTGTTTTTCGGTATAAATTTTGCCTCTTGCCAACTTGCCTATTTGCCTCTTGAAACACCCCTACTTCCTTTCAGGTGCAGCTTTGATTGGGATACCTGCTTATCAGAACATGACACCAATCCGGATGATCAATACATCCAGCGTTGATTTGGAGTTTTCCTTCCTGTTGCCGCGATCCGGATCGAAAACGGTACCATTGTCATCGGTCACGTCGGTGAACCCCTTTTGAAAGGCAATGCCGCCAATGAGGCTGGTGTTGTCAGAAAGACTGTACTCAAGGCCGCCGCCAATGCCCCAGGACAGGTTAAGACTGTTGACTTCCTTGCGGATGTCGATTTTTTCATCATCGGTACTGACGCCGATGCCCTCAATTTGTCCCCGGGACTGCGTTTTGAAGCCCATGGTAATCGTAGGTTCGATGTAGTAACGGAGATAGCCAAATTCACGGGTCCGCAGTTTAAGTCCCAGAGGAATTTCCAGGTATTGAATACCGTACTTCAGCTTAACGTTATTTGGCATGGTGTCCTGCGCCGAGCTGAGATCGGAACGCGTCCAGTACTGTCCGCCGTACTCGTGCAATTGGGTGCCGCCATGGTTGAATGCAAAACCAAGGCCGGTGGTAAAGGCATAGTTTTCGCGGAAATAGAACTCGCCGATCATGCCGAGTTTCAAACCGAGATTGGTGCCGCTGGGATTGATGCGACTGGTATTCGACAACATCCAGGAAAAAGTAGGACTGGCCTGAAAGCCAAAACGCAGATCATTTTGTGCCTGTATGGAGAGCACGGCGATCAGAAAGCTCGCTAAAACAACTATTTTTTTCATGTTTGTGAATTTTGTCAGTTTATTAATGGTGATTCCCGGCTGCATCTTTAGCAACAGGATTGCTGAAATCTGCGTTATCAAGCGCGTCGGGGAGTGGAACCTTAATCCTTATTCAGTATTATCGAAGTTTCGAGGGGTAAAGTTACACGCTGCGGTTAAAAAAATCCTTTTTAAAGATCTGTAAGTTAATTCCTATTGTTGAATTGCAGGTAATCCTTTGGTTTTCATTTATTAACTAAAAATGACGCTCAGCGTCTGTTATTTTTCAAAAGATGAGTTGGGAAAAAATATTTTTACTTGGTGGTACAGCACTTGTGTTGCTCCAATCCTGCGGCAGAGAAGGCCGCGATGTGCCGGATGTATCGAATATTTCCGTGCCGGTAAAAATTGAAAGATTTGAGCAGGATTTGTTTCGCCTGGATACGAACAACATGGAGGCATCACTGGCTCAATTGGAAACGCGTTATCCGGGCTTTAGTAAGGTGTTTTTTACGCAGGTTTTGCGCTCAAAAAATCCATTGATTGCCCCTGAAGGGCACGAAGCCTATGTAAAAGGTTTCATTAGCTTTCCGGCGGTGCGCCATTTATTTGATACCTGTAGTCTGGTTTATCCCAATATGGACGACATTGCCGCGCAATTTCAACAAGCCTTTAAGTTACAAAAATATTACCTGCCTGAACGACCGACGCCGGATACCATCACAACGTTTATTTCCGAATACTCTTATGCAGGGTTTTTGTACGGGGAAAATTCACTGGCCGTCGGACTCGATCTTTTTCTCGGTGCTTATTATCCTTATGCCCGGTATAATCCGGGGCAGGAAGCCTTTTCGTCTTACCTCGTGCGTACGTATTCACGCGACTACATCGTGTCAAAATCCATGCAACTCATCATTGACGACATGCTGGGGCCACCTTCCGGTACGCGCATGGTGGATGCGATGATCCATAATGGCAAGAAGCTATACCTGCTTGACCTGATGATGCCAAACACCCCTGACAGCATCAAGCTCGAAATTACGGCGCCACAGGTCGCATGGCTGAATGACAACGAACTGGAAATGTGGGCTTTTTTCTTAGACAAGCAACTCCTTTACTCCAGTGAATGGAAAGACATCCGGAAATACATAGATTACAGCCCCAATTCGCCCGGTATGCCCGAAGAAGCGCCGGGCAGGACCGCCAACTGGATCGGGTGGCAGATTGTAAAAGCTTATATGGAGCAGTTTCCGGAAACGACCCCGGAGCAGTTGATCGCGAT
The DNA here is from genome assembly GCA_937926205.1 of uncultured Saprospiraceae bacterium. GTDB lineage: Bacteria > Bacteroidota > Bacteroidia > Chitinophagales > Saprospiraceae > JABWAJ01. Next base: position 107,166 of record CALEYL010000032.1, read on the forward strand.
GAAAGATGCACAGGTATTACTTGAAAAATCGCGCTACAAACCGAAGCGATGATTGAAAAACAAGTACCTTTGCGTCGATTTTGAACCTTTAACAATCATCTTATCAGGGAACATGTCAAAAAGAACCATTCCTTTAGTTGATCTGTCGAAATTCGTTCAGGGGAATGCCGGGGAACGCGCGGCTTTTGTGCATGAACTGGGCACGGCCTTCCATGAAATCGGTTTTGTAGGCGTGATTAACCACGGCGTTCCAAAACAATTGATAGAAGATTTTTATGCGGCTGCAAAAGCCTTTTTTGCTTTGCCGGAACCCATTAAACGCAAATACGAAGTTGCCGGCCTTGCCGGGCAGCGCGGTTATACTTCCTTCGGGAAAGAGCATGCCAAACAATCGCAGGTAGCCGATTTGAAAGAATTTTTTCAAATCGGACAGGAAGTAAGCGACGGCGATTTACTGGCTGATGAGTACCCGCCAAATGTACAGGTTGCAGAAGTGCCGGATTTTGCCGCGCTTGGCAGCCGCCTGTACAAAGCATTCGAGCATTCAGGAGCCCACCTGCTGAAAGCCATTGCCATCCACCTTGATTTGGGGGAGGGGTATTTTGATGAGAAGATACACAATGGCAACAGCATTCTTCGCGCCATTCACTATCCACCCATTACGCAGGAGCCAGCCTCTGCCATCCGCGCCGAACAGCACGAAGACATCAACCTCATTACATTGTTGGTTGGGGCTTCTGCAGGCGGACTGGAGTTGTTGAACATGGACAATGAATGGCTGCCGATTATGCCCGAAGCTGACGAAATTGTCATTAATGTCGGCGATATGTTACAACGCCTGACCAATAATTACCTTAAATCCACGACACACCGTGTGGTGAATCCACCACGCGCCGAATGGCATTTGCCAAGATTGTCTATCCCGTTTTTTCTGCACCCGCGCAGCGAAATGGATCTTTCTTGCCTGCCTAGTTGTGTGACTGTGGAAAATCCCTTAGCCTACCCGCCGATTACCGCCGGAGAATACCTGAGCGAACGTTTGCGCGAAATAGGTTTAAAGAAGTAATAAACTTTTTTGATCTCCCCGAGTCTTTAAGATGTGGGAAGATTTAATGCAAAAAAATGCAATCATGAAAAGTCTGTTGTTATTCAATTTTTGGGGGCCGGAGATGTTTGTAATCATCTTTGCCATCCTGCTGCTTTTTGGCGGCAAAAAAATTCCGGAACTGATGCGCGGCATTGGCAAAGGGATTCGCGAATTCAATACTGCCCGTGCTACCATAGAGCAGGAAATCAAAGAAGGAATGAGCGAAAGTGAACGGAAAAAGATCGAAGACAATAAAAAGTCTTCCGTATCAGAAGAGAGCTAAGGCTCCAAATAAAAAGCCTCCGGTGGTTACACACGGAGGCTTTTTTATCTTTGTCCGGAAGGTTTATTTTTTGAACAACCCGCCGAGAAACTTCATACCCATATTGGCAACATCATCCATAATGCTGCCGTCACCGTCGCTGTCCAGAAGTTGAGTTACGAGACTCATTGCAGGGTTGCTGTTCTGGTGTTGAGATACGGTTCCGTTCAGCAAAGAAGCGAGGCCGCCCTGGTCCAGGCCATTTTCCCGCTTGGTTTTGCCGAGCATCCCCATGACAACCGGCGCCAACATGGTCATTAACTGGCTGGTTTGGTTGGTATTCAGGCCGCTCATTTGGCTTACCATATTGGAAACGCCACCCTGGCGATCTCCCAAAATGTGATTCAGGATACCTGCTCCATTGATTGCGCGCTCATTCTGTACTTGTGTGTTACCGGAAAGGATGCCCATCAGGTTATTCAAAATGCCACCATCGTGGTCGCGATCCAGTGCGTTCGACAGGGATGCTGCACCCTGCTCCGTAGCTGTGTTGCGAGCCAGAGCGCCTATCAGCGAGCTCATGATGCCTGAAGCAGCCGTAGCAGTTTGCTCTTTGCTGGCGCCGCCTATTTGCTGGCTCAGTTGATCAACTAATCCATCGGAAAGTTGACCCTGAAGCATTTCCATGATATTCATTCTCAAATTAATTTATATGGTATAACAATGATTTGAACCCAAATGTACCGAAAACTACCGGAATGTCAAAAAATCGAACTTGAGACTCTTTTTTGAGAAGAAGTAACAGCTATATTTGAAGGATTCAGCCATCTGAGCCGAACAAACCATACCAGCAAACTATGCAGACCAAGCAGAGCAATAGCCGCGGGCGCCTTATTTATGAAACTTGTTTTGATGCCAGTCATCAGGCCACTGATTTAATGACACTTTCTGCCGAAGATGCCGATTTACCATACCGATGGATTTCATCGCTGTTGCACCGCAAATCGTTTAAGGCCCAACTGAAGGCTGATTTCAATCAAAACCGATTGTTCCGCCACTGGTATTTTAGTTCAAAAAATGCCGAGCGTACCCTCGGCGCCCGGGTGCTGGCGCTTGGTTTTCCAATCGTCGCCCTCAAAGAAGCAAACGGGACGGGATCTGCTCCTTTATTGCTCTGGAACTTTCAAATGGAACCAGATCCTGACCGTACGGATACCTGGAACCTTTCGTGGCAGCCCGAGCTGCCGCTTTATCCAAATCTGGCGCTGGTTGATCACATTCATCCTGATTTCAGGGCTGACTTTGAAGCCGCTTTGCTGGAATTGCAAAAGAAGGGCTTTGATTCTCCGGCGATGCTGGCTGCGTGGGTGGTAGAATGGGTTGAAAAACTTGGCTGGGAACTTGAAAATCAAAGCATTGCTTTGTCGCCCTGGCCTCAGGAAGCGCCTCTTGAAAACAGCGGTTGTGAGGGCGCTGTTTATTGGTGTGCGGCGCTTGGCGTATACCCGCCCCTCGCGAATCACCCCGTCCAACTTCCGGAGCTTTCGGCAACGGAGGCCAGCGCCAGCGACTGGGGGCATCCATATGGGCTGCCGGAACTCGACCCCTGGCAGTCCAATGCCCTGCAGGTACTCCGCACCAATCCCAATACCCTGATTGAAGGGATTGCGGGCACCGGAAAAACCTACCTGCTGGCAAACTTAATCATCCAGGCATTGTCCAATGGGAAAAGTTGCCTCGTGGTATCCGAAAGCGTGCCGTCTCTTCAGCAAATCCAGGCACTGCTTGGCCAACAGGGCATTGCCAGCCTGCACTTTTTGTTGCGCGATGCGCATTACGATAAAAATTTACTGCTCGAATTGTTGCGGGCCATCGGGCATGCCGAGCGAACAGAAACCCGCCACCGAAAAGAAGCCTTTCGGCAAACACTGGACAAGCTGACCCTTGAAAAAATGAAGATGGACCAACAGTATCAATCGGTTCGGCGCAAGGTTTTTGGCGCATCGAACTGGTCTGAAACGGTCGGTCGCTTTTTACGCATCAGCAGGCAGGAGGGTAAGGAATTGTTGAGCAGCCAACTGGTTCCGCAGGAATTTCAGTTTCAGGAAACGGAATTTCAGGAAACAACGGAGGCCATAGAAAAGAGTTTGCCCCTGTTTCAGCGGGTCAATACGATGAACCATCCTTTGCGCAACCTGAATGCCGGAATTTTTATTCACTACGATAAAGAAGAAAGTCTGGAGTTTATTGAGCGACAGACTCAATTACTACTCGAAAAAGCCGCTAAGGTTCACCACCGCTATATCCTGAAACAAAACGAATACGCCGATCTCCTTCTGGAATACTACGAACAGCACTACCGCGAATTGCTTGAAAAAACCGAAACCCTCGGCGATCGGCTTCGCGAAGCAGAGCGGCGATTTGGCATGAACCTGTTGCGGGCCGGCAAGGGCTCGCTTCGCTTGTACGGCGTTTTTTCAGACAAACACCGGCAGATGCTTGAACTGAAAGAGGCAATTGCTGATGCCCGTGCAGCGCTGGAAAAAAATTACCGGGAATACCGCTTCTTTGAATTTAACTTCGAGGAAATTGAACGGCCTGACGAGCAACTTGCCGCTTTTTTGAAGGCGCTCGAACGCTGGCGCGATGGCCTGCCTTCGGTCATTCAGGATGAGTTGATTCGCCTGAGCGCCAAAACAGCCCTTCCCGAACTGGGCATGAATGAATCAATGGAAGAACTGGAATTGACACTGGATCTGCTTACCGAAGAAATTAATGAATCCGGGTTGTATCAGCTTCCTCTGGAAAATAAGCGCCTTACTATTTCCAAACGACAGCGGTTTCTCGAAGAATTGATGGAGCAAATGGAAGCTACCCGCTTCAGTCTCAAGGATTTTGACCCTTTTTACGATTGGCAGCGCAACTGGTTCCAGATGCCCGAAGCATCTCGCCGGGTGTTAAAAGCCCTCGCAAAAGTGCGGCCCGCTAACTGGCAGGCTGCTTTCGAAAGCTGGTACCTCAACAATTGCCTCAACAACGCCTTCCAGCCTTCGCTTCCGACCAAAGAGCCGCCACTGAAAGAATATGCGCACCAATACCGGCTGATGGAAACCCTGCTGCTTCCCCAGATCGCCGACCTGTGGCAGCAACAACGCGAACAGGCGCTGGCAACCTTTAAACGTCAGTCAGAACGCAATCGCAATGTGGCATACGATACCTGCTTTGGAAAAAACAATGCCGAATTGTGCAAAGACAAAACCGTTGAAGACATTTTCCGCCTGGCTTTGCCCACAATCGCCAAAACCCTGCCCGTCTTGCTGGTGACACCGCGTGTCGCTCAATCCATGCTGCGCGCCGGGGGAGCAGGAAGCTTTGATGTCGTTTGCATAGAAGAAGGCCACCGGATTGGCGCCGCCGATGGTGAAGCACTCAGCCGGCTGGGTAAACGGGTTGCCGTGTTTACTGATCCTTCGCTTTTTATTCCCGGCAACGGCGATTTTGCGGCACAGTGCACAAAGAATAATGCCTATAAGACAGCGCCCCTGCGCATTTGCCATCGCTGGCGCCCGGGAAGCCTGCTACCTTTGGCCGGCAATGTTGAATGGAGCGATAAAGCGCTGACAGAATGTACCGTTCACTACGAACAGCTGGATGGCCGCTATCAGGTAGATCAGGCGGTAAACGATGAAGAAGCCCAGCAGGTAATTCGTTTGCTTAATCAGGTAAAAGAAACCCCGCAACGGACCTATCCAACGGTAGGAATTGCCTGTTTTACGCTTGAACAAAGAAATTTGATTTCAGATTATTTGCTTCAAATCAAGCGCAAAGATTTGCCGGGTGCTGATAAAATCAAGCAAATGGAGCGCAATGGTCTGGGCGTATTCCATCTGACAGAACTCTATGGCCTCCGCTTCGATATTTTGTTCATCAGCAGTGTATTTGGTATTTCAGATGTAAAAGGCAATTTACCGGATGCTGCAGATTGGCTGGAGACGCCTGAAAGTTACAGCCTGATCAACCTGCTTCAGGGATGCGTAACTAAAGATGTTTTTATTCTTAACTCCATCCCAAAGGTTGATTTGTCGCGCCGCCTGAACCTTGCTGAAAAAACAGGGTGGTCTGCCTGGGCTTACTACTGCGCGTACGCAGAAGCTTTCCAGGAAGCTGACATGGAAGCACAACAAGCCATCATTGAAAGCTATCGCAATGTCCACCATGCCGGCGTTAACCCCCATCCCGATAGTGTTTTTGCAGCTGAAATCGCCAGGGAACTGACCCCTTATCTTGGCGCAGAGCGCATCCAGGTAAATGTCCGCGAAGCGCATCGCTTTTTTCCCGTACTGGTTCAGCCTGTACGCTCCGGAGAGCCTAAAATTTGTATTCTGCCTGACTGCTTTCACGCTTTGTCGCCAGGCACCGATTTATTATGGGAATACGAGCAAACCCGCAGCCTGGCGCGCCAGGGTTACCGCTTCCTTCCGGTTTGGTCGGTAAAATGGTGGAAAAATTCAAAACTTGAAGCGCGGAAAGTAGCCAGTTTGATTCTAAAATTCGATGCGGAAGGCGCTTCTGATGACGAAGAGGAAACGCTGAAGGAAGACCCTGATGTTGAATTGAAAGACCCCCGGAAATAGCTGCAATCGGAATGGACCATTCTGACTTAATAAATTGATCCATCCGATTACAACAAAGCCAAGTATTTAGAACAATACATAACCGGGGTTAAACAAGCAGACCTAAACTATAAACTTGCTTTACGAGACGTAAAGATGCTTCTCACCTAAGTTTCGGACTTTTATTTTTGGGAAGATTTCAGTTACACCAATCACAAAAATAAGGCGTCTGGGCTGAGCACCTTTAATTTATAGGGGGACAATTAGGGGACATTTAGGGGGATTCCGGAAGATGGACAAAAAGGGGGGACATCCCCATCAATGGTTGAGTAAGCTTTGGAGTTCGGTATCGGTAGTAGGCTGTAATTTTTTGCGCAGGCGTTGTTTGTTCTTTTTAACACCTTCCAGGCTAATGCCCAGCGTTTGTGCAATTTCCCTGTTGCTGAATTCCAGTTTGAGCAAAACGAGCATGCGAATTTCTCCGGGGGTAAAACTCAGTGATTCCTGTTCGTGAAGCCGGCGGATAAAGTCGTGGTGTACTTCATCAAACAGCCGTTTGAATTGTTTCCAGTCGTCCTCTGTGCTAAAAGTGAATTGCAGCAATAAGTCTTTTATTTTATCCTGCTCTTTGTCTGGCAAGACGCGTGAAAGGTGTTCTTCAATACCCTGCGACAACTCATTGTGGTGTTGTACCCTTCTGACATACCTTTCTAACTCCCTTTTGCTTTCAGCAAGACGTTCCTGTAAATGGCGCTGTACGATTTTTTGTTTCTGCTGTTTCAGATAGAAAAACATTCCGAAAACGGCTAAAGCCAGCACCAGAAGAGAAAAGGCAATCAGAAAATACTGTTTATCGGCTTTTCTGGCATTTTTTTGCTCCAGCAATTTCTGATCCAGCAACGCTTTTTGTTGCAAAAGTGAATGTTGTTCTCTGGCCCGGAATATTTCCAGTGTTGTCGTTTTTCTATTGATAGAATCCAGCATCTCAGCTGCACGACTCCGGTATTTGTATGCTTTTTCCCAATCCCCGGTAAGGGAATAATATTCAGACCAGGTAAGGATGGTTTTACTCGAAACGCCCAGTGTATCTTCAATGCTGTCGGCAATTTTGAGGTATTTCTGTGCATTTACTAAATCTTTGTTCTTTAGCTTTAAAGAGGCCAGCGTGATACAGGCATTGAGGGCACTGCCCACTTGTCCGGAAAACAGATTGCCGTTGAAATCTTCCTCAAGCAACTGCTCGGCTTCTTCCAGCTTGCCCAAATCCAGCATGACCATGCCCTTGTTGCCTTTTGCAATGTATTCCCAGTCTCTGTTCCCAATTTTGATGGCCGTTTGAATCACTTCATCATAGCATCGAATGGCTTCTTGATAGTTGCCTAGTCTGTTATATGAAAGAGCGATGGTATTCATAATATTCAAACGGTCGACAACTGAATAATCTGCATCCGGGGCTTCCAGGGCTTTTTTATTGTATTTGATGGATAAGTCGTATTTGTTCAGGCGATAATAATATTGCGCCAGCGTGTGGTATTTGAAATGAAGTTTCGTTAACCGGGAACGCGTTTTAGGATTATCCAGGCTTTTTTCCAGAGCAATGACAAAAGGAAGAGATTTGTCTATCAGGTATCTGTGCTTGTAAAAGTTGATGATATCTGCCTGTGCCTCACTTGCGAGGTCTTCAAGTCCGTTTTCTTCACTGATTTGACAGGCCCATTCATAAAAAAAAGCAGGCATATAGGGTTGTTCAGGGTCGGACTCAGGCCAGAGTTGACCGCAAAGGATCGCAATCTTTACTTTTTCTTTAGGAGGGGCGTTGCCTTTTTCTACCCATTTGGAAACCAGGGTAATGGCATAACAAAGGTCTATATCAGTAAGGGCAGGTTGATGTGACCTGAGTTGATCGAAATATTCGGCTATGGCCCGGACATCAGTCTTTTCTGTATGCCGCAGAAAGTCAGACCACAACTCATCCACGTCCTTATTTGGGGGGTGAAATGCGAGCAGCATTAAGCTGCTGGTAAGGATAAACAGTCTTCTTTTTGTATGACTAAAAATGAACATTTCCGATTAGGGATTTAGCGCATCTGCTTTTAAGGCTTTTCAGCTTTCAGTTTTTCGGTCGCAACCCACGCTGCTGTTATGTCTTCTCCAATTCTGGATTTCCAGTTTGTCTTTGGATGTTTTTGAATATAGCGTACCAGTTCAATCTGACGGGGTGAAAGCACCTCTTCGGGATTCTGGCGCTTCCCGGCTAAAGCGTTGGCGCGCGTTGCCTGTAGTGGCGTCATGGGGACGAAGCGATGAAGGGTTTTTGATAAGTAGTATTTGGGTTCACCGTCTGATCTGAAATTCGATTTTGGCGCCACAGCGCGGCTTCCGAGTGTCTTCTCTGCAACGGCCTTTTGGGTAGGGGTGTGGTAATAAATACCGTCGGCGCAACTGGCTTTTTTGCCACTCTGAATTAACTTTTCATAAGATACCACTGCCGGATCGAAGCTGACCTGAACGACTTCCCTGCCATCCATAAACCCGGGTTGTGTGGCAACTACTCCATCCGTGCTGCCAAAATGACCTTCGCCGGTCCAGAAACAATACATGGAAAAAGTCGCAGTTTCCACGCCCCGCAACTCAGCACTGAATTCTTCGTTCAGCAAATCGAGGTAAGCCGGCGCTACCCGACCCTGCAAATCAAGCGATTGCAGCATCGCCTGCACCAGGCCCCAGGCGGTGTAATTCCCGTTTACCCGCTGGATGATGTCTTTGCCGTTTTTATCCACGATCCTGACAACAGGGTTGTTCCATGCCGGTTCTCCATAATGCTTCAGTACCCGGGCGTCCGCTCCGTCTTTGTTGTTATAGATGGCAAGGGGAATAAAAAGGGTTTCAATCGCTTCCGCAATCAGTGGGTGGCTGAGGACATTGCGCCCATAATTGCGGCAGGTGGAACAGCCGGGTACTTCCTGAAAAAGGATAAACACTGGCTTGTCTGTTTTTTTTGAAGTGGCGAGGGCTTCGTCGTAATTGCGCAGCCAATTCACGGTACCCAATTCTTCGGGCTGCTGGGGGACAGCAACAGGGGCCTCTGCGCCGGAAGTCCGGGCAACGAACATCAATATCGTCATAAACCAGAACATAAGGCATGTTTTTAGCGGATGAAGAAATAGCGACTGATCCCTTTGATACGTTTTGCCAGGCTTTGCAGTTGTTCCCCCGGAGGCATTTTTTTACAAAACCTCCATCACCGTCCGGAAGGCGACGTACTTGTCCTGGTAACGAGCCATGTGTTCCTCCTGAAGTCTTTTGGCGTGATGCGCTGCGTATTCCTGCAGGTTTTTCATGCTTTCGCAAAAATACTGGGTGGCGTAGGTCATCCCGTCAGCATCGTCCTGCACAATGCGGCAAATGCGGTGGTCGGTAAACAAGCCCGTGGCCATGACATCGGGAATGTGCTTATTGCGCATCCATTCCAGCCATTCCTCGTGAACGTCGAGGTCAATTTTTACAGTTACGTTGTAAATAATCATATTTTCCTGATTAACGATAAAACTCCTGCCAACTGAACCTTACTCACCACATCCAATCGGCTGCCCGTCGGGCAGGGTTTTGGGCGCAGGTACTTTGTATTTCGATGGATCCAGTTTAAACAAACGGATCTGTTCTTTTAAATAAGCGACGTGCGCCTGGTGTCCGGATGTGCCTGGCAAGGGAGCAGGAATCATCATCCGGTCCCAATCCATGATTTTTTGCCAGGCAATGGCCGAAACCTGCTGCATGATGCTGGAATCACCAGCCAGTTGAAACAAGTGGAACAGCAACAATTTTTCGGTAATTCTGCTTATCTCCTGCTGCATGGGCGGAGCGTCTGGATTTCTTTTTGACGTTTGCCTCAATTGATCAATGACCTCTCCGACCGATAAAGCGTCTGTTTTCAGGGCTTTTTGCTCGATCAGGCGTGCCAGCCTGGCGGGATTCAGTACGAAATTCAGCGTATGTTCTGCTGAACTTTCCGCTGCAGCCAGCGGGTCGAATGCAGGTCCGGTATATATTTTAAACAACTCCCGATCGCGCTGGTAGCCTTCCGGTTGTGGCGGAATCAGCCGAATGACTTTTTTAGGCAGTTCGAGGAAAGAGGGTTCGAGGGTTCTCAGTAATGCTTGTAATGCTGCGCGTTGCGTTTCCGGCGCTACGGGGTTGTTCAGTACCTGCCCGTCTCCCCGTGCACCATAACTGTATTCCACACCCCCAACGATTTTGGAAACCGCCTCCACCTGATAGCGGTGTGCCAGGTAAACCGGAGTCAGCACATTTTCCAAAGTCCCCATCGGCGCGCCAACCGGGATTTGCTTTTCGCTGAAATGAGCAAGCGCTGCTTTGCGAACCGCTGAGATGCGATCGAGCTCTTCTATGGCAGAAGCGCCGTTGTCCCACAAATGAGCAATGGGGCTGGCGCCGCCGGCGGGGCGGGCATCGCTGTCAGACAGGTAAAGCAGGCCCATGGCGATGCTTTGTTTCAGGATGGCGTCTAATGCTTCGGCTTCATTGGTGCCTTTTGGAAAATCCTGATAACCGAACAGAATTGCCCGCTTGTCCCATTCGCCAATACCGGTGGCGTAAGCTTGGGAAAAATCCATGTTGCCATCCCCGTCTAAGGTAATGTAAGGGTGCGGGTAGTCCATAACCGAAGCGCGGTTGTTTTTGCTTGCCGCAAAATTGTGCGTTAAGCCAATGGTATGCCCAACCTCGTGGGCCGACAATTGGCGCAGGCGTGCCAGGGCCATAGCCTCGAGTCTCGGATCGGGCGTTTTGCCTTCTGCGTAAGCTTCGACGAGGCCCTGTGCGAGCAGAAAATCCTGGCGCACCCGCAGGGAACCCAGTAGCACATGGCCTTTGATGATTTCGCCTGTTCGCGGATCCACCACTGAACTGCCATAGGACCAGCCCCGGGTGGAGCGGTGCACCCAGTTGATCATGTTGTAGCGCACATCCATCGGGTCGGCGCCAACAGGCAGTTCCTTCACCTGAAAGGCGTTGCTATACCCCGCTGCTTCAAAAGCCTGATTCCACCACAAAGCGCCTTCGATGAGGGCCGATTTGATGGGTTCCGGCGCACCGCGATCCACGTAATAAACGATGGGTTCCACGGCTTCGCTCATGGCAGCGGAAGGGTCTTTTTTCTGTAAACGGTGCCGCAGAAGTAGTTTCTTTTTGATGGGCTGGCTGATGGGGGTGGAGTAGTCGGCATATTCCATTTCAATATAGCCTGACCGCGGATCGTACACACGGGGCTTATAATTGTTGTCCGGCAATTCGATAAAGGAATGGTGGGTGCGCACGGTAACGGCTTCCGGCGCCGGCGTCACCGATTTTATCCAGGGGCCTTTGGCTTCACCGGCGAAAGTGATCCAGGCTTCGAATTCACTATTTTTAGGAAAATTTTTGGTGCGGTCCAGATAAATGGCCGAGCGGTTGGCGTCAAGGGTATAGGTTCCCTGATTTTGGTTGCGCAGGCGCGCGGCCACCTCGTGTGCGTCGCGCAGCAAAAAAGGCGTGAGGTCAATGAGCACCCGGTCGCCTTCGATCGCTTCCACCTTGAACCCGCCGATGATGGAACGGGCAAAAGCCTCTTCCACAGATTGGCGCTCGTCGGGATTGTCGCTCTCGGCGCGGTAGCCGTAATTGGGTTGCAGCAGCAGAACTTTTGGCCCGCTGCGAATGAACTTCACAATCCGGTCGCTGCCCAGCTGGTTGCGGTCCAGACCGATGTCGTTCGAGCCGATACCGCCCGTCAGGGAGTTTACATACAAAAATTCCGTATCCCACTGACTGATTTCCAGCCAGATTTTACCTTCCGATTCTTCCCAGTAGTAGTTGAAATAACCCGGAAAAGCTTTCATTCCCGCGGTCTTCACCGTGATGGTCGGCGGTGGCGTTTTGGGTTTTTCCTGTGCAAATACAGGCGTAATCAACATCGCCGCAAAGGCAACGACAGACAAAAAGCGTATGGTGTTTTTCATGACGGATTGCTTTGATCCGCTAAAGTAGGGAATGGAAGGCGAATGCGGTAGAAATTAGAAGGTTAAGGTGATAAAAGGCTAAACGCACAAACCCCATTTAAAGATTTGTTAAACGCCCCCTGCTCAGAAATCGCCGGTGTACCTTTGAGCGTTCTCAAAACAAACAAAAAAAGATGAAAAGATTTTTGCTCTTAATCCTGATGACCGGCCTGGCCAACTTTGCGGCAAACGCGCAGTTTGACCTGAAAAAAGAAACCGGCAAATTGCTGAAAAAGACCACCGGCGTGGGCGGTCTCAGCAACGAAGAAATTGGCAACGGCCTCAAAGAAGCCCTCAATGCGGGCGTTCAGAAAGGCGTCACCACGCTCAGCGCTACAGATGGCTACTTCAAAAGCGAACTGTACAAAATTCTGATTCCCGACGACGTGCGCACCATCACCAGCAAACTGAAGCAGGTGCCCGGCTTTGGCAATGTGGAAGAACAACTGATTGAAAAAATGAACCGCGGCGCAGAAAAAGCAGCCTCTAAAGCGGCGCCCATTTTTGCAAACGCCATCACCTCCCTGACTTTCCAGGATGCCCTGAACATCCTGATGGGTGAAAAAAATGCAGCGACGCAATACCTCAACAAAACGACCGGCGATCCGCTATACCAGGAGTTCAACCCCATCATCAAAGCTTCACTGGAAGAAGTGGGCGCTTTGAAATACTGGTCGGAGTGTGTCACGGCTTACAACAAAATTCCTTTCGTGAAAAAAGCCAACCCCGATCTGCCGGACTATGTCACCAAAGAAGGGCTGAAAGGCCTCTTTGGCATGGTGGCTGAAAAAGAACTGGAAATCCGCGAGAATCCGGCGCTTCGGACGACGGATTTGCTGAAAAAGGTGTTTGCGAAGCAGGATAAGTAATAGCTGTCTTTAGGGTTCGATGGTCGAGCGTAACTCAGCCATCGAACCCTAAATAAGCCGCTTCACCCGCGTTTCTGCGCTCAGTTTCCCATCGGCGCCAAGCGACAACAAATTCAATCCCGGTGTTTTTCCCGGTTCAATGCTGCCCAAATCCGCTTCAAAGCCTAATGCTTCGGCGCCATTAAGGGTTGCCCAGCGCAGCAAAGTTTCAAAAGGTACATAAGACTGGTAGTGGGCGATGGTTTTCATTTCCTCCAGCACGGAAAGTTGCCAGTTAGAGGTGAGACTGTCGGTGCCGATGGTCACACGGGCATTGTTGTCCATGAAATTCCGGTAGTAGGGCATGCGGTTTTCGATGTAGAGGTTGGCGTTGGGACAAGTAGCCCAGTAAATTGCTTTACTCCAGGCATGCGCGGCCTGAATGTCTTCCGGACTGCTCAGGGTATTGTGCACAAAAAGCGTGCGGCAATACGGATCCATGTTTTCCATCGCGTAATGGATGGAGGTTTTGCCGCTGGCTTTAAAATCGTCGAGTGAAATGCCAAATCCTTTGTAAAAATCTGGAAAACCTCCGGTTTTGCTCAGAAACAGTGCGTCTTCGTGCGGCGTTTCCTGGTTGTGGATGCTTACGGTATCTCCCGGGCGGTTAACCGCGTTGATCCGTTGGAACAAGTCGCGCGATACCGTGTAGGGGGCGTGTGGCACAGCGCTTTTACGATTGCCATGCGCAGTACTCTGGCCCTCCAATACGGCCGCTGCCTGCTGAAAGGTTGCCTCAGCCCTGGCATTGGTCAGGAAGTCAAACGCTTCCACAAAGGTGTAGTAACGGATGCGGCTTTTGTCTTTTTGAGCGGCGGTATCAATCTTGTTGGAAATGTCACCCACCGCTACGATACCCGCTTCGTACATTTCCTGGTCGGCTTTTTCAACGGCATCGAGAATCTCTTCCATGGGAATATCACGGAAAGAAACCACATTGTAAATGAACGGCAGCAGTCCTGTGCCGGTGTCTACGCGGCCTTTCATATGTGACAGTTCCAGATGGCAGTGGGTGTTGACAAATCCGGGCACAATAACCCCGTCATGCTTTTCCAGACTGGCGTGGTCATGGTCCTCCCGGCTTTCTATGGCCAATATCTTTCCGGTATCATCGGTAATGACCACGCCGTTTTTAATCGGCGCGGAAGCAACAGGGAAAATGGTATCGGCAGTGAATTTGCGCATGACGCTTTGAAGTTTTTTTGCTGCGCGAAAATAATACCTTTTGCCAAGAGCTGGTTAAACAGATTTTTCTAAGTACAACACGGATTAAAAACTCAGGTACTGAAACGCTTTTTTGGAGCAGGGCAAAAAAAAGCAGCCCCGTCACGAGGCTGCCGAATGCTCCATTTCAAACCAAACAGATATCAGAGGTAGATGTCAGATCTTAGATATCAGATGTTAGATATCAGATCTTAGACAATAGATTTTAGATGCAGGGTTACTCTTTGATGACCCGGATGGCGGCTGCGCCAGGCAGATTGACGCTGACAAACCAGACGCCTGCGGGTAAATCGTGAACCGGTTCAGAAAAATCATTGCGGCCTTTGTGCAATACAATAGGCGTTGTGCGCAGTATCCTGCCTGTTGCGTCCTGCCAGCGCAGGGTAGCAGAAGTTGGATAACCGGCATCGATGCGGATGTTGGCGACTTCAGAAACAGGGTTCGGAAAAACTTCCAGAGACATGGCCGGGGTTGATGAAAGCCTGTCGGAAAAATGGCCGCCCAAAGGCAGGATACCCGCCGGTCCGGCCAGCGTGTACCGGGCCAGTTCGTCCTGTTGGGCTATTTCTACCCAGTTTTTTTCCGTATTCCGGTCTTCGGTTGCCAGAGGCGACCAACTGTTGCCGCCATCGTCGCTGCGCCAAACCACGAGCTCATTTTCATCGAGGCCGCCCAATTCGACGTCTAAATACCAAAAGCGCAGGCGGGCATTCAGGTTTTGATTGTACCCGGGAAGTATTTCATACCAACGGGCAATGCTGTTGCCTGCCGGGGTAAGGGCTGTTGCATAGCCGCGGCGGAATTCAGCGTAATCTTCCTGCTCGCTTTGCAACACCGCGACACCCAAATTACCGGGGCCGGCATCGGCTGATCCGCCGGATAACAATTTTGCGCGAATGGCCGCATAGCCGCCGCCGCTGCCGGTCATGCGGCTGTTGTCATTTTCGAAATAAAAGCTGCTTCCGCTGCCTTCCAGAAAAACAGTATGGTCTTCCGGCAGCAGCATGCCCCCATCAAACATAGCGGCGCCTTCAAAATAAAGGTCTGATTTCAAAGCGACGGCAGTGCCCAGATAGGCGTCAAAAAAAGTACTCGCCGTGTTGCCGCTGATGGTAGCCGGTGCTCCGGAAAAATAGAGGGCGCTTTCTCCTGCTTCAAAATTGCCGTTGTTTTCGAAACCGACATTTTGCAAGACAATAGCGGGGCTGCCCGTACAAACCACGTGACTCTGGTTGCCTATCTGGAAGCTACCCTGCGCCGAAGCGGCCTGCAGACATAACCCCGCCATTAAAGTAGCAATGATCCAATTCTTATTCATGATTCAGGATTTTTGAGGTTATGGCTTGTGTGTAATGAACTGAAATGACGATTGCATGGCAGAGCCGCTGTTGTCATACAGATAAACCAGCAATTTGCCGCTGACACTGCTCGCTTTGGCGCGGGAAGCATTTCCGGACGGCGTAACTGCAGTGATGTAGTTCAGGTAGAAATAGTTTTCGCCATTGATGGTAATTTCATAGCGCTTGTAGGTGTTGTTCCACACGCAGCTGAAATTGCCCGTGCTGGCGTAGATCGTTCCATTGGCTGCCACGGTTCCGTAGGCGATAGGCAGGAGGTTAGCTTCGCCTGTTTTACCGGTATTGGTCAGTTCGCCGGATGCAATATTGATGCTTCCGAAGGCATTGATGGCTCGCGTGCCCCCAAATTGTACCACCGGCGCTATGGACGAAATGGCGGTCTCCGGTGTTGGCTCGGAGTAGCTCACTTTGTTGATGTCAATCCGGTTGTTACTCGAGGTAATCTGGAATTCATTGTGGGAAGTAGGACTCACCTTGTGCCGCATGGCGATCATATTGGTGTTGCCGGCGGAGGTTTCCATAAGCAATTCAGGGCTGGCGCCGCCTTCGTCTTTGATGATGACATGGCCTTCCGCGAGCATACCGCCGTGGACAGTCATCACGGTATCAGAACCGGGGGAAAGCGTGAGCAGTTGTTGCCGCGCGATGTAGTCGTAGTTGAAATAGTCGTAAAAAATATTCAGGTTGCGTTTATCGCCGTATTTGGCGGCTGTGACCGAAAACTCGCCCCATTGCAGCGGACCAGGCTGGTCTACCCGGAAAGACATGCCCGCCCAGCCGTCGTCGCTGCCATTGATGAGCAGGTCTTTGCCCGGACCGGAATTGCTGATTTCCAATTTGGCTAAAGGGGTGTTTGTGCCGATGCCGACACGCCCGGAATTGGTATTGAAAATATCATCGCCGTTGGCCGACCAGAAACCGCCGTTTGCGCCAAGCTGGGTCCATGCAGCGCCGTTGAAATAATAGTAACCGGCTACGCCGTCAGTCTGGAACACCATCAACCCGGTAGCGGGTGCGGCAATGGCTGATTTTTGGGCAGCTGTCATGCGTGGTACCAACAAGCCTTTGCTGGTAGATTGTACGTCAAGCATGGCGGAAGCGTGGGGTAAAGCGCCTGTTTCATTGATGGCTACATTTTGGGCATGCAGTGCGCCGCTTAGAACAAGTGCAGATAAGAGCAGCAGCAATGTCAACTTTCTCATAGAAATGTTTTTTGGTTGTAAATAATCAATTGTTGATGGTGTTGTGATGTGTATTGAGTCGGGAAAAGATGCCCTGACCTTTCCCTTTATTCCACTAAAAAATAAAAGCGTTACCAGAATGGCGTTTTTTTCTGAATTTGGCGCTCGCTTAACAACAAACCATGCAAGGCTGGATCCTCTACCGAGATAAAATAACCGCACCTGAAATTGCCTCGTCGGCCATTGACCGGCTGATGGATGCAGCGCCATCCAATGGGGTCGCTCTTAAAATTGTGCGCCCGGAACAAATTGATCTCGTGGTGAACGCACCTCAAAAAAACCGGATTGGGTTAGATGGTCAGCTGGTTGCGCTGCCCGATTTTATCATTCCCCGTACCGGTGCTGCAACTTCCTATTTAGCCTTGTCGGCCATTCGCCACCTTGAGCACCTTGGCGTTTATTGCCTCAATTCTGCCGCCTCGATCGCTGAATCCAGAGATAAACTGGGGCAAATGCAATTGCTGGCTCAGGCTGGTTTACCCGTTCCTCGTACCATGCTCGCCCAGTTTCCGATAGATTTGTCCACGGTGCAACAAAACATCGGCATTCCGGCTGTCGTGAAAGCCGTGTCTGGTTCTAAAGGCAGCGGCGTGCACCTCTGCCGAACCCTGTCTGAACTGGAAGACATTACGATGCTCATTGAAAGTGTGAATCGCCAGGCGGCCATCATCATTCAGGAGTTTATCGAAAGCAGTCTGGGCCGGGATGTGCGCGTGCTGACGCTTGGCGATCAGGCCATTGCCGCCATGGAGCGCCGTGCTGCAGGCAGCGGCTTTAAGGCCAATTTTTCAAGGGGAGGAGCGGTGCTGCCTTTTGAAATCACACCGGAACTTGCTGAACTTGCCGTCTCCATTGCCCGGGTATTCGGCCTGGACATCGCGGGTGTTGACCTGCTGTTTGACAAAAGCGGGTTTGTTGTTTGTGAAGTCAATTCGTCGCCTGGTTTTCAAGGGCTCGAAAAAGCCAGCGGCGTGGATATTGCCAAAGCAATTTTCGATTTTGTCAGATTAAAGGTTTCTGCGCATAAAAAATAAGAAAAAAAATGAAGCCCGGATTCGGCGGGATATTGTTGAAAGCCTTAACTTGCGTGCCTGAACAGCCATCAAATTAAGCTACGTTAAGCGCCCTTCCGGGCAATCGTGTCGTTTTCATGTCGTGTTTTTTTCCTGTCATCATCGTTGTATATAATCCGTCTTCAAAGATGGCTGTTGACTAATTCGTTAACCCATAAACAATTGAGGGTGCCTCAGATTGGAAAAGCTTATCCTGCTTAATGGGAGCATAAGTTTTGCCTTTTGCCAATTTGCCTTTTGCCTTTTGAGACATCCTTTGAAGACGGACATGGACGATTTGTTTTACCAGATTGCCCTTACCCAGGCCCCTTTGGTCGGGGCGGTAACGGCGCGTAACTTGGTGAGTTATTGCGGCAGTGCACGCGAAGTGTTTCAGGCCACAAAAAAAGATTTGCTCAAAATTCCGGGGATTGGCGTACGCACGGTGGAGGCCATTTTGCGAAAAGATTATTTTGAGACTGCCGAGGCGGAAGTCCGGTTCATTGAACGGCACGACATTCAGCCCTTGTTCTATCTGGACAAAAAATACCCGGAGCGGCTCCGGCATTTTCCGGACAGCCCGGTGATGCTTTATGCCAAAGGAGCCGTCGATTTGAATGCGCCGCGTATGGTGGGTATTGTAGGAACCCGACAACCCAGTGTTCATGGCATCAGCATTTGTGAGGAACTGGTGGAAGGTTTGGCCGATTACCAGGTCATCATCGTGAGCGGCCTCGCACTCGGAATAGACGCAACCGCCCATCGCAAGGCGCTGGATACCGGACAGCCGACGCTTGGCGTGCTGGGGCATGGCCTGGCGCAAATTTACCCTTACCGGCACAAACACATTGCCAGCCAAATGATTGAACAAGGGGGAGGCGTTCTCACCGAACTGGGATATCAGGCCGGGCCTGAACGCGAACATTTCCCCATGCGCAACCGCATCATAGCGGGATTGTCTGATGCCCTGATTGTAGTGGAAACTGGCCTTCAAGGTGGTTCAGTCATTACTGTCAACTTTGCCAACGACTACAATAAAGACGTTTTCGCTGTGCCCGGACGTTTGAAAGACAAGTTTTCACAGGGTTGCAACCACCTGATCAAGACCCATCGCGCTGCCCTTATCGAAAGTGCCGCTGACATTGCCTACGCCCTGCGCTGGACGGAAGCAACTTCCAGGAAGGGTTTGCAACAGGAATTATTTGTGGAATTGAGTGAGCCCGAAAAAACTGTGGTAGCTTTGCTGAGCCGGCATGAAACGATGAGCATCGATCAGCTGACTTTTGAAATGGGCATAAACAACAGCCAGATGGCGACTTTGTTACTGGAACTGGAGTTTAAAGGAGTGGTCGCCCCTTTGCCGGGAAAACGGTACGTGCTGGGCTGAAAACATTTGATTTTGATTTAGAATTTTCAAGTTAAGGTGATGAAAATCAAAGTATTATTTTTATTGACCCTTATACTGGCAGCGGCTTGCAGGCCGGTTTCCCCTGTGCAAAATATGCCTACCGAGGTTGATCAGGCAAAAAAACTAAGCAAACGGCCGCTCAATGTCATTCTGATGATTGGCGATGGCATGGGGCTTACGCAAATATCAGCAGGTTTATACCGCAACGGCAACAAATTGAACCTGGAGCGATTTCCCATCATTGGCCTGCATAAATCTTACTCCAGCAATGATCTGGTCACAGATTCTGCTGCGGCCGCAACCGCTTTTTCCTGCGGCATTAAAACCTACAACGGCGCCATTGGGGTGGATAAGGATACGGTTCCGGTGGAAACCATTTTGGAACAAGCCGAAAAAAGAGGCCTGGCCAGCGGGTTGGTTGCAACCTCCACGATTGTTCACGCTACGCCGGCTGCATTTATCTCGCATGTCCCATCCCGGGAGCAATACGAAGACATTGCGCTGGATTTTTTGAAAACCGACATCGATTTGTTCATTGGTGGCGGCCAGCAGTATTTTGATCGCCGTAAAAATGATGAGCGCAATCTATGGCAGGAATTGGAAGCCAGAAACTACTTGGTCAGCTCTCAGGTAAAGCAGGAATTGAACCAAATTGTACCCGACTTCAGCAAAAATTTTGCTTTTTTTACGGCAGACGGCAAACCTTTGCCAGTTTCAGGGGGACGCGATTATCTGCCGGTTGCGGCAGCTTTATCGCCGGATTTTTTGAAGCAGCGCAGTGGCGGGAAAGGCTTCTTTCTGATGATCGAAGGCTCTCAAATAGACTGGGGCGGTCATGCCAATGATTCGCAATACATCATTGAGGAAATGCTTGATTTCGACAAAGCGGTGGGCGCCGTGATGGATTTTGCAGAAAAAGACGGCAATACGCTGGTGATTGTTACGGCTGACCACGAAACAGGCGGCTATGCTATCCTGCTGGGATCCTCAATGGACACCATCGTTCCGGGGTTCACCACCACTGGTCATACGGCCAGTCTGATTCCCGTATTTGCTTATGGCCCCGGCGCTTCTTTGTTTGCCGGAATTTATGAGAATACAGCAATTTACCATAAGATGCGGGCAGCGCTAAATTTTTAGCTCCCGGGCAGCAATATTTACTTTTTTAGATATGTTTAACGAATAAAAGCTGTCATTCATCGTAAAATTGGAACAGAAGCGCAGGTATTCGCAAATATTGGAGCATTAAACAAATGCATTCAGTCATGAAACCATGCGTTTTTCACTTCCTGCGCCCGTAGCGCCTCTCCAATTGCTCGACAAAAACACCTTTTACCGGTTCATTGCCGGTTTCTGAAACAGCTATTCTGAAGGATATGCCTTTTGTCGTTACATGACTTCGGCAGCGCTGGCTTCCCGGAGCATACTGCCTTCTATTTTGACCGAACGAAATGAATATGACCATGCTTGAACTTTATCAAAATCTCGAACCTGCGCTTAAGGCTTTCTGGTCGGTAGCGCTCGTCAGCAGTTTGATCTTTTTGATTCAAACGATTATGACATTTGTGGGGATGGATACCGCGCATGGGGGTATGGATGCTGATTTCAGCGGAGATGCCGGACATGATGCCAGTGGCCCTTTCCAGTTGTTTTCTTTCCGGAACCTCATCAATTTTTTGTTGGGCTTCAGTTGGTCGGGGATCACTTTTTACCAGACCTTTTCAAGCAAACTGGTGCTCATTGTCGTCGCTGTGATGGTCGGTGTGGGTATGGTGGCGTTGTTTGCATACCTCATTTCACTTCTGGTTCGACTGGCGGAAGACAATTCTTTTAACATTGAAGATACGTTGCAGCAAACGGCACAAGTGTACCTGCCCATTCCGCCAGCGCATAGCGGGAATGGCAAAATCCAGATCAGCGTCAAAGGCGCCATACATGAGCTTAATGCCGTCACAGCAGGAGAAAAAATTGAAACAGGCGCCATGGTGCGTGTCACAGACGTATTGGAAAACAACTTATTACTGGTAGAGAAAATTTAAAACCAATCATCATATGGAACCCATCATGCTCATTGTTGTCATTGCCGTCGTAACGGTCATTACGTTCACGGCATTGATTGCGCGATTCAAGCGCTGCCCCTCCGACAAAATTCTGGTTGTTTACGGAAAAACCGGCGGTACTTCAGCCAAGTGTATACACGGCGGCGGTGTTTTTGTGTGGCCGGTTATTCAGGACTACGCTTATCTGGATTTGAAGCCCCTTTCCATTGAGGCAAACCTGACCAATGCCCTGAGCCGTCAGAACATCCGCGTGGATGTTCCCTGCCGCTTTACCGTAGCCATTTCTACCGAACCCGATAGCATGGGCAATGCCGCAGAGCGCCTGCTGGGCCTGACCCCGGACCAGATTCAGGAATTGTCGAAAGACATCCTTTTTGGACAATTGCGCCTCGTCATCGCTACCATGACCATCGAGGAAATCAACTCCGACCGCGACAAATTTTTGGACAACATCTCCAAAAACGTGGATACTGAACTGAAAAAAATTGGTCTGAAACTCATCAACGTGAACGTAACTGACATCAAGGACGAGTCGGGTTACATTGAGGCACTGGGAAAAGAAGCCGCTGCAAAAGCCATTAACGAAGCCAAAATCAGCGTTGCCGAACAGGAAAAAATCGGGGAAACGGGTAAAGCCCTCGCTGACCGCGAACGCGACACCCAGATTGCGGAAACGCATCGCGACCGCGACGTAAAAATTGCCATCACCCGCAAAGACCGCGAGGTGAGTATGGCTTCCGCTGTAAAAGAGGAATCCATTGGTAAGGCGGAAGCAGAGCGCGATACCCGGGTGAAAATGGCAGAAGCCAACGCCGTCGCTGTACAGGGGGAAAACTCCGCAAAAATTTCCATCGCCAACTCGGATGCGCTTCGCCGCGAGAAAGAAGCCGAATCGCTACGCATTGCAACGACTGCCGAAAAAGTGCAGCAGGCACGGGCGCTCGAAGAAGCTTACCAGGCAGAGCAAAAAGCGGAATTGGCCCGTTCAGAGCGGGAACGTTCCAGCCAGATCGCCAACGTGATTGTTCCGGCTGAAATTGAAAAACAAAAAGCCATCATTCAGGCACAGGCGGAAGCAGAAAAAATCCGCGAGCAGGCCAAAGGGGAAGCCGATGCCATTTTTGCAAAAATGGAAGCAGAAGCCAAAGGTTTGCTGGAAATCCTGACCAAACAGGCCGATGGTTACCAGCGCGTGGTAGAAGCGGCGGGCGGCGATCCGTCGAAAGCCTTCCAGTTGCTGCTCATCGAAAAACTGCCTGAATTGGTGAAAACTCAGGTCGAAGCCGTGAAAAACATCAAAATCGACAAGATTACGGTGTGGGATTCGGGCTCCGAAAACGGCAACACCACTACGGCCAATTTTGTATCGGGCATGATGAAAACCGTGCCGCCACTGAACGATTTGTTCAACATGGCCGGTCTGAATCTGCCGACCTACCTGAAAGGAAAAGACGAAAATGCAACAGACACTACTGAGGCTACCGATGTCACGAAAGAAACAGAATGAAACTAAACCGAATGGGGTGTGCGTCCTTCGGGGCGCACACTGTATCTGCCTCTGATCATACCTCCAAAAAATAAGGCGCCGGTGCGCCAATGAAATCAAAAACCAACGCAGTGTAGTTCTGAGTTGGTTTTTTTATTGCAATGGTTAACTGCGTTTTATCAGCAGAATAGGCGCTGTCAGTGACAAAATCTGTTATCTATGCAGTAAATAACAATTCAGAACAGATGAACACCAACTACCTCATCCGCAGAACGCACCGCTGGCTCGGCGTCATCATTGGTATCCAGTTTTTGGCCTGGACCCTGGGTGGGCTGTATTTTTCATGGAGTGATATGGACGAAGTGCACGGCGATTACGAAAAAAAACCGACGCCGGCGCTTGCCTTAAGCGGTTTGTATGCTTCGCCCGTTTCCGCGCTGGATAGCCTGCGGCGCGCTGAAGGCGTCAAGGAATTGTCGGACCTTCGTTTAGTTTCCATTTTGGGGAAGCTGCACTGGCAAATGGTTTACGTGAAAGACGGGAAGAAAAAAACGCGCCTTGCAGATGCGCTGAGCGGTTTTTTGCGCCCCCCTTTGACCGAAAAAGAAGCGCGGGAAGTGGCCAAACAGGGCTATGCAGGTCCGGGGTCAATTGTTGCGGTTGAATATATGGAGGAAGCCGGTGGCCACCACGAATACCGGGAAAGTCCGCTGCCCGCTTATGCCATCACCTTCGACGACGACCGCCACACCACCGTTTATGTCGCTGCGGAGCTCGGCACCATCCAAAAGTTCCGTAACCGCCCCTGGCGCCGCTTTGATTTTCTCTGGATGTTACATACCATGGATTTTTCAGAGCGCGACAACATCAGCAACTGGCTGTTGCGGGCGTTTTCGATTTTTGGCCTGGCAACGGTGTCTTCCGGATTTTTGCTGTTTTTTGTCAGCAGGAAAAAGAAGCCGATAAAAGGCTCCTGATAGCACAGCCGGGGCGGGTTCACGAAAAAAAATCTGCAAAAAACATTCCCCTTATTGTCACATTCTTTTTGTTTCACAATTAATAAAAAGATTGTCCATTAAATACTCCAATAATCAGCCCTATAAACCCGTCTGGTTGCTCAACCAGGCGGGTGTTTTGTTATGGATCAAAACCGCTTATCTTTGTGTAAAAGCAAACAGAATATGGCTGTTCAGGTAGAACGACAACGCTTTACTGTAGAAGATTACTACAAAATGGCTGAGGTTGGCATCCTCAAGCCAGAGGATCGTGTAGAATTGATTAATGGAGAAATCATTAAGATGAGCCCGATAAAAAGCCAGCACGCCGGTCATGTGACACGGCTTAATGCTTTGTTGAGCAAATTAATTGGCGACCTCGCGATTGTCAGCGTTCAAAATCCCATAAGGATAGATGATTTTTCAGAACCGGAACCGGATATTGCTTTGTTGAAACCACTTGCCGATTTCTATACAGTGCATCACCCAGGGCCCGAAGACGTTTTTTTGCTCATTGAAGTTTCTGACACGACGCTGCGCTACGATCAAAAAGTTAAGCTGAAACTTTATGCAGAGGCGGGCATACCGGAAGTTTGGATTGTAAATTTACAGGATCGGTGCGTAGAAGTTTACCGCGAACCGGAAGCCGGGCGTTATCAATCCCAGTCGATTGTTTCTCCGGATGGTGTCTTGCATCTTTCTGAATTTGATCTTTCTTTTGCGGCAAGCGCTATTATTTAGGTGTCTCATTACTGATACCCCACCATCACCCCAAAAACCACGCCCAACACCCCCAGCAAAACCAGCATTGCCGTCAGCGGCACAATAAACCGCAGCCAGCGGTCGAACGGCATCCGGCACATCCCCAGCATGGCGATGAGGCCGCCCAGGGCAGGGTTGACCAAATTGGTGAGGCCGTCGCCCATCTGAAAAGCGAGGATGGTGGTTTGGCGGGTGAGGCCCAGCACGTCGCCCACCGGAATCAACACCGGCAAAGTTGCCAGCGCCTGTCCGCTGCCCGATGGAATCAGGAAGTTCATAACAGATTGTACCATCGTCATGCCGACTGCCGAAGCGTAAAGCGGCAAATCGGTGAGCAGGCCCGACAGGTAATGCGCAATGGTGTCGTTGATGTGCCCCATTTCCAAAACCTCCTTAATGGCGCTGGCATAACCCACCATAAAAGCGCCGGGCGCTACTACTGCAACGGATTTTAGGGCAATGCGGCCAAATTCGCTGCCGCTGAGCCGGTCAACAAAACCGATAACCAACGCCAGCATGCAAAAAAGCGCTGCCAGGTCGCTGATGAACCAATGGTGCACAAAAACGCCGTACAACAAAATCCCGATGCCCGAAAAAAAGACCGCCAAAACCAGCCAGTCCTTGCCACGAAGGCGGTAATCTTCAATGGCCTGCGACAAATTCAACCCTTCCGTATCCAGCCCGGTGGCCAGGCTTGAATCCGGTTCGCGCAGGATTTTTTTGAAATAGCGAACATTGTACCAGGCCAGCAGCGACAGTCCCGAAAAACACAAAATGCTGCGCAGCCAGGCGCCCGAAAACAGGGGCAGTTGCGCAATTTTTTGACCGGTTCCAATGCTGTATGGATTGATGGGAGACAACCCAAATCCGACCGTTACAGCAGCAACAGAGATGCCTGCTGCCAGCATCAGGTCGCCGCCGATGGCCAGACTGAGCAGGGCAGCTATTGGAATCATGGCGATGTTATTTTCGTAACCCACAAAAACGCCGAGGCTGCCAAACAGGAAGGTCATCACCACCACGATGAGGTAGCGCCTTTTCAGGCCTAATTTCCGGACCATCGTGCCCACCGCATTTTCAACGGCTTTGGAGTGGTCCAGAAACCCAAACATGATGCCGCTCGCCAGCACGATGAACACAATGTCAACGGCTGTTTTAAAGCCTTTCGGCAAAGCCCGGAACATGTCGAACAAGCCTACCGGGGTAGATTCCATGTATTTAAAGGACCCGGGCCGCACCATCGTGATCCCGTTTTCTGTTATCCGCTCGTATTGTCCCGCCGGGATAAAATAGCTCATCGCCGCAGCCATGGTCAGAATGCCGAATAGCATAACGGCAGGGTGGGGGATGTAGTCGTACCACTTTTTCTGGTTTTTCATCTCGGATGGATTGACGGCGTTGGCCGATGATTGATTACTTTTGTCATGCTGCCAAAGGTGACACCTTTCCAGAAGGTGTTACCTTTTCGGGTATTCAAACGCCGCACAAAATAAACAAAGTCGCGATGCCAAAAACCAAAGTATTGGGGATATGAAAGTTTACGATCTGAATATTGCTTTGTCGCAACCGGAAGCGGTTACGGAGCTTTATTTGACGAATCGCAATTTTGATCCATTCCCGGTCGCCATTTTTTGCTTTAAAAACCTGGAGGTACTGGATTTGTCTTCCTGCCGAATCCGGGAACTACCTCCGGAAATCGCTTCCTTTACACAACTACATACCCTGGTGCTGAACGACAATGCAATGGCCAGTTTGCCAGCAGCGATTAGGCAATTGCCTTTGCGTGTTTTATCGCTTGCAGCAAACCGCTTTACAGTTATACCAGACGCGATCATGCAGATGACGGCACTCCGCGAATTGTCTTTGGCGAACAACCTCCTTATGGCCTTGCCGGATGCCTTGTTTCAGCTAAAGGGTTTGACCCGGCTGGATATTTCCGGCAATCTGCTGAGCGTGCTCCCGCCCGGCATCAAACGCCTCCGCTTGCTAAAGCAACTGCGCCTTGGAAGCAATCAAATATCAACGCTTCCTTCAGCACTTTTTCAGTGCAAAAAAATAGAGGAACTTACGCTGGACGAGAACGAATTCAGTAAAATCCCGGCGGGCATCGGAAACCTGGAAGCCCTAGAAAACCTCGATCTTTCCCATAACAACTTGCGTTCGCTGCCGGCAGAACTCGGGCATTGCCAAAACCTGCGCCGCCTTCGGCTTCATCACAACCAATTGTCCAAACTTCCGGAATTTCAATCCCCTTTCAAACACCTGCTTTTATTCGATGCGGCCCACAATCAATTGTCGCGCCTCCCGGAGTGGCTGGGCAGTTGTACGCGACTGGAAGAAATGAACCTTTCCGGCAACCGACTTCGAAAATTACCCGAATTTCTGGCTGCGCTACCCCGCTTGTCCCGGCTTGATGTTTCCGCGAACAGCTTGTCGAAATGGCCGGCATTGCCTCCTGCGCTGAGCTCTCTTAACCTGAGCGATAACCCCCTGACAAGCGTACCCACTTCGATTGGTCAGCTAAGCAGACTCCGGGAATTGCTTCTCGACCAGACAAAACTGAAGTACTTACCCGCAGCTATGCGGAATTTAAAGGAACTGGAAACGCTGTCCGGCACAGGCGTCATTTTAAAAGCACTGCCCCAGAGCCTGTTTTTATTGCCCCAAATTCAGCATTTCGAAGGCTTTTTGGACGACCATCCGGCAAAGTCGTTGGAGCGATTGTGGCAGCTGGCCCGGGAGGCGCCCCTTGCTGCAAATTTGCGCAGACCACTTTACGACGCTTTTTTAGGCCAGCCCGGCGCATTGTCAAAAGTGAGCATTCCAGGCCTTTTTCGCCTGCTCCGCTACAAAGACCTGGCGTTTATCATTCGCAAAGAATTGATCCGGCGCAGCGAGGAGCATCCGGATAGCGCATTACTGGCCGGGAAAGTGTTGTATTGCGCAGGGCGTTCTCTATTCAATCACACAGAATTACAGGATCGGCTGGAAAAACAGGGCGTCGGGTTTGCTACCCGGCCAAACGAAAAAATCACCCATGTTTTAT
Source organism: uncultured Saprospiraceae bacterium (assembly GCA_937926205.1). Classification (GTDB taxonomy): domain Bacteria; phylum Bacteroidota; class Bacteroidia; order Chitinophagales; family Saprospiraceae; genus JABWAJ01. The sequence continues at coordinate 134,724 of CALEYL010000032.1, forward strand.
TGGGGGAGGCGCCGGAATATCATCCTGCTTTGTCAAAACAAAATTTGATTTTCATCAACGAAAGGGTGCTGACCCGTTTTCTCGACCATGCTGAAAAGCGTCATTTAGCCAGCGATGCTACCCCGAAAGAACTGGAGAACCTTCGGCAATTGTTGTTTCATGATGACCCGGTAAATGTAGAAATTGCGCTGCGCATGATGGAGAATGGTGGCCTTCCCGAAGCGTTACGGAATGAATTGCTGGCCATGTTTCTGGCCCGGCGGCCCGGTGTGCCGGATGCATTGCTCGGAATGATGCGCAATTTGTTACTGTTGAACATCCCTGAAAGCGATAGGGAATTGCTCTATATTCAGCGAACAAACGCTTAGCCAAAAAAAGAACCCACCGCAAAAATGCAGGCTGAACAAAGCAGGAGTTCACCAATAAAGACCACGGCGATAAATTTGACAAAATTCATGCGTATGGCGCCGGCTACATACGAGGCAAGGTCGGTTGGCACTGCAGGGAAAAAAGCCCAGAATAGCAAAAACAACAAACCCGAAGGACTTTCCAGCCGGGCCCGTATTTTGTCCATTTTTTCGGGATATTTTTTGTTGAAAAAGTCATTCAGCCCGAGCTGATCTGAGAAAAAATAGATCATGGCGGAAGAGGCCAGGATGCCGGCCATAGAAATGGATAAAACAAGCACCGGTTGCGTTTGAAAAACCATGGTACCGGCCAGTACGAGAGGCGTACTCGGCAACAAGGTAAAACCCCTGACAACAGAGAGTACACCAAAGAGAACAATCAGTTGATCTTCGTAGAGCAACAGGTAGTCTGCCAGTGCCTCTGGTGTAAAAGCTTCCCGGTGGGTCAGATAATATCCTATGGAAAACACAATTAGGAGAACCCATGCCAGAAGCGCCCCTTTGCGGGCTATGGAAAAATACCTGCTCATGAATGCAAAGTAAAATAGTTGTGGATATATCCGGGATTAAAATGAAAAATTAAGTTTTTGCGGCAGGCGTTTCCGAATTCGATTCGCCTGCCGCAAAAGTACTTTATACCTGACCCCGTTCAATGAAATCGGGTAAAACATATGATTGAACCAATCAATGTCGTGTCAGCAACATTTTTTCTGTGAAAAGACTGTCATTGATCGACACTTTCACAAAATACGCGCCTTCAGGCAAAAAGTACAAGTCCAGATCCTGTGTGAAGACGCCTGAATCCACCTGGTTTTCCGGAACGGACAGCACTAATTTTCCAGTTAGATCATAAACCATTACACCAACCCTGGATGGTTCCTTCAAATCATACTGAAGGGTAACATCACCCGCTGAAGGGTTTGGAAATATATGTACAAGGGGTTCTGGTTGCGCATTTACCGTGCCGGATTCCGGAGCAGACAAGCTTGCGATTGAATAATTCAGGGCGCAAATGTTAAAAGTTCCTGTGGCGCCACTGTATCCCCAGACTCTGATGTAAAGCCATGTTCCCACACTGTATCCGCTTATGGTAATGACGGGCATCATGCTGCCATTGCCGTTTGTATTGTCGTCTTCGCAAACAATGCCTTGCAAAGCCGAACAACTGCCGTAGTAAATGGCCATCACCAGGTCATTGAGCGTACCAGCTGTTGTGCGAATCGTCACCACTCCTGTGGAAGGAACCTGTACTTTATACCACACATCCTTGCCATAAAAAGGGCAACTGGTTGGCGCTGCCGGATTTGTCGTATTGGTGGCCCCAACGGTCGTTCCGGAGCTGTTGCTGCAGAGACTGCCGGCAACAATGGTGGTCGCACTGCAGGGGTTGTCGTTGGCTGGTGCCGAAGGCGCCGATGCCGCGCGATATCCGGTATTCGGGCCGCCGTAAGCGCTGGCATTGCTGCCGGAACTGTTTGATGCAGCGCGCACCCAATAATAATAAGTCGTACCTGCAACGGCTGAAAAGTCGTCGTAAGTGGTACTGGTTTGCCAGCTGCCCAGAGCCGTAGCAGTGCTGCTGTTGTTGGCCGTGTTCCGGTAAACCCGGAAATAATTCCCGGAAGAGCCGGAAAAGGTAATGCGCACTTTGTCGGGGTAACTGCCATCGGAGGCGTTTACCGAAGTCGGGGTTGTTACGGTTACGGTCGCTGCGCGATATCCGGTATTCGGGCCGCCGTAAGCGCTGGCATTGCTGCCGGAACTGTTTGATGCAGCGCGCACCCAATAATAATAAGTCGTACCTGCAACGGCTGAAAAGTCGTCGTAAGTGGTACTGGTTTGCCAGCTGCCCAGAGCCGTAGCAGTGCTGCTGTTGTTGGCCGTGTTCCGGTAAACCCGGAAATAATTCCCGGAAGAGCCGGAAAAGGTAATGCGCACTTTGTCGGGGTAACTGCCATCGGAGGCGTTTACCGAAGTCGGGGTTGTTACGGTTACGGTCGCTGCGCGATATCCGGTATTCGGGCCGCCGTAAGCGCTGGCATTGCTGCCGGAACTGTTTGATGCAGCGCGCACCCAATAATAATAAGTCGTACCTGCAACGGCTGAAAAGTCGTCGTAAGTGGTACTGGTTTGCCAGCTGCCCAGAGCCGTAGCAGTGCTGCTGTTGTTGGCCGTGTTCCGGTAAACCCGGAAATAATTCCCGGAAGAGCCGGAAAAGGTAATGCGCACTTTGTCGGGGTAACTGCCATCGGAGGCGTTTACCGAAGTCGGGGTTGTTACGGTACTGCTGCTGGCGGTCGTGAAAGTTTTGACGGTACTGTATGCAGAATTTCCTCCTGCTGGGGTATAAGCTTTTACGGTCCAATAGTATGTTGTTCCGGGCTGTGGTGCAAAACAAACGCCGGTTGTGATGACAGACCAGGAAAAAGAGCTGGACGAACCGGTATTTTTGTTGACCACTAAAGTAGAGCCACAGCTTGTAGAACTGCTAAATCCATTTTGAGCTGTCCAGCCGCTATTGGATGTAGAAACTTGAATTCGGTATTCGACACCGGTTCCGGTTACAGATCCCCAGGAAAAATTAACGGGAATCTGGATATTGGTTCCGCTTGGAGCATTCGTAACCGGAGTAGCCGTTGTATTTAATCCGACGGCATAAAATTTAGGATAAACCCCCAGCCGACTATCATTGCCATCAAAAGGCAACCACGTATTACCACCATTGTAAAGGCGGCAATTGTTATTGCACCAGTTAAATTCTGATACCCGGTACATGGATTTATCAGCACTGATTTCTTCCACAAAACCCACATGGCCGTACAGAGTGGAATTGCTGTTATTGGGATCATTATCCCAGACAACGATCATCCCCGGATTGCGCTGAGCCAATGGAAGCGCTGATGTTGAGGTAGAATACCACGTTCCTCCAATAATATTATCCCAGTTTTTTGCATGACGACCTGTTGCATTGCACAATGCCGTTTGAATGCTGTTTACTGTAGTGGAAACGAGGTGCCCGCTTGCCCTTAATTCCTGAAGACGGGCGTTGACATACCAGGTACATTGTCCTCTTAAATCCTGGGAACCAGTTGTGCAATTATTGGTAGCAAAGGCATTAAGTGGAGATGTTGCGTAAGCTGAAGTTGATGTATAAAGGGTTATTGCAGTTGCAGGAAAAGGATTTTGAGCAATAATCGGAGATGCAATCAGCAAAATTGCCCCTGCCATCAATGCATTCATTATTCCTGCCAGAAAAGAATTTTGTTTCATAAATATTGAGCTTGATTTTATGATGGTAAATAAGTCTGAGGTTTTGGCTGTATCCACAGAGGCGGGTAATATTGTGTCTGCGATCAATACAGCTTGTAATACAGTTTGTAGTAAGCGCCGTCCTCTGAAAAGCTGGCAATTTTTTCGCCCGCGCCTGCGTCCCTGCAGGAGAGCACGGCCTTTCCAAGGAAATCATCGGAATCAAAAGTGTCGTCGTCCCACATATTGAAGGTGACGCTGCCGTCAATGGCAATGGAATTGACTTCACGCATATCGATGTAGTCGCCGGCAGACATCCTCATCCGGGATTTGGGCCATTCTTCGACATAATCGCCGTGGTCAATTTTGAAATAAATGGCATCGGGAGTCAGGTATCCCTCAGCGGTAATGCATTTCAGACCAATCAATTGCAGGCGACAGGAGGATGTCAGTGATGCTGCATCTGCCGTCGTAGCTGATGCTTCGGGGCCGTGCATCGGAAAAAAAGCCATGATCAATAAAAGGAGGTTACTCATCGCTGGAAGTTTTAGATCGTGAACGCCTACTCTGTTTGCGGTTTTCGGCAGCGCCGCTTTGATTGATTTTTTCGGGCCCTGTTTTTGCTCCCTTTTTTTGAGTGGAATAAACCACTCATACCAGCTAAAAGCCCCCTGTTTTGAAAATGTAATCGACACCACAGGAACTTTTTGAAAAAAAAATGGGATATTCCGATTGCATTCAGAATAAACAAAGCGCGAAACCATGAAAATGAGAAACCTACACCTGTTGCTGATCTGGTCAGTTGTCCCTTTTTTCGCTTCGGGACAAGCCTTTGCTTCATTGGAAAAAGACCTGGATGGTTTAATTGAAGCGAGGAAATATCAGGAAGCCCTACCCGTTGCACAACAGCTGTTGTTGCTGTCAAAAGATAGCCTTGGATTTAAGGATACAACAACGGCACACTGTTTTTCCTGGGTTGGGTTAGTGTACGGCTGGCTGGGGAAATTTCCTGAAAGTGCCCTGCACTATGACTCGGCTTTGCTGATACAAGCGCAGTTACTGGATCATTGTCATCCCAGATACCAGCTTGTTTTGAGGAGCAGCATTACGGCAAGAATACAGAGCGACCGCCTGGCGGAAGCCGAAACGCTGATTAATGAGGCCATCAGTAATTTTGAAGGTCCCAACCCGGTTTGCTCCAACCAGGCAGATTACCTGCTGATGCTTTACAACATTGCCAATGTGTATCTCGGGCAGAGTAAATTTGAACAGGCGGCTGCCCTGTACGAAAAATGCATCAATAATTCCGATCCCCGTAACCGGAAAGATAGTTTACAGGTAGCCAGGCTCTATTCCAATTACGCCCTGCTCCATTACAGACTGGGGAACCTTCCTGACGCGGCAGACTTTCTGAGCCAAACCGAACAAATGCAGCAAGCCCTGTTGGGAAATGAGCACCCCGAACTGGCTGCAACGCACAACGCGTTGTCGGTCATGTATATGAAAATGAATGATTGGCCAAAAGCAGAAATCTATCTCGACAAAAGCCTCCGTGTCATCGAAAAAGAACAGGGTAAAACACACCCAAAATATTTTCTTGGGCTGAACAACCTGGCAAATGTTTATCAACAAAAAAAGGAATTTGAAAAAGCCGTCGAACTTTACCAAAACGTACTTGAGTTCTACCTGACTACAAAAGGGAAGGAATCTTCTGATTACATAATCGCTTTGGGAAACCTGGCAGGTTGTCTGTCAGCGCTTAAATCGTATAACAACCTCGAGCCTATGCTCATGGAATGTGTACAGCTTTCCGATAAAGTCCACGGCCATTATTCGCTTTCCAAAGCGCTCCATCTTAAAAACCTGATGGTGTTTTTTGGAAAGACCGGCAACTATGAGAAAGCTCAACAGTATTACAATGAATGCCGGGAAATTTATGACAGCATCATCCAGCCGGAGCATCCCGATTATGTCCGGTTGCGCTACGACATGGCCGATATCCATCGAATCTATGGAGATTATCAGCGGTCACTCCAACTGCATGAAGAAGCGTTTCCTTTGTTAAAGGTAAATATTGACCGAAATTTTGCGGGACTTCCGGACCGGCAGCGCAGTTCATTTTTTCAGCAAACCAAGCTTTATTTTGAGGGAGCTGCCAATCTGGTGGAGCGGGCAAACGGACAAATTCCCGGCCTGGCAGGGCGCCTTTACGATTATTGCCTCCTGACAAAAAATGCCCTGTTTAATTCATCTGAAAAAGTAAAGCAATCCATCCTGTCCAGTGGTGATAAGGCCTTAAAAAGCGATTATCAACGCTGGTTGAAGCTCAGAGAAAATATCGCCAGAATTTACTCCATGCCCAAAGCGACCGCCGAGACCCGGATACTCGACAGCCTTGAACAGGAAAATCAGGGACTGGAACAAAGCCTTACCCGGCGTTCTGCACCTTTTTCTGATTTAACAGCCCGGAGAGTTGTTTCCTGGAAAGAGGTTCGTGATGCACTGCGTCCGGGGGAAGCGGCAATCGAGATATTCCGCTACCAATACAGCAACATCAGTTTTACGGATACCATCCATTATGCTGCGCTGATCATTACGTCCGATACCCGGGAACATCCGGCTTTTGTACTGCTGTCCAAAGGGAACAACCTGGAGACGACCTATTATGAGGCTTACCGGTCAACAATAACCGATTCTTTGTATGCGCCGCCGCCTCATGCTTACCAGCATTATTGGGAAGCTTTTGAACCCTGGCTACGCGACATCAGAACCATATATTTTGCTCCTGATGGCATCTATCACAAAATTTCGCTTCAGTCACTGATCGACAGGAACGGAACCTATTTACTGGACCGGTTTGATTTTCGGATAGTCGGGAGCACAAAAGTGTTGTTGGATTCTCCGGCTAAGCCGAGCCGGCTAAAAAGCAGCGCGCTTTTCGGCAATCCCAATTTTACTTTTGCCTCCCCGAATGCAGTTGAACAGGAACCTGCTTCAAAAGGATCACCCGTTTATTATTTGCGGGATCCCGGCGAAAACAGTCCATGGGTATTGGATCCATTGCCCAATTCCAGAGATGAAATATGGAGCATAAAAGAAGTGCTCGAAAGCCATTCCATCGCAGTTTCCGTCTTTATGGAAGAAAAGGCATCTGAAGCGCAATTAAAAGCCGTTCGCAGTCCGGGCATCCTTCACCTGGCTACGCACGGGCTTTTTTCCGGCGCCGAAAACAGCGCTTTATCCCCCTTGAAAAGGGCGGAAAATCCAGAGGACCCTTATCTGACTTCTTTGCTTTTTTGGGCCGGAGCGCAACAATCCATTGATCGCCTCGCCATCATAAGATCATCTGAAGACGGCATCCTGACGGCACTTGAGGCCATGAGCCTTAATCTGGAAAATACTGAAATTGTCGTATTGAGCGCCTGCGAAACCGGGCTTGGTACCATTCTCAACGGCGAAGGGGTTTACGGATTGCAACGGGCTTTGCAAATAGCCGGCGCACGAAGTGTGTTGATGAGTCTTTGGAAGGTGGATGACGTTGCGACAAAAGAACTGATGGTCTTGTTTTATCAAAAGTGGCTGAGCGGCGCTTCTAAACACGAGGCGTTGCGGCAGGCACAGCAAGCTATGAAAGAAAAGTACAAGCTCCCGTTGTATTGGGGCGCATTTGTACTGTCGGAAAAATAATTTTTTAAAAAAAGACGGTTGCGGTTACAAATTCAGGGTTTATGGCTTTAAGCTGTTAAAACCTGTTGATCTCTTTGCACATGCCATTCCATATCAAACGCAAAAGTAAGTATGACTTCCAGGAGTTATTTGAAGGACTGCGCCTGGAAAGCAACGAGGCTTTTGCATTTCTTTCGGAAAAAGTTTCTCCGGGCATCCATAAGATTGCCCGGCAGCATGGTTTGAGCAAAGAGGATGCGGAAGATCTGGTCCATGAAGTCATATTGGCGCTGATTTTGAAAATCAGAAGCGGAGAATATGTTTTTCAGGGACACGACCCCGCTTCGTATGTCATTGAAGGCGCAAAGCTGCGCATACAGACCCAAATGAGAACGGGAAGCCGGCGATGGGCAAAGGAACAACACGCTGATTTTATTGCCCTCTGGAAAAACGAAGGAAGCTCCGATGGCCTGACTGTTTACAATGATGCGACGGAAAAATTAGAGCAACTGGATCGACTGATTGACCAACTTGGGCCGCGTTGCAGGCAGCTGATTAGTTTGCATTACTTCGACAATACACCTGATAAAGAAGTCGTTGAAAAAAAATTAACGCCTTACAATACGGTTGGCGCGCTCAAAGCCAAACGCTGGTCCTACATCCAAAAACTAAAGGAAGCGATTGAAATAAGCAAATCAACTTCATCAGATGGTTAACCAAAAGACGTACCCATGAATCCTGATATTGAATCCTATCTATTGGGAGAACTAAAAGGCGACGCCCTGCGGGAATTTGAAAAAGAACTGGCTTCAAATCCTGCATTGCACAAAGAAGTAGAGTCCTATCGTGCAATCGTTGGGGATCTTAAAAACCTTGCCCTCCTGAAAAAAATACAAGCCGCTGGTGAAACCGCAAAAGCGCGCCGGCGAAAAAAAAAAGCGCGCAAACTTTGGATCATCTTTTTCGCTGCTGCGGCCGTCACAACTGCGACAGCAATTTGGTTTTACCAAGCCCGGACGCCCGAAATGACCAGTCCGGCAGAAACGGCGCCCGAAAACACCCCCTTTATCCCTACTTTACCAAATTCCGATAAAATAATTGACCCCAAAACCCCCGTCCCGGAAAAAGGGAAAAATACTGCTTCCCCTTTCAAAAACAAATCGACACCCACTTCTCCCGGACCGGTAGCAGAAGCAGAAAGGCAAACTACCCCCAGGACAACAGGCGGCTTTCGGAGCGGAAAAACGACCGTTCCTTCACCCCCAAAAACTTTGGTCAATTTCCCGGATTCGCTCTTCATCACACCCGCGTACCCGGCTTTATCCTGGGAACACCCCGTCTATACGCCTGTAGCGGAAACGCTGCTCGCGCACAAATTCAACCTGGATACAGATTGTTTGGCCAGACCGGGCCAAAACGCCCCGCCTTCTGATTCCCTCGTTCTGATGCTGGCGGCCTGCCATTTGGCTAAAAATGAACCTGATGTCGCCAGGTATTGGTTCAACCGGATTTACGGTTCAGAAACCTTTTTTTCGGAAGCAGCCTGGGGCCTCAGCTGGTGCGCATTGCTTAACAATGAACCCATCAAAGCAAGAATATTGCTGGAAGAAGTGATCGCAAAAAATGATGTTGTTTTTGCACCCCGGGCCAAAAAGCTGCTGCAGTTGATGAAGAAGTAGAACCAAACACCTTCCTCGTGATTCCGCCCCGCGAATGTTCCTGAAATCCGGGGCCGGGCAAAAAAAAAGGAGACATTCTGGGTTTAGAATGCCTCCTGTTTTTTGGATTGCATCAATGCTGATTATCTCACGACGAGCTTTCCGCTACCCATCAGTTTTCCGCTTGCATCCAGCAGGCGCAGCGCATACCAACCTGAAGGCAGCGGGTTTGACAGCTCCAGCCGGTTGCCGTCGAATGCCAGTCGGCGCACCTCGCGGCCGTTTGCGTCTGTGATGACGAGTATTTTTGTTCCGCCCACCGCGCTGTTTGCCAGTTCAAGTACCGCCGCGCCGGGCGTTGGGTTGGGGTAAACTTTCCAGCCGATATTAGAACCCGGTTCATTAACCCAGGTAGCGATTTCAATAAAGTTCTCTCCGATGGTATGGAAAATGGTATTGGTTAAAACCGGCTCATTGAAGTCGAAATAAATCGCTGCTGTATTTTCTACGCGCGTTTCCAAAGGCGTGTTTTCCCGTGTACGGATGTAGAAATCAACAAAACCATTGGAACCTTCCAGGTTTGTGGTGCTGTCGGGCAGCAGGATGTTGTCAAACGAAAAGACGAGGGTTCGTTCGCCCTGTATGTCCAGACGATTGGCATGGCTGGCGTTGCCGCGGCGCAGGGTAGTGACATCCAGCCAGGGAGCCAGCGTGTCGCGGATCACCACCGTAAAGGCCGTATCGGTACCGGTATTCTGAAAACGGATGCGGTAATTGATTTCTTCGCCAGCCTTCAGGTAGTGTTTTTCGCCATAGCCTGTTGGCAGCGCACTTTTGTCGTTGGGGTCGTAAGAGCCAACATTGGGCAGGCAGAAAATAGCCGTCGCAGGCGTTGTTGTTTGCAGTGGAAATTGCGAGGTCCATCCCGTGCTGAAATTGCCCTGGCCATTGACCCCACAGCCTTCTACAACGATGGTCGGAGACTGTTGTGCGTAGGGGTGTCCTGTAGCCTGTTCGAGGCTGAAAGTGTACGTAGAACCATTTGCCGGGAAGGAAAAAACCGTTTCTTCATCGATCGGGAGCTGGTCAATGCTGCCGGGGTTTTGCATCAGCATGACGGCGTCTTCAATGACGATGTACTGAACCGGATTGACCAGATCGCCGGTGCCACTGTTTCTAATCAGGAAACGTACTTCTTCCGGCGTGCATTCGCCCTGTAAAACCAGGTTTGCACCCGACCAGTTGCCCGTAGCGGGGGCACAAAGCGGATCAGGCGTTACGCTGACTTCTGAGCAATGCGTTTGGCCAAGGGTGGCGTTGCAGCTGACCAATGCAAAAACTGAAAAAGTCCTGCATGCGCCCGGCTCAAGGCTGGACAGGTTCCAGGTAATGACCTGGCCATCAATGCTTGCAGGGACGAGTTGCGAACCCTGATAAGTCATAAAACCATCCAATGTCAGGGTTACCTGGGGGCTAAGGGCCGTTTCGGTTCCCAGATTGCAAACGGTGATGTAATAAGCGCTCGGGAAACACCGGCGCAATATTGGCGATGTCAGGGTGACGCTCAATTCCGGGCAGTTGACTATTGCCTGAACGGGAATGTCCGTGGTGATCACCTGACCGGCAGTACTCAGATCCGCATCCGGAATCGGGAGGCAAACCGACCAGGAAGCAGAGGGCCCGGTGGCACTGATGCTGTAGTTGCCGAGTGGCAGCGAAAAACTGTATGCTCCAAGCCCATTCGTAATGGCGTTGAAGGTATCGCTGGCACTGGCAGCTGTGATGATCCAGCCCGCCAACCCGGTTTCTCCGGCTGCAGCGACACAATCCTGATCAACATCATTTACCACCCGCCCGTTCAGGGTAGCGCAGGATTGCACTTCCAGGTCAATGAAGCGGGAAACATAAGATTCGCAGGTAGTTCCCGGAATGGAAATGTGCAATTGATAGACCCCGGTCTGGTTGGCCGTGATGACCTGGCTATTTGCCGTGGAGCCATCCGGGAATGTCCATTCAAATGCGATTTCTCCAAAAAAATTGGGCGGTACGAGGCCGCTCAGTTGATACGTATTGCAAGCGGTGAGGGTTACCGATATGTCATCAATAATGACATCATCGTAAGATTGTACCAAAACGCTGTAAGAAGAAGAACAGGACGGGACACTTGAATTTATTGCCGTCAAGGTATATAATCCAGGCTCATTGACCACCGTTTCCAGGTCGGTAGAAGCAAAACCGTTTGGGCCTGTCCACAAATAGCTGATGTTCGGTCCGCTGGGCGTTACCACGCCTTGCAGGGTTCTGGTACCCGTTGTGCAATCCAGAAAACCATCGCCTGTTGCGTCAACGACCAGGCCTGATCCAATAAAAAAAGTCTGTATTTGGCTACAGCCATTCGCATCGGTGACGGTTACCGTGTAATTACCTGACGTAAGTCCCTGAATAACAGGAGCAGTAGAGCCCGAACTCCATAAATAAATATATGGCGGCGAGCCTCCTGAAGCAATGACAGAGATGTTGCCGTCATTCGTCGATTGGCAACTGGCGTTGACCACGTTGGCCGTGATGGCGATCGGACTGTTGATCGTAACAACAGCGCATGACGTAGCGGCACATCCTGCTGCATCTGTGACGGTCAGGCAATAGGTCCCCGGCGCCAGGTTGCCTATTGTAGGGGCTGAGGAGCCATTACTCCACTGGTAACTGTAGTTCAGGCCCAGTCCTCCGGTGACCGTAGCGGTCATCATACCGCCAATAAGCGAACAGGCAGGCGGAAGCACACTGATGACTATGTTTATCGGAGGCGATACAGTAACCACCGTTACTGCAGAGGCTTCTTCACCCAGGGCATCCATGACCGTGAGTTGGAAGGTCGTGGTCTGGCTCACAAATACTTCCGGGGAAGGGCAGTCGGAGCAGGATAAATTAGCAGCAGGTGTCCACGTGTAGGTGTAAGGCCCCGTGCCGCCTGTAACTCCGGGGAAAAATTGCAGAACCTGCCCTTCTTCGCATATAATGTAGTTGTTCTCAAGATTGACTGTAAGCTCCTGAGCACCCGATTTGGCTGAAAAGCCGAATACCAGGATCAGGACAAGTACAAAATAGGTACGAGAAAAAGGAGTATGCCTTTGCATGGGATAAGTTTTGGTGGTGAACGTAAGCATAAATAGCTGAATTATCATGATACAAACATCCGACAGGAATTCGGTTCCGGCAAACCAAAATTTGATGTGTTGTAGAATATTGAATTTAAAAACGAGACCTGCTTTTTACATAAAACGCTACATGGTTTTTGTTTTAAACCATTGAATATTAATAATTTTTGATGAAATAGAAACGACAAGAAGTTGATACATTTTTTTATGTTTGTAGAATAGAATCTCTTTCAACGATGCAAAAAAACCTGCTCTTCGAACTGATTTCCACCCTTAAGCCTGCTGAAACGGCCGAAGCAGGGCGTTGGCTGGCCTCTCCGGCGCACAATCAGCGGGAAGACATCCGTCGTCTATTTGATGCCCTGACCGCGCCAAAAACCACTGACGACAAGACTTTACTCTGGGAAAACATGTTCCCGAAACGCCCATACGACGATCAGGAATTTCGCCTGCGCTGCAGCTATCTGTTGCGGCAGCTGGAAGACTGGCTGGCCTGGAAGCACTGGCAGGAGGAACAACTTTTTTTGGCCAATTATACCTTAGCCGCTTATCGCGAACGCGGGCTGGAACGCCATTTTCACAAACGCCTGGCTTTGGTGCGCCAACGCCTCGAACAATCGCCGCTGCGTTCTCCGGACTACTACCTCGCGCTTTACGATTTTGAGTCGGAAGTTTACCACCAGGATTCCGTCGGAGAGCGGCAACGCCCCAAAAACCTGCAGGAACAGGACGATGCGCTCACCTGCGCCATGATCGGTCTTAAACTCCGCCAGGCCTGCTTTGCGCTGGCACACCGGCAGGTTTCGGATACGGATTACAACATCGCCCTGATTGAAAGCGTGTTGGAATGTGCCGCCCAGGCGCCCTATGCTGAAGCGCCGGCTGTAGCGGTCTACCGGGAAGCCTACAATACCCTGACCCAGCCTGAAAACGACGCCGCATTCATCCTTTTCCGGGAAGCCTTCATTCGTTGTTTTGCCAATTTTCCGGCTGCAGAAATGCGCGATTTGCTGCTGCTGGCACTCAACTCCTGCATCCGGCGGATCAATCAGGGCAACCAGGCTTTTTTGCGGGAAGCCTTTACCATTTACAAGCTGGGACTGGACAGCCAATTGCTGCTCGAGGATGGCTGGATCACTCCGTATACCTACAACAACATCGTCGGCATCGCCATCCGGCTGGAAGAGCTGGTCTGGGCCGATGATTTTGTACAGCGCTATTGCGAACATCTGGAACCCGAACACCGCGAGCTTCATTTTGCCCTGAATGCAGCGCGTTTGGCGTATGCCCGCAAAGATTACCGGGCTGCTTTGCTGCACCTGCAGAGCGCTGATTACCGCGATTTTTTCCACAACATGAGCGCGCGGGTGCTGCAAATGAAAATCTATTACGAAACCGGCGAAAACGAGTTATTGGGCACGCACCTCAAAAATACCCGCGCTTTTTTGCGCAGGAGACGAACGCTGAGTTACCATGAAAAAAACTACCTGAACATCCTGAAACTCACCGAACTGCTGTTGCGCCGCAATGCATTTGACCGCGCGGCAACCCAGCGCTTGAGAGAACGGATTCTCAGCACCGATCCGTTGACGGAAAGGGAGTGGCTGCTGTCGCAATTGTAAACTTTGATTATGTTTGTATCGAATCAGGAGGTATTTTTATCGGGGAATGCCCCATTAGACGCTAAAGCGTCTATGGGCAAGTCTCTGTGGACTCTTTTTGGTTGCGGAGTTCCGCGGAGTAAGGGAGTCTCGCGGAGTCATGCAAGCTGTTTTACGAAGAGCCTCATAAAACTCCGTGAAACTCCGCGTTTACTCTGTGAAACTCCGCGTCATTTTTAAACGGCTGATCAATTCGTGACGCATGCCAACAGGTTTTGCTCCTGATTCGCCTACCTGTCGCAGGCTGGCGAATTAGGGACTATTCTAGGCTGCTTCCCTTCTAAAGTTCCTTGTTCGATGTGCATCAGAGGTTTGAACCGCAGAACAGCAGAATATCGAATTTCGAATGATGAAGTGGGCAGAACTGCTCCCTTCTGCGGTTCCTTGTTCGATATTCTGCGGTTCGATATTCAAAAGAGAATTGAACTGCAGAACAAAGCGTCCATCGGCAAGTCACCGTGTACGCTTTTTAGTCACAGAGGCCCGCGGAGTAAGACGTCCTGAACCCTTGGCGCCCTTGGCGGGAAAAGCGTTCGCGCAGCATCCACGGCGTTAAGGCTACTTTTTACGAACCCCACTTTAAAACTCCGTGAAACTCCGCGTAATTTTTACAAGGCGAATAGCTCATGTAGCATACAAACATTTTGCCCTGATTCACATGTCTTATGTTCAATAAAACCGGCATCATGAAAGCTTCCCTTTTCTTTTTCCTGCTCCTGACCGGAACAATTGCATTTGGCCAAAAGGCCTCCCGTCAATTGGCGGCACAGGTAGCTGCTTACGAAAATTTTCAACGCCAGGAGGCACGCCCGGCGGCAACCGACAGCCTCGGTACCGGGATTTTGGGATCTTTTACGGAGGCAGATTTCAAACGTCGGGCCGATTTTTATGCCAACCTCAGCATGCAGTTGGGAAAAATCAAAGACGACCAACTCAGCCGCAGCGAAAAAATCAGCAAAGAATTGCTTCGCTTTGTTTGTAAGGAACAGACCGAAAATTACCGCTTCAAAGGCTATTTAATCCCTTTGCTGGCCGACGACGGCTTCCACATTTCCTATGTCTTCGACATGACTTCCACACGGCTGAACACACAGGAAGACTACCAGCGCTACATCCAGAAATTGCGCGATTTTCCGCGCTATGTGCAGCAACACCTCGACCTGATGTCGGAAGGCATCCGCATTGGCATGACCCAGGCGAAAGCCATTTTTAAAGGTTACGAAGTCACCTACAACAGCCACATTGTGAAGACGCCGGAAGAAAGCCTGTTTTACCGGCCATTTCTGGAGTTGCCAGAATCGTTCAGCCAAGCAGAAAAAGAAAAACTGCGCAACGAAGCCCGTACGGCTGTCATGGAAGGCGCCGTGGCCGGTTATCGCCTCATGGCAGATTTTATGGAGCATCAATACATTCCCAACGCGCGCGAGAAAGAAGGCATCGGCTCAGTTCCGAACGGACTGGCCTATTACCAAAGCTTAGCCGATTATTACACGACCCTGAACATGCCCGTCGCCGAGATCCACCAAAAAGGGCTGGAAGAAGTGGCGCGCATCCGCAGCGAAATGGAAACAGTGATGCGCCAGACTGGCTTCGAAGGCGACCTGAAAGCCTTTCTTGCTTTTTTGCGCAGCGACCCGCAATTCTATGCCAAAACCCCGGAAGAGCTGATGAAAGAGGCCGCGTATATTGCAAAAATGGCCGACGGACGCCTCCCGGCTTTCTTTGGCAAACTGCCGCGTCAGCCCTATGGCGTGGAGCCGGTTCCGGACCACCTGGCGCCCAAATATACCGGCGGGCGCTACAGCCCATCGGCCCCGGGCAGCCGCCGCGCAGGCCACTATTGGGTGAATACCTACAACCTGCCCGCCCGTCCGCTCTATGTGCTGGAGTCCCTGACCCTGCACGAAGCGGTGCCGGGACACCACCTGCAAATGGCGCTGAATTACGAGTTAACCGATGTGCCCGATTTCCGGCGCAACCTCTACCTGTCGGCCTACGGCGAAGGCTGGGCCCTGTACACCGAAGCGCTGGGCGAAGAGATGGGCTTTTACAAAAATCCCTACAGCAAATTCGGCAAACTGACCTATGAAATGTGGCGCGCCTGCCGCCTGGCGGTCGACACCGGCATCCACGCTTACGGCTGGACACGCGAACAGGCCATCGCCTACCTCGTCGATAATACGGCACTCTCCCTGCACGAATGCACCACCGAAACGGACCGCTACATCTCCTGGCCAGGGCAGGCGCTTTCCTATAAAATCGGGGAATTGAAAATCAAGGAACTGCGCAAAAAAGCGGAACAGGAAATGGGCGCGCGTTTCGACATCCGCGCTTTCCACGACGCCGTTCTGGCCGACGGAACTTTGACGCTGCCGCTGCTGGAGCGGGTGGTGGGGGAGTATATTGGGAGAGGGGGGAAGTAGGTGCTTAAATTTGCAAATGGGCAAATGAGCAAGGATGCTGATTTGAAAATTTGCTGATTTGAAAATTTGATAATTGGGGAGAAGGATTCGTATAATCAGGAGTAACCAACAACCTGCCTACCGGCAGGCAGGCGAACAACGATGCTGATTTGAAAATTTGCTGATTTGAAAATTTGAAAATTGGGGAGAAGGATTTGTATAATCAGGAGTAAC
>CALEYL010000033.1 GCA_937926205.1 uncultured Saprospiraceae bacterium
TCACCGGAACTGGAGGGCCATGGCAAGCCAGTCCGGTGTTTTTTAACCTCGCGCCAGGGAACTACTTACCGGCTGTCCGAAATGAGGATGGTACTTGTGCGGTGGAAAGTGCCGCCGTAAGCATAACTGCGCCTGCTGCACCGATTTTGCAAGCCGTAGAAGCAACTAACGCCAGCGATTGTGGCACTATGGACGGCACGTTGACCTTGAGCGCAACTGGCGGTCAGGGCGTTTTTCAATATAGCATCACCGGAACTGGAGGGCAATGGCAAGCCAGTCCGGTGTTTTTTAACCTCGCACCGGGGAACTACTTACCGGCTGTCCAAAATGAGGATGGGACCTGTGCGGTGGAAAGTGCCGCCGTAAGCATAACTGCGCCTGCTGCACCGATTTTGCAGGCCGTAGAAGCAACTAACGCCAGCGATTGCAGCACCACAGATGGTTCAATAACCCTGTCAGCTACAGGAGGTCAAGGAGTTTATCAATATAGCATCACCGGAACTGGAGGGCAATGGCAAGCCAGTCCGGTGTTTTTTAACCTCGCACCGGGGAACTACTTACCGGCTGTCCAAAATGAGGATGGGACCTGTGCGGTGGAAAGTGCCGCCGTAAGCATAACTGCGCCTGCTGCACCGATTTTGCAGGCCGTAGAAGCAACTAACGCCAGCGATTGCAGCACCACAGATGGTTCAATAACCCTGTCAGCTACAGGAGGTCAAGGAGTTTATCAATATAGCATCACCGGAACTGGAGGGCAATGGCAAGCCAGTCCGGTGTTTTTTAACCTCGCACCGGGGAACTACTTACCGGCTGTCCAAAATGAGGATGGGACCTGTGCGGTGGAAAGTGCCGCCGTAAGCATAACTGCGCCTGCTGCACCGATTTTGCAGGCCGTAGAAGCAACTAACGCCAGCGATTGCAGCACCACAGATGGTTCAATAACCCTGTCAGCTACAGGAGGTCAAGGAGTTTATCAATATAGCATCACCGGAACTGGAGGGCCATGGCAAGCCAGTCCGGTGTTTTTTAGCCTCGCACCGGGGAACTACCTACCCGCTGTCCGAAATGAGGATGGTACCTGTGCGGTGGAAAGTACAGCCGTAAATATAACTGCGCCTGCTGCACCGATTTTGCAGACCGTAGAAGTAACAAACGCCAGCGATTGTGGCACTATGGACGGCACGTTGACCTTGAGCGCAACTGGCGGTCAGGGCGTTTTTCAATATAGCATCACCGGAACTGGAGGGCAATGGCAAGCCAGTCCGGTGTTTTTTAGCCTCGCACCGGGGAACTACTTACCGGCTGTCCGAAATGGCGATGGGACCTGCGCAGTGGAAAGTACAATCGTAAACATAGCTGCGCCTGCTGCACCCATTTTACAGACCGTGGAAGCAACTAACGCCAGCGATTGTGGCACCACAGATGGGGCAATAACCCTGTCAGCTACAGGAGGTCAAGGAGTTTATCAATATAGCATCACCGGAACTGGAGGGCCATGGCAAGCCAGTCCGGTGTTTTTTAACCTCGCGCCGGGGAACTACCTACCGGCTGTCCGAAATAGCGATGGTACTTGTGCACTAGAAGGTACCGCCGTAAACGTAACTGCGCCTGCTGCACCAGAAATAACAGGAGTAGAGATTGTAGCCGTAAGTTATTGTGGATCAGATGATGGCCGTATCGTTATTGGAGCAACTGGAGGTATGGGCTTTTACCAATACAGCATTCAGGGGGAAACTGGCCCCTGGCAGTATAACCCAACTTTTCCTAATCTGACACCTGGGATTTATTCGCCAGCTTTAAGAAACATAGATGGTTCTTGTCCTGTACTTGGATCTACAATCTTGGTTCCGGGTGAAGAAGAACCAGGTATCCTCATTGTCACAGAACAACCTTCTGCCTGCACATTGGCGGATGGCGCTATTACCATTAATCTCGTTAACAATTCCAGCAATTGGGAGTACAGTATAAATGGTGGCATAAGCTGGGAAAACACACCCATCTTTTCAGGACTCAGCGCCGGAACTTACTTTATTTCAGTTCGTAGCAACAGTGATTCCTGCCAATTTGAATCGGAACAACCGGTTGTCTTGAATGCGGAAGGCATGTTGTCTTTCGAGAATATACTTCCCATAACACCAAGTAGTTGTATAGAAAACAATGGCGAGATTCTTCTGATCATTTCAGCGAGCGGCCAGGCAGTTTACGAATACAGCATTGATAACGGGCAAACCTGGCAAACAGAAGCTTTATTTACCAATCTCGAAGCAGGAATATATTTAGTAAAGGCCCGACTGGCTGGTGGCGATTGCGAAATGGAACAAGGGGTAAGCGTTAATTTAACACCCTCATTTGCTCCGGTAATTTCTGCAATAACAGCACAATCACCCGCAGAATGTGGTACCCCCGATGGAAGCATTTCTATTGCGGTTGTGAATGCTTCACCAGGTTTATTGTACAGTATCGATGCAGGACAAAACTGGGATACATTGTCAACAATTACTGAATTGCCTGGCGGGATTTATATGGCATCAGTTTGGGATACAACTCACCAATGTCGTATCGATTATCCTGTTGAAATAGTATTGGAGACCCCCTTGACGCCTATTATTGCAGATGTCGTAACGACTATGCCCACATCCTGTTTGCCCGCCAACGGCAGCATACATCTGGTGATGGCAGATACGACAATCGTATACGAAGTTAGTATAGATGGAGGAGAGCACTGGCAAACACAAACACTATGGCAACAACTGCCTCCAGGTGATTATTGGGTACAGGTTAGAAATTCTGGAGGGCATTGTGAAGTGGTTTTACCTGAATCCATTAGCCTGGAGGCTCCCTTTTCTCTGCCCCCTTTTTCCATCAGCGTTTCCGGGGAGAACGGCTGCGATGGAATTGGGGGAAGTATCACAATAAACTCATCTGCTTCGGGATTGGAATATGCGGTACACGGCAGCTCAGTCTGGAATAACGAAGGTATTTTTGAGAACCTACTGCCGGGAAATTACCTGGTTGCTGGTCGCGACACTTTAAGCGGGTGCATTCTTATCTATCCGGATACCATACAAATTGAAGGATACGCCCCTTTAGTTGCTTCACTGATGACTATTGCGGCGCCAGGGTGTGCCGGTGCGAATGAAGGCATTTTACTGGCTTCAGCTACTGGAGGCTTACCTCCATATGCATTTCAATGGGAGGGAGGACCTGACGATGCTTTATGGGAAAGCATCCCCCCGGGGATTTATCACTTAGTGGTGAGCGATGCGCGAAACTGCCAGGATACGATTACGTACCTGCTGTCATCTACAGATACCCTTCAAGTCACTAATTTTATTGAAGATGGCTTGATTTGTCAGGGGCAGGCTTTATCCTACAATCTTGATGGCTTGGGATTGGTTCAGGTACAGTGGAGCGGAGATCACAATTTCTTTTCCAATGATACTGCCGTGACCTTTACAGAATCAGGCACCTACTACGTGGAGGCCCGGAATGAAAATGGTTGTCTATACCGGGATACGTTTGAAATAGCAACATTAGACGACATCCTCTATGCAGATTTTCTTATTCCCTCCGAGGGCCTTATCGATGAGCCCATAGTTGCCATTGACATTTCCTGGCCCGTACCGCAGGAGATTCATTGGATATATAATGATCCGCGTATCCTCACATTGGAGTCTCTCCCAACTCAGGAAATATTAAAATTTACGGAACAGGGCAGCTATGTTATTGGCCTGGAAGTTCATGCCGGGCCTTGCCACGAATATTTAGAAAAAACCATTCGGATTTACGCAAGCAGGGATAGTCTAAGCACGCCTCTACCTGCTGTTGCAGACCAAATTATCCGCTCGTTTGGAATATTTCCGAATCCCAACAACGGCATTTTTCAAGCCAAATTGGTCCTTTCCGAACCTGCTCTGGCTCAAATCTGGCTATTCCGAAGAGATGGAACATTGCTGGATCACAGACTAATGGCAGACGGAGAATTTTATCTCGAAACCTACAACTGGCAAGATTTACCGCCGGGAGTTTATACCGCCATCGCGCAGTCGGGAGAAGCGTGGGCGTATGTCAATTTTGTGGTTCAGTAAAAAGCGATCACCATAAGTAAGTAAAAATGACCCAATCAATATTTCGCTTCCGCTTCTGCCGGGCTTACCTGGTCTTTATTCTGCTGCTCGGGATATCAGGCGGCCTGGGGTTAATGGCTCAGCCTTATCCCATAACGACCATTGTACAGGTAACAAAATTCAGTGCGTATCCGGAGGATTACGACAACCCTGGCAATGTGTTCATCACATTGATTTCAACAGATGCAAGACCAGAATATCCTGCATTGTTGCGCTTGAAATTGTCGGGACCGGGGTTTAGTATTGGAACCCGGGAGGATTATTTGCCAACCCCATTAATGCTGCGAAGAAACCAACCATTGGTACTCAGTGGCGCCCAACTTCGGGAATACTTTGACCCTATGCATCTTGATTTTGGAGGCATAGATCAAGCCATGCTTCTTGCCGGAGGCGGGATTCTGCCCGAGGGTCCAATATCTTTATGTGCAGAAGTATACGATTACAATCGCTTCTTTGACCCACCGGTTTCTAATTCAGGTTGTACTTCAGGATTCGTTCAATTGCACCGCCCGCCGGTTCTCATTGAACCGGAAGGAGATGTACCTGTTATCCCCATTCAACAGGTTCGCTTCGTTTGGCAGGCAATGCACAGCGGATTGTCTGCGCGCTACACCCTCGAGATTTATGAAAATAACCTGACAGGTTTTAGCCCCGATCTGATTCTGTTGTCCACACCGCCATTGGCTGTCATCCAAACGATGACCCCCTTTTATCTCTACACCAATCTGGATCCGCTGCTGTTGCCAGGACAATCTTATCTCGTCCGAATTCGGGCAGAAGATTTAACCGGACAAGCTAGCTTTATCAACAATGGTTGGAGTGAAATTTATACTTTCCATTATGGCATGACCTCAGCACCACCTGAAACGCCTCAGGGTGCTTCGGGTAGCATCACCAATCCTGTCAACTGCAATGCAGCTCCCGATATTCAGGATTTAGCGGCTTATTCAATCACAAACTATGGTGCATCAATATCCTGGCGATCCCCCGAACCGATAAGCCCTGACACTTTTTTAATACGATATCGAAAAACAGGTGATAGCGGGTTTGGAGCGCCAATAGCCACTCAGGATACCACCTACTCTCTTCAGGGTCTAAATGCCTCTTCTTCATACGAGGTCCGCGTTTGCTACACCTGCCAGACACCGGAAGATCATTGCGACACCCTGTTGTTTTCAACATTGGAAGCAAATTGCGCCCTGGCAGCAACAGATGATTATTCATACAGCTGTGGAGACAGCACGGCCGTTGTGCCTTCCGGAGATGCCCCTTTGATGACTGTCCTCCATCCGGGAGACACTGTTTGGGCAGGCGATTTTCTGGTAGTCCTTTCTGAGGTCTCAGGCGCAGGCATATTCAGGGGAACAGGCTATGTTTCAGCACCTTATTTCGAACAGGCAAGATTGCGTTTATCCTTTAATAACATTCGGGTAAACCGGGATTGTCGTATGGTTGCCGGTCAGATGGATGTAACCGGTGCAGGACTGGCCATATTAGATCAGCTGAATGACCTGGTTGATCAGATCGACAACATACTGACTCAGGTAGAAGAAGCCTTACTCATAGCCCAGGAAATTGTCGAAGCAGCAGCAACTCTGGCGGATTACAACCAGTCCCGAAAAGATGCTTTGGCTGCCATCTCCCAGGCTACTTCCGAATTCCCCTTCCTGCCTGATTCACTAAGTCAGCATATACAGGAAGCCCTCGACTGCATGGATTCGGCGCAAACTGAAGCGCAATTTTTAGCTTGCCGCGAGCAAATGATGACAGCATTAGCTGCCTTTCAAACGGCCGTAAACGCACTGTATCAAAATGCGCCCCATCAGGTTCACTTCATAGAAAATCCACAGCAAGCATATGGATTTGACCCTTTCTCGCATGAAGTCTTAAGTGATCAATACACCCATCTCAGCATTGCAAATCTGCCTTACCATGTTCCGTGGAAATCCACGCCCGTTAACGGCAATGACCGGGTAAATGCCTATGCGCAGGAGGGATTGACCGGAATTACTTTTATCAACAAAAGCCGTGTTCTGCTACCCAGAGCAGATTCTGCCGGGATGGCCAGGCTTACTGTGAGCGGCGGAACATATAAAGGCCCGCCAGGAGTCATTTATGCGCAACACACCGGAGTGGATTCCACAGACATTCACATCGCCGGGCAGTTGCACGTAGTCGCCTACCCTGAAAAACCTTTGAAAATTGTATTGGTGCCGGTTAATGGGGTTTCGCCTCCTGAAACAGTGGCCAATGATCTGTCCAACGTTTTTAAACAAGCCATCATACGACCGGAAGTCAGCGTGCACTCAGGTCTTCAATTGCCCGATTTTAACAATACGCTGAGTGATGCAGCGTCGGGAATGTTGGCCAGTTACAATGCCGACATGCGGGAACTGATCCGGGCTTTCGAGCAAAATGCCGATCCTGCCCCCGAAACCTACTACATCTTTCTCGTAGCAAACTGCACGGCGCCTAATCGTCTCGGGTTCATGCCGCGCGGCCGGAAATACGGTTTTGTTTTTGTCAACAACCACGCTTCGGCACAGGCATCCGTTGCACGCACCATTGCACACGAATTGGCCCATGGCGCTTATTACCTGAAACATACCTTCGAGCAATTTCCAGAGTTGTCCATCGGCAGCACCAACAATTTAATGGATTACTCAAATGGGAACCATTTACACAAATATCAATGGGATTTAATCCATGACCCCAGCCGGGATTGGGGACTGTTTGATGGCGACGATGAAGCCGCAGGGGAAGCTGCGGTCATTGCCCGCAATTTTATCTACAGCGGAAACATTTACTACCAATATACTGGTAACGCTGGCAATTATACTTGTCTGACACCATCCGGACAACTCTATGCCATACCGAAAAATGCAGTCGCTGCTTTCCATCCTGCCTTCAACGAATGGCCTGCCGGGGCATTAGTGGGATATAAGTTGGGAAATGAAACCTACTACGGTTGGCGGAAAAACGGCAACTTCATGGGGTATGCCACTGCTAAAGAAGGGCTGCTTTCGCTTGGCCCCAATGAATATGTTGAAAGTGGGGTCGTCGACAGAGACAGCGTGTACGCCGGCTTGACGGACACCATTTGCCGGGTAGCCATTCTAAGGGGGCCAATGGCTACTGCTGCTGTGTATGACATGGAAGCCCCATTGCCGCCAGTAGAAGTTCTTCCAATCGACCACTTCACCATCATTGAAAATGCGCCTCACCTGTCGCCTGAATGCCTGACAGATGAGGAACATTGCCGGCAAATTTATGCCGATCACCCTTATCTGCAACCCGAAAGCGATGATCCGATTTCCCGTTATGTCAAAGCCAATCCCTGCATTCTGGGCACCCTTACCCATTTCGATTTTGAGCCTTACAATACCCAGTCTGAGTGGATGCAGGGATTTAACCAGGTCTTCGGCACCTTACTTGCACTCGGCGCCGCACCCGTTGCTGCAGAATTTATGGGGGCTTACCTTTCGAACTTTGGGCGGGAAAAAATTGTGGAGGCCGGCGTTGGATTTTCATTTGACATCTTACTGCAGGCGACGTTAAAATACTGGTTCCCACCAGGTGAACCCATCACCGTACTCCAGTCTTTCCAGGGATTGGACTACTACCAGGCTTCCGCTTCTGCAGTTGAAGCCATGATCGCTTCCAGCGGATGGCAGGGCGTCATTACTTCCGTTGGCATGAGTTGCGCTGTAGACGGATTGACCCAACAAGGCGTGCTCCGGGATTCTCTCTCACTCGGGGGTTGTTTGAAAGGGGCCGGTTCAGCATTGGTTATCGGCTCTTTATTTCAGGCCGTGCCAGCCCTGAAAAACAAACTTATAAGCAAAGGAAAACCAGCGCTGGTGCGCGGCATGCTTCGCATGTTGACAGAAATCCCTTCTCTTCCTCCCGGAAAAGCCTGGGATTTTTACCGCCTTATTTTTCCCGGTAGAATCCAGTCCGACGACATCATCCACCTGTTCGACATCAGCCCGGAATACGCAGACGGCATTGCCGAAAAGCTGCAAAATGCTACAAACTTACAAAGCCTCTTCCGCGACAATGATTGGTGGACCAAAGTCAGGAAATTCGGCGATACTCCAGATTTACGCGGCAAACTCTTGGATGATTTAAGCGGAGACCTTAACTTGGCTCAGGCTTTTAAAGAAAAGCCGGAGTTGGTGGGAGCATGGGAAGTGGTTAACAGAGCAGATTTACCCGCTGAAATCAGAAGAAGTCATGTTGACCTTTCTACCATTGACAACTACCTGAATACAACGGGAAAAGACCCCATCGAATTTTCTGCTGAATTGGCTGGCAATACGAGAACGGCCAATGCGACGCCGCGGTCGTGGTTTGATGTGGTCCCGAATGGAGGGGGTAACACAATTGGATATTTAGGTAACTATACTCAAAAGGAAGTTGGAGAAGTTTTTTATAGAACAATTTATCCATCAAATTGGAACGACTTGTTATCGACAGGTAGATTGCCTGCCACTTCTGAAACAAGTACTTCACCATCGCAGTTGTTTTCAGAAGGTTATAATGGTGTGCTGATAAAGTTTTATGTTAAGCTAGGAACAATTGATGAACTTAAGTTGGTGGGAAGATCTGATGGAGACTCTCTTGTTGCAGAACAATTCGGCGAAATGCCATTAGGCGAAGCAGGCTGGACATATCACTTTGCTAGATTTAAAAAGGAAGGAGGAAGTACAACTCCACAAGTAAATATCCAATTGGGACGGGGACCTGGGATTCAAATATTTAATAATAATTTAATTGCTTTTGAAAGAATTACACAATGACAAATGAAGAAAAAGAAATACTCAACAAGTTATATCTCCAGAGAATTTCGTACGAAGCCTTCCTTGAAGAATACCCTGTTGCCATTACATATGAATATATTTTGAGTGCATTGAAAGACGTGAGTAGAAGTCAAGATGCAAATGCTCTTAAGTATCTTTTAATGCTAGCCTCTTATTACGGTTATACATTAGAGATGGGGCAAATATTAAGCAAGCTACTTTTGACAGGATGGCATAAGGAGCATGAAGATATTGTCAGAGTGCTACAATTTAAGGTAAAAGTTCTGGAATCAGTGGATGATCTAGTCCAAGCAATAGAGTCTAGATTCGATTATCTATTTCAACAAGATGACTACGGCCCTTTCGTCACAAAATGCATGTACGCCATTGCCGATTTGCAAACAGAGGCTTCAAAAATAAAAATACAGGAGCTTGCCGAATCTTCTGACCCCATCATCAGGGAAGCTGCCCAATATCAGCTACAGCGGCTTTCAGCGGAACCTTCATAAGCCCTTTAATCCTTTCTCCTAAATGGCCCTTCATCCAAACTTCCTGAACTGGTTTAATGAGCTCATGCAATCAAAGGATCCAGAGAAAGCCTGGCACTATTTTGATTTTGATTTTTCTGCATTTACGGAAGAAGAAAAGCTAGATACAGAAATGGCGCTTTTCAGAGAAAACTGGCATGAATTACACGATAACCTAGCTCAGGGATTTCAAACAGGCAAGAATCCTAAAGTTGCGGCTTTCCTTTTTGAATCCGTCATGAACGGTAAAATACCTGAGTTTGATTATAAACCGGTTTCAAGAAAATGCATCTGGGCATTAGCCGACATTGGCACAGAAGAAGCAAAATCTTATCTTGAGAAAATAGCTCAATCAAATGATGAAATCATTGCCGGTTTTGCAAAAAAGAGATTAGACAATTGGGCCCGGGAGGCAGGCAGAAAAGGGAAGCCAGAGACAAATGCCACCCAAAAAATGACTTAATGGCCATCAATCTGTACCCGCAAACACCCGCTCAAAAACTTTCGGGTAAACCCTTTCTTTCGGGATTCGCTGCCGGGCTTCTTCCGGTTTTTTGTCCTGAATCAGAGAATGAATCAAGCGGCATTCTTCGGTAATGTCTTCGATTCCTACAATCCATTCCCTGACGTAACGGTGAACCGCTTCTCCGGAAAGCCCGATCTGTATGGATCGGTAATCCAGTTTATTCAGAAATAGATCGCGTTCAGGATCCCATTGAACGCGAACGGGCGATAACTCCAGTTGGGCTTTCCACGCATCGTAGGAAGCATGCAGGGCGGCATCAAAATGAGAGAGGCAAGCATGTTCCAGCGCCCAATCGAAGCCTTCCTGTGTCATTTTAATTGCCAAAACGTGTTCCTGGCCGGGCTTTTCGGCCCAACCGCAGCGGTACATCATCCAGAAAAAAGAGGGTTTGATCCAGGTCATCCGATCTATTTTGAACGGAGACACAAAGGTTTGCGCTTTGACGGCATTTTGGGCAATTTCTTTGCGGTAAGCCTGATAAACGGTAATGGTGCGTTCATCGTAAACGGCGCGAATTTGTCGCACCGGAGTGATCGTTGACATAAATGAATTGATTTGTCGGGTCAATAAGTGTACAAAGTAATATATACACTTGTTTCCCTCAAATAGTGCCCGTCTTAGTTGCAATTATGCCCAAAAGTTATGTCATCAACTCACCACCTGTTTGCAGCAATCGCTCCAGCTTCATCCCCCGGGAAGCCTTGATGAGCAGCAGGGAAGGTGGAAAATGCTGGGCGGTAAACCAATCGCGAAGTGCATCTGTATTTTCAAAGTAGAGCAGGTTAAATTCCCGCGCCGCTTCGGCAAAAGCGGGTCCGGTGAGCACCACCAGATCAAAACCCTGTTCCTGTGCCAGCCAGGCAATGCGCCGGTGTTCTTCTGCACTCGATTCCCCCAGTTCCAGCATATCGCCGATGATGGCTATTTTATGATCGCCTTCCATGGCGGCGAGGTTCAGCAGGGCTTCCCGCATGCTGTCGGGATTGGCATTATAGGCATCTAAAATCAGGGTGTGCTCCCCCCAGCGCATCAGCTGAGAGCGGTTATTGCTTGGAACATACTGCTCAATGGCTGTTTTGATTTTTTGCGCCGGAACCTTAAAATATTTACCCAATGTGATGGCCGTCATGATGTTGTTGAAGTTGTAAATGCCAATGAGCCGGCTATCTACTTTAACAAGTTCATCGTTTTCCGATAAAAAAGCCACCCGCACGAAGGGGTCGGTAGCCAGCAACTGCGTTTCGTAGTATTCATTGCCAACACGCGGCTCATCGCTTTGTGCGTACAACAACTTCTTTGAAACGGGCGCAGCGAGTTCTTCCAGAAAAGCTTCAGATTTGTTGATAAAAGCCAGCCCTTTGTGCGCTGCGAGATAGCGATACAGTTCAGACTTCCCTTTTTTCACGCCTTCTATCCCGCCAAAGCCTTCCAGGTGCGCTTTCCCGATATTGGTGATCAACCCGTGTGTCGGTTCTGCAAGGGTGCACAAAAATCCGATTTCCCCCTGGTGGTTGGCGCCCATTTCTATCACGGCAACCTCCGTTGTAAGGGGCATAGAAAGCAGTGTAAGCGGCAACCCAATATGGTTGTTGTAATTTCCCTGTGTAAAATGGGTCGGGTAATGGCTGCCCAAAACAGCGCTAACCAATTCTTTCGTTGTCGTTTTTCCGTTTGAACCAGTAATGGCAATAACCGGAATGTCGAATTGGCGGCGATGATGTCTGCCCAGATCTTGAAGCGCGGTCAGGGTGTTTTCCACCAGCAGAAACCGATCGTCCTGACAGACCTCCGGATCGTCTACCACGGCATACGCCGCGCCATCGGCAATCGCCTGGGCTGCAAAACGGTTGCCGTCAAAGTGATCGCCGCGAAGGGCAAAAAACAGGCTTCCTTGCGGAACCTTGCGGGAGTCGGTCGTAACCGACGGATGTTTGAGATAAATCTGGTAAAGATCCGGGATTTCCATGAAATCTGAATTAGCCATTCGATGATAAGGTACGCTTGCTTTTGATATTTTACACTTACAGGACCGGGGTATTTTATACCTCTTGCCGTTTCTATTTTGCCGATTTACGTGTTTGCATACTTACCTTTTGGCCTCACCTCAGATCGAATAAGCTTTCTACCCCCGGAACGCGCGCAGCAGTAAAACCTTCGGCAAATTCAAAACCCGCTTCCCGTCCATAGGTTCGGGCCTTGGCAGTCAAAAATTCAAAAAAATCTTTACCTGAAATCGGCGAATTAAGCTCCGAAGCATATTCCGTTGCATCAGGTACATAAAATTGAGAGCGAAAAGCGCGCACCAACTCCAGTTTGCGCTCCATGTAAGGGGTGATGTCCACCACAAAATCAGGGGGCAGGGAATGATCCTGAATGTAATGATAGACTGCTTTGGGTCTCCAGCGCGCCTGAGGCTGGCCGGATTCATCCAGTGTTTCTATTTTCACCAGACCCGCATAAAAACAGGCATCCGCTATGAGTTTGGCAGCCCTGCCATGATCGGGGTGCCGGTCATCAATCGCATTTGCCAACACAATATCAGGCTGATGCGTACGGATGACCTGTATTATTTTTCGGATGTTTTCAGGCGAATATTGAAAAAAGCCATCTGCCATATCCAGATTTACCCGGAAAGAGGCGCCCATCAGTCGTGCCGCGGCAGTAGCCTCCTCCTGGCGTATTTCGGCCGTACCACGGGTGCCGAGCTCGCCACGGGTAAGATCGAGCAATCCTACCGTTTTACCCTGTGCCAGGTGACTTAATAAAGTGCCGCTGCAACTCAGCTCCACATCATCAGGGTGAACCCCGATGGCTAAAATATCTATTTTCATGGCGTTTAGTCAAATTTATGCGATCATCGCCTGCGGATGATTTTTGCTTTACCAGCGCCTAGTGTATCTGTTCGGAAACGCTGAACATATACATTTCCAACGCGATCCAAAAAAGTAAGTTCAATGGAAAAGTTAGGTGTAAGCTTTTGCTGCCCTGTAGCCTCCAACAAAAGGCTGTAGCTTTTATCTTTTTCAAGCTCATGGCCAGCCAGTACATTTTTAACCGCCACATCGTAACGGCCTTTAATCTGGAGTGCGGTAAGGGTAGCTGTTTCCCCTGCGTTGCGCATTTTCAGGAAAGCGTCCCTCCCAAGTGGAGCAACCTGGAAGCCCTCCATCATCAGTTTGGGTGCTGATTGCCGGAGTTTCCGTTTATTCGACCTGACAGAAAGCGCCCGCCACAAGATCAGGAATGCCAGTGCACCACCGCCAATAGCCCAGTACTCCGGAGCAACTGTAGAAGCCCAGCTGCGAATTTGCTCCCAGTATACATTTAAGGTGTCGGTCATTGATTCCATTGCCTGACTTTATGGCACAAAAAAAGGCAATATCGCCGACAAGGCGAAGTTTAGAGCGGTAATTATTCAATTTTAAACTGGCGGATGAGGATTGCACCACTTTCCTTAAGGTTTGAACTAAGCACAATAAGCTGCTCCTTATGTCCATCGTCAACCGATACGGCAACCGTATTGGGCGAAATATCGCCAAGATCCTCAGCATGCAGGATGAGAAAATTATTGTCCTCTTTGAGCGTAACCGGAATACTGTATTTGTACTTGGTGACCCGCTGGCGTTTAACGACCTGCTCGCCATTCAGGAAAATAGAAGCAACATCGCCGTCGACAGTACCATTGTCCCATATTTTGAGGCGGATGCTAGGGCTTTTTACTTCTATGGTTGACATTATTTTGACCTGCCGTTGTGTGCCGATTTCATAAGCCTGGAATGGTTTTTCGATGGTCTTTACAATGCTTCGGGTAAGAATCGGCTTTTCCAGCTGGATGGCCCCGGGTGCGCACTGGCCGGCCGGAGGTGTATTCCCTTCAATATATCCTTCCCATGGACCTTCCATCACATAGCGAAAAGCTTCGCGGTGAAGACGCAGGCGCGAGGTTTTTATACACCATTTCCAGCGTGGATCGGTCTTTTCTGTCAGTGCACTTTCCTCTATGATGATGGTACTGTCGGCTTGTGAAAAACTCCATTCCAGGCGATGACTGGCGCTACCGCCATTTTCTTCTGAAACGATGTAAGAAACGCCCCTTCCATCAGCGCTTAATTGTATCTCATAAAAAAAACCTGGATTACGGTCCGTTTGAGTAAGGGTGCCCGACCAACGACCTGTCATCAAAAAAGCGGCTTCTTCATCAATAAATTCTTCCAGCCCGGAATGTTTCGTCAAAGAAATTTTGCCGGGCGCACAACCGTCTGCTTTCCAGTCGCCCGTCAATTGCTGGCCATTATCTGTTATACTGAGTTTTAAGACAGCGTACTTTAAACACCACCTGGGTTTTTCCGGCGATGTTTGAACAATTTCCTGAAGGATTAATTTGTTTTCATCCCATGCGCCGGTAAGGTTAAACCGGGCCGTCGTTTTGCCGTCAGGCGTACTGGAAAAAGCGGTCCCGAAAATGGCATTTCCATCCTGGACAATATTGATTTGGTAGGAAAATTCACCCGGCTTCCCATTCTGGGTAAGGGTTCCGGCCCACTCTCCTGACAGGTTTTGCGCACCGGACCGAGCGATTGAAAAAGCCAGAAAACAGCAAATCAAAATACCCTGTTTGGTCATAACAACGCGAATATAAAAGGAATGACTCCGTAATTGGACCCTGCCACCAGTATGGTTTTTAATTCAACAAGATTTTTGCCCGGATTATTTCAAAAGTAGGATTTTTTTTACCTATGCCACATTAAAGCGCTAAAATTTATATATTTGTTGACTCAATTAAATGGTAGCATGCTGCGTTATTTTGCAAACCTGCGCAAAAACGCACCTTCACCCCTCGCCCATACAAACTGAGTGAAACCCTAAGTTGATAAAGCAACTATCCGCAAAACACTCAATCCAAACGCATCTCGTTTGGTCCCTATGGTTTTTCCCAAAGACGAACTTATAAAGTCTGCACTTTCAGGAAATTGTCGGTCAAAATAGAACGAAAAGATTTACTTAAATCGGTTTTCGGTTGCCTGGCTGCTTCCAGTAGTTGGGCAATCTTTTTTTTATCAAAACCTCTTGCCCCGAGCGTTGTTATGAGTGGCAAAAGTCAGATAAGATGGATATTCGCCTCATTCAAAGCAACGACATTGATAAAACGAAATGGAACAGCTGCGTCCATTTTGCACCGAACGGTAATGTATTTGGTTACAAATGGTATCTGGATCAGGTGGCAAAAGATTGGGTCGGGCTGGTCGAAGGTGATTATGAATCGGTATTTCCGCTTGTTTGGCGATATCGGCGTGGCTTATGGGGGCACAAAGAATTACACCAACCTTACTGGATGCGTGAAATGGGCATCTATTCCATCAACTTGCTTTCTCCCTTACGGATTCAGCGCTTTCTGGAGCACATCCCCTCAGAATTCCGACACATCAACATTGCCGTGAGCGGGAAAAATACAGTGCCGGACAACCTGCCATTTGTGAGTCGGCCTCAAACAAATTTCCAGCTTTCGCTGAATGAGCCTTATGAAACCCTGACCGGCCGTTATTCGGCTGACCTTTTCCGGCAAATGGATAAGGCAGCAAGCGCAGGGCTGGTTCTGACATCTAACCTGAAACCAGAAAAAATTGCGGATTTCTACGAAAAGCATACCCGGGATCGCCGCGACCTCGACAATCGTTACCACGCCTTGCTGCGTATCATGTACAATGTGTTACACCGGGGCTGGGGTTTCACTTCCGCTGTACTCGATGCCGATGGCAATCCCTGTGCTGTCAATTTTTTCATTCACAGCCATGGAAAGTTGTTAAGCCTTGCGCCGGTTGCTTCCAAAGCGGGTGAACAAGTCGGTGCGCTTTCTTTTATGTTCGACCTGAGTCTCCGCATTCAGGCAGAACGCCCTCTGGTACTCGATTTTAACGGTTATGAAAAAGCTACAGATTTTGGCGCTGAAACTTCCTCTTTTAACTGGCTAAGTCGGGTGAAACAAAAAGGCTTTTTGGATAAATACCTAAACAAGTAAACAATGGATACTTATGCCCTTTCTGTTCGGGAAATTCAGGAGCAGGACGTTGCGTTAATCGTCAATTACTGGATGGAGGCGTCGCCCGACTACCTCCGGGGCATGGGCGCTGACCCCGCTAAGATTCCTGGCCGGGAACAATTTACGGCCATGCTTAAGGAGCAACTCCGCCAATCTTACGAAGAAAAAAAGGCCTATTGCATGATTTGGGAAGCGGATGGCCGCCCAATAGGCCATTGTAATGTCAATAAAATTGTTTTTGGCGAATCGGCTTATATGCACCTCCACCTGTGGCAAAGCAATATCCGGCAGCAGGGGCTCGGCGCTACTTTTGTAAAAATGGCTTTGCCTTATTTCTTTAATAACCTGAAATTAAAGCGCTTGTATTGCGAGCCCTATGCACTAAACCCGGCGCCAAACCAAACCCTGAAAAAAGTAGGATTTTCCTTTGTGCGGCAGTATGTCACCACCCCGGGACCAATCAACTTTGAACAGCCTGTTTGTTTGTGGGAACTCAGCAAAGTCCCTTAAAACAGGGCATTACCCGCATTTAATGCGACTTTTACCTAAAAAACCCTTGTTTTTCAGAAACATATTACTCGAACATCCGTACTTTAGCCTAATCGTGCGATCTGATGCAAAGGCAATAAACCGCTGCTTATAGATAGTGCATCCTTATAATATCATCTTTGTTTATTGCCTTTCCAATGTTACTCCAGTGCATCTTCCATTAGTATGCCTTGTAACAAGCTTCGTCTGAATAAATAACAAACGCTATTTTTCCATACCACCTGCTGCCCATCATTTTGTGGCTTAGGCAGGAATAAAAATGTTTCTCATGAAAAAAGTGGTACTTTTTACACTTGCCTGTTGCATCGGAATGGCCTCTTTATTTGGTCAAAAAATACCTGCTATGGGTATTAAGTATCAGGCAGTTCTGCGGGATGCATCCGGACAGGTTCTGGCGGATCAGGATGTAAGCCTGCGTATTCGTTTACTATCCGGAGATGAAAACGGGAAGGAAGTTTACAGCGAGTTCCACCGTGTAACCACAACGAATTTAGGGCTTATTGCCCTGAATGTGGGTGAAGGGAAAGTTTTGGCCGGTGATTTTTCAAAAATCCCGTGGAGTGAATACAACATCTGGATGGAACTTGGCCTGGATGAACAGGGAGGCAATGATTTTGTGGTCATTTCTGCTTCGAAACTACTGGCTGTACCCTATGCATTTCATTCAGGAACGGCCGATGCCCTTACAGGAGGCGATCAGGGAGAAGAAAAAGTAGCAGCTTACTGGAAGACGAACGGTAACGATGCCAGTTTTCCCGGCTTCCATTTTTTAGGTACGATTGACAACCGGGATCTGGTTGTGAAAACAACCAATCTGGAAAGAATGCGCATTTACGCTACCGGCAATGTAGCCATTAACAACAGCCTGAACATTGGCGATGACTTAAACGTGGCAGATGACGCTACCATTGGAGGCGACCTGGTCATAAATGGGGCGCTGACCGTATTTGATTTAACTGTGTTGAACAATGCCGCTATCGGAAACGATTTAACCGTTGGCAATGATGCCACCGTAACCGACGACCTCAATGTAGGCGGCAACGCTGAAATCGATGGCAGTGCAAGCGTGGGGACAGATTTGACGGTCGCTAACGATGCAACCATAAACAACCACCTGACAGTGAATGGTAATGCTGAAGTAACAGGCAGCACGGATGTCGGAACCGATCTGGGTGTCGCCAACGATGCTACAATCAGCAATGACCTTAATGTAGGTGGAGATGCAATTATTACGGGACTTCTGGATGCTAACGGAGACGCTGAAATCAGCGGAAATACGTTAATCGGCTCCAGTCTTAGCGTTACCGACACCACCTTCCTAACAGGGCCTCTGTATGCTAACGGAGGTGCTAACGTCAGCGGAAATACGACAATCAGCTCCAATCTCAGCGTAGGCGGAACCACCACCCTGACAGGACTGCTGGATGCTAACGGCGGTGCTGACATCAGCGGAAATACAGCAATCGGCTCCAATCTCACCGTAGGCGGAACCACCACCCTGACAGGACTGCTGGATGCTAACGGCGGTGCTGACATCAGCGGAAATACAGCAATCGGCTCCAATCTCACCGTAGGCGGAACCACCACCCTGACAGGGCTGCTGGATGCTAACGGAGGCGCTGACATCAGCGGAAGCGCGACGATCGGTTCCAACCTGACGGTAACCAACAACATCAATACCACTAACGGCGATATCACAGCAGGGGATGACCTTATTGC
Organism: uncultured Saprospiraceae bacterium; assembly: GCA_937926205.1. Lineage (GTDB taxonomy): Bacteria > Bacteroidota > Bacteroidia > Chitinophagales > Saprospiraceae > JABWAJ01. The sequence goes on from CALEYL010000033.1 coordinate 18,288, forward strand.
AACTGATGACGTTTCTGTTGGCGATGATCTTACCGTGGGGGGAAATGCTGTCATCAATAACCTGGCATATATTGGCGCTGGTAGCGCCCCTTACGGCAATGTCGGCTTAACCATTCGTTCCGACTACACCTATTCAATTCGTTCTGAACTTGCCAATGGCAATTTTCTGTTTCATTTACGCAACGACGGCCAGGGATTTTTCTCCCATAAGGATGGCGGCTCGCAAGGCACTACCGGTTCTTATACCCTTTTGCTGGAAAACCCCGATCAGGGCATGTTTATCCGCATCAACAAGCAAAACCCGACTGCTGACAACAATTTCATCATCTTTACCCAGCTGAATTCAGGCGGTGGCACTGTAGTAGCCGGCCGGATTGAGTCCAATGGTTCGGGTGGCGTAACCTATGGTTCGGGCGGCGCCGATTATGCGGAATACCTGGAGCGGGAAAGCGATGAAACACCAATGACTTATGGAGACATCGTCGGCGTACACAACGGTGTCGTCAGCCGGAAAACAACAGCTGCAAACCGCATGATGGTGGTCACCAATCGCCCCGTTGTATTGGGTAACATGCCCGAAGATAACGACGAATCGAAATATGAAAAAGTAGGCTTTATGGGACAGCTTCCTGTAAAAGTATGGGGTAAAGTGCAGGCCGGCGACTACATTCTCCCAAGCGGGAAAGAAGACGGTTCAGGCATCGCCCGTTCCCCGGAAGCCATGCAGATTGAAGATTACAGCCGTATTGTCGGCGTGGCATGGGAAGGTTCGGAAGATAACGACCTGAAATACATTCACACGGCCATCGGTCTCAACCAAAACGATCTCGTGAAGGTAGCAGCCAGCCAGCAGGCAGAAATTGCCCAATTAAAATCGGAGCAAACGGCCCTGCAAAACCAGTATTCCGAACTGCTGGAAAAAGTGAATCAACTGCTGGAAAAGCAGAATAATCGTTAAGCTTCTTTTTCTTTAAGAAGTGAACCAGCAAGAGGCATCCCGGGATCCGGGATGTCTCTTGTCATTTCAGCTGCTTTTTGAAACCGCATCATTGCCCCTTATTCCAATGTTTTTGCACACATTCTGGAAAAATCTTACCTTTCTTGCAAATCCAATGCAGCCATGCTCATCGAAACGCTGAAAGCCCTGTTTGTCCGCGACCTTGCCCGCCTGAAACAGGAAATGGAATTGTATCAGAAAGAACAAGACATCTGGATTGTCGACAAAGGCATTGCCAATTCTGCCGGCAACCTCTGCCTGCATCTCTGTGGTAACCTGCGTGCATTCATCGGTGCAGAGTTTGGCCAAAGTGGCTATATTCGTAACCGCGACGCCGAGTTTTCGCTGAAAAATATCCCCCGCACCGAACTGGTCGCAGACGTAGACAAAACCATTGCAGAAATCGAACATGCTCTTGACCAGCTTAGTGAAGCCCAACTTGAGGAAGAATACCCGAAACAGGTCTTCGGCAAACCCATGACAACCGGGTATTTTCTGGTGCATTTGGCCACACATCTGGGATACCATTTGGGTCAGGTGAATTACCACAGAAGGTTATTGGAATCAAAAGCCTAAACACCATAACATGACAAAACGAATCCTCCTGCTCACATTTGCCCTTGCTTTGTTTTCTGGTGCCACTGCGCAACGCAACAAAAAAGTACCGGCAACGCCGGCTCAGACGCCTGCAACAACCACTACAGACCTCAACGCCTTTTATAAACCCGTAAAATGGCGCAGCATTGGGCCCTTCAGAGGCGGCCGATCCGTGACAGCTACCGGTGTTGTGGGTGACATCAATACCTATTACATGGGCACTACCGGCGGCGGTGTCTGGAAAACAGATGACCTGGGCATGTCCTGGAAAAACATCTCGGACGGATTCTTCAAAACAGGCTCCGTTGGCGCCATCTCTGTTTCTGAAAGCGACCCGAATGTCGTGTACGTAGGCATGGGTGAACACGCCGTGCGCGGTGTTATGACCCACCACGGTGATGGCGTTTACAAATCAACCGACGCCGGCAAAACCTGGAAAAAAATGGGGCTGGATCTGACCCAGCACATTTCACGCATCGCCATTGACCCCAGGGATCCGAATACCGTTTTTGTGGCAGCACAAGGTGCGCTGTACAGCCACTCTGCCGACCGTGGGGTATACAAAACGACCGATGGCGGCGTCACCTGGAACAAAGTTTTGTATGTAGACGATAAAACCGGTTGTGTCGAGCTGTCTATGGACATGAATAACCCGAGGGTGCTCTATGCCGCGATGAACGAATATGGCCGTTTGCCCTGGAAAGTCATCAGTGGCGGCGCTGGTAGCGGGTTGTACAAATCTGTTGACGGCGGTACAAGCTGGGAAAAAATACAGGATGGCCTGCCCAAAGAATTGGGGAAAATGGCCGTAGCTGTCTGCCGTTCCAATTCCGACCGGGTGTACCTGCTGCTCGAAAGCGATTCCGACAAAGAACTGGGCGGCTTGTTTGTTTCGAACAATGCCGGCAAAAACTGGACCCGCGTCACCAATGACCATCGCCTCATTCAACGGGCCTGGTATTACATAGAGGTGTTTACCGATCCAAAAAATGACAATACCGTTTATGTGTTGAGCGCCCCGGCACTGCGCTCTACGGATGGCGGAAAAACCTGGGAAGAGCTCGGCGGAACCCACGGCGATTTCCACGACTTGTGGATTAACCCCGACAACCCCAAAAACATGGTCATTTCCAACGACGGCGGCGCAGCCATTACGGTCAACTACGGCAAAACCTGGTCTACGCAGGACAACATGCCCACAGCACAATTTTACCGGATCAACGTCGACAACGGATTTCCTTACCGCATTTACGGCGGCCAGCAGGACAACTCTTCCGTTTCTATTGCCAGCCGGGAATTGGGCAGCGGCGGCATCACGACAGAAAGCTGGACTTATTCTGCGGGCGGAGAAAGCGCTTTCCTGGCTTTTAACCCCGACGATCCGCGCTATGTGATGGGTGGCAGCTATCTGGGTACCATCGAAGTACTGGACACCAAAGCACAGGCGGGCACCAACATTATGGCGGCGCCCATCCAATACCTCGGGCGCGACGCCAAAGACATGAAATACCGTTTCAACTGGAACGCCCCCATCATCTGGTCGAAGCACGAACCCAATACTTTTTACCATGGCGCTCAATACCTGCTGCGTACCCGGGATATGGGGCGCACCTGGACGGAGGTGTCGCCAGACCTGACCCGAAACGAAAAAGACAAACAGGGCAAAGGCGGCGGCCCCTACACCAACGAAGCGGTGGGTGCTGAAAATTATGGCACCCTAAGCTATGTGATGGAATCGCCATACGAAAAAGGCGTCATTTGGACCGGCAGCGATGATGGTCTGGTTCATTTGACCAGAGACGGCGGCGCTACCTGGCAGAACGTAACTCCAGCCGGTCTGGCAGAATGCCTGATCAATGCGATAGAGGTTTCGCCGCACGACAAAGCGACAGCCTACATTGCCACAACCCGCTACAAATTCAACGACCATACGCCTGCGCTTTACAAAACAACGGATTATGGCCGTACCTGGACGAATATCAGCAAGGGCATTCCTTATGGCGCTTTTACCCGCGTTGTCCGGGAAGACGATCAACGAAAAGATTTGCTTTATGCCGGTACAGAAACAGGCGTCTACCTTTCCTGGGATGGCGGAAAAAACTGGTCGCCATTTCAGCTGAATTTACCTGTTGCTCCCATTACCGACCTGAGGGTACACCAGGGCGATCTCATAGCAGCGACGTCCGGGCGCTCTTTCTGGATTTTGGACGATCTGGGTTTGTTGCGCCAGTACAACCCAAAAGTGGACAGCTTTGCTTTGTTCCGGCCTGAAGCCGCCATGCTGGTCAACGGGCGCAGCGAACTCAATTCATCCAATCCCGGTTTTGACGGCAGCAACCCTGAACGGGGTGTAAATCCTGCAACAGGAGCGGTTATTTATTACCACTTGCCGACTTTAAAAGCCGACGATTTGCTGGTGATGGAAATTCGGGATGCCGCAGGCAACCTCGTGCGCAGTTTTAGTTCCAAAGCCGATTCTACATTTCAGGAATACGACGGCGGGCCTTCTGCCGAGCCTGTTCTGTCCAAATCAAAAGGCCTCAACCGCTTTGTATGGAACCTCCGCCACGCTACCATTCCCGGCATTCCGGGCGCTTACATCGAAAGCAGCTACAGCGGCCACAAAGCGCCTCCCGGGAAATACACCGTTACCCTGAAATCGGGCGCCCAATCTGCGTCGACAATGGTGGAAATTCTCCCAAATCCGCTCTATCCTACAGATGCTAAAACCTATCAGGAATACGATGCACTGATGAGCCGGATGGAGGCAGAGGTAACCAAAATGCACCGGATGGTGAATACGCTGTACAACAAACGTCAGCAATTGGAAGGACTTTTAGCCACTTTACCTGCCGACGAAAAATACAACACCCTCCGGAAAGAGGGGCAGGATCTTGTAAAACGGATGCAGGCATGGGACGAAGACATGATTCAGCGCAAATCGAAAGCATACGATGACGTGGAAAATTTCCCCAATAAATTTACGGCCAATTACCTGTTTATGATCAACCACAATGAAAGCGATATTCCCCGCGTCAACCAACCTACGCTGGATCGTTTAGCTGAACTGACAGCAGAATGGGCTGCACTGGAGGCAAGAGGCAGGGCTTTGCTGAAGCAGGATTTACCGGCTTTGAACAAACGTTTTTGGGATATGGGGGTTGGCGCCATTTGGAAGGAGTAAATATTGAGCAGAAAGCTAAAAGAGGTGAATCGGGAATAAATCCTTAATAAATGAGCAAAATAAAAACCCTGCAATTTGAGGAATTGCCAGATAGAAGCCCACAGCCTTATCAGGTAAACGGGCTCGATCTGGTCATCATAAAATATGAGGAGAACGTTTCGGTTTTGTACGGCAGGTGCCTGCACAGAGGGGCGCTTTTAGCCGATGGCTACATTCAGGGCGACAACCTGATCTGCGGATTACACGGCTGGGATTACCGGTACGACACCGGCGTTTCTGAGTACAACAACCAGGAGGCCCTTTACAAATTCAAAACTGAAGTTAAAGACGGTTACATCTGGGTAGACGAAGCGGAAATCAATCAATACCTGCTCAAACACCCGCAACCGTTTAAGCGGGACGAATACCTCGGGCAATATGCCGATACGCACCCCGAGGACACCGAACCCTACACTTCTTACATCAAAGAACTTTCCCGGAATGGCTTGAAAAATTATGGGCACCACGGCCCGTCGGCAAGCATGGGGGTCAACCGGAATTTGCTTCCCAAGTGGGAAAACATCCAGTTTTTGCCCGCTCAATTATCCAGAAGACCCTTGCTGGATGAAGATGAAGTGGAAACAGGCGTGGTAATCGGACCGAACGCTAAAAAGCCCCTGCGCCTCGACATTCCCTTATTCGTGTCGGACATGAGTTTTGGCGCTTTATCCCGGGAGGCAAAAATAGCTTTGTCGAAAGGCGCCGAAATGGCCGGAACCGGAATTTGCTCCGGAGAAGGCGGCATGCTTCCGGAAGAACAGGCCAACAACTCGAAATACTTTTATGAACTGGCATCCGCTAAATTTGGCTTTTCCTGGGAGAAGGTGATGAAAGCGCAGGCCTTCCACTTTAAAGGAGGACAAGGCGCCAAAACCGGAACCGGCGGACATTTGCCGGGAGTTAAGGTCAGCAAAGAAATAGCCGAAGTGCGTGGTTTGAAAGAAGGCCAGCCGGCGATATCCCCCGCTGCATTTTCTGACCTGCGCACACCGGAAGATTTTGCGCACTTTGCCGAAGAGGTGCGCCAAAGAACTGGCGGCATCCCCATCGGCTTTAAAATAGCCGCCAGCCACATAGAAGACGACATTGACTTTGCCTTAAAAGCAGGCGTAGATTACATCATCCTGGATGGACGCGGCGGCGGCACAGGATCAGCGCCCAGCATTTTGCGCGACAACATCAATGTGCCCACCATACCGGCTCTGGCCCGGGCCAGGAAGCATTTAGACAAATTGGGCAGAAGGGACATTACACTCGTCATCACCGGAGGTCTGCGCGTTCCGGAAGATTTTGCCAAGGCCATGATGCTGGGCGCCGACGCCGTAGCGGTCTCCAATGCGGCCTTGCAGGCCATCGGATGCTTAGGCATGCGCGCTTGCGGCAGCAACAATTGCCCGGTAGGCATCGCCACCCAAAAAGATAGCCTGAGGAGCCGGCTGATCATTGAAGCATCTGCAAAACAATTAGCAACTTTCTTCCGGGCATCCTCCGATTTGATGAAAGTCATTGCCAGAAGCTGCGGGCATGATGCTTTCACAAAATTCAATTTTAATGATTTGTCGACATTGGATTATCAAATGCACCTGCTGAGCGGCATCAAATATGCGGGGGTAGAATAAGTTCAGAGCTTGTTCGGGATTCAACACCAGATGGTTTGGTTTACTTGTTATCCAGTTGTTAAAACATCCCAAATAGTCATGGAAAGGTGATTAATAAACCACCTTTGTAAACCATCGAAAAGTATGTTAGTGTATTTTTTGACCAGGGTAACGATTACATTAATAATCCATTAGTCTCATGAACAATTTCCGGAACAACCCAATTGTGCTTCTTTTTATGCTCATTGCCTTCCTTAGTTTTGGCGCTTCACAGGCTCGTTTATCCGATGAACCAAAATTTGAAGTACACAGGATTTACCCTTATATTTTAATGACAAAAGAAGCCTTGAAAAAGGCTGGTAATCTGGCTGATCTGAACAGACATTATCAGGCATCCTGGGTCAGACAATATATTTCAGTCGAAATTTCGACAATTTATAAAGGTAAAATAATAAAATCCCTTGGTAAAAATGACACCCTCACGCCGGAGCAAAAAGAACGGATGAGCGCGTCGGATGCAGGCAAGGATATTTCGGTTACCGTAAAATACATTCCGGAAAACACCTTAAAGGATAATGAACCAAAAGAACTCCATTTTACATTTGCGGTTGAGCCTGAAAATCAAGCGCAATATCCTGGCGGACAGCAGCAATTGATAAAATACCTGAAAGAAAATGCCATTGACAAAATCCCTGGCGCCAGTTTTAAGGGCTATGATTTAAAAGCGGTAAAATTTACGGTTAATGAAGCCGGGGAAATAATCAATGCCCATATATTTGGTTCAGAATATCAAACGTCCGGAAATAATACAATAGACGGCTTGTTATTGGAAACAGTTCGCAACATGCCATGCTGGAAGCCGGCAGCCTACGCTAACGGCACCAAAGTAAAACAGGAATTTGTATTCACCGTTGGCAACATGGAAAACTGCATGATCAATTTGTTAAATATCAAGCGGCGGGAGTGATATTCGGGGTTGCGGGATATCAGCGTTGTATCCAATTTAAAAAATGACGACAAAACCACTAATTGATTATTTCGAAAATTATCTTCCCTTAAGTGAAGAAGAAAAGTCTTTTTTGGAAGAAGTTTTCAAAGGGAGAAGGATTAAACGAAGGCAATTTATCCTTCAGGAAGGCGATGTATGCAAATACAACACATTCGTGGTCGAGGGTTGTTTCAGAATGTATACCGTTGATGAAAAAGGCAAAGAACACAATCTGCAATTTGCCATTGAGAATTGGTGGATTGGAGACATTGGCAGCTTCCATTCAGAGGAGCCGAGTAAGCTATACATAGAAGCTCTGGAGAACGCCATTATTCTTCAAATTAAAAAAGCCGATCAGATTAAACTCTTCGTTGATTACCCCAAATTCAATCACATTTTCAGGGTATTCACCGAAAACGCATTGGTTAGTGCCCAACGCAGGATTCTTCAAAATATCAGTTCCACCGCGGAGGAACGTTATCTTGATTTTTTAAATCGTTATCCGTACTTCTTCAACCGCATTTCAAACGTTCAAATCGCTTCATACCTGGGTGTAACACCAGAGTTCCTGAGCACCATTCGGAAAAAGATCGCAAATTCATAGAGCTTGTTCGGGAATTCATGATCGTACGAAAGCGAGCAAATTTTTTGCTGAACAAGGCGGCTTTCACAGGCGTAGCCGGCAGCTACGACGCAGAAAGCCAACGCAGAGCAGTAGAAAATTTGCCGATTGCAGCCGATTGATGGATTTCCTAACAAGCTCTTAATCTACATTAAGACTCTTTCTTAAGCTGCTTTATAGGTGAATACCGTTCACCTGTCACATCTTTGCAGTGTTCTTAAATTTTAAAATATTACAAAATGGAAAAGAAAATTATTGCGGTAGTGGGTGCAACTGGCCTTCAAGGAAAAGGGGTAGTGAATGCGCTGATGAAGGAAGGTTCTTTCAAAGTAAGGGCCGTAACCCGTAACCCTGATAAATATCAAGGCAATGCCGATGAAGCCGTACATGGTGATTTAACAGACCTTGAATCATTAACCGATGCTTTCGAGGATGCTTATGGTGTTTTTGTGGTAACCAATTTTTGGGAAGGGGCAGATGAATTGGCACAGGGAAACATAGCGGTTACCGCTGCAAAAAATGCAAATGTCGATCACTTCATTTGGTCAACTTTACCAAACGTTGAGGAAATAAGCAACGGCAAGTTTCATGTTCCTCATTTTACGGAAAAAGCCAAAGTTGATGAATCTGTTAAAAATGCAGGATTTGCCTATTATACTTTCGTTCAGCCGCCTTTTTACTTTCAAAACCTTACTGGACAAATGGGGGCCCAACCTCAACAAGACGGTTCTATTGGTTGGACGCTGCCGATCGACCCTACTAAAAAGGTGATCCACATGTCAGACATTAATGACCTGGGGAAAGTAGTTGCAGGAGCGTTTTTAAACCCTGAAAGGGCAGGAAACGGAAGTTATTTATCCCTGGCTACCGAACTGAACAGCTTCAATGATGTGCTGGAAGTTTTCAAAGCAAACGGGAAAGAATACCGGTTCAACCAGGTGCCAACAGAGGTCTTTTCCGGCTTCTTTGAAGGCGCAGGAGAAATTGCCCAGATGTTAGCGTATTTCGAATCGTATACGTACATGGGGCCCAATTCAGACGAGCAAATCCAAAAGGCTAAAGAACTTTCGACAGAACAATTTACATCCCTGGATGAATGGATTAAACAAAACACAAATTAACATGAAAAACATCCTAATAGCAGTATTTGCCATTACCATCATGGCTTCCTGTAACGAAACCGACAATCAGGAATCAGCGATTAATTCAGCAGAAAACACAGCAATCATGGAAAAACAAGAAAAACAAAAAATAGAAGCGCTATTAAGCCAATATGAAAATTCCCTGAACACTTCAGATGCAAAATTGGCTCAATCGCTTTACACGAAAGATGGCATTTTTATGCCGACCGAAGCGCCATCAGGAATAGGATCGGAAGGCATCTTAAAATCTTACGAGTACGTCTTTTCCCAAATTCAACTCAACATTAAATTTTTCATTGAAGAAATTGAAGTGGAAGGGAATATGGCATTTGCAGTAACCAGTTCAAAAGGAACTACGCTTATTCATGCTACCGGGGATACCATTCCTGAAGCAAACAGGGAACTCTTCGTCTTTGAAAAAGTGAATGGCGAATGGAAAATTGCCCGGTACATGTTTAACAAGACGGAGCCGAAAAAATAAAAAGTCGCTTCAACATTGGATAAAAACAATGGCGGAAGTCCCTCCGGCTGAAAGGTCAAAGGATTTGATTAGATTAGTGGCGGTTTAAAAGCGATGTTCTTTTAAACCGCTACTGCTTTTTCAGGAGGCCATTAACGGTCAAAAAAAAAACCAGGCACAACAATAAAAAACAGATAAAAAATGACTGCCAGACAAAAAATTGTCGCTGAAATGGATCAGCAGATTCACCAATTGGCGCAAACCATTGCCAAATTCAACCGCAGCTACGCCCTTAAAAAAGCCGACGACAGCCATACTAATATGGCATTTGACCCCATTGGCATGCGCATGCTCGGAAGGTGGGTGGAATCATCCGGTGAACCAATCATCCTCGCATTGAATCTGGCTGATTTTAAATTTGAAATCTTCAGCAAATCCTGGCAAAAGTTACATTCCATTGAGTTGAACGGAAAAACGCAACCACAGGCGGAGGAAGCCATAATAAGCTGCCTGCCCGGATTGGGGCTTGACGCGCAGCATTTCATGGCGCCGCTGCATTATGAAATACCCGAATATGCTTTTGCAAATGCGCCTTATTCACCCTGGAAAGATTCGGATCTGGCCATTTGGGCAGCGCACAGATCAATGGCCAATGATGCTTGCCAATGGCTGTTGAATCACCTCCAAACAGCAGGAGAAATTCGCATTTGGCCCCATCATTTTGATACGGGAATTTATGTGGAGCCTACTCCGAAAGTAGGACTGGGCTTTGGACTCGCTATGCAGGATAGTCTGGTGGAAACGCCCTATTTCTATTTTTCCGGCTACGGCCTGAATGGGCACAAAATTGACTACGGCTCTACCAAAACATTAACCCACGGATATTGGATCAAAACAGAAAGCTTTAAATCGGCAATACTTGAACTATCCGATAACAACCGGGAAACCCTTCCGGGATTTATAAAAAGCGTCGCTTCCTGGTATCTGGATTGCTAAAACGCCTTTAACCGGAAATTGTGTATTTTGCAAATCAAAATACCTTTTACCATGAAACCCAGCACTAAAACAACTCCAGTTTTTTCTTTTACCGCTTGTATACGCAAGTTCCTTTTTTACGCCGTATTATTTACACCAATTTTATTTTTAGGCTGTGATGCTGTTTCCAATAAAGGGAAGCTTGACGAGGTGAATGCAAATGAAAACGATGTTCATGTTGCCTTTGCAGGCGGCGGGTGGCGCGCACATACCGGGCATTCCGCCTGGATTATCTCCCTTCTGGATAATGATTCAAGCGAAACCGTAACAACGCTGGCTGAAGCATTTGCGAATGTAAAAACCATTTCATCTAACTCTGGGGGGAGTTGGTTCAGTACGATGTTAATGTATTCGAATTCATTTACCAATGACATTCAGGCGCCAAAAGCGATTGAAACCTGGGCTTCTACAGGATGGATAGGACTACAAAAGAAACATTTTGATACTGCTACCTATCATGCCGGGAAGGTTACCCATCCTTGCAGCCATCATTTAGGTCGTCATCCTGGTGTCATAGAGGAAGCGGAATATATTAAGTGTGTCAGTGATTTTTACACAGGCTCCGTTTATTACTGGAAAAAAGTCATAGATAGCTTGATATTCAGGGATTATCCTTTGGGAAGCATGACGCTTGGCGATCCTAAACAAGCCTGGGCCGCTGATAAGTCATTATTGATAGCTGCTTCTATGCTGAATAATTCTGTTGTCCTGAATAAAGTAAAAGGAGAGGATAGTCATCAGTATTACCAGGCCTGTTTGCAGAACGCCACCAACCCCTCGAATATGCCGGAATTAAGAGGAGATGAAATCACAGAAATGACAACTTGCAGTGCCGGATTACCTAAAGATGTAGCTGCAGTGACGTTCACAAGCTTAGGGAAAGACGCTAAGCTTACTCCTTTAGCATTTTTACGGGGATTAGACGCAGAGCCTTCTTTGTACAATATAGGCTATACCCGGGATTATATGGCTGAAAAACCGCCTAAAGGTTATACGACGATTCAGCTTCCTTTAAATCATGCCGGTGTCCCGGTTATGACAGCAGCAGCGGCTTCCAGTGCGGCTGTTGGTTTTGCAGCAAGCGAGCACATCATCGGGGCTTTTGACGCTGCATATACATTTGAAGATGAGGCCCTTAGTTTTAAATTAGGAAACGCAGCAGTACAATTTGTTGATACAGATGGGATGTCGCTTGATGATTTGGTTAACAATAAAGTTGTACGCCTGGCAGACGGTGGCCCTGTTGATAATTCAGGTGTTGCTCAGATGGTCAGTTTTTTACAATTAAACCAACAAGCGGATGGTTTCAATATTGTCGCTTTTGATAATGTAGATACCGCATCCCTGTATCTTCCGGGTGGAAAAGGGGCAAGCGTAGGCCTGGATATTGCAAGTCTGTTCGGTGCTCCCGATCCTTTCAGTGGAACGTTTGTGGGTGTTACATTCAAGGTTGAAACACCTCAATTGCAAATTTTCGAAGCCGATGCGATGAACAATACCCAGGTTACCTGGAGCGCTCCGGAAAACAACGGGCAGCAAATATTTTACACCAGGTATCATGTCAAGACCGTGGCAAATGAAGCACTTGGTATAGCTGCCGGTACCAGCGGTACGCTACATGCTTTTACGTGTGCATCACCCAATGCAGGCATCATGCCCAATAAAGGCGACGCCGACTTCCAGGCTTATGCTGAGATGCTGAAGTACATTCATGGAAGCCTGAATGCTAAGAATGCAAAAGGCGAACGAGAAGGACTCAATTATCTAAGGCAAGCTTTCGGAATGCCTGTAGCCAGGTGATTGGTTTGTCAGAGATTGGAGGTTGTCTGTATGGTAATTGGGACATTCAATCTAGTGGCGCAGTAACACTTTATTATGAACCCACAAACGAAAAACCAACGAACCACTAACAGCAGTTTTAAAGCAATACCCCCTATAAATTCTCCTGTTGGTAGAAAATAGAAATCCTGAATCCGTTCCCGGTACTTACTTTGCCAAAAAGAAAACGCTCATGAAGGCAATGACATATACCCGGTACGGATCACCGGATGTGCTTCAACTCACAGAAGTCGAAAAACCGATCCCCGGCGTTGGCGAAGTCCGGGTAAAAATCCACGCAGCATCGGTCAATTCATGGGATTGGGATCTGGTCCGGGGAAAACCCTACTTATATCGCCTGTTGTTTGGATTGTTCAAACCCAAACGCAGCATCATTGGCGCTGACATTGCGGGAATAGTAGACGCCGTCGGCCCGGAGGTGCACCAGTTTCAGCCAGGAGATGCCGTATTCGGAGACCTTTCAGAAGATACCTGGGGTGGTTTTGCGGAATACGTCTGTGCTCCTGAACAGGCATTGATGCAAAAGCCGGCCGGCATGACATTCGAGGAAGCAGCCGCCACGCCCCAGGCAGCGGTTCTTGCCCTGCAGGGGCTATGCGAGCATAGACCGCTTCAGCCGGGGCACAAGGTTTTGATCAATGGCGCAGGCGGCGGCGTGGGGACTTTTGCCATACAGATGGCAAAATCATTCGGCGCCGAAGTGACCGGCGTAGACAGCACCGAAAAACAGGACTTGCTGCGATCGATCGGCGCAGACCATGTCATCGATTATACCAAAGAAGACTTTACCAAAAATGGCCTGCGCTATGACCTCATCATGGACGTGGTTGCAAATCGCTCCATTTTCACCTACAAACGATCCCTGCTACCCAACGGCATTTTTGTCATGGTTGGAGGTACTATACCGGCCATATTACAGACGGCGCTTCTCGGCTCATTTATTTCCGGTAAAAAAATGGGGCTTCTGATTCATAAAGCCAACAAGGACCTTGCTGTTATCACAAATCTAATTGAAACAGGTAAAATCAAACCCGTCATTGACAAACGCTACCCGCTGAGTGAGACGGCAGCAGCAATAAGCTACCTTGGAGCAGGACACGCCCGGGGGAAAGTGGTCATTACGGTGTGATTTCAATACAGAAACCCTTGCAAAAACCCGGCTGGCAGGAATGCCCGAACTGCCTGGGCAGCAATTGCCCTTTCTGTTTATCGATAAAGCCGGGAAGGCGCCATCAAATATGAAAAAAAAACACTAACTTCGTCTGTAAGCGAATTGCCGCTCGTAGCTTGCTAAACACCCGCTACGAGCGGCAATCCGTAGCGGGTTTGATATTCGGTGTTCGGAAAAGCTTAGTTGGTGAGCAATTAAATGGAAAAAAATGATTAAAAAATATTTTAATTACCTTTTGTACACTATTGCTGGCTTTACGCTAATCGGGACTTTACTTGACACGATTGGTAACTCTATGTCAATTCTTTCAAGGAAAAGCGGAATTATTCTGATACTTATGACTTCTTTTTTATGGGCTTTCTTCTTTCTTTATTCAAAGTTTTATGGGATAAATTGGGGAGAAACAAGGGTAAGAAAACTAAAAGCACCAATTAATTTATTTTTTCTGGGTTTATTAATTGCTTTTTTCATTCCAATTATTTTCAATAGTAATTCTGTTAAAAAGAGCAAAGTCTTCTTTTTTGAAAATTATGAAGATTTTAATGTTCTTTTACTACCGTTTGAATCTTCTCAAAATTGTGCTGATGAAAATATCTTCTGCGAAAGAGAATTACAGAGTAGATTCGAATTAATGAAATCAAATGATAGTTTGTTATCAATTGAAGTAAAAATCCTAGAGGGGGTGAATAAAAAAAATAGGGCTACATCTTTTAGTAGAGCCAAAGAATTAGGAGATTCATTATCTGCAGACATGGTGATTTGGGGAGACTACCAAAATAAATGTGATTGGGATACTACAAAAATAAAAGTTCGTTATACTCTAATGAACAATCCAATTTATTTTATTGATGAAAAAGAGAACAAAGTTTTTGGATCCTTATCAGATATTACTCAAATCGAAAATGGAGTTTTAACAGGTGATATTGAAGATCTTATATATATAGTTCAGGGGTTAAAATCACACAACATTGATAAAGAGCCTGCTAAAACAGTATATTTTTTTAATAAAGTAAATAAAAGAAAAAAAGCTGAATATGCTGAGATATTCGGTTTTCTTGGGATGAGTCACTTACTATTGGGAATAAGATATAAGCCAATTTATTTAGATTCTTGTATAATGTATTTATCTCAAGCGATAGAAATTGATTCAACTTTCAGTGGATATTATCTTAACCGAGGCATTGCATTTGAAAAAAAAGGAAATGATTTGAAGGCTTTTAACGATTATGAAAAAACAATTGCATTAGACTCTACAATGTCTCTTGCATATAGAAATAGAGGGAAAATTCTAGGTAAAAACGGAGAAATTCAAAAAGCAATAAATGATTTTTTTAAGCTAATAGAATTAGAACCGCAAGATTCAGATGTGTATGAAGATTTGGGAGAACTTTATTTGCAGCAATATCAATTAGACTCTTCGTTAATGTATTTTAATAAGGCATTACAATTAGACCCTAAAAATGTTTCAGCTCTTGGTAATAGAGCACAAGCCTATTTCTTTTCAAATGAATTGATTAAGGCTCTTAAAGACCTGAACAAAGGTATCGATCTTGATCCAGGCAACCCACATTTATTTTATAACAGAGGTACGTTTTATTTAGAAACTCAAAATATAAAACAGGCATTCAGTGATTATTGCAAAACTATAGAACTAGATTCTAGTTTTGTATCTGCATATCAAAACAGAGCTGCAATTTATTATCGTCTAGGGAATATAGTTAAGTCAAAATCAGATTTAAAGAAAGTGGCCGAGCTAAAATCGAAAAAATTGATAAAATAATAAATGCACACAACAAAGTTCAGAACGTACATAGTCGCTAAACGCGCCTACGTCATGTGCACGCAACCGTTATCGGTCATTAATAAAAACAAAAAACTAATCGTTAATTATGAAACCAAAACTTCAACTCATAACTTGTTTAATTTCTTGTTTTTTTATTTCGATAAATTTATGGGGACAAAATATTTCTTTTGGCGTGTCTTTAGGAGCAACCTTTTTCACGCAAAAAGCTGAAATGGAAGATGAATATTTTGGAGAGCCAAAATATAAAACAAGATTTATTAGCCAAGGCGACATAATGGTTCACCTTAATGAAAATTTCGGGATTAAAATCGGAATCGCTTATGAACAAAAAGGATATGACCGTAAACGAGCTTCTAGTTCTATTTCTGGTTACAGTACGGACGAGCACAAATTTGATTATCTTTCTTTCCCATTAGTAGCTGAGCTGTTATTTGGTCGAAAAATCAAAATGAAGGCACATGCAGGAGCATCCATTGAATATCTGTTAAAACATATTTGGGTTTGGAACATTGCAGAAGAGAAAAGACCTATTAATAAAACTGACGAATATAGTCGAGTTAATTATTCTTTTCTTAGTGGAGTTGGAACTGAGTTCCTATTGTCTGAGAAGGTATTTATCGAATTAGGAATTCGCAATTCAATTGGACTGAAAACACTTCAAAAAGAAAATTCATGGGTAATGTTTAAGCACTTTGGTTTTGTCACCTTTGCGGGAATACGATACAAATTGGGAACTTAACCAAACCTCATATGAGGAATTAAAAAAAGAAAACGAACCGATAACAACGGCTCAACACCATTAAGTTAAGCGCTGTTCCATGGCTTTTTGTCCCTGGGAATCAATA
>CALEYL010000034.1 GCA_937926205.1 uncultured Saprospiraceae bacterium
CAAATCAGTTCTTCGACCTGTTCGGCAGTGACTTCAGAAGAAGCGACGCTGACGGTGGAAGGTCCGATAACAATCGATACAGAGCCAGTTGATGAGACGCAGTGCTCCGGCAACAGCGCCAGCTTTACGGTATCAGCCACCAATGGCGGCAGCGGCAGTCTGAGCTATGTCTGGGAAGTAAGCACCGATGGTGGCACGACCTGGACAGTCCTCAGCGATGGCGGCGTCTACAGCGGCACGACGACAGCCACACTCTCCATCAGCGATGTAGCGGGTCTTGGCGACAATGAGTACCGGGTACAAATCAGTTCTTCAACCTGTTCGGCAGTAACTTCAGAAGAAGCCACGCTGACAGTGGAAGGTCCGATAACGATAACTACGCAACCGACAGATGAAACACAGTGCTTCGGTAACGGCGCCAGCTTTACGGTATCTGCCACCAATGGCGGCAGTGGCAGTCTGAGCTATGTCTGGGAAGTAAGCACCGATGGTGGCACGACCTGGACGGCCCTCAGCGATGGTGGTGTCTACAGCGGTACGACAAGTGCAACGCTGAACATCAGCGATGTTGCGGGTTTTGGCGACAATGAGTACCGGGTACAAATCAGTTCTTCAACCTGTTCGGCCTTAACTTCAGCCGAAGCAACACTGACAGTGGAAGGTCCGATAACGATAACCACGCAACCGACAGATGAGACGCAGTGCTCAGGTAACGGCGCAAGCTTTGCGGTATCAGCAACCAATGGCGGCAGCGGCAGTCTGAGCTATGTCTGGGAAGTAAGCACCGATGGCGGCACAACCTGGACGGCCCTTAGTGACGGTGGTGTCTACAGCGGCGCGACAAGCGCAACGCTGAACATCAGTGATGTAGCGGGTCTTGGCGACAATCAGTACCGGGTACAAATCAGTTCTTCGACCTGTTCGGCAGTAACTTCAGAAGAAGCCACGCTGACAGTGGAAGGTCCGATAACGATAACTACGCAACCGACAGATGAAACACAGTGCTTCGGTAACGGCGCCAGCTTTACGGTATCTGCAACCAATGGCGGCAGCGGCAGTCTGAGCTATGTCTGGGAAGTAAGCACCGATGGTGGCACAACCTGGACAGCCCTCAGCGATGGCGGTGTCTACAGCGGCACGACGACAGCCACACTCTCCATCAGCGATGTAGCGGGTCTTGGCGACAATGAGTACCGGGTACAAATCAGTTCTTCAACCTGTTCGGCAGTAACTTCAGGCGAAGCAACACTGACAGTGGAAGGCCCGATAACGATTAATACAGAGCCAGTCGATGAGACGCAGTGCTCGGGCAACAGCGCCAGCTTTACGGTATCAGCCACCAATGG
Source organism: uncultured Saprospiraceae bacterium (assembly GCA_937926205.1). Lineage (GTDB taxonomy): Bacteria > Bacteroidota > Bacteroidia > Chitinophagales > Saprospiraceae > JABWAJ01. The sequence goes on from CALEYL010000034.1 coordinate 1,347, forward strand.
CGGCAGCGGCAGTCTGAGCTATGTCTGGGAAGTGAGCACCGATGGTGGCACGACCTGGACGGCCCTTAGCGATGGTGGTGTCTACAGCGGCGCGACAAGCGCAATGCTGAACATCAGCGATGTCGCGGGTCTTGGCGACAATGAGTACCGGGTGCAAATCAGTTCTTCGACCTGTTCTTCTGTATCTGCTGCAGTTTCTCTTAACGTTGACGATACAGATACTGATATGGATGGTACCTGCGACGTCAATGACCCGGATCCAAACGATCCATGTGTTCCGGACGGCACCGACGCTGATATGGATGGTACATGTGATACAGTAGATCCGGACCCTAATGATCCATGTGTTCCATTCACTACGGTTAGTGCTTGTCAGGTACAAGTGGCGCCAAAAATCATTCTGCAAGGCGCCTACGATAGTGGTATTGGCCGGATGCGCGATGACCTGAGAACGACGGGCGTTTTGCCTTTGACTGAGCCGTACACTGGAATGACAGGATTTGTACATGCCAGTGGTGGCGGTGAGGCAACTACTGCAGCGGTACTGGCTGTAAGCGGGGATGATGCGATTGTAGATTGGGTATTCCTTGAATTGAGGAGTGCGGTTGACAGTTCTGTAGTCATCAGAACTAAATCGGCACTGGTTCAACGCGATGGGGATATTGTTGATACAGATGGTGTTTCGCCAATAGCTTTTTCAGCGACTGAACCCGGCAACTACTTCCTGTCCGTCAGGCATCGCAACCACCTTGGTATAATGACTGCCAACGCACTGGCCCTAAGTGGAGTGCCAACTTCTGTTGACTTCACAAATGGTTCAACGCCAACTTATGGCATGCATGCCCAGAAGGTATTGGCTGACAGCAAAAAAGGGTTATGGGCTGGTAATGCTAATCTTGATAAAAAAGTAGTTGCTTCAGGTTCATCGACTGACGCCAACGCAGTTTCAGTAAGGGTTTTGACGCATCCAGGTAACACGGCCTTCTCGCCAACTTATGCTGCGCCAGGCTATTATGTGGAAGATACGAATATGAACGGTTCAGTGCTTTGGATTGGCACAAACAACGATGTCGCTGTTTTGCTGGCCAATGTATTGAGTCATCCGGGTAATACATCTTCCAGCAGCTACTACCCGATTTTACAGCAATTACCATAATAGAAGTTTGCCTCCGAAGTGAGAAATCACTTTGGAGGCGCTTTTTTAGTTTGAATGACAATCATTAAATCTCATAACGCAATGAAAAGTCTGATACATGCAAGTTTTATTTTCCTGATCGGATTGCTGTTGCCCCATAAAATGGCAGGGCAGATGGATGTGTGTATGGCCATTGATGGCAATACCATGCGATTCTATTATACTGCAGCTCAGGATTACTCCACCATTCCTTTTAATCTTTGGAATAGCCAACTTTTTACAGTTCGTTATCCAAACACCGTAACGGTGAACTGGTCCAATCTTCAGAATTATTCCGGACTCATCTTTACTGAAGACCCCGCGACACTGGTTCCCGCTGATCCAGGTGATGGGTTCCTGTATAAGGTTTTTGTGGCAGATGGTTTTGCCATTATGGAAAACTTTACGATGAATGTATTAACGGAAGTTTTCTCTATTGATTTGAATGCAAATGCCGGCGTTACTTTTGAGCTAATTACTGGAAATACCTGGACGCTGTTTAACAATGGAGAAGCCGCGGTGAACCATGCTTTATTTGGCAATATTTTCAATGGATATACAACTTCCTGCGGCTCGCAAACACTATCTTCCTGTCCTACTCCAACAGCATTGTCAGTAAGTAATATTGGTCAGAATACGGCAACATTGAACTGGACCTCGGGAGACACCCCTACCGATAATTGTTGGGTAGTAACCCTGGGTGGTGTCGGGATGGCAACTGGCCCAAATGCCTGTCCTGATGGCGGCCAGGCTTTGTTCCAAACCACAGTTTGCTATACCAACAATATTCCGGTTTTCTCGGCCCCGGTAACAGGTATGACCGTAGCCGGCAACCAGATAAGCATCAACGTAGGCGGGCTTCCTCCGGGAACTTCGCTGGAGTGGTATGTAAGTGAAACCTGCGATGGTGACCCGGGAGGAGTGTCTTATTGTGCCGGACCTTCTCTGTTCCAGACATTGGATGATCAGTATACGGTAGGCGCCGTAGCAACTAAACCAACGTGTCCTTTCGTCAGCCCTGGCTATGTACCAAATGGCTCTTTCACGGTAACCGTGACGAATGGTACCACCTGTGCGGGCACTTATACCGTGAGTGCTACGCCGGTAGCGGGTTCTGGCCCGGGTGGTTCTACACCTCCTGCCACGACGACGACAACCTATATTGGCTTCCCTGCCGGCAATTTCCTCTTTGCCAACGCAGGAGCGGGAACGTATACGGTAACGGTGACGGAGACAGGTACGTGTAACCCGCCGACGGATCCTGTTGTGATCAACGTGGTAGTACCAGACGGTATGGATATGATCCAGCCGCTGTTCTATGTGACGGATGTACTTGGCAACATTCTGGCCGACAACGATCCGACTACGCCAGCTGGAACCTCTTTGAATTTTGGAAACCTGATGATACCGGAAGGCGAATGCGGTCGTCAGGACGAGTATTACGGATACGGTTTTGACAACTGTGATGGCTTTATCACAGCCCTGAACGCCGCAAGCGCTTCGGCCGCAACGATTCCGGGCACGATCCAGCCAGGCACGCAGGTAACTGTGACGCCAGATGGTTTTGGTGCATATTTGTTCGATGTACATTGGAGTGCCGGTACAAGTACAATTTCTGTTTTTGCACAAGATGCATCCGGCAATATCGCCAATGCACCTGATGGCTTGCAACTTATAGCAACTATATTGGACAACGTGGATCCGGTTGTTACGATCCTTGGCAACACCCAGTTTGTGATTCCGGTATGCGCAACGAGCATTACGGGCATCGTGACATTCCAGGTTGATGACCTGTGCGATCAGGCAGCCGTAAACTTCAACAACCTGGTGGTTAACTTCGGCGGCGCATCCGGCGTTGTGAACTTCACGGGCAACAACTACCGCGAATATCTGGTAACGTTCCCTGCCGCGGGTAACTACCTGATTTCAGCATCTTACACGGATGCATTTGGCAATACAGGTTTCATCGATCAGGTGATTATTGTAACTGCGGCGACAGTAAACCAGCCACCAACGATCCAGGCGAATGCGGAAACAGTAACGTTGACCGCTTGCCAGACAGGCGCCAACATCGTATACAGCTTCACGATTTCCGACGACTGCGAACCAATCAACATCGCCAACGTAGTATTTAACGGCGGCGGCTCCGGCCTTCCAAACCTGAACGGCGCTGGTTTCTTCTTTACAGATAATGTGGGCCCGAATGCGGTATACTTCGAAGTACAGGGCACGGTAGGCCCGGCAGGTACTTACTTCCCGCTGATCACTTATCAGGGTGTAGATGCAAATCCGACGATCACAGTACTGCAGAATGCCAACCAGCCAGCAGACATTGTACTTCCTGCGATCAACGCGACAATTCCGCTGTGTCAGGCCTCAGTAGACGTTGTTATTCCGATCACGATTACCGACGATTGTGACAATCCGCTTAATATTGCGAATGCAGCATTTTCACTGTGTGGACAAGGGATTACGCCTGATTTTACGAATGCGGCAGCTGGTTACTTTGAATTTGCCCGCACACTGACAGCAGCAGATAACGGCTGTTTGCTGGTAGCAACGTACACCGATGCTCAGGGTGCTGTTCGTACGTCGAATGCACTGATCACAGTCAACACACAGCCGGATACCTGGGCGCCGATACTGGTATATCCTTCTCAGAACATTGTGCTGAATCTTGATCCTTGTGACCCTCCGACAGAACAGGTTTGTTTCGAGGTGACAGCAACGGATAATTGCGCTGTTGCAAGCTTAAGCGTAACGGTAAACGGTCAGGTCATTACGCGTAATGCGGGCACCAATACTTATTGCTATACGGTTAATGGAGCCGGGGTTTACAATGTTCTGATCACCAGTTCAGATGTTTCCGGTAATGTTCGTCAGGAAGACTTCCAGATTGTGGTAAATCAAGGACCTGCACCCCTGCCTAATCTTGCCTGCAACAACAACGTTAATGTAACCTTGAACGCAAACTGCCAGGCAGTAATCACACCAGAAATGGTACTGAACGGCAATTTTGGTTGCCTTACCCCAGGTGATTTCATTCTTGTGGTTGTGGATGGCAATACCAATAACGGACCTGTTGTTGACGGTTGCGGTGTTTTCAATTACCAGATACAGATTGCGCCCGCTGCTGCCGGCCAGGCCGGCGACTTCACCACTTGTTGGGGAACAGTTACAGCAGAAGACAAGACGAAGCCGGTAATGGATTGCCCAGACAACACAGGTGTAGCAT
>CALEYL010000035.1 GCA_937926205.1 uncultured Saprospiraceae bacterium
GAAGGCTGGAGGCTCTACGATGTGTATAAACCGTAGCTGCCGGCAGGCAGGGTAGGCGGTAGACGAAGCATCCTGCTCAATGAAAGCAGTGTGCTAACCTTTCTACTTTAACCTTGAAAATGGTAGAGGGTAGGCGGGCCGGCAGGCAGGGTGGACGGAGTAGAATGTTTCAAAAAGCAGGCTGCCTACTTTAACCTTTACCCCCCGCTTTAGCGGGACAAGCTTTTATCCTTTAACCTTGTTGACTTACTTTAAAACGACCAACATTCATTCACACATAAATTTACACTCATGAGAGATCAGTACTATCAACCGCCGTATCGGGAACGCGGCAACAACCGTTTGTTCAGTCTGCTTGGGCTGATTTTTGCCGGTATTCTGGCCATTGGATTGCTCAGCAAAGCAGGCGTCAAAATCAAATTACCCACATCGGAAAGCTCAGGCATCATGAGCGCAACATTGGGGGATGGAGAAGTTGCTGAAAATGGCGATGTCGTCGTTCTTCCGCCGAAAGGAGACAAAGGCACGGAATACGATTCGGATTTTGTGCCGAAAACGCCACGCGACAGATCTTCCCGCGCATCAGAACGAACGCGGAAACCGGGTAATGCGGTTGATGCGGAAGCCTGGATCGAGCGCTTTTCAGAAACGGCGATACAGCAGGCGGTGAGCAAAGGCATTCCTGCAGGCATAGCCCTTGCCGTTGGCCTTGTAGAAATGCAATCGGGAAAATCCATCAACAACTGGAGTGATTTTATGAGCCGGGTCATCAAACCTCTGATTAAGCTGAAAGAGCAATCAGGCGATCTGCGTTCTTATTTCAAATATTCTGCAAACAGCGACCGCTGGGCGCAGGGTTTGGGTCAGGCCGATTTATACGCCGTCAATACCTTGAAAAAAACAATGTCGCAGTACGACCTGAGTGCTTACGACCAGCAGGTGAAGGAGCGTTTAGAGCGCGAAGAAGAGATCGAGCGGCAGGCAGAATACGTGGGCAATGAAGTGACGGCTTCCATCCGCAAGAAGTCGCGCAGCGCCGCTGTAGAAGACGATGAAACGACTGCGCCAAACGCCAGCAACCGCTACAACGAAATCGTGGGGCAGGAAGTGGCGAAAGCGGTGGCCCGCAAAAAACTGAAAAGCGGTCAATATATCAGCGAAGAGGATCTGAGCCGGTTGGTGGAAGAAACCGACCAGGAAACGGCAAAAACACTGAAAAGCAACCTCGCCTTTCCGGGCCGCAAAGTGAATCCCAACCATCCCCAGGCTTCAAAAAAACTGGACATCACCGATCCGAAAAACAGCCAGGCAAGGGAAGATTTGTACCAGCGTAAGCTGAAGGAGCAGCGGGCTAAGAGTTAGTATTCGATTACAAATATTCGGGGTGCGCTGCACCTGCAAGCTTTCAAAATGTAGCTGAAATGACATGAGACATCCAAAAATTCTGGATGTCTCATGTTTTTTTCTTCCGATGAAGGATATTTTTCAACGAAAGGCCAGACTTTGGCAATAGGCGAGGTTACCTGTTTGCCCATTTGCCTTTTGCCCCTTACTCCTTCTCGTCCTTCTTAAAGAAGTCGTCTTCTTTCGTCTTAATCACCTTATCGCCCTGCTTCAGTTTGCGGGCAACGACGGTATAGGGGCCTTTTACGACCTCGTCGCCTTCCTTAACGCCTGAGAGCACCTGAATATAGGTGTCGTCCTGAATGCCGGTTTTTACTTCCGACATGATTACAGAATCGCCAGAGGCGATGAAAATGACTTCCAGAAGGTCCTTGTTGTCCTCTTCTTTGGTATCTTTTGTTGAAGCCATACTGTCTTCCTCATCATTACTCACTTTTACCTTTTTGACGTCACCCGTTTTTTTATCCCGGGTCGTTACCGACTGGATCGGGATGCTCAGGGCATCTTTAATGACTTCAGTATTGATCTCTACAGAAGCGGACATACCCGGGTGGAAAGGGTGTTTTTTGCCTTTTGCAATCAGATCCTGATAAGAAACCGGATCTACGCTGATGCGCACTTCGAAGTTGGTGACCTGGTCGCTGGTCAGGGATGCCGTTGCAAGTCCGGAACCGGTAGCCGAACTGGCAATTTGGGTTACTTTGCCTTTGAATTTGCGACCGATATAGGCATCTACTTCGATTTCTGCGTCGTCGCCGAGCGTTACCCGCGGAATGTCGTTTTCACTCACATCCACGCGAACTTCCATGGCGTTCAGATTGGCGATGCGCATGAGTTCCGTACCCGTCATTTGAATCGTACCGACCACGCGCTCTCCTTTTTCCACATTCAGTGCGGAGACGATGCCGTTCATGGGGGCGTAAATGGTGGTACGGCGCAGGCTGGTTTGCAATTCTTTCAAACCGGCGACGGAACTTTCTACTGAAAATTTAGCGGCTTTGGCGCTTTCTTCACCCGAGCGGATGTTGGCGACTGCTGCACGCTGGTTGGCCTCCAGCTGACGAACGGTGGCCAGAGAAGCGTCGAAATCGGCGTCTGAGATCACACCTTCTTTTTTCAGCTTTTCATTGCGCTTGTGGATCTCTTTTGCGTTGATCAGCTGTGCGTCGATCTGTTCTTTCTGTGCTTTGGCAGACTCGATCTGTGAATACGCATTGGCCAATTGCGCTTTGGAGCTGTTAACGCCGGCAAGGCCGCGCTCTACCTGAGATTCGTATGCGTCCGGATCAATTTTTGCCAACAATTGCCCGTTGACAACCGAGTCGCCTTCTTCAACGTATAATTCTACAACTTCACCGGATACATCAGAACTGATTTTGACTTCCGTTTGCGGGAATACTTTTCCGCTTGCAGCTACGATTTCTTTAATTACCCGGCGTTCGGCTTTTTCTACAAAAACCTTTTCGCCCACGGGTTTCATTCTTTGCTGTACTGCGACCAGCGCTATCAGCACCACGATGACGCCTGCAAGGATGTAAATGAAGGTATTCCTGCCTTTTCGCTTTGCCATTTTTTTAAAATTTTATTGCCGGAGTTTGTTTCCGGATTTTTTCGTAAAAACAATAGTCCACTTTTCTGATCAACCTTATTAATTCAGGCTCAGGGGTTTACCCAGGTAGAAATCCACCACTTTCAGGTTGAAAAGGTATTGGTATTTGGCCTGAATGAGCGTCACCTGCGCCTGATCGAGCAGGTTACGCGCATTGGTAAACTCCAATGAGTTGATGCCGCCAAGGTCAAAGCGCTTTTGAGCGTTGTCGAAAGCCGCCTGTGCCGCTTCGACGCTGCGCAACGCTGCCTGGTGAGACAGTTTGGCTGCCCGTGCGCTGGCAATTGCCTGCTGAACATTGGTTTTTAGGGTTTGCTCTGCCTGACGGTTGATTACTTCCCGATTCAGTACACCCAAACGCGCGCGTTCCACAGCGAGGCTGTTTCTGCTGTTGTTGTAAATCGGTACGCGGAGGCTGATGCCTACACTCTGACCAAAGTTTTCGTTGAGCTGGTCTGTGTAGCTTTTTTTCGGGAAAGTGACCCCTTCCAGCGAAAATTCAGTTAGTGAAGCGTCCAAACCATCAATGCGCACCGGCCTTGGCGTACCTGGGACCAGGCTTGCATTGTCCAGATTTGGATGTAAGAAATCTCTCGATACTGAAGAGTAATAAGTATTCAGGCTGCCAAACAGGGTTATGGTGGGCAAAGCGCCTGCCCGCGCGATGGACTCATCCAGCATGGCGCTTTGGGAGCGTAGCGCATTGGCGCGAATGTTGGGCTGGTTGCCCAGCGCCACATTGTAGACTTCACTAAGAGTAAATGCTTCCGGATTGGCATCAGCAGGAATCACGACATCCGGGCGAACAATGCGAATGTCTGTGTTGGGATCAAGCTGAAGGAATTGTTTGAGGGTTAAGTAATTGATGTCGACGGCATTGCGGGCTTCGATAACTGCCTGCTCGTCGCGTGCCGTTTGCGCCAAAAAATCAAGCCGCTCATTGCTGGGGCGGGTGCCGGCACGGATGAGTTTATCGGTTTGGTCTAATTGAAAACGGGACAATTCGAGCCGCTTTTCTGCATTTTCCAATTGCTCTTCTGACAAAAGTACATTGAGGTAAGCATTGGCAACTTGGAGCGAAATGGTGTTGACCGCGTCATCAGCGTCCAGTTTGGATGCTTCCAGGTCTATTTTGCTTTGCTTAATGCTGTTGTTGATTGAATTGCCATTGTAAAGCGTAACACCGGCATCTACAGAGAAGCTATTGGAACCGATTGTTTCGTTGTTAAAGGTGTTGGTGGTCGGGTCGATGGTACGACCAAACTGCAAGCCCGTGGTACCGCCCGCATTCAGATTGGGCAGCCGGTTCGCCCGGTTTTGCTTATAGGTCAATTCCGATAAACCAATCGAGTATTGAGCCTGTTTTACTGCCAGGCTGTTCTGCCGGGCATGAAGGATGCTTTTTTCGAGAGTCCAGGACTCCTGAGCCAAAGCGCTGCCAGAGCCGGTTAGTAAAATAGCCGTGATGGCGATGAGGGTGATTCTCTGTAACATGCTTAATCCGAATTTATTTTTTAATAAGACACTATCCTTGGTGGATCGACTCCATAGCTTAAAGCCGGATATTCGACTTGTTCGCTAACAAACGTCAATAGTAGAAAAAATGACCCTGTAATGACGAATTATTTATATCAAGTTAGATTTCCGATGGATAAAGGTTTGATTTCTTTGCACCATGGACAAAATTCCGATGAAAGTATTGGTTCCGTTTGAACGGCCTGATTGGCGTTTATGCCTCCTTGCCGTATGGATGTTCGTGCTTACTGCTTACCTCGGTTATGGATTGGAGCGCACCGATACCTTTTTGCTGATGGGGGGATACGGCCTTTTATTTGCCGCTTATATTTATGTACTGCGGCAGTCTCATTCGGAAGGCCAGGTCCGCTTTTTTGTCCTTCTTGGCATCCTGCTCCGGCTGGCCCTGGTATTTGCTTTTCCCAACCTTTCTGATGACATTTATCGCTTCGTTTGGGATGGTCGGCTGATTATTAATGGTTTAAATCCTTTCGATCAATTGCCATCGCAATACATTGCGGAAGCCACTCAGGTTCCCGGCCTGACGCAGGAATTGTTTGAAAAACTAAATTCTCCTGACTATTATACCATCTACCCCCCCGTAGCTCAGGCGATATTTGCGATGGCCTGTTACCTCGCGCCGGAAAGCGTGGCAGGTAGCGCACTGATCATGAAAATCGTTTTGCTGGCTGCTGAAACGGGCACTTTGTTTCTGTTGATGCGCCTGCTGGCTCATTTTGAGTTGCCTGCTTCCCGCGTACTGATTTACGCGCTGAACCCCCTGATGATTATTGAAATATGCGGGAATCTGCACTTTGAAGGTTTGATGGTGTTTTTTCTGATCCTGGCATTTTACGGATTGCGCCAAAATAAGATGGCACAGGCGGCATTGGCAATGGCCCTTTCCATTGCGTCCAAACTCCTGCCCTTGTTGTTTTTTCCTTTGCTCATCAGGCGATTGGGCTGGAAACGGGCATTCTTATTTTTTACGCTGACCGGCCTGCTGGTTTTGCTTTTTTTCGCGCCTTTGCTCAATACCATTTTCATCAACAACTTCGGCGCCAGCCTGAATCTCTATTTTCGGCAATTTGAGTTTAATGCAGGGTTGTATTACCTGTTGCGTGATATTGGCAAGGACTATTCCGGGCAAAATCTGATCCGCTATATTGGCCCGGCGCTGGGGGCTTTAACCGCTTTGGTGGTATTGCTTAAAGCCCTTTTTGAGCGTCGGGATACCTGGGAGAGCCTGCCGGCAGCGGCTTTGTTTGCCAGCACCGTATATCTGGTTTTTGCCACTACCGTACATCCCTGGTACCTCGCGTTGCCTTTGGTTTGGAGTTTATTTACCAAATGGCGTTACCCCCTTATCTGGACCGGCCTTATTTTTCTGACCTATGCCGGATATGGGCAAAAGGGCTACGAAGTTCCTTATGGGTTCATCACCCTTGAATACCTCGGCGTGCTGACCTGGTTAATTCTGGAAAGCCGGTTTAAATTTTCGATTTCCATTCCGAAATAGCCTGCTCAATATGGGCTTTGGTGTTGGCATAAAAGCTGTCGGCAGCATTATTTTTGCCGGCGTCTATGGATTTATTGGCACTGCTGACTGCCTGACGGTATTCGCCTTTTTTTGCCAAGACCTGCGCTTTGACCCACCAATTCCAGGAATGGTTGAGCATGCTGGTAGACAGGTTGGCATATTTCAGGGCCTGATCCAGGTAGTGCTCATCACCACTGTTGACGAGGAAATCGGCAGCCTGGGTGTATAATTCCCATTTCCGGTCTTCCGATGCCTTAGAAATCGTCGATTCCATATTGTCCAGAACCTGGCGAATCACATCCGTTTCCACATGAATGAAAACCTGTTTGTTTTCCCACCACATCCGGATGTAACCTTTGCCCAGACCTGCATCAGAGAGGTGGTAACTCAGGCGTTCCTCCAGGTAATCGGCTGTTTTTACCTGCACGGGTGTCCGGAGGGCATCCTCACTTTCATCGTAGCTATACGCCCCCCACTGATCGGAAGAACGGTTGAAGATAGCGGTCCATGTGGCGCCTTCCAGCGGAATGAGAAAAAAAGTATACTTGCCTTTCGGCAGATACTGGCCTTCTATCCTGACGTCCGTGCTGACTTCGATGGTGGTCGCTTCGTTGGCGCCGGCCCGCCAAATCTGATTGTATGGAACGAGATTGCCCCAAATGCTGCGCCCGTTTACTGCGGGACTGGAATAACGGATGGTGATATCCGTCAGTCCCACAGTGTAGGATACGCTGGCGCGGGGGCTTTTTCGGGGCAGTTCAACCTGGCCCGAAACCGGATTTGTGTAAACAAATAAAAATGCAACCAATGCAATGGCGCAAATGGCGGGTATACTTTTCATGACAGGCGTTTTTTTCTGGCGCGAAGATATGCTTACTAACTTAATTTTTGCCGCTCAGATTGTGCTCCCTGTTCATGAAATTGAGGAAAATCTGATAACATTCGTTAGTGTTGGACTTCAGGGCCAGAACCATATTCTCCCCGCACGGCTTCTTCCAGCCAGTCTTTATTCGACAAAGGCTGAACGAGTTGTACCTGTCTGAGTAAATCGGCACTGCGCTGTTGGAAATGGCGGGCTGAAACCAGCGGTTTACATTGCCGCAGCTGGTATAATTTCCTGCTGAGTTTGACGAAGTTGGCATTCGACTTTTTCTGATAATCCGACAATTGATGGTTGCGCGACAGGAACTTGCGGGTAGCTTCAAGCAGGGCCATAAACGGCTCGGTTTCATTAAGCGCAAAATAGCTTTTCATCTGTATGATCTTGGCCGAAAGGTGGTAGAAAGCATCCGTAAATTCCACGTTTTGCAGTTGTTGCAGGGCCGACGAATATTCCCCCTTTTCGTAAAAAAGCGCAGCAAGGTTGTAATTGTATACATTGTGTTGTGCTTCCGGCTGCAGATACTCCCGGTAATGCTGTATGAAATCGCCTGTCCAGTCATACTCCCGAAGCCGGATTCCGGCGGTGATGATGTTGTTGTAAGCCCATTGGGATAGATGCCCGTTTTGGAGCAGGATGTTTTCCTGCAACAGCAATTTGTATAAATCCAGTACTTCGCGGTAATACGCCCCCTGTCCGGAGTTGATTTGCCGCACGCAATAGTTCAGGCAATAGTGGTAAAGCGACTGCAATTCCTGTCTGGAAAAAAGCGCAATGTGCTCCGACAGCAGGTTTTTTAAGTCAAAATAATGATTGGCCTGGTCTTTTTCGCTCAGCATGAGCAGGGCCTGGAGGTAAACCTGAAGAATAGGAGATTGCTGAACAAGCTCGGGTTTTTGTTTCAGCCAGGCTAAAACCTCGGGTAAAAAATGGCATTCATACCGGGCCTGAATGACGGTGTTGCGGCTGGCCATGTCGCAGGCAATGCGCAGTTTGTTGCAGTAATAATACAGATCAAAAGCGTCGGCGCCTTGCTGCAGGTGAACATTATAGCCGCGTTTGCCTTTTGCAAGGGCCGCCTCGTCGGCTTTTTCATGCAGGCGGTATTCGTGAAGATAGCCCTCGTAATGCTGTACAGGGATGCCCTTTTCAGCAAACCTTCCAACATCACTGTATAACTCCCGGTCCAGCAATTCGCCCAGCAATAATTCCCGTTTCAGGTGTGGCTGTGCCTGATATCGCTGGTGAGCCAGGAAATCATACAGCAATTGCAACAGGTCAGAAATGACATTATTCAGGGGCAATTCTGCGTAGCCATCTTTTTGGAAAACGTATTTGTAAACCTTCTTTTTTTCAAGCCCGGGATGCTCAAAATCAGGGGCAAATTGGAGCAAATGCGCGCAAAGCCTGCGTACTTTTTCATTTTTATTAAAAATAGGGGAGCTAACGTAATCCGCAAAACGGGTACGTGCTTTTAAATCGAGTGTTTTTAAGACAATAAGCAGACGGGATCGGTGCATGATCAATCTATAGTTTATTATTACAAATTTATGATTAACAATAATTTAAAACAAATGAACATAGATAAATTTTCTATAAACTTTAAATAATGTACTTTCTCTTTCCTTATTCTGCGGTCTATCTTTGTAGGGTCAACAGGCAAAGTATTTATTTAGTGTCTGTCCATCAGTCAGGTGTCTGATCTTTAGGGTTCGAGAGCAAGGCTTTTGAAGACCCCAAAAACGGGAGCCCCGCCAGGCGGGATGACCGATTTTGGGGTCAAGCATAACGAAGCTATCGGACTCCCTGCCTTGCCGGCAGGCAGGTAAAGACAGACTATTTAAGCAATCTTCAATTTACCATTCACATAAAAATTAAGGTCTCATGAAAGACACCCTTAAACTAGTATTTCTTCTTTTGCTGCTCAGTTTGGCTTCGGCAGCCAGCCTTACCGGACAATCGGGAGGTGATTGTTTTAGCCTTCGTTTGTCGAGTCATACTGCCGAACCGGGCGCCACGGTCTGCGTGGATGTTAGCGTTCACGGCTTTGTGGACATGCTCGGCATGCAATATTCCCTGAAATGGGACAATACCAAACTCGGTTTTGTTTCTACCAGTAACCTGAATTTGCAAGGGCTGGATTTCGGGGTTTTTAACAACAATACGATGACTGCAGCCTGGGTAGACAGCGATGTTCAGGGCGAGACCCTGGCAGATGGTACCGTCATCTATTCCATTTGTTTTCAGGTGCTTGCTCCGGCAGGTAGTTCTGAAAACATATGGTTTTCCAACGAACCAACCCCTGTGGAATTCCTGAGGCGGTCACCCGGGAGTTTCAACTTCAATACGGTTGATCACTATACCCTGATCGGCAGCAACATTGTTTCCAGTTTTGGTACGGAGACCCCGTTTTCAGTTGAATCAGCCTGTATACAGCCGGGCAATTGCCAGACCGGCAGTGGCTTTCAGGCAATACTGAGCGCCGGCGCGCCAGATTACCAATGGAGCTGGGATGGGGTCATTGCGGGAACAACTTCCGATCCGGAAGTTAATGATGTCATTGCTCCGGGTTTGTATGAACTGAACATAAGTGATGCCAATGGCGAGGACGTATTGGTACTGGTTGGCGCCGGAAATTCGGATCTGGAAATCGCCGACTACTCCCTGACACCGGTTTCCTGCGGGAACACAGCGGGCAGCATCAGCATAAATGCCGTAAATGGCGCTTCCGGCAACCTGGATTATTTGTGGAGTACAGGTGAAGAGACTGCTTCTATTGCAGTGGCGTCTCCGGGTAGTTATAGCGTGACCATCTCCGACGAAGCAGGTTGTAGTGTAGAGGCCGTTTTTGAAGTTCCCATCCAAAGTACATTTACGGTCTCTGAAACCATCTTGTCCCCTGCCTGTGACAACGTGTCTGTCGGGGCCATCAATTTGGACGTCAGCCCTGCTGCAAATTATACTTTCTTGTGGAGTAACAATGCCGTTTCACAAAACATCACCGGCATTACTACGGGCGCCTATTCCGTAACCGTCACCGATGCCTCAACCGGTTGCGAAGTTGTGGAAAGTTACAATGTGACAGCTACGGGGCTTGGAATAGCGTTTTCTTTTTCCGGCTGCGAGGTACCTAACGGTTCGATTTCAATACTTGCCTGGCCTTTTGGGGGAGAAGGCCCCTTTAATTATCTCTGGAACACAGGGGAAACAACGTCAACCATTGAAGTACCTTATGTGCAGGGGAATATTTATTCCGTTACTGTTACCGATATCAATGGCTGTACTGAAAGTGCTTCCCAGGCTCTCAATTGTGTAAGCGGGCAGGCAACACTCCGTATCGCCGGCGCTTCTGTTGTTCCGGGTGAAAGCTTTTGCCTCGATGCGGCCATTTCAAATTCTGTTCCTGTAAGCGCCATTGCGCTGGAATACAGTTGGGATGAGAACATCCTGCAATTTGACTCGATCACAAACCTGCAAATGCCTGATCCGCAGTTAGCCGGCTGGAGTCTCAACGGACCGGGCGAGCTGGATTTTCTTTGGACAGGCAATACCACGCCTTTCGCTACAAACGCGCATCCGGTGTCCTTAATGGAGGTTTGTTTCACGGCATTACAGCCGGGAAATACTCAGGTAGATTTTTCGACAGATCCGACCGAAACCTACCTGCTCACAGGATCCGGGGTCCAAAACCTGGCGCTGTTTACTACAGGAGGCGCTGTAATTGTAAGTGGCAACAGCCAGCATGAAATTGGGGTCAGGGGAACTGAAGTACTGGTGAATCAACTCGCTCAGGCTTGCATCGAGGTCAAAGCCACCAATTTTGAAAATGTATCGCAATTGTCATACAACCTGATCTGGGACGCTAACCAACTGGAATTTGCCTCTATCCTCAACATCAACCCTTCCACAGAACTGATGCTGGTTGATTTCAATACCAGTTTGGTCAGTGGTGGTTGGTTAGGCTTAAACTGGCAGGCAGCTCCCGGGGAAAGCATGACTTTATCCAACGACGCCACGCTTTATGAGGTTTGTTTCAATGCCATCGGCGTACCCGGAACTTATTCCGTTGGCTTTAACAATGAACAGGCACAGCGTGCCAATGGCCTTGAATTGGGGGTAGAAAGTATTGATGGAGCTGTCGTTATAAAAGATGCAGGGCTCAGCAACCATGTCTCCTTGTCGCTTGCGCCCGGCGCGGTGATCAATGCCGGACAGGATACCTGTATCGCGGTGCGTGTTGAGCAATTTGAAAACATTTTCGCCGCCCAGTTTTCTATTGTCTGGGATCCAAGTATCGTTCGCCTGGATTCTGTGTTGCCGGCACAACTGCCCGGTTTGTCCACCACTTCCAATTTCGGATATTTCCCGACTCAGGGTATACTGACGTTCTCCTGGCTTGACCCTTCCCTTACGAATGGCGCAACGGTAGCAGCAGGCGCTTCCTTGTATGACCTGTGTTTTAGTGCGTTTGGACCCATTGGCGTTACTTCCGTAAATTTTGAAAATGCACCGACAGCCATTGAGTTTGTTGACAACAGCAATGAGGTCATCCCGTTCATTGGACAAGGCGGCTTTTTTGTGGTCCCCGACCAGAATGTATGGCCGGGCGATACCGACAACAATGGCCATGTGAACCACTTCGACCTGCTGCCTTTGGGGATCGGATTTGGTGCAACGGGCCCGCAACGTCCCGACGCCAGCATTGATTGGATCGGACAAGCCGCTGAAGACTGGACGCAGTACACGCCGACTTCGGTGGTCAATTACAAGCACATTGACACGAACGGCGATGGCATCATTGGAGACATTGATACGCAGGCTATTGTTCAAAACTGGGGATTGAGTGTCAACCCGTTTGCGCCTGAAACCCCAATATTTGAACCACGCGAACTGGGCATTCCGCTCTTCGTTCAGGCAGATACCCTGGCGCCGAGCGAAGTAGCGGCACTGGACAT
The DNA here is from genome assembly GCA_937926205.1 of uncultured Saprospiraceae bacterium. GTDB lineage: Bacteria > Bacteroidota > Bacteroidia > Chitinophagales > Saprospiraceae > JABWAJ01. Next base: position 11,904 of record CALEYL010000035.1, read on the forward strand.
CATTCTCGGTACCACTGATCTGCCCGCAGAAGATGTTTATGGCATTGCTTTCAGCATCACTTATAATCCGGAACTGATTGTGCCGGGTAGTGTGAGCGCCAGTTTCCTCGATTCCTGGATGGGGGAGGAAAACAACAACCTGATCAGTATTTTCCGGGTTGCGCCAAGCCAGGATCGCATCGATATTGCTCTTTCACGGACCGATGGATCCAATATTTCCGGCCTTGGCTCAATCGGTAAACTGCACATTACCATAGAAGATGTGATTTTCCGGAACAGCGTCTTCCGGCGGGCAGAATTTGACATTCAAAATGTGCGTCTCATCAACAGGGATGAAGTGGACATCCCCGTTGCGCCCGAAATGAGCACGTCCTGGGTGAGTGTAAGCACCGGAACGAACAATCCTGAACTGGCTAATCAAATCCTGCTTTATCCGACACCCGCTTCGGATCTTGTATTGCTTTCAACGAAAGGTTTGCAGGTGAACAGGGTACAACTGCTTGATCCCTTTGGAAGGACGGCAGCAGATTTTGTAGCACCAAATAATGGATTGGATGTCAGTCAATTAGCAGCAGGGATTTACCTTGCCAGGATCACCACCGATCGGGGCGTTGCTTACAAACCATTGATAATCGCTCATTAAATATTCTGTCGGAATGGAGAGGTGACACCTTTTTTAAAGGTGTTACCTCTTAACTCCGATGGATACGCATTAATTGTTAATGATGGCTCAACAGAGGTAACATCTTCTTGAAAGGTGTGACCTCCGGAAGCTGATAAAAAATCAAAGTCATGAAAAAACAACTTTTCGTCTGTATAGCTTTAAGCGTGGCAACTTTCTTTGCTACAAACTCTATGGCTCAAAACCTGAGCATAGGCGGTTCCATCAAAACGGAGCAAAATGTGCTTGTCGAGCAAGTTACCGTAGAACTCACCAATGACCAGGGTGTTGTTTTGCAAAGTGTGGTTTCCAACGGGAATTACCTCTTTTCCGGACTGGCTCCGGGCAATTACCGCGTTCTCCCTGCTAAAACCGTCAATCCGCTAAATGGGGTTTCTACCTTTGACATCGTGTTGGGGTCCAGGCACTTGCTTGGACTGGCTCCGATTGCTTCGCCCTACGCTGTACTCGCTGCCGACATTAACCGCGATGGCGCCATTTCGGTCTGGGATTTTGTTTATGCGAGAATGCTGGTTTTGGGTATTCAACCCGATTTTCAGGATCATCAATCCTGGCGGTTTGTGCGCAGCGACCTTTCGCTACTGGCTAGTAATCCTTTTCCGCTGGCTTACGGCGCCAGCAATGACATTACCCTGACGAACAGCGATGTGACCAATTTTAACTTTATAGGCTACAAGGTCTTTGACCTTAACAACAGTGCAGCCCCGGAAAATTAAAGGACAGCATGTTTTAAGTACACGGCGTTGCCAGGAGGATTTCCGGGCAGCGCTTTTTTATGCTACGAACTGCAGGTATTGTGCATCATACGAGTGCCAGATTTCCGAAATCTCCCTTGCCCAAAACCTGACAATGTGAGGTATATATCAGCCTGACGCGCCAAAATACCACTTCAATCCTACTAAAATTTGCCAGGGGAAAGGGCTATTGTCTTTTTCTGAATACTTGAAATAATCTGATGCCTAAAGTCGTAGAAGTAATGATAATCCCAATCCATGTAATTATTTTTACCATCTGGTGTTCACCCAGAAGGTATAAAATAATTAGTACTACAAAAAAGAAAAGAAAGACGCCTAATCCCCAATATATTACCCTTTTGTTGCGCTCCGCCTTTTTATCGGAGAGCTTTTTAGAAAAGACTAAATAGGCAAAAAGGATGCCATTGATTATTAAGATTAGTCCCATAGTATTCAGATTTAAATCACATTCAACAATAAAATGATGAATAGCTTGTCTGCCCGCAAGGCATGGGCTTTGGAAAGCCCAATCGTATGGTTTGTTCAGCAGTGTTGTTCAAAAGGACACAGGACGCATCCGATTATCCATCGCCTATCCGGCAGGCAGGTATAGCAAAAACATGGTTTTACGGCTACATATTGCAAAAAAAAAAGAATTAGCAAAACTTCCTAATGATCCCCGGAAATTTTGCACGATATGTGACTCTAATAATAAAATATGCAGGAAATGCAGATCATTCCGAATACATATACAAGTATAGGACCATTAAGTATTCCCCGCTGAAAAAAATGACGAAACCCCATTTTGAGTGTGCGAAACCCCGTTTTGGATGAGTAAAGGCATGTCTGTGAAAACAGAGTGGTGTGAAGTATGATGATCTTTATGTAAAGAAATAAGTTGTCAAAATTTGTATTTTTGTTGAATGGAATTCATTAAGCACATCAAAGTATCTAATATTTTGTCTTTCGGGCAGGAAGGACTTGATTTGCCATTGGGGAAACTGAATGTATTAATCGGTCCGAATGGGTCTGGTAAGTCAAATTTTTTGGAGTTGTTTGCTTTACTTCGTGCAACCCCTACAGATTTACAGGATGTCATTCGCAAAGGAGGAGGAATATTTGAATGGATGTGGAAAGGAAGCGTAAATGCAGAGGCATTTCTGGATGTTATTGTTGATAAACACAATCCGATGCCACTCAGACATCATTTGCGTTTCAATGAATCTAACGCCCGTTTCCATTTATTAGATGAACAAATTGAAAACGCTGCACCACTTGGTGAACTATTACAGCCTTTTTTTTTCTATCGGTACTATCGTGGAAACCCCATGATAAATAACATCAACGGTGTAGAACGAAGGCTGACACGCGATTCTGTTGATGCAGATAGTTCCATTTTATCACAACGCCGCGATCCTGATACTTACCCGGAATTATCTTATCTGGCAGAGGCATATGAAAAAATTCGCCTTTACAGAGAATGGCACTTCGGACGTGATTCCGAATATCGCAAACCTCAGCCATCGGATCAGCGAAGGGACCGATTGTCAGAGAAATTTGAAAACATCGCACTGATTATCAATAGAATTCAACACAACCCAAAAGCAAAAAAAGAGTTGACAGAACACCTTAAGTATCTCTACAATGGACTAACAGATGTTGTAATTACGATTGTGGAAGGTGGTTATACTCAAATTTACTTTATTGAGGGCGAATTTTCAATCCCTGCTACCCGGCTTTCAGACGGCTCCCTGCGTTTTTTATGTCTTTTAGCGATCCTACTTGACCCGACGCCTCCTCCTCTCATCTGTATCGAGGAACCTGAATTGGGCATGCACCCTGATATATTACCTAAAATAGCTGATTTATTAGTTGCTGCATCGGAGCGTACCCAAATCGTCATGACCACTCATTCAGACGTATTGATAGATGCCCTATCCGAGCATCCTGAAGCCATTTTAGTGTGTGAAAAGCATGAAGGGAGTACCAGGATCCGGCGACTTGATCCAGAAACGATGTCGCATTGGCTTCAGCAGTACCGTTTGGGACAGCTATGGTCGATGGGAGAAATAGGCGGCAACCGATGGTAACGATCAAAATTTACATAGAAGGAGGTGGAGAAGGAAAAGACCTTGATAAACGCTTTAGAGAAGGCTGGACTGAATTTTTTAAAAAAGCAGGGTTACCCCGAATGCCTCGTCCTGTTCGTGGCAAAGGAAGAACAAACACTCACGATTTGTTTGCAACAGCTATTAGGGCAAAGGAGAAAGACGTCCTTCCGCTTCTATTGTTGGATAGCGAAGATCCTGTCAAAGAAGGCCACACAGCATGGCAGCATCTTAAATTTCGGGATGATATGGATCGTCCGGCAGGCGCACTAGATAATCAAGCCTATCTGATGGTTCAGGTGATGGAAACTTGGTTTTTAGCGGATCGGGAAAATTTACAGGCACTTTTTGGTTCCAAATTCAAAACGAATAAAATCCCACAATGGCCTAACCTCGAAGATGTTAATAAGGCAAGTATTCTTGAAGCGCTGGATGCGGCGACTCAGAATTGTGATAAAAAATATGAAAAAGGCAAAATTTCTTTTAAAGTATTAGCAACGACCCATCCTGCACAAGTGGAAGTTAGTTGCCCTCACGCCAAAGCATTACTCGATTTTCTAAGAAGGCAATAAACAAAACGCCGGTCGGGAAGTACATCCCAACCGGCGTTTCATTCGTAAAATTCTTATCAAGAATTACAGCCCGAAAGCCGCTTTTACTTTATCGACATAGTCCAGTTTTTCCCACGTGAAAGTTTCCACCTCCATGGTTTTTTTCTGGCCGGAACCATCCGTTACCGTTACCGTTTTGATCTCCGGTTTGCGGCCCATATGCCCGTAGGCTGCAGTGCCGGAATAGATCGGATTGCGAAGTTTCAGGCGCTGTTCAATGGCGTAAGGGCGCATATCGAAGATGTCCATGACTTTCTTTGCAATTTCGCCGTCGCTGATGCCTACTTTGCTTGTGCCATACGTTTGGATGTAAATATTGGTTGGTTTTGCCACTCCAATGGCGTACGAAACCTGCACCAACACTTCATTACAAACACCGGCAGCAACTAAGTTTTTTGCGATGTGGCGTGTGGCATAGGCTGCCGAGCGATCCACTTTGGAAGGGTCTTTGCCCGAAAAAGCGCCACCGCCGTGTGCGCCTTTGCCGCCGTAGGTGTCGACAATGATTTTGCGGCCGGTCAGTCCGGTATCCCCGTGAGGCCCGCCGATGACAAATTTACCGGTTGGGTTAACGTGGTAAGTAATTTGATCCGTAAATAAAGCCTGGACAGATGGTTTCAGGCGTGCTTTGACGCGCGGTATGACCAATTCGATCATGTCCTTGCGAATCTGTGCCAACATGCGCTCGTCTTCGTCGAATTCATCGTGCTGCGTAGAAACAACGATGGAGTCGATGCGCTGGGGGGCATGATTGTCGCCGTATTCAATGGTTACCTGCGACTTCGCGTCGGGGCGCAAATAGGTCATGATTTTGCCTTCCCGGCGAATGGCAGCCAGCTCTTCCAGCACTTTATGGGCCAGATCAAGCGGCAGAGGCATGTAATCGTCGGTTTCATTGCTGGCGTAACCGAACATCATTCCCTGGTCGCCGGCGCCCTGATCTTCAGGGTTGGAGCGTTCTACGCCGCGGTTGATGTCGGGCGACTGCTCGTGGATCGCAGAGAGAATGCCGCAGGAATTGGCCTCGAACATGTATTCCGATTTGGTATAGCCGATGCGGCGGATGACGTCGCGGGTGATCTGCTGCACATCCAGATAGACGCTGGATTTGACTTCGCCTGCCAGTATGACCTGCCCGGTTGTAACGAGGGTTTCACAGGCAACTTTGGATGTAGGATCGAAAGCTAAAAAGTGATCGACGAGCGCGTCCGATATCTGATCGGCAACTTTATCCGGATGTCCTTCGGAGACGGACTCGGAAGTAAATAGATATGGCATGTTATTTAATTGAAAAACAAAGAATTAAGGGAATTAGATGGCTACTTGCCTAAAACCGGGGCAAAAATAGGAATTGTTTTTTACTTTACCCCTTTATATCAAATGGGCAAATTTGCAAACAGGCAAATTCGCAAGTTTGCCCCTTGCCCTTTGCCAATTTGCCTATTGCTCCTTCCTACTTCACTTCACACGAAAGCAAATGCTTCATGCCTTCCTTAGCCATGATAAACCCTTCCAGTTTGTCGCCAATTTGCACCGGGCCTACCCCTGCCGGCGTACCGGTGAAGATGTAGTCGCCGACCTGCAACTTGAAATATTTGGAAACATAAACGATGATGGCTTCGAAAGAAAAAAGCATGTCGCTGGTATTGCCATGCTGCACCACAACGCCATTCTTTTTTAGCTGGAATTCTATGGCCGAACGGTCGGGTAAATCGGAAAGCGGTAAAAATCCACCCATCGCTGCCGAGCCGTCAAAGCCTTTGGCAATCTCCCAGGGGTGGCCTTTTTTCTTGAGGGTATCCTGCACATCGCGCGCGGTATAGTCAATGCCGAATCCGACCTGATCGTAGTATTCGTGTGCAAATTCAGGCTGTACGTGCCGACCGTTTTTGCAGATTTTCAACACGATTTCACCTTCGTAATGGAGGTCTTTGGTGAACTCCGGATAGTACAAAGGCTTATCGTTTACCAGCATGGCCGAAGGCGGCTTCATAAACACCACCGGGCTTTCAGGCACCGGATTGTTCAATTCTTTGGCATGGTCGGCGTAGTTTCGGCCGATGCAGATGATTTTCATAATCGCTTGTTTATACGTTGATCAATCCTGCCAGCTCCTTCACCTCCCGCACCGTTTCCTGTGCCCTTTTCCGAATCTCCGCTGAAGAGGCTTTTACCATTTCTTTCACCGCTTTTTTATTTGAAGTCAGTTCTGCTTTGCGTTCGCGGAAAGGCGTGCTGACCGCCACCAGGGCGTCGGCCACTGCTTCTTTTAAAGTTGAATACTTCAGCGCGCCGGCGTTGTAGTCGTCAATCAGGGAGGTGTGGGCTTCGATGTTGCCCCCTGCTTTCAGGAGTTCAAACAGGTTGGCTACTCCAGCGCTCATTTCTCCGGCAGGCGTATCGCCGGTGTCTGTCACAGCAGATTTGATTTGTTTCCGGATCACCGCTTCTTCGGCAAAAACATTGATGTGGTGCTTTTCACCGGCACTTTTGCTCATTTTTTTGGAGGGGTCGGCCGTTGATTTTACCACAGGTGTTTGGGTGTAGAGCGATTCCGGCAACGAGAAGTAATTTTTACCCACCTGGTTATTGAAGCGCTGGGCGATGTTGCGGGTCAGTTCGAGGTGTTGCTCCTGGTCTTTGCCGACCGGGACATAATCTGCCCGGTAAATTAAAATATCAGCAGCCTGCAAAACCGGATAATCGAACAACCCCGTAGAAATAAATCCTTCGGCCAGGGTTTCGCTCTGAGCGCTTTTGTCCTTGAATTGGGTCATGCGCGTCAACTGCCCATAAGAAGAAAAGCAATTGAAAATCCAGGTCAACTCTGTGTGTTCCGGAACCAAAGACTGGATGAATAAGTATTCCGGTTTGACGCCGACTGCCAGCAGATTGATGATGAAATCCCAGGTTACCGCTCTCATTTTCTCCGGGTTATACGGCATGGTCATGGCGTGGTAATTGACAACACCGTAGAAACAGGTGTAGCTGGACTGAAGGTCAACCCAGTTTTTTACGGCGCCGAAATAGTTGCCAAAATGCATGTCCCCGGTGGGCTGAATGCAGGAGAGTACGGTTTTTTTCTGGTCCATTTTTAATCAGTTGGCAGTTAGCAGTTTTATCAGTTGGCAGTCCTGTTCTGGATTTCAACCTTTTTTATTCAGTTCGCAGTTTTTGAGTTTGCTGTTGGCAGTTACAGATGTGTTTAAACAAATCGGGTAGAATGCCAACTTACAATTTTGCACGATGAGGTACTAGCCAATCACTGCGATGATGGAAATTTCAATGTTCACAAAGCGGGGCAGTTCAGCAACCTGAACCAACTCGCGGGCAGGAGCGGTAGCTTCATTGAAATACTGGCTGTATACCGCATTGATGCGTGCAAAGTTGTGCATGTCTTTTACAAAAACAGAACTCTTTACCACATGTTCAAACGTAAGGCCGGCAGCTTTGAGAATGGCGCTGATGTTTTCCATAACCTGGTGCGTTTCTGCCTCAATGTTTTCCATAACCAAATCGCCGGTGGCAGGGTTGATGGCAATCTGCCCCGAAGCATAAAGCATGCCATTGCAGATGATGGCCTGGTTGTAAGGCCCGATTGGTGCGGGAGCCTGGTCTGTTATGATGATTTTTTTCATGCGTTTTTGTTAGATGTTAGATTTTAGATGTTAGGTGAATTGAATCAATTATATATCATACAATAGCAAAAGTGCTGTTGATAGAA
>CALEYL010000036.1 GCA_937926205.1 uncultured Saprospiraceae bacterium
TTTCATGTTCGCTCTTTTGCAAACAAATGTATGATATGTTTTCGATTTAATTCAGTTAGACTTTAGACGGGTGGAAGCGCAAAGTTCCACAAAATGGGAAGCATTTCAACACAAAAAGCCCCGCATCGCTAAAGGTTTCGATGGGAGCTTATTGCTTTTATTCATTAAAGCGCGTTGCTTAGGCCTCTACTTCAGGGGCTTTCACGACCATTTTACCGCGATACAGCATGTTGCCGTCAGCGTCAAAATAAGTGCGGTGATACATGTGCTTCTCGCCAGTTTTAGGGCAAGTAGCAATTTGCGGCGTTGCTGCTTTGTGGTGCGTTCTGCGCGTGCGCGTGCGTTGCTTCGAGTGTCTATGCTTGGGATGTGCCATTGTCCGTGTATTTTATGGTTTATCCTGATCTAAATTTTTTAATGCATCCCAGACAGAGTTGCCTCCTTCCGGGTTTGATTTTTCTGAAGTGCCTTCTTTAGCGTTGAGATATCGCAGCATTTCCTGATTACAGGGAACCGGATCGTCGTCTTCGCAATCGTATGTTTTGATCATCGGCAAAGCGAGGCAAATGTATTCATACGCGTACTGGGCGACACTGAAATGGGTGATTTCCGGGTTAACGTAAATCACTTCAGCTTCTTCCGGCATTTCTACGTCGCTGAATTTGACAAGCAATTGCTGGCTGTCTTCAATCGGAAGATCAATAGCAGCCGTGCAGCGATCGCATTCTACCCGAACCTTGCCTTCGAATTCAAATTCTAGGACATACATTTCCGGGCGTTTGTCAAAATAAAGCGTCATTTCAACTTGCCCCTCCGCTATCGGGGAGGCTTCAAATTGCTCAAAAAAGGAACGATCAATCTGAAAATCATATTGATGTACGCCGTGGCGCAACCCCTTTACCGGGATTGTAAAAGGCAATAAGGGATCCATTTTTAAGCTTGTTTGACCTTTGTCACTTCAAAAACGGATGCAAAGATATACTTTATGGCCGGATTTCAATACCGTAGCGCAAAAAAATCAAGTTTATTAAAAAGGTGTCGATAATTTAAGCAGTTTCCATCAGCGTATTAACGAAACGGTGCCGGACAACTGTTGGCTAAAACCGCCGGGTAGCGCCATTTCTGCCGTAAAGATATAGACCCCGGCCGGCGCAGGCTTTCCCCTGATTTTACCATTCCAGCCAGTAGCGGGATTGTTGATTTCGCCCATCCGGTACTCAAAAACCAGGCCGCCCCAGCGATCGAAAACCCGGAAATGGTTCATCGGCGCATTTACCTTGCCTTGTATGAAAAACAGGTCGTTGATGCCATCTGCATTGGGACTGAATGCATTAGGGGCGTACAGTTCCAGACTGGGAATGACGGTCACCTGCAGGCTGTCACTGGCCGTGCAGCCATTGCTGTCAGTGAGGGTTAACCGGAAGACTGTATTTTCGAAAGGCGATCCGGAGGGACGGGGGCAGTCGGTACAACTCAATACCGTATTTCCCGTAGCAGACCAGGCGAATTCCGGCGCTCCCTGGGCATTGGTGCTGTAATCCGGTACAAAAGTTTCGCCCAACCGGATGCTGCGGTCATTTCCGAGGTCAACGAATAGGGGTTCGGGCTGTTCAACAACGAGCAGACTGTCTCTGTAAGTGGCGCAGGCGGTGGACGCTTCCACCCAATACAAACCCGGGCCATTCACTTCCAGCGTTTGGCTTTCAGAACCGTCGCTCCACAGGTACGTGTCTGCCCCGGCAGCAGCATCCAGAAGCAGCGATGCTCCCTGGCACAAAACAAGCGTCGAATCACTCAGCACACGCTCCCGTTCAACCACTGTGACAAAAGTCGTATCCACCAGACCGGGCGCTCCGGGGTCGTCGGAAAAAAAAGGATTGGGGAATGCCTCAGGAAATGGGCCGAAAACTGCCTGGCTGCCATAAACTCCGGGGGGTAAATCGCCCACACGGACCCGAATGGTGATCGTGTTTTGGCCAAGCAAAACGTGTAAATCATGGATATGGAGTACATTACTACCCACGCCGCTTAAAATCTGGCTGATGGCGGGAACGCCGCTTATGGAAGTAATAACGAACCCAGGCGGCAGCGTATCAATCAAATCTACCTGGGTATAAGTAGACCCTGCCGTGTTCTGAATGTGGTAATTGAAGGTGACTTCACCACAGGGCAGGACCAATGCGGGCTCCACCGTTTTTGTAAAAGCCATCCGGAAAGGGCAGGAGCAGCCATCGGTGAAATTTCCGGGAGGGCCAGGGGTTTTCTGAGCGACGATGCTTCCGTTTCGCTTGTCCAGAAGATAAAGGGTGGTTTCAGCGCCTCCGGTAGAGCCGTAAGCAAACAAATTGCCCTGCCGGTCAAAAAAAATGGCGCCCATCGAAGCAATGTTCCCGAGGTTTTGAAACCCCACACTCGTAATAACGCCGCTGGTGCTGAGGTTGATCAGGTGTTTGTTCCGGCTGTCGTATCCAAACAGCGTTCCAAAAACCGGATCAAAGGCAATGTCGTCAATGCGGGTGGGCACGTCGCTGACAATAGACAAAGCCCCCGAATTGAAATTTCCGCTAAAGAGGTTTATGGTGCAATAGAGTTGGTCTATTTCCGTCGTTTTATTCCGGCCAATCAGAATCATGTTTGTACCAAAAGGAGAAACCGTGCCGGCAAAGTAATAATAACTGGTATCCAGGCCCTGAGGAATTCCAAGGTCAACCGCATTGCCTGTTGCATCTATGCGATAAAGACGCCACGTAAAAGGATCCAAACCATACAAATGGTTGTCGATAACGCTGTACCCCAGGGTGTTGATCCGGATGTTTTCATCAAAAAACAAACTTTGGTAGTTGGGCGACGCTGAGAGCGAAGGATTGACACTGAAACGATCGATAGCGCCCCAGTTGAATCCACGCCGCGAACTGGAAAGAAAAAATTCGTCGTTGCATAAAAAAGCTTGCTGTGCTGCTATGGGCGATGCACTCCAAAGCAAAACAAGCAGTACCGTATATTTTATCGGATTTGGCAAAAGCATGTCAAATTCGGGTTGCGGAAAATCAATCAAATGGTTCCTGCGGCCAAAAGGGCCTCCACATTGTTTCCGGTCAGATCCTGTACGTGTTTCGTGATTTTTTCCGGGGGCCAGTCCCACCATTTCAATTCCAGTAACTGTTGAATCTGTTCTTCCGGGAAGCGCTTCCGGATTTCCTGTGCTGGGTTTCCACCCACAATAGAATAGGGGGCTACATCCCTGACAACGGTTGCGTTGGTTGCTATAATGGCGCCGTCGCCAATGTGCACACCAGCCATGATGGTACAATTGTATCCGATCCAAACGTCGTTGCCGATGACAAGATCGCCTTTATTCGGGTATTTTTTACCCTCCATGGCATTTTCCCAACCATTGCCAAAAATAGCAAAAGGGTAGGTTGTTAGCGCATCTGTCAGGTGATTGGCGCCATTCATGATGAAGGTAACGCCGGAAGCGATCATGCAAAATTTGCCGATGATGAGTTTGTCGTCTTCAAAATCAAACAGGTATTTTACATTTTTTTCAAAATTGGCAACATCTTCAAAATCATGATAGTAGGTATAATCACCTACGATGATTTTGGGATTATTAACCACGTGCTTCAAAAAGCAGAGCTGCTCGTAGTTGGGCAACGGGTAGGTTTGGGCAGTGTTTGGGCCGGTTTGCAACATATTTTTACGGTTGACGGTGGATGGTTGACGGTGGACGGAGCACCTTGCTCACATTGAAGGCAACTATTGGGTTTTGCCCTCTCGTGCCTGGATTAACTTTTTTAAGGATGCTCTGACCTTTTCCGCCTGATCTTCTAATTGATTGAACGTATCAGTTTCAATATAGCCTATTCTGTGAGCGATGTTAAGCTGAGTAATGATTTCAGCAGCAGAGCCCTTTGCAATGTTGAAAAAATGAACGGCTTCCTTGTTGGTACTTCGTTCATCTCCCTCGGCAATATTGGAAGGCACTGAAATACAGGCTCTGGTAATTTGGTTGGCCAGGGCAAAGTCTTTTGAAAAAGCAGGTAACCTCGCAATGCTATAAATTTGCTCCGCTAGAGCCATGGCATCATTCCAGACGCGTAAGTCTTTGAATTTTCCCATTTGTTTGAATATTTCATGAATGATATTACGGACCCTTACTGATTATCTCTATCGCCCGTCCACCGTTTTCTAAGGTTAAAGGTTAAAGGTTAAAGGTTAAAGGTTAAAGGATAAAGGATAAAGGATAAAGTAGACATACTGCTTTTTGAAGCAATCTACACCGTCCATCGTCCCCGTCTACCGTCCATCGTCCCCGTCTACCGTCCATCGTCCACCGTCCCCCGTCCATCGTCCACCGTCTACCGTCCCCCGTCCACCGTCCCCCGTCCCCCGTTTTATTAAATTTCCTGACAAAAAAACTTACTTTTGCCACGCCATTTGAACGCAACATCATTTTTACAGTCATACAGGCAAATATACATCCGTTATGGCATTAGATCAGGTTGAAGTTGATTCGCTGGAAGACGGCGAAAAGGCTGGAAAAGAAATGAGTTTTCTCGAGCACCTTGAAGAGTTGCGCTGGAACATCATCCGATCCGTTCTCGCGATAGTTAGCCTTGGTATTGTGTTCTTTATCTTTAAGGATTGGTTGTTTGAGTCGGTTCTGTTTGCACCGTCCCGAAAAGAATTTATCTCCTATCGCCTGATCTGCTGGTTTTCCGACAGCATCGGACTCGGTAAGGGTCTGTGCATTTCGCCGCCTGTTTTCAAAACCCAGGCGATTGGCTTTGGAGAAGCCTTTATTACGACATTTACAGTAGCTTTTACCACGGGTTTTATCGTTGCTTTTCCTTATGTTTTTTGGGAAATCTGGCGTTTCATCAAGCCGGGACTTTACCCTAAGGAGCAAAAAGCGGCCAATGGCATTGTGCTGGCCTGTTCATTCCTGTTTTTATCCGGAATTTTGTTTGGATACTATGTAATTGCGCCGTTTGCCATCAATTTTTTGATCGGATATACCATTCCCGGCGTAGAAAACGTACCGACGCTTAATTCTTTCATTACATATCTCGTCATTTTTACCATACCAACCGGCATCGTCTTTGAATTGCCGATTGTGATCTTTTTTCTGTCTAAAGTTGGCCTGGTTACCCCTAAACTCATGCAACAATACAGGAAGCATGCAATTCTTGGGATCCTCATCGTTTCAGCGGTCATTACGCCTACGACGGACATCATTACGCAACTTCTGGTAGCTACTCCGCTTTACATTCTCTATGAAGCCAGTATCATTATTTCCAGGCGCGTAGAGAAACAGAAAGAAGCCGAAGAGCTTGAGGATGAGCGTAGATTACAGCGCTCCGAATAACACAAAACCGCTCCATTTTCGCGGGTCTGCACTTTTGCTGTCTTTGATCATTTTTAGTTTTGCATAACGCAAGGCTTCTGCGTAGCTTTTTTCGTCCAGCACCTGGCCGTAAAAGAGCTGCATCAGTTGAGAAGTATAGGAGTCGTATACTTTCCAAAGAGAACTGAGAACACTCGGCGTTCCTGCTGACAAAAAACTGTGGGTCAGGGAAAGGGCGCCTTCGTTTCCGGAAGCAGGGCCGCTGCCGCTTTCGCAACTGCTGAGTACCATCAGATTCACACCATTCATGTCGAGTGCGGCAATTTCTCCGGCGTATAAAATGCCGTCTTCTTTGTCCGGCTTTCCAATATTGGGTTGTGAAAAAGCGATGCCCGAGAGGGCGGGATTGGCATAATTGACAAAACTGTGTGTCGCCAAATGCACGATGCCATAACCCTTGATGCCGGCTTTAAAATTGGCTTCACCGGCCTCCATGCGCAGGTAGGCGAGGGCGGTTTTTTTGTCTTTGGCAAACATCTTTGAAATGCTGACCGTTTCACGCTCCGATTCAGGCAGGGCCTGAAAACTCAAACCGTCGCGTGTAGCCGACCGCAGGCTGTAGCTGCCTTGATAGGTCGTGTCGAATGCGAACAGGTTGCTGTCCCAGATATAACTAAGACTGGTTTCATTGTCGAAAACAGGCGCCATACCAAGAAAAGCGGTTGTTACATTAGGCGCAACTGTTTGCCGGGTTAATGCAGCGGCATAGCTGTATTGTATGGCGTAGGATTTGATCAGGTAATTCAGTTTGCTGTAGCCGGGAGTTGCCCCGTCGTCGTCAGGTGAAAAGCCCGAAACAAAAGCTTCGAAGGGGATGGAAAACAAGTTCTGATGTGGAATGATGATCAGGCGGTCTTTGCCTTTCAACATAGAATCAACGGGTTGAATAAGGCGATCGAACATCAATTGGCCATATATAGGGAAAGCTTTGCTGTCCGATTTTTTGATGCTTTGCAAAAAGCCTTTGATGGCACCGTCGAGGTCTGTCGCAATTTTGTTTTGGTCAAATTTGGTGTAAACGCCCGGGCCGGTTCCCATAGGATTTGCCTGAAAATTCATCATTTTTTTGACGAATTTTTGCGCCTTGGTGTCTTCGGGCCTGAAGTCGCGGCCTTTGGTAATTTGGCGGCAATAAATCCCCGTTTTGGTGAGGGCAAAAATGTAATAATCCAATTTGCCAATGAAGTAGGAGAGGAGCACATCGCGGTCTTCCAATTGCTGCCTGACCTGAGTCACTGAAGCCGTTTGAATGCCGCCCCTTGCTTTGGCGAATGCCGGAAACTCGCCCGCAATTTGGCTGATAAAAGCTTCGTATTGTTTGCGACTTTCCATCGTTGCCCGGCGAAGCGCGGCGTCTTCCGGGTTCAAAGCCATGGATGCTTCGTTGTAGCGCCATTTGCTGCGCAGGTCTGCTGCACGAATGGCTTTGTCGACGGGCAGCAACTGACCTGAATCCAGATTGGCGGTATTCATGCGCAGGAGGATCGCTTTTCCGTATTCCGCCATTTCAAAAGCCTGTTCCAGCAAATGCGGATTGTGTTCTTTCAAAAACAGGCGATAAGCCGCTATAATGCCTGACTCGAAGACATCAGTTGAAGCGGCCAACAGCCGCAGGCGCGAAGCATCATCGCCGATGGCGATGACCTCTTCTTCAATAAACGCAGCCGCTTGTTTGCCATACGCCAGCGCCAAACGATCGTCTGAGCCGTAATCCAGCAGTAAAACTGCTTTGAGATTCAGCGTCAATGCCAGCAAAGGGCGGTCGAGCACCGCTATTTTGTTTTGAAGCACTTCTGCTTCTCTGACCATTCCGGGACAAAGGCTGAACAGGGCTTTATTGGCGAAAAATGAAGCGCTGTCCGGCTCGTTCAAATTGTAATGGAGTTGTCCAAGGTTTAACCAGGTGCGTGCCGTTTCGCGGTGGTGTTCGCCGAATGCTTTGCGGTAAATGGCCAGCGCCTGATGGTAGTATTCCACCGCTACGGAAGGTGTATCCTGGCGCATGGTTTCTCCCAATGCGTTGTAGAGGTTACCCTGAAGGTCTTTTCGCGCAGGAACCTGCCGGGAGATGTTCAGGGCTTGCCGAAAGGCGGATTTGGCTTCCTCCAGCTTGTTTTGTCCGAGGTAAACTCTTCCGATGTTGTAGTAATTGGTAGCCACATCTGCTTCGCTGCCTTCAGTGGCTGATTGCAGGGTTTCGAGGGATTGGCGGTAGTAGTTGAGTGCTTTTTCCGGTTGGCTGAGTCCCTCAAACGAAGAAGCAATGTACCCGTAAATCAGCGCATACAATCTGGGGTCTTCAATAGGCATCGAGGTGGCAATGAACAGGTGGTCCAGCGCTTTTTCGTAGTTGCCCTGCTGCAGGGCGATGGCGCCGATGCGCATGTAATTTTCAGCAATATCGCCGCTCATGAGCTGATCGCGCAGCGCTATGGAACGGGCATTGGCGTCTTCAGCCTGTTGAAAACTGCCTAGTTGCAAGTAGTTGTAACTCATCAGAAACAGTGCCCGCGACTGGTCGTGCAGTCTGCCGGGGTTGCTTTGTATCAGGTTTTCCAGCAATTCATTAGAGGCAATGTACCGGCCGGCTGCGCTCAGGGAATCTGCTGCGCGAAAAGCAGATTGCGCCTGGGCGATTAGGGTTATACAAAGTAAAAACAATACGGGGAGGTGTCTCATAACAGTGAATAACAATTAGTGATGTTGCCAGAAAACGGCTCAAGATGCTAATATATTGGCCTGCCCGCAAATTTACATTTCAAGGAACTATTTACCACATAGGTACATAGCTTATTTCACATAGGATATATAGCGCTTTTGTATCCTGATAAAGCGTATAGCAACCGGAAAAGTTTCGCAAACGGCACCCTGCTATTCATTAACCAACTTCCGGCGTCCCGGCATCATCAAATCATCAAATTTTCAAATCTTCAAATCAAAATCACTTTGCGGCCGAACGTTTACGAAACTGGAAAAGTTTCGCAAACGGCAGCGAGTCATCCCGCGCATCTTCAAATCCTCAAATTTTCAAATCACCAAATCATTCCTTACATTTATCCCTTCAACAAAACCAAATACCCGCATCATGTCTTTATCACAGCCCCTTCCGGAGCTTCGCAAAAGCATCAAGGAAATCCTGATTGAGGATTTACCGGCTGCCATCAAGGCATTGCGCGAGCTGTTGCCCGAAGGTTCTGAAAAACACAGCATGATCCTGGCGATGCTCGCACAGATCAACGACGCCAACAAAGCCCATTTTCGCAATACCCTCAGCCCGGAAGAATATGCCCGGAAAATAGATTCCGTGCGCGCCAATTTCCTCGACTTATTAGACGCCCTCGAAGCGGCCGATTTTGAAGAACCTTTGGCGGGTGGAAGCAGCAAAAAGACCGGCGCCCGAACTGGCAGTGTCCTCTACCGCGTACCGCACCGCATGCCTTTGCGCAAGCCCGTCATTTGCACGGTTCGCGTCGCCATGGATGAAGACGCCCTGCTCGAAGACATCGTACTCGACGCAGATGTGCGCGTGAAACAACGGGTGGAAGTGTCGGACATGATGAAAGCCGAACTGCTTGACCCGGAAGGCAATGTATTCCAGGTGCGCAGCCTGAGCGAAGCGACCCAGTTGGTGCGCGAAACCGGTAAAACGCAGTGGCTGTTCAGTGTGACGCCGCTGATAGAAGGCCAGCACCAGCTGCTGGTGAAGGTGTCCATGATGGAATTTGTGCCCAATCTTGGCGCTTACGTTCCCAGGGAAGTGTCCATTTTGGAAACGATAACGATTGTGACGGAAGGCGTCATGACGGACGAAGCAGAAGCACCGCTGAAAAATTCGGGCGTATCTTTTCAGCCCCACCCTGGCCCGCCCCGAAAGGGAGGGAGTACAGTCTTGGATGACTTTGAAGTAGAGTCGACGAAGGCATTGGATGATAAAATCTTTAATCCGCCGCCACCTGCGCCGGTGGTTTTGCCTCCGCCTGCACAGGTAGTTCTGCCGGAAAAAAGCATCAACCCGGATCCGACGGACCATCACCCAGCGCCACAGCAGTCGCGCCCCATTTCCGGCAGGGTGCGCGCGTTATCCTTTTTGCTGCTGTTTCTGATCGTCGCCTCTACCGGCACTTACGCCCTGACCCCGCCGCCTGTACGCGACTTCTGGATTGCCGAGCTCAGTGGCAGCGCCGATGCTTATGCGGCCTACATCGAGGCGTACAAAGACAACCCGGCAGCACAGCCTCGCGTCGAAAAAGCCTATTATCGGAAAGCCCTGAAAACCGAAACCATTGAGGACCTGCGGGCCTACCAGGAGGTTTATGCTGAAAAAGGGCTATACCGCCAGCAGGTCGCTGAAAAAATAAGGACTTTGGAAATGCGGGAAGTAGAAAGCATCCGCCGCCAACCGACGGGCGCCCGCATCCGCCGCTTCCTGAAAAACTACCCCGAAAGCACAGAACTCGGTACGGTAGCGACCGCTGCCGCCACCGATGAGCAGGTGCTGCAGGAAGTGCAACCCGAACTCAACGCCGCCATCGAACAAAAAGCAGAAACAGCCACCACCACCGAAGAAGTCAAAGCCCTGATGCCCGTCCTGAGAGCCGTTGCCAGCACCGCCACCGTGGAGCGCGTTGAGCAAATTGTATCGCGCAAAACACAGGTCAGAAAAGAGGTGAAAGATCAGTTTCAGGAGCTGAAAACAGCAGTGAAAGCGCGTGAAAATGACAAAACAAGCGATGCCGGACAAGAGCAGCCGAACCCATCTCTGAGTGACAAGATTGAGACCCGAAAAACGGAGAATGCGACACAAACCGATGGTAATACTTCCCTGAAGGAAAAAATCGGCGACCGCCTAAGTAACAAAAAAGAAGCCATCGCTGAAAAAATCGAGGCTCGAAAAGACCCGGATGCCACTCCTTCCCTCTCGGAGAGGGCCGGGGAGGGGCTTAAAGCCATCGCCGACGGTATGGTACTTATCAAAGGCGGTACCTTTACGATGGGCTGTCTGGATGGCCGCGATAAAAACTGTAGTGAAAGTGAAAAACCATCACACACCGTTACCCTCAATGACTTTTACCTCAGCCGCACGGAAGTCACCCAGGCGCAATGGGAAGCGGTAATGGGGAATAACCCTTCCAATTTTAAAAATTGCCCGACTTGCCCGGTAGAGCAAGTTAGCTGGGACGACGTGCAGGGTTTTATCAAAAAACTGAATGACCTGACCGGGCAACAATACAGCCTGCCCTCAGAAGCGGAATGGGAATACGCGGCACGCGGCGGCGCCAATAGCAAAGGGTATGAGTATGCCGGCAGCAACGACCCTGGCGAAGTAGCCTGGTATGGTAGCAACTCTGGTACTAAAACCCACCCGGTAGCCCAAAAAAAGAAAAACGAGTTGGGTTTGTTCGACATGAGTGGCAATGTGTACGAGTGGTGTCAGGATGTGTGGCACGAGGATTATCAGGGCGCTCCTTCAAGAGGCAACGCCTGGATGACTGGTGGGGAGCAGGCTCGCCGAGTGGTTCGTGGCGGGTCCTGGCTCATCAGCATTGGCAATTGTCGGGTGTCCAACCGCGACAGCAACGGCAATGCCGATGACAGGAACAACGTTATCGGCTTTCGCTTGGCCCGGTAATTACCCTTTATCACTTTTACCCTTTTACCCTTTTCTTTTTTCTTTTTTGGAGTGGTAGAAGGGGGGGGCATTTTTTTTTTGGCGAAGCCGATTTTTGCTCGCGCGGCGGCTCCGCCCCGCGTGTCCTATTCTTCGGGCTCCTGCCCGAAATCGCGTGAAGATTGAAACAAAAAACGCTTCCCTACTTCAAATAATGCCGGTTATTTTTCCAAACCCATCGATCCGACTGCCGGTACAAATCCGTTCCTGCCGGGCGGATGAGCAGTTCATCTACAAAGATCGGATCGCTGCGCAGGTTGCGGTTGTTGAAAGTCAGGCGGAATTTGCTGTCGCCGGCCTGCACCTCGAATGGGAATTCCATCAGCGCCCAGCCATTGTTGTCGATGCACTTCAGCACTTCACGCGATTGAGCCGTGTACTGCTTGCGCATGGCGCCGGTTGCCGGATCGGATTCCACCACTAAAAAATCCGTGCGGGGGTACAAATCGTGGTTGATGAACATCCACATGGAAAAGAGGTAGACGCCTGGTTTCGCTTCCGGGATCGTGCCTTCAAAAATCAGGTTTTCATCGCCCATTTTGCCCTCGTAACCGCCGCTGCCAAGGTAAGCATTGGCGGCGGGTGAGCCGTCCATGGCGTCGTATACAAAGTTAAGCGTCGGCTGATTGGACCGGAAACCTTTGACTTCAAAAAGGGTGGAATCTTTGGCCAGCGTATCGACAATCTCTTGCTTGCGCTGTTCAATTTTTTTGTCGAAAAGATTCAGATCAAGTCGGAAAAACCGAAGGGTGCCATCGGTATATATCAATTGTGATTCATTCAGCAGGTAACCCCAGGTCGTTTCGCCTTCCGGTGCTTCGCTGGTGTCGTGGACGATGAGCAGCGGACGCTTGTCGGGATAGTCGTCGATGACCTTGGGGCGTCGGTAAGGCTCCATAAGCATCTGAAGCTGGTTGATGGTCTGCGAAACCGAAGTTCGCGTCAGCATGGCCGCCGTGATGGGCAATCCGGTTTGCATGGACATGGTCTGAGAGCGGTTGCCGGCAAAATAGCGCAGGGGGAACCAGAAATTATCGGAGCCGACATTGTAGTAGGGCAGCGGCATGATGGCCTGATAATCGCTGTATTTGATGCCCGGAATATCCGTGAAACGCTTGCCGGGGCTGCCCATGGGGATTTCGTCGAGTCGCAGGTCGATGCTGCGCGTAAAATTCCAGCTCTCAAAAAACAACAAGGCAAAAGCCGGGATCCAAACCGCCCATTTCCATTTTTTAGCCGCTAATTTGTGGTACAGCCAGGCAAAAGCGATGATGTTGATCACAAAATAAAACAACCACGCAAAGCGCCCGACAGAGCGGAATTGCCGCACCGGCCCGGAATAGTGCAGCAGGTCTTCGAGTCCGGGAATGACAAAAGGCAAACCAAAGGAAAACAGCAGCAGCACGAGCGAGGCGTAAAAAATCGAATTAAGGTAAATCTTTCGCGAAGGCAAAAAAGAAACGGGCGCCCGCCGGAATCCCTTGCCGATCCACCCGAAAAAAATGCCCAGAAATACAATCGCCGCTACCAGTCCCACGTAAGCTTTTCCTTCAAAATCCACATCGCGGATGTGGATCACTTTTTCGTTCAACCATACAAAATGGGGCTGGGTCAGCGAAGTAAAGATGCCTTCCCAATGAGCGTTGTAGTGAAAAAAGCCCCAGGGCAGTACCGTGCGGTCTTTTACCGGGTCGCCCCAATACATCCAGTAAATAAAAAACAACAGGGGCAAAACCACCTGAATGCCGTAGTGGGCAGCGTACCGCGACAACAATTGTTTGTTGCCTTTTTGTAAATAACTGAAGAGGAAATACAGTGATATGGTAGCGCCCATGATGGCGAAAAAGTAAAAATGAAACAGCGATATGATGGTCAGACACAGCGCCATGCAAACGCTGATGACGATGGTGCGTTTTTCCTCAAACCGCATCAGAAAATAGAGCGTAGCCGGAAGCGCAACCGGTAATGCCAGTCCGAAATGCCCGGACATGCGCATGTTTTGCGGCGCCAAAAACGTGATGGCAATGGCTACGAGGACGCTGTACCAGGCCGGAACTTCCAGACGCCGGAAAATAAGGTACAGGAAAATGCTGCACAAAAGGATGGAAAACAGCAGGTTGAAGTTAAAAATGCCCAGGGCGTAGTCGCTGAGGTCCACTACATGGGCGTCGATCCAGCGCAAGGTGTTTGAAAGGGCCGGCTGGGTATCGGCGGGCACGACGTGTTCGCCATAAGGGTAGTTCATTCCCTGGAAATGGCGGTAAGTGCTGTCGTATTTGACGTGGTAAAGGAAAGCCTGGTAGGCTTTATAACCGTCTCCGCCCTGCTCGATCACCATTTCGTTGGCGACGCGAAAAAAATCCTCGAAGCGCAGGTAAATACATGCGCTCATCAGCATCAACAGCGCCAGAGCGCCTTTCATCGTTTGGCTTATCTTCATGTAAACTTCAGCTCTACTCGTTCAGCAAGTACCGCTTTAAAAAGAGGATCACTGCTTTGGTATAATAATCTTTGTTCGATTTTTTCCGGAAGCCATGGCCTTCGTCTTTGGCCAGCAAATACCAGGCTTCGCCGCCGTTCTGGCGAATGGCCTTGAGCATTTGCTCGGCTTCGGTAGCCGGCACGCGCGGATCATTCAGCCCCTGAACAATGAGCATGGGCTTGGTGATTTTATGGGCATTCGTAGTTGGTGAAATGCGCAATAAATGGCGGCGCATGTTCGGGTCGCGTTCGTCGCCGTACTCTACGCGGCGCAAATCGCGGCGGTAAGATTTTGTGTTTTTCAGGAAAGTAATGAAGTTGCTGATGCCGACAATGTCTATCCCGCAGCGCAGGCGGTCATTGAAATGCGACATGGAGGCCAGCACCATATAACCGCCATAAGATCCGCCCATGACAGCGACCCGCGAGGCATCGAGGTCGGGTTGGGTGGCGATCCAGTCCAGCAATTTTCCGATATCCATCACGGAGTGCTCGCGCAGGTAGCCGTTGTCTAATTTCAGATAACTTTTTCCGTAGCCCGAGGAGCCGCGCACATTGGGCGCCACCACCGCCAGTCCCATTTCGTTGAGGTAATACTGAAAAATTGGCGAAAAGACAGGCCTGTATTGACTTTCCGGGCCACCATGAATGTAGATCAACACCGGGAAAGGCCTGCGTTTTTGGCGAGGTTTGAAATAAAAAGCCGGGATATTGCGGACTTCATGACCACTTTCCGTTACATCAAAAGTCGGATAATGGATGATGCTCGGCTCCACAAATTGATCAGGATTGAGTCCCCCGACTTCACTGAAAGTCCACTTTTCAGCCAGCCCCGTTTCCGTATTGAGTACAAATACATCTGCTGGCGCTGTTGCTGTATTGATGGTGAGCAGGAGTTTTTTTTCTTTGGGATGCCAGCGGAGGGTGTTGCATTCGCCATTCGGAAGTCCTTCAATTTGGCGGAATTGCCTGCTTGAGGTGTCCATGATGAACAAGAGCGAAATGCCGTTTTCGTTGACCGTAAATGCCAGTTCGGCGCCATCGGGAGACAAACTGATGCTCTCCACATCCCAGTCCATTTCTTTCCACAACACCTCGTGATGCTGATCTTTGATCCGGTAATAACTCAGGTGCCGGAATTCCCCGTCAACATCCGCGGCGTAATAAATGCCTTTTCCTTCTCTGTCCCAATAACCGCCGTGGCAGGAAATGTCTTCCCGTTGGCAAAGTATGGGTTCCAGCGTCCTGCTGGGGATGTGATACCGGTACAATTCGCTTTCGTGAACCGATAAATAGCACCCGATGGTGATCCATTCATCGTCGGGCGACCAGTCGATCGGATACCAGTAACCCTTTCTGCTGAAGATCATTTCATCGGGAATCGAAGGATCATGCGGGTGGGCGATGTACAAATCGTGGTCTTCATTGTTTCGGCGGGTGCTGGAGTGTACGATGCGATCGCCTTTGTTGCTCCAGATGGCATATTCATTGCGCGATTGCCCGTCTGTCAGCATGTGGTAGCGCTGGGTATCCAGGTCGAAATAGTACAACTGAAAATTCTCATTGCCACCTGAATCTTTCCCAAAAAGAAAGCCCCGGTGCTCAGGATCCGGGCAAACACTGCCAAAAGCAACGGGCTCATCAAAAAAAGTCAGTTGTTTGCGCACGGCGCCCGGGCGGCTAATGCCGTGAAACTGAGCAGATTCACCCAACCGCGTGATGATGAGCAATCCCTCGTCATCCGGCAGCCAATCGGAGGCAAAAGCTTCGCGTGTACTTTCATACTGGTGAAGCCGCTCCCCGAGTGCAGCCGGTATGTCCGGAATGCCTTCAACGATCAAGTTGCCGATTTCTTTCTTTTCAAAGGGCGCCGTCATAGTACAATTTCGTTCAAAGTGGCCTGAGACTCCTGTTTTGTAATGGATGTATCGCCTTTTGCTCCGTATAAAATGTAGTTCATCTCAATCGATTGTCAGGCGTGCTCAAACAAAAATGCCCGTACATTTCCGCCACAGGCATTTTTGTTTGAGTTTGCTCCTTGATGCTTGAAAGTGACAAAAGTACGACATTTCAAACACCTTTTTCAATCCAATTTCAGCGCTTTAACACTGCGGCTGCCCTGAGATGACTGCCAATCCAGTAAATAAAGCCCTGCCGCCTGATCGGAAAGGTCCATATTTAAACGATTTAACCCGGGGGTAAGTCGCATGACCTGGCGGGAAAGCAATTGACCGAGGGGGGTGCGAACGGTCAGTTCACCTTCAATCGGGGCATTCACTTCCATCAACAACTGAAAATGGCCGTCGCTGGGGTTGGGGGCAATGCGCATATCCGGAATACCATTTTCATGGTCTTCAGCAGCAGTTGTGCAGTTGGGGAAACTTGGATTATAGACTACATTTTGAGAATAACTGCCCGAACAACCTGTCGCGAGGTCGGTAACTTCAACAGTGTAATTGCCCGACGCAGCGATGCAGTACATGTCTCCGTTTGCGCCGTTGATTACTTCCCCATCCAAATACCACTGAATGCCTGCCTGAAGGGGCAAAGCGCCCGGATCGAAGAGCGAGAGTTGGTTGTTTTCATTGGTAAATGCAATGCCGGATGGAATTTCACCGAAAGAGATGGTCGCTACATCGGATTGTGACTGGCAGCCATCCGGGGAAGTATAAACAACCCAGTAATCGCCACCCTGATCTACCGGAAGCTGAGGGAAAGTCCCTTCCAGCAAAGGCACACTGTCGCGGTACCACTGGATATGGTCGGGATAGGTGGTATTCAGCGTCAACTGGTCGCCTTCACATACAAACCCAAAAGGCAGACCGGAAATCAAAGGCGGAAATGGTATCGGAAAAACCGTAACGGTGTCTGAAGAACGGATGGTATCGATGGGATGCAGGATGGTTAAGGTAGCGCTCATCCCGCTGCTCGTCAACAAACCAGTTGTGGTACGCGTAAAATTGACACTGCCACAATCGTCATCGGCGCCGTCAATGCCCCCGTCGTCATCAACGAGTTGAATCCGGTAATTGCCCTGGCCCAAAGCAAGGTTCAGGTTGAAATCTACCGGCGGCGTTACATTTTGCACAATGGAAGAAATGAATACCTCCACATTGTCCTGGTCGAAGACGCGTATTTTTAAATCGGGGGCACTGAAAATGTCGGTGCAGGTGGTGGATTCAATGCGCACATTGGTCAGGAAAAAACCGGAAGTATCCACGATGGCCTGGTAATCGACTACATAAACCCCGGCGCTTTCATAAGTTTGATCGGCAGGGTTTTCCACCGTGGTGCTGACACCGTTTCCAAAATCCCAGAAATAGGAAAATCCGGGTTGGCCGTTGGAAGCAATGTTGTTCAAAAAGGAGGCTGTCACGCTGCCACAAGCCGTACTGTTGATGATGGAAAAGCCATCCGTCTGACTCACCGCCGGCGCAATGTGGATCGGGAAAGAAAACGATGTAGTTTGTTGCACAAAAAACACCGTAGCTGTAACCACCACCGATACCTCGTAATCGCCGGGCAACAGTGGCGTACCGCAAAACCGTAGGCAACCGTCCGTTTCAAGTGCCGGATTGAAAGTCGACTGGCTGAGTTCCCAGCTCAATCCCGGCGGCACATTGGTCAGCGAACTGATGATGATTTGCTGGATGGTCAGTCCCGGCGGTACACTGGGATCTGTGGCAGAAACCGGCGTGGTCGTTTTCGGCATGCGGAAACTGATGTCAGCCGTATAGGCCTGCCCTGCCTGCCCGTCGGGCGCATCGCTGAGGTAAATGGTATCCTCCGGCAAAACCGGCAATTGAATCATGCATCCCGGGCATCCCGACTGTGCCATCAGGCTGCTTCCCAGCATTAAAGCCGTGTATAATAATAAGTATCGCTTCGTCATAGATGTATGTTTTATATGTGCTTGCACAAATGCAAAACTGACGAAAGGGGAGCACAGGGCTTCCCGGTCGTCAGTTTTGCTTTTCCCAAAAAAAATAAGTAGAAATTGGAGATAAAATCGCTATAACATCGGAAATTCTTATCGGCCGCTTACCACCATTTTACCCGAAACGGCAGCTTTGCCGTTGCCGATGCTGTAGAGGTAAACGCCTTCCGGAAGTGCCGAAGCGTCAAAAGGCAGGGTGTTGGCGCCTTCAAACAAACGAACAGCTTCGCGATGTACTTGTTGCCCCATCATGTTGGTGACACGGAACTCGAAATTTCCTGTGTTTTTTGCCGTCACCTGAATTTGCGTCAGGTAGCTGAACGGGTTGGGCGCGACGCTCAGTTGAATGTCATCGCGCAGGGATTCATCCGTGCCGACAACAAAGCAATTCGCACTGCCTGCGGGCTTTACGTGCAGGAAGTAGTTGCCGGGAAACTGGGCGTTTGGAAACATAAATGGTATATCCAGAATTGTAGTACGGATGAGTACATTAACGCCCAAATCATAAACACCTTCCTCGCCAGGTGTTGCTGTCCCAAATATCTTCAGGCAACCGACAGAATCTTTTAAAAAGACGCAGTTTGGCGGATTGCAAACATAATCCATTGAAGCCGGAAGGTTCGTTACCGCGCCTTCAGTAGCCAGGTCGATGGAATTGATGGGGATTTCGCCAAATGGCGAAGCATAAGTCGCAGGTGTGTTGAAGGTAATGACGAACTCATATGCTGCATTCACACAGGCGGTATCCGAGATGCCGGAACCGGGATTATCCGGGGTGAACGGCTGAGGGTAAATGATCACAGAATCGGGCAAACTGGTGTCCGCCATACAGGAGCTCGATTGAGCCATAGCCCAAAAGCTGCTTACAGAAAATAATGCCAGTGCGAAGAATTTCTTCATAGCGATGATTGTTTGGTAATGAAAATGAGTGAAATGTGAGCTTTTGTGTTGCTTTTTTCAGAAGATGGCGGGCTAAAATTATTTGACTTTTGCCGAAAAGAAAAATTTATTTTTCAAAATCAATCTTCTACCTTTGATCCGACTAGCGAAATTTCTACCATTTTCTACTTGCATCCCTTTTGATTTTTATGCCTTCAGGGAATCTGAAGCGACTGTTCGAATCCCGCCCTTTCAGGTTGTTAAGCTGTTCATTGTTTTTTTTATTCTACTGATAATGAACGCTTTTTGCGGCAAGCATACAGCCTGGTTTGCTTAATCATTGCCGACTTGACAAGCGGCAAATCACATCAAAAAAAAAGATAATTTTATGATGATGCTGGATTGCAGAAACACACTCAGTATTTTATTGTTGATGGTGCTTGGAACCGCTACAGCCCAAAAAGCGACCATTTCAGGCCGTGTCAGTGACGACAAAACCAAAGAAGGCCTTTTTCTGGCAACAGTAAGCGCCGGAGATATTGGCGTGGTGACGGAAATTGATGGCAATTATCAACTGGAAGTCGATGCAGGAAGTTATACCATAACGGTGAGCTACGTAGGCTACAACTCACAGACGCAGAACATCACCCTGACTGCCGGTCAGGACCTTCAACTCGACTTTTCTCTGAATGCGGAAGTTTCGATTTTAGAAACCGCCACGGTTACCAGCGGCAAGTTTGAAAAATCGCTGGGCGAAGTTACCGTTTCGATGGAGGTACTCAAACCTGGTCTTGTAGAAAGCGCCAACAAGAACACGCTGGACGGCGCCATCGAAAAAATACCCGGTGTCACGGTCATTGACGGCCAGGCGAATATCCGGGGTGGTTCCGGGTTCTCCCAGGGAGCAGGCAGCCGGGTGCTGTTGCTGGTAGACGACATTCCCATTCTGCAGGCTGACGCCGGTTTTCCCAACTGGGACGATGTGCCCATGGAAAACGTGGAGCAAATCGAAGTGCTGAAGGGCGCCGCATCGGCTTCCTACGGCTCCTCTGCGCTCAATGGCATCATCAACGTTCGCACGGCTTATCCCCGCAGCACGCCAGAAACAAAGGTTTCCGCCATTTATACGACTTATTTTTCACCCGAAGATCCTGGTAAAAAGTGGTGGGACAGCGCGCCTTCGGCTTATACGGCCAGCATTTCGCACAAGCGGAAGATCAACCGGCTCGATTTGGTCCTCGGAGGGTTTTATGTCAACTCTCAGAGTTTTAACAAAGACACCTATAAGGAGTACGGCAGGTTCAACTTCAATACCCGCTATCGCCTCACCGACCGCCTGTCTTTTGGCATCAACGGCAATTTTAACAAAGGGGAAAGCGGTTCTTTTTTCTATTGGGCCAATGCAGCCAACGCATACACTGGTACCCCCAGTACCATTTCATCGCGCAAACGATTCCGCTTCAATGTAGATCCATTTGTGACTTATTTTGACAAAACAGGCAATCGCCACAGGTTGGTGGGGCGCTACTACAATGTGTCCAACGACAACGACCTGAATCAGTCAAATTATTCGCAGTTGTATTATGGCGAGTACCAGTTCCAACGCCAATTCAAAAAAATCAAACTGGTGGCTACGACAGGCGTAGTAACGATGGGTACCCATGTCGAAGCCGAGTTGTATGGCGATACGACTTTTACTTCGAGCAATGCGGCGGCGTACCTGCAACTGGACAAAACGGTTTCAAAGCGCCTCAATTTGTCTGCCGGATTTCGCTATGAGTACAATGTGCAGAACAACCCCACCTTCATCTTTGATCCGCTGCTCGGAGCCGTGGATACGGTTTTTGAAGACCATCAGAAGGAATCAAAACCCGTATTCTTGCTTGGCGCCAGCTACCGGCTCGGCACAAAAACGTATATCCGGGCTTCGTGGGGCCAGGGCTACCGGTACCCCACCATAGCAGAAAAATTCATCGTCACCAATGCAGGGGCATTTGACGTTTTGCCCAACCCGGATTTGCGTTCTGAAAGTGGCTGGACAGCAGAAGTTGGAATCAAACGCGGTTTCCGCATTTCAAAGTTTCAGGGATTTGTGGATATCGCTGCCTTTATGATGAAATATTTTGATATGATGGAGTTCAACCTCGTCGGCGGGGGCGCTTTCCGCTCGGTCAACATCGGAGATACTGAAACCCCGGGTATGGAGCTTTCCATCGGAGGCTCCGGGAAGATAGGCGGACTCCAAACCTCGCTCATCACCGGCTATACTTACATCGATCCCCGTTTTCTGGAGTTTGACAGCACGCCCATTCAGGCCGGGCAGCCTCAATCTACCGGACAGGTCAATTACAACAACTCCTCCAATAAAGAAAACAATGTGCTGAAATACCGGCCGCGGCATACGTTCAAACTGGATATTGAAACGCAGTGGAAAGATTTGAGCGTGGGGCTGGAAACCTTTTATGCCAGCAATATTGAAGCCATTGACGCCGCTTTCAATCTGATTATTCCGGGGCTTAATGATTACCGGGAAATCAACAACAAGGGGTATACTGTACATAATGTTCGCCTCGGATACCGCTTCAGCGATGCTTTCAAAGTGTCGGTGCTGATGGGCAATATCCTGAACACGGAGTATTCGATTCGCCCCGGTTTGCTGGAAGGGCCGCGAAATATGACGGCGCGGGTGGATTGGAAGTTCTAGAGCCTTTAAGGGGTTATACGAAGTCAAAAAGTAGCTAAAAAGACAGGAGGGTATTCCGAAATTGCCAATTTGCATTTTGCCATTTGCCAACTTTGGAATACCCTCCTGTTTTTAGGTATTGTATTCGAGGATTGCTTTCTTACTCAGGGCATTAGATTTTTCCAACCCTGATTGAATGGCCGCCACCTTCTTCATATTCGAGGACGAATCCAAAACGGAATATGGAAAAAAACGGGAAAAAGGTTTTGGCACTTCCCTGTGTTCCCTTGCTGTCTTCAACTTCAAAGTTTATACCCGACAGGCGGTCGTGGTTAAATTTGAGATCTTTGTAGGTCAATGTGATGCTTTTTTCGGCCAATTGGCGCTGAATGGCATCCAGTTCAGCTTGCTTCATCCCTTTGGCAAAAACCACTTCGATTTTTTCGTCAGAGATGTTCACCAGCGGTTTGGTAGTTCTTTGTACCAAAAAAGCGGAAGCTAAGACGGCAAGGCCAACTATAAAAAAGAACTCTTTGGTTAACATGTCGGAGGTTTTTATGGTGAAAAAAAGGAATTGAGGGTCAAATAACAGGTCGTTCTTACAGAATATCAGAAGTTTCTCTTCTCACTTTCAGCGTAAAATAATAGGCCAGCAGCCCCATTCCGCCAAAAATCAGTACCATTGAAAAATAAGCCAGCTCGCCCGGCATGCCCAGTCTTTCCAGAAAATTGGCAACCAATAATCCCAGGCCGGACATCACGGCAACCATTCCAAACTTTAAGGAGCGGCCTGGCTGGTCGCTGTCGCGTTTAAAAATTCGCGCATCCTGTCCACTTTCAATTAATGCCATCCGCTCACGGTGGCGCGAAGTGAAATAGAAATAGATGAATACGATGATCGCCGAAAAATTGCCAACGATGGCAACTAAAGGAATTAATGCTTCTACTTTAGACATGGTATGAAAGTGTTTGAAATTTCCTGAATCAATGTGAAAACACAAGCACAGACGCGTATCTTTGAAAACAGGTTACAAAATCTGTAACCTAATTAAAACTACCCGCGTCAAATCCGGCAAATGCAAGGAGCTGCTTCTGTGGATCAGGATATTCTGTTGATTCGTCAGGTATTGGCGGGCGACCAGACGGCTTTTCGCTTATTGGTCGAACGCCATCAGGATTTTGTATTCAGCATGGCGCATCGGGTATTGCGTTCCAGAGAAGAGGCTGAAGAAGTGGCACAGGATGTTTTTGTCAAAGTCTACCGGACCCTGCATACGTTTGGACAACGCTCAGGTTTTCGGACCTGGTTGTACACGGTGACGTACCGGGCGGCGATTGACAAATACCGATTGCTGAAAGCGCCAAAAACTTCGCTCGACGACGAACACAGGGCACTGCAAATTGCAGACGGACCGGAAGCAAGTCCGGTCAGCCAAACCCAGCAAACGGATTTGCGCGAACACCTGCAACTGGCCCTCAAGCGCCTGAAACCCGAAGACGCCCTGCTCATTGAGTTGTTTTATTTGCACGAGCAATCGGTGAAAGACATTACGGACATCACCGGATTGTCTTTGAGCAATGTAAAAACCAAATTGCACCGGCTGCGGGAAGCCCTGAAGGAAGAAATGACCCACTTACTGAAAGAAGAAGTGTGGGATTTACTGGAATGAAAGAAACGGGTGGACGGTAGACGGTGGACGGTAGACGGTGGACGGTAGACGCCTGCCTGCCGGCAGGCAGGGTTGACGGAGTAGATTGCTCCATAAAGCAACACTACCCCCTTTAACCTTTAACCTTAACCCTTTAACCTTAGATTTACTTTAACCTTGAATTAAATGCAATCCGAAGACAGCATCTTATTGTGGAAATACATTGACGGGCAGTGCACTCCGGAAGAGGCCCTGCTGCTAGAGCAGCGCATGGAGCAGGATGAAGCGTTGAAGGAAGCCTGGGCGCTCCGGGTGCGGCTGAATACTTCCCTGCGCCAACTTCCCCTGGAGCAGCCTTCCATGCGTTTTGCCGTAAATGTGATGGATCGCTTGCCTGCGTTGGTCAGAAAAATCAAATTTGAACCACTCGTTTCTCCGCGTTGGTTGCAAGTTTTTGGCGCTTCGGCGGCTACTTTGGTGTGTGCTGTTATTGCCCTTGTTTCAGGCAGCGGATCTGTGAACATGAGTTCTACTTCTCCCATTGCAAAAGCTGCTGGCCGTTGGACGGCACTTTTCGACGGGCTGCCTTATCATTACCTGTTTGCCGGTGCTGCGATTGCTTTGGGGCTGTTGGCGCTTTACGCTATAGAGCAGCGGTTTTCAAAGCTTCAGGATAAATCGCCTAAGTCCTCAAAAGGCTAACCTGCCCATCATACATTCCACTTTCTGATAACGGCTCCTTAAGCCCGTCTTCCGTCCTTCTGTTGACTGGGGATTCTGTTAATGTCTTGTGCATCACTTGTTACCTTCCGCTCCTCTGCGCATTATGCAGTATCTGTCTATTCATCCAAAATGAATCTGAATCATGAAAAATGATACGGAAGCGGGAAGAAAGCGAAACAGGCGGGTGGAGTGTAAGGTTTTGTCGGACTAATCAGCTGATCTGAAGGTGACACCGTTCGTTGAGCGGAGTCGAAACGAAAGGTGTTACCTCTGTCGTGGAGCAACTAAAATTCAGGCCAGGGCCTGACCACTCGCCACACCCTGGCCTGAACCCAATTCAAATTTACTGAATCTCAAAAGTCACCTTCACGGAGGTCACAAAATTCACCGGGATAAAGCCAATTTCTTTTCCGGCTTTGGCATCCATGGTAAATTGTGGTTTGCGGGAATAATTACCGATGCCACCGCCTGGATAGGCCACATTGGTGAAATCTTCCTGATCCTCAATGCTGATGATTTTACCTGGTTTTTCATTGCCTGCACGCAGCAACAGCTCTGCCTTTTCACGCGCAGCTTTCATGGCTTGTACCTTAAGGTCGCGCATGTAAGTATCCACCTGTGAATGAGAGAAATACATCGTGTTGACGCTGGCTGTGCCGGAATCGCCCAATTTGGCAATCAACTGGTTGACCATACCGATGTTTTTCGTCTTGAGCAGGAAGTTTTTGGAAGGCATAAAGCCTTGTCCCTCCATCTGGTAAGAACCAAACCCACTGATGTTGTCTACCCGGATATCGGAAGCCGGAATACCGGCATCGCTGGCAGCTTTCAGCATGCGCTGCTCCAGTTCTTTGATGCCCACGGTTAGCCCGCTTTCATCCTGGTATTCCGAAATGTTGACACTGAGGTAGATTTCATCCGGGTCCACTGTTTTTTCCGCGGTTCCGAAAACGGTGATGGTACGGGATGGGGACATGCCAGGCTGAGCCATAGCAGTGGTAAAGGCAGCGCTTGTAGCAACAAGCACCAGGCCAGAAATTAATTTTTGAATCATAATGGATCTATTTTTGCTGCAAATGAAGGGCATTTTTTCCAATGTACAAGCATTCCTTGTTGGAATTATTCGTCGTACTGGCGTATGTTTGGCGCTTATTGTTTCATTCCTGAAAACAACATCATGTCGAACACCCGACGCAGTTTGATTCTTGCACTGGTCGCCGCTGCATTTGTATTGTTATTTATTAAATCACCGACGGTTTTCCCTGGCCTGGATTTTCTTCCCCTAATACTCTCGTTTGCTGTTTTTGGCCTGAGTTCCTGGGGGCTGATGCTGGGCATCCGCAGTCTGAAACAGGAAGGAGGGGGCATCTGGCAATGGCTGGCTGCTTTTCTTAACGGGGCATTGCTGACTGGCTTTTTTCTGGTGGTGATGCTTCTTTTTGAAGCGCTTCGCAACTTTAATTAGTGTCTGTCTTTACCTGCCTGCCTGTCCGGTAGGCAGGCGGGAACCTTCGCCCGGGAGTTCGATTGCTGCGTTATCTTTGATCCCAAAAACTCATCATTTGCACAAATTTAATTGGCTATGAATCTACTAAAATCCATTTCCCTGTTGCTCCTGATCGCGCTCAGCCTACAATGCCAAAAAGGCGGCGTTTCTGAAACTGCGCATGTGAAGCGACCGGACCAGCACAGTTTTTCCAGACCGGACAGCGCTGTCACCAAACACCTTGACCTGAACCTCAAAGTAGATTTTGAGCAGAAAGTCCTTTCCGGATACGCCCGCTGGACCATTTCCGCAGGAGAAAATACCAAAGATATTGTTTTTGATACCCGGGATCTCGACATCCGAAGAATCACCATTGGCAAAGAAGAGCAGGAAACGACCTGGTCAATGGGCGTTGCTGATCCGATTTTGGGCAGCGCACTCCGGGTGAAAATAACGCCGCAGACAGAGGTGGTGACCATTTATTATGCCACAAAACCTGAATCGGCAGCACTGGGCTGGTTAGACGCGGCTCAGACTGCCGGCAAAAAGTTGCCATTTCTGCTGACACAGGGAGAGGCCATCCTCACCAGAACCTGGATTCCCTGCCAGGATAGCCCCGGCATCCGCGTCACCTACAATGCTGCCATTGAAACGCCTGTGGGCATGATGGCTGTGATGAGCGCTGAAAATCCGCAAAAACAAAGTGATGATGGGCGCTACACCTTCAAAATGGACCTGCCCATTTCACCTTATCTGATTGCTTTGGCGGTTGGCGATATTGCATTTCAATCGATTGGCGCCCGCACCGGCGTTTACGCAGAGCCAAAGTTGCTGGCCGACGCCGCCTGGGAATTTGCCGACATGGAAAAGATGCTGGTGGCTGCCGAATCGCTCTACGGCCCTTATGTTTGGGGGCGATACGACCTCATCGTTTTGCCGCCGGGATTTCCCTTTGGCGGAATGGAAAACCCGCGACTAACCTTTGCCACGCCAACCGTTATTTCGCACGACCGCAGTCTGGTTTCGCTGGTTGCGCACGAACTGGCCCACTCCTGGTCGGGCAACCTCGTTACGAACGCCTCCTGGAACGATTTTTGGGTCAATGAAGGCTTCACCGTTTATTTTGAAAGGCGCATCATGGAAGCTTTGTACGGACGGGATTACACCAACATGCTCGCGCTGCTGGAATACGACGAACTACAGGACGAAATCAAAGACCTGGGCGCTGACAGCCCGGATACGCGCCTGAAACTGGATTTGGAAAACCGCGATCCCGACGAAGGCATGAACGACATTGCCTATCAGAAAGGCGCCTTTTTTCTGCAAATGCTGGAAGAAAAGGTGGGCAGGGAAAAATTTGACGCCTTTTTGAAGCAGTATTTTAAAGCCCACGAATTCCAGACGATGACAACCGAAAAGTTTGTGGATTACCTCCATAAAAACCTGTTGGATCCTCTGAAAGTCGATGTCAATGTAGACGAGTGGATTTATCAACCGGGGCTTCCGGCCAATTGCCCGATTCCCGAATCCAAACGCCTGTCGGCGGCTGAAGCTGCTGCGCAAGGCACGATGCCTTCCAAACTGCAAACTGTTCGCTGGACCTATCAGGAATGGGTGCAATACATTCATTCCCTGCCGGATACATTAAATGTTTCCATGCTGGGCAAAATTGATCAGGCCTTTAATTTTACCCGATCCGGCAACGCTGAAATTCGCTGTGCCTGGTACGAGCATGCCATTCGGGAAGGGTACTCCCCGACTATTTTGCCGGACATCGAAGCTTTTTTGGTAGAAGTCGGACGTCGGCGATTTCTGATGCCGCTTTACCGGGCTTTTAAAGAAACAGGGCAGATCGAAACAGCCCGGCAGATTTTTGAAAAAGCAAAAGACAATTACCATTCGGTAAGTCGCAATAGCATCGAGAGTCTGTTGAAAGATGAAGGATAAGAAAAACAGGGTCGTGGTCATCGGCGGGGGCGCCGCAGGTTTTTTCGCAGCCATCCGTTGCGCAGAACTCAACCGCGATGTGGAAGTGGTCATTCTCGAGCGCGGGAAAGAAGCCCTCGGAAAAGTGAAAGTTTCCGGAGGCGGGCGCTGCAATGTAACGCATGCCTGTTTTGATGCTTCGGAACTGATCAAACGCTACCCCCGCGGCGGACGCGAACTGCTGGGGCCATTCCACCGTTTTGGCTGTGGGGATACGGTGGAATGGTTTGAACAACGCGGCGTGCGCCTGAAAACGGAATCGGATGGGCGTATGTTTCCGGTAACGGACAACTCTCAAACGATCATGGATTGCCTCTGGGATGCTGCGCGAAAAGCCGGCGTGAAAATTTTCCTGCAACAGCGTGTTGAAGGCTTGTTGCCCCCGTCTGAGCAACAGCCCGCCTGGACCGTCCGCACCAAAGACCAGGTGCTCTACGCCGATCGGCTCATGCTGGCTACCGGCAGCAGTACGGCAGTTTGGGAATGGCTGCGCGAACTCGGGCATACCATCGTTCCTCCTGTGCCCTCGCTGTTTACATTCAACATCAAAGACCCGCGCATTCTGGGATTAGAAGGCATCTCGGTCCCTCTGGCGACTACGGCTGTAGAAGGCACAAAGTTGAACGACGCCGGGCCTTTGCTCATCACGCACTGGGGACTGAGCGGGCCGGCCATTCTTCGGCTATCCGCTTACGGCGCACGCGAGCTGGCGGAGCGGAATTACGATTTTCAATTGCTGGTCAACTGGACGGGGCAAGAACCGGATGCCATCAAAATGACGCTGGAAAGCAGCCGCAAAAACGACGCCAGGAAGCAGGTATTTCCCCAGGCCATGTTTGGTCTGCCATCGAGGTTGTGGCGTAGTTTGGTCACTGCTGCCGGTATTTTGCCCGAAACGAAATGGGCCGATCTGAACAAACAACAATTTCAGGGTTTACTCGCTCAACTTACGGCTGCCCGATTTCAGGTTCGGGGCAAAAGCACCTTCAAAGAAGAATTTGTGACTGCGGGCGGGGTGAGCCTGCGCGAAGTGAATTTCAAAACCTTTGAAAGCAAGTTGCTGTCCGGTCTCTATTTTGCAGGCGAAGTACTCGACATTGACGCCGTTACCGGCGGCTTCAATTTTCAGGCGGCCTGGACTGGAGGATGGATAGCGGGAGAGGCGATGGGGGTGGACCCAGCCTGAAATCCCATGCCTCATTCCAGCCACCCCGGCAAAGTTTCCAGATTAAAATATGGCACAATAATGAAATAAGCCACCAGCGTAATGATGGCGATGGCAATAAAATTCATCATAAATCCGGCCCGGGCCATTTGTGGAATCGTGACCTTATTGCTGGCGAAAACAACGGCGTTGGTACCGGTGCCGGAAGGCAGCATAAACGCACACGAACAGGCAAAAGTAGCCGGAATCATCAGCAGGTAAGGGTGGGCCTGGTTCGCGATGGCCATTGTGGCGAGGATCGGCATGAATATATTGGCCGTGGCCGTATTGGAGTTGATTTCGGTGATGAACGTAATGGCGGTTACCACGACCAGTAAGATCCAGAAAGTAGGCAGGCTTTGCAGGAATGTGACTTCACTGCCAATCCATGCGGCCAATCCAGTGTGGGAGAAACTTTCAGCAAGAGCATAACCACCGCCTACGATCATGACCACGCCCCAGGGCGCCTGTTCGGCATCCTTCCAGCTCATCAAAGCTTTGGGTTTGCCGTTTTCGTTTCGTTCATCGCCTTTGAATATAAAAAGCAGCAACATACCGAATATGGCTACGGTTGCATCGTGCACGTACTCCTCTATACCAAGCAGGCTACTCCAGCCCGGCACGGTAAAGCTTCCAAAATGGAGGTCTTTTCGGAAAATCCATCCCAGAGAAGTCAGCAAAAACACATACAGCACCCTGCGTTCGCCGGCACTCATCCTGCCTAGGCTGCGCAACTCGTCCTGCACAATTTCGGCGCCACCTTCCAATTGGCCTTTTACGCTAAAATATTTGATGAGGTAGAGCCATCCCGCAGGCAGTAAAATGACCGCGAGGGGAACGCCAAAAGCCAGCCAGTCGGTGAAACTGATTTCGGGCGCTGCGGGGTAAAGTTTGTGGATGATGCCGGTAAAGACCAGGTTGGGCGGCGTGCCGATGAGCGTTGCCATACCGCCAATACTGGCCGCATAAGCCAAACCGAGCATCATGACCAGCCCGAAATTATCGGCACTGCCGTGCGCTTCCTCTTCATGGACTACCGACAGGGCAATGGGCAACATCATCAGCGTAACGGCTACGTTTGCCAGCCACATGGAGAGGAAGGCGGTGGCCAGCATGAAACTCAGAATGATGCGCCTGCGATCGGTGCCGATGAAGCGCACGGTCATCAGTGCGATGCGCTTGTGGAGGTTTTGTTTCTCAATTGCTTTGGCAATAATCAGGCCGCCTATGAGCATCAGCACGTAGTTGTGGCCGTAGTTTTCAGCTACTTTTTCAGAAGGCAGGACACCCAGCAATGGAAACGCAACCAGCGGAACAAAAGCCGTTGCATAAATCGGCATGGCTTCTGTAATCCACCAAATTGCCATGAGCAAGGCAACACCTGCCGCAAACATGGCCTCCGGTTTCATGCCTTCAGGAATCGGCAAAAAGAGAAAAAGCAGGAGTACTGCGGCGCCGGAAAAGAGGCCGATGGTCTTTGCGTTCATGTTGGCTGATTTTTCGTTTGTACACCTTTCAGGGACGGCTTTGAGTGTCCGATCCTTCAAAAGATGGCCCCAAAGTAAGTAGAGATGGTAACTTTTTTACAAAACCTGGACTGGTTTTGAAGGCGTTGCTGAGGGAATGAGCATAGCATGGGCATCGACTGACCATGCCAAAAGTGGCTGAATTACCATTCAGAACAAATTAGCTACCATGTGCATGGTACAAAGGTAAGGGGCAATGACACTGGCAAGTTTCATGTATTGGCGCAGCCGTGTCACAGTTTAAAACCTCATATCAAATCTTTTAAAGGGGGAGGCGCATAAAGCGCCAGTTCCCATGCTTCAAATTGTGGTTCCGCTGTATAATCCGGATCGCAATATTGCCGGATGTACTGGGTCGCCCTCTTTTCTGCATATTTTGCATTGAGTACAACCCCGTTTTCGTCCAGTTCCAATACATTGACATAGATGGCATAGGCCATTTCAATGGCACTGGGTTCTTCTCCATAAAGCTGAAGGTAGTTGACACCTTCCAGCATATAATGGGTTCCGCTTGACATAAAATAGGCAAAGGTTCTCAACGCTCCGCTAAAGGAATGGCTTAATTTCATGGTTGTTTTATTACTCCCCCAACCCATACAACAACTTCCCGGCCTTCTCGTATTTATCGCCTTTTACCCAGCGTGGTTTGCCGGCGTCATCCGCGATGAGGCGGGTGGTGTAGATGAAAGACTGGCAGTATTTCAGGAAATAATCGTAGTCGATCGTTTCCGGGTTGTCGATGGCCTGGTGGTAGTATTTGCCGATGGCTTCGTCAAATTCGGTGATGCCGAGGCTGAAGGTCAGCGCCGGAATGCCTTTGGCTGCGAATGAGACGTTGTCGGAGCGGTCGAACAGGTTCTGCTCCGGCGCCGGGTTGGGGAATACTTTCAGTCCCAGAGCTTCTACGCCTTTTTGCAGCAGATCATCCGTGCCGGTGCGCCCGTGGCCGATGATGGAAATATAATCCGTGTTGTTGTAACCCGCGTTGTCAATGTTCAGGTTGAAAATGACCTGGTTGTGTGGAATGAGCGGATTTTCAGCGTAATACTGGCTGCCGAGCAAACCCAGTTCTTCGCCGGTTACAGCCAGGAAAAGGATCGAACGTTTGGGGCGATCCAGCGAAAAGGCTTTTGCGGCGGCTATCAGCGCAACGGTGCCCATGGCATTGTCGCGGGTGCCGTTGAAAATGGAATCTTTAGCCGTGTAAGGAGAACCGCCGTCTTTGCCAACGCCCATGTGGTCGTAGTGGGCCGTCATGAGGACGTATTCGTTTTTCAACACCGGATCGCTGCCTTCCAGCACGCCAATGACATTTTGAGAAGGCATCGCGCGACTGCTGAAGCCGCTGCTGGTTAGCGTTGCTTTCGCTTTTTTGCCCTGAAGGCTACGCACCAGTTCCTGTGAAGGTTCTTTCCACCAGCCATAAACCATTTTTTTAGCAGCCGCAGATTCGGGTTCATTGGATGGCGTGCGCAGGTTTTCTTTGTTGAAATAACTTCTGAAAAAGCCCCAGGGGAAAGAAAGTCGGTATAATTCAATCAAAGCAACTGCACCGCGTTCTGCTGCCAGTTTGCGCTTGGTGCCCATTGCCTGGAAAACGGCCAACGGATCTTTGCTGTCTGGCGGTCCGGGCAGGACCAAAACGATTTTGCCCGCTACATCCAGTCCTTTATAGTCGTCGTGGCCGGTTTCGGCGTCCACCCAGCCATTGCCGGCAAAAACTGCGGTCGTAGATAAACTTGCGGCTTCTCCGGTCAGGATCATGAGTTCTTCCCCTTGTTCAAAGCTGGATTTTCCAAGGGTCAGTTTAGCGCTTGCCGGCGGCTTTACCGCTTCGAAAGGAATGGATTGAAAGTATTTGGTTGCGCCGGGAACATTCTTAAAACCATAGGCTTCGAGATGAGAGGCGAGGTATTGTGCGGCGATGTTGTTGCCTGCAGCGCCTGTCCGACGGCCCATCAGGGCGTCTGAAGCGAGGAAGCGAAGGTGAGCTTCCACTTCTGCTTTGCTGATCTGAAATTCGGGAAGTGCAGGCTGAGCAGCGAGCACTGTGCTTCCCAGCAGGAAGCAAACCAATAGAGCGTTTTTCATATTGCAAGATTTGAACACCCAAAATCGTTTTGGAGAATATTTTGAAAAAGGAGCCTGCAAGTTGCAGCAAAACAGCCTCATTCCTAAATAAAGCTTATAGAAAAAGCAGGGGGATTTTTTCTAACCCGTTGAAAGTTGCGTACCGCTGAACTCCTGTTCAGCGTGTATCTCAAAGGCGCCCTTTCTTTGCCAAAGCGCTGTAGGAATGAGGAAAAAGGACCGATTTTGAGGCCGGGCAATACACAACTATCAGACGTTAAAAACAGACCCTATCGTTCTTCAAACATACCTGTTTTCTTATTCTTCACCACCTTATCCCAATCGAAATAGCGTCCGTTCATGACCACATAAACTCCCGGCGCCAGGGTTTGTACAAAAGCCAGTGCGCTGCCGAGGTTGAAAAAACCATCGGAAGAAGTCCCGAAAGAATAGGGAATCATGGCCCCGGTGAGCACGATGGTTTTGCCTTCAATATTCGAATGGTGGAGGTGGGCGGCGGTTTCTACCATGCCGTCCGTCCCGTGCGTAATCAGGATGGTATCGGTGGAGGAACGCCGGCAATTGTGTACGATGATCTCCCGGTCAGCATCCGTCATATCCAGGCTGTCGATCATCATCAGCGTTTTGATGTCTATGTCGAGGGTACAACGCCCGAGGTCGAACATCTCCTGAAGATGGGTGTCTTTGAAGTACAACTCGCCTTTGATGTAATTGTACTCTTTGTCAAAAGTACCGCCTGTAACAAAAACCTGAATCATAAGTGTTGGAAATAGGGCGGAAAGATAGGGAATCTGTGGAATAATTGGTGATTAGGATGAGACTGGGGTATCTATAAAAGCCTTACCGCTCATTAGCTTCGTCACGATTAAATCGATAATCGGCAGGTAATTCTATTTTAAAGCTTCTTAGTTTCTTAAAAAGAACGTCTGCTTTGATTTTCTCAGTACCAGTTTGCTGAATAACAATCTTTTTTTTAGCAAGCCAATCACTGATTTCCTCTAATTCACTAACATTATCGATTTCAAAAACGACTCTCATATGCCTTGTGGAATTTTTATTCAAAAGTAGTGGATTATCTGGACTAATGCAAATGGCACATATTTACACAAAGAACGATCTGTGCGTGCCGTGAAAAAGCTCAACGGCACACACAGAGTCTGCATTATAAATTTTACAAATTCAACCAGCCCAGGATCCACTGCATTCCCATCGGTGACCGGGTCAGCCCATTGTACATCAAGTGGTTGTCAATCAACAGCTGGCCGCCGTCTTTGCTGCTTCCCCCGGTATCTTCAGATTTGAAGGCCTCAAAAGTGGGATACGTGAGGACGGGCATTTTGGCAGCTGCCAACGCCTTATTTACTGCTGCAAAATCTTTGGCTAAGAAGGCATCGAATCGCGTTTGCAAAACAGCCATGTCTTTTTCCAGTTTCGTTGCACGCTGCGATTGTGAGGTGGAAGGCTGGCCCGGATAGCTGCTTATCTGGCGGTACAGATCGGAGATGCGTTCGCCCAGGCGCTCGTCTGAATCGACATAGAAGTCGCCGCCCAAAGCGACCAGACTGTCTTTACCGATCCTGGCATTTTGCGCCAGCTGGTCAAGTGATTTTTTCAGCTTGCCTTTTACACCGCTTACTGCCCCTGCTTTTTTTTCTATTTCGCCAAAAACGTGATAGATATAGGCCAGTTTTTCCGATAGGTTGTACAGGCTCATGGTGGTTTCGCGCTGTATTTTTCGTCCGGCTTCGGTATAAACAGATTCCGGATCGTTGATGAGCGTGAAACTGCTGGTGTATGTTTCTTTCCCTTTATTGATCCTGACTTCGTAGGTTCCGGCTTCAAGGTTTGGACCAAATAAGGAGCCAAACAAGGCGTTGCGGTTATTGGTCGGCGGAGATTTGGGCTTTTCCATGGATGTCGGCATTTCGACCAGGTTGATGCCCGCTGATTTACCTGCCGGAATGGTGCGCAGCAATTTGCCGTCTTTCCAGATTTCGATGTCCATTTTGCCGAAAGTATGGCGCTTTGACATGTAGTAGCCGATCTGTGCAGCCGACGGCGGATTTCCGGCAACATAATTGCCCGAACCGCCAAACCAGCTGCCTCCTGCGCCGGGATCGCGCAAGACCGTTGGCGCCAGTTCGAAGAAGTGCAGCGGCGCTTTCAGAACCTCGGCATTCAACTGGCGCAGCGGCGTGATGTCGTCCAGCAGAACAACGCCCCGGCCATGTGTTGCCAATACCAGCGAAGGATCGCGCGGGTGGATCACCATGTCGTGGACGGCTACTCTCGGAAGGTTGTTTTCAAAGTGCGCCCAGTTGGCGCCGCCATCTACCGAGATGTACAAACCGAACTCTGTGCCCAGAAACAAGAGTTCCGGATTCACGAGATCCTGACGAATGCAGTAGGCAAAGCCTTCTATTTGCGGCGTAGTCAGGCTGACCCAGCTTTTGCCGAGGTCCGTGGTTTTGTAAACATAGGTTTTGGTATCGCCCGTCCGGTGTCCGTCGAAGGTAGCGAATGCCGTATTTTTATCAAAACGCCCCGGCTCAATGAAGCTCACCCAGGTATTGGCCGGAAGGCCGCCGACATTTGCCGTCACATTACTCCAGGAGCCGCCTGCGTTAGCCGTTACCTGGATATTGCCGTCGTCGGTGCCTGCCCATACAATATTGCCGTCTTTGTAAGCTTCTGCAATGGCA
Organism: uncultured Saprospiraceae bacterium; assembly: GCA_937926205.1. Lineage (GTDB taxonomy): Bacteria > Bacteroidota > Bacteroidia > Chitinophagales > Saprospiraceae > JABWAJ01. The sequence continues at coordinate 34,423 of CALEYL010000036.1, forward strand.
TAAATGGTGCAGTGGTTTTCAGCGTCAGAATTGTCAATTGTCAGACCTCCGGACTGCTTTTGCTTTAATTTTTCCGGATTGTTGGTGGTCAGATCGGGTGAAATGCGTTTCCAGGTATCCCCCATGTCAGTTGACATAAAGAGGTATTGCGAAGCGAAATACATGCGATCCGTATTGGTTGGGCTGAGGTGAATGGGCGTATTCCAGTTGAAACGGTAATCGGCTTCTCCGGCAACGGGGTAGGGCTTAATTTCTTTGGCCATACCGGTTTTGGAGTTGTAGCGAACCAAATTGCCGCCCTGGTATTCGCTGAAAATGAACTCTTTTTTGGTTGGGTGGCGGAACGAATAAAAGCCATCGCCGCCAAAAGTAGATTTCCAGTCGGAGTTGGAAATGCCGCCAGCTTTTCGCGAAGGCGCATACCAGGAACCATTGTCCTGCAAGCCACCGTAAACGTTGAAAGGCCTGTCGTCATCCACACTAACGTGGTAGAATTGCGAAACGGGCAGGTTCATCCACATTTTGAAGCTGCGGCCCCGGTCAAGCGATTCATATACGCCACCGTCGGTGCCGATGATGACGTGTTTGGTGTTGCTGGGGTTGATCCAGATATCGTGGATATCAGAGTGCACACTGCCGTCTATGGCCCTGAAACGATCGCCCCGATCTTCTGAGATGATCATGTTGAGGCCGCATTTCATCACGATGCTGTCGTTTTTAGGGTCAACAACCATTTTGGAAAAATAGAACGGGCGAACGGTTGTATTAAAGTCATTGCTGACTTTTTTCCAGGATGCGCCTTTGTCTTCAGACAGGTACAATCCTTTTTTGTCTTTGCTTTTGCATTCTACGGTTACATAAACCACGTTACTGTTGGAGGGCGCAACAGCTACGGCCATCCGGCCCAGTGTTTCCTGAGGAAGTCCGTTGTGAATGGTATTCCAGGTGGCGCCGCCGTCGGTTGATTTGTAAAGCCCGCTTTTGCCGTTGAAGCCGGAATCAAAATTCCAGGGCTGGCGGCGGAAACTCCACATGGCAGCATAGAGCACATCCGGGTTTTCAGGATCCATGCTCAGGTCAGCGCCGCCGGTATTTTCGTCGATGTAGAGTACTTTTTTCCAGGTGGTGCCGCCGTCGGTCGTTTTGAAAATGCCCCGCTCTTCGTTGGCATTCCAGAGGTGACCCAAAGCCGCAACATATACCGTATTGGGATCTTTCGGGTGAATGATGATGTCGCTGATGCGCTCGGAATCTTTGAGGCCCATGAGTTTCCAGGAGGTGCCGCCGTCGGTCGTTTTGTAAATTCCGTTTCCAACCGAAACGCTGTTCCGAACCCAGGGTTCTCCGGTACCAACCCATACGGTTTGTGGGTTGCTCTGATCTATGGTTATTTTTCCGATAGATTGGGTGTAGTCGTCAAAAACAGGGCGAAAATCGGCGCTGCCGCTGATGGATTTCCAAACACCACCACCTGCTGAACCGACATAAATAATTTCGGGTGAGGCATTGACGACGTCAATCGAAGCAATGCGACCACTCATCAGTGCCGGACCGATGTGGCGGGCGCGAATGGAACCCAGCAGGCCGGATAATTTGTCCGATTGTGCCTGCAAACCGGCCAATCCTGCGAAAAAAAGAAGGAAAAGGGAGAAATGTATTTTTCGATACATCATGATTTAGGGTGTTTGGTATGAAAAGTGAAGTGTCCGCAAAACAGGTGAAATGTCCTGTAATCCTGCTGAACTTCGGGTGGTATTCAAAAGAAGTGCCGGGACAGAGGAGGAGCGGGGAGAAGGGAATGAATGATCACCCCCTTCTCCCGAACTCTCGCCACGGGCGATTACTTCTTAGGGAATGCAAAGAAATTATCGTCGTATGCAGCATTCAGCTCAACTGATTGGATGGTAATCTTTTGAACAGATTGGCCACCCATTTTACTCTCCATAAAGAAGGGGAACATCATGCCATCAACTTCCTGGTAATCGCTGAAATACATTTCCGAATTTTGGCCTTTCATCTGGCCGCTGCTGATGGTGGTTCTGACCATGATCGGCACATAGTATTCAGCATCAAAGAAATAGTCCTCAATGTCGCCATTCTGTTTTGTCAGCTTAATCTGCCAGGTTTCAGTGCCTTCAATGGTTTCTTTACCAACCAATTCTACCGAATTGCCTTTTTCTGCATAGTTCAAAAATTCACTTTCAAACTTCTGTTTCGTCATCTCTTCAGACATTTCTGCAGGCATTTTCTGAGGCTCATCTCCACCAGCGAAAGGATTGATCCACCAGGCGTCGGTGCCATCATAAGCCTGTACAATGCCTTTGCCCTGAACGCTCACTTCTACACGCTGTTTGTTTGGACGGGCGGAGTAAATGGTGCCGGGAAATTCCATTCCCTGCATGCTCATGGTGCCGCTCATTTTAGAAGAGCTTAGTGCGTTCCACTTTTCGAGGCCTCCGGTATTTTCAAAATATTTTGCGAGAATGTCGTCTGCGGTTTGTGCCTGAACGGCAACAAAAGCGCAAAGTGCGATGAATACGCTAAAAAATTGCTTCTGCATAGTTGTATACGATTTGATAGAAAATGGATGGAATATTGAAATTCTTTGCGAAATAAAGAAAAGCTGCCGCTACTGCCAAACTATTCTCGATAAAGCGGCTCTCATCATAGATTGAAAGCGGCTTTTTTGAATTTTGATAAGCAACTTTGTCTTACAACTCCTGTCATTATATCAAATTTATCAACCCGATTGTTCACAAATTTTTTAAAACCCGATTGTTATGAAAAAGATTTTTTTTCTGGCAGCCCTGCTGTTGGGCTTCACGGCTATGCCCGCACTCGCCTCCGAAGGGAATACTGAAGGCAAAGTTTTGGTAAAAGTCACTGCAAATGAAGGTAAAGTTCTGAAAATCAATTTGGCAAACCTTCAAAAAGTGAAAACTGTCGTTCGACTCAAAGACCTGAAAGGGAACAGCTTTTTCAGCAAAGTGATTCGCAACCACAATGGTTTTCGCTCTTTTTTAGACTTAAACCAGTTGCCAAAAGGCAGATACATCCTCTCGGTAAACCATGGCGATAAACTCATGAGCCAGGTAGTTGTTATAGGAGAGGAAGGGATGCAATTGTCAGCCTTTTCGAGTTAGCACTATCAATGCATATTAAAACGGCAGCCTTTGAAAGCAGTGAGAACGCTTTTGAAGGCTGTTTTTTTAGTAAAAGGACATCACCGCCTCTTTTCCTTTGCGTTTGATGTCTGGCACGGTCGCTTCATCTGAAGGATACCCAACCGGGATGAGCAGGAATGGCCGTTCATTGTCGGGACGATTCAGGATTTTTTGTAGAAAATTCATCGGACTCGGCGTATGCGTCAAGGCAACCAGCCCCGCATCGTGAAGGGCTGCCAGCAAAAAACCACAGGCTATGCCCACGGATTCCGGCACGTAATAATTCTTGCGCTTTTCTGCCCCCACCACATCGTGCAGGCGTTTAAAAACCACAATCAAAAAAGGCGCTGTTTCTAAAAAAGGCTTGTGCCAATCGGTACCGAAAGGAAGCAGATCTTCGAGCCAGTCCGGCGTCATACGGCCATGGTAGTTTTGGTATTCTTCTTCTTCCGCGGCCTCCCGGATGGCTTTTTTGACTTCCGGATTTTCAACAACACAGAAGTGCCAGGGTTGTTTGTGTGCCCCCGATGGCGCGGAAGAGGCCGTCATAATGACATTCTCGATGACCTCCCGTGGTACGGGCTTGTCAGAAAAATCGCGCAGGGTGCGGCGGCGATCCATGAATTCATAAAACGATCGGCTTCGCTGCAGCATTTCTTCTGGGCTGCGCTGTTCTATGCTAAAAGGAAGGAAAGTATTCATGCCTCTTTTGTTGTAAAATAATTGTTGCAAGGTTTGAATAAAATCTTGAAAATTACAGCAACGTTGCGTATATTTGTCACTATCACGGCTATCTTTCAGGGTTTTGGGGTAATGTATTTTTCTTATGATAATGACCACAACACACTATATTTTTGATGAGTTGGCAGAGTTACTTGCCGGGATGAACCCTGAAAGCGTTCTGGCTTTTCATACGTCTGCAAAAGCACAAAAACGATTGGAAGCATTATTGTTGAAAAATAAAACGGTAACAGGCCTGACAGATGTAGAAAAAAACGAACTGGAACAATTGATGTTGGTGGAACACATCGTCAGCTTAGCCAAAGCTCGAGCCCTCAAAAAGTTATCTGTTTCTTCAAAATGAGCAGGCAATTGACTCGGGCTACGCGTCAGTTTATTGCGCTAAGGGCAAATTTTCGTTGCGAATATTGCTTGAAACCAGATTTAATTGCCAACTTTTCTTTTCATATCGAACACATCATCATCAGGAACGTTTGGAATTGATCGCTGCCGGTATTTACCCTTAATTTGCATTTCCCCTGCAATACCCCCTATATTTGTATGCAAAACCAGACAACATGAAGTCTAAGCACATCCTTTTGTTTTCCCTGCTGGCCATCGGCGCCTGTAAGACCGAAACGACTGATCAGAATACTTCCATGCCGCAACTGACCGGGATTGAAGTCAACCAAACCGATAACCCGGAATGGCAATACGAAAACCTGCGACTCTATCCGATCATGGCCGACGCCTCTTTTATTGCCGGACACGCTGCTGCAGCTGACTACATCGGACTAAAAGATGCCATGGCTTTGCCCAAATTCCGGATCGTTGAGAAAAAACCTTTTGGCCGTTTTACGGACAGCGGCGCCGTGAACATGCTGACGGTAGAGAACCGGACCAACCAGGCAGTATTCCTGATGTCCGGTGATGTTGTAAAAGGAGGAAACCAGGACCGCATCATCGCTGAAGACATGGTGGTGCCCCCTGTCGCCATAGCCAATACACCCGTTTTTTGTGTTGAAAAAGGCCGCTGGCAATACCGGGAAGAAGAAACCGATGATGTCGCTAAAAAAGTTTATGCTTTCAAAGGCTACTACAATGTCGCTGCAAGCGAACTCAGGCAAACGGTAAAAGAAACTCAAAATCAGGGAGAAGTCTGGGCAAAAGTAAACGACATTACTTCTGCCAATGGCGCCAGCAATGGCACCTCTGCCTATACCGGGCTGGAAGGTTCAAAAGCTTTTGTCGAAGCGCGCGAACAATACCTGCACTACTTCGGAGGCAAATTTGACCAGACGGAAAACATCGTCGGCATGGTAGCAGTAAATGGCGATCACATCATTGGAGCGGATGTATTTGCGCATCCTGCTTTGTTTAAAAAGCAATTTCCGGCATTGCTGCACAGCTACGTCACGGATGTTGTTACCCATAAAAACAGCGGAAAGCTCAGCGAGGCCAAAATGGACAAATGGCTGAAGGGTTTTACCGAATCCTGGACGAAGAAAGGCGCTTCTGATACGAAGTTTTACGATAAAGGAATGATGGTTCACTTTAGCCATTTTTCGAGGTAAAAGGCTGATTTTAAACCTATAAGGTTTTTAAAAATATTATAGGTTTAAATCTAAAGGCGGGATGTTCTTGAAATGCCCGTTCATTTGTGCCCGTTTCCGAAGGTTTTCCATCTCTTTTGCCATGGGGACGACGCGTTCCAGGTGCAGTAACATGTGCTCTTGCCGCTCGATGGCGTTGCGGAGTGTCAACAATTCGTACTCCTGCTCGACGGAGAATCCAACGTGGTGACCGATTTGGTAAGTGAGAAAATTTTCAGCTGTTTCGGGCAGTTTTTTCTGGATGCCGAGTACCTCGAAAAGGTCCCGTGTTAGTTCAAGAATCTGCTCATTCACGACTTCATCTTCATTGAAGTCAATTTCAAGCTGCTCAATGTCCGCACCGGGGTAAAGCTTACCCGGCACCTGGCGGTAAAAGCGGTTGACCTGAAAGATGCCCCCCGCCACTGTGCGGATGTCCATTTCTCCGCCCGGGTAGCGTTTTTCAATCGCGCTCAATCGGATTTCCGTTCCAAGTTTTGATAATTTTCCATCGATGTATGCGGGAATGCCAAAGGTAATGTCTTCTGACTCACACACACTTATCAATTGGCGATAGCGTGGTTCGAAAATGTGCAGGTTGAGGTTTTCGCCGGGAAAAACCACCATCTGCAAGGGAAAAAGGGGGATGAATTTGTGCATGATATTAATAAAATGTCAGAGATCAGTGGTTAATAATCAGGTGGCTGAACGTCGTATCGCCTAAAGGTGCTATAAAAATCAAATTGAATCGTTTTTTGTTCGCAATCCATAAAATATTTTGTGCCTAAGTTCATTAATAAAGCACAAAATAGCACTATCTTTTCCTCGCTTTTCCTGCGTGCCTCCCTTTTGGCAAAGCATACTATGTGATACCCGCGCGGGATGGTTTGAAGGATCAACTATCTCAAACACAATTCCTGATAGCACAAAGGTCAGGTTTTCTTACTTCTAAAGTCATCTAATTTGCACAACATTCAAAAAACGGCAGCATGAATCGAGACTTCAGCCCAAAAACTGCAATGCATTTGCTAATGGTCGCCTTATTTGGCCTCCTTCCCCTTGCCTCTTGTAAACGAGAATCCAGAGCAGAAAAATTGCCCGACGGCATCGGCGAATATGTGTATGCCTTTACATCGGGCGTTATTTCTAAAGAAACCCCCATTCGCGTTCGTTTTGTCAATGCGGTTGTGGATGAAAACGAAATCGGCGAACCCGCACCCAATGGTCTCATCAATATTTCACCTTCTGTTTCGGGCAATGCAATCTGGGAAGACGCGCGCACCCTGCGTTTTGATCCGGCAGAAACCCTCACTTCCGGGCAGGTTTATGTCGCCCAGGTTAATCTCGACAAAATCGTGGTGAACGTCCCGAAAGGCATGCGCAGTTTTGAATTCGATTTCCGCACCCGCGATCAGTATTTTGAATTGAATGTTGATGGGCTCTTTGCCCCCAACCCTCGTGAACTTTCCAAACAGGAACTCAAAGGGAATGTTTATACGGCCGACGCTGCCGAAAGTGGGGCGGTCGAAAAAATCATCACTGCAAACCAGTCGGGCAAAGACCTGGAAGTACAGTGGGAACACGATGCCGCCCAAACAACGCATACTTTTTTTATCAAAAATATTGCCCGCGGGGAAAGCGCCTCAAGCGTCGTGCTGAACTGGAACGGCAAACCCCTTGGCGTAAAACTCAAAGGAGAACGCACGCTGGAAGTGCCGGCGCTGAATGACTTTAAAATCATGGAAGCCCGTGCCGTGCAAGGCAGTGAACAATACATTCTGCTGCATTTTTCCGATCCGCTGCTGGCTTCTCAGAATGCGGAGGGCCTGGTTACAATTGGCGACGGCAGCCTTGGCGCCCGAATGCTCATCGATGGCCAGCAAATCCGGGTTTACCCATCAGAACGCCTTGCCGGAACTTACAAGGTGAGCGTTAGTCCCGGATTGAAAAACATCCTTGAAAAAGGCATGAAAAACGCCAGCGAATGGACCGTGTCATTTGAAGATGCCAAACCCGAAGTCCGACTGGTTGGCAGGGGAGTAGTCCTGCCCAATTCTGATGGTTTGATTTTTCCTTTCGAAGCCATAGGATTGAATGCCATCGAAGTGGAAGTTTTCAAAATTTTCAACAACAACATCCTTCAGTTTTTGCAAACCAATGACCTTGACGGCTTCTACGACCTATACCGTGTTGGCCGCGTTGTCATGCGAAAAAAAGTCTCCCTGCAAAAATTGAATCCAAACGCTAAAGTCTCAGACTGGACCCGTTATGCCCTCGACCTGAGCGCGATGATTGAAAAAGATCCCAATGCTTTTTATCAGGTACGCATTGGCTTCCGCCCTGCCTATTCTTCTTACTACTGCGGCGAAAAAGTAAGCGCTTCCGCTAATTCCGACGACATGGAATCAGCCACATTTATGCTGAACGAAGACGGGGAGACGGAAAGCTTCATGGACAGCTGGTACGGGATCGATGGCTATTATGAAGATTACAACTGGTCGCAGCGCGAAGATCCCTGCTATTCAGCCTATTACAATTCTGAACGCTTTCTTCGCCGGAATGTCATTGCTTCCAACCTAGGGCTTATTGCCAAAGGCGGAAACGACAATTCCTACTTCGTAGCAGTAGCTGATATCAGGACGGCGACGCCGGTTTCCGGCGCCGAACTGGAGTTTTATGATTTCCAGCAGCAATTGCTGCAAAGCGCCAAAACGGATGGCCAGGGCATGGTTACGGTAAAATTGTCACGCAAACCTTTTGTGGTGGTGGCCAAACAAGGGAATCAAAAAGGATACCTGAAACTGGAAGATGGCAATTCGCTGTCGCTGAGCCGGTTTGATGTATCCGGAACGGAAACTCAAAAAGGCCTGAAAGGATACCTTTATGGCGAACGGGGCGTCTGGAGGCCCGGCGATTCGGTGTACCTCAATTTTGTTTTGGAAGACCGTCAGGCATTGTTGCCTGCCAATTATCCAATCCAGTTTGAATTGTACGACGCCCGGGGTCAACTACAGGAAAAACGCTCTGTTTCCCGCAATGTGAGCAATGTTTATCCGCTGCATTTTATCACCAGCCCGGATGCGCCAACAGGAAGCTGGCGGGCAAGTGTGAAAGCCGGTGGCGCCACTTTTGACCAGTCGGTGCGCATTGAAACGGTCAAACCTAACCGATTGAAAGTTGAAGTGGATTTTGGAAAAAAAGAACTGAGCAGAGCCGATGAACCGCAGCAGGCACAAATAACGGCGGCGTGGCTCCACGGAGCGCCAGCTGCCGGACTTCGCGCACAGGTGGAAGTACAGCTGCGCTCTGCGAATACGACCTTCCCCAAGTACGATAATTTTGAATTTGACGACCCTTCCCGCACTATAGAAACGGAACCGCGCACCATTTTTGATGCGGAACTCAACGACAATGGTCAGGCCAAAATCAGCGCAGCGCTTTCCGAAGACGCCATGCTCCCCGGCAAATTGACGGCCAGTTTTAAAACCCGGGTTTATGAGCGGGGCGGCGACTTCAGTACGGATCAGTTTTCACTTCCCTATCATCCGTTTAATGTGTACGCCGGTGTTGAACTGCCAAAAAATAAATACGGCGAAAAACGCCTGGACATCAATAAAGATGGAAAGTTGCGTTTTGCTGCGCTGAGCAAAAGCGGCGCGCCGAAAAGCGGCGAGAAACTGAGCGTCGGCTTGTACCGCGTGGAATGGCGCTGGTGGTGGGATGAAGGCGAAGACAACATTTCCCGCTACAATACCGGAACGCATTTCAATGCCCAGCAAAGAGCAGAGCTGAAGACTAATAGCGATGGCCAGGCAGAATGGAACATAAATGTCTCGGAATGGGGGCGCTATCTCGTGCGTGTTTGCGATACGGAAAGCGGCCATTGCTCGGGCGATTTCTTTTATGCAGGCTATCCCTGGAACGAAAATGATGAATCTTCCCGTGATGCAGCTGCGATGCTGGCATTTACCTCCGACAAAGAAAAATACAATGTTGGCGAAACGGTGAGCCTGACCATCCCTACCGGCGAAGTGGGCCGGGCGCTGGTTACCCTCGAAAACGGCACCAAAGTGCTGCAATCGTTCTGGGTGGAGTCTAAATCCGGCGAGAACAAATTTACATTTAAAACGACAGCCGATATGGCGCCAACCGTTTACGCGCACGTAACGTTGGTGCAGCCCCATGCTCAGGTGAAAAATGACCTCCCGATCCGGCTTTACGGCGTTATACCGATTGGGGTAGAAGACCCCGAAACCCATCTTTCGCCCAAAATTGCGATGCCGGATGTCCTGCGCCCGGAAGAGACCATTACGGTAGAAGTCTCGGAAAACAAAGGGCGTGCCATGGCCTACACGCTGGCGATAGTGGATGAAGGGTTGCTGGGGCTGACGCGGTTCAATACTCCGAATCCCTGGAATTCATTTTATGCCCGCGAAGCCCTTGGCGTGAAAACCTGGGACTTGTACGACTACGTGTTGGGGGCTTATGGCGCAGAGTTGGAGCGCATTCTCGGAATTGGCGGTGACGGCGAATTGGTGCGTTCCGGTAAAGACGACCGGGCCAACCGTTTCAAACCGGTTGTGATGCACCTTGGACCTTTCCAATTGGAAAAAGGCAAAAAGGCCGTGCATAAAATCAAGATTCCAAACTATGTAGGTTCCGTGCGAACGATGGTGGTTGCCTCCGGCAAAGGAGCATACGGCAGTGTTGACAAAACCACGCCTGTGCGCAAACCGCTGATGGTGCTGGCTACACTGCCCCGGGTGCTTGGCCCCGGCGAACAGGTGAAATTGCCGGCAAACATCTTTGCCATGGAAGCCAAAGTCAAGCAGGCCACAGTAACCGTAAAGGAACTGAACGGACTGGCTAAAATTCTGGGCAGCGCGACACAAACAGTAGCGTTCTCCAAAGTTGGCGACAAACTGCTCAATTTCGATATAGAAATGGCGCAGCGCACCGGGGTAGCGAAATTCCTCGTCACCGCTGAAGGCGCGGGGGAAAAAGCAACCCATGAAATCGAAATCCAGGTTCGGAACCCGAATCCAATTTCGACCAATGTGTACAGCAAAGTTTTGGCCAATGGCGAATCCTGGAACCACAGCTTTGAAGCGCCGGGAATGCCTGGAACCAATCAGGGGGTTCTGGAATTGTCGACCATTCCGCCCATTAACCTCGGCGAGCGGCTCGATTATTTGATCCGCTACCCATACGGATGTCTGGAACAAACCTTGTCGGGCGGTTTCCCGCAATTGTATGTCAACAAACTGATGGACCTGGATGAAAAAATGAAAAAGCAGGTGCCGATCAACATCAAAGCGACCATAGAAAGGTTGAAGCAATTCCAGACCAGCGAAGGCGGGTTTGCTTATTGGCCGGGGCAAAGTACCCCCAATGCCTGGTCAAGCACCTACGCCGGACATTTCCTGCTGGAAGCCAAAGCGTTGGGGTATGCCATTCCAACTTCCATGCTGGACAAATGGCTGAACTATCAGAAAAAAACGGCACGAGCCTGGAATCCAAAATGGAAAGAATTTGGATTTTTCGGTGATGAATCTTTTGAACTCGATCAGGCTTATCGCTTGTATACTCTGGCGCTGGCGCAAAAAACAGAGATGGGCGCCATGAACCGCCTCCGGGAAATGAAATCGCTGAATCTTCAGACCAAATGGCGTTTAGCGGCAGCTTATGCCGTTGCCGGCAAAAAAGAAGTGGCGCAGGAGTTGACCAAAAATGTGGGCACCCAGGTTAGCAACTACCGCGAGCTTTCCTATTCTTATGGCTCTCCCCTGCGCGACCGGGCCATGATCCTGGAAACTTTAGTCCTGTTGGGCAACAAAACGGTCGCCGCTGAAGTGGTCAAATACATTTCTGATGAACTCAGTGCACAGCGGTGGCTCAGCACGCAGGAGACAGCTTATGCATTGCTGGCGGTGGGCAAGTTTGTCGGCGTTGACGGGGTTTCAGACAAATTGCAGTTTACCTACCAACTCAACGGCGGCCAATCGGTCAATGCCGGAGCCAATGCCCCCATGTTACAGGTCGAAGTGCCTTTCAATAATGGCAACGGGAAAAAGGTGATGGTGAAAAACACAGGTAAGTCGGTGCTTTTTGCAAGACTTATTCTGCGCGGGCAACCTGCGGCAGGCCAGGAAGAAGCCCGATCCAGCGATCTGGAAATTTCGGTCACTTACAAGGACATGAAAGGAAAAGCCATCAGTCCCGACAACCTCTCGCAAGGAGTGGATTTTGTGGCGGAAGTACGGGTGACCCACCCGAATTCCAGGCCTTTCCCTTTCAAAGAACTGGCACTGGCGCAAATATTTCCTTCGGGTTGGGAAATCATCAATTCCCGTATGGATGAGGTGCAGGCTTTTAATGCAGACAGTCCTTCTGATTACAGGGATTTCAGAGATGATCGGGTGAATACTTTCTTCGATCTGGCGCAAGGAGAATCTCACGTATATCGGGTGCAGCTGAATGCGGCCTATCAGGGGAAATATTACCTGCCCTCTGTTTCCTGTGAGGCCATGTATGACAACAGCATCAATGCCCGAACTTCGGGGATGTGGGTGGAAGTGAAAGCGCCGAAGAACATATAAACGGAGCTGGCGCAGTTTGAAAATGCAAGAGACACTTCGATTTTTCGAGGTGTCTCTTGTGTATCAGGGGCTATTCGAATCAGGGCACAAAAAAAGGGGGCAAAAACGCCCCCCGGAAAAACACCTAAAACCCATATTAAATCATGAAAACCTTCTCTTCAGTATTTTGTTCTCAAAATCCCCCCATAATCTTTTCATCCCCAGAACAATTGTTACACCATTAAAGACGCCGGTCTTTTGAAAAGTAACGCATCCGGCAATTTTTTTTCTACTTTTTTTCAATGGGGCATCCCTCCTTCCCTTCATTGATTATCTTTGACCTTTCCCACCCCCCTTTCCCCCTTGATTTCAATGCCTTTTGTTTTGAATAAGAAACAACTCCTAAAAGCTGCACTGGATTGGCTAAAGCCATATGACACGGTGGAAAAAATTGCACAACTTTCGGCCCGGGACGCGGCGTGGCTGGCTATTGCATTTTCCAGGCTGGATCAGGATCGCGCCCTGCTTTGTTTGCAGACTGCTTTATCATTTGAATCGCCTACTGAAGATGCCTCTGCCGTACTTTCCGATGCAGCGCACGGATGGATACTTGGGCATTTATACCAGACCGCAAAGAACAAGGCTGTCTTTTTACAGCAACTACGGCCCGTTTTTCAGCAGATTCTGGATTTTCACCGCTTCCTGTATGGCAATTGTGACCTGAGCGGCGATGGGCTAATTGCTACGGCAAGTGGTCAAAGTGAGGGCGTGACTCGAAGTCACACCCTCACTTATTTCGAAGATCCTTTTTTCAATGCCATGTTGATCTGGTCCAACGAGCAATTGATACGCCTGGGCGGACTACTTAAACACGATGTTCAGGAGCTGATGGAATGGAATGACCTCGCGGTGTGGAGCATGAACGAAAAACTTTGGAGTGAAAATGCCGGACTGTATCTGCCACATGTTTTAAAAAATTCGCAAACGGTTTTTTCGGCCTCTATAACGGGGATGATGCCCCTCGCTGCCGGCATACCGACTCAGGAGCAGGCAGAACGGATGCTGGAAACCTTATTGCAGGGTGATTTCCAGATTCCGGATATCGCCACGGCCTGGTTGCTTTATAAAGGTTTGCTGCGTTATGGGATGCAGGAATCTGCCGCTGATCTGAAAAAAGAAGCTTTTGCGAGCATTGAAGACCATCTTGCTGACAGCGCTTCTAAAGCAGCCATTTATATAGAATGGCTGTGTGCTGCGAGGTAATTGCAGAAAGCCAAAACAGCGATGAGGGTGGCTCAAAAAGGCAAGAGGCAAAAAGGCAAGGAGCAAGGAGAAAGAAGCAAAAGGCAAGTAGGCAAACATGCAAAACCTTGCCTACTTGCCTACTTGCCCATTTTGCATGGGCTAATTACTAACGTTATTTTTTACTCATGGCGGTGCGATAGACCACCCAGCCCATGAACGCAAAGAATGCGACACCCAGAATGTGGTAGCCAAATTCGCCCATGAAGCCAATGAAGTTCTCTTCAGCGTTAATTTTATCAAGGAAACCGGCTACCGAAGGAATCACAGCAAGTAAAGCCACAATAACTCCGGCCAAAGCGCCGCCTGCTACCAATCCGGTTGCAAACAGACTGCCTTTACCCAACTCGGCATCTTCCGTCTCTTCACCGCGTTTTTTCAATTTCCAGTCTACGAGGCCTTTAATGGCGCCGCCGGCAAAAATTGGCAGGGTTGTAGACAGTGGCAAATAAGCGCCCACGGCAAAGGAAAGCGACTTTACCCCGCACAATTCGAGCGTAACGGCAAGAAATACGCCAACCAAAACAAACTGCCAGTCTAAGTTGAAGGACAAAATACCCCGGATGAGCGTCGCCATCAGGGTGCCCTGAGGTGCAGGGTATTTATCTGTACCAATGGCGTGTGTAACACCAGCAGCCAGCTGTTCTGCTGTTGGCGTGTCCAGCAATTTGACAGTCAGACCGATTACAACAGAAGAGACAATAGCGCCAACAAACAAGGCGATCTGCTGGTTGCGTGGCGTTGCCCCGACTATATAGCCCGTTTTTAAATCCTGTGAGGTCGCCCCTGCATTTGCGGCAGCGATACAAATCATACCACCAACCACGAGTGCCATGGGTTCAAAAACCTGCCCGGTCCACCCAATGCCGATAAAGATAAGACAAGTACCCATCAGGGTTGCGATGGTCATCCCCGAAATCGGGTTGTTACTCGATCCGATAAGCCCCACAATGCGGCTGGAAACGGTGACGAAAAATGCGCCAAAAACGATTACCAGCAAACCCAGCAACAATTTGCTGAAAAGGCTGTCGCCCGGCACCTGTGGGAGTAAAGCCATGATGGCGATGAGCCCAAGGCTGCCGTAAATAACGACTTTAAAAGACAAATCCCGGTCAGTCCGGTCTACGGTGCTGCCTTCCACTTTGTCCTTGAGCGAACCGATGCTGTCGCGGAAAGAGGAAATGATGGTAGGTATGGTTTTGATCAGTGTGATGAAGCCACCTGCGGCTACCGCGCCTGCGCCAATCTGGCGGATGTAAGCCCGGTAAAGCGCTGCGGCATAGTCGCCAAAAGTCTGGGTTGCCGGATTCCAGCCACCAGGTCCGCCTGCAACGTCAAGCCCGCCAAGGTAGCCCAGTTTTACCAGCTGGGCAGCCGTAACATCCGGTGGAACCAGCGTCGCCAGCAAGGGAATCAATCCCAGCCAGGCCAGAACGCCACCCGCAACCAGAACGCCTGCAATCCGCGGGCCAATGATGTAGCCAACGCCAAGGTATTCCGGCGTGATTTCACCACTGACAACGGCAGAGGGGAAAAAGCGGTTGGCCTGCTCTGTTGCAAAACGCGGCACTTCAGCGATGACATGAAATATTTTCTGCAGCATGGCATAAGCGAAAGCAAAGCCCAGGCCCATAAATGCGGTACGGGCGAAGTCGCCGCCGCGCTCTCCGGCCACCAGTACCGATCCGCAGGCTGTACCTTCCGGATAGGGTAGGGTGCCGTGCTCTTTTACGATCAGGGAACGCCGCAGTGGAATCATCATCAAAGTACCAAGAATACCGCCTAAAACGGCCAGGATAAAGATGGTCCAGTAATTGAAATAAGCTTCTCCGATACTTTTTCCGTCAGCTCCTGCAGAAAGAAAAAGAAAACCGGGAAGTGTAAATACAACACCGGCAGCAATGGATTCCCCCGCAGAACCCGCCGTTTGTATGATGTTGTTTTCCAGGATATTGGTTTTGAAAAAGCGCCGTCCAAGCGAAATGGCCAGTACGGCAATCGGGATGGAAGCAGAAACAGTTAAACCGGCTTTCAGTGCCAGATAGACCGTAGCAGCGCCAAAAATTATGCCTGCCAATGCGCCTAAAAGAATGGATTTAGCCGTCAACTCGGGCATCATCACTTCCGGCGAAACATACGATTTGAACTTGTTTTTTTCGTTGGTACTCATGAATGTTTCGGATGTAATTTGGTTGAGAAAACGATTTGACGGAAGAAAGGTAATGTTTTACAGGAATATTTGTGAGAAATTCTGGTAGCCGGGGTGACATCTCGCTGCCTCAAGCAGCAGATGTCATCCCGGCGAATCTCACATCATTTGTGCTCACCAAGAGACGACACCTGCCGCCGGGCTTCAAAGCCAGCCCAAGCGAGATATCGCCTATAATATCGTCAGCTTAAGCAAAAATTGAGACCTCAATTTTTGCGAATCGCGGCCCGGTTTTTTGAGATGTCACCTGCTTCGTGCCTCGCAGATGACACCTAAAAAACCGTAAGTTGACGATATTAGCTGTCACCTCAACCCCCGACGACCGCCTGAGCAACCCCCTTCAATCCATTCGGATCGCAGAAATAGCTGATGTGGTCGCAGGCAACCGTAATTTCAACGGGCCGGTGGGTGCGCTTGTCCTTGCCCGGAATGCCGGTAATGCTGGTGGTGGCCACAGCAATGTCGTTGGCTTCTTTGAACAACAACAGGTCAAGGGCATCGTAATGGCCGCGTGATTTAAAGCGGGCGATCAGTTTTTTCATCGCACTGGCCTGATCCTGCTCGTTTTTTGAAGGAATGAGCTGGGTGTTACCCGCAACAATCGTGTATGGGATACCCGGATCCGTACCGTCGTTTAATTTTTTTAGAAAGGAACCATCCGGATCCATTTGCTTTAAGGTAATGAACAAATTGCCGGCTAAGCGCCCAAGCAGGGACAGTGGCAGGATGTATGGTTTCAGGAAGACAGCGCCGTTAACAGCCCGCGACAACAGCACACTAACCATTTCATAAAGATCAGACCACGCAGAACCCGAATTGGGTGTTCCTACCTGTATGAGGTGGTTCACCACCTGACTGCCGCCTTCTTTTTCGATAAACCAACGGGATACCAATCCGCCCATCGAATGTGCAATAATGGTGAGCTGTTTGCCATGGCCAGCTTTCAGCCCCACGGCTTCCAGCTTCTTTTTGAATTCTTGAGCCGTTTCGTTGATCTCCGTTTTCAGATTTTCGTAATCGAAGGTCAGCACCAGATCAAATTTTTTGTCAATGGCATCACTCGCTTCCTGCACTTTGGCGCGACGGATGCATTTGGTCATGTCCAGCGTATCGCCGATGATGCCGTGCATAAACAGCACGATGTTTTTCGACTTTTCAACGGCGGTCTTTATTTTGGCAACATCGGTCACATAATCGTATTCTTCCGAATCAGGAGCCTTGAAGGCGGCCATGGACAATTGTGGGTGTTTGTATTCGAAGCCAAGTTTGGAAAGCACGACTTTGTAAAAGAAAATCTTGATGGAGCCCCCAAGGCTGCGGGTACCCGAAGCACTTTCTTCCGGCAGGGTTTCGATGCTGACCATTCCCGATTTATCCGACATGCCTACCAGATAGTACAGTCCTGTTTGTTCATCGAATGCCAGAGGAGCGACAAACTCGTCATCCGCAAGCGTGTGTCCGAGATTCAACTTCAGCGGGGTGTCGGCAGAAATTTTGTCTTTGCCAGTAACATTGCGCAGTTCCAACACACTCGGCGCGGGAGATAAATTATTGCCCGGAGAAAAAGCGTAGGGCTGGGTTTCTTGCTGGGCGCCCCAGAGGCGTTCCGGCGATTTATCCGGAGTGGCGCCGCTGCCTTCCATTCCACGCGCCGCTTCGGGCGCTGAATTGAGCGAAATTTGAGCAGAAACCCCTTCCGGCGCTTCCATGGTCAGGGTATCAAGCATCGTAACGGCCCGGCCCGGGATGAGCTGCACCTGTTCCATTGGCCTGACGATGGTCAGCGCAATGTCTTTGGTGGTCCAATCCGGGACGGCAGGATAATTTTTCTCATTGCGTCCTGCTCTTTTTCCCTGAAATCCGGGAGGAACATCAAGGGGTAAACTATCCTGATTGTACCGGTCAGTGTTGAGGGCAGGGTCGGTACTGATCAGCAACTTGATGTGTTCGGTCACTTCGGTAATGCCCCAGGCGTGGTATTCGTCTTTGACT
The DNA here is from genome assembly GCA_937926205.1 of uncultured Saprospiraceae bacterium. Taxonomy (GTDB): domain Bacteria; phylum Bacteroidota; class Bacteroidia; order Chitinophagales; family Saprospiraceae; genus JABWAJ01. Next base: position 51,980 of record CALEYL010000036.1, read on the forward strand.
TCCAGCGGGATGGATTTGTATTGTGTCCCCTGGTAATTATCCAGAAACCAGGCTTCTGCACCGGGCGCCAGTTCTTCTTTTGCCAAAAATTTATTGGTAATGCCGCCCGCATCATCGAGGTACAAACCGCTTACATACAGGGTTCGGGTACTTTTGTTTTTGATTTTCATTTGAAAATACGGCTGTTTCCATTCGCCTGCTGCCTGTTCATACCGGAAAACACTTGTTTTTCTCCAGTCGCTGAGTTCCTTTGGTGCGTCATCGGCGTCGTCACCGGGCGTGGTGATCCGGTAAAGTTCCACCTCAAACTCTTCATCCCGAATGGTGGTGCGCGGGTTTGCCAATGCGATCAGATTGCGCCAGCGTGCGATGGTTTCCACATCCGTCAGAAACACTTTTGCTTTTTCTTCATTCAGATCAGGTACCCGGCGGAAAACAGGACGTGTTTCGCCGGGCAGGGTCAACTGAAAAGCTTTGCCACCTGTTTTGATCAGGTATTCCGCATTCTTTTCATCACCGATTAAATCAATCAACGGAAAGCCGCCGCTTTTTAAGGCAGCGCGAATGGCCGAATCTCCTGCGCGTTCGACCCCTTTGGCGAAAGCCACTTTCAATTTCCTGTATTCCAGATCCTTTACGACCGCTTTAAAACCCTGGTTGGTATCTTTTCCGTCCATGCCGGCTAATTCCGAATAATTGGGCAGCACTTTGGTGATGCGCACGGTTTCGCCGCTGTCTTTCAGCGTCAGGGCGCCGCCGTTTTCGGGGATGCCGTGAATGGCCCCTGCATCAACGGTCCATTTGCCGCTGCGATAAGTAATCAGGTATTCCGAAGCAGCTGCTTCAATGGTTCCGCCCAGAAACAGGTTCTTTTTGTCGTTTACCTCTACACTGTCCAGTTCGGGCGTTTGAGAAACCACTCTGTTGCCTACTTTCACACCAACAATGTGCATCAAATCGGCATAGCTGATCTGGCCGCCATTTTGTTCGAGCGTTTCGATCAGGGAATAGGTGAAGACACCGCGGGATTTGTTGTCGATGCGCAGTTCTTTGGCTGTCTCATTGGCTTTGGCAGCAGCGAGGTGGATGTGGTTGCCGCGTGGAGGACTAACTTCAATGACTTTGCCTGAGGTAACTTTTTTATAGGCTTTGTAGCCATGGTAATCTTCAAGCCTGGAAGGTACCGGACTGGGCTCTGCCATGCGGGGGGTGATGTTGGTGTCGCGGGTATTGGAACCGGCGTGGCAGCAATCAAATATAGCGGCAAAGTGTACTTTTTTTCCAAAAGTCGCTTTCCAGATGAGATAAGATAACTCTTTGTCCATCAAATCTTTGCCATTTGGAATGCGGCTGTCCCAGCAAACAATGGATTCGTTCATCCTGTCGGGGTCGAGGTGCCAGAATTCCGGCGGCGCGGGCGCCTGGGAGCCGTGTCCGCTGAAATAAAGCATGCAGATATCGCCGTCTTTGGCTTTGCCGAAATGCGAAAAAGCCGCGATGATGTTCGCTTTGGTGGCTTCGTTATCAGTAACGGTTTTGATGTTGAGTTTGATGTTCTTTTGCGAGCCGATGTTCCGCTCGATGTAGTCTTTCAGGGCGTTGCGGTCATTGACACAACCATTGAGCCGATGCCGTTCGATGGGGTACGCATCTATGGCGATCATGAGGGCATAAATGGTTTTGGCGCTTGCAGTGGGCATGTTACTGTGGTTTTAGGTTGTAAACAGGAATCATAGGAAAATCGGAGCCAAATTAGTGACTTTTCCCTTACCTTTGTATAAATTCATGTTGTTATGGCGAATACTGTTGAACGCATCCTGCAAAGACCTGACGCTATTCAGGTGGCAGAGCAACTTCAAGCTGCTTTAGCTGATGAGGTTCGGCGTCGCCGCGCTTTTCGCGAATGGGTAGACGACAGCGTTAAGGTTAAGGCAGAGTTCATCAACGGAGAAACGATTTACCACTCACCAGCTAAGCAAAAACATTTAGAAGTCAGCCGGCTTCTCGGAGGACTTTTACATGCCTACACGCTCCTCAAAGGACTTGGCACGGTCTGGTCAGAAAAAGCCATGATCTCCCTCACCAGAAATGATTATGAGCCGGATCTTGTGTTTTTTGAAAAAAGCAAATCCGATAAATTTACAAAAGACCAGCTTTTCTTCCCGGCCCCTGATTTAGCAGTAGAAATTCTATCCAAGCGCACGGCATCCAGAGACCGGGGCATCAAAAAAGACGATTATGCCGCTCATGGCATCCGCGAATACTGGATCATTGACCCCGACCGTGAACAAGTGGAACTTTACTTTTTGCTTGAAAACGAAACTGTTTATTTTGAGCCTTACATTCTTACCCGCGATGAACTCATCGAAAGCCGGGTATTGCAGGGTTTGAGCATCCCTGTCCGTGCCCTGTTTTACGCGGACGCCAATATGGAAGCACTGCAGTCGCTTATCCCGGGCGATAAAAAAAACTGACCGAAACTTATCTCAATTTCTTTAGGTTTGTACCTCGCGAGCCGGATAAAAAGGTTCGGAACGCACCATCATGCACCCGTTAAAGTCCTGGCGTCTCCATTTCAAAGAAACCATCCTCCTGTCTGTGCCGGTTGTTATCAGTCAGCTGGGCAATCTGATGATGAACATTACCGACAATGTCATGGTAGGGAATGTCGGATACCTCCACCTGTCTGCCGCATCCTTATCTACCAGTACCTATATGATGGCGACCATCCTGGGCATCGGTTCCATGAATGTCATTGCGCCGCTGGTCGCGGAAACCGTGGGTGCCAATAATCAAAACGCTACCGGTATTTACCTCTGGCAAAGCTTATGGGCGGGGTTGATCGGAGGAATCGCCACCTGCTTGCTGACTGCCGGTGCGGCGGCACTCCTGCCATGGATGGGGCAACCTCAAAGCGAAGTAGCTATGGCGCAGGAATTTCTATATATCCTGGCGCTTTCCAATATCCCGATGATGCTTTTTATTGGCGGCAAGCAATATTGCGACGGCTTGTCGCTGACCCGCATCGGCATGCTTATCACCTTGTTGGGGGTGTTGCTAAATGTTTTTCTCAACTGGTTGTTGATTTTTGGCCATTGGGGATTTCCCCGGCTTGAATTGGCCGGTTCGGGCTATGCAACGCTTATTTGCCGGATTTTGATGGCAGGCAGCATTGTTGTCTACTTGCTGCGTGCTGTCCGGATTGCGCCGGTACGCATTCCTTTCCTGACAGACAAAGCCGTGCTAATCAAAATTTTCAGGCTCGGGATTCCAATGGGTTTGCAAATTTTCTTCGAAGTAGCCGCTTTTTCCGGTGCTTCTATCATGGCCGGGTGGTTAGCCAATGCTTCTGAAGCGCGCGCTGCGCACCAGATTGCGTTGAATGTTTCAGCCATGAGCTTCATGATTGCACTCGGTATTTCAGTAGGCGCCAGCATCCGGATTGGCAATGCCCTTGGCGCCCGCGATTATCCTAACCTGCAAAGAGCCGGCAATACCGCTCTGGCTCTGGGCGTCCTTTGTATGGCCATTACCGCAACCAGCATTTATTTACTCCGCAACCAGTTTTCACGGCTTTATGGCGTAGACTCACCTGAAGTCACCCACCTGGTTTCAGGCTTGCTGGTCATTTGTGCCATATTCCAACTTTTTGACGGTACGCAGGGTATTGCAGCGGGAATTTTACGCGGATTACAAGATGTACGCATACCCACATTGCTGACCTTCCTTGCTTATTGGGTGATCTGGATTCCACTGGCCTGGCTTCTGGGCTTCCTGTTCAAGATGGGCATCTTTGGCATCTGGTATGCCAATGTCATTGCGTTGGGCTTCGCAGCCATTGTGCTTACTTTCAGATTCAAAAAGCTGGTACAGCGCAGTCTCCGAAACATTTGATGATTTTATTTTATCGAAAATCAGCTACTGTGACATAAGTCACCGTTTTATTGTATTTCCCTGCCTAATTTAGCCCTGCGATTCAGACAAGTTCCCTGCTGATTATCCCGAGATGTTCTGTTTGAACAAAATTAGATTGTAAAACCGGAAAAAAATTGAACATGATGTCTCACTATCAGGTCCTTATTGTAGGCGCGGGGAATGGCGGGATTTCTGTGGCAGCTCAACTGCTACGCGCAGATCGTAAATTGGTCATTGGAATTATAGATCCTTCGGATACCCATTACTATCAACCTGCCTGGACATTGGTAGGGGGTGGCGCTTTCAACATCAATAATACAGCGCGCCCGCAAGCATCTGTTATTCCGCAGGGAGCCACGTGGATTCAGGAAAGTGTAGAGACCTTTGATCCTGAGCACAACACACTGAATACCAATGCAGGGCAATATTCTTACGATCATCTGGTGGTTTGTCCGGGCATCCAACTTGATTGGGATAAAATCAAGGGATTACCTGAAGCGCTGGGTAAAAACGGGGTGACCAGCAACTACAGCTATAAAACGGCGCCTTATACTTTTGAATGCCTGAAGCATTTCAAAGGAGGCAACGCGATTTTTACGGATCCGGCTACCCCCATCAAGTGTGGCGGCGCTCCGCATAAAATCATGTACATGACTGGCGATTATCTCCGCCTGCATGGCTTACTTGCCAAATCAAATATACAGTATTTTACCGCCCGGAGCTTCCTTTTTGGTGTGCCGGAATACAACAAAACCCTGTTGAAAGTTGTGGACCGGATCGGGGCCAGGTTGAATTATTTCCATGACCTCGTGGAAATCAGGGCGGAAGAAAAAATAGCCGTTTTTCAGGCCAAAAATGAAGCTGGTGAGGTATCGATCAAGGAGCAACCTTACGACTTTATTCACGTATGCCCGCCACAGAGCGCCCCGGATTTTATCAAAAAAAGCCCGCTGGCGATGAAGAATGATCCGCTGGGTTGGGTGGATGTTGATAAAGATACTCTGAGGCACAATACCTATGCCAATGTTTATTCTTTAGGAGATGTCAGCAGCCTTCCGACTTCCAAAACCGGCGCAGCAATCCGGAAGCAGGCGCCTGTGCTGGTCGCTAATCTGCTGGATGCCATTCGCAACAAAGCACCGAAGGCCGTTTACGACGGTTATACCGCCTGTCCACTGGTGACGGGTTATGGTAAACTGGTTATGGCAGAGTTCGATTATGACAAAAAGCCGGCCATGTCTTTTCCGATTGACCAAACGAAAGAGCAATGGAGCATGTATCAGGTGAAGCGCCATTTGTTGCCGTGGATGTATTGGAACCTGATTTTAAAGGGAAAGGCGTAAAAAAATGCGAAATTGCCGTCTGAGGGCTCGATCCGAATTTATGAACCGAGATATTATAGGATGGCAAAAGAAATCAAAGACAAAACCGAATTACTGAGCCAGTTGCGGCAGCTGTTTAGCGAATTGGAATCCTTTTTACTGGCAGATATAGAGCGTGAAAGTACGCTTTGGCGATTTCAGGAAGGCGAACAATTGATGCATCCCGGAGATTACCTGCGCAATATGTTTTTCATTACCAAAGGGTTGGTGAAAGTATATCGTGAAGACAATGACGGAGCGGAATTTTTTATGTATTACATCAAACCCGGACAAGCCTGCGCTTTATCCATCGCCTGTACGGAAAGGAATGAAGTCAGCACCGTTCGTGCAGTAGCCGTGGAAGAAACGGAAGCCGTAATGGTTTCCTATTCCAACATGGAGGAATGGTTGATGCGCTACAAAAGCTGGGGGCGGTTTGTGATTGACACTTTTCGTTATCGCCTGGAAGAAGTCTTGTTGGCTTTCGATAATGTGGCGTTCCGGGGCCTGGACGAGCGTATTGAATTTTACCTGATCAGGCAATGTCGTGAAACGCAAAGCAGGGTTTTACAAATCAGCCATCAGGAAATTGCCAACGATTTGAATACCTCGCGCGAAGTCGTGTCGAGGCTCTTGAAAAAATTGGAGCAACACGGAAAAATTGCCATGCAAAGGCATGAAATTGAAGTGTTGAATTTATAAAGAAACAATTGATCAAATCCAGTGGGTATAAGGTGCCGTCACCATACTGCTAACTGAATTGACTGCCAGTTGTAAACTTGTTTTTTTTTCCCTGTCAAATAATTGCATTAAATGAAAGTTGAACAAATCTATACCGGCTGCCTGGCACAAGGCGCTTATTACATTGAAAGCAACGGAGAAGCTGCCGTTATCGATCCTTTGAGGGAAACCGGCCCTTATTTAAAACGTGCGGAAGAAAGCGGCGCAAAAATCAAATATATTTTTGAGACGCATTTTCACGCAGATTTTGTTTCCGGACACCTCGATCTGGCAGAAAAGACAGGCGCTACGATTGTATATGGCCCTGGCGCCGACACTACTTTCGCCAAGCACGAAACCGTGGACGGGGAGATTTTGGAGCTTGGGGCGCTAAAAATCAAAGTATTACACACACCGGGACACACGCCGGAAAGCACCTGCTATTTGCTGTATGACGAAAACGGTAAGGAATATGCTGTTTTCACGGGCGATACCCTGTTTATTGGCGATGTGGGGCGCCCGGATCTGGCTCAGAAAAAAGGCTCGCTTACCAAAGAAGATCTTGCAGGCTGGCTTTTCGACAGCCTTCGCAACAAATTGATGCCCTTGCCTGACGATGTACTCGTTTACCCGGCTCATGGCGCCGGTTCAGCGTGTGGCAAAAACATGTCTTCAGAAACCTGGAGCACCATCGCCTCGCAGAAAATGACCAATTACGCCCTCCGCGCCAATATGACCCGTGAAGAGTTTATTCAGGAAGTAACCGATGGTTTAGCTGCACCGCCACAATACTTTGCAAAAAATGCAAAGATCAATAAAACCGGTTATGAAAGCATAGACCTGGTTATGGAACGCGGCGCCCGCGCTTTGACGCCAGACGAAGTTGTTGCGGCTGTCGAACAGGAAAATGCACTGGTTTTGGATGTTCGGGCAGCCCAATTGTTTTGTAAAGGCCATGTACCTGGTTCTGTTTCTATTGGCCTTGACGGACAATTTGCCCCCTGGGTAGGCGCTCTGATTACAGATTTGATGCAACCGATTGTCGTCATTGCTGATAAAGGTCGGGAAGAAGAAACAGTGGTTCGCCTGGCCCGGGTCGGCTATGACAATTGTATCGGTTACCTGGAAGGTGGAATGGCTGCGTGGGAAAAAGCAGGCAAGGAGGTCGAAAAGCTGGAATCTATCCCGGCTGATGAACTGGCCAAAAGGTATCACAAAGACCCATCCATTAAAATTATCGACGTTCGCAAACCTTCGGAATTCAACAGTGACCACCTGCGTGACGTAGAAAACGTTCCGCTCGATTTTATCAATGACAACATGAATGTCTTTGATAAGGACCAGCAATATTACCTCCTTTGTCGCAGTGGTTATCGCTCTGTCGTTTTTGGTTCAATTCTGAAAGCACGGGGTTTTCACAACCTGGTGGACATTGCCGGAGGCTATAACGAAGTGCTGAAAACCGATATGCCCCGGGCTGAGGCTTTATCCGAATTTACCGCATGACAGGATTTGCAGCAGCATGTAAATGGACTGCATCTTAAATCTAACATCTGACGTCTAATGTCTAATATCTAACGTCTAACACCTATCAGAAATGAAATATGGTTTCGTCATAGACAATCGAAAATGCATCGGTTGTCACGCCTGTACGACTGCCTGTAAACAAGAACACGACGTTCCGGTTGGGGTCTTTCGCACCTGGGTTAAGCAGGTTGAAAAAGGAAAATTTCCGCATACCCGACGCGTTTTTTCGGTGATGCGGTGCAATCACTGCACCAATGCACCCTGCGTTGAAATATGCCCGGTGGAAGCCCTTTTCTTCCGCGAAGACGGTATTGTTGATTTCGACAAAAACCGCTGTATTGGTTGCCGTTCCTGCATGCAGGCCTGCCCCTATGACGCACTCTACATCGATCCGGAGAGCCATACTGCCGCAAAGTGCAATTACTGTGCCCACCGCGTGGATGTAGGACTGGAGCCTGCCTGTGTGAATGTTTGCCCGGAACACGCCATCATTTCAGGAGACATGGAAAACCCCCAAAGTGAAATTGCCATGCTGCTCTCACAGGAACAAGTTACCGTTAGAAAGGCATCTAAAGGCACTGCTCCGAACCTGTTTTACATCGACGGCGATGAATGGTCACTCAATCCAACAGCAACTTCGCGCAGCAATTACGCCTTCAGCGCTCAGGAAAAAGGCGTTGGGCACCATGCAGAAAAACTGGCTTTCGATGGTGATAGCCTGGTTACTGCAGCATTGGCTGCTACCGGCAACGGATACACAAAAGAAGATGTGTCGTCCGGCAAGGCGGTCGGCGTAAAATCCATAGACGCCCTCATGGGCCAGGAAGCCCGCCGCTACTACGACGCTCCTGACAAAGGGATTCTTTGGGGGAGTGAAGTATGGGGTTATGTCTGGACCAAGGCCATCTCAACCGGCGCTTTTCTGGTGCCTTTTCTGGCCTGGCTTTTTGGCAAATCCGATCTGTTGGCTGCTTCAGACTGGTGGACAGGCGCAGGCCTGGCCTTCGTTTTCCTCCTGCTGACAACGGCCCTGTTGGTGAAAGACCTGGATCAACCTTTGCGCTTTGTATATGTATTGCTGCGGCCACACTGGAGCTCCTGGTTGGTTAAGGGTGGGTATTCCCTTACCCTGTATGGTGGTTTACTGACAGCATGGGTATTGACTTTATGGCTGGAGCTGGAAAAACTGCAAACGATTATTTTGATTGCGACCGCCGTTTTTGCGGTAATTACATCTGTTTATACCGCTTTCCTCTTTGCTCAGGCCAAAGGCCGCGACTTCTGGCAGAGTCCTGTGCTGCCGCTCCACATGCTGGTGCATAGCTTTATGGCAGGCGCCGGTGCTTTTTTAATCGCCGGCCTGTTTTTAGACATGAATCCGGAGTGGCATTTATTTTTGACCAATGTGCTTTGCGCTTCAATTGGAGCCAATTTGTTGATTCTTTTCCTCGAACTGGGCACCAAACACCCCTCATCAGACGCAGAAGCGACTGTTTCCATGATTTTGAAAGGCCGCTATAGCCGCCGGTTTTGGCTATTGACCCTTTTGGCCGGAAACCTCGTACCGCTGGCTTTGCTGTTTTTCGGAAATGGGATCGCCGTCGCTGCCGCAGCAGGCGCCATGGTACTGGCAGGTATTTTAATCACGGAACGTATCTGGGTGGAAGCGCCGCAGCGGATTGCATTAAGCTAATTACAAAGACAAAGACATGACAAAGAAAAGAAATACGCCCTCTTTCATCGAAACCGTGGCTGAAAAAATTGGCCTGATTCCTAACCTGCACAAAGATGCAGCTGCAAAAGATGAAGTCAACCGCCTGACTGAACCCGGCGACCTGACCAAGTTTCCGCCACCCGATCAATGGGACGACTGGAAGGAATACGAAGCCAAGTCCTGGCCCAGAAAAGAAGCTAAGCACTACTCCATCGTGCCGACTACCTGCTTCAATTGCGAAAGCGCCTGTGGCCTGCTGGCTTATATTGACAAAGATACCAATGAGGTACGCAAATTTGAAGGCAATCCCTGGCACCCGGGCAGCCGGGGACGCAATTGCGCCAAAGGTCCTGCTACCATCAACCAGATTACCGATCCTGATCGCATCCTCTACCCGCTGAAGCGCAATGGCAAGCGCGGTGCAGGACAATGGGACCGCGTTAGTTGGGACGAAGCGCTCGACGATATCGCCGGGCGCATTCGCAAAGCCCTGCAGGAAGGCCGCAACAACGAAGTGGCCTATCACGTTGGTCGTCCCGGTCACGAGGGCTACATGGATCGCGTGTTGCAGGCCTGGGGAGTGGATGGCCATAACAGCCACACCAATATTTGCTCTTCGGGCGCTCGTTTCGGTTATGCGCTCTGGTATGGCCACGACCGGCCTTCGCCGGATCACGCGAATGCCAAAGCCATCATGCTCATCTCGGCGCACCTGGAAAGCGGGCACTATTTCAACCCGCACGCCCAACGCATCATGGAAGGGAAAATGAAGGGCGCCAAACTCATCGTGCTGGATCCGAGGTTGTCCAATACCGCCAGTATGGCCGATTACTGGATGCCTACTTACCCGGGGACTGAAGCGGCATTGTTGTTGTCCATCGCCCGGGAAATCATCAACAACGGGTGGTATAACCGCGATTACCTCGAAAACTGGGTCAACTGGGATGAATACCTAAAAGCGGCTTACGCAGACCGCCCCTGTACGTTTGAAACCTTTATTGAGGTTCTCAAAGAAGTTTACGCCGAATACACGCCCGAATATGCAGAGGCTGAAAGCGGCGCTACGGCGTCTATGATACGCGAAGTCGCTAAAGTCATTGGTGAAGCAGGTACGCGCTTTGCTTCGCACAATTGGCGCTCGGCCGGCAGCGGCAACCTGGGCGGCTGGGCTGTGGCGCGTTGTTTGCATTTTCTGAATGTGCTCACTGGTTCAGTCGGCACCGAAGGGGGCACTTCGCCCAATACCTGGAACAAATACCATCCTAAGTTTTTTGATCATCCGCCGGCACAAAAATTCTGGAACGAGCTGCATTTTCCGAAAGAATACCCGCTCGCATTTTTTGAAATGTCTTTTCTGCTGCCTCATTTTCTCAAGGAAGGGCGCGGTAAAATGGATGTATATTTCTCCCGGGTTTTCAATCCGGTTTGGACTTACCCCGACGGCTTTTCCTGGATGGAAGCTTTTTCGGATGAAAGCATGTTTGGGCAACACATTGCCCTGACACCAACCTGGAATGAAACGGCGTATTTTGCCGACTACGTTCTTCCGGTTGGTTTGGCTTCCGAGCGCCACGACCTGAATACGTACGAAACGCATGCCGGGGTTTGGATCGCTTTCCGCCAGCCTGTGCTGCGTGAAAAAGCGCGCCGCGACGGTCGAAAGGTCGAATTTACCTACGAAGTTAATCCCGGTGAAGTGTGGGAGGAAGATGAGTTCTGGATCGAATTGTCCTGGCGCATAGACCCCGATGGTTCACTTGGTGTTCGCGAGCATTTCATTTCGCCTTACCGACCGGGAGAAAAAGTGACGGTGGATGAATACTACCAGTTCATTTTTGAAAATACAAAAGGCCTGCCCGAAGCAGCAGCAAAAGAAGGCCTGACCGCATTGGACTACATGCGTAAGTACGGCGCATTTTTGGTAGAAGAATCGGTTTACACCAAAAACCTCCGCGAATTATCGGAAAAAGAACTCGATGGCGCTGCGGTTGAAAACGGCATTGTGCGTAAGAAAGGCAAAACGATTGGCGTCATTCACGAGGGGAAACCTGTAGAAGGATTTCCGACGCCTTCCGGCAAAAACGAGTTCTTTTCACAAACGATGATTGACTGGAAATGGCCGGAATATGCCATTCCAACTTATATCAAAAGCCATATCCACGAGGAGGAAATGGACCGCTCCAAAGGCGAATACCCATTGGTGCCAACCTTCCGCCTGCCAACGCTGATCCACTCCCGCTCCGGCAATGCCAAGTGGTTGTACGAAATTTCAAACCGCAACCCAATCTGGCTGCACCCGGAAGATGCCCGGGCGCTCGGCGTAGACACCGGCGACCTGCTCCGCATCAATACCGAAATCGGTTATTTTGTTGATAAAGTATGGGTGACCGAAGGCATGAAACCCGGCGTTGTTGCCTGCTCGCATCACCTGGGCCGCTGGCGTCGTCCACAGGACGTTCCGGCCAATCGCTGGGCAACCAACACCGTCAAAATAGACACCGATGGCGAAGGTGGCTGGCACATGAAAACCATCACCGACATCCAGCCCTATGAAAGTAAGGACGCTGATAGCAGTCGCATTTTCTGGAGCGATGGCGGTGTGCATCAAAACATCACTTTCCCGGTCCACCCCGATCCCATCAGCGGCATGCATTGCTGGCACCAGAAAGTGCGCCTTGAAAGAGCGCTACCGGGTGATGCCTATGGCGATGTTTTTGTAGACACGAAGAAGTCGTTTGAAGTGTATAAAAAATGGCTGGAGATGGCAAGACCTGCTCCGGGTCCGAATGGATTGCGACGGCCCTTGTGGCTAAAAAGAGCGCTGAGGCCGGCAGAGGAGACGTTCTATATGTAGTATATTTGTGGGATGAAAATCAACCATACCCACTACCGCTCCATCTGGCTTCAGGACGAAACACTTGTTCAAATCTTCGATCAGTGCCGATTTCCGCATGAAATCGAAATCATGAACCTGCGTACGATGACCGATTGCGCGCGCGCCATACGTGACATGCACGTACGGGGCGCGCCGCTCATTGGCGCGACGGCTGCCTGGGGGCTTTATTTTGCTGTGCGGGAAGCTCCGGAAGGAGAGGGGATGTGGGGCCACATTCTCAAGGCCTCTGAATACCTGAATGCTACCCGGCCTACGGCGGTCGATTTGTCCCGGGCCCTGAAATTGATGCTCCTGGAATTGGACAATGTGGAAGGAAAGGACCTTAAAATCAGCAAGGCCCGTCAAATAGCTCAATCTATAGCTGATGACAGCGCAGAGCAGTGCCGCCTCATTGGAGAACACGGTCTTCCGCTCATTGAAGCCATCAGTGCTGCTAAAAACGGACAACCGGTCAACATCCTCACCCACTGCAATGCCGGTTGGCTGGCCTGCGTTGATTACGGTACCGCCACGGCGCCAATCTACGCCGCTTTCGATAAAGGCATTGCCGTGCATGTATGGGTAGACGAAACCCGTCCACTCAATCAGGGAGCACGTCTTACCGCTTTTGAATTGCAGCAACACGGCGTGCCGCACACCGTCATTACCGATAATGCCGGCGGCCACCTCATGCAGCATGGCATGGTGGATCTCGTGATTACAGGAACAGACCGTACGACCCGCTGCGGAGACGTAGCCAATAAAATCGGGACTTACCTCAAAGCGCTTGCCGCAAAAGACAATGCTGTTCCTTTTTATGTGGCATTGCCTTCTTCAACCATTGACTGGAACATGCGGGATGGCATTGCAGAGATTCCGATAGAAGAGCGTAGCGCAACAGAGGTGCAATACATCCAGGGCTGGAACAACAACCAAATCGTTCAGGTACTGCTAACGCCGCCGGGCAGCCCTGCTGCGAACTACGGCTTTGATGTCACGCCGGCGCGGCTGGTAACCGGTCTGATCACTGAAAGGGGGATTTGTACTGCCAGTGAAGCGGGATTATTGGGCTTGTTTCCGGAGCAGAAATAGCTAATCCAACACCGATAATCCCACTTCGATCATTTCGAATAACTGATCTTTGGTAAGATTTAATTTACCTACAACCATCAGGCCATTAACGAACGTAAAAAAGTAACGCGCAATAGAACGGATGTTTTTGTCTTTGGAAATCTCACCGTTTTCCTGGCCCTTCTTCAGGTACGTATAATAGACTTCTTCTACCTCTGCCTGGTTTTTTGACAATACTTCCGCAAGTGCCGGATCGCCGGGTAGCAGCTCAGTAGTGGTGTTTACGGCAAAACAACCCTTGAATTCGTTGTCTGAACCTGCCGCCGCAACAGAGGACTCCAATAATTTTTTGAACCCTTCTTTAATGGAGTTCTGGCTATTTAAAAGATCCATAATTACTTTCCTATTGGACTGCTGATATAATTCAAAAGATTGTTTAAACAAGTTCTCTTTACCTCCAAAAGTATCGTACAAACTGGCCCTGTTGATGCCCAGTTCATCTACCAGATTCTGAATGGAAGTGGCGTTATAGCCCTGCTTCCAAAAAATCGTCACCGCCTTTTGGAGCACCTCTTTTTCGTTGAATAATTTTACTCTTGGCATAAACTAAATATTTGAAAGCCGGAGCGTCCACCGGCCTTCAAATATATCAATTTATCAGGTTTATATGGCAATAAATGCCTGATTTTAAAGCAATCCGGGGTTGATGCTGATCCCGCCATCGATGTTGTATTCTGCACCAGTGATGAACGAGGCATCGTCAGATGCCAGAAAAGCCACTAATTTGGCAATCGCTTCAGGCGTACCAAACTGCTTCAGAGGAACCCTGTTCTGCATGGCAACTGCAAAAGCATTTAAATCGGCTTCCGGCATGCCCACTTTTTCAAAAATCGGCGTATTTACCGGACCTGGGTTTACGGCATTTACCCGAATCTTTCTGGGCGCCAGTTCTATTGCCGCCGTTCTTGTAAAGGAATTCAAAGCTGCTTTACTGGCCGCATATACCGCAGTATTTGGCATACCGGTATAGGCATTTATCGAAGACAAATTGATGACAGAAGCGCCGTCGTTCAAGATTGGGAGAAATTTTTGAGTGGTGAAGACGACCCCTTTAAAGTTGATGCCCATTTGATTGTCAAACATCTCTTCTGAAATATACCCAACTGGCGCGGGGTAAAAGACGCCGGCGTTGTTGAACAAAATGTCGACTTTCCCAAACTGGCTGCCTACTTTTTCCACCAGATTGTCGAGCGCCTTTAAGTCTGCCTGATCCGCCACAATACCCGTGACGCCCAACTCCTGTGCTGCTTTTGCTACGGCTTCCACATTACGACCTGTGATGACCACCCTTGCGCCACGATCACTCAGTTCTTTTGCTGTGGCATAACCAATGCCGCTATTACCCCCGGTAACCACAGCTACTTTTCCGTTTAATGTACTCATTTTGAAGATTTGATTAGTAGTTAAATATTTTGGAACAATCATTCCAAATAAAAATACAGATACTGGAACAATCATTCCAAATAAAAGTTGAAAAAAAATTTGAACTTTATGAAATGGCTCAGACCTAAATGGCCATTCAGGTCGTGTTTGAAGCAACAGATTTTATCAAAACAAACTCATTATCAAATACCTGGACGTATGAAAAAGCTTCTTACTTTGTTTTTTGGCTTTGCTATAGCCATGGGTTATGCTCAAAAAGCCCCTCTTTTAAATTATGCCAAACAGATAAAAGCATTCGATACCTATGTGGAACATGCCCGGCAGGAGTGGAAGGTGCCCGGACTTGCGGTTGCCCTTGTAAAAGACGGGCGGATCCTTTTCACCAAAGGCTACGGAGTAAGAGAATTGGGCCAACCAGAGCCTGTTGATACAGAAACCCTTTTCACCTGTGCTTCCACCACCAAAGCCATGACTGCGGTTTGCATGGGCATGCTGGTTGACGAAGGAAAAGTGAAATGGGACGATCCCGTGGTACAATACCTGCCTGAATTTCAGTTATATGATGCTTATGCGACGCGGGATCTTAAAATCAGGGATTTATTCCTCCACAACAGTGGCGTGGGAAATGCAGATTTTTTGTGGAGTGGGATGAACATCTCCTCTGATGAAGTGATTCGGAAAATGCGGCTTGTGCAACCTTCTTACTCCCTGCGTGGAGGGTTTGTCTATCAAAATATATTCTACCTGGCTGCTGGTCAGGTGATTGAAAAAGTCAGCGGCCAGACCTGGTCTGATTTTGTGCGTCAACGCATCTTTAAGCCACTCGGGATGAACCGCACCCGGGCCACAAGGGGAGAAGCTGCCAATGATCCCAACCAGGTAAAACCCCATTATTTGGTAAAAGGCGTCATTCAGGTGATCGAAAATACAAGCGCCGACCAGATAGGGCCTGCAGGTTCGGTGTGGTCTTCCATCGGCGACATCAGCAAGTGGGTGTTGTGTATGCTGGACAGCAGCAAATATGAAGGTGGTCGCCTGCTTCAACCGGCTACTTTCCGGGAAATGTTTAAACCACAAACGCTTGTTACTTCCGAACAGTTTTACCCAACTCAGACCCTTACCAAACCCAACTGGATGACTTATGGTCTCGGCTGGTTTCAACACGACTACAAAGGCAAAAAAGTCAATTTTCACACAGGGAGTTTGGCGGGCGCCATTGCCATACATGGTCAGATTCCGGAAGAACAAATCGGGATTTATGTCTTTGGCAACTTTGATCATGCAGAAGTCCGTCATGCCCTGATGTACAAAGCTTTTGATCTGTTCGCGCTGGGTGGCGACCGCGACTGGAGTGCCGATTTGCTCAAATTGTACTCGGGTATTCGCGAAAAAGGAGAACGTGCTCAAAAAGATTTTGAAGCGAAAAGGAATGTAAATACCAGGCCTTCTTTAGCACTTGAATCTTATGCTGGAAAATATACCGACCCCCTGTACGGGGAAGTGACCATTACCCTGAGTGGGGATAAACTGGAATTCAACATCAATAATTTTGTAAAAGCGACTTTGGGACACTGGCATTTCGATACCTTCTACGGCCCTTACGAAAAGGCCTGGTATGGAAATGCCATTGCCAGGTTCACACTGACTGCAACCGGAAAAGTCGAGAATCTGGAATTTGACGGATTGACGTTTAAGAGAAACCAATAAGTTGTATAAGTAACGAATTTCGGGGCAGGCAGGTAAAGCTCAGACACACGAATTAATACCAATATGGGGGCTTTACCAGCGTAGAATTAGGCAATCGCGTGCAGGTGCAGCACTCCGGAGGAAAAGGAAAAGGAGGAAAGCCGGCAACCCCGCAATAAGGATTGATGTTAACGGGCAACAAATCAGAAGCCAGCACTTTGACATGGGTGGTGTCTTCCGGGGCGGCATAAAAATAGCCCAGCACCAACTCTTCCGGGTTGTTGATATTGATAATATTTCCACGGATCACACCGGGCGGCGCATCAAAAAAACTACCGGTTTGAGATAACAGCAGCGATACTTTGTTCCAGTATTTGAACGCGTCAGGAGTCAGTGTTTCCATATACAAATTAAAAAACACCACTTCTCCAAATGTTTTATCTGCTTCTCTGACTGCAACAAAAGGTTTGGCTGTTTCTCCACGGGTCAGCAGGCTGCCATCGAGCAGCGGCAAAAGCTGGTTGCTGAAAGTTTGGGTGACATAACAGGTATTGGTGGGATCGAATGGCCCGCAATAGACTTCTGAAATCTGGGCAACGTTTTCAATCCGCCATTTGAGATAAGGCCCTTGTTGCTCGTCTTCAGGAATATTCACACTGGCGTAAATATAGACCGATTGCCTGTTGCCTACGGCAAAAAAACTGTCGTTCACGTCAATGTTTTGAGGCATGGTTTCCGGCGAGGATTCATATATTTTTCCTCCGGTTTCGATTCGTAGGGTGTAAGTGCGACCGCTGGTTATCTGAATGCTGTTTCCGTTGAGCTGGTACAGGCCGGGTTCTGTTTCGAAGTAAGTCGCCGTTGCGCCCAAATCATCCCGGAGCGTAACCAGCGCGTTTGTGACCGGGGGAAAATTGGCGCTTCTGCCAACAGCTGCCGAGTTTGACAACCGCAGCGTTTGAATGCCGCCGTCGGTTGTCAGTTTCCCATCAACCACCAGCAAGGGATCGCTTTCAGTCGGGGTAAATTCCAGTGCATCTATACAGGAATGGAGCAGCACGCAGCTTGCAAGTAAAACAACGGATTTGTGTAAGAATTTGAAAGTGCGCATTTTAAATCAATTAAAAGGTACATCGATTGCGGAACACCTCAATACCAATACGTAGGTTTTTCCAGCGTTGCATTTGGTAAAAGGGTGCACGTGCAGCACTCCGTCGGGAGTGGAAAAGGCGGAAAACCAGGAGCTCCGCAATAGGGGTTGATTTCGTACGGCAATAAATCAGAAGCCAGCACTTTGACGTGTGTGGTGTCTTCAGGGGCGGCATAAAAATAGCCCAGCACCAGTTCTTCCGGGTTGTCGATATTGGCCATATTGCCACGGATGGCGCCCGGAGGCGCATCAAAAAAGCTGCCGCTTTGAGACAGCAGGAGCGAAACTTTGTTCCAGTATTTGTAGGCTTCGGGTGTCAGGGTTTCCATGTACAGGTTAAAAAACATCACTTCTCCAAATGTCCTGTCGGCTTCTTTGACAGCTACAAAAGGCCTGGCTGTTTCGCCCCGGGCCAGTAAGCTGCAGTCGAGCAGCGGCAAAAGCTGGTTGCCAAAATCTCCGGTGACATAACAAACATTAGTAGGGTCCAGTGGATAGCAAAAAAAGAATTCCCCGAGCTGAAAGACCGTGTTAAGCCGCCATTTGAGAAAAGGTCCTTGTTGCTGATTCTCCGGAATAGGGACACTGGCGTAAACATAGACCGATTTCTGATTGCCGACAGTAAAAAAGCTATCTTCAGCGCCTGCGCTTTCAGGGATGGTCTCCGGCTTGGATTCGTAGCGTTTCCCTTCGGTCTCGATGTTCAGGACGTAGGTCCGGCCTGAGCGGATGGGGAAGTCGCTGCCATTGAACTGGTAGGTCCCGGGCTCTGTTTCCGTGTAAGTTATGGCCCCCCCAAGGTCATCGCGGAGGGTAACCTGCGCCCCAATGACTGGCGGAAAATTCGAGCTTCTTCCCAGCGCCGCTGTTTTTGTCAGTTTAAGCGTCTGAACGCCAGAGGAAGTCGTCAGTTTTCCGTCTACCACCAGTAGTGGTTCTCCTTCTGTCGGACTAAATTCCAGGGCATCGATACAGGAAGGGAACATCATGCAGCTTGCAGGCAGGAAAAAAAGTAAGTATAAAAATCTGAAGTGATGCATGTTGAATAATTTGTTATGCCTGAAAACCCGGCAATCCTCAACTTTTAATATTTCTTTTTCAAGCGGGCTATAGTGTCTGTCCATTTAGTCCCGTGTCTTGGCTTTACCTGCCGTTCGTTGAGCGGAGTCGAAACGAACGCAGCTATCGGACTCCCTGCCTCGCCGGCAGGCCCGCCTACCGGAGGGCAGGCAGGTAAAGACCAGACACTAATTAAAAAATAACATTATAAGATATCGCAGGCAAAGCCGTGCCAATCACTGCCAGTCGATATACTTGTTGCTGATTGAACGGATTGCGTTTGTAAAAAACGGAAAAAGCATTCCGCCGGGCGTACATGTTGTATATGGAAAATGAAAAATTACTGCGAAAGCCTTTCTCTTTAGCCACCGATTTGTCAACGGTGTAGCTGATATCCAGGCGATGATAATCGGGGATGCGGCCCTCATTGCGCTGTGAATAGTTTGAAATGACCACGCCGCCAACACTGTATCCCGCCTCAGCGGTTGTGAAGGGCCTGCCTGTACGGTAAGTGAAATTCACCGAAAAGGAATGCACCGGATTGACCTGGCGTTTCAGGGTCAGGTTGATCTGGTGGGGTTGGTCAAAATTAGAAGGAAACCAGGCGCCTTCGTTCACCGTTTCAACAGGATAAGCATCCCGCGTTTGCAAAAGACTCCGGGAGAAGGCATAAGAAAACTGCCCGCTCCAACGCCCGGAGGTTTTTTTTATGGACAATTCAGCCCCGTAAGCTTTGCCGGCAGCGCTCAACAATTCCGTTTCGAGGTATTCATTTAGCAGTAGTTTGGGAATTTCCTTGTAGGATAGAATGCCGTCGAGGTCTTTGTAATAGACTTCAAGAGACAATTGCCAAAGGTTTTTTTGAAAATTCTGGAAATAACCCAGCGAATATACATGGGCCAGTTGGGGGCGGATATGCCGCCCGCTTACCTGCCAAAGGTCAATCGGCGTAGCCGCAGCTGTGTTGGAAATGAGGTGGATGTATTGCCGGATCAGGTTATAGCTGGCTTTAAGCGATTGTCTGGGGCTGATTTCCCATTTCAGAGAAACCCGGGGCTCCCAGCCACTGTACTGCTGAATGATTTCACCGTCTGCGAAATCAGTGACCCCGATGATTGTACTAACTTCTTTTGGTCGACCCTCTTCATAGGTATACACAGAACGCGGGCCGCGCTGGATAAATCCCGAGTAGCGCATGCCGGCAGCAAACGCCAGGTTTTTAGAAATCTTTCCTTCTGTTTGCAAAAAAACAGCCCACTCATCCCCCTTGTCTTTAGGAAGAGATGCCGTTGCCACGGTAGAGGTGCTTCCATAAGGCTCCAGGGTTTCATCTTCCGGCGTGTAACGCGTAGCTTCAACCCCGGCCATCCACTGCCAGTCTGTATTTTGCTGAAAGAAGACCGTCTCTCGCAGGGTAAGGTTGGAGAGCCCGTTGCTTAACCGCGAACCTGTTGTGGCTGCATCTTCAAACAAGCTGCTGTTGTATTTTCCGGCAACCGCTTTAAATGAAGAAGAAAATCGTTCCGAAAAGATGATGTTCCAGTTTAGCGCAAGGTTTTGAGTTACCCATTCGTATCCGAATTCTCTGGAATAGCGAAAATAGTCGCTGCCCTGAAAAGCGGTTAGACTGAGGTTCTGCCGGTCATTCAGCCTGATGCTGATTTTGCCGGTAAAATCGTAAAAATTGACCGCACTATTCCGGATTTCGTATTGACGGACCGTTCGCAACATCCAGTTGGAATAAGATCCGCGCACCGCAAGGAGCGCGGAAACCTTGTTTCGCCAGATTGGCCCTTCTATGCTCAGGCGGCTATAGGCGATGCCAATGCCGCCGGATCCATGGTATTCCTGGAAATTGCCGTCGCGCAGTTGCACATCGAGCACACTGGACGTACGCCCGCCAAACTGCGCAGGGATGGCGCCTTTATACAGGGTCACATTGCCGATTACGTCGGTGTTGAACACGGAATAAAATCCCAAAGCATGCGCTGTATTGTAAAATGGCGCGCCATCCTGTAAGACAAGGTTTTGGTCAATATTTCCTCCGCGTACGTTAAAACCGGCTGCCCCCTCACCTACGGTGGATACCCCGGCAAGGGTCTCAAGGCCTTTGATCAAATCAGGTTCGCCGAGCAGCGAAGGCAATTCCCGTATGGTTTTTACACTCAGGTTTTCTACCCCGATCTGGGTGTTGCGCACATTGGCGTCGGCGTGTTTTGCGCTGACAATAACTTCTTCCAGGCTCATCACGAATTGCTCCAGCCCGATCTCCGACTGCCCGTCCCGATACAATTCCAGGCTGATGTTCAGGTTGCGATAGCCTACAGACTGAACCTGTACCTGATACTTACCGGGCGGGAGAGACAATAGAAACCTCCCATCCACATCAGTCGCCGTACCCTGCTGCAACTCCTGCGCCATCAGGGTGGCGCCGATGATGGGTTCTTTATTTTGTTCGTCAAAAAGTTTGCCTTTGAAATTTACAGTCTTCGTTGTTGGGTTGACCCCTGATGCCGTGCCGAAACTTAAAGACATTTCAGTTGCCAGGTTGCGATCAGGCCAGGTGTAGCGTCCGGCTTCCCATTCGGCGGCTATTTTCAGGGCATATTCTTTATTCAGGCTTTGCCGGGGCGCGATAACGACTGTCGTTTTGTTCAATAAGCTGAAAGCAAGGTTATTGCCTTCGAGTGCTTTGCGCAAAGCAGGATAAAACTGGTCGTCCTTAAACTGGATGTAGACTTTGTATTGAGGGATGATTTCAGGATCGAAGTAAAATTTTACTCCAAATCGTTCCTGCCAGATGGACAGTAAATCCACCAGACTGATGCCCCGGTAATCGCCATTTACAAGCGCTTCATCAATGGTCGTCGGCGATGGAATTGTGTCACTTGTTTCCTGGGCGGAGAGGGTGTGGCTTAAGAGCGTAATCAAGGCAAACAGGCAGTAGTTACGCAATAAGAGCGCTTTATTCATAAACTTTAGTGTTCTAATAACAATAAGCAGTATGAACAAAGATCGCAAATAAGCGCTAAAGGGCTGCCTGCTATGCGCTGTTTTGACAAAATTGGCAAAAGCTTACTCCAAAAATGCCCGGATTGTTTGATTTGCAGCTTCTGCCTGATCCCACTGCACAAAATGTCCGGCGTTGGGTAAAAAGGCCAGTTTGCTGTTGTCGATTTTAAAATGTCCTTTTCGTGCAACCTCAAAAACCGTCAACCCTTTGTGAAGCAACTGATTGGGAATGAGCTGGTCATTGGCTCCGAAGATGATCAGTACCGGAATTTTTATTTCAGACAAACGTTCAAAGATCGGCTCGTTGAGCATGGCCATGACGTTTTGAGGAATCATGTTGCAGTAATACTCGTAGGCTTCGGGCATTTCCCGCAGCTTCAACCGGTCTTCAATCATGAACGCCGCATCTTCCGGGAAGGAGAAAAAGTTGATTTCGAAATTTTTCCGGATCTGCTCTACAGAGGTCGCTTTCACAACGGCGGGTGTATAAACGGCTTTAAACCAGGCTTTTTCAGTATCCGAAAACGTCTCGAATCCGGCGGGCGCAATCAATATCAGCTTTTCGATAAGCCCGGGCTTCATCAGCGCCAATGTTACGGAAACCTGTGCCCCCATGGAATGCCCGATGAGGGTCACTTTCTGCAATTTAAGCTGGCTGATAAATTCTGCAATCGTTTCTGCAAAAAAGTGCATCGAAAATGGATAATCGCCTTTTGAAGAGGCTTCATAGCCCGGCAAATCAAGCGCAATACAGCGGTAATGAGCACTCAATGCGGCTATGTTCTTTTGCCAGCTTTTTTTGTTGCTGCCTAAGCCGTGTACAAAAAGCAGGGTTTGGTCGCCTTCGCCCTGCTCTGTGTAGGCAATTTCGATGCCGCCGGATAGTTTCACGTATTTGTCAGGCGTTTCTGTGGCCATGTTGATTCGGGTTTGATGATGGGTATCGGTAATGGCAGGTGCCGCCATTACAGTTGTTCCCGGTATGGTAAATAACAGAAACAGGGCCACGCCTGGCGCGGCCTGTGATTTTTTCAGGCGTTGCCAGCCAAGAACCAGCAGCCCCACCAGCAGAGACGCTAAAATGGCCATCGCTGCAGCAACGGCAGGGTTGCGCACCGCCCCTTGCATGTAGTCGCTGATGCCGCCGTAGTACATGGAAAAATGGACGACTATGGCGGTGACCGAAGCCAGAATCGGCGCCGCTCTCGGTGCTTCCCGGACAAAAATGCCAAAAAGTACAGGCACAAAAGCCGCTGAAAAGTAGGCGTAGACGCCGTTTTGTGCAAAAATGCCAACGCTCAGACTCGGATTTACCAACTGTTGCCACGACAACAGGACGGCAACGAGACCCAAAGCGATGATGACCGCGCGGTTGGTGAAAAACAAGCGCTTCTCCCGCGCCTCCCCTTCCCCGTAATGTTTGCCAAATAAAGGCTCAATGATGTCGGAAGTGATGGTGGTGGACAGCGATTGAATCAGGCCTTCCAGGGTGGAAAGTCCGGCAGACAGCAATCCAAGTATGACCAGCAACCCCACATAAACCGGGAACTCCTGAATGACATACGCGGGGATGATGCCGTCCACGCTCAGCGCTGCGCCATTGGCTTTCAGGTCAGGGAAGCTGAGCCGTGCGTAGAGGCCTGCGATGACGACGATGAAAAAAAGACTTTCTACGAGGATGGCGGTAATCAGATATTTGTTGACGTCCCGTTCCTCTTTCAGCAAAAGCGATTTGGTGATGATGTGGGGTTGGCAAACGATGGCAATACCCACAATGAAATTGCAAAAAATGACCTCAAAGTAATCCCGGAATAAAAAACTGGCCGGGTTGGTCGTTTGGGTCAGGGCCGGGTCGATGGCCTTGAGTTTGTCTAAGAAACCATGAACGCCCTCGCTGAAATGTTCATATCCGGATCCCAGCAAAATGACGGCTACAACAATCATGAGCAGGGCCTGGATGGTATTGGTGTATACCATGGAATTGGCGCCCCCAAACATCATGTATCCAAAAACGAAAAAAACCATGCCGGTCAACACATACAATTCCCGCACATTTAACGCACTGGCCAGTACTTTAGTCATGCCGACACAAATCAGCACGATGAAGGTGATGAGCAGCAGGGACAAAAAGGCCATATACAAAGAAAAACCGGAGCTGCCGTAGCGCTTGCCGATCCACTGCGCCATTGTCAGGGCCTTAACTGAGGCTCCGTGTTTGCGAAAACTTTTGGTGAGGATGACGAGGGAGATGTAGAGCCCAAGAGGCAGTACGATGCCCATCGCAAGGACGCCGCTGATGCCGTACAAAGCGATGAACCCCGGATTGATGATGAAGGTGGCTGCACTGGTAATGGAGGCTGCCAAGGACAACCCAACTGTCACCGGCGAAAACTGCACACTGCCGAGGGCGTAATCTGTCATCGAGCGGTTTTTACGCGCTCCCTGAAAAACAAAATACAAGATGATGCCGCAGTAAGCCAGTAATAAAATTGCGGTGGCCAGTACCATTTCCTGTGATGCCATAGTCGATTCGCTTTGGTTAGATCACTAAAGGTAAGTTGCCGGATAGGATGGCATTCTTTTTCACAGTGAAAATGGAGCGGATATTCAAAAAAATCAAGGGTGGACTTTAGATGAAAATCCGGGAAGGGTAGAAGACTATCTGACTGGGTTTTTGAATTCTGGATTTTATAAAACAGATAATCAATAAATTAGAATGGGATGCAGCCAATGCATTGCTTTTCGTGGCGGCAAAAAAACGCACCTTGACTTAAGAAGCTTCAGGCCAGACTTTGCTGCAATGAAAAACCAAGCCTGGTACAGTTACCGGACTTGGTTGGATACAGGTTTTGAGCCTGCAAAAAATAGTATATGTTTATGGAATTGCGCCGTGCGCTGAAAACCCGATTTAATTTTCGGTATTCTCTTCTTCCAATCTGATTTTTTCGCGATAGACAGCTTTCAGCTTCTTGTGTCTTTTCTGCACAGAAGGCTTTGTGAATTCTTTACGGGTACGCAATTCGCGCATCACGCCGGAGTTTTGAAACTTGCGCTTATAGCGTTTGAGCGCTTTGTCAATGGGTTCGCCGTCTTTAATCTCAATAATGAGCATACGTGTATTTTTTTACAAAAATTTGTTGTTTGACCGTTACGGGGTGCAAAGATAAAAAGTTCTCTAATTACATGATACTTCTTTTGAAAAAATTTTGGCTGGCATGTTTTTTATAGGGCAATGGGGGATGTTGTCGCATCGGGCGCCCCAGGCGGATCAGCGCGGAAGCGGCCAGGAACATTGGCTTGAATGCTGTTTGTCGCACGATCGTAGAGGCGTTTATTTTGATATGAGCGCATATAAGGCGAGCAGGGGAGTTGCTTTAGTTCCAAGGTGGTCCACGCTTATAATATTTTCGAGGTACTTTCAGGAAAAGCCCGCCGGCAGGGCCACTTTTATTAAAGATAAGATACCTGTCGGAATGTATTAATAAAAAACGGCAGCCGGAAAGCCGACTGCCGCGCCTGTTCAGGTAAACTTGTTTCTCGCTTTAAAACTATGGCCTTAGGCCTATTGCCTTCGCCAGTACGATCCGTTTGGTTACCACAACCTGTCCGGCATCTATCCGGATGGTATAAACACCGTCTGCCAATATGGACAAATCAATGCCTTCCGTTGCCTGGTCTAGTGTTGTTGTTTGTTTGTTCAACACCTGCTCACCGAGGGTATTGTAAACTCGAATGCTTGCCATTTGCTCAAAAACTTCGGAAAAACGCAAAAATAGCCGGCCATCTGTGGGATTGGGGAAAACTTCCACCTGTAATTCCGGTTTCAGGCTGTTGCCGGAGGCTACAAACGGCGTACCGACAGCGCTTAAAGACTGGTCAGGTTTTGTAATGGTGACGTTGTCGAATGTTGCTGTAGTCGTCACACTGTTGTTGATGCTTTCTGAGAACAAACCGGCATAAATGCAACCGTTCATGGAGATGGTGGCTGAAAAGGCATAACTCCAGTTGATGCCGTCAATAGAAGTATAGCCGACAAAGGTGCTGCCATTCCTGGCTAAGCGCAACCAGATGTGTTGGGGACGGAAGTAGTTCAGGCTGCTCACGGCGCCATTGGCGGTCATCCTGATTTCCCTGCGGATGTTATTGTTTCCCTGCATCTTGAGGGCTACTTTCCTGGAACCTGGATCGAAGGTTTCGCGCAGCATGATACCAGCCCATCCGCCACCTGATACAGTCAACACCCGCGCTACAATTTCGCCGTTGCCGCACAGTTCCTGATAGACTGCAAAAAGTTTGTCGCTGCTGGAGGTCGAGAATCCATTGGCATTTACGGTGAAAACTTCATTGGGTTGCTGAAAACAGGGTGGGAAAGCAGCGCTGCCATTGGAGCCGCCAACGTCTATAGTATGCCAATTGGCAAGCTCCGAGTTGGTAACATCGTCAATGAGGTAGTTGCAGTCGTTGTCTTTGTTGTCGCAGATTTCTTCTGCATCCGGATAAACCGTGTCATCATCGTCGTTGCAATCGTTATTATATGTGGAGTAGCCAGAAGGCGCCGTTGAACTGCAGAGCATGGTTGTGGTGGTAGAGCCATAACCATCGTAATCGGCATCTATGTAGTAGAGTTGCGGTTCATGCACCGTCATATCATCGTCATTGCAATCCGTATTGTTCGTTGAATAACCGGAAGGCGCTGTTGAACTGCAGAGCATGGCTGTGGTGGTAGAGCCATAACCATCGTAATCGGCATCCACGTAATAAAGTTGCGGCTCATGCACCGAAATATCGTTGTCGTTGCAATCGGTATTGTTCGTAGCATAACCGGAAGGCGCTGTTGAACTGCAAAGCATGGCCGTGGTGGTGGATCCGTAGCCGTCATTATCAGCATCCACGTAATAAAGTTGCGGCTCATACACCGAAATATCGTTGTCGTTACAATCGTTGCCACCTAAAAGTCCCTCGAATTTATAACCTGCGCCTGGAGAATTGCACTGCGTGATTCCTGCTCCGGTATAATAATTGTCATTGTCGGCATCCAGGTACCAGACCGTATTGGGATTAACAGCGGTATTGTCATCGTCGCAATCCAGGCTGTTGTCAGCATAACCGGTCGGTGGACTAAGCGCGCACAAGTCAGCTTGTAACATGCTTCCGTAGCCATCGCCATCATTATCCACAAAAAAGGTTTGCAAAGCATGCACGGCAGGATTCTGGTCATTGCAGTCCGGCCCCAGACTCACTGTTAAATATCCGGGAGGCGCCGTAGTGCTGCACAGCATGGCTGTTAAACCTGAATCATATCCATCCTGATCCGAATCCACTAAATATTCATGAAGTTGATGCACAGACGGATCATCATCGTCACAATCGTTCCCACCCAGAAGTCCTGCGTACTTATAACCCGCGCCCGGAGACGTGCATTGTGTCACGCCTGCTCCGGTATAGTAATTGTCGTTGTCGGCATCCAGGTACCAGACGGTATTGGGATTAACAGCGGTATTGTTATCGTCGCAATCCTGTCTGTTGGACGAATATCCCGGTGGCGGACTAATGGCACAGAGGAGGGCTACTGTCGAACTTCCGAAACCATCGCCATCGTGGTCTACATAGAAGAGGTAATATTCATGAACAGAAGGGTTGTTGTCGTCACAATCTGTCCCTATAAATGTCGCAGTATAACCCGGTGGCGGTGTAGAACTACAAAAATAGATAGCTGACCCAGAAGTAAAGCCATCGCCGTCAACATCTCTGTAGTAAAGTCTTTCCTGGTGTATCGCTCCATCATTGTCGTTGCAATCGGTATTGTTCGCTGCGTAGCCGGAAGGCGCTGTCAAGCTGCAAAACAAGGCCGAAACGGTAGAACCATAACCATCGCCGTCGAGATCCTGGTAGTAACGTATGCGTTGGTGTATCGCTCCATCACTGTCGTTGCAATCGGTGTTGTTCGTGGCGAAGCCGGAAGGAGCCGTCAAGCTGCAGACCATGGCAGTAGTCGTGGAACCATAACCATCTTCATCGGCATCTATATAATAAAGCTGTGGCGTGTGGATTAATGCATTGTTGTCATCGCAATCATCCTCGCAACTGGAATAACCATCATCATCCACGTCGAGGTCCTCCTGGAATTCATAGGCGCCCATATCGATTTGCGCATTGCCAAAAACAGCGTCGTATTTGCGATTTTGGCCATCTAAATCCGTAGAAGTCGTGTTCGCAGCATCAACGCCAGCATCGATGGCAGGAGAACAGGATTGCAAGCGCAGGTCGCCGGCTGTTGTTGGCGCATCGGCATAGTTGGGTTGACTGACAAACAAAGGATCTTCGTTTAGAATGGTGGCCCCGGAATACCCATCCTGAATGATGCAATTGGTCGCATTGGCAGAGCCGCCGCTTTCATTTGCGATCCCCTCATTATTGCCCCAAACAATGCAGTTGGTCAATGTGTTAGCGCCATCGGAATTGGCTTTAACAGCAACGTTTCTATTGCCGGAAATACTGCAATTGATGGCAGTTGTTGTTGATCCGGAGTTGCTTGTGTAAATGGCGGACCCTTCAGAAGATCTGTTGCCTGAAAAAACGCAGTTGTTTAGTAAAACACTGGATCCTGATATGTTATACAATCCTCCTCCAAAGATATTTACGTGATTCCCCCGGAAAATGCAGTCGTTGAAAACGCTGGTACTGGACGAATTTAAGGAAACCCCTCCGCCGTGATTTTGAGAGAAGTTACCCTCAATAATGCAATTCGAAAAGGTAGCGGCTGCATTATTTACTACAATGCCTCCGCCTACAGTATGGGATTTATTGCCAACAACCTTACAGTTATTAATAGTAGGAGCTGCGCCATTAGCAATGCGCATGGCTCCGCCAAGTGCATCGGCGCTAATTCCGTTGGAATATCCGGCAGTGAGCGTAAAACCATCCAGGACCGCAGAAGGCGTAATACCCGTACCCACCACGTTGAATATATGATAGGCGTTGTCGTTATTGCCGGTGAAGTTGGGACCGTCGTTTTGCATCAAATCCCCGCTGAGAATGGTCGGATAGAGGTTCCAGTTGCGTTGAGAAAGCATCGTTTCCGTACCATTGAAACCACCGTAAATACCCACATCATTCAGGAGTGAAAAAGAAGACCCACGGTCGTTGTCGGTTGCTCCGGGCCCCTCGTCGGGGTAGTAAGTACCTTGTGCTACCCAGATTTGGTTAATGACGTTACAACCGGAATTTGCGATGAAATCAGTAGCTGCCCCGAGTGTGGTAAATGCATTGTCCCAATCTTCACCAGTACCAGCGCCTGTGGCATTTTGATCCACATACACAATAGTACCCGGGAAACAGGCGCAGGAAGACACTACCGTGACATTGGCTGTACAAGTGCTGCTGTTTCCAAGATTATTAGTCACCGTCATGGTCACCGTTTGGGTGCCAACGTCGGCGCAGGTAAATTCGGTTTTGCTTAAAGTAATGCTGTTAATGCCGCATTGATCAGACGAGCCATTGTTTACCTGGTTAACGTTAAGCGTTCCCGTACCTGAAGCATTCAGCGTCACCGTTGCATCCTGACAGATTGCTACCGGGTTTGGGTTTGTGCGGGTGACCGTAATGTTGAAAGAACAGGTCAAGGGCGTTGAATTAGTCGTCAATCGATAATTTACGTTAGCCGTACCAATAGGAAAATTGAAAGCCCCCAAAGCACCTGACCCCAGGGTAATGGTTTGAAGACCGCTTGAGGGGTTTACAGAGAAGATATAGGAAAGTTCATTCCCACAGGCTCTGTCCAACGTAACCGGCGCGAGTGCAGGGGCGCCTATAGCTGCTATGCAACCATCTTCAGGTCCTAATGAAACCGTAATGTTACCGGGGCATACCAACACAGGGGGTATATTTTCAGGAATGACGCCGACATTAGCAGTGCAGGAGCCGATATTGCCGCTGTTGTCAACAGCATAAAGAGTGACTGTATTAGGACCAAGATCATCGCAGGTAAAAACAGACTGGCTGAGGTATTCATTTACGACAATCCCGCAGGCATCATTAGTTGGGTTGTTTTTGACGGTAGCCACCGACAGGTTATACGGATGATCGGGGGATGTCTCTGCTACAATGGTAAAGGAGGTGCAATTCGTTGATGGGGCAACGTCATCCCGAATGGTAACCGTGCTGCTGCAAGTGGAGATGATGCCGCTGGTGCTGGCTAACCTTACTATAAGATTCTTCTGACCAATGTCATTGCAGTCAAATGTTCTGGTGGGAAGCGGCCCTGTGACTGGCCCGATAGTCGTGAGAATTCCAAATGACTGAATATCTTCTGTTGGTTCCACGGTACTACCATTGTTTAACTCCAACACAGAGAGGTCATACTCGCCGTCGATGAGCGTCACGGTGACGTCTTTGCAACGAGCCACCGCGTTGGGTTGCGATCTGAAAATATAGGTAGCGTAGCCGTCTTGAACATCATGGAGCTCCGTATTGCCATCAATATCGGTAAAGGCGCCGATGGCAATGCTGTTGACAAAGCTACCGCCGCCGCCACCGTTGTTGGCGTTTGGACCAGATCCATCGTTGCCGCCGCCGCCGCCGGAGTATCCGCCGCCGCCGCCGCCGCCGCCGTTGTTAGCATCAATACCTGCACCACCGCCGCCGTACCCGTATCCACCGTGTACGATCTCAGAGTCTGTAGGATGATGCCCTCCTTCGCCACCTGTGATACCGCCTTTTCTCCCGTTTATACCATACGCAGGGGTACCATTTGTTAAATATCCACCGCCTGAACCTCCGTCAAAGCCAGAGCCCGTTTCACCGCCATTGCCATCGGTGCCGCCGTCGTTGGAACCGCCGCCGCCGGTGCCATTGGTGCCGGTATTACCTCCAGACCCATGCTTGTGTTCCGTACAGTTATCTCTGGCCCACGCACCGCCGCCGCCACCTGCCACGGCAAGGATAACCCACTTGGAATTTTCATCTGAGAAAGAAGGAGAAGGGGTTTCTTCTGTCGTAGTGACGCCTGATTTCAGGTACAAAATCCCCGTGCCGCCACCGCCGCCGGAGCCGCCGGAATTGCCACTACCTGTTCGACTATCTCCAACGCCACCAATGATAAACCGGATCTTACTTCCCGGCTTCAACTGATTGGTACCGGTGCCAATTGGGAAAACAGCGCTAACCCAGGCGCCCCTGCCACCTTTTACATCGCATTGGCCATTGCGGCCGCCGTCGCCGCCATCCAGGAAAAACTCAATCCGATTGGCCTGAATATCGGCCGGGATGACATAATCCTGGTAAGTACCATTAAAGTCTACCTGATGGATGAAGGAATCATTGATCAGGCTACTTTGTGCGGTAACCTGGTTCCAACCCATAAAACTCATTGCTGAAAAAAAGCACCATATGGCTTTCCTGAACCCTGAACGGGCATTCAGCAATCGAACATTTTTGGACAACTTAGCTAAGTTCATAACCGAATTGGATTTATTGTTTTTAAATACCCTGGGCACTGCTTTGAACCGGCAAGGCCCCTTTGGATAGGTCACCCACATTTAAGGAGGTCATTTCTGAATCCGGAGAAGTGGTGTGGCGTTGGAAACAAATATGCGGTTGAAGCCAGCAGAAAGGCTTCTGCTATTGTTCCAAATGATTCTTGTATTGTTCAGAGTGGGGAAATTTCAAGGAAAAGTCCTGCGAGTCAGGGGCTATTCCTATCTCGGAATACTCACATTAGACGCTAAAGCGTCTGCGGGCAAGTCTACGTGGACTCTTTTTTGTCGCAGAGTTCCGTGGAATAAGGGAGTCTCACGGAGTTAAGGATTCTTTTGCAAACCCTACTTTAAAACTCCGTGAAACTCCGCGTTCACTCTGCGAAACTCAGCGTGATTTTTACAAGGCGGATCAACTTATGACGCATACAAATAGATTTTGACCCTGATTAGTTTGCAGGCTTCTGCTTAAATTCCGGCATGACTCATGCGAATCAGGAGCAATTCTGGTTGCGACATAATTCAAAAGAGAATAGAACCGCAGAACAGAAGCATATCGAATTTCCAATATCGAAGCAGAGCAGGGCTGCTTTCTTTCTGCGGTTCCAAAACAGTACAGGGCCATAGATGGTCATTAATCTTTTTCCAGCACGATCCGCTTTGTAAAGAACAGCTGGCCAGCCTGAGCCACCTGAATAAAATAGACGCCATTGGCCAGGGATGACAACTGATCCAATTCCATAACCTCGACAGAAGGAGCTAATTGGGTAGCCGCCACTTGTGCGCCCAGAGCGTTGTACATCCTGATTTGAACGGGTGCGCTGGATGTGTTCCCGGCAATGGGCATTTGCAAATAGACTTTCCCCGTTGTCGGATTCGGGAAAATATGGGCTATTGGCGTACTGTTGGCTATGGTTATTTTAGGACCTGCCTGAGCCATCAAACTATTGGTCATATCCGCATACATCACATTCGCAAAAGTAGCAGTCACGGTACTCACTTGTTGGTAATTGGTCACTACCAATCCCATCTCAATACAACTGTTCATACTCACAAGAGCAGTCATGGCGGGGTACCATTGTATGCCATTATTCGAAGTGAAACCGGAAAACTGATTGCCTGTGCGAACCAGCTGCAACCAGGATCGTCCGTATCCCGGGAATTGCTGCGGGAAGGCTGCGCCATTGGCTGTGCTGCGTACCTCCCGGCGACTCAGGGTACTGCCCATATTGGTGGTAAGCTGGACCTTTTTGGCGCCGGAATCACTGCTCTCACGCATCACAATACCCGCCCATCCGGAGGCAGTGCCTTCTATGTTAGTGACTTCAACTGTGAGACTACCATTACCGCAAAGGGTTCGTCTTCCAAAGGCAAGTTCGTCACCGGTAAATGGGGACGCATAGTAACAGTTGGTGCTGGTCGCTGTGAATACCTCTGTCGGTACATCATAGCTGATGCTGTTGCCGTCAACACATCCCACTCCGTCGGGATCCTGACTCCAGCCACAGGGCAGGCCGCCAATGGTCAGCGTACTGGTACAGGTATTTACCTTGTTGTGAATATCAATTGCCGTAGCAGTAACCGTAAGTACTTCGCCAAGTTGTTCACAGAAGATTTCGTCCAGATCAATACTCAGCTGCGCTACCTCACAATTATCGGTAGCAGAAGCAAAGTCAGAGAGGTTCAGATCTAAAGAAGCTTCACCGTTGAATACATAGGTCGGGTTATCGCATTGAAGAACCGGTAATTCGGTATCAATGACATCAAAATAGAAGATGCAGGATTCCTCATTGGCAGCGGGATCCTTGGCCTGCCACTCTATTTTCCACCGCCCTACCGCATAGAACCCATCAGGATCAGCCAGCCAGGCCGACCAGGCGCTGATGGGATTGTCGTTTTCATCCACGTTCTGGTAGCGCGCCAGCAAAGTATAACTGCAATTGTCAAAAACTGTAGGAGTCGGAATGTCTACCACGGCCCCACAAGCTCCTGCGTCATTTTCAACAACAAAGTCATCAGGACATAGCATTTCGGGAGCGCTGTCGTCAATCACCGTGACTGCTGAAATGCAGGTAGCCTGGTTGCAATTGCCATCTTCGACGGCCAGCAACGCGGTTGCACCGGAAATATCATCACAAGAAAAAGCATTCGGCGAAACCGATAAAACCTTAATGGTCCCTGTGCCGGTAAGGGGAAGGTCATAACTCGTGGCTGCATTCAGTACTTCGTCAGACAGTATAGAAGCCGTTCCCCATTGATTAAGCGTCACCGTTACGGGCTTGCACTGGATCACCGGCGGTGTTTGGTCGGGTGTCAGGCTAAAGGTTTCTGTAGGTTTGTTGAAGTTGGAATTATCCCAGCTCAAGGTGTGATCCTCGATGGTTTTTGGGGAGCCCGGCATTTCATTTTCCACGATTTCAAATTCAGGGATCAGGGCAAAATCTACTGATCCGTTACAGCACGAAAACTGGAACAGTTCAATACTCAGGCTATTGTTGTAATGAAGGATGGTATTGGTTGTAAAATTGGCATTCAATAAAAATTCTTCGTCGATGGAAGTGGCTTGTGTGAAATCATCAGGTATGGTGACTTCAATGTTATTCCCCATTTTCACAGAGGGGATGATCTGGCTGGTTCCTGCAGCAATGACCACATTGGTAACTGGATTCAAAACCCTCCAACTCATGGGCTGCCCCAGGTTGATATTAGCCCTTGAGGTTGGATCAAAAGTATAGTTGAGGTCGAGGTCAGTTGTCAGATTCAGGTTTAAATCGCCTAAATCTACTTCGCCGATCCCGCCGCCCAGACTGTAGGAGGTAGGAATATTAAAAAGCTCGAGCAGGGAGATAAGATCAAGGCTCAGGCGTGAAAGTTCTTCAAATTTACCGCCATTGGCTTCCACAATTAGTTTATTGCCATTGACCGTTTGCTTTAAATCACTGGGTCTTACTTTTTTAAACCTGCCAAAGAATTCAGGAATGTCTATACCGGCACTTGAAGGCAGGTCAGGTTGCGTTATTTCTACCATGTGGTTATTTGCAGTGAACATGGCATCAATGACGGACTGCTGCGGATTGGCTCCCAGGTGGTCAAAAATCATTTGGAAAATATTCGTACCTGTGGAACATGCCAGTAAATCGCCTAATTCTGCATTGGAATCAAAAACATCTTCACACACTTTAATAAAAGGCGGTATCGTCCCTATATCAAAGGGAACGTTTACCAATTCCCCTCCAGGAAGCCCTAATTCATCCAAAACATCCCAGCTGTCGCTAAAAGCACATTCTCCTTCAATACATCCGATTTTTACTTTTGCTTTCAAACCAATCCTGATGGTAAAGGCTGTATTTTCGAAGATGGGACCCAATTCTGTTTCATAAAAAGCAGGCGTAATGGCTATGGTAGCGCCTTCGCCGATTTCTGCGGCGGTTTCCAAAAGGACTTTATCGCCACAACCGAATTGCTGATCGCCAGGCGCCTGAATGGTAATATCTACAGGATAGGAAATATCCACATCGGCTTTCCCGACCTTGCTGATGCCGATAAAACCACCGTAATCTGCTGTGATGCCGAGTTCAAGTTTAGGATCCAGCTCAAACACGATCACTCCGGGAATCCCCAATGAAACGCCTTCTGTTTTGATCCAATTGGGAATATTTACATCTAAAACATTTTCAATTATCGAATACAAAATATCCAGCCCGATATTGGACGATCCTATGTTCTGCACATCGTCCAGCAAATCACGGGTAAACTGCAACCTGGAAGGCGCGCCGACGTTTGGGCTGGGATCAAGTTCGAGGCCTGCAAATGAAGCGATATGGGTTACCGTTTGCGAAATGGTCTTAAACTGGGTGGGTGTCGGTGGCGTAACAGCTGCTGCTGCATTGGTCGTAAACGTAGTCATGAAGGCCGCTGTGGATAGGGTTGAATAGACGCCGTCACATTGTTCTGCCACCGTAGCAGTGTACTCGGTACTTGCTGAAGGCAGACTCAGATCATAACAGATTTGAATAGGTCCAGGGCCTGAAACACCCGGAGATATTGCCAAGCCTGCACTTCCGCTTTCCACTTCCAAATCCAACGCCGCTATAACCCCTGCGGTTACATCATTCAGTTTGAGGTTCCACTTGTGATTGCTTGCATCTGCCTGTGAAGAAATCCAGCAGAGGGTAGCACTGTTGGTCCCCGTTACTGTAATAGATGAAAAAGCAGGCGCGCCACATTGGGCGACAGCCCATAAAGGCATGATAAAGAGAGCGCTGATAAAAACGGGTTTCAATAATTTGAATGAATTGGACAACGTAATCATGTTCATGATAAAAAGGTTTAGTGTCAATTGAAAACCCGCGGGATGCCTCCTGTACAAAACCAGGGAGGCATGCCCTCGGGCGAGTTGTCCACTTTTTTATAGCCCAAAGACCTGAAAAAAGTGACCAACTTTAGTTGAAGCAAATGTGGAGGGAATGGCAGTATTTTGCTTCTGCTATTGTTCCAAATGCTTCTAAAATTGTTCTAAACCCTTCCGGGAAGCACTATTTGCGAAAATGGCTGGGTGTTTTTCCGAATTCTTCTGTAAAATAGGTGGTCATATTTTGCGGGTGCTTGAACCCTACTGCGAATGCGATTTCGGTTATCGTCAATTCAGTGGTATGCAACAGTTCTTTTGCCTTTTGCAAGCGAAAAGAGCGGATATAGCGGGTCGTGGATTTACCCGTAACGGCTTTTATTTTGTTGTGCAACTGCGTACGGCTCATTCCCAGCACCCGACAGAGCTCAGGGGTTCCAAAATCTTCCTCTTCAATATTTTCTGTCAGGGCTTGTTGAAGTTTCGCAATGAAGGTATCTTCAAAGTTAACTGGTTTGATTACACGATCCTTTGTGTCCGCCACAATTACCTGTCCACTGGAATAGCGCTCTTGCAGTTTACGCCGTAGTTCCAGCAATTTCCTTAACCGCACCAATAATTCTTTCTTGTTAAAAGGTTTTGAAAGGTAGGCATCGGCGCCCCTTTCCAGGCCTTCTATGCGTGAAGCATCATCGGTTTTTGCGGTAAGGATGATTATTGGGATGTGGCTCGTGAGTTCATCATTCTTCAGCGTATTGACGACCTCAAAGCCATCTTTTACAGGCATCATTACATCAGAAATAATAATATCAGGTATGGTTTTCAGCGCCAGGTCTATACCTTCCTGACCGTTGGTGGCGGTTACCACCTGATAGGAATCTTCCACACAGGTGATGAGGTATTGCAGGACGTCGTTATTGTCTTCTATTATCAGCAATGTGGGTAAGTCTTTACCAACCCTTGCGGATTGATGCGGCACTTCCCGTAAGACTGTGTTTTTTAATGGTTTTGGTGATTCTAATTCAGGCAATTGTTCCGTGTCCGGCACTTCTTCCCGTCCCGGGATGATGGGGAGTATTACAGCGAAGGTCGTACCTTCTCCAATCTGGCTGTTTACAGCCAGCGCGCCCTGCATCAATTGTACCAATTCTTTTACGAGAGCAAGGCCGATACCCGTTCCATGTCCACTGCGGCTGTACTGGTTATCTGCCTGATAAAAGCGGTCGAAAACATGAGGGAGTTCAGCAGAATCAATCCCTGAACCATTGTCTGTAACGGAAACAGAAACCCAATCGCCTTCGTGTTTGCCCATAGGCCGGAGGCTCAGGAAGCTGTCTTTGCTCAGTAGTTTTTTCCACTCTTCCGAGTGTTGAACATGCACAGCAATGCTGCCATTTTCAGGGGCAAATTTTAATGCATTAGACAGTAAGTTGGATAGGATGGTTTGAAAACGCTCCTTATCGATCATCATGGGCAGCCTGTTAATGGTAGAACTAAACTGAAGTCTGATTTTTTTGATAGTTGCAGGTGATTCATAACTGCCGACCATGTATTTGACGTATTCCACCAGGTCTGCATTTATGGGAAGTAATTGCAAGGCCTTTGCTTCCAGCTTGGCGAGGTCGAGAATCTGGTTGATCAACTGCAAAAGGTTTTCTCCGTTTCGCTTGATGGAAGCGCCCAGGGTTTTTAGTTTGGAAAAAGGTTTGGAAGGCTCAAAATGAGCAACCTCTTCCGCCATGCCCTGAATAACGGTCAGCGGCGTCCGGAATTCGTGAGTGATATTGGTATAAAGTTTTGATTTAAAGTCATCCAGCTCTTTGAGGCGCTCGGCCTCATGCTGCAGACGCTGCCGATGCAAAAAGAACCTGAAGATACTGTAAATGGCCCCTGAAAACAGCAGCAAATAGACCAGGTAGGCTAGGGTAGTGCGGTACCAGGGGGGCAGGATGTTTATTTTCAGCACGGTAGGATTTTCATTCCAGGTTCCGTCATTGTTGCAGGCCTTAACAAAAAAGGAATATTTCCCGGGGGGCAGGTTGAGGTAAGTAGCAATGTTTTCAGTTGTTTCATGGGCCCACGGTGCTTCTGCTCCTTTCAGGTAGTATTTAAACCTGTTTTTTGTAGGAGCTGAATATTCAAGGGCTACCAGTTCCAGGCTGATGTTGTTTTTTGAATAGGGCAGGGTTATCTGTTGGGTGAACTCAATGGATTTATTCAAGAGCCCGGAGGCATCTCCATAGTTGATTTTTCGGTTGTTTACTTCCAAACCGGTAATCCATACTTTTGGCTCAACGGGGTTGTCTGAGAAAAATTTGGGGTGAAAAGCGATGAGCCCCATGATGGAACCAAAGTACATGGTTCCGTCGAGTCCTTTGGCAACAGCTTTTGAATTAAATTCATTGGAAGGGAGGCCATCTTCAACCGTATAGTTTCTGATGATACCTGAAGCAGGGTTGTAGCGAATCAGTCCTTTGTTGGAACTCAACCAGAGGTTTCCCGACTCATCGGCTAAAATACCGTAGATCACATCATTGGGCAGGCCATTGGCGGAAGTCAAATTGGTAATGTGCCTGGTGTTCATGTCCAGGCAGCTCAGACCACCGCCCCCGGTGCCAATCCAAAGCAGGTTGGGATTTGATGGATCTGGCAGTAAAGACAGGATTTCATTGCTTAACAGGTTGTTTTTATCTCCGGGAATGACATCAAAAAGTGAGAATTTGAAACCCTCTGCCTGGGGCGTTCCATGGAGGAGACCTTTGTCTGTGGCAATCCACATGTGGTTGTCAGGGGTTTGAACGACATCAAAAGTCCTATGGCCTCCTTTGAGAATGTTACCAAAATCAAAAACAGAGGATCGTTGTATGGTCGGTTCATACCTGAATAATTTTCCGGGAACGACCATCAAAACATTGCCCTGCCGGTCTAATTTAGCAATAATGGTTGAATTGCCCGCAAAAGGGAAAGAAGCTGCCAATTGCCATCCTGTTTCGGGGCTGCCTTTAAAAAGAGCGATCCTTAAATCGTTCTGATATTCAGCTGCCCAGTATCCTCCATTAGGGTCTCTGATCAGGCATTCAATCCTTTTAAAACGATCAGCAATAGCGCTGGAAAAGATGGATTGTGGGGGCGTATAAATGTTGTTTTTTAAGTGGACAAATTCCGGCCTGCCATTGTT
Source organism: uncultured Saprospiraceae bacterium (assembly GCA_937926205.1). Lineage (GTDB taxonomy): Bacteria > Bacteroidota > Bacteroidia > Chitinophagales > Saprospiraceae > JABWAJ01. The sequence continues at coordinate 90,512 of CALEYL010000036.1, forward strand.
GTCAAAAAAGAGGGGTTTATTGACCGACTCTCCGGGGTAATATTGTTTAAATCGTCCCTTTTGGGGGGCGTATTTGATCAATCCATATCCATTGGTACCCATCCACACAATTCCTGATCGGTCTTCAATGATATCCAGCACCGATTTAACGGGAATGGTAATTTTAGTAGCGCTATTTTCTAATTCCGAAAATGGTTTTTTAAAATCCGGTAATTTAGAAACCAGCATTTGATAGCTGCCGCTAAGAATAATACCGCCGTTTTTGCTAAATAAGATATTTTTGTACTCATTATTTTTCAAACGCATGCTCCTCCAGGAGTTATTTTTAAACCGGAGTATACAGGAATCAGTGATTAACCAAACTGCGCCCTCCGGGTCAGTTTTCAGGTCTTTTAAGTACTGACTTGTTTGGAAATTATGAAGCTTAAAAGTTTTAGTTTCGCCGGTCTTTGCAACCATTCTTTTTAGCGACTCTCCGTTTGAATACCAAAGTGTATCTCCCTTATAATTACCTGAAAATTTATAGATATGACTTTTATGTGGTTTTTCGATATATTGAAAATTTACTTCAATTTTATCCAAATCCTGTTTTTGGGGCCATTCTTCAGGCATAAATATTTTTACAAAGCACCATTCTTTATGATCTGAATTTAGCACTGCATAAATATTTCCCCATTTATCAATATAGGTACTTAAAACGGAATAATCACTTGGAAAACCCCTGTTGGCGTCTTTTAGTAACAGGTCGTAAGCTTTGTTTGTGTTTTTATCAAAAATTTTGATGCCCTGTTTGGAAAACCCCAGGATCAGGTAATTTTTATACTCGCTTATGGTGCGAACCCACCTGGCAGGAAGGGAGTTGGCGTCAAACCCGGGAGAAAATGATTTGAACTGACGGCCATCGTAGCGGTTCAGGCCATACCTTGTCCCAATCCAGATAAACCCTTCTTTGTCTTGCAAAAGACAGCTTACATATCCCTGCGACAAGCCATCATCAACCCCTAATTCTTCTAAATTGACAGGAGATTGAGCAAGGCTGAACGTACCTGCATTCAGGCATATCAGCATTAAGAACAAAGGCAGCATCTGTTTGCAAAAAACCATATTCAAATTTAAGCTATGGCTGGTTATCCTGATAAAGATAAAGTGGTTTGAAGACACTTACTGTCAGGATATTTGCAAAATAGAGCAGTTTTCGTCGTAATTTCTTACGAATCGTTCTGTTTTAAGAATAAATAACGTGGAATACTAAAAAACAGCTTAGTTGACATCATCCACACCATAAAAGGCTTGAAATGTTGTCACCTAAGCTGTTTTATCGCTGCTTGCGCGCGACTTTACCCGCTTTTATGTACGCTAAAAACGAGGTTTCGCCAAACTATCGCGCCAGCACCACCCGTCGCGTTGTATCCGGGAGGCCGTCTGTTTTTACTTTTATCAGATACATCCCGCTCTGCAAGGTCGACAGGTCGAGCTGTTCTGTTGCGGTTTGCACCTCCTCTATTTCGACCTGGCGAAGCAGCTCTCCGGTGAGGCTATACAGCTCTATCTGCACCGTTCTTCCAAGATATTGAGTGAGATTTACATTCAACTCCCCAGGTGTTGGATTCGGGTAAGCCTCAAAGCCATACGGCTCCTCTACGCTCTCTTCGCCACCTGCGCGGGCCAGGGTCGGAGTTACCACCGTACTTGCCCCGCTAAAGCTCACGTTGTCAAAAGTAGCCGTCACCGTACTGGTTTGTTGGTAATTGGTCGCTACCAAACCCATCTGGATGCAAGCATTCATCTGAATGGTCTGAGCGCCGACCAGGTACCACACGGCGCCGTTGGGCGACACATACATGCTGAACTGATTACCCGTACGAACCAAACGCAGCCAATAGCGGTTCTGGCTCGAAAACTGCTGCGGATTAGCCGCGCCGTTGGTCGTGGTCCGGAATTCGCGCCGGCTGAAATTACTCAAATTGGTCATCAATTGCGCCTTCTTCGCGCCGGCCGTGTTGCTCTCGCGCATGATTACGCCCGCCCAGCCGAGGGATGTGCCGCTAATGCCCGTCACTTGTGCCGTGATGCTGCCGTTTCCACAGAGTGTGCGCTGGGAAAAAGCTGTTGCATCGCTCGTATAAGGAGACCCGTACAGGCAATTGGTGCTCGTAGCCGTCCACACGCCCGTACCTGAATTGTAAGCGATGCTGTTGCCGTTGGCGCAGTTTACGCCATTTGGATTTTGGCTCCAACCGCAGGGCAGGCCGGCTACCGTGATGGTGCTGGTGCAAGTGGCCGTCATGTTGCTCGCATTCGTTGCCGTTACCGTTACCGGAACGCTTTGGCCTACCTGCTCGCAGGTGACGAATGATGGATTGAGAGAGAGCGTCGCATTAGATGTAGTGGCCAATTGGTTTGCTACGAGCGGAATGCTGTTTTGGCCGTTGAAAGTGATCGTCTGGTTGTTGCAGTTAACCATGGGAGGAGGTCCACCGGCACAATTTGTGGTAGAAAAGAAAATGTTATCCAGATAGATGTCTACGGGCACAAGGCTGCCGGGGCCATTTGCCGCGAATTTCATTTGGAATACGCCATCCCAGGTCATTCCGCCAAAAGCACTCTTAGGCAATGATATTCTTGTCCACTCGCCTCGAACATAAGGCACTGTTACCAGGACTTCTGCCGGGCCTGTTCCTGAATTTATGGGACTCACCTGAAGCGTTGTGGTGGATGGATTGGCATCTGTCCAAACATCGAAGTTTAAGAACTCCAGGGCTGACAAATTGGTTTGAGTCAACTCTGTACCCTGGTAGTTGAAATTTCGATAAGCTAAAATGACATTTCCAGTCCCGGGATTATAATTTGGATTTGTTAATGCAAAACCGGATTGTCCCCAGTTAGGGTTGTAGTTGGTCGCGATATTTGGTGAATAAAAATCACCATAAATGGACACCACATTCGATGCCGGGCAGGTAGGGTCGGGGGCGTTGGTGGTGGGTACTGCCGCAGGCGTTAACGTAGTAATGGTGGCAACAGCAGGGGGCGAGAAAAGCATAGTTGCTGTGTTGTATTGATACAACCAAAAAGTATATTGTGTTGCAGCACTAAGCCCGGCGATGTTAAACCCAAATGGGGAAACTCCGTTTCCGTCACCCGGGATTGAACCGAAAGTGTGTTGGGTTGCATTCAGAGGATTTGCAGGAGCTGTAGCTGTTGGAGAATAATATAAGCGGTAAACTATATTATTGGCGCCAACGTTATTTGGACCAGCAGCTAAGAATGCGCTTGAACTTGAAGGATTCATAGCCACGAAGCCAACGGGTTGGTTCGGAGCCACAGGAGGAGGAGGAGGGGGTGTTATACCACAGGTAGAAAAATAGATATTGTCCAAATAGATATCAACCGGAACGGTACTTCCCGGGCCATTTGCTGCGAATTTCAATTGGAATACGGCATCCCAGGTCATTCCACCAAAAGCACTTTTAGGCAATGATATTCTTGTCCACTGGCCTCTAACATAAGGCACGGTTACTAATATTTCTGCCGGGCCTGTTCCTTGATTGATAGGACTCACCTGGAGCGTTGTGGTGGATGGATTGGCATCTGTCCAAACGTCGAAGTTTATGAATGTCATGCCCGACAAATTGGTTTGAGTCAACTCTGTGCCCTGGTAGTTGAAATTTGGATAAGCCAAAATGACATTTCCTGTTCCTGGATTATAATTTGGATTAACGGATCCAAAACCGGATTGCCCCCAGTTAGGGTTGTAGTTGGTCGCGATATTTGGTGAATAAAAATCACCATAAACGGACACCACATTCGCTGCCGGGCAGGTAGGGTCGGGGGCGTTGGTGGTGGGAGCTGCCGGAGGCGATAATGTAGATCTGGTTACAACGGCAGGAATCGAATAAAGCATATCTACCGTGTTGTATTGATACAACCAAAAAGTATATCCAGTTGCAGCAGTAAGTCCAGAGATACTAAACCCAAATGCGGCAGTCCCGTTTCCGTCACCCGGGATTGAACCGAAAGTGTGTTGGGTTGCAGTCAGTGGATTTGCAGGAGCTGAAGCTGTTGGAGAATAAAATAACCGGTACACTATGTTATTGGTGCCAACATTGTTAGGACCAACAGCTATGAATACACTTGAAACCGTCGAGGAATTGGCTACAAAGCCAACAGGTTGGTTCGGAGCCATAAAAGTGGTAGAAGGAACATCCGCAAAAGACGCTGTAATGGATGTCTTGCTCAATAAATAGTTGTCACCCAGAGCAGCAGCGTCAACTGCCGTACTGTGCGTCACCAGGTCCACAACAGGCGGTGAAACTGGTGTGAATCCTGTTATCAGGATGGCCAGCCCCAGTAGCAGTGCGTTTGCGTTGCGCCAAGACTTAAAATAAGTGAAAATTGCTTTTTTCATTAGACTATAATTTGTTATGAAATAAAAATATTCTTTATAGAATCGGTCTTGTAGGTAATCTGCTTTGGGAAAAATCAACGCACCACCGTCACTTCCCCTGTCACCGTCTCAACATGGTCGTCAAAAAATTCAATCTCTGCAAAGTACAGATAGACACCCGCACTGACCGGCTGACCGCGGTGGCTGCCGTCCCATCCGGCAGCACTGGCATCGGGCATCACATTGGTGACACCGAACACATTGCCGCCCCAACGGTCGAATATTTGTAAGTTGCGGATGGTTTTGACTTTGTCATCGCCAAAAATCCTGAATTTGTCATTAATACCATCCCCGTTTGGACTGAATACATTAGGTACGAAAATTTCATACTTTTGTTCCACAAACACCCAAACTCCATCCTCCGCCCGGCAGCCATTTTCATCAAAGGCAGTCAACTGGTAGACTGTACTAACCCTGGGGCGGGCAAAAGTGACCGGCCCCGTTATGTCGTTCAGAAATTCGGTCGGCGTCCATACCACAGAATCAATGTTAAAATTGGCCAATCCCTCCAATCGAATACTGTCGCCGAGGCGTATATTGCGATCGGGACCGAGGTCGAGGGTGTAAGTCGGGGCAGCAAGAACAACTACCTGCGTTTCAACCATACAATCATTGGCATCCTGTAAGGTGACGGTGTAGTTGCCGGGGGCAACACCTGCAATTTGTGAGGGCAATGAGCCCAGGCCTGTAAACAAAAGGCCGTCATAAGACACTTCATACGGCGAAGTGCCTCCGTTTGCAAGGGTAATGGAGATGCTGCCATTAAGTGGATCGAGGCAGTTGGCCATATTGCCCGTAGCCGCAAAACTCAATGCCGTCGGGTCGGTCAGGGTCACCGAAGTGTTGGCTGTGCAGCCCGCGCCGTCGGTAACTGTAACGGCATAGGTTCCTGCCACCAGTCCGGTCGGGTCTTCGGTGCCATCCAAAGTATTGTTATCCCAATCAAAAGTCAAAGTGCCGGTTCCGCCGGTGACCGTCAGGTAAATGCTGCCGCTCGCCGCACCGTTACAGCCGGGGTTGGTTCCCACAGCAGTAGCGGAGAGGTTGCAGTTGGGGGACGTGATGGTAAAAGAACAGGTCTGGGTGCAGCCATTGTCATCGGTGACGATGATGTTGTAATTTCCTGCTATCAAACCAGTTATGGTTGCTGTTCCCGCAGCCGCCTGCGTTTGCGAGCCACTGGCCGCACCGCTCCAGGCTACCGTGTAAGCTGCTGTGCCGCCGGAAATCTGCACCGTTGCAGAACCGTCAGCGGCGCCGATGACAGAGACCGGGTTTTGCTGGGCGCAGACCAAAACGAGCGCTGCCGGATTGGTTAGGGTCACGGAAGTGTTGGTCGTGCAGCCTGCACCGTCGGTAACTGTAACGGCATAGGTTCCTGCCACCAATCCGGTCGGGTCTTCGGTGCCATCTAAAGTATTGTTGTTCCAATCAAAAGTCAAAGTGCCGGTTCCGCCCGTGACTGTCAGGTCAATGCTGCCGCTCGCCGCACCGTTACAGCCGGGGTTGGTTCCCACAGCAGTAGCGGAAAGGTTGCAGTTGGGAGAAGTAATGGTAAAAGAACAGGTCTGCGTGCAGCCATTGTCATCGGTGACGATGATGTTGTAATTACCGGCTATCAAGCCGGTTATGGTTGCTGTTCCGGCGGCCGCCTGCGTTTGTGAGCCACTGGCCGCACCGCTCCAGGCCACGGTATAAGCCGCTGTGCCGCCGGAAATTTGCACCGTTGCAGAACCGTCAGCGGCGCCGATGGCGGAGACCGGATTTTGCTGGGCACAGACCAAAACGAGCGCCATCGGATCGGTCAGGGTTACCGAAGTATTGGCCGTACAGCCTGCACCATCGGTGACCGTAACGGAGTAGGTTCCCGCTACCAGTCCGGTCGGGTCTTCGGTGCCATCCAAAGTATTGTTGTTCCAATCAAAAGTCAAAGTGCCGGTTCCGCCCGTGACTGTCAGGTCAATGCTGCCGCTTGCTGCGCCATTACAGCCGGGGTTGGTTCCTACAGCAGTAGCGGAAAGGTTGCAGTTGGGGGACGTGATGGTAAAAGCACAAGTCTGGGTACAGCCATTGTCATCGGTGACGATGATGTTGTAATTTCCTGCTATTAAGCCGGTTATGGTTGCTGTTCCGGCGGCCGCCTGCGTTTGCGAGCCACTGGCCGCACCGCTCCATGCCACGGAATAAGCTGCCGTGCCGCCGGAAATTTGCACCGTTGCAGAACCGTCGGCGGCGCCGATGGCGGAGACTGGATTTTGCTGGGCGCAGACCAAAACGAGCGCCATCGGATCGGTCAGGGTTACCGAAGTATTGGCCGTGCAGCCTGCACCGTCGGTAACTGTAACGGCATAGGTTCCCGCCACCAGTCCGGTCGGGTCTTCGGTGCCATCCAAAGTATTGTTGTTCCAATCAAAAGTCAAAGTGCCGGTTCCGCCCGTGGCTGTCAGGTCAATGCTGCCGCTCGCCGCGCCATTACAGCCGGGATTGGTTCCCACAGCAGTAGCGGAGAGGTTGCAATTGGGAGAAGCGATGGTGAAAGCACAGGTCTGGGTGCAGCCATTGGCATCGGTGACGATGATGTTGTAATTACCGGCTATCAAACCGGTTATGGTTGCTGTTCCCGCCGCCGCCTGATTCTGCGAGCCATTAGCCGCACCGCTCCAGGCTACCGTATAAGCTGCCGTACCGCCAGAAATCTGTACCGTTGCCGAGCCGTCGGCGCCGCCGATGGCGGAGACTGGATTTTGCTGGGCGCAGACCAAAACGAGCGCCGCTGGATCGGTCAGGGTTACCGAAGCATTGGCCGTGCAGCCCGCGCCATCGGTAACCGTAACGGAGTATGTTCCCGCCACAAGTCCGGTCGGGTCTTCGGTGCCGTCTAAAGTATTGTTGTTCCAATCAAAAGTCAAAGCGCCGGTTCCGCCCGTAACCGTCAGGTCAATGCTGCCGCTTGCTGCGCCATTGCAGCCGGGATTGGTTCCTGCCGCAGTAGCGGAGAGGTTGCAGTTGGGAGAAGCGATGCTGAAAGAACAGGTCTGCGTGCAGCCATTGTCATCGGTGACGATGATGTTGTAATTTCCTGCTATCAGGCCGGTTATGGTTGCTGTGCCCGCGGCAGCCTGCGTTTGCGAGCCACTGGCCGCACCGCTCCATGCCACGGAATAAGCTGCCGTGCCGCCGGAAATTTGCACCGTTGCAGAACCGTCGGCGGCGCCGATGGCGGAGACTGGATTTTGCTGGGCGCAGACCAAAACGAGCGCCATCGGATCGGTCAGGGTTACCGAAGTATTGGCCGTACAGCCTGCACCATCGGTGACCGTAACGGCATAGGTTCCCGCCACCAGTCCGGTCGGGTCTTCAGTGCCGTCCAAAGTATTGTTATCCCAATCAAAAGTCAAAGTGCCTGTTCCGCCCGTGACCGTCAGCGCAATGCTGCCGCTCGCTGCGCCGTTGCAGCCGGGGTTGGTTCCCACAGCATTGGCGGAGAGGTTGCAGTTGGGAGAAGTGATGCTGAAAGAACAGGTCTGCGTGCAACCATTATCATCGGTGACGATGATGTTGTAATTTCCTGCTATCAGGCCGGTTATGGTTGCTGTTCCTGCGGTCGCCTGCATTTGCGAGCCACTGGCCGCACCGCTCCATGCCACGGTATAAGCCGCCGTGCCGCCCGAAATCTGCACCGTTGCAGAACCGTCAGCGGCGCCGATGGCGGAGACTGGATTTTGCTGGGCGCAGACCAAAACGAGCGCCATCGGATCGGTCAGGGTTACCGAAGTATTGGCCGTGCAGCCTGCACCGTCGGTAACTGTAACGGCATAGGTTCCCGCCACCAGTCCGGTCGGGTCTTCGGCGCCATCCAACGTATTGTTGTTCCAATCAAAAGTCAAAGTGCCCGTTCCGCCTGTGACTGTCAGCGCAATGCTGCCGCTTGCTGCGCCGTTACAGCCGGGATTGGTTCCTACCGCATTGGCGGAGAGGTTGCAATTGGGAAAAGCGATGGTGAAAGCACAGGTCTGGGTGCAGCCATTATCATCGGTGACGATGATGTTGTAATTTCCTGCTATCAGGCCGGTTATGGTTGCTGTGCCGGCGGCCGCCTGCGTTTGTGAGCCACTGGCTGCACCGCTCCAAGCTACTGTATAAGATGCTGTACCGCCAGAAATCTGCACCGTTGCCGAGCCATCTGCGGCGCCGATGGCGGAGACCGGATTTTGCTGGGCACAGACCAAAACGAGCGCTGCCGGGTCGGTCAGGGTTACCGAAGTGTTGGCCGTGCAGCCCGCGCCATCGGTGACCGTGACGGAGTAGGTTCCGGCCACAAGTCCGGTCGGGTCTTCGGTGCCGTCTAAAGTATTGCTGTTCCAATCAAAAGTCAAAGCGCCCGTTCCGCCCGTAACCGTCAGTTCAATGCTGCCGCTTACTGCGCCGTTGCAGCCGGGATTGGTTCCTACCGCATTGGCGGAGAGGTTACAGTTGGGAGAAGCGATGGTGAAAGAACAGGTCTGCGTGCAGCCATTGGCATCGGTGACGATGATGTTGTAATTTCCTGCTATCAGGCCGGTTATGGTTGCTGTTCCTGCGGTCGCCTGCATTTGCGAGCCACTGGCCGCACCGCTCCATGCCACGGTATAAGCCGCCGTGCCGCCCGAAATCTGCACCGTTGCAGAACCGTCAGCGGCGCCGATGGCGGAGACAGGGTTTTGCTGGGCGCAGTTGAGGGTGATGAGCGCGGGAGCAGAAAGGGTGATACTGCCTGTTCCCATACAGCCTGTGTTGGTAGCGGTTACAACTACAGAATAAGTGCCTGGTCCGAGATTAGCGGGGTTTTGTTGGCCGTCTAATGCGTTGATATTCCAATCAAAAGTAAAAGGTCCGGTAGCGCCGCTGATGCCGGTTGAAATAGCGCCGTTAAGGGAAGCTGCACAACTAATTGCTTGTGTCACAGTGAGATTGACAACCGGAAGTGGATTGACCTGCAAACTTACGGGTACTGGCAGGGAGGTACAATTTCCATTGCTAACCGTTGCGTAAACAGTACCTGAGGAGGAACTGTATGCTGTGGGATTGGAAATGGAAATGGTGCCGGCGGGATTAGAAAACCAGTTGACGGCACCGCTGCCCCCGCTGATGGCGCCATTGAGGTTAGTGAGGTTGAAAACGGCGCTGTTGCCAGAAACGGCACAAAGTTCAAAAGGGTTCAGAGGTTGATTGGCGACCGGCAAAGGGTTGATTATCAGGCTCACAGGAACAGGGACGGAATTACAGCCATTCAGGGATACAACGGCATATACCGTAGCAGTGCCCGAAACGAAGGCCGAGGGATTGGCAATAGGATTGGTAGCGCCGGCGTCTGAAAACCAGTTAACCGTGCCGCTTCCCCCGCTGATGATGCCGTCGAGATTGGCGAGATTGAACTGTCCAAGGCCAGCGCCGTTATCGCAAATGCTCAGTGGTGCACCAGGCGGGTTGGCCGTCGGAGGTGGCGTGATGGTGATGCTGAATTGCTCCTGATCGGCGCAGTTGCCGCTGCCATCATAAGCAAACAAAGTAATGGTGGAGGCGATGACCTGTCCCGGCATAAACTGTGTGCCCGTTCCGTTGGGGCCGGTGTAGTAAGCCTCGTTGCCCGTCAGATTGGCGCCTGTGATGGGCGGAAGGGTATAGCTCTGGCAGGCCGACACATTGCTTGGTGGGTTGATGACTGGCGGTTGGCTGATGATGATTCCCACCGGCACTGTAGCGGAAGAGCAGGAGCCGTTGGATACCGTGGCATACACGGTAGTGGGCGGCGGAATTGCCAGAAAAATATTGTTGATATTGGGAATGGGCATGGTGGCAGCAGCATCAAAAAACCAGTTGACGGTAAGCCCCGGATTGCCGCCGGTAATCTGAGTGAGAACAACAGCGCTGTTTTCGCTCAGCAGGGTAGGGGGGATGAAGAGTACGCAGACTTCAAACGGTGCAGGTACATTGGCAGTGGGGTTCGGGTTCACCGTCACAGAGATCGTATTGGCAATGGCGCACTGGCCAGCGTTGGGGGAGAAGGTGAGCGTGTGATTGCCCGCTCCGGCAGTTGCCGGATTAAAAGTATTACCCGCTACGCCCGGCCCTGACCAGTTTCCGGTGATGCCACTTTGGGTTGTGTTCAATGCGGTGGGTGCAGCCGATGCACAAAATGGTCCAATCGGCGTGAGTGCCGGCGATGTGGCGGCATTGACCGTTACAGAAATCGTATTGGCAATGGCGCACTGTCCTGCGTCGGGTGAGAAGGTGAGCGTGTGATTGCCTGCCCCGGCAGTTGCCGGATTAAAAGCATTACCCGCTACGCCCGGCCCTGACCAGTTTCCGGTGATGCCGCTTTGGGTCGTGTTCAATGTGGTGGCTGCCCCTAAAACACAAAATGGCCCAATCGGCGTGAGCGCCGGCGATGTGGCGGCATTGACCGTCACAGAAATCGTATTGGCAATGGCGCACTGTCCGGCGTCAGGGGAGAAGGTAAGTGTATGATTGCCTGCCCCGGCAGTTGCCGGATTAAAAGCATTACCGGCTACGCCCGGCCCTGACCAGTTTCCGGTGATGCCGCTTTGGGTCGTGTTCAATGCAGTGGATGCCGCCAAAACACAAAATGGCCCAATCGGCGTGAGTGCCGGCGAGGTAGCGGCATTGACCGTCACAGAAATCGTATTGGCAATGGCGCACTGTCCTGCGTCAGGGGAGAAGGTAAGTGTATGATTGCCTGCTCCGGCAGTTGCCGGATTAAAAGCATTACCCACTACGCCCGGCCCGGCCCAGTTTCCGGTGATGCCGCTTTGTGTCGTGTTCAATGCTGTGGATGCCGCCGAAACACAAAATGGCCCAATCGGCGTGAGTGCCGGCGAGGTTGCGGCATTGACCGTTACAGAAATCGTATTGGCAATGGCGCACTGTCCTGCGTTGGGGGAAAAGGTAAGCGTGTGATTTCCTGCTCCGGCAGTTGCCGGATTAAAAGCATTACCCGCTACGCCCGGCCCCGACCAGTTTCCGGTGATGCCGCTTTGGGTCGTGTTCAGAGCTGTGGACGCTGCTGAAATGCAGAAAGGCCCAATGGAAGTGAGTGCCGGGGTACTAGGAGCATTCACCGTGACGGACGTCGTATTGACATTGGCGCATTGGTCTGCATTCGGCGTGAAAGTGAGCGTATGGTTGCCTGCACCGGCAGTTGCAGGGTTGAAGGAGTTTCCGGAAACACCAGGCCCCGACCAGGAGCCCGGGATGCCGCTCTGGGTCGTGTTCAGGGCGGTAGGCGCGGCGCTGGCACAGAAGGGCCCGATGGAAGTGAGCGCCGGCGTAACAGGGGTGTTCAGCGTTACGGTAACAGTAACTGTTATGGTATATTGATAACTTATTTGGCCATTGGTTACAGGATTGCAACCAGGATTAGAAACAGGGATGATGTCTACACTTAAATTCCCTCCAAAATCTGGTACAATACCCGGATTAACGGGACCACCCAAAGGATTTCCAAAATTAAATGGCGGAGGGCTTGTATTAGGGGGAAAATTAGGTTCTGCTATCAAATTAGTCGCCGGCAAACACGTGGCACCGCCACTGTAGGTTCCACATCCATAAAACAGATTGTAATAGAGTACTGAATGGGGACAAGGACCACCAGGATTAGTGTAGCCTGTAAGATTGATCACCACGCTTATACTTGTAATCTGTTGACAAGGACTTGTCCTTGCCGGCAATGTAAAATCATGGGCATAACCATCGCTGTGACCTGAGGTATTACCTAAACCAGCCCAGGCTTTCCTGTCGAGCCCTATTGTAGCATTCGTATGGGTTTGGGTTAGCGTAAAAACCTGGCCAAACGAAAAATCCGTTACTAAAATTAAAAAGAATACAGTGAAGTATCTACACATTTGATTGGTTTTAAATTGGTTAGAATCTACAAAAACCAGCATAAGTGGGAGGATTGCCGGAAAGAGGGAGGATTTATTACTTCTTGTTTTGAGACAATCAAAAGTTGTATCCTGCTATTTCGATTTGTTCCTTCGACAGCGTTCCTTCTCCCGTTATCGTCTCAACACAGCCGTCAAAAAAACAATCTTTGCATGGTCAGGCTACCGTCAGCTTTTCGGCTTGCGCTTGTATGGCTAAGGAAAGCATCAAAATCGCCAGAAGCATGATGAATTATCTGGCAAATTTCTCATTTAAAAAATTTTATACGGCTTAAGCAGAATTTAGCAACTTCAATTCGAGTCTCAGGTGAAGATATTGATATTAGTTGAAAGAAAGTATGTATATTATATATACATGGGCAAAAGTCGGCCGGTAATTTTAAATTCCAATTATTCAAAAGATTGTTTTACAGGAGTCTACAGGGCGATTCTCTAATAGCGCAGCGTTATTTGTTTTTTTGCTTGTATATTCTTTGTAGCGGTAAAACTGGTGTTCAGGCTCCCGCTATTCGAAGAGCACTCCTGCCTAGATCAGCCATCATCAATCATGTAATCATCAATCATCAATAAAAAAAGGGGTTATCCCTGCTCGCGTCCACCCTCTTAGTCCGTATGCGACCCTGAAGGTCGTAATGAGCGGCATCGTTTTTAAAATGAGCAGGTTGTAATCAGCTTGCGCGGCAGCAGGTTAGCCATCATCATTCATTGGCTTTTTTTAAGCTGTTATTTTGAAAGTCATAAGCTTCCTCAAAAGAGTATAAAAAACCGTTTTCCCTTCGGTATTTGCACAATATGGAATCGGGCTTTAATTCAGATTTGAAGTCACTTTTAAGAGAAACAGATAATTCCTTGTTTTTAAAAATATAATCCAAAGTTGCGTAGATATTTCTGGCACGTAGATTCAACGATAGTGGAACATATTCATAGCTGCGACTAACTACTTTCGGAGAAGCTATATCCCAGTATTTTTTTTTAATTATCTCAATTTTATTTTCGTTTATTTCAAGGTCAGTAGCATCGTTGTTTATTGAAAAAGCCACTTCAGGGAATACTTTTAATATGTTCTGACCGATGTTTACCCTTAGCGTTTCTGATGTAATCTCCTCTTTTTCTTCAACATTCAGATGCTCGCTTATATCCGTACCCCGATATAAAATGATCACGCCATCCTCTGTTGTCCAATTGCCATAGTAATGAAACAGCGCGTCACTTTCCATCGGAAGCGTCTGCTGTGCGATATATGTAGAGTCCCGTCTTAAGCTCAGATAAGTGTAAGTTTTTGAATCAACTGCCTGGAAGTACTCCCCGAAAAGACCTGAATCTGCCTGACTGGGTTGTTTAACATTGCCGCAGCAATAGAATATGGCAAGGGAAGCCACAATTTTCGTTAAGCTTTTTATGGAGGGCATAAACAGCGTTTTTACGGGTTAAAGTTACGGACTCCAACTAGCTCCATTAGGGGCTCAATGCTGGTAGAAAAATCTTATGCCAATTTGCCCTTCGCCCATTTCCCCGTTCTCCCTTAACGCTGCGCCGCCAGCAAATACAACACGGCCATGCGCACGGCCACGCCATTCTCTACTTGCTGCAGAATGATGGAATGCCCGGAATCGGCCACGTCGCTGTCGATTTCAACGCCGCGGTTGATGGGGCCGGGGTGCATGATGAGTACAGGTTTGTCCAGGCTGTCGAGCAGCGCTTTGTTGATGCCGTAATAAAGCGTGTATTCGCGCAGGGAAGGGAAATATTTGATGTCCTGGCGTTCGAGCTGGATGCGGAGCACATTCGCTACGTCGCACCATTCGAGGGTTTGACGAACGTTGTGGGAAACGCGCACCCCAAGGCCGCCGATGTGGTGGGGGATGAGCGTGGGCGGGCCGCAAACGGTGACTTCCGCGCCCAGTTTCTGGAGGCAAAAAATATTGCTGAGCGCAACCCGCGAGTGCAGGATGTCGCCAAAAATGGCAATTTTTTTTCCTTCCAGGCTGCCGCCAAAATGGGATTCCATCGAATAGGCGTCGAGCAAAGCCTGTGTGGGGTGCTCGTGGGTGCCGTCGCCGGCATTGATGATGTTGGCGGAAATGTGGTTGGCCAAAAAGTGCGGCGCGCCGGGCGCAGGGTGGCGCATCACCACCATATCCACTTTCATGGCCAGAATGTTGTTGACGGTATCGAGCAGGGTTTCGCCTTTTCCAACCGAAGAAGTTGAGGCTGAAAAATTCACCACATCCGCCGAAAGGCGTTTTTCCGCCAGTTCAAAAGAGACTCTGGTACGGGTGGAGCTTTCAAAAAACAGATTCGCGACGGTGATGTCGCGCAGCGAAGGCACTTTTTTGATCGGGCGGTTGAGCACTTCCTTAAACTCGCGGGTCGTATCAAAAATAAGGCGAATGTCGGCAGCAGTCAGGTTTTTGATGCCCAGTAAGTGTTTCGTGCTGAGTTGCTGCGTCCCGCTCATACTGCTTTCCAATCAGAGGTTGCTTTATCAGGAAATAAAATGACGCGATCTTCGCCATGCTGTTCGGCCCATTCCACTTTCACGTAGGCCTGATCAAGAGCATCCACTGTGATGCCCACGTAGTCGGCCTGTATGGGTAAATCCCGGTTAAAGCGGCGGTCCACCAAAGCCAAAAGCTCTACATGGCGCGGACGCCCGTAGTGGTTGAGGGCTGTCAGTGCAGCCTGAACCGTCCGTCCGGTAAACAAAACGTCGTCTATCAGAATGACATTTTTATCTTCAATGAGAAAGTCCATAACCGTTTCGCTGGCTTTGAGCGGTTTGGCGCGCATGCGAAAATCATCGCGGTAAAAAGTGATGTCTAATTTGCCGTATTCTAATCTGGGAAGACCCGTCAAAACGCTCAACCCCTGCACGATCCGATCCGACAGCCAGATGCCCCGCGGCTGAATGCCCACAATGCACGTGTCCTCCAACCGGCCAAATGTCTCGATCAATTGGCAGCAAAGCCGCTCGATGGTCAGCTTGAAGCGCTCCTTGCCGAGTATGACGCGTTCATTATCCAAGGGTAGATGTTAGATATTAGACATTAGATATTAGACATTAGATGTTAGACATCAGAGGCCGGACACAGGCTTCCTCTTCCAATGTGAGTAGCGACTATTTTGGTCTGAGCTTTACCTGCCTACCGCAGGCAGGAAGTTCGAGAGCAAGGCTTGCGAAGGCCCTCGTTTCGACTTCGCTCAATGAGCGATTTTTGGGTCAAGCATAACGCAGCTATCGGACTTTAAAGACGGACCTTTATTTCCCTAAAACTTTCCGCATCGTCGCCCCGATCTCCGCAGGCGAACGCACCACATGGATGCCGCATGCTTCCATGATCTGCATTTTAGCTTCAGCCGTATCGTCTTTTCCGCCGATGATGGCGCCGGCATGGCCCATGGTGCGGCCTTTAGGCGCCGTTTGTCCGGCAATAAAGCCTACTACCGGTTTGGTGCCGTGTTCTTTGATGTAATAAGCCGCATCGGCTTCCATCGTACCGCCGATTTCACCGATCATGATGATGCCTTCGGTTTCAGGGTCGTTCATCAGCAATTCAACGGCATCTTTGGTTGTCGTTCCCGGAATCGGGTCGCCGCCAATGCCAATGCAGGTAGATTGTCCCATACCCGCTTTGGTCACCTGATCCACTGCTTCGTAGGTCAGGGTGCCGGAGCGCGAAACAATGCCGATTGACCCTTTTTTATGAATGAAACCCGGCATGATGCCGCATTTGGCTTCATCCGGAGTGATGACACCCGGACAATTAGGCCCGATGAGGCGGCAATCGTACTGGTTGAGGTACGCTTTTACCTTCACCATGTCCTGTACGGGGATGCCTTCGGTAATGCAAATGATGACTTTGATGCCTGCTTCAGCCGCTTCCATGATGGCGTCGGAAGCAAATGCCGGAGGTACAAAAATGACAGAGGTGTCGGCGCCGGCCAATTTGACGGCATCGGCAACGGTATTGAACACCGGCAAATCCAGGTGTTTCTCTCCACCTTTACCGGGAGTAACGCCGCCGACAACATTGGTGCCGTATTCGATCATCTGGGTAGCATGAAAAGTACCTTCTTTACCGGTAAAACCTTGTACGATAATTTTGGAGTGCTTGTTGACAAGTACAGACATATTGTTGTTCGATTATTCTTCCACAATGATAAAAACATCTTCGTCCGGGCGCTTCATGTAGTATTGTTCCCGAGCCAGCCTTTCACGGTTTTCCTGAATGTTCTTGCTCTCCAGTTCCGCTTTTTTCACCTCCGCTGAATAATATTCCTGATCTACCTCCAGGCGGTTGACCATTCTTTGCAGGCGCCATTGAGTAACGATGTCCTGTTTGTCAAAAAAGATCATCCAGAAGAAGAAAGCGGCCAACACAACAAAATACTTGTTGCGCAGCGGTTTGGGCAATTGTTCCAGCAAGGGTTGCAGCGGATTTGGCATGAGCTGTGAATTTATATTTGTTATCACATAACAAAACCCAAAATTTCAAACATTCTCGCAGTAATCAAAATTTAGGGCCTGTTTATATTTCCACAACAAGGCTTACATTCCGAAAATCGCTTTGCCGGGGAAGACCGCCGAATCGGCAAGCTCTTCCTCAATGCGCAGCAACTGGTTGTATTTTGCAATCCTGTCTGAACGGGAAGCAGAACCGGTTTTGATTTGTCCCGTATTCAGCGCCACGGCCAGGTCGGCGATTGTTGTGTCTTCTGTTTCGCCTGAGCGGTGGCTCATGACACTGGTATAGCTGTTGCGCGTAGCCAGGCGAACTGCTTCGATGGTCTCCGTCAAAGTGCCGATTTGGTTCACTTTGATGAGGATCGAGTTGGCCACACCCATGTCGATGCCTTTTTGCAGGCGCGTTGTATTGGTTACAAACAAGTCGTCGCCCACCAATTGGACTTTATCGCCAATTTTAGCCGTGAGTGCCTGCCAGCCTGCCCAGTCGTCTTCAGCCAGTGCGTCTTCGAGCGACAGGATCGGGTATTTGTTGCACCAGCCTGCCCAAAAGTCCACCATTTGCGAAGACGTCAGCTTGTCGCCGGAGGATTTGTGGAAATGGTACATCTTGCTTTCTTCATCGTAAAATTCCGACACGGCAGCGTCCATGGCGATGACAATGTCTTCTCCGGGGCGGTAGCCGGCCGCTTCGATGGATTTCAGTACGATTTCGATGGCTTCCTCGTTCGACTTGATGTTGGGGGCAAACCCGCCTTCATCCCCAACGTTTGTTGAGTAGCCTTTGCTTTTCAGCACGGTTTTCAGGTGGTGGAAAACTTCCACACCCATGCGCAGCGCTTCGGAAAACTGATCTGCGCCAATCGGCATGATCATGAATTCCTGAAAATCAATGCTGTTGTCGGCATGCGAACCGCCGTTGAGGATGTTCATCATTGGGACAGGCAATACATGCGCGTTCACCCCGCCGAGGTAGCGATAGAGCGGTTGCTCCAGGCTCATGGCAGCCGCTTTGGCAACGGCCATGGAAACGCCGAGTATGGCATTGGCGCCGAGTTTCGACTTGTTTGGCGTGCCATCCAGTTCGATCATCAGGCGGTCGATGTAAATCTGGTCGAATACATCCACGCCGACGAGTTCTTCGTGCAGGATTTCATCCACATTGCTGCAGGCATTCAAAACGCCTCTGCCCAGAAAGCGGCTTTTGTCGCCGTCGCGAAGTTCAACAGCTTCGTGTTTACCCGTAGATGCGCCGGATGGCACTGCTGCGCGGCCTACTGAACCGTCTTCGGTCATCACTTCTACTTCTACCGTTGGATTGCCGCGGGAATCCAGAATTTCGCGGGCGCGAATGTCAATTATCGTACTCATTTTAAGTGTTTTAGCTTATTATTTTACTGCTGAAATCCGTTTCAGCTGTTCTGTTTTTGAATGTCCGCCAAATCCATTTCAGCGACTTCTCAGCGCATCAATTCCACAAAATCATCGAACAAATACCGCGCGTCGTGTGGCCCGGGCGATGCTTCCGGGTGGTATTGCACCGAAAACGCCTTTTTGTGCCGCAGGCGAATGCCTTCGATGGAATGGTCATTGAGGTTGACGTGCGTAATTTCTACGGTTTCGTCGTGTGCAGTGACCGAATCGGGGTTGACGCCAAATCCATGATTTTGGCTGGTAATTTCGCTGCGGCCTGTGCGCAGATTTTTCACCGGATGGTTGATGCCGCGGTGGCCGTGGTGCATTTTAAAAGTACTGATGCCCACAGATAAAGCGAGCAACTGGTGCCCGAGACAAATACCAAACAAAGGTTTGTCTTCTTCCAATATGGCTTTTGCCGTTTCGACCGCATAATCCATTGCCGCCGGGTCACCCGGGCCGTTCGACAGGAAATAGCCGTCGGGATTCCAGGCGCGAAGGTCGGCGATGTTCGTTTTGGCGGGAAAAACCCTGAGGTAACAACCACGGTCGGCCAGGCATTGCAGGATATTGCGCTTGACACCAAAATCAAGTACGGCAACTTTGAGCGCTGCCTCCGGGTTGCCGATGTCGTATGGTTCCGGTGTACTGACTTTCGAAGCGAGTTCCAGTCCTTCCATTTGCGGCGCGGCTTTGAGGCGTCGCTGCAATTCGGCCAGGTCGGTGGTATCCGAAGCAATGATGGCGTTCATAGCGCCTTTGCTGCGAATATGCCGTACAATAGCACGGGTATCCACGTCAGATATGCCAACCAGTCCTTCGTTTTCGAAGTATTGCTGGATGGACAAATCCGCTTTATGGCGGGAATACTCGTTGGTGAAATTTTTACAGATCAGCCCGGCGATTTTAACAGACCCTGATTCCGTTTCGGCATTTTTAGTGCCGTAATTGCCGATATGGACATTGGTAGCCACCAGCAATTGCCCGAAATAAGAAGGATCGGTGAAAATCTCCTGATAACCGGTCATGCCGGTATTGAAGCATACTTCGCCAATGGCGGCGCCGATTTTGCCGGCGGCTTTACCGTGGAAGGCCGTGCCATCTTCCAGTAACAATACGGCAGGCGTAGATTGCAGTTCGTTCATTGGCTTTGCGCGCTGTTCGTGAAAAGCGCCGCAAAGATACGATCTGTGTGCGGGCTTTTTGAAGGAACGCTGTTTTTTCTGATTGAATTTTTTTATGCCTTAGATTTAGTGTCTGTCTTTATAATTCGATAGCTGCGTTACGCTCGGCCCAAAAATCGGTCATTTACCCGAGTAAACTTCCAATTTTTGGGCCTTCCCAAGCCTTGCTCTCGAACTCTAAAGATCAGACCAGACTAAAATGGAAAGACACTATCTTATTAAAGGCACCAAAGTTAGTGTTTTATAAACAATATCCCACGACTATTCCGGTACCCGGTCAAACCACCTTTGTGCGTTTTCCAGTTCACCCGCCAGTTGGAACAAGAAATCTTCCCGCCCCAATGCAGCGGTAAACATGCTGCCAACCGGGAGTCCTTCTTCCGTCCAGTAGAGGGGCACGGACATGGAAGGCTGCCCTGTCATGTTGGAAACAGGCGTGAAGGGAATGAAAGCGAAAATTTTCTCTGCCAGTTCGTCCACATTAGCCCGCAACAACCTTTTTAACCCAAAAGCGCTCACGATGTTCAGCAGCATCCGTTCCTGCTTGCTGGGTTGCAGCGTACCGGTCGGGAAAGGCTTCATCGCCAAAGTGGGCGTCAGCAACAAGTCGTATTTTTCATGAAAAGCGGCAGCACGGCGAGCGATTTCGTTCCAATGGTGTTTGGCCCTGGCAAAATCCATGGCTGAATACGAGCGACCTAGCAGGTACAGTGCCCAGGTGCTTTTTTCCACATCTGAAGGGCGGGGTTTACGACCCAGGTGCAATTCCATTTCGGCGACATTGGCTGCAGCTTCTCCAAAAACCATCATGACAAAAACTTTGGTCAGGTCTTCTTTGCGATAGGGGAGGGCGATCTCTTCTACATGATGCCCCATCGATTCCAAAAGTTTAGCCGTATGCTGAACAGCAGCAATGCAGTCAGGCTCTGTTTGCTGGCCTAAGGTATGCGTTGTTGAAAACCCGATGCGCAGCCGAGGTGGCGCTGTCCGGGCTTCTTCCACATAAGGCCGGTTTGGCGCCTGGGTCAGGTACAAATCGCCGGGAGCATTGCCTTGTATCAGATCGAGCAGGGCTGCACTGTCGCGTACCGAACGACTGACGCAGCCTTCTGATACGGCGCCGCTCCAGAGTTCGCCGACGGCAGCGCCCAGGCTTACCCTTCCACGGCTGGGTTTGAGGCCAAAAAGCCCGCAACACGACGCCGGAATGCGAATGGAGCCGCCGCCGTCATTGGCTGTGGCAATTGGTGTGATACCTGCTGCAACAGCAGCCGCCGATCCGCCGCTTGAGCCGCCTGTGGTGCGCGTCGTATCCCATGGATTAAGGGTAGGACCGTACAGCTCCGGTTCGGTAAAAGGCGTCAATCCGAATTCCGGTGCATTGGTTTTTCCCATAAAGAGCATGCCCGCCCGCCGGTAGCGCTGCACAACGGAACTGTCTGATTTTGAGACGTAACCCCGAAACCCCCGGCTTCCCGTGTGCATTGGCAGTCCCTCTACTTCAAGCAGCAGATCTTTGATTAGGAGCGGAACGCCTGCAAAAGGCATGTCTGGCGTAACGGCAGCCGCCATTTTTCGCGCCAGTTCGTAGGATGGATAGATGATGGCGTTGATTTTTGGATTGACGGCCTCTGCCCGGTTGATGGCCAGTTCGAGAACCTCAGCGGCCTGCAATTCTCCCTTGCGCACCCGTTCGGCCAGCGCTGTGGCGTCGTGGCGGCGGTATTCTTCAAAAGTCATGGCTTCGCGTTGTTTTGCTTACTACAAATTCCATGGGTAAGGTATTAATTTTTGGAAATCTCCCGGTCTCTGTGCCCTGGATTTCTGAATTCTGTTTTGAATTGTGAATATTGCATCGAAAAAAAGAGAACATGGACGATATTTTATCGAGGGCATATGATCCGGAGTCCTTTCGGGAAAGAGGCCACCAACTGGTAGATGACCTGGCCAATCACATGAAAGAGGCGCTCGCCGGGGAAGGGCGGGCCTTTAGCTGGAAAACCCCGGAAGAAGCCTTACAACAGTGGCAGTTCAATCCGGATACGCCCGATGAGGAAGTCAATAAAATGCTGGAAACAGTGCTCCGCGAAAGCATCCACCTGCACCACCCGAATTATATGGGACACCAGATCAGCCCGCCGGTTCCGGTAGGTACATTGGCGGGATTGCTCGGCGATTTTCTCAACAATGGCATGGGCGTTTATGAAATGGGCATTCCGGGCACCGCCATCGAAGTGGTTGTGGTACGCGCTTTGGCAAAACAAATGGGTTTTGGGCCGGAAGCCGACGGCATTCTGACTTCAGGGGGGACTTTGGCTAACCTGACGGCCATGCTTGCAGCACGCAGCATTCGGGCAAAAGCCAATGTCTGGCAGGACGGCAATACCCGCCCCATGGCCCTGATGGTGTCGGAAGAAGCGCATTATTGTGTGGATCGCACGGCGCGGATCATGGGTTGGGGCGAAGCGGGAATCATAAAAATTCCGGTAAATGACCGCTTTCAGATGCGCACGGAACTATTGGAGGAATACTACCAAAATGCGGTGGCGCAAGGCATAGAAGTCATTGCCGTGGTCGGCAGTGCCTGTTCCACTTCTACCGGTTCTTTTGATGATCTGGAAGCCATAGCAGCGTTTTGCGCCAGGCATGACCTTTGGTTTCACGTGGATGGCGCGCATGGCGGCGCTTCGGTGTTTTCGCAAAAATACCGCCATTTGGTTCGCTGCATCGAACAGGCCGATTCAGTGGTCATGGATTTTCACAAAATGCTGATGACCCCCTCCGTGACTACGGCACTTGTTTTTAAAAACGGTGCGCACAGCTACCAGACGTTCAGTCAAAAAGCCCAATACCTTTTTCAGGCGGCAGAGCCGGAATGGTTCAACCTTGCCCGTCGTACTTTTGAATGTACCAAACTGATGATCGGGTTGAAGGCCTACGCCATTTGGCGTACTTATGGCACGGCTTTGTTTGATGCTTTTGTGACGCGGATGTACGACCTGGGCGCCACCTTTGCAGGTTTGATCCGAAATCATCCCAACTTTGAGCTGGCCGTGGAACCGGAATGCAACATCGTTTGCTTTCGCTATCTGGGCCCCGGCGACGTGGAAGCAAACAATGCACGAAATGCGCAAATCCGGCAAGCCATCGTTCAGGAAGGCCATTATTATATCGTACAAACGCAATTGAGGGGACAGACCTGGTTAAGGGTGACGTTGGTGAATCCGAATACGGACGCAGCAGTTTTGAAGGAATTGATGGTGAAAATTGAAGGGACGCTTAAGCCTGAATGATTTGGGCTTGCAAATATTCCATCAACTCCGCCACTTTTTCGCTCACAGAATCAAAATCCTGCATTTCTCGGTCGCTGAAAAAGGCAGAGGCGCCAATGCCCATCGCATTTGCTCCGGCTCCAAACCATTCCTGCAAATTTTCAAGGGTAGCTTCCATGCCGCCATTCACCATCAGGGGAACATCCGGCATGGGCCCCCGCAGGGTTTTAACAAAGGCCGGGCCAAGAACGACGCCTGGGAATACTTTAACGACTTTAGCGCCCAGTTGCTGTGCAGCATAAATCTCGTTGGGCGTCATTGCTCCCGGGATCCATGGAATATCGCGGCGTTTGCAAACTGCGCCTACCTCCGATGTGGTTACCGGCTGGACTACAAAATCGGCGCCAAGGTCAATAAATTGTTCAGCTTCATTGGCCGTATAGATGGTGCCAATACCCAGTTTTAAATCCGGAAGATGCTGACTGGAATAAGCGCGAAGTTCCATAAAAACCGCCGCTGCTTCCGGGCCGCGGTTGGTGAACTCCACCACCCGCATGCCACCATCGTAGCACGCCTGTATCAATTTTTGCGCATATATGGCATCGGGGTGGTAAAACACGGCGACGAGCGGGTACCGGGACAAAGTAGCAAACATGCAGTTGCGTTTTTGGATGATCAAATTGCAGATGGAGACATTCCGCTAAGGTAAGGCATCCACTGGCTAAGCTGGATATTATTTCATTTCAATAGCTATCGCAACAAGCGCCCCGAGACATCTCCGGCCATCACCTGTTCTACTTCCTGAACGCTGACGCGATTGAAATCACCTTCAATGGTGTGCTTCAAAGCAGAAGCTGCTGTTGCAAAATGCAGGGCCATTGCGGGTTCCGTATAATGGAGGGCGCCGTAGATGAATCCCGCCATAAAAGCGTCGCCACCGCCGATGCGATCCACGATTGGGTTGATGTCCAGCGTAGGCGACTCAAGGTAATGGTTTCCGTCAAAACACAGGCCTGTCAACTGATTGTAAGAAGCGCTCAGCATTGTTCGGCGTGTAGCAATGACTTTTTTCAGATTGGGAAAACGTTGCATCAGTTGCCGGGCCATATCCGTAAAATCCGTTGCAACGATGCCAAAAATAGCGGCGGCATCATCAGTAGTGCAAACGACAACATCGCATTGCATCACGAGGTCGGGCATAACGGTTGCAGCAGTTTTGCCATATTGCCAAAGATTGCGCCGGTAATTCACATCTGCGGAAACGGTCAGACCCAGTTTTCTGGCCATTTTAGCAGCCTCAAGACAAGCTTTTGCCGCATCATCAGATATCGCCGGTGTAATTCCTGTCCAATGGAACCAACGGGCTTGCTCCAGGATAGATGTCCAGGAGAACCAGGCAGGGTCTAATTTGGCGAAAGCCGAATCAAAACGGTCGTAGATGATTTTGCTGGCCCGCATACCCGCGCCGGTTTCCATAAAATATAGCCCCAGCCGTTCGCCCTGAAAAACCGTTTGCGTCATATCTACCCCTTCTTTTTGAAAAAAGGCTGCTGCAGCACGCCCCAGCGGGTTATCCGGCAAACACGTAACGTGAGCAGAGGGAAGCCCCAGCCTTGCGAGTGCCGCTACAACATTGGCTTCGCCACCGCCATAAGTGATGCCAAAACTTTCTGTCTGTTCAAAGCGCTGGTGTCCCGGCGTTGTCAAACGCATCATGATTTCCCCGAACGTAACAATCTTCTTCATGGCTGAATTGGAATGGTTTTTTGCTATTAAACAGCAGATACAGGACTTTACTTTATCATTTCATGCTACCTGTTTACGTCTCGAATTGATCAAAGTGAAACACCCCGTTTCCATGGAATAAAATCGTCCTGTCCAAATCGGGTTGCTGCGACTTCTGTTTCGCCGCTGGCAATATGAATGATGTATTCTAATAGTCGATCTGCAGCCTGTTCAATGCTTTCTTCTCCGGAAATGATACCCCCGGCGTCAAAATCAATGATGTCGTGCATACGGCGGGCCAGTTTGGTATTGGTAGCGACTTTCACAACCGGGGCAACCGGGTTTCCGGTAGGGGTGCCAAGACCTGTGGTGAACAAGACGATGTTGGCGCCGGAGCCTACTTCGGCGGTAGTGGATTCCACGTCATTGCCTGGCGTACAAAGCAGGTTCAGTCCGGGTTTGTTGACTTTTTCCGGATAGTCCAGAACGTCGACAATGGGAGAAGTGCCTCCTTTTTTTGCCGCACCTGCCGACTTCATGGCATCGGTGATCAGGCCGTCGCGAATATTGCCGGGTGACGGGTTCATGTCGAAGCCCGATCCTGCCGCTTTGGCGCGGTCGTTGTAGGTGGTCATCAAATCGGCAAATTTTTGCGCGATGTGTTTGTCAGCGCAACGATCGGCCAGTTCCTGCTCCACCCCGCAAAGCTCCGGAAATTCGGAAAGGATGACTGTACCGCCCAGCGCAACCACCAGGTCAGAAACCTGTCCCAGAATAGGGTTGGCAGAAATACCTGAGAACCCATCGGATCCGCCGCATTCCAGCCCAATGCAGAGTTTGCTGAGCGGTGCGGGCTGTCGTTCCAGCCGATTGGCTTCCATCAGGCCGGTAAAAGTCTGTTTAAGGGCGACTGCTATGAGGTCGCTTTCCACGCCAATCTGCTGTTGTTCAAGGATAAAAAGCGGTTTGTCAAAATCGGGATTGCGATGGGCTATGGCTTCCTGCAATATCGGAATTTGCGCGTGCTGGCAACCAAGACTCAACACCGTTGCTCCGGCTACATTCGGGTGTGTAATGTATCCAGCAAGTAGACCGCAAAGGGCCTGTGCATCCTGCCGCGTGCCGCCACAACCGCCGTCGTGTGATAAAAATTTTACGCCGTCTACATTGGGGAATAAGCGGGGCAGGGTTTTTCCTGCTGTGGCGTCAAGGTCGGCTGACAGGATTTCGGCAACCGTATTTCCGGCCTGATACATGCTGATGAGCTGTTGTGTTTGCAAACGACGGCTGTTTTTCCGGTCGTAGCCCAGGTCATGCACCAGCGCTTCACGGAGTACCTCGATGTTGCGGTTCTCACAAAAAACAAGCGGGATGACCAACCAGTAATTGGCTGTTCCAACGCTGCCGTCTGAGCGGTGATAACCCAAAAAAGTGCGGTCCGCCCATTTTGAGACATCCGGAGCCTGCCAGCTCTTCCGATTTTCGTTAATAGAAAATGCCCCGGCCGCATGTACAACATTCTGGGTATTGATCCAGCTGCCTTCGGGGATGTATCGTTGCGCTGTACCAACAATTACGCCGTACATGATGATCTGATCGCCGGGCTCTAATGCATGAGCTGCAAATTTATGCTTTGCAGGAATGGGCTCCACCGTACACCAGCTCAATGTGCCAAGGCTTACTGTTTCCCCTTTGGGTAAATCGGTGAGCGCGACAACCACATTGTCGGCAGGATGAACTTTTAGTATCTTCGCTTTCATTGAATATGGTTGCATGCTTTTGAACAGGCTCTGAATTGTTGCCCTAAAATACAGCGTTTTTCAAAACCTCCAGGATCCTTGCTATTCAGCGACTAAGATAAAATGTCCGCGCATGTGCTCAACCATAAAAGCCAAAACAAAATTTAAAACAAAATATTTATGATAAAGAGCTTTCTAAAAAACCCTAAGTTTGGAACTTTGTTTCAAACAGAACCCCATTGTCTGATTCAATCCATTTAGCAAATACCTACCTGTCGGCTGACGGGAATTAAGTTGACCATATTTCGCATGGCAAAGAAAAAAGAGACGGCTGTTTTAGAGCCCACTACACCCCAGGATGTGCGCAACAGCATATACATCAAAGGCGCAAGGGCAAACAACCTTAAAAATGTGAGCCTCGTCATCCCCAAAAACAAATTGGTGGTGGTAACAGGAGTATCAGGATCGGGCAAATCGTCCATCACCATGGATACTTTATATGCGGAAGGACAGCGCCGCTATGTGGAAAGTCTGTCGTCCTATGCGCGGCAATTCCTCATGCGCATGAAAAAGCCCGATGTGGATTACATTAAGGGCATTTGTCCGGCGATCGCCATTGAGCAGAAAGTCAGTACAGCCAATGCGCGCTCTACGGTGGGCACCCTGACGGAAATATACGACTTTTTGCGCCTGTTATACGCACGGATTGGCAAAACATACTCGCCTGTTTCCGGTGAGATCGTAAAAAAGCACGAGGTTGCGGATGTCACTGACTTTATCAAACGGTTTGAAGCCGACGACCGTGTGCAGCTTTTTATTCCATTGCCTTACAAATACGAGGATCGGGTTTTGTCACGCGAACTGGAATTGCTGCTCCAAAAAGGTTATACGCGGGTGTCGATCGGTGGCGAACTGACGCACATTGAAGACTTTTTGAAGGAAGAACGGCCGATATTACAAAACAAATTAGGCGACATCACAGAACGGAATATTTACGTACTCATTGACCGCTTTGTGGTGACGGCAGATGATCCTGAAAATCTCAAACGCATCGCCGATTCTGTGCAAACGGCTTTTTACGAAAGCGAGGGAGAGTGTTTGGTAGAGGTTATCGGAAAAGAAACCCGTGCGTTTAACAACCGCTTTGAATTGGACGGCATCAGCTTTCCTGAACCGACGCCCCAATTGTTTAACTTCAATAACCCTTTTGGCGCCTGCCCGGTCTGTGAAGGTTTCAGCATGGTTATGGGCATTGATGAAGATAAGGTAATTTCCAATAAATCCCTTTCGGTTTACGAAGGAGCCATCAGCTGTTGGAAAGGAGAAAAATACGGTCTTTGGCAGGAAGCATTTCTGTCTGTGGCGCACAAGTTCGATTTTCCGGTTCATCGGGCTTATCAGGATCTGAGCAAAGAAGAACGCAAATTGCTCTGGAAAGGAAATGCACACTTTCAGGGCATTGAAGCTTTTTTTGCAGAACTGGAAGAGAAGGCATATAAAATTCAGAACAGGGTAATGCTGGCGCGTTATCGCGGGCGCACTACCTGCCATTCCTGCGACGGCGGCCGTTTGCGCAAAGAAGCCTCTTATGTGAAGATTGGCGGCAAAAACATCATGGATCTGGTGGACGAGCCGGTGGATGAACTGCTGCCTTTTTTTCAAAACCTGGAGCTGAGTGATTTTGATACGAAAGTAGGAAGCCGGCTGGTGCTGGAGATCACCAATCGCCTGCAATTTATGTGTGATGTGGGTCTCGGATATCTGGCCATCGGGCGTTTGTCTTCTTCGCTCAGCGGCGGCGAAACCCAGCGCATCAACCTGACGCGCACACTTGGCAGCAACCTGACCAGTTCGATGTACATTCTGGACGAACCCAGTATCGGGCTTCACCCCCGGGATACAGGGCGCCTGGTAAAAGTGCTGAAAAGCCTGCGCGACCTTGGGAATACGGTTATTGTGGTGGAGCACGAAGAAGAGATCATTAAAAATGCCGATTACCTCGTGGACATTGGTCCGGAAGCGGGCATACATGGTGGCGAAGTGGTTTTTGCTGGCCCCTACGCCGATATTTACAAAGAAGCAGCCACCAGTCTCACAACCCGTTATATGAATGGGAAAATGAGCATCCCGCTGCCTAAAATCAGGAGAAAAGCTGTTCGGTACCTGGACCTGAAAGGTGCGCGCCATCACAATCTGAAAAACATTGACGTACGGTTCCCCCTGCATACACTCACGGTTGTGACGGGGGTTTCCGGTTCCGGCAAAACAACTTTGGTCAAACAAATTCTTTATCCGGCGTTGTTGCAGCATTTTGGAGAAAACATGCCCAAAGGCCCCGGTGCATTTGACGGTCTTGAGGGCGATGTAAAATCCCTGACGGCAGTTGAAATGATCAACCAAAGCCCCATTGGAAAATCGTCGCGCTCCAATCCGGTTACTTATGTAAAAGCCTACGATGCGATTCGCGAACTGATGTCCAATCAGCAATTGTCGCGGATTCGCGGATTCAAACCCAAACATTTTTCCTTCAATGTGGAAGGCGGTCGCTGCGAATCCTGCCAGGGCGAAGGCGAACAGGTTGTAGAAATGCAATTCCTGGCCGACGTCCGTCTGGAATGTGAGGAATGCAAAGGCCAGCGCTTCAAGCAGGAAGTGCTGGATGTGCAATACAAAGGGAAAAATATTTTTGAAATTCTCGACCTCAGCATCGAAGAAGCGCTTGCGTTTTTTGGCGATCACAAAGACATTGTCAATAAGATACGCCCTCTGAACGCAGTGGGATTGGGATATGTCAAGCTGGGGCAATCATCCAGCACTTTATCAGGTGGTGAAGCACAGCGGGTAAAACTGGCCTCTTTTCTGGCTAAAGAACGCACCGATGAACACATCCTGTTTATTTTTGACGAACCAACCACCGGCCTGCATTTTCACGACATTGGTAAGTTACTCGATGCGCTGAATGCGCTGGTTGAGAAAGGCCATTCGGTGTTGGTGGTCGAACATAATATGGAGGTCATCAAGTCTGCTGACTGGATTATTGACCTCGGTCCTGAAGGCGGGAAGGATGGCGGACACCTCGTGTTTCAGGGTAAGCCCGAAGACCTGGTAAAGGTGAAGACTTCTTACACCGGGAAGTACCTGAAAGAGAAGCTGTAACGATGGATTTTTGAATTGTGCACTTGAATAAACCGCTCAAAATCTGCATATTTGTACATAAAATGCCTCGTGTATGACCGTTACTGCTGCCATCGAGAAGACTTATTCGCTTGAAGCTTACTTTGCTTTAGAGGATAAGTCCGTGGTAAAACACGAATTCGACAATGGAGAACTGATTGAAATGGCTGGAGGAACTTTCGAACACAATCATATTTGCGCCCATGTTTTAGCTGCCTTGATTGCATGCCTATCCCAGACCGGTAAGTATTATCGTGCTTACAGCAGTGATATGAAAGTATACCTGCCAGAGTTTCAAAAGGTAGTATATCCTGATGGGTGTTTAATATTGGAGGCTCCGGAATCCTTTGCCGGCCGTCGCGATGTGTTAATGAATCCATTGCTCATCGTTGAAGTCCTTTCTGACTCTACTGCCGCTTACGACCGCGGGAAAAAGTTTGAAAGTTACCGAACGATTCCTTCTTTTCGTGAATACATCCTGGTTTCTCAAAGCGAACCGGCAGTGGAAGTATTTTTTCTCCACGATGCAGAGGCCGGTCTTTGGAAAATATCCCAGGCTTCGGGTATGGACGCGAAGTTGTTTTTACACAGCATTGGCGCTGAGATCGCCTTGCAGGATGTTTACCGGGGACTGACCTTTGAAGCAATCATTGATCCGGAGCAGGGAAGTATTTAACAGCATACTACTGGACATTTTCAATGATCAGGGTGAAGCAGGATTACGTTTACTAAACTTTGAAAGTTTAGTAAACGTTAAGCGTGCAAAAATGTCCAGTAGTATGCTTTAACAGACAATTGCCAACCACAAAAAACGGCCTGCGAATAAGTTTCGCAGGCCGTTTTTTGTGATCTACTTTCTAACAAATCCTATCAGAGTTTAAACGGATCAGCAAACCGAACGTCTTCTGCAAACTTGGAATCGGTCAATGTCCTTAAAAAGGCCACCAGCGCTTGTTTTTCCTCATTGGTCAGGTTCAGGCGCTTAGCCTGTGAAGTTTGCGGATCACGCAGTGCAAAATGTAGGTTCGGGTGATCCTGAATGCCGGAGTTGTAGTGTTCTACCACATCTTCGAGGGTTGCAAAACGACCGTCGTGCATGTAGGGCGCCGTGAGTGCAACATTGCGCAGCATCGGCACTTTGAAGACGCCGTTATCAGAAACTTTATTGGTGATGTCACCGCGGCCCTGATCGCTGTATTCTACATCAAGACCATTGTTGGCCATTGGTATCAAAACGCCGGCCATACGCGGGTCGTGGCAGTTAGAGCAGTGAATGACAAACAGGTTTTTTCCTAGATTTTCCTGTGCCGTGAAGTTTGAAAAATGCGCTTCCGGTACAAAATGCGCATTCAGGCCTTTGTCAAATTTGGAGTTATTGGAAACAAATGCATTGAGAAATTCCTGAATGGCCTGCGTAATGCGGGCGGAAGTCACCTCGCTGCTGCCAAATGCTTTATGGAACAATATCCGGTAATAAGCCTCCTGAGCAAGTTTGTTTTCCAATTCGCTCATGGTCATGCCCATTTCAACATTGTCGGTAATGGCAATCTCGCTTTGTTCCAGAATGGAATTTGCGCGCTCATCCCAAAGGAAACCGACCGTCTGGTTGAAATTAAAATTCCCGCCGCCGCCATAAGAAGATTCGAAATTGGCTACAGAAGCAAGTGCAAGAGAATTGCGCTTGGTCATGCCCCCGTTAAAGCCTTCACTCTGGGCTTTGTTGTCGGCAAAGCCGGCAGACTGCTGATGACAGGAAGCGCAGGATACGGTATTGTTATGAGAAAGTTTTTTGTCGTAGAAAAGCACACGGCCCAGCGTCGCTTTGGCGCTGTTGATTGGAATGAGTGAACTGCCGCCGAAATTATTGGAAAAAACATTGACCGTGTAGTCGTAGCGTTCTCCGGGAAGATCAAGCGTTTGTTGCAGGGTGGCAAACTCTTCCGGCGAATAGTGCATGATTTGGGTATCCACACTGTCTTCCAGACAGGAAGGAAGAGAAATGGCAAGTGCACCAATGCAAAATGCATGAAAGAGTAGGGTTCTGGGTTTCATAGCGAGCTGAGTTTAGAGAGTTATTGAAAGTAAGCAATAGTCGTCAAAATTCGTTGTGTAAAAATAACGTCATTTTGTTGCTTTTTACACATGGCATTGAATTTTAACTTGTTTTTAGCCAATTTTAACAATTGACCAGAAGGAAGATTTACCTTTATTCAACAGACGGGTACAACAGGGATACAGGTTGGCCGGGTTGCCTAAAAAATTTTTACCTTCGCCCCGTGACTGCATGTCTAATGTCTACAAACCAATATCTGACAAAAACATGAAACTATTAGACCAGAAAGTAGCGCTGATTACGGGCGGTTCCAGAGGAATAGGAACAGCTATTGCCCGCAAATTTGCTGAAGAAGGCGCTCATGTTGCCTTCACGTATATGTCTTCAGAAGAAAAAGCCAAAGCGCTGGAAGCAGAGCTTCAGGCCCTTGGCGTTAAAGCCAAAGCTTACCGCTCTGATGCGAGTTCTTTTCAGGAAGCAGAGGCCCTCATTGAAAGTGTTCTGGCTGATTTTGGGCAAATCAATGCCCTGGTCAACAACGCCGGCATTACCCGCGATACGCTGATGTTGCGCATGACGGAAGAACAGTGGGATGAAGTAATGACCACCAACCTGAAATCGGTGTTCAATCTGACCAAGCATGCCTTGCGTCCCATGATGAAAAACCGGGGCGGCTCCATCATCAACATCAGTTCGATTATCGGACTTATGGGCAATGCCGGACAGGCCAATTATGCCGCATCCAAGGCAGGCACTTTCGGATTTACAAAATCCATTGCCAAAGAAATGGGCTCGCGCAACATACGCTGCAATGCTGTAGCGCCCGGGTTTATTGAAACGGATATGACCCACGAACTGGATGAAAAAACCAAAGAGGCTTACCTGAACGGCATTCCGCTGAAACGCCTGGGCAAAGCAGAAGAAGTTGCAGAAGTTTGTGTCTTCCTCGCATCCGATCGCTCCTCGTATGTCAGCGGACAGATTTTGAGCGTTTGCGGTGGATTGAGCGATTGATCTTCCGGATTTTAATTCAACTTTTCATCAACCATCAATGCTTTTGTACGCATGAACAGGATCATTAAATTTTGCTGGATGCTGGCATTGGCCAGCCTTGGTTTTCAGGCTTGCCAACCGGACAAGAAACCCGGCGAAACGGTCATCACCCGCGATACTCCGATAGAGGGAAGAAACCCGAAAGAACCGGTCGTGAACCCTTACCTGACGCCGGTACCCGGTACCTTTGCTGAACCGACGCCGCAGGCGCCGTCGCGAATGGTGACCTTACTGACAAAAAACTATTGGGTCATTGAGCACTACATCCACGCCCAGCAATTCGAGCCGGGTAAAAGCAATTCTTACCGTTGGTATAAACTCAATCCCGATGGCTCCTTTATTGCCGGGCAATGGGAAGATGTGAAGAGCAAAGGGAGCTGGCAAATGGCATTCGGAGAAAATAACGAACCTGTTATCATCATCGATTCCGAAAATGATGCAGAAGATGCAAAATGGGTGGTTCAAATCAGTAATAATGAAGATGATATGGCCTGGACCGGGGTGCGTAGCACGACCTATCAGGGGCATTTCATCAAATTGTTTAACCTGATGACCATGCCGGTGAAGAAGCAGTTTGGGAAAGAATAAAAAATCAGTTGGCAGTTAAAGAGTTTGCAGTTGGCAGGGGGGAGTGTGCTGATGATTGGGATTGGTGCTTCACGAGGAGCTGATGTGGTAGGGAGAGTTGGCAGTTGCTGAGTTTGCAGTTGGCAGTTTTTAGGGTGCAGAGGATTGGTATTACTGCTTTACGAAGCGCTGTTATGGTAGGGAGAGTTGGCAGTTGCTGAGTTTGCAGTTGGCAGGGGGAGTGTGCTGATGATTGGTTTTTTTGCTTCACGAAGAGCTGTTGTTGCAAGAAAAGTTGGCAGTTAAAGAGTTTGCAGTTGGCAGGGGGGAGTGTGCGGATGATTGAGGTTTTTGCTTCACGAAGAGCTTCGTTTGCAAGAAAAGTTCGCAGGTTTGAGAGGGAAAAGGATTAAGGTTTTTGCTTTGCGAAAAGTAACCAACTGAAGGACTTTGAACTGAATAAAAATTTAACAATCAAGATTATACGTGTAAATTTCCCATGCCAACTGCCAACTGAAAGACTGCGAACTGCCAACTGATTTATGCTTAACTTTCAGTTGCTTATTCCAAGGTCAATCAGAAGTACACCCAAATCTGCCAACTGCCAACTGAAAGACTGCCAACTGAATCAAAGGATTGCAATCAAGATTATACGTGCAAACTGCCAACTGCCAACTGCCAACTGAAAGACTGCCAACTGAATCAAAGGATTGCAATCAAGATTATACGTGCAAACTGCCCCTGCCAACTGCCAACTGAAAGACTGCGAACTGAACAACTGCCAACTAAAAAATAAATCCACACAACAACATGAGCCAACCAACACACAAGCCACGTCTTTCTTTCTGGGAAATCTGGAACATGAGCTTCGGATTTCTGGGCATTCAGTTTGGATTTGCGTTGCAAAACGGCAACGTGAGCCGCATTTTCGAAACGCTTGGCGCCAAAGTAGACGAGATTCCGATTTTATGGATTGCAGCGCCGGTCACCGGCCTCGTCATACAGCCCATTATCGGTTATTTCAGCGACCGAACATGGGGGCGTTTGGGGCGGCGGCGGCCTTTCTTTCTGGTTGGGGCCATACTGGCATCGATAGCGCTGCTGTTTATGCCCAATTCGCCTACTTTGTGGATTGCTGCCGGTACGCTCTGGCTCATGGATGCTTCCATCAACATCACGATGGAGCCTTTCCGGGCTTTTGTAGGCGACAACCTGCCCTCAGAGCAGCGCACGACTGGTTTTGCCATGCAGAGTTTTTTCATTGGCGTAGGCGCCGTTGTCGCTTCGTTGATGCCCTATATCCTGTCGAATTGGATTGGCGTGAGCCATACAGCGCCCGAAGGGATTGTTCCCGATTCGGTCAAATGGTCCTTCTACTTTGGCGGCGGGGTCTTCCTGCTGGCAGTGTTGTGGACGGTTTTTCGTTCCCGGGAGTATTCGCCCGAACAACTGGAAGCTCATGAAGCGGCAGAAGGCAAGGTGGAATACCAGAAAGAGGCCCGCGACAGCAGCTATTACTTTAGCAATGGCGGAAGGCAAATCGGTTTGGGTTTGCTGATTGCGGTCATTGGCATTCTGTTGACCGTGATGGTCGTCTGGTTCAAACTCGACAAAGAATTGTACGTGCTGGCTGTTGGCGTACTGGCTGCCGGTCTGTTGCTGTTCCTTTCCGGCGCCCTGCAGCGCAGCGGGAATTACCAGAACGGTTTTGTCACCATTATGAACGATTTCCAGGACATGCCGCGCACCATGAAGCAATTGGCGCCGGTGCAGTTTTTCTCCTGGTTTGCCTTGTTTTCGATGTGGATCTACACCACCAGCGCCGTAACGAGTCAAATCTACGGCACATCCGATACCACAACTGCCGCTTACAACGAAGGCGCTGACTGGGTAGGTGTTTGCTTTGCCGTTTACAACGGCGTGGCAGCTTTGGTGGCCTTTCTGATCCCCGTTCTGGCTGCGCGTACGAGCCGCAAAATGGCCCACGCCATCTGTCTGCTTTTCGGTGCGCTGGGTTTGATCTCTATCTTTTTTATCAAAGATCCCAACCTGCTGCTCGGCTCTATGATCGGCGTTGGTATTGCCTGGGCCAGCATCCTGTCGATGCCCTACGCCATCCTCACCGGCGCTTTGCCATCTGCCAAAATGGGCTATTACATGGGCGTCTTCAACTTTTTTATCGTTATTCCGCAGATCGTGGCAGCTTCCATTCTCGGATTCTTGGTGTCTAAGTTTTTTGGCGGCCATGCGGTCTATGCGCTGATTGTTGGCGGGGTGTCGTTTGTGTTGGCGGCTGGGTTGACGGTCAGGGTGGAGGATAAGTAAGTAATTGTCCTAACCTGAAGCCGGGCAGGCAGAAAACAGGGGCGAGGCTCTGTTGAAGCGCATCGCCCCCTGGGTGTTGAAGAAGGAAGTTAAACGATTTATACACAAAGCAAGCGCCCTGTGCTGCTGGCGGGTTATTGAATTTTCCAGGTAAATCCGCAGCTGAGTAAGGAAATCCCCATACCCAACTCACTGAAAACCCTTAGGTTTTTACTCAGGGCGAACCGCCCGCCCAAAAAGGCAGAGAGGTAGCCTTTTCCGGTATGGTATTCCCTGATGGGTTGTGTAGTTCTCGCTTTTTCGAGTTCGTGAACAGTGATTCGGGAGGTACCGTAGCCCGCCATCATACCGCCGTAAACTTCCCACCGATAGAGGTTTGTTGTGTGGGCAGCCGCCCTAAATCCAACCATTGTGTAATGGTTGCGGTGCATGGAAGGCGCGGTATTTCCCTGTCTTTTTCTCAGGGCCTCCGAAACAGAGGCGCCAGTCTGTATGCCGAGGCTCATGTTTGCCTTAATTCTGTAGTTCGCCCCAAGCAGGACCGGTGGCATGATGGTGTGGGTACGGTCTTTCAAAAAGGTGGGCAACAATCCGGCGCCGGTCTCGACTTCCCAGAAGTTGGTCTTTTTACAACGACCTTTTTTGCAGTAACACTGGGCATTGGTGGCTTGAACCATCATGACGACAATCATCATTGTCAGGAGCATGTGTGCTGGTTTCATAGGTGATTTTCAGTTTGGTTATAGAATTCATAGTGTAAAGTACTTTGGGTTTACTGGCCGCCATTCGGGGTGGGCTGGAGGCGCAATCAGGTTCAGGTTTGAAAAATATAGATTCCGATTCTACCTGTCCTGCAGATAAAAGTACATCAATATCAATTAGTTAGTCTGGAAAGTGAACGAATCGACCTTTTACAGGGATGAAAGGGGCGTGTTTTGTAAGGAAGGGGCGTTCGATGCCCTGTTACAGCAGTTGGAAAGCAGTGGAGCCTCGGCACGAGCGGGGAAAGTGAGTAGCCGTTGAGGGTTGTTGGTTGCACGTTGATCGTTGGCTATTCTGCTTTTGACACGTAGGCAATTTGCAGTGGCAGTTGCTGTTCTACTTTCTACGGCCTTTGGTCTGGAACTGCCAATTAGCTAATACACCAATCACCAAACAGTATGTAGGTCCATTTCTACCAGCGGAATTTCATTCACCCTGCCATCTGAGGTGAATTGTTGTAGACGCCAGTTCCATATTTCCAAGGTATCAGATTTATGAATTTTTATGCTCAATAAGCCATATTCTGAATTTTTCAGGGTATCTGTGCCGGAGATTAAATATACCTTTTCAGTATTGTTGAAAGGTTTAATGGATAATTCATACAAAATGGAATCCTTACGTGCTGTTGATCTAATAAATGGCTCAGTAGCGCCGAGGTTTCCAGCTTTTAATATGCAGGTTAACAGTTTTTCCCTTGCTTTGTCAAATTGCCATTTTATGACATGATACCGGTCGTTTTTTATCCCTTCCAGATAGTACCACGTACCATCCAGCGCTACCCGCTCTGTATTTCCAGCATAATGTGTGCTGCACCAAAAATCGGTCTTTTCCAATTCCTTGGTGATTGCATCCCATTCATACGGTTCAAGTTCAATGACCCTCCTTACTTCCTTCTTTAATTTTGGAGCATATCCATCTATGAACAACTGATATTTCGTTCCTTGTTTGCCTATGGTAAAACACAAAGACGAAACCCAGCCATTTTTCCAGATCAGCCGGTAGATTTCAGTAAACCCACTTGTTGTAAACTTTTCCAGTGTGGTTAATTGGGGATCAATTACTTTCAACTCTGCTTTCAGACCCTCCAGTGTAAAGCCATTGGTGGTCAAATCAGTAGCACAGGATATATCCTGATCTGAGCAGGAGAAAATTAAAACCAGCAGGAACAGAAGGTATGTTGTTTTCATGGATTATTGCAGTTTAAAGATTAGCATAACAGTAAATCTTTTCAAAAGGCACATAGGGGCAAGAGCTTTGCTAACCTTTATAAAATCATAGTGTTCTTCGTGGTTTAATTCTCCGCAGGTTGGTAAAAAACAGGATGCTTGTCAAAGCAGGAAATACAAAAAACGACAACAATTGAAACCTTACTTTACTAATTCGGGCAGCAATCTTTGCCTCATTTCTATGATATAAAAGAATCCTTTCCCGGCAAAGCGCACTACAGAACACACGGTACAGCACCCCCTTTGCCAATTTGCCTTTCGCCAATCTGCATGTTTTTTCCTTCCCCCTCAGCCCCATTTTCAAAACTTGTCCCGCCCGAGCGGGGTTTTCAAATTTCCAAATTATCAAATCAAATCCCCAACCCCCAACTTATCCACCCAGGCTTGTGGCGGGCCATCCCACGCATTCGGCATATTGCCGATATATTGCAGGTCTTCTATGCCCATTTTGCTGCTCCAGAAACCGTAGGCGGTGAAGTCGCGGAAGAGGTTAAAAAACTCCACCCCGTGGCTCATTTCGGGCTTGGCCGTATCGGGCCAGGCGATGTCGTCCAGCACAAGGTCTTGTTGTGCTTCCGTGCAGGTCGCAAAATCCGCGTTAAAGCGTTTGAGGCATTCGGCGTTCAGCCAGGCCAGGCCGCCCCGCATTTTGGTCTGCACTTCCCATTCTTCCGGGAAATCGAGCATCATAAATTCGATGAAAGGCACGCAGCCTGCCGATTCGGCATTACCCGATTTATCATCGGCGGGGATGATGCGGTTGGCCAGTACCCGAACGGTTTCCCGCTCAAAATCGGTGAAGAATTTTTCCTGCAAAAGCAGTCTGTCTTCTTCCGAAAGGTCTTTAAAACCTTCGGAATTGTCGTGCATGCCCTCATGACCTTCCTCGGGCATGGTTTTGTTGTCCGTTTTGCATCCTGCCGGCAGGCCTGCAGCCACACTGGCTAAAGTGATGTAAAACAGGCTATCTCTTCTGCTGATCTTTTTCATGAGCCTTTTTTTAGATTTCCTTCTTTTTCAATTTGTCCGCCAGATACTCCGAAGCGCGCATCGACAGCGCAAGGATGGTCCAGGTCGGGTTTTTATCCGGCATGGACACAAACGAAGCGCCGTCCACCACAAACAGGTTTTTGACATCGTGCGACTGACAATAGCTGTTCAGGACTGAACTGCGCGGATCGTTGCCCATACGTGCGACGCCAACTTCGTGGATGATTTCACCCGGTTTGGCCAGCCCGAAATTGCTTTCACGACCGGGTATCGGTCCTATAACTTTACCACCCATCGTGTGAATCATTTCGGAGAATGTATCCATCATGTGTTTGGCTTGCCGGATCTCGTGCTCGCTCCACTTATAACTGAAACGCAATACGGGGATGCCCCACTGGTCTACCACGCTGGGGTCTATTTCACATTTGTTGTGCTTGAAAGCAATGGCTTCGCCGCGCCCTGAAAGCCCGACCACCGAACCGTACAAACGCCGGTAATCCTCTTTGAGTTGCCGGCCGTAACCACCGCCGCCTTTGGCGCGTACAACGCCGTCAATGTCTCCGAGCCAGGCGTTGATCTTGTGAATTTCACCGCCAAATCCGTAGCTCGGCATGCCGCGTCCGCCCCAAACTTCGATGTGGTACCCTCTGGGGAAATTGAGTTTCGCTTTATTGAGCCACCAGGGCGTGTAGAGGTGCATGCCGCCGGTGCCGTCTTCATTGTGAGGAATATAATCCACCAGCTTTGGAATAAAACCCGCGAGGCTGGCGCCGGTCGAGTCCATCAGGTATTGGCCCAGCACACCGCTGGAGTTGCCCAATCCGTTGGGATGGCGAGTGGATTTTGAGTTGAGCATCAGGCGCGCCGATTCGCAGGCGCCTGCAGCCAGTATGACCGATTTGGCTTTGATGCGGTATTCCTTGCCGTCTTCTTTGTTGACATAAGCAACCCCGGTCGCATTTCCCTCCGAATCAGTAAGTACTTCGCGCGCCATGGCGTTGAGCACAAGGGTGAGTTTGCCCGTTGCTTTTGCCGGTGGAAAAAGAACCGATGGCGATGAAAAATTGGAATGGGTGCTGCAACCCCGGTTGCATTGTCCGCAATAATGGCAGGCTGCCCGTCCGTTCAGCGGTTTCGTCAAAATGGAAAGGCGCGAAGGAACGACCGGAATGTTCAATTTCATGCCGGCCTGCTTCACCAACAATTCGTAGCCTCTTGGTTTTGGCGGCGGCATAAAAATACCGTCCGGTTCGTTGAGCAAGCCTTCGTTGGTACCAAAGATACCAACCAGGCGATCCACTCTGTCATAATAAGGTTTGATGTCATCATAAGAGATGGGCCAGTCGTCGCCCAGGCCGTCGATGCTTTTGCGTTTGAAATCGAGTGGCCCGAACCGCAGCGAAATGCGTCCCCAGTGGTTGGTACGGCCGCCGAGCATGCGGGATCTGAACCATGCCCAGCCATGTCCGCCGGGCTCTACAGTATAGGGCTCGCCTTTGATTTTCCAACCGCCGTAAGCGGCGTCAAATTCGCCGAAAGGCTTATGGGTACCCGCGCCACGACGGGGTGATTGGTACGGCCATTTGAACATATCGCCTTCTGCAGAGTCGTAAAAAGGCCCTGCTTCGAGCACGGCCACTTCTGCGCCGGATTCTGTCATCACTTTGGCTGCCATGCCGCCTCCTGCACCGGAGCCAATGATGCAGACGTCGTACACTTTCGTACTTTCTATGATTTGCATGTGTCTAAAGCTGGTTCAACGATTCGTTGGCTAAATTGCCGCAACCAAGATAGGTAATATTTGAAAACAACAAGTATTCAGGGAAAAATTTGGAGGAATTGCATATCCCATCTGCCACTGTCATTCCCGAAAGGGCTATGGTTTACACACATCTTGGCAACTTATTGATTTTCAATGGTTTGTAAATTATACCGTAAAAAAGTAATTCATTGAAAATCAAATACTTACAGAACGAATTGTCGACTTGTGTGTAAACCGTAGCCCGAAAGGGAATCTGCGACGTCATACAAAGTGCTTTGTGGTTTTTACGCTGACAGTCTTTGTGTTTAAACTATTAATAAATAGTCATTTGTAATCAAGGTTAATCAACTGTCGCGCTTTTGCAGATTCCCTTTCGGGAATGACAAACGGTTAAGGAGTGAAAGTTGAGATAACAATCGGCCCCTCAACTGCATGGAAATGGACGTTCGATGACAAAATATGATGATGGAGAAAAGAGTCAATCGCGGTAATTTGATATAAAGATGTATGTAAACCGAAGCTGCCGTCAGGCAAGCGCGCGCTCTGTTTCCCTATGAAATCTGTTGCCGTAAACCTGAATCCGTGTAAATAATCGCCGCAATTTTTTACTTTTGTTCACGAATCCAAAACCCAACGTCATCACTATGAAAAAATCCAGCCTCCTACTTTCCATTTTCTGTTTTCTGTTCACGGCGCTTCAGGCACAGGTCATGGGCAACTATGGCAACCAGCAGAACACGTACCAGCAAATCCGCGAAAATGCCCAGTACCGGGCAGTACCCAAAGGCGCCATGATGCTCGACGGTAATACGGTCGAAATCAGCATCAATGCCCTTTCGAATCAAAAAGCCGGCGCTTTTGTCGCCATTTTTAACCTGGTTCAGTTTGGAAAATTAGCCGATGAAACCAACAGTCTGCTGAATACGCGGATTGGAAATTTTATTGCGGAATTGAAAAGCATGGGCATCCCCGAAACCGACATCCATGTGGACATGGTCAACTTTCTGCCGAAATACGAATTTGACGTCAGCAAAAAACTGTTCTCTAAAAAAACCTACACCGAAATCCCAAAAGGATTTGAATTGCAAAAAAACATCCACGTGCGCTACAAAAAAGCCGCGCTGCTCGACAACATCGTCACGGCAGCCGCCAAGCAGGAAATTTACGACATCGTAAAAGTGGATTACTTTGTAGACGATTCGCAAGCCATTTATTCCCAATTGCGGGAATCCGCTTTCCAATACCTGAAAAACATTAAATCCCAATATCAAACGGTGGGAGTTAAGCTCGACTCCGCCTACGTCATCACGGCTGAAAATGCGTGGGTGGCCTATCCCATCAACCGCTACGAGAGTTATCAGGCGTTCAGCACACAAAGCCTTGAAAGCATTGAAAAAAGCAGCGCCATCGTAACCACAGCGGAAAAGCCGATTTCAAGGTTCTACAACGCCATTCCGGCCAACGATTACGACATCGTCATCAACCCCGAAGTGCTGGAACCTTGCGTACAGTTTTCTTACAACCTGGTTGCACGCTTTACCCTGCCCGCCGCAAAACCGATGGTAAAAACCGAAATTAAGAAGGAATTCATCATGGTAACGCCAGCCGGTGAGGTCAAATCGCTGAAGATTGAGTAAGGCAATTTCAAGGTTAAAGGAGAAAGGGTAAAGGTTAAAGTATAAGGTAGAGGGTAGCGAGTAGAAAGATTAAAGTAGAGCTTAGCAAGAGGCAGGCTGCTAATTTGGATTAATCCGTCCACCGTCCACCGTCCACCGTCCACCGTCTACCCTGCCTGCCGGCAGGCGGGCCTCTACCGTTCTTAAGGTTAAAGGTTAAAGTGGGCAGGCTGCTGAGTCTAACATCTAATATCTAACGTCTAACATCTCCCATAAACTTTCAACCCGAAATTGTCGTTATATCACAGCACCGAATCAAACAGGGAATTTGTCATTTTAAACATCTGTCCGGAATCTCATTTTTAGACAGACTTACAGCCCAAAACTAGAGGACTTTTATGCTCACAACCATTATTGTTGTCTACATACTTACAAAGTGGCCCGGATTAGCCAAACCTGAAAAATGGAAAAGTATGTTCGCACGGTACTCAAAAAAAATATTTGGCTTTACTTTTCTGCCCCAGAATCCTGATGGGAAAGACTGATTTATCTCGAAAAAACTTGCGATATTTGATTGATGATTAGCTTGTTCTGATCAAAGACCAGGTCACCTGACAAACACCCTTT
The DNA here is from genome assembly GCA_937926205.1 of uncultured Saprospiraceae bacterium. Lineage (GTDB taxonomy): Bacteria > Bacteroidota > Bacteroidia > Chitinophagales > Saprospiraceae > JABWAJ01. The sequence continues at coordinate 132,852 of CALEYL010000036.1, forward strand.
CGAATGTTAAAAAACTACCTGCTATTTGCGCTCTCCGGTATTGCTACGTTGCTCGCCGCTCAAACCAATCCTTCCATTTACAACGATGATCCCTGGCAGAAACTACCGCTGGGCATGGAAGAAGCCTCATTCCGCCACATTCCGGCTACCGGAGGGAAAGTGGATCAGGCGCGCGTGGAACCGCCCAATTGGTGGGTGGGCATGCAAAACCCGGCACTCGAAATTTTAATCTACGATCAGGATGTGCGCGACAGCGAAGTCGCCATTACTTACCCGGGGGTGCGGATATTGAAAACGACCCGCCTGCAAAACCCGAACTATCTCTTTGTGGAAATCGAAATTGGCCCCGGCGCAAAACCGGGTAAATTTTCCATCGAACTGAACAAAAAAGGCAGCGCCAAAAAGACGTATCCTTACGAATTGCGGGAACGCAAAAAAGCGGAGGGCCGTATTGCCGGACTGGATGCTTCCGACCTGATCTATCTGATTATGCCGGACCGTTTTGCCAACGGAGATCCGGGCAACGACAGCTTTGCCGATTTACAGCAAGCCGGCATTAACCGGCAGAAGATTTATTTCCGCCACGGGGGCGACCTCGTAGGCATTATGGAACACCTGGATTATCTGGAAGAACTCGGTGTTACCGCGCTTTGGCTCAATCCGGTACTTGAAAACAACCAGCCTTACGAATCCTATCACGGATACGCGTTCACCGATCACTATAAAATTGACAAGCGCCTTGGTTCCAATGAACAATACGCTAAACTGGCCGAATTGTGCCAGGCCCGAGGCATCAAACTGATCAAAGACATTGTGCTCAATCAGGTGGGCGACCAGCACTGGTTTATCCGCGACCTGCCTGATGAAACCTGGATTCACCAGTTTGATGCATTTACCAAAACGACTTACCGGGCGCCGGTACTCATGGATCCTTATGCTTCAGAAAGCGACCGCACGCGCATGAGCGACGGATGGTTCGACAACCACATGCCGGATCTGAATCAACAGCATCCGCAACTGGCCAATTACCTCATTCAGAACAATATCTGGTGGGTAGAATACGCCGGCGTTGACGCTTACCGCATTGATACCTATGCTTATCCGGATCAAAAATTTATGGCAGAGTGGGGCAGGAGAATGCAGCAGGAGTTTCCGACACTGAGCTTCTTTGGCGAAATCTGGGACCATGGCACGGCCATTCAGGCGCATTTCACCCAAAACAACGGCCTGCGCGAATACAACACTTTTCTGCCCGGCTGCACTGATTTTCAGATGAATTATGCCATGCAGGAAGCGGTGGGGCGTCCGCAAGGCTGGACGGATGGCGCTGCGCGGCTTTACTACGTGCTGGCGCAGGATTTTTTGTATGAAGACGCTTTCCGCAATGTGCTGTTCCTCGACAACCACGACCTTGGCCGCATTTACCGCAATGTCAATCAGGATTTTCTCAAATACAAAAGCAACATCGCTTTGTTGCTTACTCAACGCGGTATTCCCAGTGTTTACTACGGTACGGAAGTGCTGCTGACCGGCGTTCCCGGCGGCGGCTTCGGAGAAGGTGGCCGACTCGATTTTCCGGGTGGCTGGAAGGAGGACACGGTGAATAAATTTGAGAATAAAGGCCGCACGGCACTCGAAAAAGAGGCCTTCAACTATGTAAAAAAGCTCGCCAACTATCGCAAAAATACACCTGCCCTGCACCGCGGTAAATTGATGCAATTTGTGCCGGAAAACAGCATCTATGTGTATTTCCGCTACGACGCCAACAAAACCGTTATGGTGATCCTCAACGCCAACGACACCCCTGTCACTGTACCCACTGCCCGATATCAGGAACGTATGGCAGGTTTTACCAGGGCAAAAAATGTGCTGACGGACGAGGCGCTGAAGGATATTTCGAATATTGCCGTAGAGAAGAATACGGTGGTGGTGTTGGAATTGAGTAATTGAGGCCCTTGCTGGCGCGAGGTTCCGCCTCGTGCCTTCTATTCAAAGGGCTCCAGCCCACTACTGTCTAAAACCTTAGAAAAGGCAAGGATCGTACGAGAAATTCAACACAGGAATCCGCGTTTTCTGTGTCATTTGTTTCATCTGCGTTCCCAACAACACATCCTTAGGAACACTGATGACCCGGATCACGCGGAAAACACAGATGAAAACACTGTAGATACAGTGTTTTAGACAGCAAAGGGCTCCGGCTCCGTTCTCCCAAAGTACATCTTGCATAAATTGAGCTGGTGCACTATCTTTCGCCCATGAAATACCACGAAAAACTTCAAATGGCCGAAGAAACCGCAGACTTGCTTTCAGAGGGCAAAACAGTGGAGGCTGTTACCCAATTGCTTCGCGAACGGGGATACTATCCTTTCGATATTGACAAGATCTTTTTTAGTGCAAAAGGCATACTTTCAGACCGGTTCGGTGAAAAAATCAGACAATACCTCCTGGAAGGTCAATTGGAGTTGAAAAAGCCGGAGTTTTCCTTTCTGGACGATGACCTTTTCAATATGATCCGGGAAAGGGAAATAACTACAATCGTTGATGCATCAAAGACAAAAGTAAACGAGCTGATGCAACAGGGAGTAGAAGAGGAGGAGATTATTGCAAAAACTACAAATGCTTTTTTTTCAGAAACAGCAGCCCTGGAGCAAATGGCATTTTACGCAAAATTCAACTTTAAAGTAAGTGGTGCTGAAAAGCAAAAATACCTTTTGATCGGAATCGCTTGTACCCTCCTCGGCGTGGGCTTAACTATATTCAGTTTCATCGCTCCGGGCTTGGAGCGTTCCTATATCTTCTATGGCCTGATTATTATTGGCATTGTCAACCTGGTTAAAGCTTTTTCTACGAAAGGGCAAATAGAAAGCATACCTTCCCGCTGGCGCTGATGCGCTTCCCTTGCTGAGGTTCCACTCACAGCTGTCTGGAACGCGGAAAACACTAATGACGCGAAATACCCTTTGCTGGCGCGAGGTTCCGCCTCGTGTCTTCTATTTAAAGGGCTCCAGCCCTTTTTCACCCAACCCCCTCAAAAAAACTGAATCAGGTTTTCCACATGCTCATCCGTCGCAACCCCAAGGTGTTCGCAACCCAAATAGATTGTACCCATCTGTGTTTAACCTCGTCATCCCTGTTCCCAAAAGCCAACTGCTTCATCCGCCAAATCCCTCCCCCCGCACATCTAATAGAGAGACTTGATGGTACTTTATCTAAATCAGCACCAATGAAAAACATCCTTGTAATTCCTTTCCTGGCTGTACCCCAATACCATACTTACTTCACGACTTTCCCCGTGCGGCTAATTTCCAATTCAACTTCCCCGTCATCTGTCGCCACCTTTACCCAGGCCGTTTTGCCGATAAAATCGCCGGCTTCCAAAAAATGGAAACCGATTTTTTCCTGACCTGTTGGGGTAATGTAGCCCCAAAGGCCGCCCTGTTTTACGGCGGCAAGTCCTTCTTTGAAAGCGTTGGCTGCTTCGTATTGCGGCATGATGGCATATGCTCCATCCCGGTTGATGAAACCGTATTTTTCATCGTGCGCACCATCGTACAGACTCACGACAGCTAAACCTTCTGAAAATGCCTCTGCCGACACAAACTCAGGCTTGATGGCAATTTCACCCTGTTTGTTGATGTAACCAAATTTCGAAAAAATGCTAACTGCTGCCAGGCCTTCGCTGAACGCACCTGCTGATTTGAAGCGGGGTTCCATGATGGTGTGCCCGGTTTCCCAATCCCGGTAACCATAAATGGCAAAAGGTTTCAGGTCATCGTCTTCAATGCCGTCTTTCGGGATACGGTCTTTGCTCTTCCGGTCGTTATACAAATCAATGTCCTGTTGGAAACGTTCCAGTACCTGATCAAACCCGGCACGGATGCGGACATACCAGACGGCGTTTTCCAAAATCATTTCGGCCTCCCTGTCGACCGAAAAAGTTTCGCCTTCCATATTCATCAAAAAAGAATAAGCAATTTGCGCGTGGTCGCCGGATACCACTACAGAATCTATGCTGGTGGTTTCGATGAGTTGAATGCGTTGCTCTTTTGCCACTTTGTTCATGGCGCCGGACAGGAACAAAACGGCGAAAGCTTCCGGAGTCAGCGTTTTGAAGGATTCAGGGTTTTCTATGCCCGGAAAAAAACGCAGGAATTCTTTTTGTTCTCCAAACGGACTGATCAATTCCATTAACGTTGTGCATACGGTGTGCAATTTCTCGACATCAGGCGGGTAAAGGCTGGCAATAACCGCATCCCAATCGGGGCGGTAAAGGGCATGGGTATAAGCCTTGAAGGCTTCGATGATTTTTTCCTGCATAGTATTTGTTGATGTTTGGATTCCCTTGCTGGCGCGAGGTTCCGCCTCGTGCCTTCTATTCAAAGGGCTCCAGCCCTGCTTCTTTTGCTGGCGCGAGGTTCTGCCTCGTGTCTTCTATTCAAAGGGCTCCAGCCCTGCTTCCTTTGCTGGCGCGAGGTTCTGCCTCGTGTCTTCTATTCAAAGGGCTCCAGCCCTTTTTTACCCAACCCCCTCAAAAAACCGAATCAAATTTTCCACATGCTCATCCACCGTAACCCCAAGGTGTTCACAGCCCAGGTAAATGGTACTCCGGTCAATTTTGGCGGCAAAAGCTTTTTCCTTCAGGCGGCTTTTGATGGACTTTAGCTTCATTTCGTGGTAGGGAATCGGATTTACCTTTTGATAGGCAAAAAAGATGCCGCTGATTTCATCACACGCCAGCAGTGCGGCGGCTAAGCGGCTTTGCGGCAAGGTTTTAAAACCGTGGTAACCATAAGCGTGCGCTTCAACCGCGTGAATGAAATCTTCCGGGTAGCCCCATTCGCGGAACCATTGCAGGGACGGCCCCGGGTGCTCCTCCGGGTATTCCTCAAAATCCAGATCGTGCAGGTAGCCGGTGAGGAACCATAGTTCCGGATCCTCACCAAAGTGCCGGGCATAGCCTTCCATAGCGGTTGCCACCATGTGCGCGTGGTAGCGCTGGTATTCATCTTTGACGTGTTGTTCGAGCAATGCTTGCGCTGCGGCGCGGGTAGGGAGTGGCATGGCCTGGTCTTTTTGTTGGAAGATGGCCGAAAGTTAGGTATGTTTTTGGCTCAAAGGGATACTTCCCGGGAAAAATGTAGCTTTGTAAACTCAGGTTGTTTTGTGTTTTTTAATGAAAGGGCGATTTTGATGAAAAATACCTACTTATTGCTGTGCTTTCTGGTTTTTTTGATTGGATGTAAAGAGGAAGATCCCATTGTGCCACAGCCAACGGATGGCGATCCTGAGGAATTTGCCGCTCCCTTCACCGAAGTTCCTGATGTAAAAGACGCCGTGTTTTATGAAGTCAACATGCGGGCTTTCAGCCAGACCGGCAATTTTAAAGGGGTACAGGCCCGCTTGGATTCCATCAAGGCACTGGGCGTCAATGTGGTTTGGCTGATGCCGATTCATCCCGTTGGGCAGGTAAGGTCTGTCGGACAGTTGGGGTCGCCTTATTCGGTTCAAAACTATACGGGCGTCAATCTGGAATTTGGCAACCTTGCCGATTTGCAAACCCTCGTTCAGGAAGCGCACAACCGGCAAATGGCTGTGCTTATTGACTGGGTAGCCAACCACACTGCCTGGGACCATGCCTGGATAACCAGCCACCCAAATTGGTATACCCGGGATGCCAACGGCAATATTCAAATTCCGGCAGGCACCAATTGGCAGGATGTGGCAGACCTGAATTTCGGAAATGCCGATATGCGCTTAGCCATGATTAAAGCGATGAAATACTGGGTGCTTCGGGCCAATATCGACGGATTCAGGTGCGATGCTGCTGATTTTGTCCCTTTTGATTTCTGGAAACAGGCCATTGATACCCTTCGGAACATGCCAAACCGCAAAATGCTCCTCCTCGCAGAAGGCGCGCGTGCCGATCATTTTGCTGCAGGTTTTCAACTGAATTACGGATGGGATTTTTACAACACTACCAAAAACGTGCTCAGAAACGGCGCCTCTGCGAATGGATTTTCCGCTACGCATACGGCTGAATACAATGCCGTGCCTGCCGATGCTGAAAAACTACGCTTCACGACCAACCACGACGAATCTGCCTGGGATGATTCCCCCGTCAACCTATTTGGCGGAAAGCGCGGCGCCATGGCTGCATTTGTTATCACGGCTTACATGGGGGGCGTTCCGCTGATTTACTGCGGGCAGGAAGTGGGCAGGGTTGAAACCACTCCGTTTTTTTCAAAAAGCCCCATCAACTGGACGGCAAACAGCGATTATTTTGCGGAGTACAAACAGGTAATGTCTTTTCGCCAATCCAGCACAACGGTTCGGGAAGGGGCTCTGGAAAATTTTGCCAACAATGATCTTGTGGTATTCAAAAAGAAACATTCCGGGGATGAGGTGCTCGTCATTGTCAACCCGCGCAACGTGGAAGTTAACTACACAGTAGCTGCTCCGTTAGCGAACACAAATTGGAAAAATGCGCTGACGCAAGCTGATTTTTCACTGGGTACGACGCTTAATTTACAGCCTTATGACTACTTCATTTTGAAAAAATAGCCCTTTTTTTGCTGTAAGATTTGGTGTTAAATGAACAGACCGTCAGTTATTTTGCTATTATTTCTGTTCCCTTTTGTTGGCTTTGCACAGAAGGCAAAATTTGAATTTTACAATACAGCAAACGGACTGGAGGGAAACAACACCACTTCGGTTACCCAGGATGATCAGGGGTTTGTCTGGTTTGTGAATGAAGGTAGAATTCATCGTTATGATGGGTACAATTTTTTAGTTTATCCATCGCCGCCCGGATTGCCGGATGCTCCGGCATTGCTGGGCCTGGCCTCCTGGCAAGATTCACTGCTTTTTGTATGGAGTGAGCATTTATCATTCCTGTTCAATCCGAAATCAGGTCAATGGCAATCCATAAACCGGAAAGACGATAAAACCCAAAGCAGCGATATTAATTACTGGCAACGCCTGGGTCAGAATAGTATTCTGATAAACAGCGTAAAAAAAGGTTACAAAGAGGCCACCATCTGGCATTTTCAAAACGGACAATTAGAACCCGTCCATTTTTCAAACCGCAGAGCCAAACTCATTGAGACCTTCTACTGGTGTGACATTGACGATTCCGGAATAACTTATTTAGCTTACCGGGATACGCTGTTCCAACTGGATAAGTCCGGAAAAACCCTGGTGTCAACCCCATTGGACAACATTTGCAGGGACTGTTATAACCTGTGCTTTCAATTTGGGCCCAACAAGGAGTTGATTCTTCTGGCCAATTGGCGTTTTTATAGATTAGACCGGGAACAAAACAAATTTTTTCCGCACCCGGCCAACCGCTTTTTGCAGGCCCGGCGAAATCATTTACACCGGTTTATTTTGGAAAAAGATGGCAGTATCTGGGCTTGTGGGCAGGACAGGAACCTGATCTATTACGATGCTGAAGAGGATACCCTTTATAATTACCATGATGAATTAAAAGTGCTATTGCCCAATCCAAACGATTTCAAAGGGCTTTTTCAGGACAAAACCGGTGTGATTTGGATAGATACCCGGTTGGGTTTATTGAAAGTCAGACCGCAGACCTACCCATTCGACAATTATTTTAACGGGATCAATCAATTCAATGCCTATTATAGCTTTCGGGGATTTTCAGAGGATAAGCGGGGCATGATATATGGCGTCTTCTACGATGGAATTGCGAGTTTCGATCCTGCAAAAAAACAACCGCAACGACTGCATCCGTTTAAAAATGCCCTGAACCTGTTCGACCTGTACGCAGAAGGTGATCAATTATGGGTGAATGGCGGACAGCTGTTCGACCCCAAAACAGGCACTTTGAAGAATTTTCCAAGCTTGTTTTTTAAAATGGTTGTAGGTGACAACGGATTTTTTGCAAAAGAAGAAAACGGGACGCTTTGGTGGGCAACGCACTATTTTTTGTATTACCTCGACAGATCTGATGGTAGCCTTCAATGGAAAAAGGAGCTGGAATTGCCGGAAAAGATTTTTAATAAAACAGAAGCCCTGCACGCAGGCAGGAAAAGTGAAAAGTTATGGATCAGCTTTAAAGGAAAGTTGTTGCAGTACGATCCAAAAACAAAAGTACAGCGCTGGTTTGACCCTAAGGATTGGAGCCTGCCGGTTTCCCGCATTCCGGTCGTTGAGGAAGACCGGGATGGAAAGCTTTGGCTTGGTACCGATGCCGGATTGGTTCATGCAGATCCTGTCGCCAATACAGCTAAACGTTATACGATAAATGAGGGCCTTCCCAATAATTTTATTTGTGGTTTGTTGTCAGAGGGCGATACCTGCCTTTGGCTGAGTACCAATCACGGATTGTCCCGATTTCATATCCCGACCAGTACTTTTATCAATTTTTTTGAAGAAGACGGGCTTACTTCCAACGAATTTAACCGGATGTCGTTTTACAAAGCCCGCAACGGCCGGATGTTTTTTGGTGGCATGCGGGGGGTGAATGCCTTTTTCCCGGATGCCGTCATGAGGGCTTTCATCAATAAGGAAAAGGCCGCACAAATGGTGTTTACCGCTTTTGAATACACGGATGAAAGGCGGGATACCATTATACGCGAGACAAAATTTCCGGTAAACCCCGAACTCAAACTCCACTACTGGGATTGGTCCTATACATTTGAATATGCGCTGACAGACTTTAACAATACTCAGGAGGTATTCTACAGTTGGAAAATGGAAGGCTATAAAGACAGTTGGTCGGCGCCATCCAAGTTCAATTTTACCCGTTTCAACAGCCTTCCTGCCGGCGATTATGTGTTCCGGGTAAAAGCCAGAGATGGACAGGGGAGATTGAGCCCGAATGAACTGGCTGTGAAAGTGATTGTGCTCCCGCCCTGGTGGGCTACCTGGTGGGCCTACCTTACCTATTTTATGCTGCTTTCCGGTCTTGCTTATGTGATTTATTCTTTTTTGAAAAAACGCCTCCTGCTCCAGAATCAATTGAAGCTGGAACACGAAGAAAGCGCCAGACTGAAGGAATTGGACCGTTTCAAAAGCAGGCTCTATACCAACCTTACCCATGAATTCCGAACGCCTTTAACCGTTATCCTGGGCATGGTTGGCCAACTGAAAGCCGAGCCCGGGAAATACCTCGAAGAAGGCACCCGCTTGATAGAAGCCAACGGTAAAAGCCTCTTAAGGCTAATCAACCAGCTCCTTGACCTGTCGAAGCTTGAAAATAAATCCTTTCAACTCAATTTGCAGCAAAGCGACATTGTCCCCTATCTGCGCTATGTAACTGAATCGTTCCAGACTTATGCCAACAGCCGCAACCTGTCTCTTCGGTTTTTTAGCACATTAGAGTCACTGGTGATAGACTTTGACCCCGAGCAAATCCAACAGGTACTCGCCAACCTGATTTCCAACGCAGTAAAATTTACGCCTTCAGGAGGTGCACTCACCATCAGACTGTCGCAGCAGCAGGATCGGTTGCTGATCTCCCTAAAGGATACCGGCATTGGCATTTCAGAAAAGAACCTGCCTCATATTTTTGACCGCTTTTATCAGGTAGACGGCTCCCATACCCGTGCAGGCGAAGGTACCGGCATCGGGTTGGCCCATTCTCAGGAACTGGTGAAAATCATGGGTGGAGAAATCAGCGTGATCAGCGAAATTGGAAAAGGCTCAACCTTTACGGTCCGGCTACCTATAACAAACAATGCAGTGATGGCAGACGTATCGCCACAAGATCAAACGGAGCCATTCTCAAATCCGGAATATTTAGAATCTAAGTCTGAAAAGCAAGTCGCTGTCGATTCGTCAGTACCAGATGTTCCAGCAAACCTCCCCCAGTTGTTGATCATCGAAGACAACCCGGATGTAGTGGTTTATCTCAAAACCTGCCTGGAAAGTCTTTACCAACTCGATGTAGCTTACAACGGAAAAATCGGGATTGAAAAAGCCCTCGAAAGCATTCCCGACCTCATCATCAGCGACGTTATGATGCCCGAAAAAGACGGCTATCAGGTGTGCGACACCCTCAAAAACGACGATAGAACAAGCCATATTCCCATTGTCCTGCTGACGGCAAAAGCTGATACCGCTTCCAGAATCAAAGGGCTGCGCCGTGGCGCTGATGCTTACTTGTCCAAACCTTTTGATAAAGAGGAATTGCTGGTTCGGCTGGAAAAACTTGTGGAACGCCAAAAACGAATGGTAGCCCATTTTTCCAAAAACCTGCTCAGTGAAATGACTACTGGCGAGGATGAAATCAAGCAGGAAGAGTCCATTCAGGTGGAAGATGCTTTTATGCAGCGTATCCGGCAAATAATAGAAGACAACTACGCCAATGAAGATTTTTCCCTGCCACAGCTTTGTCAAAAAATTGGCATGAGCCGCTCTCAGTTGTTCCGAAAAATGCAGGCCCTAATCGACATCTCGCCTTCTGATTTTATCCGCTCCTACCGCCTGAGCAAAGCCAGGATACTGCTGGAAACTACCGACCTGAATGTGTCGGAAGCTGCCTGGCAGGTCGGGTTTAAAGACCCCGGCCATTTCTCGAAATTGTTTCAGGAAGAATTTGGGTTCTTACCAAGCGCAACCAGTAAGTAATTGATCTTGAGTATTTTATTTCATTGTCTTTTCGCGAAATGCAACGAATTGACCAGTTTTTTATTTGCCCATGCAACGAATGAACCGATACATGGGACGTAGAGACAAGGTCATCTTTACGGATTCAGTACAACTTTGTTCCGGTACTGAAATTGCAAGCAATCATTTATTAATTAATATGCGTTAGATTATGAAACAAATAATCCACCGATCCAACTGGTCGAACATAGGCCTTGTTGTTTTATTCTGTTTGTTCAATACCTTTTACATCCAGGCTCAGGAGCCGGATGAATGGAAAGACGACCCCGGCGCCCGGCAATGCGAGCGACTTCATCACCAATCAGCGGGCAGGTGGTCCGATAATTACACGCCGGCTCATCCCTTGCGTTATGCGAAGGATAAACATGCCCTTCAGCACAATGTACTCGGTACCCAACCGGAAAAAAACAAGAATTACTGGATGCCTCTTGGCCCTTTTGGAATGAACCTTTCCTTGGATGTAACCCTGGGGGTAGTCAGTGGCCGGGTAACAGATATTGCTTTTGTAGCATCTACGGGAAGGGTCTATGCCGCTACGGCCAATGGCGGGCTGTGGTATTCAGACGACAATGGAGATAGCTGGCGCCATTTCAAAAACTACCTTAACAATACGATCGAGATTAGTAAAGAATTACCAAACAGCGATGTCATGTCGTGTGGGGCCATCGCTGTCAGCCCGGACGGGAATAAATTGTTTGTCGGCACTGGTGAAGGCAGCAGATATGCCGCAGATTGCCAGCTACCCTACGAAGGATATAGTTATGAAGGCATTGGGTTGGTCGTTTCCTTCAACAAAGGCCAGAGTTGGCAGCGGGAACCCAGTTATCCTGATCTGACAGGCCATGCTTTTTTTAGCTTGGCCATGGATCCTGCCAATCCCGAGCTTATTGTAGGCGCAACAACCAATGGCGTTTACCTGCGCGTACCGGACGCCAGTTCGCCAACAAAATACAGTTGGCAAAGGCAAAGCATGGGACCGGAAAACAACTCCGTTTCAAGTGTCGTAGTGACAAGAAGCGGCACCAGAACGACTTTTTTTGCGGCTCGTTTTGGGGGAAAGGTTTACCAATCCGGCGATGGGCGCACGTGGCAAGAACTGGGAACACAATTTCCGGTCAAAAATGCTGCCAACAATACAGTAGGGCGGATCGGTCTGGCAGTACAGCCCAATAACCCCAATACTGTTTATGCCCTGATTACCTGCGCTGATAAAGACGACGGAAGTCCTGGATTATTTGGCATTTATCGTTGTGACAGTGGAGCAAACTGGATCCAGTTAAAAGGTAAAAGCAACCTTTTCAACATCATGGGTCCTTCGGGTAGCTGGCAAATGGCATTTGCAGTACACCCGACCAACATCAACCGCTTATACGCAGGCGGGGTCTATTTTTCCACCTATGATGTCACACAAACCGGGAATACGCTGACTGTTGAGGAAACACAAGTTCAAGGTAGTTCGAACTATGCTGATATGGTTCACCCGGATCATCACGTATTAAAATTTCAACCAGCGATCAACAATAGTTCACCTACCCCTTTGCGGTTGTGGCTTGGCAATGACGGGGGCATTTATACTTCATCAAACTTTAACGATAAGAAACCGCTTTTCTATCCCAAAAATGCTGGACTACCCACCTTTTTGCTGGAAAATTTCGGGCAGCATCCTACCGAAGACGCGGTCATCTATTCGGGGACACAGGACAATGATGGCTTAAAATATAGTGGCGACCCAATCTGGGAACCTGCTGCCCTTGGAGATTGTGGAAGTTTTGTTCTGGATTGGAATAAGCCCGATTCCAATTTCATGTACACGGCATTTGGCAATATTTTACGCTATTCTAAGAATGGTGGTAAAACCTGGGGTGGAAAAGAGGCATTAAAGGGCAATGCATTTGTGATTGCGTATGGCCCGAATCCTGCTACGCTGGCCTATGCTCCATTGACAGGAACCCCATACAAAAGCAATCCTGTATCGTACTCACAAAGGGTAGCCTACGGCGCCAATAAAGTTTACGTCAGTAATCAATGGGACAAAATAGACTGGGAAGTGGCCGCCGGAATGGCCGACACCCTGATCGGCGACCGCATCAAAGCCCTTGTTTTTGCCAGCTATAATAAGATATACGCCGGCGCCATGAACGGACAGGTTTACCGTCTTACGGAAGATACACAACATAAATGGACTAAGGAACGCCTCGATTTACTGGGTGTGCCGGAAAACAACGGCGGTCTGCCTGCCGATCACCGTGTCCCCATTACCAGCATCGTCGTCGATCCGAATGATGCTACCGGCCAGTCCATTTACATCACGCTGGGTGGTATGGGCGACTACCGCCGGGTCTGGCATTTCGATGGGAAGACCAACAAATGGTCGCAACGCAGCGGGCCCAATCCTGTGAGCTGGACTAAAGATGCCACACGTCTTTTTCCTTCAATGACCAGCAACCATCCGGTAAGTATGGCTAATTTCAAAGATCAGATGTGGATGTCTTTTGTAGAAAAAGGCTCAGGCAATATCTATGTAGCCGGCTCAGAGGATGGCAATTGGCCTGCACAACCCACACGCATCATTAAAGATGAGCCCGATCATTGGTGGACAACCGACTATCCGGTTAACCTTTCGGCTTTTGTCAACGGCAATGGACATGAGCAATTGGCACTGGCTATTGTAGGGAAAGACAACAATATCTATGTCGCTGTTTCTCCCAACGGAACAAGCTGGCAGGCTCCACCTCTCGTGCCCGGGTTTACTTCCAACCATGGCGTGAGTATGGCCTTTTATAAAGGTAAACTCTATATGGCTTATGTGGGGCTGGTGGATAAACAAATTTACCTGACTTCAACAACTGATGTGATTACCTGGTCTTCTCCAATGGCTATCAAAGCCCCCGGACTTCACCTCGTTGATGATGCGGTCAATTTGGCTGTTTTTGAAGACAAATTATTTCTGGCCTGGAACCTTGGCGGAGTGGCCTATACCACAGCGTCGATGGATGGTATAAACTGGCAGCCAACAGGGGTCGGTATTGTAGCGAATAAGAACTTTCCTGTCAGCCTGATTCAACACGATGGTTTGTTGTATGCTTTTTATAATGGCAATAACATCACCGCTACGGTTTCAGCAGATGGTTCTTTTTGGCCGGACAAAGGCAATATGGAGGTTTTGGTGAAATCCGAATACCGTTCCTCACTCCAGACGACCCCGCATGTGTTCAGAAATGCCATGTACCTGGGGTATGTTAATGCTGCCGACCAGGGGATTTATCTCGGCGTGCCACGGAAAGAAATTTCACCAAGTTTGCCCAATGTGCAGCACAATACGCTCGTGGTTGATCCCCAAAACCCCAATTCACTCTACGCAGGAAGCGATGTCGGCATTTACTATTCGACGGATGCAGGAAAAACCTGGATGCCTTATTCCAATGGACTCCCCGGGGTTCCGGTCAATTATTTACAAATATGGCCGCCTGCTGGTCCGAATGGTAAAACGATTGATCGGGTGCCAGACAACAAGCATTTTTTAAGGGCTTCTACTTATGGCAGAGGGATGTTTGAGCGGGTACTCGACAACAGTTTTGACAACAGCAGCTCGAAACTCTACCTCCGGAAAAACGCGATGGACAGAGGTTTTTATGATGTACCTCCGGGAAAAAGTGTCAATAATTCACCGGACGTGAAAATCTGTTACCCAAATGGCAAAGGAGAATATCCTTTTGACACCAAAGCTAATTTTTATCAATTTTCAGAAATACCAGACGGGATGCAATTTGACCGCGCGGATGTGAATGAGGCTGATTTAGCGGCATCGGCCGGCCAGAAAATATGCAAGGATGGCATCATTCAACGGGTTTATCAAACGATACCAGGCTCGAAAGATAAATTCAGGATGTATGCGCAAATCCAAAACCACGGAATTGTTTGGCCTGGTAAAATGAAGCTTTATGTCCTGGCGTCTACGACAGCCGGCCAGTTACCCGATCTGCCTGCCGGAAGTTTAAAATCATGGACTCCCGGTACGGCAAAAGGGGCCTGGAAACTGATAAAAGCCGTATCCACTTCTGATGATCCCACTTACAACGGCAGTAATTGGGAGCAAGGCGTTCCTTACATCTTTGGCTGGGAAATGGCTAAACAAGATTTGCCGCTTGGCGCAAACAACAGCTTCCTGTTTATCATAGAAAGCGATGATGTCCCCTTTAAGGATGCAGAGGTGAATATTGATGCGCTTTGCCGGAAAAACAGGCTGGTAGCCTTGAAGCAATTTTAATTGAAAAAAACAAATTTGGGGCTTTGGGAAAAGGTACTTCAATCCCTGGGTACTGCTTCCCTGAGCCCCTTATTAATTATACTTCATACTTGTGCCCGCAAGGATGCGTACGAATTCATGATGCAACCAATAATCAATTGATTGTTAAGTTTTTGTTGTGGGGTTTAATTTTTTTCATGCAACGAATTGACCATTCTTTTTTAGCCCATGCAACGAATGAACCAGCATTAGAACGCATTTTTCTAACGCCCTGCCCGGTCATGACGCCACCTTTGTAATATACAGTTACTTGTTTCAAAAGCAATCGAATCCCATCCAGAATGAAAGCTATTTCCTAACAGCATAAAACAAGGACATCATGCAAAAACAAAAAAGGAAGTTATGCACACTGCTCTTATTGTGCCTTGGCTTTGCTGCCGTACAAGCTCAGGAGGCAGTTGCTGTATCTGGCGGAGATGCTTCCGGCAGTGGCGGTTCGGTTGCCTACACGGTAGGGCAGGTAGCTTATACTTCAATATCCGGAACAGGTGGCTCGGTAAATCAGGGGGTTCAGCAACCTTACGAAATCTTTGTGGTTGGGACAGCAGAACCCGAGAGGAACATTACACTGGCTGTTTATCCAAACCCAACCGCCAATCTACTCACGTTGCAAATCAAGGATTTAGGGAATGAAAAGCTGGATTATCAGCTTTTTGACCTGAATGGCAAACACCTCGAAAGCAAACGCATTACAGGAAGTGAAACGCTCATTAGCATGGGCGATTTACCTGCTGCCATGTATTTCGTGCGGGTAACGACAAAAAACAAAACGATTCAAACTTTCAAAGTCAATAAAATTCAATAACTATGAACAAGGCACTTAGACTCATATTCGCTGTTTTATTGGCAATTCTTTTTCAAACAACTGCAGTTCTGGCTCAGGCCCCCGGTAAAATGAGCTACCAGGCGGTTATCCGCAACAGCAGCGACCAGCTGGTCAGCGACCAGCAGGTTGGCATGCGCATACAGATCCTGCAGGGATCAGGTTCGGGAACAGCTGTCTACGTTGAAACCCACACACCGACTACCAACGCCAATGGCCTGGCCAGCCTTGAAATCGGGGCAGGTACTGCTGTAAGCGGCTCATTCTCTGACATCAACTGGGCAAATGGGCCTTATTTCATCCTTTCTGAAACAGATCCAACAGGAGGAAGCAATTATTCTATTTCCGGAACAAGTCAATTGCTCAGTGTCCCGTACGCGTTGTATGCTGAGACAGGAGGCACTGCAGGTCCTCAGGGGCCGCAAGGTCCACAAGGCCCTCAAGGCATCATGGGAAATACCGGTCCACAGGGTGCTATGGGCCCACAAGGTCCTCAGGGCCCAATTGGTCCGCAAGGCCCGGCCGGGCCAACTGGCCCGCAGGGAGCAACCGGAGCAACCGGTGCAACCGGTCCACAAGGAACACCTGGTACAGGGATCAACCTTTTAGGGACGCTGCCAACAGTGGGGGATTTACCCGCAAGTGCCAACCCTGGTGACCTTTACATCATTTCAGCTGACGGCAATGGCTATGCCTGGGATGGCAACAGTTGGAATAATGTCGGGCAGATTCAGGGACCTGCCGGAGCTACAGGAGCAACCGGCCCTCAGGGCCCACAAGGCCCACAAGGTCCTCAAGGTGCAACCGGTCCGCAAGGACCTATGGGGGACATTGGCCCACAAGGCCCGCAGGGTGCAACGGGTAATACTGGTCCACAAGGTCCACAAGGCGAAACGGGGCCACAAGGCGCAACAGGTCCACAGGGACCACAAGGTGTTGCCGGCCCAGCCGGCCCGCAAGGTGAAACGGGGCCTCAAGGTGAAACGGGTCCGCAAGGCCCTGCCGGTTCTGATGCCACCTCTCCATGGACAGTTGACGGGGATAACATTTACAGAGCAGGTGGCCATGTGGGCATTAAAACCACAGCGCCAGCACATCCGCTGCACGTGGAGCAAACGGGACAAAACCCGGCGCTGGATACCGTAAATACCGTTTATGTATACACAGAAGCGCAAAGCAATGGCGTCATTGGAGGTTCTGACCGCAACGTAGGCATAAAAAGCGTCCTGAATACCAATGCGGCGAATGGTTTTGGCCGGAGCATCTGGGGTTTGGCAACGGGTGCAAATTTCGGTAGTGGCGTCGTGGGAGAATCAGATGTCCGGTTTGTCGGCTATGGCACGGTTGGCTACTCCATAAGTAATCCTGGAGATGACAACCTGAAGAGAGGCGTTTATGGCCTGGCGAGAGGCGCATGGGATGGCTCTGGCGCTGGTTCTGGCCCACACCAGGGCGTTTTTGGCGGCGCTTTTGGATCTGGCATAAATTATGGCGTGGTTGGGGCAGCCTCAGGGGGAACTGTTAACTATGCCGGTTATTTTGACGGTATGGTTTATGTCAATGGCAATTTAGGGGTTAAAACAGCAAGCCCTTCGCATCCGGTACACATTGTTCAGACGGGTCAGGAGCCGGCTTTGGATTCTGTCAAAACGGTCTATATCTATACCGAGGCTCAAAGCAACGGCGTCGTTGGCGGTTCTGAAACCAATATAGGACTCTACAGCGAATTAAATACCAATGCCACAGATGGTTACGGAAGGGGCATTTGGGGTAAGGCAACAGGCGCTAATTTCGGTAGTGGCGTGGTCGGTGAGTCAAATGTTTCGTTTGTCGGATATGGTACTGTTGGCTATGGTATCAGTACTCCTGGCGACGACAATCTAAAAAGAGGGGTTTATGGATTGGCCAGGGGCGCCTGGGATGGTTCCGGCGCTGGTGCAGGGCCACATCAGGGGGTTTATGGCGGCGCTATCGGCTCCGGCGTAAACTACGGCGTAGTCGGTTTTGCCTCAGGCGGCACAACCAACTATGCCGGTTTTTTTGAAGGCGATGTACACATCAACGGTACATTGACCAACCCTTCTGACAGGAAGCTGAAAACCAACATCGTGGAGATGGGGAGTGTCAGCCAGAAACTCTTGTCGCTTCCGGTTTACACGTATGAATTCAAACCGGAATTTGTAGAGAAGATGCACCTGCCTCAGGGTCAGGAGTTCGGGTTTATTGCACAGGAACTGGAAGTCGCATTTCCTTCCTTAGTGAAAAGCGCAGTTGCTCCGGTATACGGTTCGGAAAATTTGACCGATGCAAACGGCAAATCCGAATTCCAAAATGTGCCAATAGGCGAAGAAAAGTTCAAATCCGTTAACTACATCGGCTTAATCCCTGTCATGGTGAAGACCATTCAGGAGCAAAATGCAGTGATCGAAAACCAACAGGCACAGATCCAAAGTCTCGAAGCAAGGCTGAAAGCCATTGAAGAAAAGCTGAAATAGGCTTATAAATAAAGCTATACCCCGGTTAGTTTATACCCAGTTAATTTTGACTTTGGAAAGCATGGGCATCGCTGGATAATAATCCCGGCGATGCCTTTTTTATTGTTTGTATAATTTTATAGCTTATGCTAATCAGTTGCACACTGATTAATATGCAGCTAGATACACTAATGTAAGCCAATCAAAGATTCAATAACAAGTTCGAAATAAGAAAAGTGATCATTTTATTTTGGGCCTTATTCGCTCCTCTGTGTACCATTCTTTTGAGAAACCTTCCTTTTTGTCAATTCTGTTTAAAACGATTAGGATATATACGAGAAGAGCTATAAAAATAAATCGATATATATGGAAAAGAGCATAGGAATACCCAAAAACATCTAAGCTTAAATGCCATACAAAATAGTATGATAGTGTGTAAATAAGAACTGAGCACCCAATGCCGGCGGGAAGGTTCTTATAATGAGAACGTGTATATTCTGTTTCTACAATTTCTTTTATTCCATAATTCTTAATCTTATCCAGATTTACTACACTCTCAGACGAGGATATTACATTGGCAACGAAACTAAATAAAAAAACTAACCCAAGAATCAGAAAGCAGATAAATGCAGGCCATATAATGTCCTCAATTTCACTTACTTCAGGATCTGATTTTGCGAGGAAAAAAGAAAGTAGAACTATAATGATTCCACAATAAGTAACTCTCGTAACACCTACTATGAAACCATTTGCTTTTCCTTGGTGTGTTGCCTTGGTTTGTTTAGTTATTGTTTCATCAAACAATTCTTGAAAGTTATCCATATTCCTGCCTTTTATGTGATTAAAACATAAAATAACTTATATAAAATAAATACAAATTTAATTAAAGCCCGAAATCGATGGAAAATGCTTAAGGGTATAGAGGTACAACAAAAGATTATTAATACTCAAATTAACCTAAAACTAAGTCAAATAGTTCAACTAAGGATTTGTGATTTCTGCTTTCAAATTTTTGTTAATTTAAACCTTGCAATTACAGCTTAGAATCTTTGTATACACAGCTTCAAACCATACTCTATTATGTCATTTATGAAGGACATATGAACTGATACAAGTCGCCTCAGAAAGTAATAAGGTTTGTTACCTTTACTCCAAGATAACGTTTCTACAACCTTGATTTTGTTATAAAAATGATAAATTTTTTTGAATGAGAAATTATATACTTTTTTCTACACTCTTGTTAGCTGTAATCCCTTTATTTGCCCAATGGACAAGCGACACCCAAGCCAACACTTTAGTCGCTTCGGGCGCCACGGGCGACATCCAGGCGGCAGGCACTTCCAACGGAAAAACTTATGTCGCTTTCTGGCATAATGTACCCGCCTCAAAACTATGAGATGCGCTTGCAACTGCTGGATGAAATTACCTTTTGCCGTAAAATAAAAAACAACCCATGTTACGTACCATCCTGATACTCATTACCTGTTTGCTGCTGCTGCCCTTCGTGGCCATGCGTTACGACAGCCCGCTGGGCGTAGAACAAACTGCCGCCCTTACGGATATGGTTTACCTGATGCTGGGGGTAGCGCTGACTTGTTTTGCAGTCAGCGAACTGACCCGCAATTGCAGTCAGGTAGACAAGCTCTGGAGCCTGATTCCGAT
The DNA here is from genome assembly GCA_937926205.1 of uncultured Saprospiraceae bacterium. Lineage (GTDB taxonomy): Bacteria > Bacteroidota > Bacteroidia > Chitinophagales > Saprospiraceae > JABWAJ01. The sequence continues at coordinate 152,749 of CALEYL010000036.1, forward strand.
CGTATATGTCTGGTATTTTGCCATTCAATCCGGCTACAACGAGCGGCTGGTGTTGATGGCTATTTTAGTAAGCATCTGGGGCGCCCGGCTGACCTATAATTTCTGGCGTCGTGGCGGCTACCACTGGATTCCCTGGAAAGGAGAGGAAGACTACCGCTGGGCTGTGTTGCGGAAGCGGCCTTTTTTAAATACCCGGATAGGTTGGGCTGTGTTCAACCTGTTCTTTATTTCGCTCTACCAGAATGCGCTGATCCTGTTGTTTACGCTGCCGGCTTTGGTGGCCTGGCAGGGTGCCGGAAAGGAAATTGGCTTTTTCGAAGGCTTTCTCAGTGTATTTTTTCTGGCATTGGTGGCTTTTGAAACGATCGCCGACCAGCAGCAATACAATTTCCAAACCGAAAAATACCGACGCATCCGCGAAGGGCTACCGCTCGATGGCGAATACGCCGATGGGTTTTGCTCGACCGGCTTGTGGGGCCGCATGCGCCATCCCAATTACGCAGCCGAACAGGGCATCTGGCTTTGTTATTACCTCTTCAGTGTGGCAGCAACGGGGCGCTGGCTCAATTGGTCGCTTGCCGGAGTCATTTTACTGATGCTGCTGTTTTTGGGTAGTTCGGATTTTAGCGAACAAATTTCCGGGGAAAAATATCCGGGGTATAAAAAGTATCAGGAAAGGGTAGGGCGGTTTTTGCCGGGGCGTTTGAAGGCGGCGAAATCCCCAAAGTAGAAGCTATCAGGCTATTGTATAGTTGATTGACTCAATAACGTGTTAGTTTACAACGAATTGAAACAATTCTCTTTGCTCTTTTGAATAAATAGAAATAAAATAATTTCCAGGTATAAGTTCCTGCAAATTAAATTCAGCTCTGAATAATCCATCTTGACCTGCCACTTTTTGTTGCATGAGGGTATTTCCCCATACATCTAATAAACTTAGGCTAATGATCGTTTCCGGAGAAGATAAATGTTTAAATTGGATGTTAATTGTCTCACTGGCAGGATTGGGAAATAATTTAACTTGCTGAAATAATAGTTGATTATTGGCATCATTTAACTGGGAGCTATAATTAAAATCAGCAAAAAGTGGCCTAATATCATCTTTTGAATGATCATAAATATAATTGAAATTGTAGCTATGATCCATTATTAACCCACATTGATTTTTTGTCGCATTCTCTAAATAATCAGGAATACTTGTGCCGGAGGAAATGAATGCGTTTTTGATTTCATAACATTCCTTGTTAGATATATAAGCAATGAATTTACTTTCAGATACATATTTAGGAGCTTTAAATGCAAACCTAAAACCTTGGCCAAAATTATTGAGCGCAACTTTAGGGCTAATAATAATACAGCGCCCTGTGCCTTTTTCTATTATCAAATTATATCTGATTCCATTAATGTATTTCTCTATAATTAATTCATTTTTCCCTACTAAATAATCGGCAATGGGCTGACTTTCATTAAGTGAAAATGAATTTTGTTGGTTCATATTTTTATCAATTGAAGGTATATTAAGAACATTATTCTTTATTTCATCTTTATCTCTTGGATAAAGATCGAAGATTTTTTTGTAGGTTCCATTGTAAAAAAGTTCATAAATTTCAGAAGAAAAAGGTGGGTTAAAGAAGGTTCTGCTTCCTAAAGTTTTAAAACTTTGGCGGCTAATAGGAACTTTGCTTAAAAAACTTGGATTTATTGGGAATATATTATGAAGGATTTTCATTTTTGAATTTGTAATAATAATTGAACTTTCAACAGGCTGGTCAGACTCTAAAACTTGCATTGGAGAATAAAAGATGAATTTTTCCTCAGTAGGTGAATAATTAAAACTTAAAAAATGAATGCCAATGGGGTATTCTTCTATAACTTTTCCAAAATAATCAATTTTAAGAACTTGTTTATTGCCAGAATCTCCAATGTAAATTACCTTGTTTTTTTCGTCAGGAACCATCGCAACAGGAAAAGAAATATTGTGCGGTAAATTTATTTGAACTGGAATAAACGGGGGGGGGTAGCTGTATAAGCCTAAATAATCCCCTCTAAAATTTTGAACAAAGGCATTTTTATTCAAAAGCTTAACATCTTCAGGTGTATTTTCTATTTGAATAGGGAAGAAGTTGGTATAAGAATAAAATTTTGATAGTTCAATTGAACTTCTATCTTCCCAATCAAATAATCGGAGTTTTTTAATTTTGAACTCAGTGTCAATCTGGCCTAAACCGCTACTATTAATTGTAATAACAAAAGCTGTAAGCGTTAGTGCGAATAAACCTAATATTGTAAAACTTTTCATAGTAATAGTGTTTTTTTTTAAACAGAATTCATTTTCAGCAGGAGATTCCACGAGGGCAGCATTGACTGCAATTGGCTGGATTTGGCTCGCATTGACCATACTCAGGTAAGCAGTCGAAAATCCCGCCTGGATAACATGTAAAATAAGAGCCCGGAAGGGAGCAAGAGTAAGAGTTACCATCTCCACAGCAGCATATGGTTGTTAGATCGCCACATTGCTGTAAAACAAGAGTCCAAGAAGGTTGAATAATCTTATTTTCTTGAGTAGTCTTATTAATGTCTAGTGAAATCCTGAATTCTGCTTTGTCAATTTCACTTGAAAGCAAATGCTTTTTGGAATTAGGAACAGTATAGGAGTTAGAGATAAATAGTAATGCTATAACAAAAAGTGTTTTATAATACATAACTTTTTTTTATTCATAAAATTGGCGACGAATTGTTTGTAAATCAAGTGGTGAAAATATTATTTAACATTATTTAACATTATTTAACATTATTTTTATCTAAATCGAGATTTCATAAAACTAAAATCGTCGATCTTTATAAAGGGCTATTTTTAGATGGCGTGTAGAATCTACGAACAAGTAGTATGAATCTGTTTTATTTACTGTCTACAAAGAAAAAAACAACTCGCTTAGTTTAAAACTTTACCCCTGCATTATCGTTCTCATTCTAGACAATACAAATCAAAAAACACAAGCCAATGACAGACGGTTGGGTCAAAATTTACAGTGCACGAGAATTAATTCAAGCCAAACTGGCAGAAGACGTGCTCAAGCAACATGGCATTAGCAGTCATATCGCAAACAAACCCGATTCTGTAATGCCTTTCCTGGGTACTGCCGACCTGTATACAACACAGGATGACGCCGAAGCAGCGATGAAAGTTCTTGAAGAAAACGATCTTATGGGTGAATCAGAGGAAGAGTTCTAAAACCTTCCCGGTCTGGACAGACTAACGGGCTTGCAGGGAAATTCTTTTCAGTCTGGCACGCTTTGGAACACTGCTTTTTCGTGTTGCCATTGAAAATGATTTAGAGTTTGTTTGAGTAACTATCTACCACATAGATGCACATAGCTGTTTCCACAACTTGTCCCGAGCAGCGGGATAGATCACATAGGATTGCACTTACTTCTCTGACCTCCTGTGGTCTATCTTGTTATACGGGACAAGTTGTGAATAATCTATTGTGGCCTATGTGGTAAATAGGTGTCTTTTTTGATCCGAAAGCAGAAGAATCAGGGCAGTCTTTGCCCTAACCCGCCAATAATTTTTACCTTTCGCCAAACAAAAGTATGAAAAAATGAATCGCATCCAATTCCTGTTGGTCGCCTGTTTTTGCCTCATTCAGGCAGCTGTAGCGACGGCACAAAAGAACGTGGAAGACCGCGTTGCTGTCATTTCAAAAGAAATCGAATCCGATGTCATCAAATGGCGGCGGCACCTGCACCAATACCCGGAATTGTCGAACCGGGAATACAAAACAATGGCTTACATCGCCGATTACCTGAAAACGCTGGGACTCAAAGTAGAAACCGGCATGGCATTTACAGGCGTAGTCGCCGTGCTGGAAACCGGCAAACCCGGCCCTACCATCGGGTTGCGGGCGGATACCGATGCGCTTCCCGTTTATGAACGGGTGGATTTGCCGTTTGCTTCCAAAGAAGAAACAGAATACCTCGGGCAAAAAGTAGGCATCATGCACGCCTGCGGGCACGACAGCCACGTTGCCATTCTGATGGGAGCAGCCACCGTTCTGACCAAAATAAAAAAAGACCTGAAGGGGAAAATCGTCTTTGTGTTTCAACCTGCTGAAGAGGGCGCCCCTCCGGGAGAAGAAGGCGGCGCAAAACTGATGATCAAACAGGGCCTGATCGACAAATACGGGATTGAAGTCATGTATGGCCTCCACATCGCAAGTGCAACGGATGTGGGTACGATAACTTACAAAACGCAGGGTATGATGGCCGCTGCTGATATCTTTTCCATCAAAGTAAAAGGCAAGCAATCTCACGGATCCAGGCCCTGGGACGGGGTGGACCCCATTGTTGTTTCAGCACAAATCATTTTGGGCCTGCAGACCATCGTCAGCCGGCAAGTGGACCTGACCAATGAAGCTGCCGTTATCACAGTCGGTAAATTCACAAGCGGGGTGCGCAACAACATCGTACCTGAAGAGGCAGAGATGGTCGGTACGATCAGAACGCTCGACACCGCCATGCAACGCATCATCCACGAAAAAATCAGAATGACGGCTGAAAATATTGCTAAAAGTGCCGGCGCTACAGCGGAAGTTGAGATCAGAACCGGTGTTCCGGTGACCTACAACAATGTTGCACTGGCAGCCAAAATGATTCCCTCGCTGGAAAAAGTTGCGGGAGATGACCATGTCCGGGTCATCAAAGCCATCACCGGCGCCGAAGACTTCTCTTACTATGCGGAAAAAGTCCCGGCTTTGTTTTTCTTCCTCGGCGGTAAACCTTTAAATGTCAGCCCGATGGACGCCCCTTCGCACCATACGCCCGATTTTTACATCGACGAAAGCGGTTTTGGGCTGGGGGTGCGCGCACTCGTGCAACTGGTGCTGGATAATCATTAATGCATGAAAACAGAACACTCGATTCAGGAGGCCATGTTCCGGGAAATGCGCGAAAAAAGCATTTTTGAACAGGCCCAGCAGTACGCCCTTCAGTATTTGGATCAGGTTTACGAGCGCAATGTTTTTCCGACAGAAAAAGCGCTGCTGGATTTAAAGCATTTTGAGGAAAACATGCCGGAAGCATCCGCTGATGCGGCTTCGGTGATCAACCAGCTGAATCAATACGGCGCTCCGGCAACGACGACCATTCTTGGCGGGCGGTATTTCGGCTTCGTCAACGGCAGTGCTGTTCCGGCAGGACTGGCCGCTAAAAATCTGGCCACTTATTGGGATCAAAACACAGCCATGCAGGTGATTTCGCCCATCTCTGCCAAACTGGAAAGTGTGGTTGAAAACTGGCTGAAAGAAGTATTCGGCCTTCCTGAGCGCACGGTTGCCGGCTTTGTGAGTGGTACTTCGTCTGCAAATTTTTGCGGTCTGGCTGCGGCAAGGTACCGCCTGCTTCAGAGAATGGGCTGGGACGTCAATGAACGGGGACTGTTCGATGCGCCGAAAATTCGGGTGGTAGCCGGCAAACAAGCGCATTCCACCATTCTTAAAGTCATTGGTTTGCTGGGGATTGGAAAAAACAACGTCGAATGGGTGGAGACGGATGAACAAGGCCGGATCAGGCCGGATCTGATTCCGGCTCTGGATGACAAGACCCTGCTCATTCTTCAGGCCGGAAACGTCAACAGCGGTTCTTTTGATGCCTTTGATGAAATTTGTGATCGGGCGAATCAAGCCAATGCCTGGGTGCACATTGACGGGGCATTCGGCCTTTGGGCCGAAGCGGTAGATTCCCTGAAATACCTCACCAACGGAATTCACAAAGCCAATTCCTGGGCAGTCGATGGCCATAAAACCCTGAACACCCCCTACGATTGCGGCATCGTGCTGTGCGAAGATAAAGAGGCGATGATTGCTGCCCTGCACATGTCGGGCAGTTACATCGTGCTGAGCGAAGAGCGCGACGGCATGTTGTACACCCCGGAAATGTCAAGAAGGGCGCGCATCATTGAGTTGTGGGCCACCATGAAGTATCTGGGGAAAGCAGGCATTTCCCAAATGGTCAAAAACATGTACGACAGGTCGGTTCAGTTTGCAGAAGCGCTCCGGACCATCGAAGGGTTTGAGGTTTTGAATGAAGTGGTCTTTAATCAGGTGCTGGTGCGTTGCGCATCGGATGAAATGACCATAAAAACAATGGAACGAATCCAGGCGCTTCAGGAGTGTTGGGTAGGCGGCTCCAGTTGGCATGGCCGCAAAGTGATCCGGGTCAGCATCTGTTCCTGGGCAACAACTGCCGAAGACATTAGGCGCTCCGTGGCATCTTTTGAACAGGCTTTGAAAGAAGTATCGGCCGAAAACAGATAGTCTCAATTACATTTTTACAGCTAATAACACCGGACAAAAATACTGGACAACCCCGGGCTTATCAACCTGAAACTTGCGGAACTCATTATCTTTACAAAAAAACATACCATATGGAATATCGCCGATTGGGCAAATCGGGCGTTCAGGTGAGCGCCCTGTCTTTAGGATCCTGGCTGACTTTTGGCAAACAGATCAGCGATGACGTGGCAGAGCGCCTGATGGCCATTGCTTATGAACGAGGGGTCAATTTTTTTGATAACGCGGAAGGATACGCGGCTGGAAAGTCGGAAATCGTAATGGGAAATATCCTGAAAAAGATGAACTGGGACCGGACAAGTTATTTGGTTTCCAGCAAGGTCTTTTTCGGCGCAGGCGGAAAAATGCCCAACCAGACCGGGCTGAGCCGAAAGCACATTATCGAAGCTTGTCACGCTGCCATGCAGCGCTTACAGGTGGATTATCTGGATTTCTATTTTTGCCACCGCCCTGATCCCAATACCCCGATTGAGGAAACGGTTTGGGCCATGAATCACCTGATTCAGCAAGGTAAGGTTCACTACTGGGGCGTTTCAGAATGGTCTGCCAGAGACATTGAGGAAGCGTACTTAATTGCTGAAAAGCGCAACCTGATCGGTCCAACCATGGAACAACCGCATTACAACCTCTTTGTGCGGGAGCGGGTGGAAATAGACTATGTGCCGCTTTACCAAAAATATGGTTTGGGAACGACAATCTGGTCGCCTCTGGCTTCCGGTGTTCTGACCAATAAATACATAGATGCTTCGCCTGAAGATACCCGCCTTGGAATTCAGGGGATGGAATGGCTGCGCGACAAGGTATTGAAGCAGGAAAACATCGAAAAAGCCCGCAGTCTGCACGCCCTGGCTACAGAATTGGGAACCAGCCTTCCTTGTATGGCCATTGCGTGGTGTCTGAAAAACCCCCATGTAAGCACAGCGATCCTTGGCGCTTCCAAACCACATCAACTGGAAGAAACACTTGGGTCTATTGAAGTTCTGCCTTTGCTTACCGATGAAGTCATGGAGCGCATTGAAGCCATCGTTGGCAATAAACCGAGGGTGACAAAAGAGGTTTGAACTTAAAGGGCAAAGGGCGAATTGGCAAGTTTGCCCAAAGTGCCGTTGGTTGAATTATTCCGGCCGCTTGTTGAAAAGCCGGTGTCTCATGCAAGTGGATGCCTATCTTTGAAGGAAAGCATTAAACTTCTGCTTGCCACAGCGGTCAGAATAATTCATCCACAAAAAGAAAACCATGCGCTGGCAAATTTTGATTGCGTTTCTAAGCCTGGGCTTTTCTGCTGTTGCTTCGCCCTCTGACAGCATCTCTGTATACCTTTTTCTCCGGGAAGATTGTGTCATTTGTCAGCAATATACCAGCCAACTGGAACGGTTGTATTCGGAATATGAAGGGAAAGGCATCCATTTTTTTGGCGTATTCCCAAATGAATCTTCTTCTCCCGGGTTGCTGGCTGAGTTTGCTGAAAAATATGGAATCACTTTTCCCCTGCAACCAGATCCTGATCAAACAATTACCCGCCGCATGGGCGCTACCATCACCCCGGAAGTTGTGGTATATGACCACCGGGCCAGACAAGTATTGTATTCAGGAAGAATAGACGACCGCTTTGTTCGGGTGGGAAAACGCCGAAGCCGCGCTCAGACTGCCGAGTTGGAAGATGTCCTGAAGGCCATTCATTCCAGACAACCCATTGCCGTTCGGAAAACCGAAGCTATCGGTTGCCTGATAACCCTGCTCGAATAACCAGGAGATGACACCTTTCCGAAAGGTGTTACCTCTCTCAGAAGCACAACGCCAATCAATTCATAATAAGCTGACTATGAAAAAATTCCTGCTACTCTCTTTCCTGACAACCTGCTTTTTGCATTTAAAGGCACAGGAAGTCAATTTCAGTGAACACATTGCGCCCATTATTTACAACCATTGCACCGGTTGTCATCGTCCGGGCGAGGTTGGTCCGATGCCCCTCACCAATTACCAGCAAATATCGGCCTGGGGGACCATGATCAAATACGTGACGGGCATTCGTTACATGCCGCCCTGGAAAGCCGATCCGCAATACCAGCACTACCTCCGGGAAAACATCCTGACCGACGAAGAAATTCAGCAGATTGCAGACTGGGTAGACAATGGAAAACCACAGGGCGATCCTGCACTGGAGCCGCCGCTGCCTGTTTTTCCGGCCGGTTCGCAGATTGGCACACCCGATCTGGTGCTGTCTTTTGCGGAAACGCACATCCACCCCGGCAATGACATCGATGAGTACCGCTACTTCGTGTTGCCGACAGGTCTGACACAATCCCGCGATTTGGTTGCACTGGAGTTTCGGCCAGGTAACCGACGTGTGGTACACCATGCCCTGGTATGGACAGATACGACAGGCGCAGCCGCCGCCAAAGATGCAGAAACGCCGGAATATGGCTATATTGCTGAAAGCGGTGGCGGGATTGGCGGCAATCTGGAAACCTTTCAAAACCAATTGCCTGGCTATGTCCCCGGACAGCGCCCGCCTGTGATGACCAATAACATGGCCATGCGATTACCGGCCAACTCCGATTTGTTGCTCCAGGTGCACTATGCGCCCTCTTTGATCGATGAACCGGATAGTTCTACCGTACTGCTCTTTTTTGCCGATCAACCGGCGCAGCGCTATGTGAAAACGAAAATCATGCTGCCTCTGCCCAATACCCTCACAAACGGTCCTTTTTTCATTCCGGCCAATCAAACCCGGGAGTTTCACGGCAGGTGGACAGTCCCTGAAGACATCAGCGTAATCAGCATTTCGCCGCACATGCACCTTTTAGGTACCCACTGGCGGGTATACGCAGAAACACCTGCCGGCGATACCGTTAACCTGATTCGGATCAACGACTGGGACTTTAACTGGCAGGGAACTTATAGCTTCCGGACGCCGCAAGTATTGCCTGCCGGCTCGATTGTTCATGCATATGCCGGGTACGACAACACGGTCAACAACCCGGTAAACCCCAACTCCCCCCCACAATGGATTAGTTGGGGAGAAGGTACTGCCGATGAAATGTATTATTTACCCATCAGTTATGTGAGTTACCACCCGGGCGATGAGGACCTGGAACTGGACGATATGCTGGTGAATACCGAAAATGATCCTGCTTTCTATGCGCTTCGCAACCGCTTGTATCCTGTGGCGCCGAACCCTGCCCGAGGCAACCTGAAAGCCGGATTTTCATTGGGGCAGCCTACCCGGACCGTACTGGAACTGTACAACATGCAGGGGCAGGCTGTACAACGCCTGGCAGATGGTTGGTTCCTTTCCGGTCAACATACGGTCGACGTAAACGTGCAGGATCTGCCGCAAGGTGTCTATTGCCTGCGTCTGATTACGGGTAAAGAGCAACATTTGCAGAAATTTGTGGTGGTGGATTGATGACAATTTTCTAAATTGCCAGCCTTATCTGCCACTTGCCCCCCCTGTGCATAAGGCACTGAAGTGAAAGAAGATGCCATTATTTGCGATTCTTCACTGAAAATACCACCTTTATGAAAAACACCAGTTGTACACTTCAGGCGATTCTTAGCTTCGCGCTGTTCATTTTTTGTTTGTTTCCATTGCAGGCCCAGGTTTATGTGGTCAATGGCGACGCTTCGTCCCTTGGAAACGATTGTTTCCAAATTACTCCGGCAGTCAACAACCATGCCGGTTCAGTTTGGTCACAAAACAAAATCAGTTTGGCCAACGACTTTGAAGTCCGTGCCGACCTTAATTTTGGCAACCAGGACTTCAATGGTGCGGACGGGATTGCCTTTGTGTTTCAACCGCTTTGCACCGGCGTCGGCGGCGTCGGCGGCGGCATCGGCTATGATGGCATTTCGCCATCTTTGGCTGTTGAGTACGACACGTATCAAAATGCGGCCGAGAACAACGACCCGATCCAGGATCACATCGCACTGCAGCAAAACGGCGTGCTTTTACATACGCCGCCCTTTATGCTCGCCGGGGTGTCGCTCCTGCCCAATATCGAAGACGGCGCCAACCACAGCACCGTCATCACCTGGGATGCAGGCGCGCAAACTTTGACTGTGTTTTTTGACGGGGCACTCCAGTTTTCCTACAATGGCGATATTGTAGCGAATATTTTTGGGGGCAACCCAGAGGTCTTTTGGGGATTCACGGCTGCAACCGGTGGCCTCAACAACGACCAGCGCGTGTGCATTACAGATGTGGAATCAACAGAATTGACGCAATACGTGGTTACTGATGCTTCCTGTGCAGAAAATGCCGACGGGGCAATTGATTTTACGGCCAGCCCGGGCGTCACTTATGCTTGGAGCAATGGCGCAATGACGGAAGACATCAGCAACCTGGTTTCCGGAATTTATACGTTGTCTGTTACCGAGACGAACGGTTGTGCCAGTATGTATATGATTGAAGTGGCCGTGGTGGATCTGATCCAGCCTACCATTGTGTGCCCGGATGCCGCTTCGGTTTCCTGTGGCGGCGACTTCAGCCCGGCAAGCTTAGGCATGGCTACAGGTACGGACAACTGTCTGGGAATGCTGGTTGATTTTAGCGATACCGGAACCCCCGCTGGCTGTGCAGACGGCCTGATTGAGCGCACCTGGACAGCCAAAGATCTGGCAGGGAACACAGCATCCTGTATTCAGAGCATTACGGTTATCGGCGATAACGAGCCGCCGTTTTGCATCAACTGCCCGGGAGATATAACCGTTTCCTGCGACAACATTCCGGAGATACCTTCGCTGGAAGTCATGGACAATTGTGCGGCCTCATCCGACATCAACATCAGCCTCATTAGTACGACCACACAAACGGGCGATGGTTCCTGCAGCGATTATGCTTACACCATTTCACGTTCGGTAACCCTTACCGATCTTTGTGGCAACACCCAAAGCTATCCGCAAATTGTCACAGTCGTTGACGATGTAGCCCCCGTGCTTGACTGTCCTGCCGACACCATCATTTCCTGTGATGAACTGGATATACCTGGCGCAACAGGTGTGGCGACCGCTTTGGATAATTGCGATCCGGCGCCTGCAGTAACCTGGGAAGATAACATCGCTTCCGGAGATTGCGATTGGGAATGCCTCATCGAACGCACCTGGAAGGTTGTGGATGCCTGCGGCAATGCGAACGCCTGCGTACAAAAAATCACGAGTACAACACGTTTCCTGATCGAAGAAGCGCTGGCCGTGGATACGGACGGCGATGGCCAACCCGATCCGCTGGTACTTGGCGTTTCCCGCAACAAACTCACGTTAAAGCCAGGAGCAAGCGCCTGCATCATCGAATGGATGCCTTCCGTCAGCGATTCAGCTACTTCACTGCGCACGGCACAAATTGTGATTGACGGCTCTGATTGCTCCATTGATCCCAATTTGATCAATGAAGATGGCAAATCCCGCAACCCTTTACTGGAGGCAGGTCTGCTGCTTAGCGTCAAGGTACGCCTTGATCCGGACTATGGCGACAGACTTTTATCCAGTCTGGATAACTGTATTTTTCACCCCATCGTCTATCAGTATATGCCGCCCAACCCCGATGTCAACGACCTGCTCCGGCTGGCAAACCTCGGACTTGGCAACATCATTGGTCCGCCACACCTGAATCACTTGCTGAATGCGTTGCGCTGCATCAACGGCACCTATGACATTTGCGACCCGAACGCGGGGGAAATGATGCTGGCAAGTCCGGGCATGCCGTTTTATATACCCTCTTCGCCGGTAGTAACGCCGGATTGGGCAGTATACCCTAATCCTGCAACAGGCAGCCTGTTCGCTGATCTGCGGAAATGGGCCGGGGAGGCAGTTGAACTGGAGTTGGTGAATGCCCGTGGACAAGTCCTGCAGGTTCAACGCACGATTGCTCCGGATGCACCCCTGCAGCTCGATATAAACAGTTATCCTGCCGGGCTCTATTTCCTGCGTGTAAAAACAGGAAAAGGGGTAGGAGAGACGGTTCGTTTTGTGATTGGCAAAAAATAGTAGGAAAGCAAAAGTTTCAAGTCTGTACCGGCGAATTTATTCGTTGAATAGATCGTCAACGGTTAAATTTGCCGGTACGGATAAACCATCCAACGTTATTTCACTACTCATTTGTCAACACAACTTCCAAACATGAAAAAACATTTGTTATTGAGCTTTCTGCTGAGTCTGACCGCTTTTGGGTTGTTTGCTCAGATCAATACGCCTGCCTCCAGCCCTACGGCCATGGTTTCCCAAAAAGTGGGCCTTACCAAAGTTACGGTAGAATACAGCAGGCCCTCCGTAAAAGGGCGGAAAATTTTTGGCGACTTGGTTCCATTTGATAAAGTATGGCGCACGGGCGCCAATAAGATCACGACGATTAAGTTTGACGATGATGTCATGATCAACGGTCAAAAAGTGGCTGCCGGAAGCTACGGCTGGTATACCATTCCTGGCAAAAGTGAATGGACCATCATTCTGAATTCCGATGATAAACAGTGGGGGGCGTATGCCTACGACGAAAAAAAAGACGTGAGCCGCTTCAAAGTCACGCCATACAAAACCGCCAAGGCCGAAAATATGGCCATTGCGCTTGAGCAAACTTCGCCGAATAACTTAGAAGTGATCCTTTCCTGGGATAAAACAGCTGTAAAGTTTGCCGTTTCCCACGATGCTCACGACCAGATTATGGCGGAAATCAAAGACAAAACATCGAAGCCGGATTGTAAGACCGACACTTATTTTGATGCAGCCGACTATTACTATGAAAAGAACATTGACCTGAACCAGGCCCTGGCCTGGGCCGAAAAAGTGGTGGAAACAGACAAGGAATATTGGACTTACCAGCTTCGCGCCCGCATCCTGGCCAAGCAGGGCAATTGCGAAAGAGCTGTTGCCGATGCGAAGATTTCTTTGGAAATGGCCAAAAAAGCTGGCGATGATTCTTATGTCAAAAAGAACGAAGCCATTCTCAAGCAGTGTGGCAGCAAATAAGTAAAATCTTCCTGTAAGAAATAAAGAAGGCGCGCCGCAAAACAAATTACGGCGCGCCTTCTTAGTGATGCATTGGAAATGGCTATTGCAACTTAAAATTATACGTGATTGTCCCGCATTGCTTATCGGGGCCGCCTGCTGTAAACCTCCAGCGTTTGGCATTGGCTTCAGCAACGCTGATCAATTGGCTGTCGGTAGTAGAAGAACCACGCTGGGTGTATTTTGCGCTGATGACGGAGCCATCTCCGTTCACACAGACTTCCAGTACAACCGTACCTTGTTTTTGAGAATTATCGGTCACTTTAGGCGAACTGGAAATACCACGACCACCGAGGCCACCACCAACTTTACCGGAACCGGTACTGATGCCGGTTAAAACATCGGAATTTGGATCGCCGCCGGGATCGCCCTGATTGCCAGGTTTGCCGGTGTTCCCTTTTCCACTGCCATTGCCAAACAAGCCGCCAATCTGATCTTTTGTTTTTTGAGCGTCGGCTTTGCGTTTGGCTTCAGCTTCGGCCTCCGCTTTCTTTTTGGCGTCTGCTTCGGCCTTTTTGCGTGCTTCTTCAGCTTGCCGGCGGGCATTTTCTTCCTGCACTTTTCTATCCTGCTCCTGCTTTCTGCGCAAAGCGACAGCTTCAGGGTCTTCGGTTTTGATGATTTCTTTTTCTTTAACCGGCTCAGGCTTCGTCACCTCTTTCGGGGTTTCCGGCTCTGGATCCGGTTGGACTTCTTCTTCGGGCTGGCTTTCTTCCTGGGGAGCCGTTTCTGCAGGGGCTGCATTATCGTCGCCCTGACCAACATCCGGCAGGCCCAAATTTACCAGAATGCCTTCCTGACCCGGAGGCGGATCCTGATAAGACATTAAAGGCAGCATAGCCAGTATGATCAGTAGGAGATGGAAAAGGAAGGAGGTTAACATACCTCGTTCTTTGTCTTTTTGTTCCCGCTGATGGCTGAAAAATTCTTCCATATCTTTAAAATTGAATGGTAACAACTGTATTAACGCAACCTTCGAAAAAAGAGATACCAGGTTGAAAAAGTTTAGTATTTATTTAACGAGAGGGCAGCTTTTAGTCCTTTAAATCGGCTGCCAAAATACCATTGATGTTATTGCGCATGCAAATATCCATCACAGTAACCACATACTCCGTTGGCGCTCCGGAATCCGGAGAGATCGTAATGTCAAGTTTACCGCCTTTGCGGCTCGCTTTGCGGGTAAGTTCTCCATCAAGGGCAGTTGCTTCTATGCGTTTGCCGTTCAGGAAAAACCTTCCGCTCCGATCTATTTTTACATCGTCAATATTGGATGGCGTAACTGTTCTGTTTTTGGAAGACCCCGGCAACTTCAGGTTGAGCGCATTGGGCGCAACAACGGTAGAGGTCAGCATGAAAAAAATCAGCAACAGAAAAATAATGTCTGTCAGAGAAGACATGTTAAATTCCGAAGATACTTTGGCGCGTTTTTTAAGACCCATCGCTGTTTATTTTTAAGCCATTAAAGGCCTGGCTGCTGAATTTTCAACTGTTAGTAGGCTGTGTCGCAATGATGGCGCGCACTTTAAGTTTTGCACCGATTTTCATAATGCGAAGCACCTCGTCAAAAGGGGTACCCACTTCGGCCACAATGGTGATGGCTTGTTCCTCAGGATTTGCTTTGGACTCTTTCATCTTGAAAATGGCCGCAGTCAGCAAACTTTCTACCCCATTTTTGCTTGTCTCCTCATTGTTTACCGTCATTCGCCCATTCGCTTCCAAAGAAACGACAACGGTGGTTGTTGCAACCGTTTGAGAATCAGATTTTGGAAGCTCAAAAGGCTGTATCTGGACGAGGTTGGACGTGAGCATGAAAAAGATCAGCAACAGAAAGATGATGTCCGTCAGAGACGACATATTGAATTCTGATGCGACCTTGGATCTTCTTTTTAAGCCCATAGCTGTTTGAATTTGGATTTACAATAGGTGCAGCACTAAACATGCGGGCAATTCTGTGAAGAACCCGTAACGAGTGACCATCCTCCTATGCAGTCGGTTCCTGCAGTAAATCCATGAATTCCATCGTAGAACGCTCCATTTTGAAGACAACTTTTTCTACGTTGGCCACCAGCAGGTTATAACCAACCAATGCTAAAATACCCACAAAAAGACCAAAAGCGGTCGTGATCAAAGCCTGATAAATACCACCGGCAAGAATAGAAGGCGAAACGCTGGATTCTGTTGCCATTTTGAAGAAGGCCTGGATCATACCGGTTACCGTACCAAGGAACCCGATCATTGGCGCGGATCCGGAGATACTGGCAAGCGTTGAAAGGTTTTTCTCCAGTTTGAATAATTCCAGGTTACCAACATTTTCGATAGCCGCATCAATGTCGCGAAGGGGCTTGCCAATGCGCTGCAGGCCTTTTTCTACCATGCGGGCAACCGGGGAATCAGTTGTATTGCAGAGCGCACGCGCACCCTGAATGTTGCCCGACTGAACATTGACTCGAATGTTGTTCATGAAATTGTCATCAACCTGGCCCGCTCTTTTGATGGCTCTGTAGCGCTCAACAAATATGTAGACCCCGGCTATGGAAAGCCCCAATTGGATAACCACAATCAGGATACCCATTACCCCACTGGAGAGAATGATTTCGACAATGCTTTGTGCGCTGAATTCGCGTTCAATATCAACGGCAGGTTCCTGAAACAGCAGCAATAGGTTTTGCAACATGGATAGCGTGGTTTTAAGTAATGTGTTTAGATGAACAAAGCGCATAACGCCCCGGATCTAGAAAAAATTATGTCTCCGGGTGCTGCAAGTGCTTTAAGCGGCGCTAAAATAATAATTTTCGTAAAGATGTTAAGGGTATGCTTGGGCATTTGATCGGAATATGTATTTTTGCATATCCAGCGAATTTTCGCTAAATACAATTGCCTCATCATAAGGAACGATATCAATGAGCAGAAGAATCAGAAAAGCAGCCGTGCTGGGCTCCGGGGTTATGGGCTCCGGAATTGCCTGTCACTTCGCAAATATTGGACTGGAAGTCCTGATGCTTGACATCTTACCATTCGATTTAAAAGAAGAAGAAAAAAACAATGCCAGCGCCCGCAACCGCATCGCAGCATCTTCTTTGGATGCAGCCATAAAAGGGAAACCGGCAGCGCTTTACGATAAAAAATTTGCATCGCGCATCAGCATCGGCAACTTTGAGGATGATTTTCCGAAAATTGCCGATTGCGACTGGATCATCGAAGTAGTGGTAGAACGCCTCGACATCAAAAAGCAAATTCTTGAAAAAGTAGACCGCTACCGCAAAGCAGGCTCTCTGGTAACCTCCAATACTTCGGGAATCCCCATTCATTTGATGCTGGACGAGAGGAGTGGCGATTTTCGCAAAAACTTTTGCGGCACACACTTCTTTAACCCACCCCGCTACCTGCGTTTGTTTGAAGTAATTCCTACTGCGGAAACCGATCCCGAGGTTGTGGATTTTTTCATGCACTACGGCGATGTTTATCTCGGCAAACAAACGGTATTGTGCAAAGATACGCCGGCGTTTATCGGCAACCGGGTCGGCGTTTATGCCATGGCTAAGATTTATCAGCTGACAACCACACTCGGGCTTCGCATCGAGGATGTGGATGCGCTGACTGGCCCGGCTCTTGGGCGCCCTAAGACCGGAACTTTCCGTCTTGGCGATCTGGTTGGGCATGATACGGCTGCCAAAGTCATTCAGGGCATTAAGGAAAATTGCCCGAACGACGAACAGGCCGGCGCATTTGAGATACCCAAATACCTGCAGTTTTTGCTGGACAATAAGTTTCTCGGAAACAAAAGCGGCCAGGGATTTTATAAAAAAACAGCGGAGAAGGATGAAAAAGGCCGCCCCGTTGTGCTGGCACTGAATCTGGAAACGCTGGAGTATGAGGCTTCCCAGAAGTCAGACCTCCCCAGCCTGAAAATGTCGAAACAAATTGATCAGTTACCCAAACGGATCGACGCATTTTTCAGTGCAGATGACAAGGGCGCAGAGTTGATTCGCCGTTCTTTATTGGGACTGTTTGCCTATGCTTCCAACAGGATTCCGGAAATTACCGATCATTTATACAGCATAGACGACGCCATGCGCGCAGGCTATGCCTGGGAAATGGGGCCATTTGAATACTGGGATGCCGTTGGCATTCAAAAAGGCGTTGAGCTGGCAGAAGCGCAGGGCGAAAAGATTGCCTCCTGGGTGAAAGAGATGCTCGCAGCCGGCCATACTTCCTTTTACAAACGCGAAGGGGGAATCCGCAAATACTACAACATTGCGAGCAAAAGCTTCCTTCCCATACCCGGGGCAGACAGCTTCATTATCCTCGACAATTACCGCGATCAGGCGCCGGTACATTCCAACGCTGAAACCATTCTGCACGACATCGGCGACGGCGTATTGTGCCTCGAATTTACCAGTCCGCATAATTCCATTGGCGAAGGGGTACTCCGCGGCATCAATGAAGCCATTCAGATCGCAGAAGAAGGCGATTGGAAAGGTCTCGTCATTGGTAACAACGCCACCAATTTTTCAGTGGGCGCCAACCTCATGATGATCGGTATGCTGGCTTATCAGCAGGAGTTTGACGAACTGAATTTTGCGGTTAACTTTTTCCAGCAAACGACCATGCGTTGCCGATATTCCAGCATTCCTGTGGTCGCTGCTACCCAGGGCTACGTTTTCGGCGGCGGTTGCGAAACGTTGATGCATTGCGACGCGGCGGTATGTGCCGCTGAATCTTATATTGGTCTGGTGGAAGTTGGAATTGGCGTGATACCCGGTGGCGGTGGCACCAAAGAGCTGGCACTGCGGGCTTCCGACTCGTTTTTTGACGGCGACATTATGATTCCTACCCTGATTGAAAAATTCAAAGCCATCGCTTTGGCTTCTGTCAGCACTTCAGCACAGGAAGCATACGGCCTTGGCTTCCTGCAGCGCCACCGCGATACCGTAGTGGTCAACAAGGACCGGAACATTGCGGAAGCAAAACAAAAAGTGCTGGAACTGGCGGGTAACTATGTTCAACCCCGTAAACGCGAGGACATTACCGTGCTGGGCCGCAGCGGAATGGCAGCGCTATACATTGCAGCAAATGAGCTGAAACGCGGCAACTACGCCAGCGAGCACGACATTAAAATCGCCCAAAAAGTGGCCTGGGTGCTTTGCGGCGGCGACCTGACCGGCGTGCAGAAAGTTTCAGAACAATACCTTCTCGATGTAGAACGCGAAGCTTTCCTCAGCCTTTGCGGCGAACAGAAAACGCTGGAGCGGATTCAGTATATGTTGCAGAATAACAGGCCGTTGAGGAATTAGGGTAGAAGGTAGAGGGTAGAGAGTAGAGGGAATACCCCATATGAGCATACTGCCCTTTTAACCTTTCTAAAATCGGTAGAAGGTATTAGGAACTCACACTGCCCGGCAAAATAGCATGAGCGATTGATTATCCTTTAAATATTAATGACATGCACAATTTTAGGAATTTGCAGGTTTGGAAAGACGCCATTGATCTAGCTGTTGAAGTTTATAAGATAACAGGTACTTTTCCTGTTTCAGAAAAATACAATCTAATTAGTCAACTTAATAGGAGTGCCGTATCTGTACCATCAAATATCGCAGAAGGAGCAGGCCGTAATACCAATGGAGAGTTTATCCAATTTTTAGGTGTATCCACAGGTTCCTCCTATGAAATGGAAACACAGTTCATTATAGCAAATCGACTTGGATTTGTAGAAGAAGAACAGTTTATTCCGGTAATGGAAAAAATGCATTCCATTCAAAAAATGACCCATTCATTGAAGTCCTCACTAATTAAATAAACCAGAAGGTAAGTCATGAAGGTATCTTTATACTTTCTACCCTCTACCTTCTACTAAATAAATAACATGGAAGCATACATCATCAAAGCCTATCGCTCCGCTGTTGGCAAAGCCGGAAGAGGCGGATTTCGCAACTACCGCTCGGATGACCTGGCCGTAGATGTGGTTAAATACCTGATTGACAACACGCCGGGGCTTGACCCGAAATTGGTGGACGATGTGATTGTCGGTTGCGCCAATCCGGAAGGCGAACAGGGGTTCCAGATCGGGCGGCAGATTTCGCTGCGCGCTTTGGGCAAAGAAGTGCCCGGCATGACGGTTAACCGCTACTGCGCCTCGGGCCTGGAAACCATCTCTATTGCGGTGGCAAAAATCCGGGCAGGGATGGGGCATATTTACGTTGCCGGCGGTACGGAAAGCATGAGCATGATTCCGATGACGGGCTATAAACTGGCGCCAAGCTATCAGGTTGCCAAAGATACGCCCGACTACCTCATCAGCATGGGACTTACAGCCGAAGCAGTCGCTAAAAAATACGGCATCAGCCGCGAGGCTGCCGATAATTTCTCCTACCAATCGCACGTAAAAGCGGCGAAAGCCATTGACGAAGGCAAATTTAATGCTGAAATCGTGCCGGTTACAGTGGAAGAAGTTACTGTAAAAAACGACAAGCGCGTTCGGACTGAAAACGTCGTCAAAGTGGACGAAGGCGTTCGCCGCGATACGACGGTGGAAGGCCTGGCAAAACTGCGCCCTGCCTTTGCCAATGGCGGCATCATTACAGCTGGTAATTCCTCGCAAACCTCCGACGGTGCGGCATTTGTGCTGGTGGTAAGCGAAGAAATGGTTAAGCAGCTGGGACTGACGCCAATTGCGCGTATGGCAGGCTGCGCGGTTGCGGGGGTAGAGCCGCTTTACATGGGCATCGGACCTTGCGCTGCCATTCCCAAAGCTTTGCAACAATCGGGCTTGTCTTTGAGCGATATCCAATTGGTAGAACTGAACGAAGCCTTTGCAGCACAAGCGCTTGCGGTGATCCAGGAAGCCGGCCTCAATCCGGAAACGGTGAATGTAAACGGTGGCGCCATTTCCCTCGGCCACCCGCTGGGATGCACAGGTGCAAAATTGTCCACTCAGTTGTTCAATGAAATGCGGCGCAGGGGCGATAAATACGGCATGGTCACCGCTTGCGTTGGCGGCGGACAGGGCATCGCCGGGATTTATGAGTTGTTGAATTGATTGTACAACCGAACAGCGTTCGGTTGACTTTCCCCTCTCGCAGCATGCTGTTCTGCGGTATTACAGGCGCAAGTGAGGGCGTCATTCTGAATGACACCCTCACTACCTACCTCTGATCGTTCGGCGTTACACTACCGCACCACGCTCAGCTTTCCTGCTCGCGCCGGGCTCTGCCCGGTGTCGTAAAGCACCCGATAAAAATACATACCCGGCGGCAATGCTGTTACCTCCACTTCATAAGTTGTTCTGCCAGTTTGCAAGGGTTGCTGCAGCGCTAAACGCCCGTCGGGGTAGAACAACTGCCACTCTCGCCGGGGTGCTTAGGCTGAGGTTAAGCTGGCCCGATGCCGAATTTGGAAAGACGATCTTGTCCTGAAACAGGTTATCTTTTGTCTCACTCCAACTCCCGATCAAACCGAAATCCCACCCTCACTCCAAAAGAATAAAGGTTTCGATTCAGCTCCGTATAGATGGTATCTTTCAAGACGCCTTTCATCCAGAAAGTAAAGGTAGGTTGCAAAATCAGGGTAAACGTGGGGCTAAACCGATGCTCCCATCCGATTCCGGCAGTAAAGGCGTAATTGATTTTTCGGAAATCCGATTCGTCGGCAACGCGTCGTGTACTGTTTTCGCCGCCATACAATACCGTGAGGGTGTCATTGGAAAGGTTGTAACTGACGTTGGCGCCAAGCATAAAATTGAACAGGTCTTTGTCGCTGAGCGACTGGTAAAATTTCATAGATGCCGGTAGTTCGAGGTTGTAGTTTTGAAAAACGTAACGCCGGGAACTGGCAATGGCAAAATCGGGGTCATTGGCTGGTATCGGTTCTTCCACGGTACGATAGCCGGTATCGGCAAAACCCGCTCCAATCTGAAATCCTATTTTTTCTTTTTTCCAGAATAAAAACAAATGCGCCGCATAGGAAGGTTTGGAAACCTCGCGCTTTTCGATCTCCTGAATCATTTGTTCGCTGATCGAAGTGTAAGCGACGAGGCGCCGGTTGCTGAGATTGGGAAACAACTCAAGTCCCCAGCCTGTGGTTATTTGCGCTAAGGCAGGCAAAGTCGACATAAGCAATAGAAAAAGAAAGCCTGTTTTTTTCATGTTTGTGTTGCTTGGTGCAAAAACCTTAACGCTTTTCTTTAAAAAAAAATATAGCCCGAACAGACGACTTTGGTCTGTTCGGGCTATAAAAAGCTGTCTGGAGCAGCAGCTTATAGTTCGAGGACGAAGCCTTTGATTTTGTGTTTTTTCAGCAGGTTGCCGGCATAATTTTTCGCACTGGCATTGGTATCAAAAGGCCCAATGATCACCCGATAAGGCGCTTTGGGCTTACTGTTGTCAATGTTGATCAACAGATCCTTGAATCCTTTTTTACCCAATTCTTCAATCCGGCGTTCTGCATTAGCCATATCGCCATAAGCCCCAATTTGTACGCCGTATCCTTTTTCGATAGGATTGAGTACATCTGCGCGGTAAGTTCCTTGTCCAACAGGTATGGATGAGGCAGTGGAAACGCCTTTGGGAGTCAGGCTTTCTGTTTTTCCTGAATAGCTGGGAGGAGTTTTGGGTTGAACCGATTTGCCGCAGCAGGGTTTTCCATCACCCAGTAACATCAATTCTACTTTGACTTTGGTTTGGCCGTCTTTAATCAGCGTAATTCTTTCAGCTGCAGCCCTCGATAAATCAACAACGTGTCCTTTATCGCCTTTGGCGCAGGCTACGCAGCAGTCATTGACACGAACCTGAACCCATTCGCCATTGTCTACCCTTGTAACGCGAATTACCGATCCCACCGGCAAGCTGCCATGGGCGCAGGTCAGATCGTTTTTATCATAAATCTCACCACTCGAAGTTGGTCGTCCATGCAGCTTATCTGCATAATAAGAAGCAATCCCCACTTGCTCCCACTGGGCCTGCAAAGAGATCACGACTGCAAAAAAGAACGCACACAGCGAAATTGATTTTTTTAACATGGTAGTTGGTTTTGTATTCCTGCAATTCATATGTTGGTTACACAAGGTATTTTATTTTATTTTCACATGCAACATTTCGCACACAGCTTTGGCAATGTTTTGCAAATTTTATATTGGTCTCTCGATCTGTTTATTATATTCAGGAACGATTTGTTACCTTAATTTCGTTTGAAGATCACACATTAAATTATTTTGTATGGAATCTTATATCGACATCAACAGGCAACTTTGGAATGAGCGCGTTACCCCGCATACGGAGTCTGAATTTTACGATGTTCCGGGGTTTAAATCAGGTAAAACATCCCTTATGCCCATCGAGTTAAAACAATTGGGAGCGGTAAAAGGGAAAAAGCTGTTGCATTTACAATGCCATTTTGGAATGGACACCCTCTCTCTATCCCGGATGGGAGCCCAAACCACAGGCGTCGACTTTTCAGAAAAGGCGATTGAAATGGCCAGAAATCTGAACGAAACACTGCAGTTGGATGCACGCTTTATTTGCTGCAATGTTTATGACCTTCCGCAACATCTCGACGAACAATTCGACCTGGTCTTTTGCTCTTACGGAGTAGTAGGCTGGCTGGAAGACCTGACAGCGTGGGGCAAAATTGTATCCCGCTATTTAAAACCCGGCGGTGTTTTTCATCTGATCGAATTTCACCCGGTGATTTGGATGTTCGACGATGATTTTCAGAAACCTTCCTTTTCTTATTTTAATGTAGAACCCATAGTTGAAGAAACAAGCGGTACTTATGCCGATCGGGAAGCTCCCCTGAAAGCAAAATCCGTTGGCTTTAACCACAGTCTGGCAGAAGTAATGAATGCATTGATGGCCAATGGGTTGCAGGTTCTGTCTTTTGATGAATACGATTATTCACCCTACGATTGTCTGAATCATATGGTGAAAATTGCAGAAACAAAGTATCAGATTAAAGGACTGGAAGGCAAGCTGCCCATGGTCTACAGCCTGAGTGTCGGAAAGCCGCTTTGACCTGTGATAGCGGATTTTTCAGAGTTAATTTTTAATAAGACTATGTAAATCAATGTCACAAAATACTAGGTTTTTAACCCCAAAAAACAAAATAAAAACACTTGTAAATGGGCTTTAGTGTAAACTAACCTGATTTTAAGGTGTTACATTTTTTCGAATAAAAAGAATATTTTATTCGAAATATTTTGTTTTTTTGCTTCTGACTACGAATTTTTGCTTTTCTACACAATTACCACCTTTTT
The DNA here is from genome assembly GCA_937926205.1 of uncultured Saprospiraceae bacterium. Lineage (GTDB taxonomy): Bacteria > Bacteroidota > Bacteroidia > Chitinophagales > Saprospiraceae > JABWAJ01. The sequence continues at coordinate 176,344 of CALEYL010000036.1, forward strand.
GACCCATTGTTTTCACAATCGTGGCATTGTGCGCCACGCACTTAAAATGAATATTAAAGACTTAATGTTTGTTCATAGTTTTTGTTTTATTCAACCCCCTAGATTGGCATCAGGGGGTTTTTTATTGCTGCCAATTTCTTAACTTGCAGATCCTTATTGTATCCACCAGAAACAAAGAATATGCTGCTTGATATTCAGGATCTTAGACAAGAATACAACATTGGCGAGCTCGATAAACTGACAGCCAATCCCGATCCAATCCGCCAATTTGAATCCTGGTTCAAAGACGCGCTTCAGGCCAATGAACCGGAGCCTAACGCCATGACCCTTGCAACCGCAACCCCTGACGGTAGACCTTCGGCAAGGATCGTGCTGTTGAAAGGCCTTGACCCCACCGGGTTTATTTTTTACACAAATTACGATAGCCGGAAAGGCCGGGAATTGGATGCCAATACCCACGCTGCGCTTGTTTTTAATTGGATGGGACTCCACCGGCAGGTTAGGGTAGAGGGAAAAGTAGAGAAATTATTACCTGAAAAATCAACACAATATTTTCAGAGCCGGCCTAAAGAAAGTCAGATCGGCGCCTGGGCCTCTCCGCAAAGTGCCGTTATCCATGATCGGTCCGTTCTGGAGGAAAAAGTTGCCGCTTTAAAGAAAAAATACGCAGGCGTTGAAGAATTGCCTCGCCCTGAAAATTGGGGTGGATACCTGCTTCGCCCGGATCTGGTAGAGTTCTGGCAGGGTAGAAACAGCCGGCTCCACGATCGGCTTCAATATTCACCAGACGGGAACAATGGATGGATCATCGAGCGCCTGGCGCCTTAGTTTCTAATTAAACAGGTTGTCATACTGCTCGCCACTGCCTTTGGTTGCATTTTGAGCTGATTTTTCATTCAAAGGCTTGAGGTCCAGCGCTTCAAAATCCTGAGATTTCCCCCGCGAGGAGCCGTCCATCAGCAGGAGCGTACTTTGCTTTTCCCATTGTTCCAGCATTTGAAGACCTTGTTCTTCGAATACGCCGTTTTGCAGGTCCACTGAACTCATAAATCCTGCTGACATTTCCATGAAGCGCTCCATTTCACCAACTTTACCTGCCACGTCGTCTGCAATGGCTTCCATCGCCGCATCGAACATAGCGCGTTTGTCCGGATCGCCCGACATGACACTCATGGCAGATTTCATGGCAGAGTGCGAAGCGCGAATGGCTTTGCGCTCTTCTTCTTTTAATTCGACCTGGTCCTTTGTATCCTGAAGCAGAATCTCAGAATTGTCATGCATTCTCACCAGGATCCGATACAGGATTTCCATACGCTGCAGGAGCTGGCGGTATTTTTCGTTGCTTTCCTGCATGCGTGCTGCCTTGCGGGAAGCGAGTACCATTTGCTGGTCTTTGCCGCTTTCTTTGGCAGCGCTGGCCAGTTTCATATTTTGGTCAATCTCTTTGCTGTTGCTTTCCATCAGGCCCTGCAATTGCCGCATCTGGCCGCGCAGCAAGCCGATTTGTTTGCGCATTTTAACCAGATTATCCTGCAGGTCTTCTACATAACTCTTCAGAATACCGATGGGATCAATGTTCACAAATACCCCGGTAATCCAGCGCATCACACTTTTGTAACCATACCAAACCAGGTTGCGCATTTTGGGATCGAGCACCATGTAGAGCAAAGCGCCAAGAGCCACGAGCATGACACTCAGATAAAGCACATTCTGAACCAGCCCGATAAGTACAGGCATAAACTTATAGAGCAAAAACCCGCCACCACCGAGAATGGCTGCCAGAAAAAGGGCGCCTGTTACGCCTTCCGGTCTTTTCCAGAAAGGTTTTCCGGATGGATTATTGAACGTATCGCTGGCCATGATTACAAGTATTGATTGATGTTACCCATGTCTTTTTCTATGTCGCCAAGGATTCCTTTCAGCGTCGTTTCAAAGAGTTCGCGGGTCGTTTCTATTTTCTCTTTTGCTGCGCGCATGTCTTCATCCGCCCGATCGATAATCGATTGGCTTTTAACAACCTGAGCCTCCATTTCCTTGATCTTTGCCCGGTGTTCTTCTATTTGCTTTTGAAGTTTTTTGACTTCTTCCTGTTTGGAGTGGATGCGGTCCTGAACTTGTTTTTGAAGGGCTTTGTCGAACTCCTGCTTTTCAGTATTGAGCACACTTTTATAGTACTCTGCCGTTTGGAGTAATTTTTCTTTTGTCAGACCCATGGTAGCCGCAGTGGCAAAAGCGGATTTAAAAGCAGTGGCTTCATCCATATTCATCTGCGCCAATGCCGACAACGACTGTTTATATTCCAGGTAATCAAAACCGGGTTGGTTGCTGCGTTCAAGAGCTTTGGTGAGAAAGTCAACACTTTTTTCATCTAACCCATAGCTCTGAAAGAGAGATTTCAAATCTTGCATGATATAATGCGCTTTTTGTGCGGCGCAAAATACGGAAAATGCCAGCTATTTTTTGAAAAATTCGATGGTAAAGGGACTTTATCCGATAGGAAGTAACAGAATCGGGATCAGACCGGGGATATCAGGTCGCTTTAAGGCGTCACCCGTTTCTCCACATGCAAGTTGCCAAATGTGATGCGTATGCTCACATTGGGGTAGTATTCTTTGCTGGGACGAAACGTGATTTTCCGTTCACCTGTTTCTGATTCCAGCCAGCTTGCATTCAGGCGGGCAGGGAGTTTAACCTCGCTGCCTCTGGCGCTCAGAGAGTAACCCACAAATTGGGGATTGGGGTGGTAAAACCAGACTTCTGACTTTTCGGCGTCCAGACGCAAATCGGCCAGATCTTCGTTGGCAAAAAGGCGAATGGTTCCAAAATGCGCTTCAATATTGAAACGGCCGCTGATGTTTTGCAGTGTCAGATCAGAGCGGCGGGATTGAATGTTAAACCAGCCGTCGAGGTCCTGGCCAATCAAATCGCCAAAATGTGTTTTGATTTCTACTGAACCTTTCAGGTTTTCAAGGCCAATGCGGCTGAATTCACTATTCACGCGAAGGCGATTGGTCAAGCTGCTGATATTGGCTGCTCCAAAAACGTTTTTCAGATAAACCGGACATTCAGCCGGCAGCGTGATGGTATATTTGACAGAAAGATAAGCTTCCGGCTCGCTTTTGCCCTTGCCTTCAACCGAGCTCAGGTAGTTGCGCAGATAAATCTTGTTTTTTACCCGCTGTGCCAGGTATTTCATCAGTTCCAGGTCTCTTTCTGCAACCGCTTTATCCGGGTGCTTTGCGACCAACTCAATAGAAACCTGAATGTCTTTTTTATCCCAGGTCTGGATGTTTACTTCGGCTTTTTCACCTTCAATATTGACTTCATAGCCTTCCCGGTACTGAAAGGATTTTTCAATTTTTTTGGTAATGACCTGCACCTTGATGGTTTGTGCCATCAGGTTTGGCAAAGTGCAGGGCAGGAACAGGAGTAATCCGATAAGGGCAATTGGATATTTCATATCTCTGCAGCCATTTGTTTGATGATTTTAGCGCGATCGCGTTCTATTTTGCTCAGGCGCCGGATAAGTTCGACGTCTTTGCCGTATCGATCCATGGTTTGCGTTAACATGGATTTTGCTTCGTTCAGTTCTTCTAGTTCTGTTTTTAAAGCAGCCAGATTTTCATTATCCGGTACTTTTTCCACCATCGAAACGACCATCGCAATGGCTGCTTCATCTTCATTCCAGTCGTCCTCAAAACCGCTGACATCCATCATTTCTGTGGTGCTCAGGACTACCAAAACGCCGTTATCTTCACTAAAATAGAGCCATGCTCCAACGCAAAGCAGGACGCCAATGATGCTGGCCGCCGCCGCTGATACAGGCCTCAGCCATAGCCTCTTTAGCTTTGGTTTGTTATCCAGCTCACTGCTGATGTTTTCCCAAACAAGTGGGGGAGGGGTGTATAAAGGCAGTTGATGGGTAGCCAAACGCAGTTGTTTTTCCTGAACTTCCTGATCCAGATGCGCTTCTATGGCCGGCCAGAGATCCTGCTCAGGGACATAGCCCGGCAGTTCGCCAATGGCGCGCTCAAGGGTATTCCTGTTTAGTTCTCTGTAGTCCATTTATAACAAGGTTAAAGGTTAAAGTGATTCAAGGTTAAAGTGGGCAGACTGCTAATTGAAATCACTCCGTCTACCGTCTACCGTCACCCTCTACCGTTTTGAAGGTTAAAGTGGGGAATCAATAGACATTCCAATCCACGAATCTCCCAATCTTCAAATTACCAAATCATCAAAACTTGTCCCGCCCAAGCGGGGTTTTCAAATCCTCACACATCCAACAATTCCGTAATCTTTTCCCGAAGCCGCTTTTTGGCGTAAAACAATTGCGACTTGGAGGTGCCTACTGAAATCCCGAGGCTGTCTGCGGCTTCTTTATGGGAATAACCTTCCACTTCGATCAGCACAAAGATGGCCCGGTAGCCGGCCGGCAGCGACTGTATGGCTTTTTCCAGGTATTCAACATCCAGGTGATTGCCCCAGTCAATTAGGTTGCCGGTCGTATTTTGATCCAATTCTACGGAAACAGGTTCGCGACGGATTTTACTCAGTGCAGTTCTGACCACAATCGTTTTGATCCAGGCGCCCAGAGTTGATTCGCGTCGAAACTGCCCCAGACTTTTAAAGACCTTGATAAAGGCCTCCTGGAGCACGTCCTGTGCCAGTTCAAAATTGTTTGTAACCCGATAAGCCAGGGTATACATCGCACTGCTGTATCGATCGTACAGGATTTTTTGCGCCAGTCGGTTTTCTGACAGGCAAGCCTCAATAAGTTCATTTTCCGTCATGCGCACCAAATAAGGCATCTCCTGGAATCAACTGCGTTTTCACAAAGAAGCTTTTTATGTGGGAAAAGGTTGTATGTAGGCCTGGAAAATATTTTTTCTGTGTACTTTGGAGCTTGGGCACAAAACAAATCACCATGCAAAACGACTTATCGCTGCTCTTTGGGTTTCTCCTCATCGGTTTATTGCTTGGAGGGCTTTGCACCTGGCTTTACGCTAAATTTCAGTTGATCGGCAAAGCCGTTCCCAAAGACGAATTGCAGAAAAATTACGTCCTGCGCGAGGTTCACGACAAACTTCAGGAGCAGGCTGACTTGTCGCGAGACGACCTGATGGAAAAAGAAGCTCAGTTGCGTCAACTCACCGGTGAACTGGCTTCGCGGACAGAAACGCTGCGCAATGCAGAAGAAAAATTGAATACGCTCCGGCAGGAAATCGAAGCGCTTCAGTTGCGATCCAGAATAGAGTTTGAAAATATTTCCAATCGCCTGCTGGACGAAAACAGCCAGAAATTCGGCGCCCAAAACCAGCAGCAAATCCAGGAGTTGCTCTCGCCATTGCGCGAACAAATTAAAGTCTTTGAAAGCAGCATCGAGAAAAAATTTGTGGAAGAAACGAAAGATCGCAGCGCTTTGAAAAAAGAAATCGAACTGCTGCGGGATTTGAACCAGCAGCTAAGTCAGGACGCTGGTAACCTCGCCAATGCCCTGAAAGGCGACTCCAAAACCCAGGGAGACTGGGGTGAATTTCAACTGGAGTTGTTGCTCGAAAAGGCCGGACTGGTAAAAGATACGCACTTTCGCTCTCAGGTCGCTTTTCGGGACGATGACGGGCAAATTAAACGACCCGATTTTATCATCTACCTGCCGGATGGCAAACACCTGATCATTGATTCTAAAGTGTCGCTGACTGCATACGAACGGTTTTTTAATGCGGAAAAACCGGAAAAACAGGAAAAATTTCTGCGCGAACACGTTGAAAGCATGCGACAGCACATCAACGACCTCAATTCGAAAAATTACCAGAGCCTTTATCAGATCAATACCCCCGATTACCTGTTGCTTTTTGTGCCCATTGAACCGGCTTTCAACGTAGCGGTGCGTCACGACGGACGTCTTTTTACCGAAGCCCTGGACAAAAACATTGTGATGGTGACGACTTCTACCTTGCTGGCCACGATGCGCACCATTGCTTACATCTGGAAACAGGAAAAACAAACGCGGAATGTATTGGAAATTGCCCGTCAGGGCGGATTGCTATACGATAAATTCTGCGCTTTTACGGAAGACCTGAAGTTGATCGGCCAGCGCATGGAATCGGCACAGGGCGCATGGCACGACGCCATGAACAAACTCGTGAATGCCCGCCGGCACGGCGATACCCTCATCGGCCGTGCAGAAAAAATCAGAGAACTTGGAGCGAGAACCTCGAAGCAGTTGCCGCCGGAGTTGCTGGAGTCGGGACAGGAAGAGGATGTTTCATAAGACTTCTTAACGTATCGGCCTTGTTCTTTAACAAAGGGATAGGGCTTTGGCGGCAATATCCAAATTTGGAATCGCGTTTTGTTTGCGGTTTAGAGCTTGTTCGGGAATTCATGATCGTACGAAAGCGAGCAAATTTTGTGCTGAACAAGGCGGCTTTCACAGACGTAGCCGGCAGCTACGGCGAAGAAAGCCAACGCAGTGCAGTAGAAAATTTGTCGATTGCAGCCGATTGATGGATCTCCGAACAAACTCTTAAATACATCCCTATGCACAAAGACTCCCTTAAGCTCTTACAATCTGCCTGTTTGGTGTTGCTCATCATCGTAGTTCCTGCCTGTAATGCTTTACGGGGTGTACGCACAGATGATCGGGAGACAACTGCCAACACAAATACGAAAGCCGGCCTGCTTCGTCGCGATGTCGTTTCTTATGCCCAGCAATACAAAGGAACCCGGTACAAAGAGGCGGGTAAAACCCCTAAAACCGGATTCGATTGCTCCGGATTTACAGGTTATGTGATGCGCAATTTTGAGGTCCAATTGGGAGGAAGTTCACGCGACCAGGCTAAACAGGGCCGTATTGTACCACTGAAAGAGGCCAAACCCGGTGACCTGATTTTTTTTCGTCGCAGTTCCACGACCCCTGTTTTTCATGTCGCAATGATTGTTTCAAATGATAAAAATGGGATTCACATCATTCACAGTACCAGTACCCGCGGCGTGGTGGTGGATAACCTCTTTCAAAATTCCTACTGGGAGCCAAAAATTTATCAGGTTCGCGATGTGCTGAATTGAATATGGGGGAGGGAGGAGCTTTCGCCGGGAAAGCGGCTTTGAAGCATTCCTCATACCAGCGACACAATTGTAAGCGAAATAGCCAATGTGCCAATAAGCGATAGCAGGTTTGGATTATCGGCACACCCTTCCTATCTTGATGCGCACAATTCCGATCAAAATGAGAGCGCTGGCTATTTTAATCACCCTGGTGTTGTTTTCTTATACCAAACTCTCTGCTACACACATCGTTGGCGGCGAGATGAATTATACCTGTTTAGGCAATAACCAATACGAGATTACCCTGACGATTTTCCGGGATTGCTTCTACGGAAATCCGCTTGCTTTTTTTGACAACCCGGCTTCCATCGGAGTATTTAATGCGCAAAACCAGTTGTTGCAGAATATCCTCGTGCCCCTGATGAATAACGATACTTTAAGTCCGGTGCTCAGCGGCCAATGTTTTGTCGTGCCTCCGGATGTTTGCGTGCACACCACGACCTATCGAACAACAGTCACACTTCCGCCGGTAATCGGCGGTTACCAGTTGGCCTACCAGCGCTGCTGTCGGAACCAAACCATTCTCAACATCATCAATCCTCTGGCCACCGGCGCAACCTATGGCGTAACCATATCCGAACGGGCGTTGCTGGAATGCAATACCAGTCCGAAATTTCAGCAATGGCCGCCGCTGTACATCTGTGTCAATGAGCCCATTGCCTTCGACCAGTCGGCTTCAGATGCCGATGGCGATTCCATTGTCTATAAACTTTGCGCACCATTGACCGGAGCCGATCCTTCGATTCCGCAGCCACAACCGCCAAACAACCCGCCCTACGATCCGGTTACCTGGGTCAACCCACCGTATGGGGTAGGTAATATGCTCAATGGGTTTCCCGGAGGGAATGTCCTCCAAATTGATCCTTTTACCGGCTTGCTCACGGGCACGCCGAATACTGTTGGCCAGTTTGTCGTCGGGATTTGTATTGAGGAGTACCGCGAAGGCGAATTGATTTCTACCACCCGCCGCGATTTTCAATACAATGTGGGTGTTTGCGGGCAACCTACAGCCGCTTTTCTGGCGCCGGAATTGCAGTGCGGGGATCTTACGGTGGATTTTATCAATCAAAGTCAGACCGCCAGCGACTATGTCTGGTATTTCAATGACCCGGGCGCCAGCCAGAATGTCTTTTTTACCGAAGACGTAACCTTTACCTTTTCAGATACCGGGCGCTATGAAGTCATTTTGGTGGTGAATCCCAATACTGTTTGTCAGGATACTTTCCGACAGGAAATATACCTGCAACCTGGCTCTATTGTTCCGGATTTTAGTTTTGAATTTGGAGCCTGTACCGATTCTTTGCTGGTGCAGGTTACGGATATGAGTACCGATTCTGTTTCCCAGATCAATGGCTGGTCCTGGAGTCTGAACCCCGGAGGTCAAACTTCATCGGTGCAAAATCCGGTTTTTGCGGTTTCCGCCAGCGGCGAATACGAATTATCCCTGACGGTCACTGCCGAAAATGGGTGTAAAGCTGAGATTGCGCAAATTTTTGAGGCATCCCTCATTGATGAAGAAATTGAAAGAGACAGCTTCTCGATATGTCCCGGCGTAGGCATCCCCCTGAATGCCATATTTGACCCGGCCTATACCTATCAATGGTCGCCGGGAGGAAGCCTCGACAACCCGTCGTCGCCCAACCCGATTGCTTTTCCGCAAACAACAACAACTTATCACGTAACCATAACCGATGCTGCCGGTTTTTGCGCCATCGAACGCTCGGTTTTGGTTTTCATCCCTGAAGCCATAGCATTGACTTTGCCGGAAGATGCCACAACCTGTTCTCCGGAAATCCTGCTCGACGCAGACGCCAATGTCCCCGGACAGTATTTTTGGGCCTTGAATTCAAATTTTACCAACCAAATCGCCAATACCGATACCGTTTCTGTCACCCCTTTGGGCATCACAACTTATTACCTGCTTTTTCGCGATGAATACGGCTGTTTTAAAACGGGGAGCGTGACGATCAACGGACAGGGCGTAAACCTCCAGTTTTCGGATCCGCCGGTCATTTGCCAGGGCGATGTCGTGGCCATTGCCGCCAACAATACCGATCCTGCCGATACCTTAATCTACCATTGGTCGCCTGAAGACCAGATCGTCTTATTCGGAGATACGCCTACTCCGATTGTGCAACCTTTGGAGGCCGGAACAACATATTTTGTGGTCAACGCCAGCAATCAATATGGATGCAGCCTGACCGACTCCATACCGGTGAGCGTTATTGATACCACTTCTCAACTGGATTTTGTAAATGCTACCCAGTGCAGCGGGTTTACCGTTCAGTTTTCGAGTGCCAGTGTGAATGCGCCATTTTACAATTGGCATTTCGGAGATCCGGAACAACCGAACGCTGTTGCTGTCGGGGCTGCGGTTTCACATACCTACCCCGGGCCGGGAAACTACACGGTCATGTTGACTTTGGCTTCTTTTTTACCTTGTCCGGATACCTTGTTCAGGACGATCACGGTGGCAGAACCACAGATTTCAGTAGATTTTGACTGGTCCTATCTGAGTTGTACGGATACCGCATTGGTTCAGTTTACCGATTTGTCCGTAAATACCCAGAGCACCATCGTGGAAAGGCTGTGGTTTTTTGGCGGGGGAACGCCGCTGAATATTGCCAATCCTACCCTAACCCTGACCGGAAGTGCGCAGTTGAATGTGTCATTGGTACTCGTTTCCTCAGATGGTTGCCGCGATACGCTGAGCAGGCCGGTTAATATTGAAATGCTGGATATTGCATTGAACGATACCGTGATTTGTTATGGCCAGTCTGCCGTTTTAAACGCCGCGGGCAATCCGGATTATACCTATGCCTGGATGCCGCCGTCGGCGTTTGGCGACCCAACAGCAAGCAGCCCGGTCGTAACGCCGACGAGCACCACAACTTACACGGCCACAATTTCAGGGGTTGGTGGTTTCTGCCAGGTTTCGAGGTCCACAACCGTCACCGTTACGCCACCTATTGTGTATGCATTGCCCTCGGACACGACCATCTGTGAACCGGATTTTCTGCTTTTTGCCGACAACAATGGCCCGCAGAACCTGAATGTTTCGTGGTCGCAATCGCCTGTCTTCAATCCGGTTTTCAGTACGGAGCCGGAAGTCCTCGTTCAGCCCGGGCGTCCAACGGTCTATTACCTGCGCCTTGAAGACGAATTTGGATGTAAGACAGTTGACAGCGTCAGCGTCAGCAGTTATGGCATTCGCGTTGGGGTGGAAGATGCCCTCACATTGTGTATTGGCGATACCGTGCAATTGCAGGTAAATAATTTAAGCGGTGATCCGCTGACCTATGCGTGGTCCCCAACGGAAAGCATTGTTTCAGGCGGCAATACGGCAAGTCCGCTGCTTAGTCCCGCCGCCAGTCAAACCTATACCGTGGCCATTGCCAATGCGTTTGGATGCACCGCAAGCGAAACGGTGCAGGTAAATATTTTTAATTTTGTGCCCCCTTTGACCATTGTTGCTGACCCCGATACCATTCCTTCCGGCGCAGAGGCGCAACTGGAAGCGACAGAGAATACCGGATATGTTTACTATTGGGAACCTTCAGCCAGTCTGAATGCCAACAATATTTTTAACCCAACGGCTACTCCCCTTGAAACAACCACTTATACGCTGACGATCCGCGATCCCAATGGTTGCATCAACCAGAGAAGCATTACGATCACCGTTTTCAACCCGGAGTGCCGCGAACCGTTTATTTTTGTGCCCAATGCTTTTACACCCGATGGCGATGGCCTCAATGAAATCCTCTTTGTAAGGGGAGCTGCCATTGACCAGGTCTTTTTTGCCATTTACAACCGTTGGGGTGAAAAGGTCTTTGAAAGCAGTTCAAAGGATCAGGGCTGGGACGGCACCTACAAAGGAAAAATGCTCGCGCCCGATGTTTACGGTTATTACCTTCAGGTTCGTTGTTTGAACGGGGAGGAATATTTTAAGAAAGGGAATGTGACGCTGATACGTTGAGGATTTGAAACCCCCGCTTGGGCGGGACAAGTTTTGGTGATTTGAGTATTTGAGCGCCGTGATCAAAATAATGATAAAAACAGACATTCAAACTATTGACTCATAAACAACGCTAATCATGAAGCGCACCTTATTGCTTGTTATTCTGCAGATCGCCTGTTTGAGTTTGGGTTTTGCCCAGTACACCTTCAATACAAGCGCTCAGGCCAAATGCACTGCTGTTAAAAATCAGCAAAGTACCGGCACCTGCTGGAGTTTTACAACAGTTTCTTTTCTGGAGTCGGAGTTGTTGCGCCTGGGAAAAGGAGAATACGACTTGTCCGAAATGTACCTCGTACGGACCATTTATAAAGACAAAGCACGCAATTATGTGCTGCGGCAGGGGAGTGCCAGTTTTGGACAGGGCGGCCTGTCTCATGACGTGATCCGGGCTTTTAAAATGGGCGGTATTGTCCCGGAATCTGTTTATTCTGGCAAAGCGAAAAATGAATCAATCCACGACCACAGTGAAATGGAAATTTCGATGAAAGGCTCGCTGGATGCGGTGATTAAACGCAAAAATGTAAGCGTAAAATGGCCGGAAGCCATTGACGGCATCCTGGATGCATATATGGGAAAGCCGCAGGAAAAATTTGATTATCAGGGCAAAAGCTGGACGCCGGAATCATTTGCGCAAAGCCTCGGCATCAATCCTGACGATTATGTGAGCCTTACTTCCTTTACGCACCACCCGTTTTATGAGGCCTGCATTGTGGAAGTACCGGATAATTATTCCAACGGGAGTTACTACAATTTGCCGCTCGACGAATTACAGGCCGTGGTCGATTATGCCCTCGCAAACGGCCATACGGTTGCCTGGGACGGCGATGTGAGTGAAAAAGGATTCAGTGCCAAAGAGGGTATAGCCGTGATCCCTGAATCGGCCGGGCGGAGTGATTTGTTTTCTCAACCGGGAGCAGAAGTAAAAGTAGATCAGGCTTTGAGGCAGGAAGCTTTTGAAAGTTATGCCACTACCGACGACCACCTCATGCACCTCGTAGGCACAGCAAAAGATCAAAATGGAACTTTGTATTATCTGACCAAAAATTCCTGGGGAGAGATCAGTTCCTACAAAGGCTTTCTTCACCTCTCGTCGAGCTATTTTCGGATGAAAACCATTGGCATTATGGTGCATAAAAGTGCCATTCCGAAGGCCATCGCAGAAAAAATCAAGTGGTAAACGGTAACCCATTCTCATTCGTATGATCTTCCGAAACAGCTTTATCGCAGTCGGCGTTGTACTGCTGTTCTGTTGCATGGGTTGTAATGGCTCTGAAAACGGAACGGCTGCCGGTTCTCTGAAAGACCTTAAAGCAGAACTGCCGGGTAAATGGCGCGCTGTAGGCATCGCCATTCGTTTAGCCGATAGTCTGGCCGCACAACAAATGCTGGAAATTGGCGAAAGTACTTTGCGGGAAAAGCCCATTCTCTGGGAATTTGAGGTCGGCAACCGCTATCGTACAACAGCCAATGATTTGCAATCGCGCGGCATCTGGAATGCTTTCAGCGATACGCTGATGATGATAGAACCAAGGGCTACTTACCATTACATCGTCTCCTTTTCCGGAAAAGAAGCAATTTTTCGCGCACTGCTGGATTGGGATGGCGATGGGGTAGAGGATGACCAGTACGAAGGGCGGTTCGTGCGGGATTGAAATGTGCTTACCTGAATTTAACACACCTAACGTCTATTTCACAGAAACTTATTCTACACATAAACAGCACAATCCAGCCATACAAAACTTAGCGCTCTACTTTTGCTGAGGAACCAAAACCCGGTAAAATGAGCGCCATCAACCAACTTCACGACTGGACTTTTCGCAAAATTCACAGCAATAATCTGGTTTATAATACTTGCTGGGAAGACCCGCGATGCGACCGCGAATTGCTTGAACTGGATGCCAACAGTGATGTGGTTATGATCACCAGCGCCGGCTGTAATGCGCTGGATTATTTGCTCGACCACCCTGCCAATATTCATTGCATCGACATGAATCCGCGTCAGAATGCATTGCTCCAACTGAAATTGGCCGTGTTTGGACAGGGGCATTTTGAGGATCTTTTTCAGCTTTTTGGAAAAGGCGTACACCCCCGGATGCAGGCACTTTACAAAGAACAGTTGAGAAGCCACCTCCCTGATTTTGCCCGCCAATACTGGGACGACAACCTCCATTTTTTTAAAGGGAAAGGCCTGAGAAAGACCTTTTATCACTACAGCACATCGGGCTCTATCGCGTGGATGGCCGACCGTTATTTGCGGGCGCAACGAAAATTACACAGCCAGATCCGCCAATTATTTGAAGCCGAATCCATTGAACGTCAGGCTACAATTTATCATCAGGTCGAAAAGCGTCTCCTCAGCCAACTGATGGAGTGGGCGCTGAACCGCCATTTTGTATTGTGCCTGTTAGGCGTACCACGCAGCCAGCAACTGCTGTTTGTTGAAAAATACGACAGGGGTGCTGCCGGATTTGTCAGGGAATGCCTGCGTCGGGTATTTACGGAGCAACCGGTGAGTGACAACTATTTCTGGCGTTTGTATTTTGATGGCCGGTATGATGAAGCCTGCTGCCCCTCGTATTTGCAACAGCATCATTTTGAAACAATCCGTCAGCAAACGCATAAGGTGGAGACCCATACGGCGACTTTCAGCCATTTTTTGAAGCAACACCCGGGGAAGTATTCTCATTTTGTTTTGCTGGATCATCAGGATTGGCTTGCCGCAAACGATCACGACGCTTTGGAAGAAGAGTGGCAACTTATCCTGGCCAACAGCAAACCCGGGGCCCGTATTCTGCTGCGCTCTGCAGCAGAGGAGGTCACCTTTTTTCCGGATTTTGTCCTGGACTCAGTGGTATTCGAAAAAGAATTGACCCGGGAAACGCACCGCCGGGACCGGGTAGGGACTTATGCCAGCGTTTATTTAGGAATTGTAAAATAAATAACCTTTGATGATTCTAACCCGAAATACAGGGCAAGCTTCCGGGCAGGCCGAAATCATGAAGCGCTACTACAGCCTGCATGCCAAAATTTACGATGCTACCCGATGGACTTTTTTATTTGGTCGGAAGCGCATGGTGCGCCGCCTTTCCCGGGCACTACAAACAGAAAATCCTGATATTCTTGAAGTAGGTTGCGGAACAGGCTACAATCTGGAACAACTGGCAAAGCATTTTCCCAATGCCAGGCTTAAGGGGGTGGATGTTTCTGAAGACATGCTGCGCCGCTCAGCAAAGCGTTTGGCAAGATGGGCTGACCGCATTACACTGGTGGAAAAACCCTATGGAACAGAGGGACAACCAGAACAGTACGATCTCATCCTTTTTTCTTATTCGCTGACAATGATCAACCCCCATTGGGAAGTGCTGCTCAGTCAGGCGCAAAAAGATTTGAAACCCGGAGGACTGCTTGCAGTTGTCGATTTTCACGATTCTCCTTTACCATGGTTCAAGCGCCATATGGCGAATAACCATGTTCGCATGGATGGTCACCTGCTTCCGGTATTGAAGGCTGGATTTATTTCGGTGGACTCAACTATTTACCGGGCTTATGCCGGCATTTGGGAGTATGTTCTGTTTTTAGGCATTAAGGCCGGATAAGCCTTGCTCAGCTTTTTCTCTTATCAGCTCCCGCCTTCCGATTTTAAGAAGGTCGGAGTTGTGGCGCCTTTTGCCGGGCTTTGCATCGGAGATGCAGCAACAATCTGCTCGAACAAAGTGTCTTTGCTCAGTATGTCCGGAAGAAACTTGGTCAGATCTTTGACCTCTTTTTCCGGTTTCACCCGCAACTTCGGATTTACATTGCTGAAATCCGATTCGTCGTACTGATAAAGGGTCCATCGATCCCAGCGGTACTCCAATGCGGTCAGGTTTTCTACCCAGTCGCCTGAATTCAGGTAAGTGACGACCTTGTCCTTTACAGTTGTTTCACGCATTTGAGGCCGGTGAATATGGCCACAGATGACATAGTCGTAGCCTTGTTCTGCTGCTAAACGAATGGCGGTATCTTCAAAGTCGTGGATAAATTTGATCGCTTCTTTTACGCGGTTTTTTACTTTTCCTGCAAACGACATTTGAGGCTTGCCCAACGCCACGCGGATTTTATTGATGAAGCGGTTGATCAGAATGAGCCAGTCGTAGCCTTTTCCGCCTAAGCGCGCTATGAGGGGGGAATATTTGATAAAAACATCAAAAATATCCCCGTGAAATATCCAGTACTTTTTGTCTTTCAGTTGAAGGGTGAGCTTATCGCGGAGGTGGATATTGCCCGAAGTGAAATCGCTGTAGCGACGCAGGGCATCATCATGGTTGCCCGTAATGTAATAAACCTTGGTTCCCTTTGCAGCCATTTTTAACACACGTTGGATGACCATCATGTGTTCTTTTGGAAAATAGCGGCGGCTGAACTGCCACATGTCCACAAAATCACCATTCAGAATCAGGGTTTCTGTTTTGATGCTCTCGAGGTAGTTCAACAATTCGCGTGCGTGACATCCATAAGTTCCCAAATGGACATCAGAAAGAATAACGATATCAATTTCCCGCTTCATAACAACGATTGGCGTGTCAGGTCTAAAACTGCACGCAAGATCGCCCCTGATTGTGAATCAGGTGTAAAGCGAGAATTATTAAAAGATTAAGAATTATGATGCCCGGAAACGTGCAGCGCCCTTGCTATTGCGCGGTATCTTTGGGCATGACTGTTGAGCCAAGTTCCATCGGCACAAAAATCTTCGGAAAAAGGATGCCTTGTTCCTTATTCGTGCCCAGCATAAACCGACCGGGTTCAATGGCTACAATTTCGTTAGGAACCACAGCTACATTGGGCAGATTCATGGTCAGTGTTGTTCCATTGGAAGCAATGCTCCAGGTGCCAACACGCGGTTCTCCCTTGACGGTCATGGTAAGCGTACCATCTTTTCCAAACTCAAAAACACCTGACTCCATGCGCTTAAGCGAAGCCATGATTACATCGAATTCAGCCTGCCCGAGGGTAAGCTTGCTCATACTGTCTCTGATGGCCTGAACATCCCAGCGCCATGCATTTTTGGTTAAAATATCGCTAACTTCCTGCTTGCTCAAAGCGCCGCCGCCGCAAGCCCAGATGCTAACCACTACAACTACAGAAAAGAACAAGTACCTCATGGTGATGATTTTTTTTTGCGGCGGCAAAGGTATAAAAGTTGCAGCAAATTACTGTACGATCATCATCCGACTTTTTCGATAGTCTCGTGGGCTGAGACCGGTAATTTCCCGGAATTGCTTGTTGAAATGAGACAGATTGTTGAAACCGCTTTCGTAACTGACTCCGGCGATGCTGATGTGTTCGTCGGAAAGGAGCCGGCAGGCATGCGCCACACGGAGTTCATTCACGAACTGGGTAAAGGTTTTTGCAGTCAATCTTTTGAAATAGCGGCAGAAAGCCGGCGTCGTCATGTTGATCCGCCGTGCCGCTTCATCCAGGTTGACCTCCTCCCGGAAAGAAGCTTCGACGTATTCGTAGATTTTCTTCATCCGGTCGTGATCTTGAGCGTTCACTTCCAAGGCATAACCGCTGACATTCAGCATTTCGTATTCATCTGAAGTCGCCATGAGGTGCAGGGTGCGCAACAATTCAATTAACCGGTCAAATCCGTTCAGTGGCATCATATCCATCAAACGCTGTCCGATCAGGCGCTTGGTTTCGCCTTTAAAGCTCAGGCCTTGTCTGGAACGGGCAAACAACTGCTGGATGGCTTCAATCTCCGGACGCCCCAAAAAATCTTTGCCCAGAAAATCCTCTTTCATTTGCACCACAATCTCGGTATGCTCTTCATTCAGCCCCTGAGTGAAACTAAAGTGCGGCAAATCCGGCCCCAGAAAAATGAGGTCGCCGTCGTCGTAATAGGAAATATGGTCGCCGATGTGGCGCTTGCCCTTACCGTTGGAAATGTACACGATTTCATATTCCGGATGGCAGTGCCAGAAAGGCTGGTTGTTGCATTCGGTGAATTTTCGCAGGGTGAAAGAACTGCCAAAAATGGGTTCTATTTTTTCCAAAGATGCTTTGGAGGAGCTCATAGGTTATATTTTATCTTTATGACGTTATATTAACTCCAATGTTTCCTTATTTGTTCTGATAAGGTAAAATAACATCAAAAATAGATAAAATAGTATCAGTTTAAGGGTAGTCAGGGTGCCATTTTGAATGACGCCCTGACTTGTTGTATTGCGACTACATCTTATTCGCCCCCGAAAAGATCCGGCTCCACCTAATATTCCCCAGTTTAAACACGCTGTCCTTCAGCGAGAACCAGATGAAAAGCGGCTTTCCAACAATATGATCTTCCGGTACAAAGCCCCAAACCCGCGCATCTTCTGAATTGTGGCGGTTGTCCCCCATCATCCAGTAATAGTCCATTTTGAAGGTATAGGAAGTGGCTTCTTTGCCATTGATGAATATTTTGCCGTTGGCTTCTTTGAGCTCGTTTCCTTCGTACACGCCGATGATGCGGCGATACAGGGCAATGTTTTCCGGTGAAATCTGCGTGGTGGCGCCTTTTTTCGGCACCCAGATCGGCCCATAATCGTCGCGCGACCAGTTGCCAAAATGAACCGGATCGTAGGGGAACAGCTGACCGGAAGGCTGGGCC
This sequence comes from uncultured Saprospiraceae bacterium, assembly GCA_937926205.1. Taxonomy (GTDB): domain Bacteria; phylum Bacteroidota; class Bacteroidia; order Chitinophagales; family Saprospiraceae; genus JABWAJ01. Next base: position 194,094 of record CALEYL010000036.1, read on the forward strand.
AACCGAACCAGCGAATCTTTGGCGGCCAGCGCTGCTTCTTCATCCGTCAGGTACATTTCAAAGATATTTGCCCCCGGCTGCTGGAGAATACTGGCGTTGTCAATGCCGTAAGCCATCAGCCTTGACGGACTTCCTCCCGGCAACAAAGTAACTTTGTATGCTTTGCAGGGGGCTACTTTGATGCTTGGATCCATTTTGTTGATGGATGCAATTTGATCGCGGTTCAATACGACCAGCATAGAGTTGGCATTGGGATCCCTGCGGAAAATATCTTCTGTTGAAATGCCCCAATCCGAAAAATCCCGCTCGTTGATCGGTCCGCCCGGCGAGTGCAGGTGATGAATGAACTGGATATAGCGCAGGTCTTCAGCTGGTTTTCCGTTGACGTACAATTGACGATTGATCACCTGAAGGGAATCGCCGGGCTCGCCTACACAGCGTTTGATGTAGTGGTCTTTTTTATCCATCGGTCGCGTTACGAGGGGCGCCCGCCCGGTGCGGATGGCTTCGTAAGAGCCCTGATCCATCATGCCGCGCCGGAAATCGTGGATGCTCCAGGTGCGGTTTGGAAAAACGTAAACGCTGTCGCCTTCGGGATAATTGAACACGACCGGTTCGTTGCGGTCAATCCTTTCCAATGCTTTTAGTCTCGTATAAGGCAAGCTTGGCTTTTTAAGATAAGATTCGCCCCCGATTACAGGAATGCGGTTGTGCAAAAGCGGCAACATCGCAATGGTCTGAGGCATTCGGATACCATAATTGGCTTTGCTGACAAAAAGAAAATCGCCCACCAGCAGCGAGCCTTCCATCGAGGAAGTCGGTATGACATAGGCCTCTATGAGGAACATGCGGATGAAACTGGCCGCAAAGACTGCAAAAATGACTGCTTCCGTCCATTCGCGTGCGCCTGATTTTTTATAGGGATTGTCTCTCTGAAGTTTCTCGTACAACCGCTCGTTTTCTGCCTTTTTAGCCTCCTCTAATTTTGCCTGGTAAGCCCGTTCCTTTTCCAGTGTAGGCCCATCGTAGTTTTGTTTCGGGCTGAGACCCAGATAAAGGAAGTAGAAAGGCGCAAAAATGACCGCCAATACGCTCTGACCAAAGCCATAGTTTTTGAAAGACCTGGCCATGTCTACACACATACCGGCATAGATGAAGATGTTCACGATGGGGAAAAGCAGCCACAGCGCAAAGCTGCCTTTGCGGCCAATCAATTCACTCCAAATGACAAAATTCCAGCCCGGCACTAAAGCTTTCCAGGCTTCGACATTGGCTTTTTTGAAGATAAAATACAATCCGGCGCTGAGCAATAAGTAAGAAACTATTAAAAAGGAAAGCATATCTTTTTCAGATTAAGTTCTTTGATCTGTGACAAGCTGACGCAAGCCTGGTTTGCAGTATTGCGAAAAGCCCGGCAAATATAATCCAAAATATGGGCAAACAAGGTTGACTTTTCCGACGAACGCAACAAAAAAAGCGGGGTATGGAGCGGAGGGGTCGGCTTGGGTGTAGTTAGCTCCGCTTAATGGAGGCCATGTACTTATCTTGTAAGTCCTTCACAAATAAGATATGAAATGTCAGTTTGGAATAATTTGATTCAACCTTACTTGATTACAACTTCTAACGAATTAATAATAAATCACATAATATTTTTGAATTTTTTCAGGGTTTTGCCGAGGATAAGGAGTGGTATAATTATATATGTTGTTTGCAAAAAAAAAATTGCAAATGCAAAAAAAAAGCTATAACTTTGTTGCGCATTTACTGGATTTATTCCAGACAATTGTCTTCTTTCAACCTTTGCTGTGTAATACATATTATTAATGTTCATTTGCTACATGCATCATCCTAAGTAATTGATTATTAAAGATGTGCAGTTAGCAATTAAACCTATTTGTTTCATTTTCTGCGTAAAACACACAAAGTATGATCAAACACACATTTTGTACTTCCGTAATACCTAAAATTGGCCATGGAGTACAATGCCCGATGAGATAAGTAATCGAAATTGGCTTGAAACTTAGTCTTTTTTCTGGTATCAATTTATTCCCCCCTTTGATATTCTGTGGCCTCTTGCGTACCGTCATGCATGATATCCATTTGTATAATGGGATATTTCATGTAGTTCCGTATTTACCTACTTACTGTACCTTGATTTTCTTATTATTAGAAATTTAGAAATAACGTTAACGTACTTGCTAGACCTCTAACATTTTTGCTTCACAAATAAATTTTTTCCTGAATGAGAACGCCTTTCAATCGTTCCCTTTCCGTTACGGAGAGTGTGACCAACCTATGCAACATTCTGTTGCACCGCTTTCATCCATTGTAAAATCCATGTCCGTTTTGCTTACCCCTTGGCAGTTCTTATACTGCTTATTCCAAATAATCTACAAGTCAAACTACAATTGCTATGAACCACATTTATTATTTCTCAAACCTTGTTTCAAGGTTTTCTTCCACAACCACAATCTTATGCCTTATTGGATTTCTGACCAGTTTTTCTCCAAACAAGGCATTAGCCCAGTGTGACTTAACTGTTCCTACCTATTCCGTTGACCTTGCTAATGCGCCGAACGGAAACGTAATCGGCTCATTTCTTCTCGGGGGTGAATGTTGTAGCCCTCAGCCAGGCAACAATTCTTGTTTAATTCTTGACATTAACCTGAATAACCAATTCGGGGCTGTCGCTATGTGTTTTGATCCTCCCTGTTCAATTAGTGGCTACGTGTTGCCTGATGCCGGATCAGCTTGTCCACTTGGAGCAGGAATTGATCTTTGCCGGGATCAAATTTGTATTCCTCCGGGAGAAGCATCCATCAAAGTGTTGATATGCAAACCCGGCGCTGCAAGCAATTCTATTCAGACGTCTATTTTAGGAATAGCACCCATTGACTTACAAGTCCATGATATTTCAGATGGCTGTTCCACAACTTTCGAAGCTACCGGCGCAATCAGCCTCACTTGCTCGAATGGCAGCGCTCCTCCAACAAGTACGCCTTTGCCGGTTACCTGGACTTCAACGGATGATCCTGGATTGCAATACTTGAGTTGTTCCGATTGTTTGACCCCCGTATTCGAATATACCGGGCCGGAAATCACTGATTGTAATGGTCTTAGCTTTGATTATACGGTAAGCATCCCTGCTACCGAATGTGCACCCGCTCAATCCATTACCAAAACTGCAACCGTTTACCCTGCTATAGACGGTAGTGTAAGTATTTCGTGTACCGGCAACGCTGCCACGCTCACGTTTACACCTATTATCGATTGCCCTGATTTGATTTATGAATGGAAAAAAGGATCAATCGTTATAGGCAATACGGCGTCTATTGAGGTAGACCCTGCCGATAATATGGAGTATTGTATTTCTGTAAGCAGGTCTGAAACCCCGTTTTGTCAACCATTTTCAGATTGCATTACGGCTGCCTGTTGCGCTCCTCCTGTAATCAGTTGCCCTATGGATGTAATGGTTGACTGCGGCGCTTCCCTTGACCCCTCTAATACCGGAACTGCAACTTATACAATGGGTTGTGGGATGGTTACGCTTAATTATTCTGATACGCCGACCCCTGACGCTTGTGGTGGTGATATTATTAGAACTTGGAAAGCAACAGACAGCAATAACAACATGGTCACTTGTGATCAGGTTATAAAGGTAAATGCAGCAGCGCTTCCGACGATGACGGCTCCTGCCAATATTACGGTAGCCTGCGGTGCGATACCTTCACCGAGCACCCTTTCCTTCAGCAATGGGCTGAGCGGAGGATGTGAGATTACGGGTACTTCTAATCTGTCGACTTTCACGACAACACCCGGCGCTTGCGGCGGAACGGTAACGGAGACCTGGACAGCAACAGATGCCTGCGGCAGAGCGCTTGCGCCGGTTTCCCGTACGATAACGGTTAGTCCGGCAGCCCTTCCGACGATGACGGCTCCTGCCAATATCACGGTAGCCTGCGGCGCGATACCTTCGCCGAGCACCCTTTCCTTCAGCAATGGGCTGAGCGGAGGATGTGAGATTACGGGTACTTCTAATCCGTCTACTTTCACGACAACGCCCGGCGCTTGCGGCGGAACGGTAACGGAGACCTGGACGGCAACAGATGCCTGTGGACGAGCGCTTGCGCCGGTTTCCCGCATCATCACCGTTAGTCCGGCAGCGCTTCCAACGATGACGGCTCCTGCCAATATCACGGTAGCTTGCGGCGCGATACCTTCACCGA
>CALEYL010000037.1 GCA_937926205.1 uncultured Saprospiraceae bacterium
CATTTCCTTTTTGGCTCCAAATATACGTTCTTTGAGTTGTGTATAAACCGTAGCTTCGGCAGACAGGCTGTCCAACACCGCTCAACCGTCAGCGAGGGGCATTAGGATTAGGAGTTTACCTGAACCGAGGATGCCCCCGTCAGCAGTTAAGCCCTAAATGTTGTGCTCAGTTTTTATTTTTTTAAATATCCAAATTCCAATAGCAATCCGAACTAATGGTTGTAGATAGGAATAAATCCATTCATAAGCCCAATTTACAGGTTTATTCAAAGAAGTAATTCCCAGATAATATCTTATAAAAGAACAAAGGCTGAGTATTCCAATGAATAAAAGTGAAGCACCTATCCATTTTCCAAGTCCATTTTCCTTAATGAGTGCGGTACCATATATCAGCGAACCAAACCCAAAACCATAAATAACAAGGAAATACTTGCTATCGGAAATTCCGTTTGCAGCATTAATCAATGATTTGAACATACTTTTGGTAATCTCACTTTCAGCATTGACATAGTTAGGTCTCCATATTTGATTTAAGGTGTCTATTAATAAGGATTGTTGAGACATTTCAGTATAGGCCCAAACCAATAAGAATAAACTCCCAACTATCATTTGCATAGGATATTTTCTTAAAAGAAAGTATACGATTCCTAAACTTGCAATGATATTTACCTGAGGATGGATAAATAATATCCAAAGTTTAGTCAAATACAGACTGTTCTCAAAAAGTAAAGCTTGAGATTCAAAATCTGAAGCTGCTGGATTTGGTAGAAATATCAATAAACTGGTCGTTATCGCTCCAAGAATCGAACAAATTCCAGCAAGTATTAGAAAAGGTTTATAATTTGCTTTATTCATTTTCTTTTTTAATTCAAAATTGAGCACAACGGCTGTTATAAGAGCAGTGCGGATAAATAGCTACTCTGCTGGCGCCAGGCTTGGTAACTGAGCTGGCGACTGAACTGGCGACTGAGCGTAGCCGAAGTCAAGTCGAAATCTCCGCGCTGGCGCGAGGCTCGGTAACTGAGCGACGCCGAAGTTCTGCCTCGTGCCCCAAACCTCACTCACTCCTCAAACTCCGCACCGGATTCGCCAACGCCGCCTTAATGCTCTGAAAACTCACCGTCAGGAATGCAATGACGATTGCCGTCAAACCAGCCAGGGCAAACATCCACCAGCGGATTTCAATGCGGTAAGCGAAGTCGGCCAGCCACTTTTGCATCAGCCACCAGGCAAGGGGGCAGGCGATCAAAATGGCCACAACGACCAATTTCAGGAAATCTTTGGCCAGCAAACTCGTAATGCCCGCCACACTGGCGCCCAGGACTTTGCGAATGCCGATTTCTTTGGTGCGCTGCTCCGTCGTGAAAGCCGCCAGTCCGAACAAACCCAGACAGGAAACCAGGATCGACAGGATGCCGAATATGCCTGCAATTTTCCCGATACGCCGCTCGGCATCGTACATGCGCGCAAAAGCGTCGTCGAGGAACCGATAACTAAAGGCCTGCTCGGGCGCCATGGCCTTCCATTGTTTCTCTAAAGCAGCAATCACCGCTGCCGTTTCATTGCCCTGATAGCGGAACGAAATCAGGCCCCGGGAATTCCCCAACTGAAGACACAATGCGCCAATGTTGTCGCGCAGGCTGGACCAGTGAAAATCTTTGACCACGCCGATGATGTGCAGTTCGGTAAAATCTTCCGGCTTGGGCGCCCCGTCAAAATTGCGGTTCGGAACATAAATTTTCTGGCCAATCGGATCTGCAAAACCCATTTGTTTTGCGGCCGTTTCATTGACGATGATCCCGGTGCTGTCGGTAAGCCGGGCGGGGTCGAAAGAGCGGCCCTGAGCCATCTCAAGCCCCAGCGTTGCCAAATAATCGTTGTCTACCCGCCACCATTGCATGCTGATCGAATTGTCTTTGTCGATGGAAGGGGTTTTGGAAAAAGTGTTGTCAGACCGACTCGACGGAACCGGCAGGTAGCCCGAAACGGTCGCGCTTTCGATGGCCGGATTCCGAAGCATTTCTTCTTTGAAAGTATAGATTTTGTCCTTCAGTCCGTACGCGTCGTCCAGGATAATGACCTGGCTTTTATTGAAGCCTAGTTTTTTGTTCTGAATATAATTCAACTGATTAAATACCAACACCGTAGCGATAATGAGCGCAACAGAAACCGCAAACTGAAAAACCACGAGCACGCTGCGGAAACGGCTTCCGCTGCCCATGCCGGCAGCCTGGCCTTTCAGTACCCGGATGGACTCGAATGCCGACAGGAAAAACGCGGGATAACTGCCTGCCAGCAACCCCGTCACCACCGTACCACTCGCTAAAGCGCCCCAAAAAACAGGCGAACTCCAGGGGATACTCAGGGCTTCACGGCCGGTTAACTCCCGGTACCACGGCATGGCCAATGCGGCAAAAAGCGTCGCCAAAAGCACCGCAATGCCCGAAATGACGATCGACTCGCTTAAAAACTGTCCGATTAAAGCACTCCGATGGCCGCCCAGCACTTTGCGCATCCCGACTTCTTTGGCGCGTCCGGCAGAACGTGCTGTCGCCAGATTCATAAAATTAATGCAGGCGATGAGCAGGATAAAAGCAGCGATGGCGCTGAAAATCCAGACGTAGCGGATGCTGCCGTTGGGTTGAAGTTCGGCTGTCAGGTCAGAATGCAGGTGAATGTCTTCGAGGTTCTGAAGGTAGTAGCGGGCATACTGGCCTGTTTTTGCCATTTCTTCAACCGTGGTGCCCAGCACCTGCTGTAAGGTAATCTCCAGTTTTTTGGCTGCCAGCTGGTCGAATTTTTTGCTGAAAGCAGCGCGATTGGTGCCTTTCCGGAGTAAAAAGTAGGTCTGAAAATTGTTGTTGGTCGCCCAAAACGGCGGATCGCCTTTGATTTCTTCATTGCCGTTCATCGACAGCAGCAAATCTGCCTGGAAGTGGGTGTTTTGTGGCATGTCTTCAAATACCGCCGTTACCTGCCAGCGATCTTCGTTCTCCAAAACGAGGGTTTGCCCCATCGCCATTTGGGGAGAAGAAAAGTATTTCTCTGCCCGGCTTTTCGAAATGGCAACTGTTTTTGGCTGCACCAGACATCGGACCGGATCGCCTTCCAGTACTTTCAGCGGAAACAATTCAAAAAAACTGCTGTCCACGGTCAGCACGTGCTCTTCCCGGAAATTTTGCTGGATCTCGCCATCGCGTTTCACCAAAAACGAGCCATAATCCCGGAAACGGCACCAGTTCTGAATTTCCGGCAATTCCCTGGTCGCATCCGGGCCCATAATGGAGCCGACTACAGCAAGTTGATAGTGGTTGCCGCCGAACTGAATCTCCGCTGCCGGGCGAACAATCCTTTCAACCTGAGGATTCCAGCGGTCGTAGCTCAATTCATAGCTGACGTAAAGGACAATGAGCAGGCAGGCCGCCACACCGATTGCCAAACCGGTAATGTTCAGGCCTGTGTACAAAGGCTTTTTGCGCAATTGGCGCAGCGCGATGATCCAGTAATTTTGTAGCATGGTCGGGTGTATGTTTTTGTTGAGTATTTGATGATTCGAGTATTTGAGTATTTGAATACTACTTGCTGGCGCGAGTCTCGGTAACTGAGCTGGCGACTGAGCTGGCGACTGAGCGTAGTCGAAGTCAAGTCGAAGTCAAGTCGAAGTTCCGGCCTCGTGTCTACTATTTAAGAAGCTCCGGCCTCGTCCCTTGCTGGCGCGAGGCTCCGCCTCGTGTCTACTATTTAAGAAGCTCTGCTTCTTCTCACTCACTCCTCAAATTCTTCGCCGGATTCGCTGCCGCAGCCCGCAAAGTTTGCAGGCCAACCGTAATCAGCCCCAGCGCAATCAGTCCGGCGGCACTTCCCAAGAGCAACCCCGGCCCAACTTCAATCCGATAAGCGAATTGCTGCAGCATCGCATTTGCTGCCATATAAGCAAGCGGCAATGCAAGACACACCGCGATTCCCAATAAGAAAAAGAAGCTCCGCGATAACAACAAGGCAAGATCTGCCGCCGATGCGCCAATGACCTTGCGGATGCTGATCTCCTTAGACCGGGTTTCCACGCTAAAGGTTACAATACCCAACAATCCAAGGCAGGCAACGGAAATGGATATCAGGGCAAAAAAGATGAGCATCCCCGTTGTTTTACGCATTTCATCGTAACAATTGCTCAGTTTTTGATCCACAAAATCGTACCGCATCGGGTGTATCGGGTCAAATTTTTTCCAAATGCCTTCCATCGAAGCCAGCACCCCGGACGGGTTTCCGGGAACAAGCCGAACATCAAGCTGATAGAAGTTTTGAGGCGCGTACAGCAACAGCAGCGGTCCAATGGCATAAGTAAAAGGCCGGAAGTGGTAATTCTTAAGCACCCCCTGAACAACAACCTGTGTGGAATCATTGAGCCACAGTGCTTTACCGAGTGCTTCCTGTGGAGAACCCAGCGCAAAAAACTCGAGCGCCTTTTCATTCAGAATGACGTATTGTTCGCGTTCCGGATTGGCATCGGCAGGAATGTTTTTTCCTGTCAGCAGGGTGAGCCCATGGTTGGGGATGTAATTCTGATCGACATAAAAGCAGCGAACGGGTATCGGATCAGCATCCCGCGTTTTCCGGACATCCACCGAAAAATCTTCCCAGGTTCCGATGGTATGCGACGAAGCCGATACCCTGACGACCCGGGAGTCCCGTCCAAGTTCTTCTGCCAGTGCCCGGTAGTCGACCTCTCCTAAACGGACATTCACAATGTTTTCCTTATCGAAGCCATAATTGGCCTCAGTGGCATAGTTGAGTTGTTTCCACATCGCCGCAACAACGATGAGAAAAACGAGGGATAGTGAAAATTGCGTCACGATTAATGCTTTACGCAAATTAACCCTGGAGAAAAGGCGAATCCCAGACAAATCGCGCAGAGCAGCATCCGGTTTGAACCGGGCCAGATAAGTGGCGGGCAACCAGCCGGAAACCAAACCAACGACAAGGGTAAATATGCCAAAAGTCAGGTAGGTTTTCCAGTCTTCCAGAAGCGGGCTGTACAACTCCGAATCCGCATCAGGCACCAGGCCCGACAGGAGCTTAATGAGTGGCATGCGCAAAAACCAGGCAACGCCCATCGCCAGCACGGCCGTCACTACGGCCTCCGTGAGAAACTGGCGAACCAGTTCATAGCGTTTGGCGCCCATCACCTTACGAACGCCGACTTCTTTGGCGCGCACCAGCGAGCGGGCGATGGTCAGGTTGGCATAATTCAGGCAGGGAAAAATCATCAGCAGAACCACAAACCCCATCAGTCCCCAGACCACAAATTCCGGCATGGAACGCTCCATGGTTTGGCTCAGGTTTTCTGAAGCGGGGGTAATGTTCATCAGATTTTGCGGGTGAAAACGGTAACCGGCATCACGGCTTTCCAAGACCAGCCCTTTGTAATTTTTCTCAGCAATTTCATTCAGGACCGTTGTCAGGTCGTCCGCTGTTTTACCCGGGCTCAACAACGCATACGTATACGTGCGGTAGTAATTCAACCAGTCTGTACTCACGATTTGATCGGCTTCATCGGCTTGCAGGCCTTTTTCAATGGAAAGCATGGTGGCTGCCGAAGCGAGTCCATCCAGCCGCATGTGGGTTTTCTTGTCTATTTTTTTCAGAACCCCGGTAATTTTAAACTGCCCATAATGCCTGATATCCAGGATTTTATTCATGGCCTGTTCGGTTCCGCCGAAAAACCGGATCGCTGTTTCATGGCTGAGCACCATGGAAAATGGCTCGGTGAGTGCATCTCCTTTGCTTCCTGCTTCCAGTTCAAATCCAAAAACTTTAAAAAATGCAGGGTCGGCATAAAAGCTTTGAATGGGTAAGGTGTTTCCGCCTGCAACCCCGTCGCCGGATGGGCCAAAACTCAGTCGGGTGACCTCTTCCGTCACGGCGTAATCGTCGCGCAACGCCGTACCAACGGGAAATGGACTCGAAGCATATTTTTCAATGCCGCCTTCTTTTCGAATGGCATCTGTAATGATGCGGAAAGTGCGTTCAGGAGCCGGATGAAATTGATCATAACCATATTGGTTGCGAATCACGGTAATGATGAGCAAAGCAGCGCTCATACTCAGCGCCAGCCCAATGACATTGATCGTGGAGAAAAACTTGTATTTGCGCAGGTTACGCCAGGCAATTTTGATGTCATTCCGTAACATGTCTTATGATTTTTATTATCCTTCCTGATTTTTTTTCTTGGACTGGTTTTCGGGACTATCAGGTTACAATTCCCCTTACTGGCGCGAGGTTCGGTAACTGAGCGACGTCGAAGTTCCGCCTCATACCTGCTATTTAAGAGGCTCCGGCCTCGTGGCTACTCACTCCTCAAACTATTCACCGGATTGCTCAGCGCCGCCCGTATGCTTTGAAAACTGACCGTCAGAAAAGCAATGGCAATCGCTGTCAAACCCGCCAGCGCAAACATCCACCACTCTATTTTGGCGCTGTACGCAAAATTGGCCAGCCACTTTTGCATCAGCCACCAGGCAATGGGGCTGGCAATAACGATGGCCACAACGACCAGCTTCAGAAAATCCCTGGCCAGCAGACTGGTGATGCCGGCCACACTGGCGCCCAATACCTTGCGGATGCCGATTTCTTTGGTGCGCTGTTCGGCAGCAAAGGCAGCCAAACCGAACAAACCCAGACAGGAAATCAGAATGGCAAGGCCGGTAAAACTGCCGATCAGTGTGGCCATTTGCCGGTCGTCTTTATAGGTTTTGTTAAAATCCTCATCCAGAAAAGTGTATTCAAATGGCTCACCGGGCACATAGCGGTTCCAGATCTGTTCAACGGTGCTCAGGAGCGCCGGCAGGTCTTCCGTATCTGCCCGGGCCATCAGGTATTGGTGCCCGGAAGTGCTGGCATTCAACTGAAAGCCGTAAGGATCGATGGACTCATGCAGGTTTTCAAAATGAAAATCCTTCACCACCCCAACGATGTCGTAGCGGTAAGTCGTATCGTTCCAGAAAAACTGTACTTGCTGGCCAATGGCTTCCTGTGGAGAACTAAAACCGATTTTTCGAATGGCCGATTCGTTCAACACGATGCGGGACGCCGTATCGGCAGGAAATTCAGCCGAAAACAAGCGCCCAGCAGCCAATTTAAGGTCAAGTGTCTTCAAAAAATCATAATCGACCCAGTTCATCCGGGTAATGACACTTTGATCCACCATTTGGCCTTCCCGGAAAAGCCCCATATCCGAAAGATTGACAAGGCCTGGGTAATAGATGGAAGCGCCTACGGATGCGATGCGGCTGTCGCGTCGAAGTTCGTTGCGCAAGGTTTCATACGCCGCCACAGCCGTCTTGCTTTGCAGGGGCAGGATAATTTGCTGCTCTTTTTGAAAACCAAGGTCTTTGGATTGCAGATAATCCATCTGATTTTGAATGACTAAGGAAGCCAGAATCAAACCTGCAGAAATCACAAACTGGAAAACCACCAGGCCTTTGCGCAAAGCCACCGCAGAAAGATTGTTGACAAACCGGCCTTTTAACACCGCAATCGGCCGGAAAGCTGACAGGTAAAAAGCCGGATAAATGCCCGCAAACAAACCGGTGAGTACCGCCAGAATCAGAAAAGCGCCAATCAGCATTGGCTGAGCCATAGTCAACTGCCGCTCTGTCAGCACATTGAATGCCGGCAAAGCGGCCCTTGTTAGCCCCAATGCCATTGCAAACGAAGCCATGGCAAGCAACATGGATTCGCCGAGAAACTGGCTGACCAGACTCGACTTTGAAGCACCAACCGCTTTGCGGATGCCAACTTCGGCTGCCCGTTTGGCAGAACGCGCCGTGGCTAAATTCATAAAATTGACACAGGCAATGAGCAGGGTAAATAAGGCGACAGAGCCCAGAATGTAAAGGTAAGTCACGCTACCGCCCGAACCGTTGGCTTCAGACAGGTGCACCTCTGTAACGGGCGTCAGAAATTGTTTTTTATCAAACCCGCGGCTTTGCAGGTCTTTGGACATGTATTTTTCCACAAAAGCCGGAAGTTTCGCCTCCAGCGCTTTCCCATCCGCATTGGGGTTCAACAGCAGATAAGTGGAAAACATATTGTTCGATGCCAGGTCGTTGTTCCGTTTCAAAAAGTCGCCCAAAGCGCCGGAATACATCGACATAAAATAGCGGCCGTCCAGATGACTTGGCGCTGCCGGTTGGCGAAATACGCCGGTGACCCGGAAATCGAGATCACCCTCTTCAAACCAGGCATTGCTGAGACGGACAGTGCGGCCATAAGCAGATTCGCCGTCAAATAACTTCCCCGCCAGTTCTTCCGAAATGACCACCGACTGCGGTTCTTTCAGCGCTTCAGTCGGGCTGCCTTCCAAAAAGGTGTAATCGAACAATTCAAAATAGCTGGAATCGGCAAAATAGCCTTTACGCTCGTAAAAAGCCTTCCGGATGACGCCGTTTTCCAGAGAACGCACGAGGGTTTTACTTTGGTCAAATCCGGTGAGCAGCCGCGTTGTTTTTTCCACTTCCCCAAATTCCTGCTTCAGGGCTGCTGCCAGCGGCGCCGGGGTATTGAAGGTGGCGTTTTCATCACCACTCTCCTCATTTTCCAAACGAATGAAGGTCGTGCCCACGGCATACAAATCGCCGGCCCGCCGGTGGTAACGGTCGTAGTGAGTTTCTTCATAAATGTACAGGGCTACCAACATGCAGCAGGCAAGTCCAACAGACAAACCAAGCATGTTGATGGCAGACGTGCCTTTTGACTTCCACAGACTGCGCAAGGCAATTTTGAAATGGTTTCGGTACATAGAAGAGTGTTTGTCGGTGATTTCTTACGAGCAAAGCGCTTCGTCAAAGAAAAAGTAGCGCAATCCGCATGCCATGAATACAACTTGTTAATAATAAGCGATTTATAGCAATTTAACCAAACTCCAGGCGTCCGATTCCGGACAAAAAGCGTGCGCAGGCGAACAGATTTTAAGCCATTCTTATGCCTTCAGGCAATTGTTTTTTGAATAAAATTCGAATATTCAGCCCTTCTTAAAAACCGCCTGCTTGTTTTTTTCGTAATTATATAAGAGGGATTTGGAGGCCAGCAGTTTGGTCAGATTTCCGACAATTCACCTTGTTGGGGAGCTAAAATCCGGCTATTTCATGTATATACGGTTAAATTGTACCTGGACTTAAACCTCGTTTTGGTGTATTTTTCAATACACAATTGTTTCGCACCCGCGCGCTCCAACAGTACTTCTGCTGACACCTTCTTCTAAATCCACAGTTAGCGCATATTTTACCAAAAATCGTTTTTTACTTAAAAATCATTAAAAATGAAAAAATCCCTTACACGATTGAGTATGTTAAGCATGCTCTTTATGTCACTCATTTCCAGCGCCCAGGTTGGGTCCAACAACCGATTATTGTTTACAACTGACCTTAATGGCCAGCAGGAAGTTCCTTCCGTAACGACAGACGCCCGCGGCATTGCAACCATCCTGATTTCGGAAGATTTGACAACCATGAGCATTTATGCGGTTTTCAGTGGTCTGAGCGGCGCCATTACCGGCTGCCATATTCACGATGGAATCGACGGCGTAGCAGGGCCGGTTTTGATCAGCCTTACCAATGATCTTTCCGGAAACCGCTTACGGGCTGAAATACCGGCGACTGCTAACATCCTGAGCAAGTTATTAAAAAAAGAACTTTACCTGAATGTGCATACTGCTGCCAATCCGGGTGGTGAAATTCGCGGACAGTTGGAATTAAAGACCGAAAACCTTTACGCCATGGCCCTTTCCGGTGCCAATGAAACGCCAGCCGTTAATTCTACCGCTTCGGGTGTGGGTTATCTGGCCCATTCTCCCGGCAACTTTTTCCTGCGTTATACGATTGAATACAATGGCTTGTCAGGGCCGCTTACCGCAGCGCATTTTCACAGTGGCGCTGCCGGTGTTGCAGGACCGGTCGTTACGCCTTTATTACCCGGGCTTACCAATACCTTAACGGGAACCTTAGACCTGACTTTGCTGCCAAATGACTTCTTACAGAAATTAGATGCCGGCACTTTATACGCAAACATCCACACGGCCGCCAATCCGGGCGGTGAAATCCGCGGACAGGTCATTCCGCTTGGCCCCATTGCTTTTGAAGCCATCCTCAACGGCGACCAGGAAACACCACCGGTGACTACTTCTGCAGGCGGCGTAGCCATCGCCAGCCTGAATGCTACCCTCGACTCTGTTACATATTATGTAGGTGTGAACGGGCTTACGCCAACGGCTGCTCATTTCCACACAGGGGCTTCAGGCGTTGCAGGCCCTGTTTTGGTTGGCTTGCAAACAACATCCCTGCCCAATTTTTATACCGCTAAAGTTGCGGTAACAGAGACCGTCGTTGCCAACCTGCTCACCAGCAAGATATACGCAAACGTGCATACTGCTGCCAATCCGGGCGGTGAAATTCGCGGTCAGATGGAGCCGCTCCTGCGCCGGGTTTATGCTTTCGACCTTTGCGGGGAACAGGAAGTGCCCGTCAATGCCGCCAGTGCCATTGGCGCGGCTTACATCACCACTGACCGACTCAGCACCCACCTGGAATACCGCTACATCGTCGATGGCCTGAGCGGGCCGGCATCTGCAGCGCATATCCACGACGGGGCTATCGGCGCTTCCGGGCCGGTATACCTTCCGGTAAATACACCTGCGCCCGTTGGCAGCGGCCAATTCCAAATCACGGGCGATGTCACCGCTAAGCTGGAATCGGGCAATACGTATCTGAATGTGCACACGGCTGCCAATCCGGGCGGCGAAGTGCGCGGCCAGGTGCTCAGAGATTTGTCCTGTTCGACGAATGTAGCCGTGGCGCCGGAACCGGCAGCAGAAATATTGTCTGTTTTTCCAAACCCGACAACCGACTACGTTGACATTCGGATGTACGTCAAAGAGCCATTCGAGGGCCAGTTGTGCCTGATGGAATTGGGCGGAAAAACCGTTTTGCAAAAAAAATACAACCTGGAATCAGGTCCGCAGGCGCTCTCTCTGAATCTGACCAATTTGCCGGCGGGCATGTATTTTGCTCAAATCCGGTCGGCACAGCACGGCATGATCCGGGCCTTTAAAGTCGTGAAGAAATAATTTGAAGCTTGAACAAAAACGGAGCCATCCTGAATCTTGGGATGGCTCCTAATCATTAAAAAGAAGCGTATACAGGGGCATCATACCCCACATCTTTTTGCTCAATCGCACGCCGTTCGCGGCGCAAACGACCAACCAAAGCCTCTACTTTGCCTTCCAGTGCGGGCATAGCTGCGGCTATATCAGGAGAGAGCGCTATGGATTGGGTTTGAATCTTCTCAATAGAAACAGTAAAAAGGTAAATATTTGGCACGCGGCCTAAAATCGTAAGCCCTTCTACCAGGTCGCGCAGGCCGATATCGTGCGAACTCATCGCTCTCGGAAAATCTGAAGCAAACCGGGGTCGGATCATGGAGATGAGACCGGCAGGCAAACCATCCATAGTGGCATCAATGAGGATGACCGTGGGATAGGTTTCAAAAAATTCCATGAGGTGAAAACCGCCGGTGCCGCCATCCACAACTTCGATGTCTTCTCCCAGCCAGTTCCGGCCCTCTAACTGATGGACAAAATGAATGCCAACGCCTTCGTCGCCCATCAGCAAATTGCCAATCCCCATGATGAGGATATCTTTTTGAATTCCCATATCAATCCTCTTTGTGTTCTTTTTCAAATTGCTCTTCTTCGATGAATTTCCAGCCGCCGCCCATAGAGGAAATCTCTCCTCTTCCTTCTACATAATCGTGGTAGAAGACGAGGTAAACGTGCACTATGGCAAACAGGATAAAAAACCACATGGTCGCGTGGTGCCAGTTGCGCAGGCCAAAATTATCGCCAAAAATTCCGGAAACCCAGATGAATGCATCTGCAAACCACCAGTGGCTCATATCGGCATACAAAGCAAATCCGGTGATGCATTGCACCAGAAAAGCAATGAAGGTGAAAAAATAAATGAACCCCGCCAGTGCGTTGTGCCCGACGGATATGTGTTCCCGGTTTTTCTTCAGGAAAATATCAATGCTGATGACTTGCCACATCTCCTTGAAAAACTTCCGGTTTGTCGGGACAAAATTCTTCCAGTTGGCGTATTTATTGCCGACAAAACCCCAGTAAATCCGAAATACAAAATTGAAGAAGAACACATAAGCGGCAACAAAATGGATGAAACGGATGGTGCCGAACAGGTATCGGTGAGAAGCTTCACTTTGGGACATAATGCCCGGCGGATTGCCAATAAGGTAGCCCGTTACGCAAAGCGCAACAATAGCCAGTACATTAAGCCAGTGGTACGCCCGCACGGGGAGTTCCCAGACGAACACCCGGCGTAGTTTATGGGTTAGCGTGGACATATTCCGTGGATTAAAGATGATTGAATTCGCTACGTCCCCAATTCCTGCTCACATGACTTTGACTTTGCTGATGTGCTTTCCGTGTTCATCATACAGGTGAACGGCACAGGCCAGGCAGGGGTCAAAGGAATGCACGGTCCGAAGAATCTCTACCGGTTGTTCCGGATCAGCAATCGGGGTGCCCACCAATGCCGCTTCGTAAGCCGACATGTTGCCTTGCGCATCGCGCGGAGAAGCATTCCATGTTGTGGGCACCACCAACTGATAATTTTTGATCTTCTTGTCTTCGATAACAATCCAGTGCGCCAATGCCCCGCGCGGTGCTTCGGAATGCCCGACGCCCTGAGCGGTAAATTCCCAGCGGGCAGGATTGAATTTTTCCATATTCGCCATGTGGGTATCTCCGTTTCGGAGGTTGGAAATCAGCTGATCGTAGAACTCAAGTCCCCATTGCGATATCAGAATGGTCTCCAACCCACGCGCCGCAGTACGGCCCAAAGTTGAAAACAAAGCCGTCACCGGTACATTTAATTTGGCAAGGGTGCTGTCAACGACCTCCTTAAAATCTTCGCGTCCGCGCGCATAACCAATCAGAACACGGGCCAGCGGGCCTACCTCCACCGCGTTTCCTTTCCAGCGCGGGGTTTTGAGGTAGCTGTATTTTTCTTCCACATTCAGAAAATCGTAAGGCGGTTTAGGACCGGTATAATTGATCTTCGATTCGCCTTTCCAGGGGTGGAGGCCGGCGTCGTTGCCTTCTTCGTAATCATACCAGGATCGGCTGACAAACTCTTGCACTTCACTGTCGTTGCGAAGGTCAACATCATGGACTTTACTGATATCTTTGTTTAAAATTACCCCTGACGGGAATTTAAAACTGGACGGGTCATTGTAACCATTGGTCGGCAAGTCGCCGTACGCCATGAAACTGCCCAGTCCGCCGCCAATAGCGCCCCAATCGAGGTAATAAGGGGCTACTGCAAGCAAATCGGGAATGTAAACCTGTTCAATAAAGGTCTTGGCGTCTTTGAGCAACTGGTGCACATAAGCCAGTCGTTCCGCATTGATACCGCTCACATCGTCGAGACCGATGGCGCAGGCCATACCGCCTACCAGATAGTTGGGGTGCGGGTTTTTACCGCCAAAAATGGTATGAATTTTGACAATTTCTTTTTGCCATTCCAGCGCCTCGAGGTAGTGCGCAACACCGATCAGATTGACTTCTGCCGGCAATTTATAGGCCGGATGCCCCCAATAGCCATTGGCAAAGATGCCGAGCTGGCCGCTTTCCACAAACTTCGTCAGTCGTTTTTGCAAATCAGAGAAATAGCCCGGCGAACTTTTAGGCCAGTTGGAGATGCTTTGCGCAATTTCGGACGTTTTTTTCGGATCGGCTTTGAGTGCCGAAACGAGATCAACCCAGTCCAGCGCATGTAAATGGTAAAAGTGTACCACGTGGTCGTGCATGTACTGGGTACAAAACATAATGTTGCGCACCATTTCAGCATTGGGCGGAATGACAATACCCAGGGCGTCTTCTACGGTGCGACAGGAAGCCAGAGAGTGGACAGACGTGCAAACACCGCAAACCCGGCCAACGAAAGCCCAGGCATCACGGGGGTCGCGTCCGCGCAAAATTTCCTCCAGCAACCGAACCATCGTGCCGGCGCTGTAGGCATTCACCACTTTGCCGTCTTTAATCTCGGCTTCTATCCGCAAGTGGCCCTCAATCCGTGTAACCGGATCAATTACGATTCTCTGACTCATATTATTCAATTTGATGGCTGGTGTAAAAAACCGAAAAAGCGCAAGAGACAAAAACACCATTGTCGTTTCCTCAGAAGCAGCAAAACCCTCGAATTTGCCTCTTGCGTGTACGTATTGATAAAGCTTACAATTCTTTTTCTGCTTCTTTTCCTTCCTCTACTAAATTATGGATGAGCTTCTTTTTGCGCAGGTTGGTGGCAACAGCATGCGCTGCAATACCGGCAGCCGTCACTCCGGCCGCAATGATGCCGATCTTATCTGCGTTACTTTCGATGCCAAAACCAGGGAAGTTGGCCATTTGACGATAGATTGGTCCGTTGTCCCAGAAGTTTTCTTCGCTGCACCCAAAACAGCCGTGCCCGGATTGAATCGGGTAGCTGGTGCCATTGTTCCAGCGCATCGCCCCGCAGGCATTGTAAGTCATAGGCCCTTTACACCCTACTTTATACAGACAATAGCCCTTCTGAGCGTTTTCATCGTCGAAGGTTTCCACAAACAAACCGGCATCGTAAAATGGACGACGGTAGCAGGTGTCGTGTACGCGTTTGGAATAAAAAGCTTTGGGACGACCTACCCGATCCAATTCAGGCAAACGGCCAAAAGTGATCATGTGGATCAATACGCCCGCCATCACTTCGCCAATTGGGGGACAACCCGGCACTTTGATGATCGGCTTGCCTTTAACCAGCTTGTGGATGGGCGTAGCCGAAGTGGGATTGGGTTTTGCCGATTGTACGCAACCGTTGCAGGCACAACTTCCCCAACACAGAATGGCTTTGGCGCCGGCAGCTGATTCCTGTAAAATGTCAACAGCCGATTTGCCTCCAATACAGCAATAGACGCCGTCATTCGCAACCGGAACAGATCCTTCTACACACAGAATGTACTCGCCATGGTAATCCTTCATGGTTTTTGCTTTGGCGGCTTCGGCCTGGTGGCCACTGGCTGCCATCAATGTTTCTGTGTAATCCAGCGAAATGTTGTCAATGATGATGTCTGCCACAATAGGGTGCGAGGATCGGATAAAGGACTCGCTGCAGCAGGTACATTCCTGAAAATGCAACCAGATTACCGGGATGCGCGGCGTTTTTTGAAGTGCGCTGGCAATTTGTGCCGCACCACTAGCCTGAAGCCCCAGATAAGCGGCCATCGTTGTGCAGAATTTCATAAAATCGCGACGGGAATAACCTTTTCCTCGCAATTCTTCATAATAAGTCGGCCGGCGGGTAGGATGGTTCGTCATGGTGGGCTCTTTTTTAAGGTGCGCAAAATTGGATCCACTTAATTGATTCTCCGGCAATTTAAACTTTGACATACCATTGCTTTGATGATACCAGTCATTGATTGTGTTGATTTTAGTCATCGCTATCATTTATGGCAGCAAGCTATCTTGGCGTATCGTTTGTTTCAAAAATCGATCAACAGCAATCATGCACGAATTGTCCATCGTCCAAAGCATCGTTGAAATTGCAGAAGAACAGGTTCGCCAGGCTGGCGCGAGGCAGGTGGATAGCATTGAACTGGATATTGGACAACTTGCCGGCATAGAATGGTCATCGCTCGACTTTGCATGGGAAGCAGCGGTACGCCACACCGTGCTCCAAAACGCCGATCGCCTGGTGAGACGCGTTCCTGGCAAAGCCAAATGCCTGGAATGTCAAAAAGAATTCAACATCGGCGCACTATACGATGCCTGTCCGCATTGTCAGGCCCATTTTCATCAGATACTGAGCGGGCAGGAATTGCGGGTTTGCGCGCTGACAGTCTCATAATTTAGTAAAATCGAATGATCATGTGCAGCACTTGCGGATGTAGTCAACCGGCCGGAGCCGTAAAAATCCATAAGGTCAACCTGAATGAACTTCATGTGGCAGCAGATCACACAGCCCATCATCATGGTTTTGGAACTGCGCATACACACGAACACCATAACGAACACCACCATCACCACAGCGGCGAAAAAACGGTAATCCAACTGGAGCAGGACATTCTGGGTAAAAACAACCTGCTGGCTGAACGCAACAGGGGCTATTTTGAAGCCAAACACATTGCCGCTTTCAACCTGGTCAGCTCACCCGGTTCAGGGAAAACAGCCCTGCTGGAACGGACGCTCGGGGATCTGAAAGACCAAATGCCTTTTTTTGTCATCGAAGGCGACCAGCAAACCAACAACGACGCCGAACGCATTGCAGCTACCGGTGCGCCGGTGGTTCAGATCAATACAGGAAAAGGCTGCCATCTGGATGCAGAAATGATCCGCCAGGCCACTAAAGAACTCAACCCGGTTGACCACGCCGTCGTGTTTATTGAAAATGTCGGCAACCTGGTTTGTCCGGCGCTGTTCGACCTCGGCGAAAGTGCGCGTGTGGTCATCATCAGCGTCACGGAGGGGGACGATAAACCCCTGAAATATCCGGACATGTTCCACTCCTCTCAATTGTGCATCATCAATAAAATTGACCTGCTGCCTTATGTGCCTTTTGATGTGGAAAAAGTGAAAGCCAATGCCCGAAAGGTAAGCCATATCACCGAGTTTATCGAGTTGTCGGCCTACACTGGTCAGGGCATGCAGCAATGGTACGAATGGCTGCAAAAGCAGCAACAACATACCGATCATTAACAGCAGTTGCCGGCTCTTTTCTGTTTTCAGACAGGTAAAAGCAACAGCAATCAAAAGCAACCAACATGTGCTTAGCCATACCCGGTCAGATCAAATCCATCAGCGCCCAACTGGACGATACCTTTCGCCTGGCCAAAGTTTCCTTCGGCGGAATAACCAAAGAAGTCAACCTGTCCATGCTGCCTGAAGCCCGGATAGACGATTATGTGCTCGTTCATGTAGGCGTCGCCATCAGCATCATCGATGAAGCAGAAGCACACAAAACACTGGAGTACATCAAAGCCATTGGCGAGTTGGAAGAGTTGGAATAGAAATGCCCTTTGCACAGGGCCGGCGCAATGAATATCGGACAAAGTCGGACATTTCAGGAAATTTAGACCGACTTTTAAACATTTGCGTTATCTTCGTAAATAACACTTATTTACAAAAGAAAACGGGGAATAGTGAAGAAAGAAAGAAGCGTTGAGGGTACCCGTGCGCTACCTGTCGCAACCCCCGGCATGCTATTCGGATAACGCCATGCAGTACGAATCCAACCCACAACTTGAGCTTGCTTTTGACTACATCAGCAATACGAATAAAAATGTCTTCCTGACCGGAAAAGCCGGAACTGGGAAAACGACTTTTTTAAATACCATCAGGGAAAAAACGGTCAAAAGAATGGCCGTTGTAGCGCCCACCGGTGTGGCCGCCATCAATGCAGGCGGCATGACCATTCATTCCTTTTTTCAGCTGCCTTTTGGCCCCTTTCTGCCCGAGTCAAAGCAGGATGCCAGCAGACAACGCCGCTTTTCGAGGGAAAAAATCTGGCTGATACAGAGTCTGGACCTGCTCGTCATCGACGAAATCAGTATGGTGCGCGCCGACCTGCTGGATGGCATTGACGATGTGCTGCGCCGTTACAAGGACCACTACAAACCTTTTGGCGGTGTACAGTTGCTGATGATTGGCGACCTGCACCAGTTGCCGCCCGTAGTGAAAGACGAGGAATGGGAAATGATGCGCACCTATTATCAGAGTCCCTATTTTTTCAACAGCCATGCCCTGCTCAAGACCCAGCCCGTGTCCATAGAGCTGAAGCACATCTACCGGCAGTCGGATACCGAATTCATCGCACTGCTGAATAAAGTGCGCAACAACAACCTGGATGCCGAAGTGCTGGAAAAATTAAACAGCCGCTACCGGGCCAATTTTCAGCCGCCCGCGGAAGAAGGGTACATCACCCTGACCTCGCACAATGCTTCCGCACAAGACATCAATGTCCAAAAATTAGAAGAAATCCCGGGGAAGCCCGAACGGTTTGCAGCTGTTGTTACGGGTGACTTTCCGGCAAACGCCTACCCTACCGAAGAATTGCTGGAACTGAAACCCGGCGCTCAGGTGATGTTTGTCAAAAACGACACTTCCCGGGAAAAGACTTACTACAACGGTAAAATTGGAACAATTACCGAGATCCGGGGCACGACCATTTATGTGCAATGCCCCGACGACTCGGCCGTCATTCCGGTTAATCCGGTAGATTGGCGCAATGTGAAATACACCCTGAATCAACAAACGAAAGAAGTATCGGAAGACATCATCGGCAGTTTCATCCAGTATCCGCTTAAACTGGCCTGGGCCATCACCATCCACAAGAGTCAGGGTCTGACCTTTGAGCGCGCCATCATCGACGCGCAGGCTGCTTTTGCACACGGACAGGTGTATGTGGCACTGAGTCGCTGCAAAAGTTTTGAAGGGGTAGTGCTGCGCACCAAAATTGAGTTTTCCAGCGTAAAGACGGACACACAGGTAAAAAATTACACCGAAGAAGCCGACCGAAATGCGCCCGATGAAAACCACCTCCGCCGGTCAAAAATGGAATTTCAGCAATCTCTGATGCTGGAATTGTTTGATTTTCGGGTTCTGAAAAAGTATGTTGATCAATTGAACCGGGTTTTGCTGGAGCACGAAAATTCGCTGATTGCAGGCGTGTATCAGCAATTCCGGATATTGAAGGAACAAGCTGAAAATGCTGTTTTCCCAACGGCAGATAAGTTCAGGCATCAAATCCGGACTTATTTTTCAGAGGCTGCTGAATTGCCTGAAGACAATGAAGCGCTGCAAACGCGATTGCAAAAAGCCGCCGCATGGTTCCACGAAAAATTTAGCGTCGACCTGATGCCTTCCGCCAAAAATATTCAAATCGTTACAGACAACAAGGCGGTCGAAAAAACAGCACTCGATGCCCTGGAAAACCTGCAAAAAGAGTTGTTTATCAAACAGGCCTGCTTTGTCGCCACCCAAACGAAGTTTTCTGCACAAGGATACCTGCGGACAAAAGCCGACGCAGAAATAGATTTCAAAGCAGCCAAAAAAACGACGGTTTCTTCCAGATCTTACACAGGCGTTCCCAAAGACACCCCACATCCGGAATTGTACACCAGTCTGAAACTATGGCGTGCCCAGCATGCCGATAATCAAGGGGTTGAGGCCTATGAAATATTGCCAACCAAAGCCCTGCTGGAACTGGTAAATACCCTGCCGGCCAACCTGCCGGCACTCAAAAAAGTCAAAGGCATCGGCGCGGTCAGAAGCAAACAATTCGGCGCGGAAATCTTAGACATCATTCAAAAATATTGCATCGCCAAAGGCCTGGAGAACACACAACTGACTTTGCCCGAACCGCCGCCCAAAGCGCCGAAAGTTGATACCAAACTGCTGAGCTTTGAGTTGTATAAAGCAGGAAAAACAATGGACGAGATCGCTGAGGAACGCGGTTTGGTTCGTTCCACCATAGAAAGCCACCTTTCGCATTATGTGGGTTTGGGTAAAATTGATGTTTTCGAGCTGGTAGACCGCAATAAAGTGGAAGCGATCGCGCAGTTTTTTAAAGACAACAACACGAAAGCAAGTTCGGAAGCCAAAGCTTATTTAGGAGAGGATTATTCTTACGGGGAAATCAGAATGGTGTTAAGTTATTTGGAAAAAGAATAAAGTAATAGTGTTGTATATTTATTCTTCCTGTCAGTTTGGCTATTTTGTATTTTATCAGTCTTGCATCAATGGGTAGAAACGGTTATCTTTGGTAGCAACAATCGTATTTATGTCAATTACCATTCACATCAAAGAGGATTTGGAAAAGTACCTGCGCCAACGAGCAGCCGCAGAAGGCTACCCTCTTGATGATTATATTGCAAAAATATTGGAATTGCAGTTGCCGTCAAAAGCCACGCAAAGCAGTAAACAGCAAGAATTAGAATTATTACAAAAAATAAGTCTGGGGATCCCGGCCATCGTTTGGGAACGTTATGAGGAATTGAAAAAAAAGCGATTGGATGAAACATTATCTCCTTCTGAACACAAAGAGCTCATCTCAATCTCCGATAGTATAGAAGAAGCAAATGCCCGACGTATGCCTTACTTAGTGGAGCTCTCTAAATTGCGACAATTGCCGTTAGAAACATTGTTTCAAGAACTTGGGTTGCTCAACTAACTTCCATGCCAGCCATACGAGATGCTTTGAGGCGGGAAGTTGAGGCTCGTGCACTTGAATGTTGCGAGTACTGTCATTCTCAGAAAGGTTTTTCACCTGATCCATTTTCCATAGAACACATCATTCCATTGTCCAAAGGCGGTGATACCAAATCAGACAACCTCTTATCTTGTCAAGGTTACAACAATCACAAATACAATCATCTGGATGGTATAGATACAACTTCGGGTAAAAAAATTCCCTTATTTAACCCCCGGCAGCAAAATGGATTGATCATTTTAAATGGAATGAAGATTTTTCTCTACTAATCGGAATTACACCAACAGGTCGAGCTACCATTCAACGGCTTGATTTAAACAGAACAGGTGTGGTCAATCTCCGAAAAGTACTGTATTCCTTAGGCAAGCATCCCTTATAAAACAGCTCAAGAGTCACATTATCTTTGGTTTATTAACCCTCATACCGCCCCTTCGCCCACCCCAGCCGCTCCGAAATGCGCTTCACCAATTGCCGTGGCGCCAGCACCTTTACTTTTTCACCAAAACCCAGGATCTCGCGTTCCAGTTCAAAATTCAGCACCACTTCGATCTGGATGATGAGCTGTCCGTCGGCATCTTTCAGCACCGTTTGAGAAGCATGCAGGGGTTTGGTCAGGATGTATGGCCGTGTGTCGCGATCCACTTCTATAATGACTTTGCTGCGTGGGGCATTTTCTGATTTGGTAACGCCGATAACATCATCGAAATAAGAATCGAACGATGCGTCCGGATGTGGCTGATAAGGCTCTTTAGGCAGTTCTTGCACCGCTTCTATGCGGTCCAGGGCAAGGGTCAGCAACTGCGGCTGGCGCTTGCTTCGGGCGATTAAAAACCAGCGGTTGCGGTATTCTTTGAGCAAATAAGGGAAATAAATGGCTTGTTTGGCAGCTCTGGCTTTGAACGACTGGTAATCAATCAGCAGTGATTGTTTGGCGGCAATGGCGCGGTACAAAGGATCCAGCCAGTTCAGACCCTTTAGTAAGGGGTTCGACTCAAACTGGATAATGCCGGGCCCTTCATTCCGGTTTCGGCGCAGGTCGCTTTCGAGGCGGGTAATGACCTCGCCCAGTTCGCCTACCTGGCTGAATCCGCTGAGCTGTTTCAAAATCCCGACCGCTTCGTTCATTTTATCCAGGTCGGCAGGGGTCAGTTTTGATTGGGTGATGCTGAATTTAGGATCTTCGTACGTATAGTACTTTCGCTCAACAACAACAATGGGGGCATTGTAGCCCAATTTGTCGCTGCGCATGGTCTGTAAATCCAATTGGATGGTTCGCCGGCTAACCCCTCCCTGAATGCCTTCGTATTCGTACAAGGCTTCCGATACTTTTTCGATCAGGTCTTCCAGTGTCCATTTCCTGGCCCGGTTTCGCAGGCAATAATCAATGGTTTTGTAGCGGATAAGGGCAAGTTTATTGAGCGCCATGGAGCATTGCTTGATATTTGGCGGGAACCAATACCGGATTGATGCCGTTATTGGCCCTGGTAATGATGGTAAAGGTATGGTGTTTTTTGCATTACTACGCAAAATATATGCGCAGTATTGTAAAACCAATTTTTTTTACAAAATAAATACGAGTTTAAACATCTGTTTATCAAACTAATGAATTTTAATTTAAAAAAATATCGCCCACAATATTTACTGCGCAAATTGATTGCGCAGTACGAGATTTATCTTTGCAGCATCACCAGAACAACATAGAAATTCATCAACATGAAAACCAGGATTAACGGAAAAGATTTGCTTGCATTGGGTTACACAGAAGGAAAAATTCTGGGTATGGCGCTGGAGCTTGCAAGCACAGCATTTGCAGATGAAAAAAAGCAAAAAACGCTGACCACCTTAAAGCGATTGCTGAAAAAACCTGAAAACTATATGGGACATGACGTACTCGCTCCACTGGCGACGGCTATACTGGAAGCAACTGCAACGCCCGTTAATGACACCATACCGCTGAAAGAAACAGGTGATGCTTATGCCGTTTTCGGTCAGGAGCACATCGAGGCAGGAGCCATTCAGCAAATGAACATCGCCATGCGCCTGCCGGTCACACTTGCAGGAGCATTAATGCCGGATGCCCATCAGGGATACGGACTGCCCATCGGCGGGGTTTTGGCTACCAAAAATGCTGTCATTCCTTTTGGCGTTGGGGTCGACATCGGATGCCGTATGGCGCTGTCTGTTTTTGATATTCCGGAGACCCATTTTTTTGATCATACTTCTTTTTACAAACGCGAACTGATTGCGCATACGGCTTTTGGTGCCGGAAATGGCTTCAAAGGACAGTACCGCTCTTACCACCAGGTGCTTGATCGCAAGGAGTTTGAAATGAATGCCTTCATGCGCGGTTTGAAAGACAAAGCGTTCAGCCAGCTTGGATCTTCAGGGGGCGGAAACCATTTCGTGGAATGGGGCATCATCCACTTTGCAGAAAAAGACGAGGCTTTGGGCATCGAAAAAGGCCGGTATCTGGCCTTACTCACCCATTCCGGGTCGCGCGGATTTGGCGCAACGGTTGCCGGTCATTACACTCGCTTAGCAAAAGAGCTTTGCAAATTGCCGCACGAAGCTGCCAACCTCGCTTACCTGGATCTCAACAGTGAAGCCGGACAGGAATATTGGCTGGCAATGAACCTGGCCGGCGATTATGCATCGGCGTGTCACGAAGTCATCCACCGAAAATTGAGCAAAGCCATTGGCGCTACGGTGCTGGCTAAAGTGGAAAACCACCACAATTTTGCGTGGAAAGAGACCCTGAACGGCGAAGAAGTGATTGTGCACCGAAAAGGAGCCACACCTGCCGCACCCGGTGTCATGGGGATCATTCCCGGAAGCATGACTGCACCCGGATTTTTGGTGCGCGGAAAAGGAGGGGCGGCATCCATCAACTCGGCATCGCACGGCGCTGGTCGCCAAATGAGTCGTACCCAGGCCATTAAGACCATTACAAAAGCGGAATTGAAAGCCATTCTGCAGGAAAAAGGCGTTTCGCTAATCGGCGCCGGACTGGATGAAGCGCCCATGGCCTATAAAGACATCCATCAGGTGATGGCGGCCCAGGAGGACCTGGTAAGCGTGGTTGCAAAATTTACGCCCAAAATGGTCAGAATGGCGGATGACGGAAGCCGGGAGGATTGAAGAACGATAAACGGTGGACGGTAGACGATAGACGAGGGACGCCTGCCTGCCTGACCTCCGGCCCGCCTACCGGAGGTCAGGTAGGCGGGCCGGCAAGGCAGGGTGGACGGTGTAAAGCAATCTGCCCCCTTTAACCTTTTTCCTTTAACCGTAGAAGATTGGAAACCAATGAACAATAAGCTTGGATTCCAGCTTCGGACAACGGACAACGAACAACTTACAACGAACAACTTACAACGGACAACGCTCAACGAACAACGGCTATACGCCATATAAAGAGAAGGCAGTTTATCAATATCCTTTGCCAGGCGTTTCTGACGGCGCCGGTGTATTGGCCGCCTTGCGGTTTAATATTCTGGTATTGGTTGCCTTACCCATGCAGGTTCGAATCCTGCACCGATGATGGATCGGTTAGCATATTTGGTAAATGCACTGGACTTTTAATCCAGATTTCAAAAGAAGGGCACTTTTCAAATTCCCCGCCAAACACATCGGGCTTGTCCGGCCAGATGGCAGTTTGCAGATAGCTTAGCAGGTATCGACTAAGGCCGGCACAACGCTCATCAGACCGTTTTGCGCAGGTTCGACCAATTTTTGCAGGGATTTTATGCCCGGCAAAAGGGGGGCGCACCATGCCCAAATCCAGACGATGGGTGCTCTGCCCGCCAAACCGGTGCTTCCGCTTACTGCAAATGGGCAAGCTGCGATGTGTTTTTTTCGAACACGAATAATAAATAAACGATATGAAACGAGTCATCATCTATCCGGACCACATAGGCCTGGTCTTTTCCAACAAAGAACTGACGCAGGTTCTGACCACAGGTAAACACTGGATTGGCTTTTGGGATGCTGTGGAAATTCACAACATGTCACAACCTTTTTTACCCTCTCAGGAATTGAATGTCCTGCTGCAGGATAAACGTCTGGCGCCAATGCTGGAAGTCGCTGAAATCAAAGACCATGAAATTGCCCTGTTGTACAAAGACGGGAATTATCAACAACTGCTGGGCCCGGGCAAGTTTGCTTTCTGGACCGGAGCAACAGTTTACACGGCAATTTTGGTGGACTTGCGTGCGCTGGAAGTCGGCGAAGAAATCGATCAAACGCTAATCGAAAAAGGAGCCCTGGCTTACTTTATCCGCAGCTTTCAGGTTGAACCATTCGAGCAGGGAATGCTGTTTGTCAACGGCATGATGGAACGCCCGTTGGGACCCGGGAAATACCATTTCTGGAAAAACAGCAATACGGTAACGGTCATGAAAACAGATGTACGCCAGATAACGGCTGACATCGGCGGACAGGAGGTGCTGACCAAAGATAAAGCCCAATTGCGCATCAACTTTATGGTACAGTACAAAGTGGTTAATTTGGTCAAAGCCCTGGTGGAAAACAAGGACTTTGAAAAGCAGTTGTACACCCAGATGCAGATGGCTTTGCGCGAAATTACCGGCCGCCAAACCTTTGACGAGCTGATGGAAAACAAAGACCAGATCGCCGCCAATGTGATGGCCTCTGCTATGGACAAAGCTCAAAAACTGGGCGTTGAACTACTAGGCTTCGGCGTAAAAGACATCATTCTTCCGGGAGACGTCAAGGACATCATGAACCAGGTTCTGATCGCAGAAAAACGCGCCCAGGCCAACACCATCATGCGCCGCGAGGAAACGGCTTCTACCCGCAGCTTGCTGAATACGGCAAAATTGATGGAAGAAAACGCCATGCTCTTCAAACTGAAGGAGATGGAATACGTGGAAAAAATCGCAGAAAAAATCCATACCATCACCCTGTCTGGCGGCGGTCAGATCGTGGATCAGTTGAAGCATTTGTTTGTAAAATAAACCAAAGGGAAGAGGTGACACCTTTTCAAAAAAGGTGTCACCTCTAACAGGCTGGCGCGAAGCCAATGCCTCGTGCTTCACTCACTCCTCAAACTCCTCACCGGATTTGCAAGGGCTGCCTTGATGGTATGAAATCCAACGGTTACCAGCGTCAGCAACAGCAACACCAGCAATGAGCCAATAAATGTGAGGGGCTGTAGCGCTGTCTTATATGGAAATTGAGACAACCATTCCCGCAAAAACCAGGCAGCAACCGGAATGGCAATGACCCCCGAAATCAGCACAAGCCGCACAAAATAACGGGCCAAAAGTGCGACCACCTGGCCATGCCCTGCGCCAAGGACTTTGCGGATGCCGATTTCGCGGCGACGTTGCTCCGTCGTATAGGCAACCAGACCCAGCAGGCCCAGGCAGGCAATAAACATACTCAAGCCGGAGAAAACCGAAAACAGGGTACCCCGCGTTTGATCGGCTTTAAATTGCTCATTAAAAGTATCGTCCAGAAAAGTATACCGGAACTCCTGAGCCGGAAATGCCGTGTTCCAGGAGGCTTCTATGCTTTTGATGGTAGCAGGTAAATCGGCTGGCTTTACCCTGGCGTGTACCGTGTAAGCCACTGGCCGGTAAATCATCACCAGGGGCTCAATGGGATTGTAGGGCGATTTTTGATGAAAATCCTTTACCACACCAATGACCTGAGCATAAGGCACCTCCGGATTTCCGACCCAGCGCAATTTTTTCCCGATGGGCGCTGTCCAGCCCATTTTTTTCACTAAGGCTTCATTTACGATCGCCGAATTGAGCGTATCTCCGGGTACGCCCTCATAAGCACGACCCTCTTTCAGGGTAATGCCCATTGTGCCCAGAAAAAATTCATCGATCCCGGTGACGTCCAGGCCAATGTCTTTCATGCCCTCATTGGTTTCTATACTAACCACGTTTTTATCAGCGCCACTCTGACCAGGCGCAAACCAGGCGCTGCCGGCTGCAACTACAGCGGGATTCTGTCGTAGGGCGTTTCTGAAAGCAACAACATCAGCCCTCTGGGCGCCGGGGGGTTGAGGTTGCAAAACCATAACCTGGTCTTTCTGAAAACCCAATTCTTTGTTTTTCAAATAATTGAGCTGGTCGTAAATGACACCGGTTCCGATAAGCATAATCAGGGAAACCGAAAACTGCGCGACCACCAACCCTTGTCGCAGGAGCCCCCCTCCGCTTTTGACCGTTTCGCCTTTCAACACGGTTACGGGTTTGTAGCCCGACAAAACCAGCGCGGGATAACTCCCGGCAACGAATCCGGCCAATACCAGAATACAGAGCAGTCCGGCCAGAATATCAGGTTGAATCAACGCTTCGGGAGCCAGTGATTTACCCGACATCTCATTAAAAATAGGCAGCATGAGGTAGGCAAGACCGAGGCCAAGCACACCAGATATGGTGGCCAGCAAAGCAGACTCCGTCAGAAACTGAGCCGCCAGTGCATTCCTCGACGATCCCAATGCTTTGCGGATACCAACCTCGCGGGCCCGACGGGTGGCGCGGGCGGTAGTCAGGTTGATGTAGTTGATGCATGCCAGTAAAACCAACAGTATGGCCGTCATGCCAAGGATGCGGACATAAGACAGGCTACCCAGCGGTTCCGGTTCGCCCTCCATGATGGAATGGAGGTGGATGTCAGCAACGGGCTGTACGACATAGGCAATGCGGATGTTGAGGGGTTTGAAAATAGAAGCCATGTATTTGTCGTACATCTCCCCGATTTTCTTTTCAAAGGCCGCAGCACTAACGCCGGGACGGAGCAATGCATAAGTGTAAGCATTGAACTGCCCCCAGTTGCCCCCGTTGGCTGCAATTTGCTGGCGCACATCATGATCTGACAAGAGGCCTTCTATCCGGATGTGCGAATGTGCCGGCATGTCTTTCATAACCCCGGTTACTTTCCAGCTTTCGTTGCGGGCATTGGTGAGGATTTTTCCCAGACTTGAGGTTTTGGTTCCGAAATACTTCTCAGCCACAGATTGGGCCAATACGATGCTTTTCGGCTCAGTCAGGGCCGTATTGGGGTCGCCTTCCAGAAATGGCAGGGTAAATATCTTCGCGATTTCGGGACCTGAAAGGTAAAAGCGCGTTTCCAGAAAGCGCTTATCGCCATTCCGAAATTCCAGTTCGCCATTGCCGAGCAGGCGCACCGTTTCCTCTACATCGGTGGGATAATCTTTTTTCAGGGTTTCTGCTGTCAGCAGTTGGGAGCTGGTCCAGTGAAACTCATTTTCCGTTTCATTGATGTGCGCGCCAATGCGAACCATCCGTTCAATGTGCTCATTAAAGCGGTCGTAACGAAGCTCGTCCGTAACATAAAGCAGGAGCAGCAAACTAAAGGTAATCCCAATGGTCAGCCCAAGCATGTTCAGGGTAGTGTATCCCTTGTCCTTAAGCAGGTTGCGCAAAGCGATCGTAAAGTAGTTGGACAGCATGTTGTTTTTCGTTGATACAGAAAATAAATACCGGTGCGATAAGGATATAGAGGTTTTCTCAATCTATACAACGTGCAATAGCTGTGCCACGAATATTTATTATTGATTGTCAGATAGTTGACAATAGATCGGCGACTAAAATCGTCCGTTTTCGGACAGTACCGTGCGCAGGCGGACAAGCGCTAAACCAGCTGCCATGCCGCTTCAGCATCTCTGAGCTTGGACTGTAAGAAATCCTCGTCAACATGACCTTCTACATACCCAATCATATCGTCATCGCCAAGGAGGATCTGCGCGGCAGTGTACGTCGAGTCAAACTCGTAAGCGCCAGGCCGCCAGAATGAAGCGGCGCCAAACAAAGGCAGGATTGCACGCATGATGAAGAGGGTGCCCAAAAGGCAATGGTAGGCATCCGGATTGAGCACATGGAGTTGAAAGCCTTGGCAAAGCTGATTCTGGTGCTTGTGAAATGCAGGAATGATGCGGACTGGCCGCAACAGAGCCTGGTTTGCAAAGCGATGGTTGAATAGAGCAGCTACCCGTTCACAATCAGCCCAGGCAAGATCAGGATGCCCGAACAATTCAAAAGGGCGCGTAGTGCCCCGACCTTCACTGAAAGTGGTGGCTTCCCAAAAACACTGGCCTGGATAAACCAGCACGGTACTCCGGTGGGGGATGTTTGGAGAAGGGTTGATGCGTAGGTCCCCGGCAGCATTGTCGGGGTAAGGAATAAGAATAACCTTGCCGCTGAAATTCAACTGCCGCTGCATCCAGCCTAACAATTGCCCCGTCCGCATGCCATGCCGGTGAATGAGGCCCGGCAACCCGACAAAAGAAGCGTAACGGGCATCAAGGGGCGTGCCTTCCACCTTGCTGCCGGCCGGATTTTGTCGGTCAATCAGAAAAACAGGGAGTTCTATTCCGTTTTCCTGTAAACACTTCAACAGCCAGAACAAATGCGTGGTGTACGTATAATAGCGAACCCCAACATCCTGTATATCAACCAGCAAGGCATCTGCATTTTCAAAGCAGGATGCCTCAGGAACCACATTCTTTTTTTGTGAATCATACAAAGACCGGCATTCCAGACCGGCATAGGTTTCGTCGTCTTTTCCCACCTGATCCTGAAGTTCCGAAAACAAACCATGCTCGGGAAGCAGGATGCGCAGCAGTTTTTTCTGCTCCGATAAAAGGTCGAAAAGGTAACGGCCTGCCTGAAAATCAAAACTGGATTGATTGCCGAAGAATACAACGTTGCGGGTGCGTTGGAAGGATTCGTTGCTGAACAGACTTTGGTAGTTCATGGCTTGCAGACGGTCTTAAACCGACATACTAGTGTCCATCTACAGCAGGCATCTTGCAGGCTTCATCCGATTTGCGGCCGCAAACCGAGCACTGGCCGATTTCGTCCTGAAGTTTGGGATTCAGATTGGCGCAAGTGCCCCGGAATGGTTCTTTCTTTATGATGAAACGCAGGCTGATGAGCGCGAACGACAAAGCGAACACGGTAAAGATGGCGGCAAGAAATGACAGAAACTGCGACATGATGCGATACTTTTATATTGCAAATCTACACATCAAAACAACATCCCCTATCGGAATAAGGTTTATTTTTGCCAACCAAACACGCGCTATGGCTAAAGAACTTCAACATCAACTCGACGCATTTGCCCGCCTGCTGAAGATCATGGACGAATTGCGCGAGCAATGCCCCTGGGATCGGAAACAGACTTTTCAGAGTCTTCGCAACCTGACCATTGAGGAAACTTACGAGTTGGCCGATGCGCTGCTGGAGGAGAATTTAACGGACATTCGCGAAGAAATTGGCGATTTGATGCTGCATCTCGTATTTTATGCCAAAATCGCGGACGAAAAAGGCGCTTTTGACATATCTGATGCCCTCAATTCGGTTTGCGAAAAGCTCATCAAGCGTCACCCGCACATTTACGGCGACCTGAAAGTAGCTGGTGAAGAAGAGGTAAAGCGGAACTGGGAAAAGCTCAAACTGAAAGAGGGTAAAAAATCAGTACTGCAAGGCGTGCCGCTTTCCCTGCCTGCAATGATCAAAGCCTACCGCATGCAGGATAAAGCCAAACAAGTGGGCTTTGAGTGGGAAAATGCAGCACAGGTTTGGGAAAAAGTAGAAGAGGAAATCGAAGAACTGAAGGAAGCGGTGACTCAGGATTTCTCATTTGAAAAGCAGGAAGAAGAATTTGGCGATGTGTTGTTCTCTTTAGTCAACTATGCGCGCTTTATAGGTGTTGATCCAGAAACGGCTTTAGAACGCGTGAACCGAAAGTTCAAAAAACGCTTTGAATATATTGAAGCCCACGCAACCAAAGACCTGAACGACATGACCCTTGCTGAAATGGACGCTTTGTGGAATGAAGCCAAAGGGGAATGATGATTTGAAAATTTGGTAATTTGGTGACCCCGCCCGGGCGGGATAAGTTTTGAAAATTTGGGGTTCCTCAATTTTTGAATAAACCCATAAGCACTAAGCCAAATGAGTGCTAAAAAAAAGAGTTTTTACCGATGAAGAAAATACCCTTAGACATTGTTGCGCTTTCACACAGTGTCACACAATCGCACAATTACGCCGTCATTCTTGGCGAACAGGAAGGCAACCGACGCCTCCCAATTGTTATTGGCAGCTTTGAAGCACAGGCCATTGCCGTTGCCTTGGAACGCATGACGCCCAACCGTCCGCTGACGCACGATTTGTTTAAAAGCACACTGGACACCTTCAACATTCAATTGCGCGAAGTCATCATCAACAACCTGCTAGATGGCATCTTTTATGCCCGCATGATTTGCCACAAAGATGGCGACCGGATCGAAATAGATTCCCGGACTTCAGATGCCATTGCCATGGCTGTGCGCTTTGATTGTCCGATTTACACCTACGAATTCATACTGGATGCCGCAGGCATCGTGCTCGAAGAAGGCGAAGAAGGCATGGAAGTTCCTGAAAAACGCGATGCCCCACCCAAAGGATCGCCGCTTTCAGCTTATTCCACAGACGCACTTGATCAAATGCTGGACGAAGTACTCACCGCCGAAAATTACGAACGCGCCGCAGAGATTCGCGATGAAATTAACCGGAGAAGGGCGACTTCTTAGTTTTTTAAAACTAAATAAAATGAGTGAGCCGAAAAAAATCACCAAAAAGTACACCAACGGAGAGGTAACCGTTGTGTGGAAGCCGGACACGTGCATTCATTCAACCATCTGCTTTCGCGGATTGCCAGAAGTCTTCGATCCCCGGAAACGCCCCTGGATAGAAATTGAAGGCGCAGGAACAGAAGCCATCATAGAACAGGTAAAAAAATGCCCTTCCGGAGCACTTTCCTACTATTTGAATGAGGCTGAATTGGAAACTGAAACAGTAGAAGTGGAAAACGAAACCATCGTTGAAGCAACTGCCAATGGGCCCCTGATGGTTTATGGCAACCTTTCCGTAAAATACCCTGATGGAACAAAGCGCAAGCAAAATAGTGTGACTGCATTCTGTCGTTGTGGCGCTTCTTCAAACAAACCATTTTGTGACGGATCGCACCGAAAAATTGGGTTTGAAGGTTGAGGAGGTTTGGAAGGGTAAAGGGGGGATTGCAAATGATAATCAAGCCTCGTGCCCTACTTTAACCTTCCTACTTTAACCCCCGCTAAGGCGGGACAAGCTTTTAACCTTCCTACTTTAACCTTGTCTTATTACGCCTGTGCTTTCGGCGTACTGAAATTCATCGGCGGAAAGGGTGGCGTATCGGGCTCGTCGATGATGCCAAATTGCTGTTCGTATTTTTTTACGTTATCGGCAAGCGCATTCAGCAGGCGCTTGGCATGCTGCGGCGTAAGGATGATGCGCGATTTCACCTTGGCTTTCGGCACATTCGGCACGAGGCGAATGAAATCGACAACAAATTCCGAGTGTGAATGCGAAATGATGGCGAGGTTGGAATAAGTCCCTTCTGCGACATCTTCGGGCAATTCAATATTGAGTTGTTGATTCTGAGGCATCTTTATGTCTGACATTGTTCGTGGATTTAATGATTCAGTATTCAATATACGTTTGTACATGCCGGAATGTTTAATAACGGCATTGGTTTACCTGGTTTTCTTTGCAGCGGGCTTTTTCGCTGCAGCCTTTTTTGCTGCCGGTTTTTTTGCTTTTTTCGCGAAAGCGTCCGGAATTTCCACCTCAATCATGGCTTTTACCTGTTCCAGCGTCAGGTCTTTGGCCATTTCTGAAGTTACTTTCTCATCATTGATCCGGCCAATTTTGACATTTTTTTTGCCAAAACGGATGTAAGGTCCCCAGCGGCCGTTTTCGATGGAAATGCCTTCGCTCTCCCACTGTTGGATGTAGCGCACCGCTTCCTTTTCAACTTTCGCTTCGATCAGTTCATAAGCTTCTTCGGGCTTCAATTTGTCGAAATCATATCGACGCGGCACATTGATGAACAAACTTCCCCATTTGATGAAAGGACCAAAACGGCCTTTGCCTTTGGTCACCGGCTGGCCCTGGTAAGTCGTGAAAGGCGCGTCGGCAGCTTTTTTCTCTTCGATGAGCTCCTTTGCTCTGTTCATGTCTACCGAATGCGGATCTTCACCTCTTGGCAGGGAAATGAATTTTTCGCCATGGCGGACATAAGGGCCAAAACGGCCAATGCCGATGGCCACTTCCTGTCCTTCGTAATCGCCGAGGTTTTTGGGCAATTTAAACAGCTCCATGGCTTCTTCAAAGCTGATCGTTTCGAGCGATTGACCGGGCTGGAGGCTGGCGTATTGCGGTTTTTCCGCTTCCCCAAGCTCTTCCGGCGTGCCAATTTGCACCACAGGACCACGGCGCGACAAGCGGGTCAGGATGGTTCGACCGGTATTGGGGTCTTTGCCCAAAATGCGCTCTTTATTAGGCCGGTCGGCTTCCGACAGTGTTTTTTCCACCGTTTCGTGAAAGGGGTGGTAAAAGTTGCGGATCATCTCGGGCCATTCCTGTTCGCCGGCGGCAATGTGGTCAAATTGTCCTTCGATGTTCGCGGTGAAACTGTAATCCATGATGCGCTTAAAATGCGTATCCAGAAAGTCGCTGACGATCATTCCCATATCCGTCGGGAAAAGGTGGTTTTTCACAGCGCCGGTGATCTCCGTTTTCTTTTCCTTTTTCAATTCACCAGCATTACTCAGGGTAAGCACCTGAAACGCGCGTTCCACCCCGTCGCGGTTTTCTTTCACGACATAACCGCGGCCTTCTTCCATGATTTTGGAGATGGTTGGCGCGTAGGTAGACGGGCGTCCGATGCCCAGCTCTTCAAGTTTTTTCACCAGACCGGCTTCTGTAAATCGAGCCGGTGGCCGGGTAAAGCGCTCCGTCGCCGTGAGGTGGTTGAGCGGCAGCACCTGACCTTTATTAAGAGGCGGCAACATGCCTTTTGCTTCTTCTTCTTCATCGTCGTCTTTTGATTCGAGATAAAGTTTGAGAAAGCCGTCAAATTTGATCACTTCGCCTTCTGCGACCAGCCTCGCGCCCGGAACCGTAGAGATGCCGATGTCGACGATCGTTTTTTCGAGAATGGCGTCGGCCATTTGCGAAGCAACCGCGCGTTTCCAGATCAGCTCATACAAACGTTGCTCGTCGCGGCCCGCCGGAACGGTGTGGTTTTCGACGTATGTGGGCCGGATGGCTTCGTGCGCTTCCTGGGCATTGGCCGATTTGCTTTTAAAGCGACGCGTTTGCACATATTTGGCGCCGTATTGTTTCTCCACTTCCTGAGCGATACTTTGCAGTGCCAGCTCACTCAGGTTGACGGAATCGGTACGCATGTAGGTAATGAATCCCCCTTCGTAAAGGTGCTGCGCGACGGACATGGTGCGGTTAACAGAAAATCCAAGTTTGCGGCTCGCTTCCTGTTGCAGCGTTGACGTGGTAAAAGGATAAGCCGGCGTGCGCTTCATCGGCTTCACTTCAATGTTGCTGATGCTGAAGGCAGCGCCTTTGCAACGAAGCAGAAAAGATTCAGCGTCTTTTTCATCTTTGAAACGTTCCGGGGCTTCGGCTTTTAACTGCACGATTTTGCCCTGGTCGTTTTTCACATCAAAAATGGCCGTAATCTTAAAATAAGGCGTAATGTCAAAGTGCTGGATTTCCCGCTCGCGTTCAACAACCAGCTTCACAGCAACAGATTGTACCCTGCCCGCTGAAAGGCCGCCTTTGATTTTTTTCCAGAGAATGCCCGATAACTCATACCCCACCAGACGGTCCAGCACACGACGGGCCTGTTGTGCATCCACCAGATTGACATCCACGGTGCGCGGCGCCAGAATGGCTTTTTGAATGGCCGGTTTGGTGATTTCGCGGAAAACAATGCGCTTTGTCGTTTTTTCATCCAGCCCCAGTACCTGACACAAATGCCAGGAAATGGCCTCTCCCTCGCGGTCTTCGTCCGTTGCAAGCCATACATCGTCCACTTTTTGTACGAGGTCTTTTAACTCCCGAACCACTTTGTGTTTGTCAGGCGTAACAACATATTTCGGTGCAAAGCCATTTTTGATGTCTATGGCGTCGTCACTTTTTTCCAAATCACGGATATGGCCATAGCTTGATTTTACGGTGAAATCTTTTCCAAGATATTTTTCAATTGTCTTTGCCTTGGCAGGCGACTCAACTATGAGTAAATTTTTTGGCATCGCTTAGGGATGTTTTTTTGAGTTTTGCGAAAGCAGGCACAAAAGTAGAGCCTGAAAGCATCATATGCAAGGGGAAGGGAAGATAAGCGTCATTATTACTCATCTTATTGCTTTTTAACGGATTTTATGGCCCTTTCTGATGCCTTTCAAACGAGCTTTTCTTATTTTTCGCGTGTAAAATTGCAGCCGACCATGCTTGAGGAGCCGAAAAAACAATGGATACACGAACCCGCGGACGAAGAGGCGGTGCTCCAACTTCAGGAAGCATTGCGCATTGCGCCGGTGTTTTGCAGGCTCCTGGTTCAACGGGGAATTTTCACTTTTGATGCAGCAAAACAGTTTTTTCGTCCCGATTGGGCCGACCTGCACGACCCTTTTTTGATGAAAGACATGCAGCAGGCGACTGACCGGCTTGCAACCGCCATTCAAAAAAAAGAAAAAATATTGCTTTACGGCGATTACGATGTCGACGGCGTGACCTCCATCGCCCTCATGCACAGTTTTCTGGAGCCTTTGGGCGCTGAACTGGACTTCTACATCCCCGATCGTTACAAAGAAGGCTACGGCCTTTCGCACGAAGGCATCGAATATGCAAAAGCACAGGGCGCAACATTGCTCATTGCCATGGATTGCGGCATTACGGCCCGCGAGGAAGCCCGGCGCGCCAAAGGATACGGGATCGACCTCATAATTTGCGACCACCACCTTCCCGGACAGTTGCTCCCCGATGCCTACGCCATTTTAGACCCTAAACGGCCGGATTGCAACTACCCTTATCCGGAGTTAAGCGGCTGCGGGGTAGCCTTCAAACTGGCGCAAGCTTACGCAATTAGCCATCACCTGCACCCTTCTGCCCTCGAAGCGCTGCTTGATTTGCTCGCCATCAGCATTGCCGCCGATATCGTGCCCATCACGGGCGAAAACCGCACCCTTGCTGCGTTGGGCATGCAGCGCCTCAACCGCACGGAGCGCACCGGACTAAAAGCCCTGATTGAACAAAGCGGCCGGCAGCATCCGCTCAACGTCAGCGACATCGTATTCGGGCTGGCCCCTATGATCAATGCTGCCGGGCGGCTCGCCGATGCCGGGCAGGCTGTGCGCCTTTTGCTTTCCGGTGAAGCGGAAGCGGCGGCCGGTTTTGCCCGCATTCTCGAATACCGCAACCAACTGCGCCGCGAATTCGACCAGCGCGTTGCGGAAGAAGCCCGTGAATTGATTGCCGAAGATCCGGAATGGTCGCAGCGCCGCTCCATTGTTTTGTTCCAGCCGCACTGGCACAAAGGGGTTGTCGGCATCGTGGCTTCGCGAATGGTGGAGCAATTTAACCGACCTGCCGTCATTCTCTCTGAGTCGGAAGGGCGCCTGGTTGGGTCGGCGCGTTCTGTTTCCGGTTTTGACCTTTATGAAGGTCTGCGCGCCTGCCAGGATCTGCTCCTCAGTTTTGGCGGACACACGCATGCTGCCGGACTTAGTCTGATGCCGCAAAACCTTCCACTTTTTATAGAGCGCTTTGAGAACATTGCACAACTGGCGCTTGCCCAAACTGCACCCACGCCGGTAATCCATATTGGCGCTGAAATTGCCCTGAAAGACATCACGCCCAAATTCTGGAACATCCTTCGCCAGTTTGCCCCTTTTGGTCCGGGCAACCGCAGCCCGGTTTTTGTTGCCAAAGGTGTGGTCAACGCAGGTTATTCCCGCCTGCTGAACGGCAACCACCTGCGGCTTTCCGTAAAACAGGGCGATGCTCCCATTTTTAACGGTGTCGCCTTTGGGCAGGGCGATGCATTGGCAAAAGTCCAGAGCGGAAAAGCGTTCGACATCTGTTTTACGATAGAAGAACAAACCTGGGAGGAACGGACGTCGCTGCAATTGATGGTGAAGGATATTCAGTAGTGTTGTGTTCGGGAGCAGGAATGCTTACAAAATAAACTTACTACACTGGTAAACCTAATTCAAGGTAAGATTTGCGAATCAAACGCTAAGCCCATAATCTAAAATCTAAAAAATTAAAAACCCTCTTTTCGCTTGGCTGCTGAAAGAGATCGTGGATTTCGGCTTTGAAATCAGCCATCAGTTTCTGCTTTTCTGCCTTATCAGGATGGCTCAGTAGTTTCCCAAGGTGGCGAAACAGCGCCTTTTCTGTTGCATAGATGGCTCTTCTGGATTTCAAGTATTTTGGGGTAGAAGCCAATAACGATTCCAGCAAAGCATGGTTGCCCAGTTCGTAGTGAATCAGTAAATTCAGTATTCTGGCAAAGTAGAAAATCTCTTTCACTGCATCTTCCTTGGGGTCATTTAGAATAAGGTTGTTCCATTTGAGCGCCTGGTCGTACTGGCGATTCAGAAAAAACAAATAGGCGATCAGATAATAAAAAGTGATGCGGTGGTGCTTTTCTATTTTCTTGCCAAACTGTTCCAACCCTTCTTCTATTGTCGGAATCCACTCCAGGGCTTTGGCAAAATCCCTTTGGCTGAGGCTCCAATTGATGAGCAGCAAATACCGCTGCCTGAAAACCCGGGCCGCTATATTTTTTATAGATTTGAATTCCGGCCGCTCTAGCGTCAGCACCAAGCGGCTGATGCCTTCCTTTAAAACCTCGTATTCCCCGATGACCAAACTATCGATGAGCATATTGTTCAAGGTTGCGATATAGCGCTCGGCATAAAGCCGCAAAAAATGAGGGCTCGCTTCTAACAAGTCCAGAAATTCACGATTGATGTTGTAAGCTTCTTTCACATGGCCTTGTACAAACTGATAGGTCGCATTGGCCTGATAGAAATGAATTTTGCTTTTAAAGTTGGTTGCTAAATGTAAGTGCTGAAACTTGGGCGACTGCGTGAGATATTCGAGATGCTGGTGCTGCTCAGCGGTTTGAATTTTTTGAAAGCGCATTTGAAAGCGAAGTACCTGTTGAGCGAGGTATCCATATTCTATGGTGTTTTTCAGTTGCTCCAAATTGTCCATTTCCTTGTTAAAAATCTGCTCCATAAGCGCATCATCCTGTTTTTTGAATTGCTGCAGGGAAAGTAATTTCTTTTCAAGATTGCAGAGTATCAATTGCAGTTCAAACAGCTCGTATGCTGTTGCTAAAGCCTGCCCTTTTTTCAATTCATGGTGCGCTGCCTTAAGCAAGCCTTTTTCGATCAGTACATTCGTTGCTGCAATCTTTTCAAAAACTTTATCTTCATGGTTTTTCTGCCCAAACTGTGCCAGCCGCCTGAGTATCAATTCATACAAGTACTGCTTGTTGACAGCAAGGTGCTTGATAAAATTCGCTTCTTTGTTTTCCTTTATAAACTGTTCCTCATCAAATGATTTTTGAGCCAATAAAGCGTCCATCAACTGAAGATAGACCTTTTCTCCCGCCCCCGCCTGTACTTTTATGTAGCGCTTCTCCGATTTACTCAGCGTATGAACCAAATCGTATAAAAATGTGGATGCCGATTTCATATTCTTCGATTGAATCCTTATTAAAAG
Organism: uncultured Saprospiraceae bacterium; assembly: GCA_937926205.1. Classification (GTDB taxonomy): domain Bacteria; phylum Bacteroidota; class Bacteroidia; order Chitinophagales; family Saprospiraceae; genus JABWAJ01. Next base: position 37,925 of record CALEYL010000037.1, read on the forward strand.
TCGTAAAAATTACTCGATTTAAAGCATTAAACCAGATCTTATTGCGAATTTATCAAAATTAGAAATCTTATTTAAAACAAACATTGTAGTTGTTATGACAAGAGTACAACCATAAATTTGAGCTTGTTTTGAGACAAATACCTTTGGATTCACTCTGTAACATTTTGAAATAATGAAATCAACAAGTGTCATGAGCCTTTTAAAAGTTAACTTCTTCGCCTTAATGATGGTGCTTTCTTATTCAACACAAGCTCAGGCATGGGTCTCTTACCAAAGCCAGCAGCAGATTAACGACTTAGTCGATATGGGCACGGAACTATGGATGGCTACCGATGCAGGGCTGGTAGTGGTGAATAAAGCAACGCTGGAAAAAACAATTTTCAATACCGCTAATTCCAACCTTAGCAACAATCATATCCAGACCATTACCAAAGGTCAAAATGATGTAGTCTGGATTGGTACCTATGACGTTGTTCTTGCACTTTTTGACGGGAGCGAATTTCATAATACCATCACCCCACAGCATAATGCATATAACCCCCAAACGACAAAACTCTATGATATTGAAGTAGCGCCCAATGGTGACTTGTGGTTAGGAACTTCTGATGGCGTTTTTCACCGTCAAGGTCAAACATGGATGCACTACGATGAGGCAGAATTTGGCGCTTCCTTCTTCGAAGCCTGGGATGTTGCAATCAATGACATTGGAGAAGTTTTTGTTGCTTCTTTCAATATATACCAACTTGCCAATGGTGTATGGTCTAACCTGACTGAAAACACAAACATACATCCATACTTAGGTGCAAAACTTTACTTTAGCCAGGCAGGGGATCTTTACTTAGCAGGCGATTTAGATGTAATTGCCCTTTTTGACGGCGCAGATTGGCATTCATACCCACACGGGCTCAATGGTTCGCACATCAAAGGATTCACCGAAGATACGAATGGCGACATCTACTTTTACGCCCAGATTGATGGCGTTTACAAACTCACCAACGATGTCTGGACTGCGGAAATAGACGAACAAACCAGTGCATTGGACAACTATGCTGCCTATTTCTATATTGACGAAGATAACAAACGGTGGCTCAATAACAATATTCATTTGTCGGTAAACAACAATGGCGACATTCAAACCATCCTGATTTCGCAGCATACCTTAGCATCCAATAGTACCTACAATCTTAGTAAAGGAGCTAATGGGGCTATGTATTTCATTACATCCTCCGACAATAATATTGCTGTAGCAGATGCCGATGGTACCTGGTCTTCTCTTCCATTGCCCGCCGCGGCGCCGCCTTTTGAACGCTTCAACGACATTCTTGCTTTGGCAGATAACGATATTTGGCTGGCTTCCAACTCAGGGCTTTATCATTTCAACGGCTCAGGTTGGGCATTTATGAGTCTTAACGCTTGTAGAAGTTTGGCGGTTGATACACAAGGTAAAATCTATGCGAGAGCTTCTGATCGCCTCTATATCGTAGCCAACGGTACCATAAGTGAATTTAATGTGAGCAATTCACCGTTATCAACCGCCCTCATTACGGGACATGGCGTAGATGCCGCCGATAATTTGTGGATTGCCGAGAGTGATTTATGGGAACCCAATGGGCAAACCTTCATCCACAAAGTATCCAGTGCGGGTGTTTGGACGACCTATTCGAACACTGAGTATCCCGTCATTAATAAAGTGAATGGCGATTTTCATTTTGATGGGAATGGCAATGTCTGGATCCCTGCTTATCCGTATGGCACTGTCAAATTTGATGGTACAAACTTTAGTAATCCTTTTATTGGCAACCTTGCTTTATTCGACAATTACAATGCGTTTTCCATTGAAAGCGATGCCAATGGCAAAGTCTATTTTTCACACCAATATGGCGTTACTACACTGTTCAACGACGAATGGGAGGATTTGTTAATCGAAGACGTTCCCAACGAAAACTCATCTTTTGAGGCCAAAATTAATTTCGACAATGCCGGAAACTTATGGTGGGCCAGCAGCCGTTATGGGGTCTTCGCCTATCCTACAGGCATAACAAGTACGACACGTTCCGACTTTGAGCCCAACACCAACTTCTCTATCTATCCAAATCCTGCTCAATTTGAGGCTACGCTTGATTTTACACTTCCGAGAGCCGCAAAAGTAAAAGCCTTGCTATACAATTCATTTGGACAAGTAATGACCGATTTGGACTTAGGTCAGGTGCCTGCAGGTAGTTTTAAGGAAAGAATGCTCGTAACTGAATTCCCCAAAGGCCTGTACTTTCTTCAGCTACACATTGATGGGCAGACTTCAACACGAACCATCAGTATTCAGTAGATCATTGAATTCAGTGATCTGTAATGCGGACACTATCTTCTGTGGTGGGGTATGCGCAAGAAAATAAACCCGCAAGGTCTTAGCGCATTGCTCTACAACGGTTACCAAACCTTGGAGGTTTCGCAACCGGGCGCCCTGCTCTCGGAAAGCACCGCCCGTTTGCGAAACTTTTGGAGTTTCGTAAACGGAGCGGGCAGGCTGATCAAACCCCGCAAGGTCTTAGCAAATTGCTTCATATACGGTTACCAAACCTTGGAGGTTTAGTAACCGGCACCTGCTCTCGGAAAGACGTCTGCCGTTTGCGAAATAACATTAAAATAAAAGAAGCCACAACCTTCGCACGCCGGTCAGAGACCGGTACCCAGGGCCGCGACGGGTTAAAAACCCTGGCGAGCCGCGCGGTTTTGACGAAGGAGGGGACAGACTTGGGGCGAGCGGCGCCGTACCGCTGAAGGCTGTTCAGAGGCTACAAGGGAAGTACCAACTGTACCAATAGGCACTGTTCAGCGGTCAACCAAACACTATTCGGTTGTACAAGCTACCCATACAATTCATAATGCACCTGCGACTTATCGTAGCCCAAATTTACAATCAGGTTGGCCACCGCGTCGTCGATCATGTTGCTCCAGCCGCAGATGTAAAAATCCACATCGGGGCGTGGTGTTTGGTAGTCGCGCAGGTAAATCGGGTGGATGTAGCCATGTTGGACCTCGAAGGGAAAATCAGCAGGATTTGGGGTTTCTCTTGACAAAGCAACGCTGTAGCGAAATCCGGGCAGCGATTGCTGCAAAGCTTCAAATTCCCCGCGATACAAAATACCTGTGGCGTTGCGGGTGCCAAAAATGAGGTGGATGTTTCGGTGCGGCTTTTTTTGTAGTACGATGTCCTGAATCATGCTGCGAAAAGGCGCTATACCCGTTCCGGTGCAGATAAAAACGAGGTCTTTGTCGAGGGGTTCGCGCATGACAAAATTGCCATCCGGACCTTTAAAGCGAATGGGGGTTCCAATGCTGACTTCTTCAAAAAAATAGCGCGTTGCGCCGCCACCGTCCATGTGTACGATGCAGAATTCCAGCACATTACTGTTGTCGGGGGCATTGGCGATGGAGTAGCTCCGCCAGCGTTTGAGGCGTTTTTCGTGTATGGGCAAATCCATCGTCACAAACTGACCTGCCTGGAACGGAATCGAATCTTCCTCCTCAACCTGCAACCAAAAGCGCTTTGTTGCCGGCGATTCGTCGTGTATGCGGATGACTTTACTATCGTACCATTTCCAGGGCATATCGTGTTGTTTTTGGTGATGTCGTGCCGGCGGGTTGGCAGGCAGTACTCAATGTACGCACAGGCGTCGATTTTTGTTCAAATTCGGGCAATTTTCGTTATATTTGTACAAAACTAAAATAGCCTTACTATGGCGACCACCATCACAAAATTTCCGGTTACCCTGCAGGAACGCGCTGAACTTGGCAGTACCCCCTACCCTATGGAGGCGACATTGGAAGCCTTTGGCGAATTATTGGAAGTATGCGAATACCAAATTGAATACCAGAACGGAAACATTATTGCCATGAGTATTGCCAGTGATAGTCACGAGCAGATAGTAGCCAATCTGCTTTATGTGTTGGGCGTAATTTTCAAAGGAAATGCCGACTTCAAACGCTATGGCAGCAATCGTCATATTTATCTTGAAGCTGATACCACCGTATTTTCACCGGATGCTTCTGTTGTAAAGGGGGACCCGAAAATCATAGAATATGCGAAGGGTAAAACGGCTAACCAGAATCCTTGGTTGGTTGCAGAAATCCTCTCTCCGAGTACACGCAACCGGGATTGGGGGGAAAAACTGACTTTGTATAAAAATATTTCTTCCCTGAAATACATCCTCTACATCGAACAAGATACCCCTTTAGTAACCGTCTTCGAGCGCCGCGAAACAGATGGCCGTTGGACAGCGCTCGACTATAACGCGCTGGATCAGTCATTTACCATAGCAAACTCGGCAATTTCACTGGGCGATCTGTACGAAAATGTTATAAAAATCTGATCGTCTGATCTTTAATTTAATCCACCGGCGGCTCTTCCACAGGCACAACCAGGTCTTTGGCTTTGATGAGCGACACAACAACGCCCGTGGCCAGCGAAACAAAAATCACCGCCAGCGAAACCCACTCTTCAGGGTTCCACACTTCGTGCAACATCATTTTGACACCTACAAAGAAAAGGATGGCAACGAGGCTGTATTTCAGGTACTGGAATTTATCCAGCACAGAAGCCAACACGAAATAAAGCGAGCGCAGGCCCATAATAGCGAAAATATTGGAAGTGAAAACGATAAACGGATCGGTGGTGATGCCAAAAATAGCAGGAATGGAATCAAAAGCAAACAGCACATCGGTGGTTTCCACCACCATCAGGGCCACAAAAAGGGGCGTTGCAACCAACATACCTTTTTTCCGCAAAAAGAACCGATTGCCTTCATAGCTGGTGCTGACTGCAAAGAATTTCCGGATAAAGCGGATGGTCGGGTTTTGGCTGGGGTGCACCGATTCCCCAACGGTGAGCATTTTATAAGCCGAGTACAAAAGGAATGCGCCAAAAATGTAAATGACCCATTCAAACTGGTGGATGAGGGCCGTACCCAGCGCGATCATTATCCCCCTGAAAACCAGCGCGCCAATAATCCCCCAGAAAAGAACCCGGTGCTGGTATTCTTTCGGTACCTGAAAATACGCAAAAATAATGGCTATGACAAAGATATTGTCCATACTCAGCGACTGCTCCACCAGATAACCGCTCAGGTAGAGCAGCACGGCTTTAGAACCGCTAAGGTCACCCGAAACCCATTTCAACTCGTATGCGAAATACACGACAATGCTAAAAAGCAGGGATACCGACACCCAAAGCGCTGTCCAGGCGAAGGCTTCCCTGGTGCTGACAACATGTGGATTTTTGTTAAAAACCCCCAGGTCAAGCGCAAGGAAGAAAAAAATCAATACGATGAAAATTATCCAGAGTAACATTTTCGATTTTTGAAGGCAGTTCTCCGTTTGCCGGACCAGGCCGTAAAACGCTGCGAACTTATGATAATTAAGTCAATTGAGAACATTTACTAGACGAAGTAAGTTACGGGAAAACACGCGAAAGGGTACGGCACCTCGTCGAATATTCCCAAAAATCACCCCGCTTTCCCGAATAAACAGACCAAAAGGCATTCTGAGGCGACAAAAGGAAAAACCGGGCTTCCCTTAATGATTGGATGTCGAATCTTTTTTAGGTCTGTTTGGGAACAGGGGTTTTACCGGCACTGAGTCTATCAGGGTTTGGATGCTTGGTTGTTCAGGTTTGAAGGGTTTCGCAGGTTTCAGCGTGGTATCCAATTGCATGCGGGCATTGGCAATAATCAGAGAATCCGCTATGCGAGAAGCAGTAGCCAGTATATCTTCCCGGCAGTTCTGTGCTTTGATGGTACGAAAAGCTTCCAGTTTTCGGGCAACTTCCAATTCAATGGCTGCCTGCCTGCCTTCGAGGCGATTTGCTTCGCTTTGACAGGCATTCAGTCCCAAAAACAGGAGGCTGCAGAAAGTCAAAGTGGAAATGCTTGTTCTAAATAAACGTTTCATTGCTCCTGCTTTTTGATGCGTTCACGAAGACGGGCTTCCTCTTCCAACCTGGTGCGCACCAGAGAATCAACAGCCTCTTTTATCCAGCGGTCGCGATTGGTGATGCAAAGGGTATCCCAGAGCGGCCGAAGGGAATCCAGCCGGCGCAGGTAGATCGTATCCACGACTTGCCGGTCATTGGCGCTGAGCCGGACTTCGCGTTGGGTGCAACCACTGCTGAAGGTGGCAGTGATGAAAAGGAGCACAAAGAATATTGAAAATTTCATTGGGTGTACGATTTTTGAAGTTGGCAGTTTTTCAGTCGGCAGTTGGCAGTTGCAGTTTGGGGTTAATAATCT
>CALEYL010000038.1 GCA_937926205.1 uncultured Saprospiraceae bacterium
GATCATTAGTGGTTGCTCGCTTAGCCAAAACGTGCTCATTACACAGGCAGCAGCACCCATTACTTTGACTGTCAATCCAACTTCACTGGACGTTGGCGCAGCAGCCGGAAGCACCACTTTTAACATCACCAGCAATTGCACCAACTGGAGCATCAGCAACCTGCCGTCGTGGCTTACCGTCAACCCCACACAAGGCAGCGGCAATGCCGTCATCAATGTTCAATATCAGGCAAATATGACGCCTCAGATACTCAGTGCGACATTGCTCATCAGCGGTTGCAACCTTAGTCATACGCTGGAAGTCAGCCAGGCCGCACAGACAATCGTTTATCCCTGGACACCTTCCATTACCGGCAGCAACCACAGCATCATTCTTTCCGGGAACCTGGATGCTACCATAGATGGAGAGCCGATTGAACAAGGAGATTTAATTGGATTTTTTTACGAAGATGGCGGTATGCTCCATTGCAGCAATTTTGTAGTCTGGCAGGGAGCAGCTACCGGCTGCCCTGTATATGGCAATGATAACACCGCAGGTATGCCCAAAAATGGTTTTGAGGCAGGGGAAACATTCAAGGTAAAGGTATACCGGACAGCTACGTCAGAAGAATTCCTTGCAACAGCGCAATATGCTCCAATTGCCACCCCCATTACCCATACGAATACCTACGCAAATGATGGCATCAGCATGATAACCGGCCTGACAGTAAGTACTGTGGCCACCCTGGATATACAATTGAATACGGGTTGGAATATGATTTCCTCTTATGTTTTGCCCGCTCAGCCCAATATACAGACCGTTTTTACATCTGTATGGAACCCTGTTACACTTGTAAAGGATGATCAGGGGCTTTTTGCGGTCGGGCCTCCCATCAACCTAAATCAGATTGGCAATTGGTCTTTACCCAAAGGGTACCAGGTGATTACAGAATCGCCAATAACACTTACGATTACCGGCATTAAAGCAGATCCTGCAACAACAGCAATTCCAATCGTGCCAGGGTGGCAGATCATCAGCTACCTTCGTGACAATCCTGGCCTGGCAGATGAGCAGTTGGCCAGCGTTGCCGCGCAAATTGACATTGTGAAAAATAATGCCGGAGCAATTTATTACCCTTCATTGGGAATCAATGGCATTGGCAATCTTCTACCAACGCAGGGCTATAAAGTGAAAGCAAATGCTGCCACAACATTGCATTATCCCCCTAACTTTAGAGGAGGAGATCCCGACTCCTGGTTGGCCCGGAACCCAGTCCTGGACCCCGTACACTTTGTATTGGGTAACATCAATACCGGTAATAATGCAACCTTGATCTTCCCGTCCGGAAATGCAACCAGCCTTTTTCAGCCAGATGATGAAATTGGAATTTTCAATTCAAGTGGCGTATTATGCGGCGCCGCGGTCACCAGCTCTGAAAGTTTTGGGGTAACCGTATGGGGGGATGATCCATCAACCCCTAACTTACATGACGGGATGAGCAATCAAGAGCCTTATGTAATTCGGATTTGGCGAGCAGCCGAACAAGAAGAATCCTCCCTGGCCGTTGTCTATCAACAAGGAGATGGGCTTTACAGTGAAGACGACATTGAAATCGTTGAAACGGTTGACATCATCAGCAGTTTGTCACCTGAAGCTTTGGCAGATCGGGCACTCCGGGTTTGGCCTAACCCTTCAAATGGTCGTTTCTGGTTGCAAATACCGAATGATACGGAATGGATTCGGCTCTACAATGTGCAGGGGCAGCAACTTCATTGCTTTTCCTGGCCTCAAGCCGGTCCACTGGAGGTCAACCTTGAAAACATTGAACCGGGTGTCGTTTTTATTCAGGCTTATGTCGGAGGTGCTTACCGCTCTGCAATGCTGAATATCAGTCGTTAATTCTTTTCTCAAAAAAAAAACACCATGTGCAATCCCTGCGTTATACCCTCATAATAACGCAGGGATTTTTTTACCCGGAAGGAATCGACCTTATTGGGTATCCGCTGCCTTCTAAATCCGCTAACCCCACAAAAGCCTCTACCAGGCCGTACCTTTGCAACATGCAGCCATTCATACGATTCCATACCTGTTTTTTAATTTGCCTCCTGATAGGCACTGCCGTTCAAGCCCAGCAGCCTTTTACCCTTCGCCTGCTGAGCCTCGACCAGTCGCCGGAATATATTTCGGAAAGGATTAAATTAAAAACAGCCTTTCCGGACACCGCGAGTCTGCATGCAGCTTTAAAAGAGGCCCTTTCGCAGCTCCACAACCAAACGTACCTCGAAGCTTCCATGGATACCCTGCTGCGGCAGGACAGCGTTTATACAGCCTTTCTGCACGTGGGGCCTCCATACAGCTGGGCCATGCTGCGCAACGGCAATGTGGACGAAGGCTTGTTGTCGCAAATCGGATACCGGGAGCGCTTGTACCGAAACAAACCTTTTTCCACAAAAGGAATCGCCCGGATGCAGACTTTGCTCTTGCGCCAAATGGAAGACAATGGCTTTCCTTTTGCGCAAATCCGCCTCGACAGCATCCAAATCCAGGCAGGCCAGGTGGCGGCACGGCTGATGCTGGAACGCGGGCGCTTTGTCCCCATAAAAGAACTGAAGATTAGCGGTGAAGTGCGTATTTCCAGGGTCTATCTTCAAAACTACCTTGGGGTAAAACCAGGCACTCCTTACAACCGATCTAAGATCCTGCGCCTGCGCGACCGCTTGCAGGAACTGCCTTTTCTGGAGGCGGCATCTGACCCCTATGTTACTTTTGGCGAAGATGGCGCTGTCGTCAACCTCACCCTGAAACAAAAACGCGCCAGCCGATTTGATTTTCTGATCGGCGTGCTGCCCAACAGCGCTCAAACCGGCCGCATGCTCATTACCGGCTCTTTTCTGGGCGAACTGAACGGGCAATTCGGGCAGGGCGAGCGCATATTTGCCAAATTTGAACAACTGAGGCCCCAAACCCAATTGCTGGACCTTCAGTTCAATTACCCTTACGTTTTGGGATTGCCTTTTGGAGCCGATCTTCAATTCAATTTATACAAACGCGACACCAATTATCTGGACGTTTCCTACAACGCCGGGGTGCAATACCTGCTGGAAGGAGGCGACTATCTGAAAGCATTTTTGAGCAACCGATCATCGGTGTTGCTGAATGTGGATGTCGCAAAAATTGCATCGCAACAAGCTTTACCAGACACCCTGGATGTCAGCCGCAGTGCATTCGGGTTGTCCTATGTTCGCCGCCAGCTCGACTACCGTTTTAATCCACGGCGTGGGTGGAGCCTGCAATTTCAGGCCGACGCAGGGGTCCGGCGCATCCGCCGCAACAATCAGATCGTGAACCTTGACCTGGGCTACCTCTATGACAGCCTGCAACAGCGATCCTTTCAATACCGGCTGGCCTGTAACCTCGAAGGCTACCTTCCATTGTTCCGGCGTACCACCTTCAAAACCGCCCTTCAGGCAGGCTGGATCATCTCCAATCAGGGTGTTTATGCCAATGAGCAGTACCGCATTGGCGGCAATCGCCTGCTCCGCGGTTTCGATGAAGAACTGGTGTTTGCTGTGAACTACGCGGTACTTACCCTGGAATACCGATTGCTGCTGCAACAGAATTCCTACCTCTACACTTTTCTGGATTATGCCCGCGTGGACGAACGCACTGCCAACACCCTCCCCGGCATAAAAACCATCGACTTCCCTTACGGATTTGGCGCCGGCATCACCTTTGAAACCAGTGCCGGCGTTTTTGGCGTAAGCCTGGCCTTTGGCAGTCGCAAAAACAATCCAATCGATTTTGGGGCGCCAAAGGTGCACCTGGGTTATGTCAGCTTGTTTTAATCTGCTACTTTTGCTCCTTTTAAGATATGAGATATTAGATTTTAGATTTTAGACACTAGATTTTAGACTTTAGACTCATGACCAAATGAGCGTAGTCTAATATCTGATATCTAACATCTGACATCTGACATCTGACATCTGACATCTGGCATCTAACATCTAACGAGTCCATGCTCAAAAAGTGGGTCTTAAAAGCAATCGTACAGAAATCCATCTCCTTTCTGCCGTTCAGTCAGCAGCTCAATTACCTGTTTCAGAAATATGTCACCAAAGGGGTTCATTTAAACGATGCGTATTTTTCGGATCGATTGCTTCATGCAAAAGAACACATCGACGCCTATCATCAGCAGAGCGGCAGTATGGAGGGCAAAACAACCCTGGAACTCGGCACAGGCTGGTACCCGGTTGTCCCCATAGCCCTGTTTCTTTCCGGCGCCGGACGCATCTACACCACCGACATCAGCAAGCTGAGCCATGCGGGACATTTAGCCACCACCATACGGCGTTTCCTGGATTATGCCGACAAAGGACTGTTGGAGACTTATGTGCCCGTTCAGCCGCAGAGGATGGCTGTTTTGCGCGATTTAATGGCCCATGCTGAAGACAGGAATTTTGAGGCCATGCTTGAAAAGTTAAACATGGTTTACCTGGTTCAGGATGCCCGGCATTTGCCATTGCCCGATGCTTCGGTCGATCTGGTCCACTCCAACAACACGTTCGAACACGTTTACCCGCATATCCTGAAAGATTTGCTGCTGGAATTCAGGCGCATCGCTACACCCGGAGGCATTCTCTCCCATTTCATTGATATGTCCGATCATTTTGCACATTTCGATCCTTCCATCACCATTTACAACTACCTGCGCTTTTCTGACCGCGCCTGGAGTTGGATTGACAATTCGATTCAGCCTCAAAACCGATACCGCCTGAGCGAATACCAGCGCTTATATGCCGAAATCGGACTGCCGGTTACTGACCTGACGGTCCGCCCAGGCGATTTGGATGCGCTAAATTCTATTCGCCTGAATCCGAAGTATGCCGCTTTTGATAAATCAGATTTGGCGGTGAGCCATTGCCTGATGGTGTCGAAGTTGTAGGGAGGTATTGAGGGATTTGTTGAATTTGTTGAATTTGTTGAATTTGTTGAATTTGTTGAATTGGTTGAATAAGCGGGATTTGAAAATTGGTGAGATTCGGGAAAAGATATTGAGTGCGCTCCCCCTCAACGGTTGGCAGTTCGCTGTCCGCCATTTTATGATTCCTGCGAATCAGTATCTAAACCAGAGAGTGTTTAATGAATTTGTTCGCCCAATGGATAATAACGCGGAGTTTCGCAGCGTAAACGCGGAGTTTCGCAACGTAAACGCGGAGTTTCACGGAGTTTTATGGTGTTATTCTTAAAACAGCTTGCTTCACTCCGCGAGACTCCCATACTCCGTGGGACACCGTGACAAAAAAGAGTCCAGGGAGATTTACCCATAGACGCTCAAGCGTTCTAAGAGATTGTTCGGGAAGCGCTCATTTAGCCTCCGCCAACTTCGTCGAAAAACAGCATTAAGCAGAGATTGATTTGAAAAAAAACAGCTAACTTCGTTTGTAAGCGAATACCCGCACATAAACACCATACGGGTTTACTGCCGGGTATTCGCGACTTGGTGGTATTGCGGGAATACTTAAGTTCCAGCCAACCAAGAAAAAAGAAAACTAAATAAAATGAAAAACAATAGAGCCTTATTTTTTACAGGAATTGGAATAGGAATCTTTATGGGATTAAGCAAATCAGAAATTTTGCTCCAAATTTTGGTTCCTCTCCTCACAATAATCGTTGGGTTACTTGCAATACTAACTGGGCAAAAAAACTATGAAAAAAGTGACGAAAATGAAACTCAAATTGAAAAACTAAAAAATATTAATATCTATCCTGTTATGTGGATGATATTGGGTATGGTAGCAGGATCTGCACTTGGAATTCCCGCAAGGACTCATCAAATATTCACTCCAAAACATCTAAAGCAAAAAAACTTTGAACAAGGAGATGTTAGTACATATGAGACAGTTCTATTTAATTTAACAGAGGAACTTTGTGAAGAACTGTCTTTATGTGATTTGGAAGGTTGGGATTTAATTTGTCAAGTAAAAAATGTTGACGACATAGACGTAGTCAATATGCTGGAAAAACCAGTTATAAATATTGATTTAATCACCTCTAAAATTCATAAAAAATGTTCTTGCCAAAATTAAACAAAAAAATTCTGATTTTAATTTTAATTTTCAACTGCAATAGTTTGTTCTCTGCGAATAAATATGTTGTTAAAATACTTGCCGACAATTGCTCCTATAATGATATGTCAAATACAACTAATGTACTTACTGGCTTTGTTTGGGTAGAAGAAGGAAAAGTCGTAGGTATAGTAACCGCCTTACATGGAGTTTGCGGATGTAAGCGAATAATTGCCAAAGATAACAATGGTAGGACATTTAGAAATATAAGTGTAATTAAAGCTGATATAAAACACGACGTAGCTCTTTTATCTTCAAGTGAAATTGCAAGTAAATTTCAAAGTGGATTAGAATTCTCCCCTGCTAATCCCTCTAACCTGTCCTATAAGGAATTGACAATGAATAGTTTTGCCCATGGGGTATCAAGCCCAAAAGAAACGCAGGGAGTACTGGTCAGAAATCCAGCACTTGAAAGTCTCAACACAGGATTCGTACTCACTAAATTTAGAAGAGGTTTAGAAATTAGAAATAGCCCATCAGTTTATATTGAAGTTTTAAGTCTTCAGGCTGCAATTCCTCAAGGAGCATCAGGCTCTCCAGTAACCTATCAAGGAAAAGTAGTCGGAGTAGCTAACGGTGGACTGGACGGTGGCAGAACTGGTTATTGCTGGGCAATCCCAACGAAAGATATAAAATTTGTTTCGATTTCCTCTCTCGGAAGCAGTTATGATAATCTCGCAGGAAAAAACCCAAATAGCCTGTTTATTTTGACTTGTGGGTTAGAAGGAGAAAAACCAGTAAAAGCTAGGTGCAGTCTAAGTTCATTTGATGAGAAATATACAATGAAGCCTCCGCAGCAACCTGGAATTATGAAGTATAATATACCTGTTTTAAAACCCAACGGAAACAGATGTATTAAACTAAAAATTGTTGCTCGTTGCGGAATAATTAAACCTAATCAAGCTGGTTCTTTCAGGATAAGACTAGTTGATGGAAACAAAACAATAAAGGAATGGAATCCAACGATGAAGGTTTCTGTTCATTTTTGGGAAGATTTTATCTATGTTGTTGATGACCAAAATTATGATGATTTATGGGTAATCATTGATGAAGATAGTCTCGTTAATTGTTATACATCAGATAAATCACCTGACCCTATGATTCCTTTTATTAGAGTTGAGACCACTTTAGAGGAATGAAGAAAGAAGGCTGGCTGGAACACAGCGCCAGCGTCTATGCCCAGCAAGAGCTGGGCATAGACGCTGGCGCCAACCGTGACGACAATCATCAAAAAACAAGGAAATGAAGAAGAAACAATTGCAGGGCCGCTACTCTTTGCAGTTACCGGGATTGGAGGATTAGCTACCCTGGTTTTATCCTCAACCTTTGTTTACAAATAAATTTGAACACAATCAACTTACGGTCTATTAAAACAAAAACCATCAAATCGAAAAAGAAGCAGTAGAAGGTCATTTTATGCCAATATATTACTTCAAGGGCAGAATCATGGTTGTTGAGATAGTGCCGGATTTCTTTTAAAGAAAAGCTATCTTTGTTAAAATTCTTGCTTTGGAAAGCATATTGAATGGCTGTATACGCTCTGGGAATGGCCTCCCTCCTCCCCCCCCTCGAAGGCCGATTTGTTTGGAATGGAAATTATATTAGAATTGAAGCTATGAATGAGTATTGCGATCTCATGTCAATGCTTAACTTTACACCTACATCTCTATTTAAATTTTGGGACGGTCTCTTTACATATCAATCTGGTTTTGTGCTTCCATCTTCGGATTACAGGCACAGCCTGTTCATGAGCTTCCTAAACTCCTCCCTTCCTACTCCGAAGATTTCATCGATTACAAATCCAACCCGTCCATGTGTTTCGACAATGCTTTCT
>CALEYL010000039.1 GCA_937926205.1 uncultured Saprospiraceae bacterium
CGTCAAGCCCGACAGCGGCGACAAGTCACTCACTTGCGTGGAGTCGCAACTTAGTACTTGCAAGCCCGTCAAGCCCGACAGCGGCGACAAGTCGCTTAGCTTCCAATTTTCATTATTTTCGAAATCAAATTCATCGTCTTTTGCCAGCACTAATTTTTTGAGGGCCTTTAGTTTTTCTACACCAGCAATGGATTGTATATTGTTTTTTTCGCCGGTGTTCTGGCTTTCCATCCATACTCCATTCCTTTTTTCAAGGTCGTATTCCCACCATTTAGTGCTCAAGATCAGCGTCTCCAACCAGGTCAGTGCCCCAATGGCAGCGGGCAGCTTGGTCAGTCCGCAGTTACCAAGATCCAGATAGCTGGCGTCTTCGCCGCGTTCGTGTTTGGCTTTGTTTTCAGCAATGAGTTGCAGGGCGAGTTCGGACATGGCTGGAATTTTGTGTTTTGATGAGGGTTGTGCGGCATGCGTTTTTTTACTGGCGTATCCGCTACTGCAAATATGCGTTTTTTTTCAACGGTGTAAAACAGGCAGGGCCAGCAGGCTGGAGCTTGGTATGGCGTGCGGGTAAAACCCATAAGTGCCTAAAACGCTGTATTCTACAGTGTTTTTATCCGTGTCTTCCGCGTCATTCGCGTAATCCGCGTTCCGATAACACGATTATGGGAACGCGGATTACGCGGATTTTGCGGATGGCTGCGCCGCTTCCATCTCTAGCCCTTGCGACATTTATAGGTAAAAACCAAGTACTTAGGAGAAAGCTTCAAACAAACAATCCATATCCAATGCCTTGTCCACAGTGCCTAAACTGTGTTCATTGGGCGTCAGTGGGAAAGTCGTCAGCAGGGTAAAAAAGACCTGTTTTGTGGTTGCCGTGGCTGATTTAAAAATGGCTGTCTTCTGCCGGATGTCATTGGCTTGTTCTTTATTTAATACAAAAGGCAACTGGTGAAATTTGATCTCAAAAATATTGATGGCGTGGTCGGCGCGATCAATGAGCAAGTCAATTTGGATACCCCGGCCAAATTCGCTGGTTTTTAGATAAAAAGTGGAGGCTTCGCTGTATATGCCCGAAATACCCAATGCCTTTTTAATTGCAGGCACGTGCTTAAGGCAAATGCTTTCGAAGGCATAGCCGCTCCAGCTTTTCCAGGATTGGGTTTGGGCGAGCCGTTCCCAAACGCCGGCTCCTTCGCTGCGCTTTTCTTCGATAAATTTCAGGTAAAACAGCGAGTACTCGTCGGTCAGCCGGTAGCGCAGCTCTTTTTTCTTTTTGCCATAGGCATAAAACGAAGTAATAAACCCAGAGCTGGCCAACTCTTCTAAGATACGAGTTGCGTTGCCGCCATCTGACAATCCGGTATGTGCTAAAATGTCTAACCGGGTCATCCCCTGCCAGGTGGCGCTTAAAGCACGAATGATGCGAACATGGTTTTCTGCATTGTCAAAAAGGGCTGGATACAATTGTAAAAATTCTTCACGCAACAGTCCTTGTGCCGAAAAACAAATTTGATCAATATTCTGAGCAGCCGTTTTACCTGCTTCTACTTCCTTGAGATAGTGTGGTATCCCACCCATTGCCATGTACAACTGGAGTATTTGATAGCGGTCTAGGTTTACGTTTCTACTATTTAGAAAGAGCTCTGTTTCAAAAAGGTTAAAAGGCTGGAGGTAAATTCGCCTCGTAATGCGGTTGTGCAAGCCACCTTTGTCGCGTACGACATTTGCGATCATCCAGGAAGCTGCTGAGCCGCATATGACCACAACAACATTGTTCTGAGAGGCCCAACTGTTCCAAAACAGCCCAAAAGCTCTCAGGAAATCGGATTTGCGCCCGGCTATCCATGGGAATTCATCCAAAAAAATGATCATTTTTTCCTTTTTCCCTTGGTTTTCCAGATAGATGATAAGCATCTGGAATGCTTCTTGCCAGTTTGAAGGCCGTTGAAATGGTAAAATTGGGCGGGCATAATGGTTCAGCCGATCCGTAAAATGTTGCAATTGTTCTTGTGTATGCCCATTTTGAATGCCTGTAACTTCAAAGTCAATGTTTTTCCCATAGGTTGAACGCACCAAAAAGGTTTTACCTACCCTTCGGCGGCCTATAACAGCAACCATTTCCGGTTCGTTGGATTGAAATGCCTTTTGTAAAATGGCGTACTCCTGTTGGCGGCCTACGAATGCTTGCTTCATGGTGTGATCCCAGATTTGAGTGAAATGGCTTATGCAAAATACACATTCCGCTCAATAATTTCAAGAAAATCTGGCGGAATCTCGATTTTTTTGTAAGATTCCGCCAAATAATAAAAATTCAAAATTGGACTAAACAAGGGAAACTAAATAGAAGAGGCAAGGCCGAAACCTTAGCTTGGACATGTCTACTCATCAGCTTTATCCGCCCCCTCCCTGTCACCCTGCCGACCCACTTCCAATTCCCGTTTGGCCGATTCGCCTCGCTGCCTTACCTTTCGGCACTTAATCCACAGCGCTATCATGTACAGGCAACTACTTTTCGGATCTTTTGTCATCGCCGTCGTTTTTTGGGGCGGCTCGGCCAATCTAAAACCCGCAGTATTTTTTCACAGCGACAGCGAACGCGAAGAATTCCGCACCATGCGGGAATTGCTGGTCATTGACTCCAACATCATCTTTCCCACTTCAGCAGCTTGCGGCGGTTGCCACGGGTTTGACAACAACGGCTATGCCTTGCTGGATGCCGCGGGGAATGACGTCAACATACTCGACGACTGGAGCGCCACCATGATGGCCAACAGCGCCAAAGACCCGTTCTGGCGGGCAAA
Source organism: uncultured Saprospiraceae bacterium (assembly GCA_937926205.1). Lineage (GTDB taxonomy): Bacteria > Bacteroidota > Bacteroidia > Chitinophagales > Saprospiraceae > JABWAJ01. Next base: position 2,802 of record CALEYL010000039.1, read on the forward strand.
AGTGAGCCATGAGATCCTCCTTTATCCCGCACACAGCTTAGACATTCAGACAAAATGCACCTCCTGTCACGCGCCAAACGGCCACTACACCGCGCTTTTTCGGGGCCAGGAACACTATACGCTTGCTGACATGATCGCAGACAGCATCGGACTGGACGGGGTTACCTGCAGTACCTGCCACAAGATCAGCGCGGAGAATTTAGCCGCCACTTTTTCCGGCGAAATCACCTTCGACACCAACCGGGTGGTATACGGCCCTTACAGCATGCCATTCAGTCCGCCCATGCAGGAATTTGTGGGGTTCAACCCGGAATTTGGAGAGCAGATCGGCGATGCCGGCATTTGCGCACCCTGCCATACTTTAGTTACACAACCTTTCAACTACGAAGGCGAACTGATCGGTACCTCTTTTGTAGAACAGGCCACCTACCACGAGTGGCTCAATTCCACCTATAAAACCCAAAACATTACTTGTCAGGAATGCCATATGCCGCGCCTGAAAGAGCCCGTCGTTATTGCAACGAACTACCTCTTCCTCGACGGTCGCAGCCCGTTTGGGTTGCACGAACTGGTGGGCGCCAACACAACCATGCTGAAGCTGATGAAAAACAACCGCCAGGCATTGGGCATCCAGGCCGAAGCCGCGCAGTTTGACGAAACCATTGAAAAAACGACGCAAATGCTGCAGCAAAAATCCCTGAATCTGGCGCTTTCACTGGAAGGCCAGGATCAGGACTCCATCACTTTTGCGCTGCGGCTGACCAACAAGGCGGGACACAAATTTCCTTCGGGTTACCCCAGCCGTCGGGCTTTTGTCAGCTTTGTGTTGCTGACGGAACAGGGCGACACGTTGTTTCAGTCAGGCATCCTGCAACCCGATCTTGAGGTTGCGGGCAATGATCCGCAATTTGAGCCGCATCACAATGTCATCAACGACCCTGGTCAGGCGCAGATCTACGAAATGGTGGCTGGAGATGTTAATCAGCAATTCACCACCGTGCTGGAACGCGCCTATGTTGCACTGAAGGACAATCGCCTGCCGCCTGCGGGCTTCAGGACCACGCATTCGGTCTACGACAGTACGCTGATTGTCGGCGATGCGCTGAGCGATCCCGATTTTAATAAAAACAGCGGCGGCGTGGAAGGCTCCGGTGCAGATGTGGTGCACTACCGCGTTGGCATAACGGGCTACCAGGGCAACGTTTCTGCTTACGCCACGGTTTACTACCAGTCGCTCCCACCCCGCTGGATGGCCGAAATGTTCGACGCCACTACGCCGGAAATCGAAACTTTCCGCAGCATGTTCAACGAAAGCGACCGATCTCCGGTGGCGGTCGGCACGACCCAACTGGAAAACATCTTTGTAGACGGCGCAGTCGGTACGCGCGAAACCAATCGGAGCTTCAGCGTCAAAATTGCCGCCAACCCGGCTTCTAATGGCATTTGCTATGTACAATTGCGGGGAGCAAAACTCCAATATGTTAAGGTATTTACCGCCGACGGCAAGTTTATTCGCCGGCAAAACGGAGAGGATCCTGCCGTGGCGCTTCCCCGAAAAGGGCTGTATTTACTGGAAATTGGAACGGATAAAGGCAATGTGGTAAAAAAGGTCGTAAACTGATTTGACGTAAACTTTATCAACCACGGCTACCCCCATTCGCCAACCAGGCCATTGTTCCGCCGCAAAGCCAGCTTGATTTGTAGAAGCCAAGCTTTCTCAAAGCGTTTGTCGCCTGTGCAGATCGCCCGCCGCCTTTGTTGCAGGCCAGCACCAGGCGGTCATTTTTTTTGAACAGCCCGGCCGCATTCCCAAGCTGCTCCAGAGGAATATTGATGGCTTGCGGAATGTGTTGTTGTGCATACTCTTGCGGGGAACGCACGTCTATAATTTTTATAGCAGTTCCCTGTTTATGAAGTAAAGCCGAAACAACTTCAGCTTTGATGCAGGGTTCCGCAGGCTGCATTCTCCATAAAACGACAAAAGCGGAAACGGCTGTCAGCAATCCAATCGCCAGAACGGAAAATTCAATGCCCCATAAATCAGCAATGATTCCCGTCAACACAGCGCCGACGGCATAACCCAGATCGCGCCAAAACCGAAAAACGCCAAGGCTTTCTGCGCGTTGTACAGGATTGGTGACTGCTGCAATGGCCGTCATGAATGTTGGATACACCAACGCCGTACCTATGCCCAGTGCGACGCCAATTGCCAAAAAGTGAGCGAATGCGCTCGCTAAGGTTAAGCTTAGTATGCCTGCAGCCTGCAGGAGCATGCCCCAGAAAAGCAGTCCTTTTTTGGAATATGAATCCGACATTTTCCCGGTGATCAATTGTCCCAGTCCCCAAACTGCCGGATAAATGGCGCCGAGTAGTCCGATTTGGGTGTTGTCAAAATGATGGCCGAGTAACAACAATGGCAATAAACCCCAGATCATGCCGTCGTTGAGGTTGTTCACCAGACCAGCCTGAGTCACTGCACTGAGCGTTTTGTGGCGAAAAGTGGTATCGATGATGACATTCGACAAATAAGGAAAAAGATTGTCAGCTGCTTCTTTGGAAACGTGGCGTCGGGTATCTTTAATGAAAAACACACTGAGCAACAAACCAGCAACGGAAAAGCCTATGCCCAGATAAAACGGCGCAGGCCTCACCCCATATTGACTGGCAAGGTATCCGGTAAAAAAAGCGACGATGCCAACAGACAGGTAGCCGGAAAACTCATTGATGCCCGTTGCCAGGCCTCGATTTTTATCCCCGACAAGGTCAATTTTCATAACCACGGCACTGCTCCAGGTTAATCCCTGGTTGATGCCGAGCAGTACATTGGCAAAAACAATCCAATTCCAGGAATTGGCGTAGATCAAAAGAAAAGGAACCGGCAGAGCAAAGATCCAGCCCAGAATCAGGAGGTTCTTCCGACCGACGCGATCCGACAGTCGGCCGGTGAAGTAATTGGTAAACGCCTTGGTTATTCCGAAAGCAACAATGAAAGACAAAGTGGCCGATGTCGAAGAGATGCCAAACTCCAGTTCTGCAAGTTGGGGCAGCACGGTGCGCTCCAGGCCGATCATGCCGCCGACAAAAGCATTGACGATGACAAGCAGAGAAAATTGCCGCCAATTTTCTTTCAATCCAAGTTGTACCGCTTTTGTCACAGGAGTTGCTTATGTATGATGTAAACTGTCTGAAGAAAACAGTACATAAAGCAATCCGGTTTACGGGGCATATTCTACGGGTTCCGGAGAACAGCAAAGACAGGGAACCAGGCCGCTGCGCCAGGTTCTGTAAGCTGCCAATTTCGCAGATTGGAATCCCTGACGCGAATGCGCTTATCTGTTCGGGCAGCTTTTACAGCGTTTGCCTTTTTTATATTTCTTGCAGCACTTCTTTTTGAACGTTTTCAACTCAACGACAACGAGTGGAAATGGAATCCCCACTTTCCCCGGATTAAAGGCTTTTTTTTGATTAGTGGCCATAACTGCTGTTTTTGCGAAGGCAAAAGTAAGTCTTATTTGGATTCAGTCCAATTAAGATTTGTCATTTTTTGCTCATAAAGAACAAGCTTTTAATAGCCGATATGGAACAACGCATCCCCCTGATTGACCACCGGCGCATTATTGTGCCCAAGAATAAACCCGTCCCGGGGTGCGTAAATGCGGATTTTTTCGGTGCCGAAAGGGTCATTGATTGAACCGAGCGGCTCTCCCTCGCCAACACGCTGTCCGGCAGGTTTGTAACATCGGAGCATGCCTGACCAGGGCGCCCGCAGCCAGAAAGACCGTTTTACAAGGGTGCTTTTGGTGGTCCCCAGACCCGGGTCTTCCAAAATCATGCCTTTGGCGGCCATCACGCGCTTCATGCCTTTCAGGCCATGATCAATGGAAAAGCCGTCGTAGCGCAGGTTTTCACCACCTTCAAATACAATGAGCGGTTTTTTGGCTTCCTGTGCTACTTTTCGCAGTGAATGGGTGATGGCAGCATTGGAAAGCATGAACGGCGCTCCGAACATACGGGCCAGCTCTTCACTGGATTTATCGCCTTTGGTAAAACGCACCTGCGGATAATTGTAGTGGTTTCGCCCGCCGGTATGGAAGTCGATGATAAAATCGGACAGCGGAAGTATCTTTTTGGTAAGGCTGCGCGCCACGCGTGCAGCCAGTGAGCCATCGAGGCTGCCGGGAAAACTGCGGTTGACATCTTTCCCGTCAGGCACATCACGCGAATAGTTGATAAAGCCATAGATGTTCAACAGCGGGATGGCAATGACGCTGCCAAATTGAAGATTTTTAAAAATCTCTTCCTCCACAGCGCGCCGAACGATTTCGATGCCGTTGATTTCATCGCCATGCACGCCGCCCAGCGCCAGCATCACGGGCCCCGGGTTCAAGCTGCGGTAAATATGACCTTTGATGTAAATGCGGTTGCCCGAAGGCAAACTTCCTACCGGCAAACGCAGGGTCAGATCCTGGCCGGGGATGATGGTGGTTCCATTAATGACGAAATGCTTACTCATGCTTATTTACCCAAACGCCAACTCGAGCTGTTTCGTTTGCGCATGTACCATTTCGCGTTCAATAAACCCTACGATTTTGCCAGCCACGTCTACGCGGGTAACCGTTTCGATGCCTTCTAACCCTGGTGAAGCGTTCACTTCGATGACGAGCGGCCCACGCTCCGAGCGCAGCAAATCGACCCCGGCTACAGATAAGCCGAGTACCTCTGCAGCCTTGCGCGCAACCCAGTCTTCTTCTTCACTAAGAGAAGTGACAACAGCGCTGGCGCCGCGGTGCAGGTTGGATCTGAATTCGCCTTCTTTTGCACGGCGCTCCATGGCAGCCACGACTTTACCGTCGACCACGAAAGCGCGCACATCAGAACCGCTGGCTTCCGCAATGAACTCCTGCATGATGACGCGTTCGCCCAGTTTCTGAAAAGCTTCTACCGTCGCCTCGGCACTGCGCCGCGTTTCAGCCAGCATGACACCAGCACCGTGCGTGCTTTCCAGCAACTTCACGATAATGGGCATCGAACTGAAAGTATTGAGCAGCGGGCCAATGTTCTGACCTTCGCCTGCAGAGACTGTTTTTGGCGTATCAATACCCGCAAAAGCAAGTTTTTGAAGGCAGCGCAATTTATCCCGTGCATAGATCAATGCGTCGGAATTCGTTGTGCAGAAGACCTTCATCATCTCGAAATGATTGATAACGGCGGCGCCTTGTTGGGTAACCGAAGATCCAATACGAGGAATGACTGCATCGAATGGTTCCAGCAGTTCATCGTCGTAATATACCAGCGCCTCCCCGTGGTCTATGGCCAGCGTGCAGCGCATGTGATCAAGAATGCGCACCTGATGGCCTTTCCTCAGGCAGGCGCGCCGCAGGCTCTGCGTCGAATAGAGGTAAGCTCCTCTAGACAAAATGGCAATGTTCATACCAAAAACTCGATAGGTGAAGGAAAATCGGGAACTGGTCCCACGCTCAAATAAAAAAGCGCTGCGGGGGCAAGATAGTACTAATTGTATATCTTGCACAAAAAATTAGACAATCGTAAAATGCCTATGTCTACGCCAATCATTCCAACACTTCATGCACCCGCTACAGAGCTCAACAATCGCCGCACCATCAATGCCTGGGCTTTGTTCGATTGGGCCAATTCTTCTTTTGCGCTGGTGATCATCGTAGCCATATTTCCGGGTTATTTTCTGGCTGTAACAGATGACATTGTGCACATAGGCCGCCTTACGCTTTCCGACGGCGCACTCTATTCCTATGCCATTTCTGCTGCCTATCTGCTTATCCTCATTGCTTCGCCATTTTTGTCGGGCATTGCTGATTACGGTGGCCGCAAAAAGTTTTTCCTCCGCGGATTCACCACAATCGGTTCACTGGCTTGCATTTCGCTGTATTTTTTCAAAGGAATGGACCAACTAACGCTGGGCACTGTCTCTTTCATCATGGCAACCATCGGATTTGCAGGAGGATTGGTTTTTTACAATGCCTACCTGCCGCTGATCGCCACCGAAGATCAGTACGACCGGGTAAGCGCCAAAGGCTTTGCGTATGGCTACATCGGCAGCGTGATCCTCCTCATCACCAATCTGATCGTTATTCAGAAATATCAGTGGTTTGGCCTGAGCGGAGAAGGTCCAGCCGTCCGGATTGCTTTCGTCATGGTGGGCATGTGGTGGCTTGGCTTTGCGCAAATTCCGTTTCGGCGCCTGCCGCCCGATTCCAAAGAAAAATCGAAAGAAAACCTGCTCCTAAAAGGAGTTCAGGAGCTGAAAAAAGTATGGCATCAACTTCAGTCGCTCAAACATACCAAGCGCTTTCTCATCGCATTCTTTTTCTACAGCACGGGCGTCCAAACGGTGCTCTTTCTGGCGGCCATTTTTGCTGAAAAAGAATTAGGATTTGCCACTTCCGATCTCATCCTGCTGATTTTGCTGCTTCAAATTGTGGCCATAGGCGGCGCTTATTTGTTTGCCAAAATTTCAAATCTCCGGGGCAACAAGTTTTCGCTCATCCTCATGCTGATCATCTGGACGGCCATTTGTGGCCTTGCCTATTTCATCTACTCCAAACCTTCCTTTTACCTGCTCGCGGTCGGCGTAGGCATTGTAATGGGCGGCATTCAGTCGCTTTCCCGTTCCACTTATTCGAAATTGCTGCCTGAAAACACCAAAGACACCACCTCTTTTTTCAGTTTTTACGACGTGTTGGAAAAAAGCGCCATCATTGTTGGCACCTTCAGCTTTGGATTTATTGAGCAAATTACCGGCAGCATGCGCAACAGTGTACTGGCACTGAGCCTTTTCTTTATTGCGGGCTTGCTGACTTTATCAACCGTGTACATTCAACACAAAAAGGAAGGGGCTTTGAGCGCTTAAAATCAGGAAATTTTTATTCCCGGTATTACGAAACAAAACCAACACAGCCCCGGAAGCCATCGGGGGGCCTGCCTGCTATTTTGTGCCTATCTTTGAACTCTTTAAGATGAGCATTTATGGAAAAGGAATTCACCATCACGGTTTTCACTGAAAACCAATCGGGACTCTTGTCGAGGGTCGTCACCATTTTCAGCCGCAGGCACATCAACATCGAAAGTCTGACTACTTCCAAATCGTCTATTCCGGACATCCACCGCTTCACCATCGTGGTGAATGTAACGGAGGACATGGTGGAAAAGCTTGTGGCACAATTGGACAAACAGGTGGATGTGCTCAAAGCTTTTTATTACAAACCGGAAGAAGTGGTGCGCCAGGAAATTGCACTCTATAAAGTACCCGCTCAGATTTTTGCCGGCAGTTCGCGGGTGGAGCGGCTCGTACGGGCCCACAATGCCCGCATCTTAGCCATAGAACCGGAATATGTAGTCATTGAAAAAACCGGCCACGAATCGGAAACGGAAGCCCTGCTGGAAGAACTCAAAAGCATCGGCATTTATGAATTTGTACGCTCAGGCAGGGTAGCCATCGTCAAACCAATGGAACGGCTGAATACTTATCTGCGGTCGCTGGGATTGGCGAATGAAGGTTAAGAAATAAGGTTAAAAAATAAGGTTAAAAATAAGGTTAAAGGTTAAAGGTTAAAGTGGCAGACTGCTAATCAGAGCAGTATTACCCGTCTAAAATCTAACGTCTAAAATCTAAGATCTCGCATTTTCAAGGTTAAAGGGGCAGACTGCTAATCAGAGCAGTATTACCCGTCTACCGTCTACCTTCCACCGTCCACCGTCTACCGTCTACCGTCCACCCTGCCTACCGGCAGGCAGGCGTCCACCGTTTTTAGACACCCACTTCTTCCACCACATCCACACTCCAGGCTTCTGCCGGTGCGGCGAACAGCGCTTTCGTTTTGCGCCAGGTATTCCTGAAAAGTGCCGATTGCCGGTAGGCTTCCAGGTATTCGGGGCCGTCCCAGACACTGTAGGTAAAAAAAACATTCGGAGCGTCGCGTTGGCGCCAGAGTTCCAGATGCCGGCAGCCTTCAGAACTGCGTATGGCTGTTTTTGATGCTTCAAAGATGGCCAGAAAATCCACTCCACCACCATCTTTCAGAGTCAGTTTGACAATGCGCTTGATCATTCCGGTGTGTTGGTATAAAAGTCAATCTGAACGCCTTCTTCAACCGACAAGCCCAAAAGGCTGGCTGCTTTGCCCATATTGATGGCAATTTCGAGGTAACCCACCGAATTGAAAAGGCAGAGCGTTTCGCCAATCTGCACATCATTGTAATGGTTGCACAGGCGCGTGATGGGATCGTTGCGTTTGAAATACAGCGAAAATGGCCGGTTGCGGCCTACCTGCTCGAAACGTTCCCGGGTTATGTTGACGATGACATTTTCGTAATTGTCAATATAAATAACCGCTCCTTTGATTTGGGACGGCGCGATCACCGGCTGAAATGTAATGCGCTGCACCATGCGCTCTGCAGGGAAGCCGATCTCGTTGAATGGAAAGCCATTGGCGATGTGTCCGATGGCGGTTGAATAAACCTCTTTGAGCGGAAAGGGGGTAGCAGAAGGTGATTCAAGCGTATAAACGTCTTTTGGCATTTCCGGGAATATCAGGGAAAAAATGCCGTTATCCGGGCCAATGAAAAAATGACCTTCATGGCGTATGGCAACAAATCCGGTTTCACTGACATAGTCATTCACGCTGATGAGGTGAATGGTTCCTGCCGGAAAGCTGTTCCAGGTATTTTTAAAAATGAAAGCCGCCTGTACGATGTCGTAAGGCTTCACTTCGTGGGTAATGTCAACCAGATTGAGGCGGTCATTTTTGCTCAAAATGGCACCTTTGATCATGGGGAGGTAGTGATCCTGCCAGCCAAAGTCGGTTGTCAGTGTTACAACAGGCATAATTTGTATGGTACTCGTTGGTTTATGGTTGAGCGTTGTTCGTTGAGCGCCTGCCTACCGCCAGGTAGGTTGTTCGTTGAGCGGAGTCGAAACGAACCTTGCAGCCCCCCCTCTATTGGGTGTCGGATGCAAAAATTACATCGACTGCGCCTCTTCCGGCAATACTTCGTCTTCGCCCTCCGTCAGTTTGTTCCGTTTCTTCACCAAAGCGTCTTTGTGCATTTCCGCATGATCTTTCCGGTTTCGGGCAATGTCTACTGCCTGAAACAAGGCACGCATGAAAGAAGAAGGGTCAGCTTCATTTTTACCGGCAATATCGAAAGCCGTGCCATGATCCGGGGAAGTGCGCACCCCTGACAACCCGGCAGTATAATTGACGCCACTGCCAAAAGACAGGAGCTTAAACGGCACGAGGCCCTGATCGTGGTACATGGCCAGAACAGCATCGAATTTTACATGCTGGCCTGATCCGAAAAAGCCGTCAGCCGGGAAAGGCCCCATGGCCATGATGCCTTTGTTTTTGGCTTCTTCGATTGCCGGTCGGATGAACATTTCTTCTTCATTGCCGATCACGCCATTGTCGCCTGCATGCGGGTTCAAGCCCAATACAGCAATTACAGGCCGTTCGAGACCAAAATCCACACGAAGCGAGTGGTTCAGCAATTGAATTTTCCGCAATACCAGCGCTTTGTCAATGGCATCGGCAACGCCCCCGATTGGCAGGTGGTTGGTCACCAGCGCAATGCGCAACTTGTCGTTGACCATCAGCATCAGGCTGTCTCCGCCGCCCAGTTCTTTTGTCAGATATTCAGTATGTCCGGTAAATGGAAACCCGGCCATTTGCATGGCGTATTTGTTGATGGGTGCCGTAACGAGCGCGTCGATCATGCCGGTTTTCAGCTCGGCAACAGCCCCTTCCAACGACTTGATGGCGTATAAGCCACCCGATTCAGAAGGCTTCCCTATTGTAATGTTCACATTATCCTGCCAACAGTTAACAACATTGACCCGATCGGGTACCAATTGGCTGGCTGAACGTACCTGCTGGTACTGAAAATCAATGCCGGCAATGTTTTTATGGTAAGAAACGACCTTGGAAGACCCGTAAATTATCGGGACGCATAGATTTAAAATTTCAGGGTTGGCTAAGGTTTTCAATATGACTTCTAACCCGATTCCATTGATGTCACCAATGCTGATCCCTATCTTCATTTTCTCCATTCCTTCGACAGATTTATAGCCGGAAAATGCGCATATCCAAACCATTTCTTGTATCCCTGCGCAATCTTTTCCAACTTTGCAGTTGAAACGCAAAGTTAATCAATTACTTATTTGAAAGCGAAAAAATCCTTTGGGCAGCACTTCCTCAACCGGGAAGACATCGCCATGCGCATCGCAGGCGGCCTTCAACTTGCCGAAACGGCTTATTCACGGGTACTGGAAATCGGTCCCGGAAAAGGCATGTTAACCAAGTATCTTCTCAAAAAGCCATCTGAGCTGACGGTTGTGGAAGCAGACCGCGACATGGTGGAATACCTCAGGAAGCACTACCCCGAGCTGGAAGGACGCATTATTGCAGAAGACTTCCTCAAGATGCCTTTGCAGGAGATTTTCGGCGAAGCGCCTTTTGGGTTGATCGGCAATTTTCCTTACAACATTTCTTCTCAGATCCTTTTCCGGATGCTCGAGTTCAAGGCGCAAATTCCGGAAATGGTGGGTATGTTTCAAAAAGAAGTTGCCGATCGCATCGTTGCGCCACACGGCAGTAAAACTTATGGCATCCTTTCGGTGTTGGTACAGGCCTTCTACGAAGGGAAATACCTGTTCACCGTAGATAAGGGCAGCTTTACGCCTCCCCCAAAAGTACAATCGGGCGTCATACGCCTCACCCGGAAGCCAAATGCGACATTGCCCTGCGATGAAAAGTTGTTCAAACAGGTGGTAAAACAGGCTTTTAGCCAGCGTCGCAAAATGCTGCGCAATACCATGAAACTTTTTTTAGCGGAAGATGCTTTACTGGCGGATCCCTTTTTCACCCAACGCCCGGAGCAATTGCCGCTGGAGGATTTCATCCAGATCACGCAATGGATAGAAGAGCGAAAGAAGGGGTAAGGTAACGCTGAACTCCCGTTTAGCGGGTAAGTGAGTGGAAGAATGAGGCAGGCGTAATGTCCTCAAATACAAATAATTTTATCATTCAATAATAACAGGAAGCAATCATGACACTCGAAGAAAGGATCATGCAGGACCTGAAAGAAGCCATGAAGGCCAAAGATCAGGCTGCCCTGAGAGGAATCAGAGCCATTAAAGCAGCTATTTTGCTGGCGAAAACGGACGGAAGCGGCGACGCCATTACGCCGGATAAGGAAATCAAAATGCTGCAGAAATTAGTGAAGCAGCGCAGGGAATCGCTCGGCATTTACGAACAACAAAACCGCGCCGATCTGGCCCAGATCGAAAGCGAAGAAATAGAGGTCCTGGAACGCTACCTTCCAAAACAATTGGACAGCGAAGCACTGGAAACCATCATCCGCGGCATCATTGCTGAAACCGGCGCCACAGGTGTGAAGGATATGGGCAGGGTGATGGGCGTGGCCACCAAACAACTGGCCGGACAAGCCGACGGCAAAGTGGTCGGAGAAGTAGTGAAGCGCTTGCTGGGGTTGTAATCCAGCCCGGCTTTTATGAACCAACATGGGACATCCTGATTTTTTTGGATGTCCCATGTGAATTAGGGGCTAAAATGCTTGTATTGACTGTTCTTACTACCTTGTACTTATCAAGCCAAGTCTATGCTCAGCGCATCTGCCTGAATGCTTGCTAAAACTTAACCAGCAGGTCTTTGCTTCTTACTTCTTTTTACTTTTTGTCGCCGCCCAAAAAGTAAGCAAAAAGGCTCGGTGCCATAAGATATTGCCATTTCATGATCAAAAGGGAGTCCTGCCGGGAGATGATTTTCGTTTACAAAACTCCTGATCATTTATTCGACTGCGCGGGGGGCCTGCCTGCGCACTGTTTGAGGGACGAGTTTGCGCAGGCTAGCGTTTTTGGTTACTTTTTTGGCAATGCAAAAAGTAACAAATATTCCTTGATTACTCAACCGTCTATCATAGAACAAACTCATTTTGAGTATCCTAATTACCTTTTTTGAGGTAAGGTAATAAGGAACCAAGAGCACTTTTGCATAGCAGAAGCTAATCGACACAGGATTCATATACGTTTAGCCCCTGGTTCACATGATGCTATTCCCACCAACCGCACCTTCCTTCTCTAAATCGCATCAAGTAAAAAGATGGCACTTTTATATGTTTTGCGAAAATTCGCTACAAAGGTGTATTTTTGCAAAAGATGAGCGCAAAAACACAATACGAACGGATAATTCTTGGCTTGAAAGTCAAGCAGTTGCGGCAAGGCAAGCGCCTTTCGTTCTCCGACTTATCCAAACAGACACAGATGTCGGTTTCGTACCTGAACGAAATCGAAAAAGGAAAAAAATACCCAAAAGAAGACAAAGTCAAAGCCTTAGCACAGGCGCTGGAAGTAGAAGAAGCAGAATTGACTTCGCCGGCTTTGAGCAAAAACCTCGAACCTGTTGCCGAATTGCTGCAATCCAATTTCCTCAACGAATTGCCGCTTGACCTTTTCGGAATTGAACTGGTGAAAGTGGTTGAAATCATCGCCAACGCGCCGCTCAAAGTTGGGGCCTTCATTTCCACCCTGCTCGAATTGTCGCGAAATTACGCCCTTCACGAAGCGCATTTCTACTTTGGCGCCCTGCGTTCTTATCTGGAATTACACAGCAATTATTTTGAAGACATCGAACAGGCCGCTGTTCAGTTTCGGGCGCAATACGGACCGGCTTCCGGACACGCATCGTTGTATGCCCAGCTAAAAAGTGTGCTGGAACGGCAGTTTGCCTATCAAATTGAAGAAAACGGATTAGACGAATATCCGGATTTACAACACCTCCGCGCCATTTTCGTGCCACGCCACAAGCGTCTGCTGCTCAACGGCACCCTGACTCCAACTCAGAAATCGTTTCAGCTGGGCAAAGAGCTCGGCTTTCAACTGTTGCAGCTCGAAGACCGGGCCAATACCTCTTCTCTTTTGCGGGTGCGCTCGTTTGAAGAAGTGCTGAGCCATTCGAGGGCCACCTATTTTTCAGTGGCCCTGCACATCCCGCTTGAAGACTTTGTATCCGACATGCGCGCTTTTTTTGATCGGGAACGATGGGATGGCGAGGCGCTGATGGCCATCATGAAAAAATACGACGCCACACCGGAAATGTTTTTTCACCGCCTGACCAATGTGCTGCCGAAGTTTTTCGGCATGGAGCAGCTTTTTTTCCTGCGTTTCCTGCACGATCCGGCGCACAATACATTTGAAGTAGACAAGGAATTGCACCTCAGCCGCCTGCATCATCCGCACGGCAATGGCCTATCTGAACACTACTGCCGCAGGTGGGTGGCGATCTCCCTGCTCAATGACCTGCACGACATGCAGCAAGCCGGCACTTTTGTCAACGGCCTCGTTCGCGCTCAACGCTCGCACTACATCGGCACCAACGACGAATACCTTTGCCTGACCCTGGCCCGACCCGGATATCCGGCGCCCAACCGCAACGTCAGCGTCACCCTGGGACTACTCGTCAGCGATGACCTGCGTCAGCGCATCCGCTTCCTCGACGACCCGGCCATTCAGCTTCGCGAGGTCAACAAAACCTGCGAACGCTGCCCGCTTAGCGACTGTACTGACCGCGCTGCGCCACCACTTATTGTGGAAAAACGCGAACGCTGGCACCATATTCAGCAGCAGTTGGCGGCTTTGACGGAGGGGTAGTAGGCTGCATTTTAGGATTTCGCAGGAGCTTCTGTTCACGCACTTTGTGCCTCTATTTATATCTCTGCAGGAATTATGGGGGATTAAAACCCGCGAAACAAAGCGCGCACAGTTTCGCGGGCTTTAGTCCGCCTTATCCATCTCAATGCCTTAAATAGTTCCCGAGTTCATGCCATTATAGTGCTCCTTTCTCAAAAACAAAGTCCAATAATCCGCAGATTTTAGAAGTATTTCTATATTTACCTTCTGTGATATAAGCCAGATATGGGAACCAATCCACTGGTTTTTACCCAGGTAAATATAAACAACCAATGAACAACGCAGCAGAACATGCCCTGCTAAATTTTCAGAATGCCGATTTCGACCTGCTTGCTCAGCTTGTCGAAAATGAAAAATGCGCCCTGTTTCTGGGGCCATTCGCATCAAGTGCGCTAGCCCATGATGGCAGCCAAACCTCCCTGCGCATCCTGCTCGCACGCGAAATCGCGGAAGACCTGCGCCAAAAAACCGGCCAGCCCCTGCCGGATACAGACAACCTTGGGCTTGTTTGCAGTGCCTATGTCAATCAGCCCAATACTTCTCGCACCTCCCTGGAAATCAAAGTCCGCGATTTTTACCGCCGCCACACTGAGCCTTCGCCCTTGCACCTGGAAGTGGCACGGCTGCCATTTCGCTTGATTTTCACCGTTGCGCCCGATGAATTGTTGCAAAAAGCTTTTTTGACAGAGAAAAAAAGGTCATTCCGCGAGGGGTACTACCGCTTTTCCAAAACGCAGGTGGGCGATTTCGACGATACGCCTGAAGGCTGGACGTACATTTATCAGTTGTTTGGTCGTGTGCTGGAAAAACCGGATGGCTCTTTGCCCCTGACCATTGCAGACCAGCTTGAGTATATTGATTCGGTGCAGGGCGTTGGCAAAGAAACGCGCCTGCCCACCGGTCTGCGCAACGCCATGCAAGACTGCGAAGCTTTTCTTTTTTTGGGCTTCGACTACGAAAACTGGTACCTCCGCGTGCTATTTCACATCCTCAAATTTTCAGAAAAGACCAAACTCGTATTCGGGCTGCCCGAAGGAGCATCCGCCCAAATGCCGGGCGCAACCGAAGCATTTTTTCGTCACCAGTTCAAATTCTCTTTCCTCCAGGATCGCCCGCTCGAATTGCTCCGGGGCATCCACGCGCGCATCGAATCGGGGCAAACGGGCAGGGAGCCGGAAGGCGGTAAAGCTACCCGTAGCCTGCTTTTTTTACACGCCACTGCCGATGAAGGCCTGAAAGACAAACTCGACAGGCACCTCGCTTCGGTCAAAAAAAAGCACGGCCTCGCCTCGGGGAGTATCCACGATTTTGATGGTGGCGAGGTGGCGGCAACCCAAAATAATAAAATTGACGCTGCAACGGTCATCGTCGTGATCCTTTCCGCCGACTTCTTAGCCGATGATGAGTTGGCTGAACACTTAGTCCGGCGCGCGCTGGCCCGTCAGTCGCCCACCGTGGTGATAGCCGCCGTTTATGCCCGATCGGTGGACGGAGCCGCCAATTTATTCAAAGGGAAAGCCCCGGTTTTCCCGGCTGAGACCATTCCTTTGAGCATGATGCAAGAAGAAGCCGGGATGCCGATGGTAGCCGGGATGCTTGAAAAGTTAATTGCCGCTATGCCATGAAAACCGAACTTCGCACCCGCTACCCAGGCCTTGCCTCGTTCACAACGGCGCAGAAAGACCTCTTTTTTGGCCGGAAACAGGAAACCCGTGACCTGTTCAACCTCATTTCGGTGGAGCGCACGGTGGTGTTGTTTTCCAAATCAGGCTACGGCAAAACCTCTTTGCTGCAGGCGGGCGTGATGCCCTTGTTGTACGGGCAACTGATGACGCCTGTACCCATCCGCTTCGGCACCGACGCGCTCACGCCGGAGCAGCATTTCAGCATCCAATACGATACGGCCTGGCTCAAATTTCAGGGCAAAACAGAAGCCGAAGCCCAAAAACAAGCCCGCGATACCTCGGCCTCTGAAACGTTTTGGGCGCAAATCAGCCGTTGCCCCTTTGGCGCAGCGCCGGCGCAGTTTACGCCGCTGTTCATTTTCGACCAGTTTGAGGAATTGTTCACGCTGTACCCCGACCGCGCGCAACGGCAGCGCTTCGTGGCCGAACTGGCCGACCTCATCCACGAAAACATGCCCGCCGCCCTGCGCGAGCGCATCCTCCTGGATTTGGACAGCGGAAAAATCAGCGACGAAGAAGCCGCCCGCCTGGAAAAAGCGCCGCCCATGCGCTTTGTGTTCAGCATCCGCTCTGACATGCTCCACTTTATGGACGAACTGAGCGAGCAAATTCCGTACATTCTGCGCAGCCGCTACCAATTGTTTGGATTGAACCAGCAGCAGGCAACGGAGGCGATTGTGACGCCAGCTGCGCTTGGCGCAAGCGGAGATGCCCGCGAAAGTGAGGGTGTCACTCGAAGTGACGCCCTCACTACTAATTTCTCGAGTCCCCCCTTCGCCTACACCCCGGAGGCCCTGCAGCAAATTCTGGAAGTGCTCTCCAAAAACCGCGAGGTCGAATCTTTTCAATTGCAGGCCATCTGCCAGGCCATTGAAGAGAAAATTATAGCCTCCTCCGACCCCTCCGAAAGCACGGGAGCATCGCGTCTCCCCTCCCTCGGAGGGGCCGGGGGACGCCGTCTGATCACCCCCGACTTCTACGGAGGCCGCGCAGGCATTGACGCCATCCTCGAAGAAAGCTACAACCGCCGCATCGAAAGCCTCGCAACAAAAAACGCAGACTGGCCCGAAGCCGCACGACGCCTGCTGGAAGATGCGCTCGTGAACCAAAACGACCGCCGAAAATCAGTGGATGTCGCCGATATCTTAGGCAACGCCGGGGTGTCTGCCGCGCTGCTGGAAGAATTGGAACGGCAGCGCCTGCTGCGCAAAGAGCCGCGCTTAGATTCCTTTTATTACGAAATCAGCCACGATACCTGGCTGGCGCCGATTGTGAAAAGCAGGAAGGCAAGGCAGGAAGTAGAAACACGCGAGCGCATCGCTCAGGAAAAAGCCGATGCTGACCGGCGCAGGCGGCGGGCTTTGCTGACCTCTTTTGTGGCGGGCGCCCTGATTCTGGCAGCAGTTCTGGCAGTGGGGTATGCTTTTCAAAAAAACAAAGAGGCGAACGCAGAAAAAGAAAACGCACAGGTTGAAAGAGCAAATGCAGAGGAGGCCATAAAAACAGCAGAAACTGCAAGAAGTGAAGCCGACAATGCAAAGAACGACGCCGACGCTGCAAGAATCGAAGCAGATACCGCCTCTGCCCGTGCAGCCATTGATAAGCAAATAGCCGAAAATCAGCGCAAACTGGCTGACATTGCCACCAAAAAAGCCATAACGGCAGAAGATTTGGCAGATCAGGCCAAACTCGAAGCTGAAATTAAAACCCTTGAAGCCCAAAGAGCGGCTTTGCTGGCGGTGGAGTCTCTGATTGAGCAAAGCGAATTAGATATTTTGAATTTGAACTACGAAAAAGCCTTTTTCAAAATGTCGAAAGCGGCAAACTTAGCGCTCAAATTTGAGGAAGAAGAGCGCCCCGTCAAAGACAGTGTGGCGCTCTTGCTTATGGAAATCGCCTACTTCCACCACCACGCTGGCTACCCCGACCGCGCCAGCGAACCCTTCGCACTTGCGGCTCAGCTACTCGGAAAACCCACACCGGCAGGGAAGATAGACTTTGCAGCTTTGAACGCAACTCATGCAAAATTTTTAAAAGAACGCTACTTCCCCTTCTTCCAGCCGCTGCCCGGCGGACGGTACTTCATGGGCCGCGACAGCACCCGGGAAGAAGGCACACCCGACGAACTTCCCCGCCACGAAGTACGACTTGACCCATTCGGGCTGGCCCAAACCGAAACTACCTTTTGGCAATGGAATCTCTACATCACGGCCAAAAAGCGCGATATCCGGCGGTATTCGCCTTCCTGGGGCATTGCCGGCGATAACCCTGCTGTGAACCTCGACTGGTTCGATGCCTGTGAATACGCCAACTGGCTCAGCCTGCACGAAGGCCGGCAGCCGTTTTATGAGATTGATTCGACTAAAAAAAGCCGCAGCGATTGGCAAGTGACCCTTTTAAACAGCGCCAACGGCTACCGCCTGCCCACCGAAGCAGAGTGGGAATACGCGGCGCGGGGTGGCCCCGGCGCGCCTTATTACCAATATGCTGGCGGCGACAACCTTGACCTCGTAGGGTGGTATGATGAGAACAGCACACTGGAGGGCGTGCAGCGCAGCCACCCGGTGGGAAAAAAAATGCCGGTCGTTTTTCCGAACGGATCAAAGTTGTTCGACCTCAGCGGTAATGTGTGGGAATGGTGCTGGGACGGCTACGAGGAAAATTTCTACGAAGAGTTTCGTAACTCGGTGGCAAATAATCCCGGCGGAGCGAAAGACTGGACGACTGTCCGCGTGTTGCGGGGCGGTTCGTGGGAATTCAATGGCAACTATTCCCGTTCGTCCTTCCGCTACAGGAACTACGGGTACAACCGGATACTACCTTGGGCGTTCCGGTTGGCTCGGCACTCAAATTAGCCTTTGTCACTTTCCTGCCTGCCGTAGCTTAGCGGAGGCAGGTACCCTTTTACCCTTTGCTTTTTTATTCTTTTTTCTCTTTCGGCGAAGCCGCCGAGTCTCTGTTGCGCATATTTATTGTGTATGGCTGCATTGCTGGTCGTTATTCTAACTGTCTCATGTCTACTACGCTGTCATTCCCGCGAGGGAATCTGCAAAAGCGCGACAGTTGATTAAATTAGATTGCAAATGACTGTCTATTAGTATTTTAAACACAAAAAATGTCAGCGTAAAAACCACAAAGCACCTTGTATGACGTCGCAGATTCCCTGCGGGCTACGGTTTATACACATCTTTATATTGTACTATTATCAAGTTTGATTCTTTTCT
>CALEYL010000040.1 GCA_937926205.1 uncultured Saprospiraceae bacterium
CCTCTATGAAGGCTGGAGGCTCTACGATGTGTATAAACCGTAGCTGCCGGTAGGCGGGAAGTCTGATAGCTGCGTTCATTTCGACTACGCTCAATGACCGCTCGTTGAGCGAAGCCGAAACAGAGGCCTTCGCAAGCCTTAACTCAATTCCAGAGTAAATTTCGGCGCTGTTTGATGTACCGCTTTACGTTGAGCCAGAAAGCTGCGACCAGATAAATGATCAGTGGAGACCCCAACGCGATGAAGGAAGCATAGATGAAATACATGCGCACTCTCGCAGAAGCTATGCCCATTTTTTCGCCCAGATAGCTACAAACACCGAATGCAGATTTCTCCAGCAAGTTTTTAAGGTCGTTAATCATTTTTCTGCTGTTGTGTTAAAATTGAACGCTTGTTTCAGGAATATTTGTATTAATGGCATGTCCGGTTTTCAGCCAATTGATTCAAAACAAGTGCTTAAACAACACGAACAAAAAAAAAGATGCAATTTTTAGCGCAAATTTAAGCGGCAAAGTAGCGTGCTGCGCAAGTTCATGCCCTGTTTTTTTAATTCGGATAAGTGGCGCTGTTTTAAAGACGGCTCCGAAAATGAATCCGGAACACTCCTGAAAACAACACCACTTACCCAAACAGCGCATAAAATCTATTGCCCGCAAAGGCAGGTAGGTCCGTGATTAAAGCCCAAACCTGTAGCAGGCCAGGTATTGGCACTGCCTTCCATTTCAAAATAGAATTTAGTGCGTTTGCGATCGTAATTGCCAATCTCATTTAAGGTGTCCGCATCGTACAAGCGGCCATTCAACATGACATAACGAATGGATTCGGTGTTTTGAATGTTTGTCAAAGGGTTCTTATCCAGAATGACCAAATCGGCTAATTTTCCTGCTTTGATTGAGCCAATTTCTTTGTCCATGCCCAGATAAACAGCACCGTTAATCGTAGACGCCCGCAATGCCTGCAAGGGGCTCATACCGCCTTGCGCAAACATCCAGGTTTCCCAGTGCGCGCCAATCCCCTGAATCTGTCCGTGCGACCCCAGGTTAATATTTACACCGGCGTCCTGAAGTTTTTTGCAGGATTTGGAAGTAAGGATATGCCCGTTTTCGTATTCTTCATCCGGGATCATGGTGCGGAAACGAGCACGGCTGTCTATGACCGGCCGCGGCGTGAAATTGAGCAATCGCTTTTTCTCCCAGACATTGGTTTTCTGATACCAATAGTATTCCCCGTTTACACTGCCGTAATTCACAATTAATGTTGGCGTATTGTGCGCCTTTGTCGATTTCCAGAATTGTATGACATCGTTGTAAAGCGGCGCAACCGGAATGTTATGCTCCACGCCGGTGTGGCCGTCAGCAACCATGCTCATGTTGTGATAAAAGAAAGAACCGCCTTCCGGGACGACCATGATGTTCAGTTCCCGTGCCGCCTGAATAACCTGCTGACGCTGTTCGCGGCGTGGCTGGTTGTAGCTTTTCACACTGAATGCCCCGAACGCTTTAGTCCTTCGCAGCGCAGAACGCGCATCATCCAGACTGTTGATGACCGCTTTGAAGTCGCCTTCCGCTCCATAGAGAATAGTTCCGGTTGAAAAAATCCGCGGCCCGAGCATGGTTCCGGCTTTCACCATTTCCGCCTGAGAAAAGACCATTTCTGTGTTTGAAGAAGGATCGTGTACAGTGGTGACCCCATAAGCCAGGTTGGCGTAATAGTGCCACTGTTTCTGCGGGCTGATGCCGTATCTGAAATTCCCCACGTGGGCATGAACGTCTACCAGACCAGGTATGATGGTTTTGCCGCTGCAATCAATCACTTTAGCGCCTCTTGGAATGCTTACCCGCGAGGCAGGTCCAACCGCTTTGATCCGGTTTTCTTCTACAAGCACCGTGCCTTTTTCAATCACCTGATCGCCTTCCATGGTGATGATCCGGGCGTTTTTGAATGCAACAACACCCTCTGGTTTATCATATGGCAGTTTCAAACCGATTTTTAACCCTGTTGTGTCAATTGGGGGAATGCTGTCCACCGCGCCCTCCAGAAAAAGGAAACGGTTCGTCAGCGGTTCAGAAAAATATTCTTCCCCCAAAGTCCAGTGCAGGGTTTTGCTGTCTGCCGACCAGTGCAGGTTGATGCCCGCATCACGGGCTACCTGTGCTACCGGGATCGCCTTTGTGTTGGCAGAAAGGCCAATGGCTTGTCCCGGCATGGGCATCGGTGCAATGTAAACTTTGAACAATTCTGTAAAGGCAATCCAGCGGTTGTCGGGGCTTGGCACGAACTGGTTGGTATATTGAGTATTGAAAACTACTTTTTCGTCACTGCCATCAGGTTTTATGCTCTTGAATGCTTTTGACAGACTGCCAAATAAGTAGCCTCCTGTTTGTATAAAAATTCGCTTTCCGTCAGCTGAAAATTGTGGATTTTCACCTTGCGGAGTTACCAGGGAAGCTTTTCCCCCAGTGGCATCCATCAGGTAGATGCCCGGTTCCTTACAAAAAGCAAACCCCTGATGGTCGTTGCCGTCTTCTTTGCGATAAACAATTTGCTTGCCATCAGGCGAGAAAGCAGGGGTCCGGTAGATTCCTTTTTCAAGGCTGAGTTTGGTCGATTGCCCGGTTCTCATATCCAGCTTGCGAATTGCTCCCATTCCTTCGTCCGTCCAACTCACGTAGACGATACTTTGACCATCAGGTGAAAAAGAAGGTTCGTATTCCAGATCGGTACCTTTTGTCAACCGTTCAGGTTGGCCATCCGGCAATGCTTTTTTCCACAAATAACCGGCAGCATTGAAAACCAATAATTTGCCGTCCGGAGAAGTTCTGGCCTGGCGAATGGCAAGTACATCAAACTGATCCGTGTAAACTTTGTTTTCAAAATGAACGGTTTCTGTAAACCGATGTTTGGCGCTCGCCTGAAAAGGGATGTTACTTGCTTTTCCAGTTTCGGTGTCGACTTTCCAGAGCTTGCCTTTTCCCCAAATGACCAGGTTTTTATTGTCAGGAAGCCAGTCGAATCCGGTATAACTTCCAAAAATAGTCCACGCTTCCTGTTGGTCTTTGCTCAAACCGTCCCAAAGAAGATACTCTTCTCCGGTTTCCAGATTGTGTACTGAAAGCACGCTCTCTGTGCGCATCCTTCTTACAAAAGCTATTTTTTTGCCATCTCTGGATATCTGGGGCCTGCATCCGGCGCCAACAATATCTTCTATTTTACCCTCCTGGCGATCATAGCGCCTGATGGCGAAAATCTGATTATTGGGATCCTTGTTGTATTGAAAATAGCCCCCCCGGGTACATATCCTCGCTAAAATAAACATACCGCCCATCCGGTGATACGGAAGGTTCGTTCACATCCTGCTGGTCGTTTTTCTTTTTAGTGAGCTGCACCCCTTCTCCCCCGTTAATGTGATATAGCCAGATTTCCCCAGCGCCTAAAGATCGCTGAGAAGAAAAGTGTTTTCTGGCCACAAAGTATTCTCCGTCGGGCATCCATTCTGCATTGTTCAGCAATCGGAAGCTCTCCTTTGTAACCTGCTTTGCATTGGAGCCATCGGGCCCCATGACCCAGATATTATCGCCTCCGCCTGCATCACTGGTAAAGAGAATCTTTTTACCATCCGGACTAAACCGGGGCTGAACTTCCCAGGCCAGACCCTGACGCAACACCGCGGCTTTTCCGCCACTGACAGGCATAGAGTAGATGTCTCCCAGTAAATCAAAAACGATGGTTTGTCCGTCCGGGCTTATGTCGAGATTCATCCATGTTCCTTCGCTCAGATCAAAGGAGACTTCACTGGATGGCCCCGGAGGGTTGTTGACATCCCATTTTGGTTCTTCTTTCTTTTGTGAAAAAAGCGCACTGGTTGCCAGCAGCGCCAGAAGAGCATTCAAAAACAGTTTCTTCATCATAGTCAAATTTTAGCTGTATAGATTCCTGATTAAAAGGCATGTTTTGCCGCAACAGGACTGCTAAGATAGCCATTACTCTTTTATCCATAGGGGGTTAGGCCAACTTCCCCCTTTGTCTTTTCTAAGGACTCAGACGTAGTATACCTCACTTGATTTGCGGTGCCCCGAGGATGTAATTTTAAATATATGCTTTCTATCATTTTTAATATTAAATTCATGCCTCAATGGTTGATTTAAAAACCTAAAACACAATGTCATGAAAAGAATTTACTCATTGTTTTTGCTGCTTTTTGCCGTCCAGGCAATTTACGCACAATCCGTTTGCAAAGGGGTTGTAACCGATGCTGATAACGCACCATTGATCGGAGTCAGCATTTATGAAAAAGGAACGACAAGAGGTACAGTCTCCGATGTAAACGGCAGCTATTCCATAGAATGTAGTCCGAATGCCATCCTTGTTTTTAGTTATGTCGGATTTGCCACGCAGGAAATTGAACTCAACGGGACGACGACACTGGATGTTACGCTTACAGAAGGCATTACGCTGGCTGACCTCGAAATCGTAGGCAGTCGTAGCCTGAACCGCTCCGTTACTGCCTCTCCGGTTGCCATCGACATCATTGACATACGGGAGGTTACCAACAGTGTTGGCCAGCTTGATCTGAATCAGTTGCTTCAATTTGCAGCGCCTTCTTTTAATGCTAACCGGCAATCCGGGGCAGACGGCGCTGATCACGTGGATCCTGCAACGCTTCGGGGGCTCGGCCCTGACCAAACGCTCGTCCTTGTCAATGGCAAACGCCGCCACCAATCATCACTGATCAATCTTTACGGCACCCGCGGGCGGGGAAATACAGGAACCGACCTGAATTCAATTCCGGCGTCTGCCATTGAACGCATTGAAATTCTGCGCGACGGCGCTTCTGCTCAGTACGGCTCAGACGCCATCGCCGGCGTTATCAATATTGTTCTGAAAACAAGTACCGATGAATTCTCCGGCAACCTCAATATGGGCGTCCATAAAGCCACCAACAACGGGGATCGCAATTTTGACGGCGAAAACGTACAACTCAGCGGAAACTATGGATTCAAAGTTGGCGATGGCGGCTTTGTGAATGTTACGGCTGATTATTGGGATAAAGGGCGTACGAACCGCCGTGATCCAGGCTTGTACCGCCAACAATTCGGAGATGCAGAGGCCACCAATTTCGGCGCATATTTCAATTCCAGAATTCCGATCAGCAAACAAGCACATTTTTATGCATTTGGCGGCACCAATTTCAGGAAAACTGATGCTTTTGCCTGGACGCGGGATCCGGGCAGTGCCCGCAACGTACTGTCTATCTATCCCAATGGGTTTGATCCCCATATCGTTTCTGACATTTCAGATCAGTCTGTTTCCGCCGGTATTCGCGGAGATTTACACGGCTGGGAAGTCGATTTTAACCACACTTTCGGGGCCAATCGTTTTCATTATTACGGCGAAGGAACCCTGAATGCTTCTCTTGAAGAGCGCTCCCCTACCCGCTTCGACGACGGTGGATTCGCGCTCAGTCAGGCGACAACCTCTCTGGATTTTACCCGCTATTTTAAAAATGCGCTTAAAGGGATTAACGTAGCCTATGGCATGGAATACCGCGTTGATCAATATGAAATTTTTGCAGGTGAAGAAGGTTCCTGGCAAACTTATGGCCCGGTTGTATTTGCCGTTGAGGATGGTGATACCATTTATCGCCCCGGCGGCGCCCAGGGATTCCCGGGGTTCAGCCCTGCCAATGAAGTCAATGAATCGCGGACCAATCTAGGCGCATATATCGATACAGAGTTTGACCTCAGTGACCGCTTTATGGTGGGCACAGCACTGCGTTTTGAGGAGTACAGTGATTTTGGCAACACGTTTAATGGCAAAATTGCCGCTCGCCTGAAAATTGCCAATGGTCTTGCACTACGTGCCTCTGCCAGTACTGGTTTCCGTGCGCCTTCGCTGGCTCAGATTCACTTCAACTCCATTTTTACCGATTTTGTATCAGGGGTTGCTGTAGACAAATTCCTGGCTCGCAACAACAGTCCGATAACCCGGCAACTGGGTATTCCTGCACTGAAACAGGAACGTTCGGTAAACGCGAGCGCCGGACTGACTTATAATTCCGGAGCCTTATCTGTGACAGTAGATGGCTATTATGTCAAAGTAGAGGATCGCATCGTGTTAACCGGTGACTTTAGTTCTGACGACCCGGATATTGGTCAGGAGCTTCAGGCCATCAATGTCGGCAGCGCACGTTTTTTCACCAATGCAGTTAACACCAGTACTACAGGCGCTGATGTCATCATCGCTTATGCCACGAGACTAAGCAACGGCCATCGCTTTTCGGCAACGCTTGCAGCGAATTTCAATGACATGAAAATTGATAAAGTCAATACCAGCGATAAACTGAAGGGCAAGGAAGACATTTATTTCAGCAACAGGGAGCGCCTGTTTTTATTGGCATCTGCACCCAATACCAAAGGTAACCTGGGAATTGAATACAAAACCAATCGCTTTAGTGCCAATGCGCGCCTGACTTATTTTGATAAAATTACACTTGAAGATTATGTCGGCGCTTTGGATGTCTACGAGGCTGCAACTACACTCGATTTGAGCATATCTCTGGAGGTTTCCAAAAACCTGCGCCTGACCATTGGAGGAGCCAATATCCTGGATACCTATCCAACGCAGCAGGATGTGGAAACAGAAAGCGGCGGTTTGTGGGATTCCGTTCAAATGGGCTTTAACGGCGCATTTTACTTTACCCGTTTAGGCTTTAAATTCTGATCATAATTGTTCAACTGAAGCGGGGTTGTGCAAACTTCCCCGCTTCAGATAATTCCTGATGAAAGCCATCAATGAATCGAATGCAGGAAAATCTGATTGCCTTCCGTGTCTATAAAACTGGCAAAATAACCAATTTCCTCGTTGATCAGCATTTTGGGTAATGCGATGCTGCCACCGGCTCCTTCTACCCTGTTCAATACGTGATTCAAATCACTTCCTCCGTTCAGGTAGATCTTAGGGCCTTTGTCGCTGGGTTCGTACCCATCTCCATAGCAAATAGCGCCTCCAACCCCGCCTGCGTTCTGATCGTACAGAAGCATGCCCATAGTGACCGGCCCCATCTCCATTTCCGGCATTTCATAATCGAAAATAGCGCTGTAGAACTTTTTGGCGCGTTTGAAATCAGTTACCGGGATTTCAAACCAATTGATTGCATGGGTGTTCATTTCCATGATGATACCTAATTTTTACGGGTGAAACAATATATTATTCTTTGATCAAAATACCATAGCAGTAGCTGCATTAACAGTATTGTTAACCAGATACTTATGTTATTTCCAGTCTTAAATCAGAGAGAGGCCGTAAAAATAAAACTTTTTTAAAACAAAAATGTTTTTTATCTTATTTTTTAAAATTTTTTATTTTAATATTTTAAATAACCCTTTCTCTTCAAGGGAATTACAAGTTCATCTGAATTCTGTGTACCTTTGCGCGCGCTTAGAAAGAAAATGCGGGCTCATCGCATCCTAACGAGCACAAAATCAAGTATATGGGGAGTGTTATAGCAATAGTTGGTCGCCCGAACGTCGGAAAGTCAACCCTTTTCAATCGCCTGATCGGGGCGCCAAAAGCCATAGTTGACAACATAAGTGGTGTTACGAGGGATCGTCAGTATGGCGTTTGCACCTGGAATGGCAAAACTTTTACAGTCATTGATACCGGAGGATTCGTACGCGACTCTGAAGACGTTTTTGAAGCGGCTATCCGGTCGCAGGTAAAAATAGCAGTTGAAGAAGCTGCTTTGATCATATTCATGGTAGATGTTTCTACAGGTATTACAGACCTGGATGAACAGGTTGCAGATTTGTTGCGGCGCCATAAAAAACCGGTATTGCTCGCTGTCAATAAGGTTGACAATGGCGATCGAATGCTGGAAGCCAATGAATTCTGGAGCCTGGGCATTGAAGAAACGTTTTTCCTGTCCTCTGTCTCAGGTAGTGGTACTGGTGAATTACTTGATGCCGTTACCAGCCGGATCGAAGATGAGTCTGAGGCTGTCTCGGAAATACCGCGCATCGCCATCGTCGGCCAACCGAACGTAGGCAAATCTTCCCTGACGAATGCCTTGCTGGGAGAAGAACGCAACATCGTAACAGAGGTGGCAGGCACCACCCGGGATTCCATCCATTCCAAATACTCCAAGTACGGCAAAGAGTTCATTATTGTTGACACAGCAGGTATCCGCAAGAAAGCCAAAGTCCATGAAGACCTTGAGTTTTACTCGGTCATGCGCGCCATCAGGGCCATTGAAGAAGCCGATGTTTGTTTGCTAATGATTGATGCGCAGACCGGTATGGAAAGCCAGGACATGAGTATTTTCAGGTTGGCTCAACGCAGAAACAAAGGCATTGTGCTCCTTGTCAACAAATGGGACCTGGTGGACAACAAAGAAACCAATACGGCCAAGCACCTGGAAGAGCAAATCAGGAAGGACATCTCGCCCTTTTCTGATGTTCCGATTCTTTTTATTTCTGCTCTGGAGAAGCAAAGGATTTTCAAAGCAGTGGAATTGGCAATGGAAGTAGCGGAAAACCGTAACCGGAAAATAAAAACATCAGAGTTGAACAATGTGATGCTGGAAGCCATCGAAAAATATGCGCCTCCGGCTTATCGCGGCAAGCTCATCAAGATCAAGTACGTTACGCAGCTGCCTATTTATTATCCGGCTTTTGCCTTCTTTTGCAGTCATCCCAAATATGTGCGGGAGAATTATAAGAACTATCTGGAAAACCAGTTGCGCAAAAATTTCAACTTCACCGGCGTGCCGATCAGCATCTTTTTCCGGGAAAAATAAGCTGTCAGTCGGCAGTTTTTCAGTGGGGAGTCAGCAGACGCCTTCCTGAAAAACTGCCCTTGCCCAAATCAAGCCTGCACCAAAACGGAAGCTTCAAAATCAGCCTCCACCTGGTTGTGCAAAATATCTTCCATCGTTTCCCGGCGGCGAATCAGGTAGTCCTTGCCTTGATGTACCAACACTTCGGCAGGTCGCAACCTGGAGTTGTAGTTGGAAGCCATGGAAAAGCAATAAGCGCCGGCGTGGTGCAGACAAAGAATATCGCCTTCCTGAATTTCAGCAATCCTTCTGTTTACACCGAAAGTATCCGTTTCACAGATATAACCCACAACGGTATAAAACCGCGGTTTGTCGCCCGGCTTGGAAACATTGGTAATCTCGTGATAGGCGTCGTAGAACATCGGGCGGATAAGGTGGTTTAAACCCGAATCGATGCCCGCAAAAACCGTTGAAGTCGTTTGTTTGATGACATTTACTTTTGCAAAGAAATAGCCCGCTTCGCTGACCAGAAACTTCCCGGGTTCGAACATCAGCGTAAGTTCCCTGCCATAGTTTTCACAAAACTCGATGAATCTTGCAGATATCTTTTCGCCGAGTTCTTCGATATTGGTTTCTACGTCACCTTCTTTGTAAGGCACTTTAAACCCGCTTCCAAAATCGATGTAGTCCAGATATTTAAAATCTTTTGCGATGTTCAGCAAAATGTCGGCGCCCAATATGAAGACATCAGCATCGAGTATGCCGGAGCCTGTATGCATGTGCAGTCCTTCCACTTTCAGTCCGGTTGCTTCCACAATACGCAATACGTGCGGCATCTGGTGTATGGAAATTCCGAATTTTGAATCAATGTGCCCAACGGAGGTTTTCCGGTTTCCGCCAGCCATGATGTGCGGATTGATGCGGATGCAAATCGGCACATCCGGATGCAACTGCCCAAACTGTTCAAGCGCAGAAATGCTGTCAATATTGATCCTTACGCCCAATTGAACCGCTTCCTGTATCTCCTCAATGCTGACGCAATTGGGTGTAAAAATGATGTCACTCAGCTCAAATCCAGCCCTGATTCCCAATTGAACCTCCTGAATTGAAACCGTATCCAGCCCGGCTCCCCATTGTTTGAACAATTTGAGAATGCTGAGGTTACTGGAGGCCTTACAAGCATAATTGATCTTCAGCTTCGGAACATTGAAAGCGTTCAGAATCCGTTGATATTGGCGTTCAATGATGGCGCTGTCGTAGACATACAGCGGACAACCATACTTTTCGCACAAAACTAGCGGATCTACGCCGCCGGTAAGCAAATAACGGTTGTTGTACTGGTACATTTTTTTGTGTTAGTTTTGAAAAAAACGCAATTTTGACGCAGGTCTTGCCTAAAGTCATGCATATTCTGAAAAATAGGTGCAAAGATAATAATTTTCAATCCCAAAAAATTTCACACCAAAATCCCCTGAATCAACATCTAACGTTTATCAAGCTTGTTGCGCAAAAGCCATCAAGCCAACTGAAGAAAAACAATCTTGTGGACGAAAAAGCACTGATTGCCGCCTGTAAACAGGAAAACCGGAAAGCGCAACAACTGTTGTTTGAGCGCTATTCACCTGTTATGCTGGGGGTTTGCAGGCGCTATTTAAAACGGGAAGAAGACGCGGAAGACGTTCTGGTGGAGGCATTTTATAAAGTATTGACCAACATTGGCCAATTCAGGGATATTGGCAGTTTTGAAGGATGGATCAGGCGCATTGTGGTGAATGAAGCGCTGATGTTTCTAAGACGCAACAATGCCCTTCAACATGCTCAGGAATTGACGCCACAAACAGACCCTTCGGAAGCTGCCAGTATTGAGGAGGACATAAATGCCAGAGAATTACTGAATTACCTTGATCAATTGCCGAACGGCTATCGTACTGTATTCAATCTTTACGTTCTCGACGGTCTGAAGCATCGTGAAATAGCAGAATTACTGGGCATCAGCATCAATACTTCGAAGTCTCAGTTGATTCTTGCCAAACAAAGGCTGCAGGAAATTCTGATACAGCAACGTTATCCGCTTCAGTAATACCATTGACAATTGACATTCATTGCATTCGAGCATAAAAAATTCAACTATGAAAAAGAGAACAGACTTTCTGGAAGCTTTTCGCAAAAGTGGTCAGGATCTCAAAATCACCCCTTCCACATCTGCCTGGCGAAAACTGGAACAAAAACTGGATGCTAAAAGGCACAGGCGCCGGGTTCAGCTCTACAGCATCTCTGGCATTGCTGCCGCCATAGCGCTTGTTGTTACACTGGCTGCCGTATTAACTTTACTCGACAGCAGCCGGCAAAAAACAGAAGCGCTCAACAATCCTGCTCCCCGGAGCTTTGAAGCACTTACGGCTGATGCCGATGTACAAGCAGTAAAAGCTGTCGAATTTTCCAGGCAAAACGCACAATCCGTTCGCCCAATCGCAGAAGGCAACAGCAAGCAAAAACTGGTACTCGCCTTACAGCATAAGTCCGGCGCACAGCATTAAGCCAGCATTTTGATTAAAAAAATACAGGAGACACCCCAACCCTGGAGTGTCTCCTGTATTTTTTATCCTTTTCTATTTCTATTAAATCTGCTTAGTCCCGTACCAGTTCAAAATCGGTACGGCGGTTTTGAGCGCGACCGCTCTCCGTGCTATTTGATCCCACCGGTTTATCCGGGCCGTTTCCGACTACGATAAAACGGTTGGCCGACATGCCATGCGCACGTGCCAGATAATCCGCTACAGCCTGGGCGCGCTTTTTCGAAAGCTCAATATTAGAAGCCCGGTTGCCTACATTATCGGTGTTGCCTTCAATACGGATTCTGGAATTACCAAATGCTTTGGCGATGTCCACAAATTCTTTATCAATGATGTATTTGGCATTTTCGTCGGGAATGTATTCACCGGTGCGGAAGCTGATGCTCACCCGTTTGGTGGCAAAGGCTTCTTTTTCTTTCCCTTCGTTGGAATCTACTTTGGTAAATGCTTTTTGGGCTTCAGAGGCATTTTCATTGCCACTTAGAGAAGTTGCCGTGACCAGTCCGGGGTATGCTATCTGGCGGAACAAAGGCACCCGTCCTTCAATATAGCCCAATGATGCATATTTTTCAGACATACTGGTATAGAGATTGTTGCCCGTCACCCCTTTATACCCCGAATTCAAGCCATAAAAATTCTGGTTATCGCCATGCGTAACCAGGCGTACATTGCCAATCATTTGGTCAGCTTCGTCTGTAGACAGTGCCGTACCGCGTTCTGTAAATTCTTCGGCCAGAATCTGGGCTGCTTTGCGACGCGCCTCCTTTGAAGCGTTGATCTCCGCGGCCCCGCGCATCCAGCCTTCATAAAGTTTCTGAAGCTTGTCTTTGTTTTTTTCAGCGTAGTCCCGCTTTGCAAGAAAAACGTCGGCGATGATGAAAGAAGCAGAACGGGTGCTTTCCAGAACCCGGGATCCGGGCACAGCTTTGGTACAAAGGATATCGTCCGGACTCCATACTACGGCAGCATCCACATTGCGGCTTTTGAACACTTCTGCCGCATCGATGGCGTTCGGCTGCGCAACGATCTCAATATCTTTAGCCGTCAGTCCGCCTGCTTCCAGCAACCACAGCAAAAATGAATGAGAAGGCGTCAGCTCTGCAACAGCCACTTTTTTGCCTTTCAGGTCAGAAACCTTTGTGATGCCGGGTCTTGCCACAACAGCGTCACCGCCTCTTGACCAGTCAGATTGAAACACAACAACAGGATCAAAATCCGCAAGGCCATTCACTTCGGTAGGAAATGCGTCTATGGTCTGCCAAAGCAGGTTCACTTCGTCGGCTTTGAAAGCGTTTCTGGAAGCCTCGAAATCATCGAGTACTTTAAATTCTACATTAATGCCATATTCTTTGGTAAAGCGGGATTTAGCACTGGCTTCAAATCCTTCATTGAAGTATTGACCGCCTGCATATCCGCCCCAGGTAACGACGCCAACTTTAATAACATCATCACTTTTAGCGCTTGATTTTGACGAAGAGGTACTTTGGGAATCTTCTTTAGCGCCATCTCCGGCACCATCCAGAATACCGGAAGTCTTTAATGCAAAGAAAGTACCGCCCAGGACTGCCAATACGATGAGCAGTTTGGAAAAGGTCGTGAGTCGTGCTGCCATTTTTGGAAAGTTATAGAGATGTTAGAGGTATGGATTTATCAAAAATATAGATACCTGCTTTGCCGGTGTTGGACAAAACAGGATGATGTGCCTCGGGGTTGTGTAAAGAGTGTCGAAAAAACTTGTCCCGCCCAACGGGGTTCGACTATTTACACAACCTCGAGGTCTTGATATTATTCAAAAAAGTTGTCGTACTGATTTTTATGACCGGTTTCCCGCATGGGAACTTTTACCGGCGCATTCAGGTCGAGTACTTCCGATTCGTCGTTGGCTTGTACAAGCAGACGTTGCTTTTCTTCACCCAAAAGGAAGGAAACCCCTTCATTTTCCCATTTTTCAAGCATTTTCAGGCCTTCTTCTTCAAATATACCATTCTGAAGGTCAACGGAATCCATGAAGCCCGAGGACATTTCCATGAAGCGTTCCATTTCCCCGACCTTATTGGCCACATCTTCCGTAATGGCTTCCATGGCCATGTCAAACATAGCCCGTTTATCAGGATCGCCTGAAATGATGCTCATGGCGGATCGCATGGCGCCATGACTTGCATGAATGGCTTTGCGTTCCTGTTCTTTTACCTCCACCTGGTCTTTGATGTCTTCCATCAATACCTGAGAATTTTCGTACATTTTGGTGAGTACCCGATACAGGATTTCCATCTTTTTGTACAAATCCTCAAGTCGAATATTGGACTCCTGCAAGCGGCCAGCGCGGCGCGATTTCAGGATCATCACCGACTGCTTATTGGTCTCCTTGGCTTTGCTGGCAATGTGCAGATTGCTTTGGATCTCCTTTTTGTTATTGATGATGACCTCCTGAAGTTTGTGCATTTGCCCGCGCAACTGGCTGATTTGCCGGTTCATCTTTCGCAGGTTGTCCTGCAAATCCTCCACATAGCTCTTCAAAATGCCGATGGGGTCAATTTGAACAAAAAGGCCGGTTAGCCAACGCATGAAGCTCTTGTAGCCATACCAAACCAGGTTGCGCATTTTGGGGTCGAGCACCATATAGACGATTGCGCCAAGCGCTACCAGCATCAGGCTCAAATAAAGCGTATTTGCGGCCAGGCTAAGCAGTACAGGCATGGCTGTGTAGAGCAAAAAGCCGCCACCCAGAATCAAACCGCCCAGTACCAGCGCTCCCGTAACCCCTTCAGGGCGTTGCCAAAATGATTTGGCCTTAAATTCCTTACTATAGTTTTCCATTAGAAACTGATTGTTTTTTCCTTTTGATCAATTGCCCTGTAAAGATAGCGCAAGATGTAAAACCCCCATAATATGGGAATAAAAACATACCTGTTTGTTCAGGTTTTCTTCTTTAACATTCGGGAAACCATGTATACGCCCGCCACAATCAGCACCACAATAACTGCTGCATAGATCAAATTGAAGGCGATAGACAACAATGCCGGTAAAAACCGGATGAGGACGATGGCAGCCAAAGCAAGGACACCAATGCCGACGACTCTGTTAATCTGTTGTTGTTGCATGATCTTTATTTTAAAAAGTTTTTGATATTTTCCAAATCACTGCGAATTTGTCCGACCAGCGCTTCATAGGATGAGAGGAAGTTGTTTCGGGTTGTTTCGACCTTTACGCCTGCCTCGGCCATTTCCTGTTTCAGTTGCTTCGATTTAGTCTGGTCTGCCTCAATTTCTAGAGTGAGCTGCTTGATTTGTTCCGCTTTTGATTTAATGGCTTCTTCCAGTTGCAGAATCAGCTGCTCTTTTTCACCAATCTGTTTTGCTTTCTGATTGTTGACTGCCGCTTCAAACTTTTGCTCTTCTTTTTTTAATACATCGAGATAGTGCTGACCTGTCTGTAGCAATCTTTCTACCGTTACCCCCATGGTTTGCGCCATGGCGAAGGCAGACTGATATCGCGTCTGGTCGTCCATCGGCATCTTTTTCAGAGAATTGAGCGATTGTTTATACTCCAGATAATCAAAGCCTTCAATGTTGTTTTCCTCCATCGCTTTGTACAGCACTTCGGTCAGTTCCGGAACCGGCTTCCCTGGTTCTCCCTGCGAAGTGGCAGGCGTATTGCCCTGTTTGGCAGACGGGCGAATATTCTTCCCCGAATCATCCTGGTTTGATGCGGGGGTATTGGTATTATCCGGATTATTCTCTTCAACAATAAAAAGCGACTTCAAATTTTTAAACATGCTCTAAAAGTTGTGACGTTACAAAGATAACACGTTAATGCGTCGATTTCGTTGCACACCTTAGACTAATAAGGACGAAAACTCTACAAAGTAAGAAAAAAAGCGCTGATTCTGCAAAGGATGGGCCTTATCCATATTTTTGAGGCAAAATTAGAATGCATGATGACTTTTGATGTTACCATACCTGTTTTGAATGAAGAAGCCACCCTGGCTCAAAATGTTCACATCCTGCACACTTTTCTGAAACAGCATTTTCCCGCTGAAGGCCAGTGGCGCATTGTTATTGCCGACAATGGGTCGACCGACCGAACGCCGGAAATCGGAGCAGAATTGGTAACTGCATACCCGGAAATTGCTTTTGTAAAAGTTCCCAAAAAGGGCGTAGGGCTTGCACTTAAAACATCCTGGGGACAATCCCGCGCCGATTTTGTCGGCTATATGGACCTCGATCTGGCTACTGATTTATCCCACTTCCTCGAGGCTTATGATGCCATTGCAAATCAGGATTTCGACATCGTCTACGCAACCCGCCTGCACCGTCGCTCAAAAGTCATCGGCAGAACGCTGAAGCGTGAAATTGCTTCCCGGGTATTCAACCGGCTGCTGAAAATTTACCTGGGTATCCGGTTTTCAGATGGCATGTGCGGGTTTAAGTTTCTAAAACGCAGTGTTTTAGATGACCTAATGCAAGGGGGCGCCCAAAACGACGGCTGGTTCTTCTCAACAGAACTTTTGGTGGTTTCAGAATGGAAAGGACTGAAAATATTTGAATTGCCCGTTACCTGGACCGACGACACCAGCAGCAGCCGGGTGCAGGTGATTCCGCTGGCCAAAAAATACATTGCAGACATGCGGGCTTTGCGGCGGAAAAAATCAGGAATGCCAGCTTAATTGGAGGCCGTTTTAGGTAAAGTTTTTATCTTACTGCTGCTTTATTCATACGCGGAAGAAACATACCGATGAAATTTACAGCAACTATTGCTTTAATTGTCTGCATTCAGATGCTTTGTGCTCAGACATTCGTGCCTCAAACGGAAGCAATCACCATTCCCGGCACAAACAAAACGTTCAAACTGGCCCTGCTGCCTGGCGGAACCTTCCAAATGGGCAGTCCGGAGCAGGAACCAGGCCGTGCCGCAAATGAAGGCCTGCACCCGGTTGCCCTTGACAGCTTCTGGATCGGCACCCACGAAGTAACTTTCGATGAGTTTTTTTGCTTTCAATTCAAAGAATTTGACTCTGATGCCGCAGCAGTTCCCGGATTCAAAGCCGATGCCATAGCGCGCCCTTCCCCACCCTATTACGATTTCACCTATGGAAGAGGAAAAGCAGATGGATTTCCCGCAACTACCATGACGCAGCAGGCCGCCCTGCGCTATTGCCAG
The DNA here is from genome assembly GCA_937926205.1 of uncultured Saprospiraceae bacterium. Taxonomy (GTDB): domain Bacteria; phylum Bacteroidota; class Bacteroidia; order Chitinophagales; family Saprospiraceae; genus JABWAJ01. The sequence continues at coordinate 16,507 of CALEYL010000040.1, forward strand.
TGGTTGTCTGAAAAAACAGGCGACTTTTACCGATTACCCACCGAAGCAGAGTGGGAATACGCCTGTCGTGCAGGCACCAACACGGCCTATTCCTGGGGCGACGATGCTTCCAAAGCGCCGGATTTTGCCTGGTTTTTTGACAACAGCAGTGGCTCTTATCAAAAAACAGGCAGTAAAAAACCGAATCCATGGGGACTCTACGACATGCACGGAAACGTGATGGAATGGTGTCTCGATTTCTATGTAGATGACTACTTTTCCCGCTTGGATACTGCTTCAACAAACCCGCTGATCTTACCAACAAAAAAACATTCGCGTACCCTGAAAGGTGGCTGTTTTGAAGACGATACCAGTTCCTTGCGCAGTGCAGCACGTCGCAAAAGCGACCCTAAGTGGCAGGCCCGTGACCCTCAAATTCCAAAAAGCAAATGGTGGAACCCGGAATCGCCGTTTGCCGGCTTCCGGCTGGTGCGCGAAACAAAAAAGATCTCCAAAGCGGAACGAGATCGATTTTTTGAGCTGGTGATTAAGGAGTAGACGGAAGACGGTTGACGGAAGACGGTTGACGGTTGACGGAGTCAGTGGCAATAATGAAAATCCGTGTTGCTTCGTGTCATCAGGTTCATCCGCGTTCCATTTTAGGAAATGGGAAATATACTTTGCGGCCCTGGCGCTCCCTTAGCGCCCTCCGCGGGAAAAAGAAAAATACAATTCAAAACGATAAACAACAAAGTGATGCGTAAAACAACCAGACGTGATTTCATCAAAGCCTCCACGGTATTGACCGGAGGCGCCATGCTGGGCGGATTGCCTTTAGCCCAGGCAGCCAACAGTTTCAGCGACGATACCATTAAAATTGCGCTCATCGGCTGTGGCGGACGCGGAACAGGCGCTGCTGTACAGGCTTTGCTTGCCAAACAAAACGTAAAGCTCGTTGCTATGGCCGATGCCTTCCGGTCCCGCCTTGACGACGCTTACAAAAACATTACCGCCGACGACCTTGCCGATGTCATCGGATCAGAAGGCAATGTAAAAAGCCGGGTTGACGTGCCTGAAGAGCGCAAATATGTCGGCTTTGACGCTTACAAAAAAGCCATGGCTCATGCCGATGTGGTCATACTTGCGACGCCTCCCGGATTCCGGCCCGATCATTTTTCCGAGGCCATCGCACAAGGCAAACAGGTATTTATGGAAAAACCTGTTGCAACTGACGCGCCCGGCATTCGCAAGGTGCTGGAAGCTGCCGAAATGGCAAAACAGAAAAAACTGAATGTTGTAGTAGGTCTTCAGCGGCACTACCAGAAGGTTTACCGGCAATGGGTAGACATGTTGCAAAACGGAGCCATCGGCGAGATTGTTACTTCCAGGGTGTATTGGAACATGGGCGCCCTTTGGGTGAGACCCCGTAAACCAAACGCAACAGAAATGGCCTATCAGATGGAAAACTGGTACTATTTCACCTGGCTTTGTGGCGACCACATTGTCGAACAACACGTGCACAATCTCGACGTTTCCAACTGGGTGAAAGGCGCCTATCCCATCCGCGCTTATGGCAGTGGGGGGCGCCAGGTGCGCGTTGGAAAAGAATACGGCGAAATTTATGACCACCACGTGGTCGAATACGAATATGCCGATGGTTCGCGCATGTTCAGCCAATGCCGCCAGATTCCCGGGACAAAAGAAAGCGTAACAGAAGCTTTCCATGGCACCAACGGCACCGCACCCTGGCCCGGACGCATCCAAACAAAAAGCGGTTACGCGCTCCTGAATTACAACGACAAAGGCGATCCGGATCCTTATCAGAATGAACACGACGAATTGTTTGCGGCTATCGCAAAATCGGAGTACAAATTTGCGGACGCTGAAAATGCCGCAAAAAGTACAATGACGGCAATTATGGGCCGAATGGCAACTTATTCCGGCCAACTGATTGAGTGGGATGCTGCACTGAATTCAAAAATCAACCTGATGCCGGAAAAACTGGACTGGAACGCCAACCCTAAACTGTTGCCCGGTGCTGACGGGATGTATGCCTGTGCCGTACCCGGGATTACGAAGGTGGTATAGGGGGTTGAATTTGTTGAATTTGTTGAATGGGTTATCTCCATGAATATTCCGAACGTCTTTTGGGGTGACCTGAAACACTTGCTTAGCGGCCTTGGCGAAACCTTGGCGTCCCTGGCGGGAAACAATCTCCCGAAGAGGACGTCAAGGATACGCCAGGGATGCATTGAGTTTATCACCCAATTTAAAAAGATTTTCAAATTCCCTGAAGCTCCCCGGAAATTTTGGCCTGCCGCTGAGCGGGACAAGTTTTGCCCATTCTTTCCCAACTCCCCTTTTAACTTTTTTACTTTAACCCCCGCTATTGCGGGACAAGCTTTTAACCTTTTCTCTACTTTAACCTTTATCCTTTTCACTTTAACCTTTAACCTTTCCAATTTAACCTTCCTGCCTGCCCAGCAGCGCTACGAATTTTCTCACCCCCAAATGGGCACCGTTTTTCGCCTGGTTTTTTATACAGAAAAAGACGCAGCAAGCGCACAAAATATAGCTGATCAGGTTTTCGAACGCGTAGATACCCTGAACGCCATATTTTCCGATTACCTGCCGGAAAGCGAGCTCAACCGACTGAGCGACCAGGCGGGAAACGGGAAAAAGTTTAAGGTTTCAGAACCACTGTGGGACATCCTTCGCCTGTCCAAAAAATACGCCAAAGCCAGCAAAGGCGCATTCGATCCTACTATTGGAGCCCTGACGAGGTTGTGGCGACGGGCGCGTCACCTTAAAGAAGCACCTGATTCTGCCCGTATTGCAGCAGCGTTAAAAACGGTAGACTACCGAAGCATTTGTTTTTTCAAAAACCGGCGCATTCAACTAAAAATAAAAGGAACCCGGTTGGACCTCGGCGGTATTGCGCAGGGCTACGCGGCCGATGAATGTCTGTCCATGTTGCAGAAAGCAGGTGTTTTTGCCGCTCTGGTAGATGCAGGCGGCGACATAGCCCTCGGTGATGCTCCCCCCGGGGCTGAAGGTTGGACGATTGAGCGACCAGGCACGGATTCCACGACCGAAACCCTGATTTTGTCGCATTGTGGCATTACCACTTCCGGGGGCACCTACCGGTATTTTGAGGACGCAAAAGGCGTTCGCTTTTCTCATATTGTAGACCCCCGAACCGGCTGGGGCATTACCCAGCACCACTTAGTGACGGTACAGGCGCCTGACGCGGTGACGGCAGATGCCTGGGCGACAGCGTTATCTGTAACGGGAAAATCAAGCAGAAGAACCCATTTGAAAATCTGGTAATTGGAAGGCATCTTCAAATTTTCAAATTGTCTCATTTTCAAATTAGCATCACCTCACCACCTCCATAAATTTTTTAATATTCCGCCCGATCACAGCGCCTTCGCCCTGAGGATCCAATCGGGCAGATTTTTCGGCAAGTCGAAGTGCAATGCGCAGGTTTTCAGGATCATAAAGTGAAACCTTATAAGTGCCGTAGTTTTTCTTCAGGAAGTATTTGGCGCAGGCTGCCAACTCAGTTGCATCGGTGAGTTCAGCACAATCGGCTTCCTGCATTAACCCGAATTCGATGCGTTGTTTGATGGTGAGCGCTGCGATGTAGCCATCTTTGTCCAGATTGCACAAGTCGCAGAAAAAAGGAAAAAAGCGCTGCCCCGAACCCAGCAATACCCGCTCGCTGTCGGGCGAAAAGGCAACTGCATAACAAACGCCGCCGAGATTCCAGACACAGGCTGGCTCCTCTCTGTTTTTTTGAGTGGCGACCCACAATTGTGCTTTTTTATCTTCGCTTCCACTTAAAATATAAGTCCCGTCTGAGGAAAAAGCGACTGCCCTGATGGCTGCCTCATAACCTGAAAATGTGCCAATTTCATATCCATTTACACTCCACAGCTTCATGGTTTTATCCCAGCTGCCACTCAGTAAAGTTTTTCCATCGGGTGAAAAAACAGCACAAAGCACTCCGGAAGTATGGCCGCGAAAAGCTTTAAGTTCATGCCCGTTCAGATCCCATAATCGAATGGTTTTATCCCAACTGCTTGTGAGTACCGAATTGCCGTCGGGCGAAAATGCCACTGCTGTCAAACTTGAAGTATGTCCCGTAAAAGTCTGGAGGACATGCCCTTCCAGGTCCCAAAGTTTAGCGGTTCTGTCAAAGCTGCCGGTCAGCACACGGCTGCCGTCGGGCGAAAATGCCACTGCCGTAACCCCAAATTCATGGCCGGTAAATTTTTGAATAAGCTGCCCGTTTAAATCCCATAATACGGCAGTACCATCCCAACTGCCGGTCAGCACATTTTTCCCATCAGGGGAAAAAGCAACCGAAGCAACGACCTCGGTATGGCCTGCAAAAGACCGGAGTTCTTTTTCGTTCAAATCCCAGAGTTTAGCGACCCCTGACCAGGTTCCTGTCAGGATGCTCTGACCGTCTGGTGAATAAGCGAGCGCCCTGACAACGGCTGTATCTCCGATAAAATACCTTGGTTCCAATTTTCTCAGATCCCAGTATTTGATCACCCCGTCTTCACTGCCGGTTAACATATGTTGTGCGTCAGGAGCAAAGGCAACCACGCTGACGGCATTGGCGTGTCCCGAAAAAGTCTGGAGGATTTGGCCGTTCAAATTCCACAATTTGGCACTTTTATCAAAGCTTCCTGTCAGTATTCTGTCTCCATCCGGCGAAAACGCGATGGCCCAGACGGCATCTGTATGCCCGGCGTAAGTTTGGAGAACATATCCATTTAAATTCCACAGTTTTGCCGTGCCGTCCAAACTGCCCGTCAGGACGCTTTGGCCGTCAGGCGCATAGGCAACCGCCCAAACAGCGGAGGGGTGCCCGGAAAAGGAGCGGCGTTCGCGCCCCGATAAATCCCATAATTTGGCTGTCCCATCCTCGCTTCCTGTCAGGATGCTTTGGCCGTCGGGAGCAAAAGCAAGCGACTGGACGGCGTCTTTGTGGCCTTTAAAAGTCTGGACAGCATGGCCGGATAAATCCCAAAGTATAGCGCTGTTGTCCCAGCTACCCGTTAAAATGTGCTTGCCGTCGGGGGCAAAGGCAACAGACAGTACGGCCTCTTTGTGTCCTGAAAAGGTATGCAGTTCTTTTCCGGTTAAATCCCATAATTTGGCTGTTTTGTCGAGGCTGCCTGTGAGTACTTGTTGCCCGTCAGGAGAGAAGGCGACGGATTCAACGCCGTCCTGGTGTCCGCTAAAAACCTGTAAAACACGTCCGGTTAAATCCCACAATATGGCAGATTTGTCGCGACTCCCCGACAGCACGTATTTTCCGTCAGGAGAAAACGCAATAGACAAGACGGCGTCGGCGTGTCCTGTGAAAATACAGCTTGCAAATACATTAGAAGAATCGCTCAACAGTTTGCTGCGGTTTTTTAAATGCAAAGGGCTGCCGTTTTGTGTCAGGCGACAGGCTTCCTGTGAGAGGCGCAGCAGCAGGGTACGGTCAAAATTGGGCTGTGCCATCAGGTCTGCTGCTTTGGAAGTCAATTCTGCGGCCCTGGCACTCCGATCGAAAGCTTGTTTTTCAGCATCCAAACCTGCGTTGACGGAATCGAGGAGCGTGGCGATGGTTTGCGACATCCCGGAACACAATGGCAAAGCAGCTTCACAATATTCCCTTGCCGCAAGCCATTTTCTTGCTGCCAGATTTTGGCGCGCTTTCTGGAGCATTTCACGGCAAAAGCCCGGATCCTGAGCCATCAGAAGCTGGCAGGTAAATATCAATATCAGGAGCGTGTATGTCTTTTTCATATCGAGGTAACTTAAGAGAATGGGCTTATTCGATTTCTTTCAAAAGCGCAATAATTTCAGCATTGGTTTTATCCAATTTTTGTGCTTCCAATAAAATCTGGTGCGCCATTTCCCGGTCTCCAACCCGCATCATACGCCGGGCCGAAGCCAGGTATTTTTCGACCTCAATACGGTTTCGTTCAGCTATTTCGGCTTCTAAAGCGGCAATTCTTTCACGAGCTTCCTGCAGTTCAAGTTCAGCATTCTGTTTCTCCAGTTTGGCGAGGCTGTCACTTTGCAGGGCTTCAATGGTTGCCTCCCTGGCAGTACGTGTGTTTTCTTCAGACACTTGCAATTCACGTTCGAGTTTCAGTTTGGCCTGTTGAGATCCAAGGTATAAAATGCTTACGGTCACAAGAGCAACGATAGCAGCCAAACCAATGGCTCCTACAAGCAATCTTTGTCTTTTCTTTTTTTTCTTGCGTTGCGTTTCGGAAAGCTTGTGAGCTGCCTCTTCCTTTTCCTGTATCATAGTGGTCATTTTATTGAGGCATTATCGCGAGCACAACTTTGGTTTTGTGTCGTCGAAAGCATCACCCCTGTAATCATAGTTTTCTCATTCCTGAAGTGTCCTGAATGCTTCGGAAAGCGAAAGCTAAGAATTTACATCAAAATACCCAATAGTCCGCGAATTTAAGCGCATTGACAAATTAGCAAACAAACAAGTATTTTTATGACAATCAAATACTTAGATCAAAAGTTAAACTAAGCAGCCATAAACAAAAGCTTCTTCATTTTTCAGAAGGCAATTCCATACGAACAGTGGGCTGAGTGGGAAGAGAACAAAAGCAACAGCCGAATTTCCAAAAAACGGGCAATTCTTACAAGAGTCTTTATAAAGGGGCTATTTTTACGATTGAAATCCGGATTTGATTAACCACTTACTGCTCAAACCATACATTTGTCACCATGTCAAAATCAACACTACTTCTTGCATTCTTCGTATTGAATGCAGTTATGCTGTCTGCACAGATCAAACTCCCGAGATTACTGGGCTCAAACGCGGTCTTGCAACGCGATGTTCGTCTGCCACTTCGGGGGCAGGCTGAAAAAAACAGCAGGGTAATCATCCTGGTCGACGGCTACTCTTATGGCATTCAGGCCGATAATAATGGAAGATGGGAAATGGAATTGCCTCCGCATGCAGCTGGCGGACCTTTTGAAATGAGCTTCAGCGACGGGCACAGAACGGTCAAATTAGAGAACATTTATTTTGGAGATGTTTGGGTTTGTTCCGGGCAATCCAATATGGAGTGGCCACTGCGGGAAGTAAACAATGCAGAAGCAGAAATCGCGGCAGCAAACGACCCGATGATCCGGCATTTTTTTGTTGACCATGCAGCATCTTTATCTCCTTACGACGAGTTGCAAAGTGGCAGCTGGACAGTCTGTAGTCCTGCTACTGCAGGGGATTTTACAGCAGTTGGCTATTTCTTTGCCAAACACCTCCGTGAAAAAACGGGGGTTCCCATAGGCCTGATTCACAGTTCATGGGGAGGCAGCCGTATTGAGCCCTGGATGGACGCCCCCACTCTTGGCTTTGAAGATGACCTGGCTGTAGAAGCGTATCTCCAACAAAAACTCGCCGGGCAACAAACCATTCTGGAGGGTTTTCTGCGCCGCAAATTCGGTGACCAGATTCCCATGGAAGATCACGGCATACAAGACGGAAAAGCCATTTGGTCGCTAGCAAATCTGGATGACAACCAATGGATGGACATGCCTGTTCCCGGTTTGTGGGAAGGAAATGGCTGGGAAATACTGGATGGCATTGTCTGGTTCAGGAAATCGGTAACGCTGACAGCCGATCAGGCCGCACAAGCTGCCACACTCGGACTCGGCATGATAGACGACAGTGATGAAACCTGGATAAACGGGGTGAAGGTTGGCGGCCTTCAAAGCAGTTATAACGTAATTCGAAACTATGAGATACCGGCAGGCACCTTAAAGGCAGGTAAAAACGTCATAGCTGTACGGGTAGAAGATACCGGCGGCGGCGGTGGATTGTATGGCGACCCTGGCTTGTTTTTTCTGCGCATGGGAAAGGAAACCATCCCGCTTTCCGGAAAATGGAAAATGAAGGTAGGCAAAGCCATTGCCAGGCTATATGAAACCGGCGACAACCAACTCCCTACCAAATTGTACAACGCGATGATTCATCCGATGCAGTGGTTTCCCATTAAAGGCGCCATCTGGTACCAGGGAGAAAGCAACGCCAACAATGCTGATGATGCTACCGCTTATAAAGCACAATTTCAAAAAATGATTCAGCAATGGCGCAATCAATGGGGCCTTGGGGATTTTCCTTTTCTGTACGTGCAATTGGCCAATTTTCATGCTGCCGAACCTGAACCGGGTAACAACGTCTGGCCTTTACTGCGTGAATCCCAGTCAGCAGCCCTGAGTTTACCCAATACCGGCCAGGCAGTCACCACAGACATAGGCGAAGCAAACGACATACATCCCAGAAACAAACAGGATGTAGGTTACCGTCTTGCGCTCGCAGCACGTCGTCTGGCTTATGGCGAAAAAGACCTCGTCTACAGCGGCCCCACTTTCGATAAAATGGTGCCGGATCAGATAAAAAATGGAAAAACACAACAAGCTGCCATTCGTCTGCAATTCAAAAACAAAGGCGCCGGACTGCTCGCCAAAGGGGATGCATCTGGTAATCTCCGGGGGTTTGCCATTGCTGGTGAAGATCGCAAATTTGTATGGGCTAAAGCCATGATCAAAGACAACGAAGTGCTGGTCTGGAGCGAAAAAATTACCAAACCTGTAGCGGTGCGCTATGCCTGGGCCGATAACCCGGAAGGCGCCAATCTGTTTAACGCAGAAGGCTTGCCGGCATCGCCTTTCAGAACAGATAAATGGTAATTCAGGCTTTTTGTTTTTTACGATTGTAAGACAAGCTCTGTGGAAAAGTAGGTCCGGGCGGAAACGGAACAGCTGCACGTTCAGCTTCTGTTTCCGCCTTAACCCGACGGATCTCTAATTTTAGACTTTCTTCTCCTTTGCGCATGGCCCAGAGGTGATTTGCTGAAAAAATCGGGCGCAGCAAAAAAGTAAACATTTTGAGCAATGGTTTTTCAGCGTTGATGCGCCAATCATAAGTGATGTCACAGCAGCCTTCGCTTTCCTGTTTAAAAGTCCACACCCCGGTCCCCGCAAAATCGCCCACGGCTTCGAGCGAAAATCCAAAAGGGAAATGGGTTTCTGTGACATTAAACTGCCAGCGCAGGGTATAAGGCAACCATCCCTTGGTATAAAGGGAAACCACTTTGCCAACGCCTCCGGGCCGGCCTTTTTCCAGTTGCTTTACTTCCAGATAAACACTGGGCCACCAACGGGGTAAGGCTTCTACGTCTTCTAAAATCCGGTAGACTTCCTCGCAGGTGGCTTCTACCTGCCATTTGGTTACGAAGTGATAGCTATTCATGTTTTTCATTACTTTGAAGTGATAATGGTAGTTTTGGGCCATGAGTCATCCGTTTCATGGCCCACAACAATCATTAATTGTTCTTCTCCATCGGAAAGGCGCCCAACTGAGACAATAAGCCCAGAAAATCGGCATTCAGCCACAATTCGTTTGCTTTCCCGCCATCAAATTGAATGGTTACCGTGGCTCCAACCATTACTTTACGGCCACTTTTAGGAACTCCCTGAAAAGCTGCTCCGGTATGTGTTCCTTCCAGCTGGTGGCGCACAACGACCTTGTTCCCTTCTGCTATTACATCCATGATCGAAAAATGGGCGTCCGGAAACGCAGCCAATATTTCCGACATTGCCTGGCGGTAGCCCTGGACATCCAGATCTTGCGGGCCCCATCCATGAAAACGGGCATTGGTAGCATAATTTTTGATAACGCCATCCAGATTGCGACTATTCAAGTCTGCAAAAATATTACCGACAAGGTCTTTGTTCGGCATAGAAGGCAAGCCTTTCATTAACTGTGCATTAAAGGCCGCCAAATCAAAAGCCATTTCAAGGCGAATCGCCTTCCCGGTGGCATCAAAAGTCCAGTATTGTAAAAACGGCACTTCAACCCGGTTGCCTGTCGGCGGATTGCCCATCAACTGACCAGTATTCGTCCCGGAAAAAAGTCCCCGGACGGCTGCTGTCATTTTGCCTTCCGTGCATTCCAGTAATTTGTGCTGAATGTCTGGAAAACCAGTGCGAAAAGTCATGCCGAGTCCTTTAAACGCCTCAAGGTTAAGCGGTTCCGGCGACAAAGGCAGGTACACCTGAATGTCAGGGCTCAGATACTGAACTGCTTTGTCGAAGTCCCCCTTATCTGTGGCGATCCAAAAGCTGCGGATATTGGATTCGTGTATACCGGCATGTGCCGTATGCGAGGCAATTGCCAGTGTAAAAATGAAGTTTAAAATTCTGAAAGTTTTCATGATGTTTAAAATTAATTTAAGTGAAAAAGATGGTGTCTGAATACAAAGTTTACACTGCAAAATTGCCGGCATAAGCGCATGACAATCAACCCGCTAAAAGCAGGATTTTCGTCTACCGGAAAAAGGGGATTTTATGGGGAAAACTTGCGAAGGAGGTAATGAATGCGGTATATTGAGTAAAATTTAAGCGCGTATGCAAGCAAAGCGCCAGTTATCGACAGTTGCGATGATGCTCTGCCTGTTTCAGGGCATGCTTTTCGGACAGGTTGAGAACAAACAGGATAGTTTGTTGAAGTTGTCACGGGAGAGCCCGTCAGATACGGCCAAAGTCTGGGCTTTGATGGAAACGGGTAAGCTCTTTTTAAACAAGCAGTCTGATACCGCCGTTTTTTATATCAACAAGGCTTTACTACTGGCCGAACGCATAAAATTTGAAAAAGGCATTGCCCGCTGCCGGATCAATAAAGCTGTTGGACTATACGATATGGGGCATTTTGATACGGTGCTCATGCTTTGTAATACGAGTATCCCGATCTGCGAAAAACTGAACCTGGGTAAAGAGCTGGTATCCATCTACAACATGATGGGCAATACCTGGAACTTAAAAGGCAATTACTGGCTGGCTATTGACTATTTTGAAAAATGCCTTGAAGCCATAAAAACAGCTGTTGTTCCTCCTTATTTCCCGGTGGTAGTTCATGACAACCTTTCCATCCTTTACATCAATCTTCATTTATACGAAAAAGCATTGTTTTATGCCTCCGAAAGCCTGAAAATGGCTGAAAAAATTGGAGACGAATCCACCATAGGCACTGCGTGCCAACACATTGGGTCTGCCTATCTGGGCCTGCAACAAAAAGACAAAGCCCTGGAATATTTTCAACGCGCGGTGGACATTGCCAAAAAGCTCGACTATCCCCGTTTGCTCACGACTTCCATTTCAAATGTAGCAGAAATACTGTCCCATCAAGGCGATCATAAAAAAGCAAAAGCGCTTTATCAAGAAGGGTTGATGGTTTCCAGAAAACACGAAGACAGGGAGGGACTCGTCTATAATTTACATGGCCTGAGCCTTGAAGCATTCAATGAAGGGGATTATCCTGCCGCAAAAAAATATGCTCAGGAAGGGTTAAAATGGGCCCGTGAAATGAACCTTTCCAGCTACAGTTATGCCCTCTATCTGACCTTATCTGACATAGCGCTCATCGAAAAAGACTTCAAAGCTTATACAGCTTATCGTGAGCGTTATACGGAATTGCGTGACTCTGTGGCTTCAGGCGCACTGGTTCATGCGCTTCAGGAACTTGAAACAAAATATGAGACGGAAAAGAAAGAACTGCGAATCACCCAACTGGAGCAGGAAAAAGAGTTGCAGCAATTGCGCATCCGGCAAAAAAACAACCTGATCTGGGGTCTGGCGCTGGCAGGGATTGTATTGGCTTTACTGGCTTTCCTGTTGCGCCGGAATTTTCTCATCAGGCAAAAAATTCTCGATCAGGAATTGCTGATTCATCGTCAGAAAATAAAAGAACTGGAGCAGGAACGCCAATTGAGCATTACGGATGCTATTTTGCAGGGCCAGGAAAAAGAAAGAGGCCGGCTTGCCCGCGACCTGCACGATGGTCTTGGGGGCATGCTATCCGGCATCAGGCAATCCCTGTTTGCCCTTAAAGGAACCCCTGATTTGGCTCCAACGTCGGATATCACACTTGGTCAGGCCATTGACGACCTTGATCGTTCCATTGGGGAACTTCGCCACATTGCCCGCAACATGATGCCCGAGGCATTGGTGCGTTTTGGCCTCAGTGACGCTTTGGAGGATTATTGCGACCACCTTCGGCAGCCGGATGTCCTGGCCATTCATTTTCAGGCTTTTGGCATGGAACACCGCCTGCCTCAGGAAACGGAAGTTATCGTTTTTCGAATCGCACAGGAACTACTCAACAATGTGGCCCGACATTCCGGCGCAAACCAGGTTCTGGTACAATTGCTGCGCGATGGCAACAGGGTTACCCTTACCGTTGAAGACAATGGCAAAGGTTTCGATGCAGAGTCGCTTGAGCGCGTTCAGGGAGTAGGCTGGATGAATATCCGCTCCAGAGTCAGTTACCTCGATGGTGCGCTGGATGTTCGCACTGCACCGGGTAAAGGTTGTTCCATCACCATAGAATTTGAATCCAATGATCCGCGTATTCATCATTGATGACCACCCGATGGTCGTAGAAGGCATTAAATCATTGTTGCTCCATTCTTCCATAGTGGAGATTTGCGGCGACGCCCAGGACGGACATTCGGCTTTAGAAGCCCTGAAAAGCATCGAAGCTGAAGTCGCTTTAGTGGACATAAACCTGCCCGACATCAACGGAATAGACCTTTGTGGGATGCTTAAAAAACAATTTCCAAAACTAAAGATTCTGGGGCTCAGTACTTTTAAAGAGCGGAGCTACATCACGAGGATGATTAATGCAGGCGCCTCCGGTTATCTCCTGAAAAACGCCTCCCGTGAAGAGTTGGAGGACGCCATCAAAACGGCCTGGCGGGGACAGCTCTACATGAGCATGGAGGCTGCCGCTATTCTTACAAAACCGGCGCCGGAAACGCCTGAACTGCCTATGCTCACCGCCCGTGAGAAAGAAGTTTTACAATGGATAGCGGAAGGGATGACCAACATCGAAATTGCGGAAAAATTATTCATCAGTCCGCTTACCGTGGACAGTCACCGCAAGAATTTGCTTGCCAAATTTGGCGTAAAAAACACAGCAGCAATGGTGCGTTTTGCACTGGAATATAAGTTAATTGAATATTAAGTCACTACTTCGATATCTGACAGCAACCCACACTTAGTTGCTTAAGCATTACCTGATCAAAATAGCTCCTTATTGATAGGATTCAAGCAAACAGCGCTTCACTCGGCACCAATTTCAATGGATTCCCCGATGGTAATTCTGCCTTGCCGGGCTTCATCCCGAACCACCGTTGCACAGGCAGTATGCGGATCGTGTTCAAAAATCAGGCGGTTGCCAAAATCTGCGGCATCTTTCAGAATGCGCCCTTTTTCCTCCAGCGTCAATAAAGGCCTGACATCGTAGGCCATAACGTAAGGCATCCCGATGTGGTAAGCAGATGGAATAACATCCGCACAGTAGACATAGGTATGGTTGCCATCATTGAGTATGGGCAGCATCATCGCTTCGGTGTGGCCATATACAAAACGGATGCCGAAGCCCGGCAGCCAGATGGAATCTTCTTTTGTTACCGGAATAAAACGCAACACATCCGCTTCTTTTAAAGGGACGAAATTTTCAGTCAGAAAAGAAGCCTGTTCTCTTGCATTGGGATTTACCGCCCAGTTGTAGTGTTGCTCATTCGACCAGTAAGTCGCATTCGGGAAAGCAGGTACCAGATTGCCGTTTTCATCAATTTTAACGGCGCCGCCGCAATGATCAAAATGCAGGTGTGTGAGGAAAACATCGGTAATGTCTTCCGGATGAAGCCCTTTTTTACGCAGGGAATCCATGAGCGATGCATCGCCATGAGGTTCGAAGTGGCTGCGAAAACGAGCATCCTGTTTGTCGCCAATACCTGTATCTACCAGAATTTTCCGGTCACCGGTTTCCACTAAAAGACAACGCATGGCCCAGGTACAGAGATTCTGCTCATCTGGTGGATTGAGCTTACTCCAGAGTCTTTTGGGCACAATGCCGAACATGGCGCCGCCATCTAATTTTAAGTAACCTGTTTCAATGCTGGTAATGGTCATGGTTGGTCGTTGATCGTTGATCGTTGTTGGTTGTTGGTTTTCGTTTAACGAACAACCAACAACAATCAACATTAAAACTAATTTACGAATACCCGATTTTGGCCTTCGCATTGCCGAGCTCCTGCTTCATAGCGGCCATGCGGATGGCGGTGGCAGCGGCTTCTACCCCTTTATTGCCATGCTTGCCGCCTGCCCGGTCCAGCGCCTGCTCTTCTGTGTTGGGGGTCAGCAAACCAAAAATAAATGGTATTCCGGAAACGATGCCCAGATTGGTCAGGCCAACGGCTACAGCATTGTTGATGTATTCGTTGTGTTTTGTTTCACCTTCGATGACACAGCCAAGGCAAATGACGGCATCCAGAGAATGCCTGGAGGCCAGCAATTTGGCGGCAACCGGCAGTTCGAAGGAACCGGGTACCTGGAGCGTATGTATATTAGTTTCCAAAGCGCCGTGTTTCACGAGTGTTTCATAACAGCCTTCGTACAGGGCGTGGGTAATATGGGCGTTCCATTCCGCCACGACAATGCCGATTCGCATTGCTGAAGCAGAAGGCAGATTGGATTCATCGTATTGGGAAAGATTTTTAAGTGCGCTTGCCATTTGACAGATGTTAGATTTTAGATATCAGATGATAGATATTAGATTTAAGACATAAGACATTAGATAACAGACAATAGTTTTAACTGCCGGCTAATGTCGTCAATCAAATTTCAAATCTATCAGTCTTTTTCCCAAAATCTCCAGTTAAATCCTTTGCGGCGCTTTTTGGGCTTGTCAAATTTAATCATGATGTAGCGCAGGGAAACGCCGGTTTGAAAATACACGCTTTTTACACCGCCAACCAGATTGATGGCAGGTTTCATGTCCCACGACAGGTTGAGCCGGAAGAGATTCAACTCTATGCCACCAATGAACGAAACACCTGCCGGGTTTTTATAGCTTTCTCCGAATTCCGGGCTTCCCGGATCATCTGTTCGCCAGCCAAAATGCGGGCCAGCGCCGAAATAGGTATTAAATCTCCGGCCGATAAAAGGAAAATGCTGCTCTGCAAGCAGGGTCACCATCGCTTCAGAACGCTTGAAGCCAGCCTGAACAATGCCTTCAATAGTCGTATGTTCTGCAATGCGTTGCTGTACTGTGATGCCCCAGTCGGTTCCAAGACGGATGCCGAGCGCTGTATTGTATCGTTGCGCAAATGCGCCGGTGGCTAAGATGGCCAGGATAACTATGGTTGCTATTTTTTTCATGTCTTCCGAACGTCTCCAGTCAAAGGTCTATTATGCGCATCCGCTCAAAGTTATGGGGTGGATACAAACTCTGCCCGAAAAAAAATAACTTTACGGCAAGACAAGCCAATATTTGGCATTTTTCATTAAGCTCAACGAATAAATGTAAGGTGTATGAAAAAATCGACTCTATTGATTGCCCTGTTCGGAATTTTCAGTTTTTCCCTGTTTGCACAGGATAAACCCGATGAGGCCATCAACAAAATCATCCGCAAACATGGTCTGGAACAAAGCAAGGTTATGGAGACGGCTTTCTGGCTGACAGATGTTTACGGGCCGCGCCTGACGGGGTCTCCTCTTTTGGATAAAGCAACAGCCTGGGCGCAGGAACAACTAAAAGCCTGGGGTCTGGAGCAGGTTCATACAGAAGCCTGGGGACCTTTTGGAAGAGGCTGGGAATTGAAGCATTTTGAGATGCACGCCGAAGCCCCCAACTATTTTCCGGTACTTGCCTATCCAAAAGCCTGGTCTCCGTCTACCAAGGGCCTGGTTACCGGCGAAGTGATTTATTTCGAAGCCGACAGTTTGCCTCAACTTGCTCAGTATAAGGGCAAATTGCGTGGCAAATTCGTTCTCATGGACACATTGCGTGCTACCAAAGAATGGTTTGAAGCGCCAGCAGAACGCCTGGATGCCGATGACCTGCTTAAAATGGCGAATGCCCCCGCTCCAACGCCGAGAACAATGCGCAATTTTGGCCGAAACGACAATGATTTTACCACCAAAGTTCGCGAATTGCTTTACGATGAAAAGCCACTGGCACTATTGGATCGCAGCTTTAAAGGCGACCTGGGAACTGTTTTCGTCAGCGGGGCAAGATCCAAAGAAGGCAGCGCCCGCGATGAAGATGCAGCCGTATTGCCGCAGGCAACTTTATCGCTTGAACACTACAACCGCATTTTCCGCATGCTGAAGCAGGGAATTCCTGTAAAAATGAGCATGGACCTGTCTGCAGTTTATACCAATCCGGATGGCATGGAACACAACGTTATTGCCGAAATTCCGGGAACGGATCTAAAAGATGAAGTGGTGATGTTTGGCGCGCACCTCGACTCCTGGCAAAGTGCCACCGGCGCCACAGACAATGCTGCCGGTTCAGCAGTAATGATGGAGGCCGCACGCATCCTCATGGAAACCATAAAAGAAAGCGGAGTTCGCCCGCGCCGTACGCTGAGACTCGCCCTTTGGACAGGCGAAGAGCAGGGTTTGTTGGGATCAATTGCTTATGTAAATCAGCATTTTGCAGAGGTGAAAGGCCGCACTGTCCAGTCACTGAAGCCGGATCAAGCCAAAATTTCTGCCTATTACAACATGGACAATGGAACAGGGAAAATCCGTGGCATCTACTTGCAGGGGAACGAAGAAGTCAGAACGGTATTCCGCCCCTGGTTGGATGCTTTCAAAGACCTGGACGCAACGACGATTACCATTTCCAATACAGGGGGTACCGACCATCAGTCTTTTGATGCAGCAGGTATCCCGGGTTTTCAGTTTATTCAGGACCCGATCGCTTATTCTCCGCGGACACACCACTCTAACATGGACAATTTTGACCACCTGATCGCGGACGACCTGAAACAGGCAGCGACCGTCATCGCTTCTTTCATCTGGCATACTTCGCAACGCGATGAGTTGTTGCCAAGGAAAAAGCTGGATTTAGGAGACGAGAAGAAGGAAGCCGGCGGGGGGAATTAAGGAAGCTTGTCACGCCTACTCCTCCCCCGTCAACCACTTCTTAAACACAGGCGAACGTTCCGTACTCACTACGGTATCCAATTCGCAGCGTGGAATGAGTTCTAGTTTTACCCGGGATTTGGAGTAGGCGTACATCTCCTTAATCGCATTGATGTTGACAATGAACTGGCGATTGATGCGGAAAAAAGTTTGAGGATCGGCCAGTTCTTCCACTTTTTCAAGGGAGATGTCCAGGGGATAGCGCTTGCCATCTTTCGCCACTAAAAAAGTGATTTTACTCTCTGTGTAGAAATAAGCGGCATCCTGAATGTCAACCACCCGGATGGTTTGTCCCAGCTTGATCAGGAAGCGCTTGGAAGCGAGGTCTTTCTGAAGCAATTTGGTCAATTCCTGATAATCGGTACGCCATTCACCCTGCCACTTGCGGTATTTTTCGATGGCGTGTTCCAGCTCCTGTCGTTTAATGGGTTTGAGCAGGTAATCGAGCGCATTGACCTTAAACGCCTGCAGTGCGTATTGATCATAAGCCGTTGTAAAGATGACCGGTTTTTCGATTTTTATGTGATTGAAAATTTCAAAACTGGAACCATCAGCCAGGTGGATGTCCAGAAAAATCAAATCAGGCAGGCTGTTGTTGTTAAACCAGGTCAGGGCGGCTTCGATGCTGTCCAGTTCGGCGACAATATTCATCGAAGGGTCAATCTCCAGAATAAGTTTGTGCAGGCGACGTGCAGCCGCTTCTTCATCTTCAATGATCAGCACTTTCATCTTTTTCTTTTTTTATCAGGGGAATGCGCACTCGAAAGGCATCCTCCGTTTCTTCAATAATAATTTTACTGTCGGTTAACAATTCATAGCGCCGGGCAATGCTTTGCAGGCCAAATCCGGTTGATTTTTCGGCGGTCATTTTGCGTTGAAGGTTGTTGGAAACCACTAAAAAACGACCATCGGGGCTAACGGATATGATGATTTCCAGTTTTTTCCCTTTGCTGATGACATTGTGTTTTACGGCGTTTTCCACCAGCATTTGCAGAGTGAGCGGCGGAATTAAAATCGCTTTCCTGGCCCTGGTATCGCATTCAATGATGAGGTTGAAATTCTCGCCAAAACGTTTCTTCAGTAAAAAAACGTAATTCCGGACCAATTCCAGTTCTTCATCCAACGGAATGACTTCCTTTTCACGGTATTGCAGGATACTGCGGTAAAAATCGGACAGGATTTCTACGTATTCAACGGCCAGTACCGGGTTTTCTTCAATGATGGTGATCAGGGTATTGAAACTGTTGAATAAAAAATGGGGGTTAATCTGGCTTTTCAAAGTTTCGTACTGGCTCTCAATTTTTTCCTTTTTCAGCAAGGCCGCCTGTTGCAAACGCTTGTCGCGCAAACGAATAAGATAACGGGTGAGCAGTATCCCCGTGATAAGCACAAGCAGGATGAACCACCAACGCATCCAAAAGGGGTGCAAAATGAAAAAATGATACCGAACCATCGGCTCGTCGTCGAAGGCCGAATTTTCAGTAGAAGCCACAACAAAAGTATATTCCCCCGGAGGCAAGTTTGGAAAAACAGCCCTGTTGTCGGCCGAACTGATCCAATCGTGGTTGAACCCCTCCAGTTTATACCGGTAGCGTACTGCTGCCGGATCGGTATACCACAATCCGGTGTATTCAAAGATCAGGTTGTTCTGGTCGTGCGCAAAAATGTGCTCGGCATTAAAATCGATCGGTTCCAGAAAAATAGACACGTTTTTGAGCATGGTGCGCGGATGGATCGCCAGGGTATCTTCCAGCGCATAATAGCTGATGATTTGATTTCCAAAAGCCATCCAGATATTATCCCGTTCATCGGTGCATAAAGCATTCAGGTTTGGTTCCGATTTTGAGATGCCTACTTCGTCGTCATAATAAATGAGGTGTTTGGTCTCGGGGTCCAGTACATCAATCCCGGAAGCATGAATGATGAGCAAATCCCCGGCCTTGTTTGTGGCCATGCCCATGATGGTGATGTTTCGGAGGCCTTCTTTTAAACTCAGGCGATGAAAATTCCGGCCATCAAACTCAAAAATACCTTCTTTATCTGTGCTCAGCCAGATGTGGCCACGGTGGTCTTCAACAATAGAATAAACAGAGCGCAAACGCACATCACCCGCATGCGTGTAATTGGTAATTTTGCCATTTTCCAGCACACTGATGCCTTTGCCGTCGGAACCAAACCAGGTTCGTCCTTTACTGTCCACAAATGATTTGTAGATAAAATTTGCGCCGAGGCCGCTTTCCCGGTTCAGGTTTTTGAACAACATCCTCCCACCTTTCAGAGGATTGCCTTCCAGGGTGATGCTCGTAACCCCTCCAAACGTGGCCAGCCAAAGCTTGTCGTTCAGGCCAGCGATGGAAATCACATTACTTGTTGTGAGTCCACTCTGTTCGCTTATGTGCCTTATACTTTGATTTTGAGGTTGATAGCAATAGGCTCCGTCGTCGTAAGTCCCAATCCAGATATTGCCAAAGCGGTCTTCGTAGAGCGACACAACATTGGATTTTTCAGGCAAGGCAGAAACGGGTACAAACACTCCGCCCTCTTTGGTATTTTTTACATACAAGCCACTTTTTGTTCCGGCCCAAAGTCGCTTTTGGCTATCCATGAGCAAGGCTTGTGTATTTTCAAACTGCGTTGTAATGAATTCAAACCTTCTGTTCGCCGAACATACCCCATCTACATTGTTGATGACCCATAAATTGCCTTCGATGTCCCTGTGCAGATCATAAATTTTGGCCTTTCTAAACTTTTTAGACTTCCCGGGGATTTGCTCCAGGCGCTTTTCTGACAGTGAATAGCGCCAAAGGCCATTGCCTTCTGTGGCAATCCACAAATCGCGGTTTTCATACAAAGAGAGGCTGTTGATAACCCCAATATCCCAATCCGGTACAGGATAGGAAAACGAATGGCTATGGGTATCGTAATAGCAAAATCCGTGATCGTTCATGCCGATCCAGCAATTACCTGCTGCGTCGTGCAGGATTTCACGCACAATTTCGTCTGGCAAACCTTCCGGTTTTGATAAATTCTTTACTTGTTTTTTTCCGTTTTTCAGGCTGCAGATGCTGATGCCATTGTCTGTACCCAGCCACATGCGCCCCTGCTTATCCGCTGACAGGACGTAGATGTCATTGCTGGCAAGACCATCATCCGTATCAATGTTGTAGAGGCGGTTGTTGTACAGATAATAAACGCCTTCACCATAAGTAGCAATCCACAGGACCCCATTTCGGTCTTCCGCCATACCGGAGATGGTACTGGCAGGATGCCCTTCTTCGGGCTGCCAGTGCTGAAGGCGCCGGTAGTTGTCCATAAGGTAAATGGCGCCATCTTTATAGCCAACCCAAAGCCTTTTTTTACTGTCGTAATAAATGGCGCTTACCTGGTTGTTGGTCAGAGAATCGAGTGGGGCGTATTTGGTAAAACTGATGCCATCGTATTGCAGAAGGCCTTTATTAGAACCAAACCACAAAAAACCATCTCCCGACTCGTAAACGAGCTTCACTTCCGTGTTTTCAAAGTTTTCTCCCAGTATGTGCCGTCGAAATGCTGGTTCCTGCGCCAGTCCTTTCACGGAGGCGAATAACGATAGGGCTGCCAACAGCACGACATATGTAAAACGATGCTTCATTCGACTTCTATTACCAAATGCGCCCCATTAATCAGGCTTTAACCAGGGTTGCAGCAATTTTTACTTCAATTTCCTCGGCTATTTTTTGAAAGACAATCCTTGGAATATCAATTTCGTGTTCTTTCAACAATACTGTAAACCGGGATGAAATATTGATTTTCCCATTGCCCACAATCACGGTACTCCTGATGATGCGTTCCTGCTCAATACCGTGTATGGTGAGTTTGCCTTTTGCCCGGACGGTGTATTCGCCGTCTTTGGTAAAATCAATCTGTTCGATCACTTTACCCGAGAATGTAGCATTGGGAAAGCGGGTGCTCTCCAGATAATTCTCATTAAAATGCTCACGCTGAAGGCCGCTGTTGAAGCCCCGAAAAGAATTCATGGGAATGCTGAAAGCGAATGTACTTTTTTCAACATCAAGAATGCCTTTCAGGTCTTTGGACTCCGCCTCAATCAACTCTAAAGGCGCATCAGATTTGAAATAAACGGATCCCTCCTTTAAATTATAGCGATTTTGAGAAAAAAGCGTGGTGCTGGCTGACAGGAAAAGAAAAAATAACAGGATACGCATTGTGGTTCAGTTTGAAATTTGTGTTTAGTTTGTCTTAGCTTCGGCAAAAGGTCCACTTATTCAACAAGATTACATCAAAATGGGTTTGTACTGGTAATAAAAGCCGTTGAGCGGGAAAAATAGTATGCTGAAGCGGAAATTTTCTGCTTCTTTTGCATCAAAATCATACCATGACACACCGGTCGCTACAATTGCTTACCCTGTGCATTGGCGCCTTGCTAATGGCCATCAAGTTTGCGGCATGGTGGCTGACAAACTCCAATGCCATCCTTTCCGATGCCTCAGAAAGCATCATCAATATTGCTGCAGGCATCTTCGCTTTTTACAGTCTCGGCCTTGCTGCCAAGCCTAAAGACAGTAACCATCCTTATGGACATGGAAAAATTGAATTCCTTTCAGCAGGCTTCGAAGGCGGGTTGATTTTTCTTGCAGGGATCGGCATCATCATCAAAGCCATTTACAACCTGCTCTATCCGCAACAGATTGAACACCTGACTATTGGACTTTATCTGACAGTTTTTAGCGGCCTGGTCAATTACATCATGGGACATGTGCTGGAAAGCAGGGGTCGGGGCGCCAGTTCGCTGATTCTTGTGGCGAGTGGAAAACACCTCAAATCAGATGCCTGGTCCTCCCTGGGACTGGTAATCGGATTGTTCATTGTTACCCTGACCAACAAGCCAATCCTCGACAGCATCATTGCCGCTGTTTTCGGTTTGGTCATATTGTATACCGGATTTCAACTCATGAGAAAGTCTGTGGCTGGCATCATGGATGAAGCGGATTATCAGCTTATTGCAAATATGGTCCGGTTTTTGGACCAGCACAGGCGGCCAAACTGGATAGACGTCCACAATTTCAGGGTTATTAAATATGGTTCAACCCTGCACATTGACTGCCACATTACCATGCCCTGGTATTTTACCACCCGGGAGTCTCATCAGGAGGTAAAGACATTTGAAAAGCTGGTTGATGAGCAACAGGATCTTCCCGTAGAATTGTTTATCCATGTTGACCCCTGCGAACCAAAAGCATCCTGCCGCATTTGCAAAAAAACAGATTGTTCCTTCCGGGAAGTTGAAGCGACTCAACACATCGTCTGGACGCTTGAAAATATTATGGCGGATAAAAAGCATGGGGTTTGACGGTGGACGGTGGACGGTAGACGGGGGAGCAACCTGCTACCGTCCACCGTCCCCCGTCCCCCGTCCCCCGTTCTCTTTGTACTTTTTGTTGACAAATCACTAATTTGATGACAGTCTCAAAAATTTTCCACAATGAGTTATCCACAATGTGGAAAACAAAATCAACAATACAAACAATTGATTTTCAGTTATAAAGATAAGTTATCCACAAATTGTGGAAAAGTTACTATACAAAAACCATCATTCTACCCTTATTTTCGTGAGCGCAACACCCACAAGGTTTGCTAAGGGCTTTTACGCAAATCCCGTAACAACCTTGGTTAAGTAAGTCTTTTACTCCCACGCAGGAAATTTTCGTTCCTGAAGTACACAGCAGGTATCTATTCAGCGAACAAACACTCAAGTAACCACTCGTGGTTGCATGGATATTTTATGTCTAAAAACAATGCGATTAACATGACACAGCACGCGCCTATTGAGCCAATTTTACAGGAAAATCCAAACCGTTTCGTCTTATTCCCCATTGAGCACGACGATATTTGGGCTTTTTATAAAAAATCGGAAGCAAGCTTTTGGACAGCGGAAGAAATTGATCTGAGCAGCGACCAGATTGACTGGAGTGAGCGCCTCAATGACGATGAGCGCCATTTCATCAAACACGTGCTGGCCTTTTTTGCAGCCAGCGATGGCATTGTGAATGAAAACCTGGCAGAAAATTTTGTCTCTGAAGTTCAATATACGGAAGCCAAGTTTTTTTACGGTTTCCAGATTATGATGGAAAACATCCATTCCGAAACTTATTCGCTGCTGATAGACACCTATATCAAAGACAATAAGGAGAAAGATTTTCTTTTTCACGCCATTGATACGCTGGATTGCGTGAAGAAAAAAGCGGAATGGGCTTTGCGCTGGATCAAAAACAGCAGTTTTGCAGAGCGGCTTATTGCATTTGCTGCAGTAGAAGGCATTTTCTTTTCAGGTTCTTTCTGTTCCATCTTCTGGCTCAAAAAGCGCGGCCTGATGCCCGGGCTTTCTTTTTCCAATGAGTTGATTTCCCGCGACGAAGGCATGCACTGCGATTTTGCCTGCCTGCTTTACAACGATCACATTGTAAACAAGTTGTCGGCAGAAACCATCCGCACCATCATCACCGACGCTGTAGCCATCGAAAAAGAATTTGTTTCTGACGCCATCCCGGTCAAGCTCATTGGCATGAATGCCGACCTGATGTGTCAGTACATCGAGTTTGTGGCCGACCGCCTGCTGGCAGCACTAAAACAACCCAAGGTATACAAAGTAGAAAATCCTTTCCCCTGGATGGACATGATTTCGCTGCAGGGTAAAACCAATTTCTTTGAAAAGCGCGTCGGCGATTACCAGAAGTCCGGAGTCATGACAACCCGGGAGGAACAGGTGTTTACGACTGACGCTGATTTTTAAGACAACTTACTGATACTGACACTTTTTAAACCAAAATTTTTTCAAGGAATTCCATCCCTGTAAATAGATAAATATTTAAGCACTATGATGCACGTAATCAAACGCTCCGGACGCCGCGAAGAAGTGTCCTTCGATAAAATCACCGCACGCCTCCGCAAGCTGTCTTATGGTC
Organism: uncultured Saprospiraceae bacterium; assembly: GCA_937926205.1. GTDB lineage: Bacteria > Bacteroidota > Bacteroidia > Chitinophagales > Saprospiraceae > JABWAJ01. Next base: position 40,485 of record CALEYL010000040.1, read on the forward strand.
TGGACAGCAGCTATGTCAACTTCATCGACATTTCCAAGAAGGTCATCATGGGCCTTTACGACGGCGTCACCACCGTTGAATTGGACAACCTCGCTGCTGAAACGGCGGCAACCATGGCAACAGTTCACCCGGATTACGCTTTGCTGGCTGCCCGCGTAGCCGTAAGCAACCTGCACAAAGAGACAGAGAAGTCTTTTTCTAAGGTCATCCAGGCGCTGTACAAATATGTAGATCCAAAAACGGGGGAAAATGCAGGTCTGATTGGTGAAACCACCTACCGGATCGTTATGAAGAATAAGGAGCAGTTGGATAGTGCCATCATCTATGACCGCGATTTTGATTTTGATTATTTTGGATTCAAAACCCTGGAACGTTCCTACCTCATGCGTATGGACGGCAAGGTAGTGGAGCGTCCCCAGCACCTGTTCATGCGGGTTGCTGTGGGCATACACGGGGATGACATTGCGGCGGCCATTGAGACTTACAACCTCATGTCTGAGAAATGGTTCATCCATGCGACGCCAACCCTGTTCAATGCCGGCACGCCCAAGCCGCAACTGTCGTCCTGCTTCCTGTTGAGCATGACAGACGACAGCATTGGCGGTATTTTTGAGACGCTGACCCGTTGCGCCAAAATATCGCAATCAGCAGGAGGCATCGGACTCAGTATCCACAACATACGCGCCACAGGAAGCTATATTAAAGGCACCGGCGGCACCTCCAACGGCATTATCCCGATGTTGCGTGTTTTCAACGATACGGCCCGCTATGTTGACCAGGGCGGCGGCAAGCGCAAAGGCGCTTTCGCCATCTATCTGGAGCCGTGGCATGCCGATATTTATGAGTTTCTGGAATTAAAAAAGAACCACGGCAAAGAAGAACTGCGCGCTCGTGACTTGTTTTTTGCAGCCTGGATTCCGGATCTATTCATGGAACGCGTGAAAAATGACGCTGAATGGTCGCTGTTTTGCCCCAATGAAGCGCCGGGCTTATTCGATTGTTACGGCGGCGAATTCGAAGCGTTGTACCATCGCTACGAACAGGAAGGCCGCGCCCGCAAAGTCGTACGTGCTCAGGAGTTGTGGTTTGCCATTCTGGAATCACAAATAGAAACCGGAACGCCATACATCCTCTACAAAGACCACGCCAACCGGAAGTCGAACCAGAAAAACCTGGGAACGATCCGTTCGAGCAACCTTTGTACAGAGATTATGGAATACACTTCGCCAGACGAAGTGGCCGTTTGCAACCTCGCTTCTATCTCGCTGGGAAAATTTGTGCGCGAAGACCGTACCTACGATTTCGAACACCTCCGGGAGATCACAAGGGTCATTACACGCAACCTGAACAAGGTCATAGACATCAATTATTACCCGATTCCGGAGGCGCGCAATTCCAATATGCGACACCGGCCAATTGGCATCGGCGTACAGGGGCTTGCAGACGCGTTTATCATGATGCGCTTTGCTTTTGACGGTCCGGAGGCACGGCAATTGAACAAAGATATTTTTGAAACCATTTATTATGCGGCGCTGGAAGAATCCTGTGCCCTCGCAGAAAAGCACGGCGCTTACGAAAGCTACCCCGGTTCGCCGGCCAGCATGGGCGAATTGCAGTTTGATATGTGGGGCGTTCAACCAAGTAATCGCTGGGATTGGAAGGGACTGAAAGCGCGTATTCAGCAGTTTGGCATTCGCAACAGCCTGTTGCTGGCTCCCATGCCAACAGCTTCTACTTCTCAGGTATTGGGCAACAATGAATGTTTCGAGCCTTATACTTCCAACATCTATACCCGTCGCACCCTCTCAGGCGAATACATTGTGGTCAACAAGCATTTGTTGAAAGACCTGATCGGACTGGGCTTGTGGGACGATGAAATGAAACACAAGTTATTGGCGTCCAATGGTTCTGTACAGAACATTCCTGAGTTGCCGCAAGATTTGAAAGACCTTTACAAAACGGTTTGGGAATTGAGCCAAAAGGCCATCATCGACATGGCGGCTGACCGGGGCGCTTTTATTTGCCAAAGTCAGAGTATGAACCTGTTTGTTGAAAATCCAAATTACGGCAAACTGTCTTCCATGCACTTCTACGCCTGGCAAAAAGGGCTTAAAACCGGCATGTACTACCTTCGTTCCAAAGCGGCAACGGACCCGATCAAATTCACAGTTGACCAAAAGCAATTGGAACAACAAAAAGCCATTACACTGGCCAACAAAGCCGTGGCTGTGGCTGCAACAGCAGAAGACGTCGCAGAAGAAGGCGCTGTTTGTAATCTGGATGACCCGGATTGCATCGCCTGCGGCAGCTAATTACCATTGTATCCGAGTACTTACTGATATTATTAATGAGGCGGGTCTGCTCAAAAGCGGCCCGCCTTTTTGCTTTATCCTGAAATATTAAACTTTTTGACCTATACAATTTTCTTTAATCATTCACGATTATTATGTCATTGATTCATTTGTTTTCCTTTCGCCTATCCCACACCCCTGTTTATACAGGTTAGAATCTTTTGTTCCGGTATCTTTACTGTGTTGTTTTTTCCATAGTTTAGCGCATTAGACTGTAATTTTGTATCCGCCTGATCGCTATCCGACATAACGCGGCTCCATTTTTAAGATTCATCCCTGTGAGAAAACGTACTGGCGTGCGGCCTTCTTAACGCACGCCCCGGGCCATCGTGATACAAACCGGAAACACTTGCAGAGGCTGCAGGATTATTGCCGGCAACGATACGCCTATGGGAAATTGCTGATTATGTAAACACTATTTGATGAGAGCATTGAACTACACATGCCTGTTGCTTTTACTGTGTACAATGGTAAAAGCACAGATGAAATGGGATTTTGGAGCTTGGGCCGGCGGCGCCAATTACCTGGGAGATCTGGTCGAAAACGATTATCCTGTAGCGTCTGAAACAAATCTGGCTGGCGGCATTTTCGGAAGCTATTATACCGGCTACCGCTGGTCGTTCAGAATGGGCGCTTCTTTTGGCACAATTAGCGGAAGTGATGCCAATTTTAAAAATGATCCTGTTTTTCAGGAAGCCAGAAATCTGAATTTTCGGGCACAGTTGGCCGAAGCTTCTCTTTGTCTGGTTTGGGAGCCCTGGGGGAAAAAAAGATATCCGGCAACGGGCGGGCTGCGCAGCATTGTATCGCCCTATTTATTTGCCGGCCTTGGCTGGACAAGGATAGATCGCAAAACGGACTATTCTGATGCCCCAAGAGAGGGTTTGTTTGAAGCCATACAAAAAGATGCCTCAAGCAACGCCCCCAAACAATTGATCAGTGTTCCTGTTGGCGGAGGTTTAAAAATAGATGTGAGCAAAAAAAGCTCAATTGGGATTGAATTGGGGTTGAGAAAACCGCAATCAGACATGCTGGATGGGGTGAGCATGTCCGGCAATCCGGGTAAAGATGATTGGTATCTTTTTGGAGGCCTGAGTTTTTCCCGACGCTTTAAAAACAGGGATTACGACCGCGACGGCATTGTCGATCAGGAGGATGCCTGCCCGCGTTTGGCAGGGGTAATTTCGGCAAAAGGTTGCCCTGACATGGACGGCGACGGTATTGAGGATCTGGAGGACAGTTGCCCGCAGGAAGCCGGCCTCAGAGACCTCGGCGGTTGTCCGGATACAGATGGCGATGGTGTGGCAGACAAAGAAGATGAATGCAATGGCGAAATAGGTAGTTTGGCTACGAAAGGCTGTCCGGATATGGATGGGGATTTGATTCCCGACAAGACAGACCGATGCCGGGAAATAGCCGGTCTGGAAGCATTACAGGGTTGTCCGGATACTGACGGTGACGGCATTGCTGATCCGGACGACAATTGCCCGGATATTTTTGGAATCGCGCAACTAAAAGGCTGTCCTTTCGTAGACAGCGATGGCGATGGCATCAGGGATGAGGAAGACGAATGCCCAACCACTCCCGGACTGGATTCTCTTGGGGGATGTCCTTTTAAAGATGTGGATAAAGATGGTATCCCGGATGAAACCGATGCTTGCCCTGAATTGGCCGGATTGGCGGCTTTTAAGGGCTGTCCTGACCGCGACGGCGACGGGATTCCTGACCACCTGGACCGCTGTCCGGATTCACCCGGCATTGCCAAAGAGAAAGGTTGTCCGGTACTGACCCAGGAAGTAAAGAAAACACTCAGTTTAGCAGCGCGTGCGGTTCAGTTTGAAACAGCCAGTGCGGTACTTAAACCGGAGTCTCTTAAAGAATTAGATCAGGTTGTTGAGATCCTGAAAACCTATAGCCATTATACCCTGCGCATAGAAGGTCATACCGATAGCCGGGGCGCAGCAAAAGCCAATCTTGTGCTTTCTGCAAAAAGAGCAAAAGCCTGTTTTGCTTATCTAAAAGAGCAGGGGATTGACGAAAAGCGGATGAAATACAAAGGATACGGAGAAAACAAACCGATTCGCACCAATAAAACAGAAGCAGGCAGGGCTCGGAACCGCAGGGTTGAGTTTATCCTGAAGTAGTTTGCATAATAAACTAAAATCAGCTCAATATGAACAAGTTTTTTTACATCAGCAGTTTCTGGTTTCTTTTCCTGCCAGTTTTCCTCTTTGCCCAACCCCGCTTTGAAGTCGGTGGAATGTTAGGCGTTGCCAATTATCAGGGCGACCTGGTCAAAGAAACCATTCCGCTTTTCAAAGAAGGAAATCCCAGTATTGGTATTATGGGTCGCTATGTGTTCAATTATGCAGTAGCCGTTCGTACCAACCTGACCTATGGCAAACTAACGGGCGACGACTACAATTACGATGAAGAATTCAGAAGAAGGCGCGGCGCAAAATTCAGCTCGTCATTATTTGAAATATCTACCGTCGGCGAATGGGAGCCACTGGGCCAATGGCGCTATCTTTCAAGGGGAAGGGGCTTCAGAAAACTCATTTCACCCTATGTATTTCTGGGATTGGGATTTGCTTTTACCAACCCAAAAACAGATTTTTCCAGAGCAGATACTGATTTTGAAGACCTTGCACGCGATATTGAGCGCGATCAAAATGCCCGATACTTCAGCACACGCATAGTGACCCCGATAGGTCTCGGTATAAAAATAGACCTCTCTGAATTTTGGGTAGCCAGCGTAGAATTTGGCATGCGCTATGCCTTTACCGATTATCTGGACGGTGTCAGCGTTTCAGGTAATCCGGCCAAAAAAGACTGGTATCAGTTTTCGGGGTTAACGCTGTTTAAGCGGTTCAAAGACTAGCAGATTAATGGTTTAACACCTCTAAATGATTCGTCCCAACAATTGATCAACGACTTTCCGCACACCGGAAGTTGCAGATTCCGGAACCACAGAAAGGTTTCCGGCGCGCTCCAGTTCAAAGTTGGTAGCTGGTTTTGGATCAATGTAGTAAATCGGGGCGTATCTTGGAGCATATCCTACCAATCCGGCTGCGGGATAAACCTGCATGGAGGTTCCGATTATCATCACGATGTCGGCCTGTTCTGTCAATGCCGCAGCCGGATACAACATCGGAACTTCTTCGCCAAACCACACAATATTTGGCCGCAATTGACTGCCCAACTCGCAAAGGTCTCCGAGGTTGATGTCGTCTTCACGTTGGTAAATCAATCTGGGATTGCGGGTACTTCGTGCTTCTGTCAGCTTGCCGTGTAAATGGATGATGTTGGTACTGCCGGCGCGCTCGTGCAGGTCATCTACATTTTGGGTAACAATGTGGACGTCATAATGCTGTTCCAGTTCTACCAACGCGAAGTGGGCCGCATTGGGTGTCACTTCCTTCAACTGCCTGCGTCGCTGGTTGTAGAAATCCAGCACGAGTTCCTGATTGCGGTCCCAGCCTTCCGGACTTGCCACATCCATCACATTATGGCCTTCCCAAAGGCCGCCCGCGTCCCGGAATGTTTTGATGCCGCTTTCGGCGCTGATGCCTGCGCCGGTGAGAACGATGATTTTTTTCATGGGGTAAAAATAAGGAAATGGAGAAAATAATTATCAAATCTGCTTAAACCCCTCCCCCATCCATTTCACCAAATCACCCGCTACAAGCGCTTCCTGGCCCATTGCCTGCGCTGCCAAATCCCCTGCCAACCCGTGCAAATAAACACCCAGAAGCGCCGTTTCCAATGGCGAATACCCCTGCGCCAGCAATCCGGTCAGGATGCCGGTCAGCACGTCCCCGCTGCCACCAGTCGCCATGCCGGGGTTGCCTGTGCTGTTGAAATAGCAAACGCCTCCAGGCGTAGCAATGCAGGAATGAGCGCCTTTCAGCAGGATATAGACGTTTAGTTCTTCAGCTTTGCGGCGCTGAAGGGCATTCCGCTCGAAATCATTTTCCGCTTTTCCAAACAAGCGTTCAAATTCCTTCGGATGGGGCGTCAGGATGCTGTTTGACGGAATTTTCGAAAGCCAATCCGGGTGTTCAGACAGGATATTTAAGGCATCGGCATCCAGCACCATGGGTTTGTCAACAGCTTCCAGCAACTGTAACAGAGCCGTTGCCGTTTCGCCCTGCTGATCAAGGCCGCAGCCGATGCCAATAGCCTGGTAAGATTCAGGCCATTCGGGTGGCTTGGAGAAGAAATACTGGTTCCAGTCAGGACTTACCATCGCTTCGGGAACAGTAGCCTGTAAAACCTCATAGGCGCAACGCGGCACATGCACGGTAAGTAAACCTACCCCGCTTCGGAGGCATGCTCTAGAAGCCAGAATAGCGGCGCCGGCTTTGCCAAAACTGCCAACAATCAGGAGGACATGGCCAAAGCGGCCTTTGTGGTCAAATTTTTTCCGCCTGCGAAAAAAGGTGCGGATCAGCTCAAGATCGATGTAATGGTTGGAAGCCTCCATATTTTCCCGAAAACCAGGATGCAACCCAATAGATTTTGCCGACCACTCCCCTACCCGTTCTGCATTTTCCGGAAACAGGAAGGCCGGTTTTGGCGTTTCAAAACTCAGGGTAAAATGCGCATGGATACTGGTACTGCTTGTGTGCCGATCTGCAAACAAACCAGAAGGCAGATCTATTGAAACAATGGTTTTGGCAGCGGCATTCAGATACGTGATCAGTCGTTCAGGGTCTCCCTGCACAGGGCGATTCAGGCCCGAACCAAACAAGGCATCCACAACCACGGCATTATCAGCCAAGGGGGGCAGGGCATCCTTGCTTTGTAATTCAACAATTTGCAATTCTTTCAATCGTGGCAAACGCTCCAGGTTGGTCCTGAAATCGGCAGAGGTATTCCCGTCTGTGTAACACAGATATACAGTCACCGCGTAAAAACGCTGTTGCAACAGCCGGGCTACGGCCAGACCGTCACCACCATTATTTCCCGGGCCACAAAAAATGTGAACCGGACGATCCTGATCCGGGAAAAGTTCCAGAAACCAGTGAACGAAAACAAGCGAAGCCCGCTCCATCAAGTCAATTGAGGCAATTGGTTCGTGAGCGATGGTGTAGGTATCCCAGTCGCGTATTTGTTGAGAGTTAGGAATAATCATAGTGATTGGCTACGTTCAATCATCATAATGTCCACGAAGTGAATGTACTATGACAAAGGCATCTGTGATTTCATAAATCATTCTATGCTGATCTGTTATCCGGCGTGACCAGAGACCGCTCTTATCTGCTTTCAACGGCTCAGGTTTACCAGTGCCTTCAAATGGGTTTCGACGACATTCTTCAAACAATCGGATACATTTTACCAGAATTTTCCGGTCATTAGTTGCCCAAAATTTGCAATCGTCAATGGCTTTATCTCGTAACTCAAGACGCAGCATCCGGATTCGGAATTTTATGAGCCTCTAAAACAGCATGAACATCGAAATTTTCATCCTGTTCTATTTTGTCAGCAAGGTCATTAAAGTCAAAACCAGCTTCAAACCGGACAATATAGGGAGAAGTACGATTTTCCTCCATTACTAAATCTAAGCCACTTAGTTCAGCATCATCCTCTTTTTCAACCACGACTGAAATGCGTACGTCTCCATTTTTGAAAAATGCTTTAATGGTATTGATGAGACGTTCGTCTAACTCTTTTACTTTTACCTTTTCAATCGTGAGCACAGCCATGGCAGATTTTTTTTACAAAGATACATCCCTAAGCTCTTAAAATCCACTATTCCTTTTCAGCCTATATTTCCTTACTTTTGCACTTCTTTTTTTTGATAGCATTTTTTTTACCACATCCATCGCACAGAAAAAATTGTCTGTGTGGAATATGTGAATACGGCTACTGTGAGCTATCCCGCTGCATGGGAAAAGTTGTGGCAAAAAATTATAAAACCATCGTATGACCTCCCAACACATTCACCTGATTGCCAACACACTCAATCTCAAAACCAAAGGCATTGAAAATACCGTGGCCTTGTTTCAGGACGGCGCTACCATCCCTTTCATTGCCCGATACCGGAAGGAAGCTACGGGTTCCTTAGATGAGGTCGAAATTGCGGCCATCCACCGGGAAATGAAAAAACTGGAGGAGCTGGAAAAGCGACGCGAAACCGTGCTGAAATCCATCGAAGAACAGGGGAAAATGACGGATGAGTTGCGTCGCCGCATCGAGGGCACCTATGACCCGGTAGAGCTGGAAGACATTTACCTCCCCTACAAACCCAAGCGCAAAACGAAAGCCAGCATGGCCCGGGAGAAAGGCCTGGAGCCGCTGGCTCAGGTCATTTTTGCTCAACAGCGCAACGAGGTCGACACTTTGGCGAAAGCCTATCTGAATGAACAGGTTCCCAGTGTGGAAGAGGCCTTGCAAGGCGCCCGGGACATCATTGCGGAATGGGTCAACGAGGACGAAAAAAGCCGCTCCAGAATGCGTTTTGTTTTTGAAAAAGACGCCGTTGTGCGTTCAAAAGTCGCCAGAGGCAAAGAAGAAGAAGCTGCTAAATTTCGCGATTATTTTGATTTTGAAGAGTCGCTGAAAAAATGTCCATCGCACCGATTGCTGGCCATTCGCCGGGGTGAGGAAGAAGGTTTTCTCAGAGTAGTCATCGCGCCTGCCGACGAAGAAGCAGCCATCGCCAGACTCGAACAATTGCATGTTCACAGCTACGGCCGTGCAGCTGCTGAAGTGAAGACAGCCATTCGAGACAGCTATGAACGCTTGCTGGCGCCTTCCATCGAAACGGAATTCAGGAACAAATCGAAAGAAAAAGCAGATAAGGAGGCCATAGAGGTATTTGCGCAAAACCTGCGGCAATTGCTGTTGGCGCCCCCGCTTGGCGAGCGGCGGGTGATGGGCATTGACCCGGGGTTCAGAACCGGCTGCAAAGTAATTTGCCTTGACGCTTCCGGTAATTTCCTTTACAATACAACAATTTACCCGCATCCGCCCCAGTCAGACACCACCACAGCAATCAAAAATCTCCAGCACCTCGCCGATCGCTTTCAAATAGAAGCCATAGCAGTCGGCAATGGAACTGCGGGGCGGGAAACCCTGTCTCTGTGTCAGGGCATTGGGTTTAGCCGGCCCGTAGAAGTTTTTATGGTGAACGAAGCAGGGGCTTCCATTTATTCTGCCTCGGAAGTGGCCCGGGAAGAGTTTCCAGACGAAGACCTTACAGTTCGTGGCGCCATTTCCATTGGCAGGCGCTTGTCTGACCCCCTGGCAGAACTGGTTAAAATTGACCCAAAGTCCATTGGTGTTGGGCAATACCAGCACGACGTCAATCAGAGCCTGCTCAAAGAGATGCTCGACCAGGTCGTTGAAAGTTGTGTCAACGCTGTAGGTATCAACCTGAATACGGCGAGCAAGCATTTACTGACCTATGTTTCCGGATTGGGGCCGTCATTGGCGCAAAACATCATTCAGTATCGCAAGGAAAACGGGGCGTTCACATCCCGTTCTGAGTTGAAGAAAGTACCAAGGCTTGGCGAGAAGGCTTTCGAACAGAGCGCCGGTTTTCTCCGCATTCGCGAAGCCAAAAATCCGCTCGACAACACCGCTGTTCACCCGGAAAGTTACCCCATCGTTACCCAGATGGCGAAAGATTTAAAATGCACGGTTGCAGACCTCATCCGGGATGCAAACCTGCGGAGCCAAATTGACCTGAGCCGCTATGTTTCCGCCACCGTTGGGCTGCCAACCCTTCAGGATATTTTGCGTGAAATGGAAAAACCCGGTCTGGATCCCCGTGGCGAGGCCAAAGCCTTTTACTTTGCGGAAAATGTAAAAACCATTGACGACCTCTATGTCGGCATGATCCTTCCCGGCATCGTCACCAATGTTACCAAGTTTGGTGCTTTCGTCGATATCGGTGTTAAAGAAACCGGCCTGGTGCATGTTTCTCAAATGGCCAACCGCTTCATCAAAGACCCCGCTGAAGTTGTGACTGTCCAACAGGAAGTTACGGTAAAGGTCATGGAAATTGATGTTCCGAGAAAACGCATCGCCCTGTCTATGAAGGATGCAGGGTGATTAAAGGGTAAAATAGCAAATTGGGTATTGCAAATGATTATTATTTGAGTTCGCCAATTTACTATTTTGCCTATTTGCCTCTTGCATATTTGCCAATTTACATCTTCCTAAAACTTCCCCGCATCTACGTCTTTCAAAAACTGAATCACGCCTTGCATGAATACCTCCTGGTCATCCCACATGCAGAGGTGGCTGCCGTTTGGGCAGTACAGAGAACGGCCTTTAGGAGCCATTTTACTCATTTCTTCCATGTCAGCAGGATTCATCGTGTCGTATTTAGCGCCAACCATCAGTGCGGGGATTTTGATGTTTTTGATGTCGTTCCAGCGATCCCAGTGCAAAAGACGGCCGCCTACTTTGAATTCACTGGGGCCTTGCATCATGACGTATACTTCCTGATTCACGTGTTTGAAACTGCGGTTTACAGGATCAGGCCATTCAGGTAAGCGACAGATGTGTTTGTTGTAATACTCTTTTACAACCAAATCGGTATAAACCGGATTAAAAAAATCGCCGGCTTCTTCAAATTTCGATAAAGTGTCCAGCAGCGAAGGACGCATCTGGCTGCGGAGCACTTTGTTGTATTCCGCATACCTGGGGATGCTGGCTGTCATGTTGGCCACAACGACGCCTTTCATGTTGTCCTGATATTTCAAAGCATACTCCATTGCGAGGATTCCTCCCCAGGAATTGCCTAAAATATAAAAATTGTCCTTATTCAGTCCAAGGGCTTTTCTAACCTGTTCCACCTCTTCCACAAAGTGGTCGATGGTCCATAAACTGCTGTCTTTGGGTTGATCTGAATAGTATGACCCCAGTTGGTCGTATTCATAAAATTCGATGCCCGCCTGAGGGAAAAAACTTTCAAAACATTCCATGTACTCGTGCGTCATGGCAGGACCGCCATGCAACAGCAGTACTTTTATGGGTGAATTGCCAAATCTTTTGGTCCAAACCTTGTATTTTCCGTCTATGGTAACCATTTGAATGCCCGCTGACTGGTAACTTCCCGGTGTCTTGAAATCGAGGTAGTCACAAGCTTCGTTGTCTGATGCGTCCATTTGTTTGTTACCCGTGCAGCCAGCCAATGCCAGGCAGATCATGAAAAAAAAGAAGTGCTTCATGGCAAAAAGTTAAAGATGTAGCATTGATTTTTCAATTTTGTCCCGGGCCAAAATGGCATGAGTCACCCGGAAGTTTCCACAGGTGACTCATGCACAAGGGGTTGTGTAAAGAGTCGAACCCCGTTGGGCGGGACAGGTTTTGTTGAAATAGTTGAATTCGTTAAACACAGATAACGATCATTATACGAATGTACGATTTCAACCAATTTAACCAATTCAACACTCTTTACACAATCCTAAATCGAAGGATCGTCAGAAGAACGATCTTTTCATTTATTATCCCTCATCCCAGCTGATTTCGCTCGAGCGGCGGGATACCTGAGTATAGAGGCTTCCAAGGTCGCGCAAATCAACATAAGTGCTGTTCAGGCGATTCGTACGGCGCAGGTCAATCCAGCGGTGGCCGCCTTCTCCCCAGAGCGAATAACGACGCTGGAACAGTATTTCATCAATGAGTTCATCTTCTGATTGACCGCCTGAATAATCCGGCAAACCCCAGGTGTTACGAACTTTATTGATGGCGTTTACAGCATCACCAGGCTGGCTGGTACGTGCTTTTGCTTCCGCATAGATGAGAATTAATTCTTCATTACGGATAAACGGCACAGGATCCGTATTCGACGCCCAACGGTTGTCCTGGTATTCACCAACTAGGAGATTCCCGTTGATGTCTTTTAATGCATTGCTTGTAACCGGATTAGCCACACGCTTGATGAACTTGTTGGTTACGCGCGCATCGCCGGGAAGCGCATCCTCTATCATGGCAGGATGAACAATCAGGATGGTTGAAGTCGGCCTGTCGTATGGATAATACAACGGGTTGTTCAAGTCCGGAGCTTCTCCATAAACGTGTGCGGGGCCGATGTTCATTTTACCGGAAGTTGCACTGGTCACGTCTAAATCCATAAAAGAAGCATTCAAAGCATTCAGCGCTTCCGCATTATTGCCTGCATACAAAGCGACGCGGGCAGCGAGGGCGCGGTTGACTTTTTTCATGCCATCCGGCGTATCGAAACCACTAAAGCCATCCGTCAGGGCAAAAGCAAAAGTGCTGCCTGCATCGTTCAGGTCTTTCAGGCCATCGGCAAGAATTTCTGAAATAGCCGTCAGCGATTCCGTATAGCTCAGCCTTGGTCCCGGATTAAGAGGATCCGAAACGTCTACCCGGATGCCATTCTGATACTGCTGCATCAGGGGCCAGAGTAGCTGAAAACCTTTGATGGTTTTGGCAAAGCCTTTGAATCCTGCTTTTTCAGCTGTACTGAGCGCAGAACTGTTGTCGGCAGACTGAATCAATACATTTGCTTGTTTTACAGCGATATAAGGCGTCAGATAAGTACCTGCAGACGTAAAAAAGTCTGTATAGGTCTCTGTCCGGCCTATACCCAGCCAATCCGGAATAAACCGCGGGTCAGAGGCAAAATAAGGCCAAACTTCACGGCCAAATGCGCCAAACATTTGTACGGCATTTGCTAAATAGTCGCGGTTGCGGGCTTCCAGGCCATAAACCAGCGTTTGCATTTCCGCTTTGGAGGCGTCGTTCAGCACACCTGCCAGTGACGGGTTGTTCGGGTCCACGATTTCGTCCACTTCACAGGAAGTAACCGAGGCCATGATGCCCACCAGAAGGATGAGATACCATTTATTGATGATCCGATTCATAATCGTTCCTTGTTTTAGTTAGAAATCAAGTTTAAGATGGAAGAAAAGTCTGCGTGAACTTGGGTAGGGTGTTACGTCAATATTACCCGTAACAGCCTGTGTGCCAAAGTTCGAAGCTTCAGGATCGTAGCCATCGTATTTCGTCCAGAGCAAAACATTGTTTGCTGAAACACCAATTTTCGCACGTTCAATGAATTTGCTTGCAATCTTAGGGAACGTGTAATAGAGACCAACTTCGCGCAATTTGAGGTAATCAGCATCCTGAACATAAACGCCTGTATTGCCGTCTACTGCCCATGCGAGAAGCCGATCCAGACCGTTAGGCGTTCCATCTCCGTCGTCGTCGCCATTCCAGTTATTCGTTGTGCCACCGTCATCCCACAGCAAAGCCGACAAATTGATGACGCTACCGCCATTCTGGTAGTGGAAGAGGAAAGTAAAGTCCAGATTCTTCAGGAGTTTGATCTCATTGTAGAAGGACATCTGGAATTTTGGCTGACGATCGCCGTAAACAGTACGTCCGGTCGTTTCCGGGCTTTCCGCAACAGTTGGGTTACCGATAATTGTGGTCGGAGAGAAACCATTGGAAATCAGATAAGTACCAAGAGAAGGTCCAAACCCGCCAGTCGTGAAACGCGGAATGTCAAGACGTGTAATCACAGATTCGTTTTTCCACCACATGATCCGCGAAAACCAATTGAAATTGGTGGTGCGAACCGGGTTCAGGCTAAGCGAAAGTTCAATTCCTTTGTTTTCCAAATCAGCTGCATTGGTTGCAATGGCTGTGATACCTGTTGATTCTGCCGGTTGCAGGTCGAGGATCAGGTCGTTTACTTTTTTGATGTAGTAAGTAGCTTCCAGAGAAACACGGCTGTTGAAGAAACCGGCGTCAAGACCAAACTCCAGTTCAGAAGCCGTTTCAGGCACCAGATCCGGGTCAACACCACGGGTACTAACCTGACCGCCAAGCTGGCCACCCACCAATTGGGAAGTGAGCGATTCAAAAGTATTTCCAAACAAAGGCAAGCCCCCGGTTTCACCGTAGGCCGCTCTGACTTTAAGCTGATTCATTACGTTGCCATTCCAGAAATCAAAATTGTGGATATTGGCCGCAAGTGAAGCCTTTGGAAAAGCATAGTATTTATCCTGCTGAACGTTCAAAGTGGATTTATCAAAACGAACACCTGCAGAAACGATGATCCGGTCCTGCCAGTTCAAATCCTCCTGAGCCACAATACCTACGTCCGTAACATTTTGATTTTGCTGCTGTTGAACAGACTGAACTTTAGCCCATTGCAGGTTGGTTTGACCTCCGGCCAATCCACGACCGCGAGAGAGTAAAAATTCCGCTTCCTGATCCAGGCGTACCCAACCCACATTTGTGTTCGAGTTGATGGAGCCAAGATCTGCATTCAATTGCAGGAAAGCCTGCAGGTTGGTATTCAGGTTGTCCTGACGACCCCACATTACGTCTCCGGGGTTGGCATTAGCACGCTGGTGCTGAAGAACCTCCGGGAAATAAACGATTGAATTGCCGCTCAAATAATCAGCCCCGCCATTCATCTTAAACTTAAGATAGGAAGTCGCTTTTGTAAAAAGGTCTACTTCAAGAGAAGCTGCTGAAATAAAACGGTCAACAACCTGATTGTTCCTGCTCAGGTCTCTGATCGCAACCGGGTTATCGTTAAAATACGGGTTATCCGGGTAGTTCCCGTTCGCATCGGGAAGTAAATCGGCATAAGAAGGCGTATATGCAATGGCATAACCTATGGAGCCCCCCGTGTTGTTTTGGTTACCCGTAAAACCACGGTCGTTATCCGTTCTGAAGTAGCTATTGTTGAACGAAATTTTAACCCGGTCATTAATTTTGTGGTCAATGTTGGCACGAAGAGAATAGCGGTCAAAGCCCGTATTCTTAATGATGCCTTCTTCTGTTTGAAGGCCTCCGGACACGTAAAACTGTGTTTTTTCGGTTCCGCCACTAACACTCAGCTGCGTATTGGAAAGCAGGGCATTTTCTCCATAGAAGAATTTCTCCCAATCCGTCACCCTGCCGCCAGAGTTGTTAAATGCAGCCAATTCGGCTTGCCCACGGGCTCCGGTTCCAAAAAATGAACTGATTTTCTCGGCATCCCACACGTCAAATTCCTGAAAATTCTGTCCCTGAGCAACCCCTACATCCTGACTCAGGCTCACACGGGTTTTACCCGATGCGCCTTTTTTGGTCGTAATGATGATTACCCCGGCGTTGGCGCGCGTACCATAAATAGCAGCGGCAGACGGGCCTTTCAGCACTTCAATTTTTTCAATATCGTCCGGGTTAAGGTCGGAAATACGGTTGGCAGCATCATCCTGAGTTGCTGCACTGGCGCCTCCACTGGCGCCACTTACCTGTGTACGGCCGTTACGGATCACGGAGTTGTCCACATATACGCCATCCACAATGTACAATGGCTGAGAAGAACCGGCGCCCAATGTCGAAACACCACGCATTTGCACGTTAACACCGCCACCAGGTGCGCCACTATTCGCCGAAATATTCACACCCGGAATTTTTCCAAAGAGCGCATTGTCGACTGTTTGAGGAGACGTATTGCCTGTCAGCTCTTCTCCTGATAAAGAAGTGACTGCGTTGCCGGCATTGGCGCGCTTAACGCCAGATCCCAATCCCGTTACAATGACTTCTTCCAGGCGGGCGATGTCATCTTCCAGGGTAACATCGAGATTGTTCGAACTAATGCTGACCGGAAATTCTGCTGACTTAAATCCTGTGTAGGAAAAAACAAGAACTGCCGATGAGCCGGGTACATTGAGCTCAAAAGCGCCATCGAAATCGGTCACCGTTCCGATTGCAGTACCTTTAACAATGATAGAAGCGCCGATCAGCGTTTCTCCCTTGGCATCCTTGACTATTCCTGTGGTTTTAAATTGAGCCATTGCTGTACCAGATAACAGCAGGCAAAAAGCCAACAAGGCGCCGGCTTTTGTTAGGAGTTGCTTCATACGAGTGAGATTTTAGTGAAATCATTTGTAAATCGAATATTTGTTTCCAATGGCTTATTTGGGTTTTTGATTTATTCACATAACGATTCTATTCTCCGAACGCGGCCTGAAAAATATAATTTTCCTGAAACATATACCAATATAGAGGCGACAGATTTCAAAATTCAAAAAAACAAGCGCTTTAAAGCCTTGTATGTGAAAGGAATAAAAGATAATGTAAGAAAGGGATAAAATCAATGGAATCAACCTAATGTAAGCCAGGTAATTTGGGTACAAAGGGCTTTTTTTTGTCTGATTCTGAATCGCTCATCGGCCCGTAGCCCAACAATCCAGCAAATACGGCCATCTGCCGTTTCAAGCAACCAGGTCTTCGATTTTTCAAAACGGGACAACTTTCGGTTGCTGAAAAAGTCCTGTATTTTTTGACTTTTTCCATTCATACCCAGCGGTAGAAAGAAGTCGCCATTTTGCCAATGCCGCAGGCGAAGCGGATAATCGGAAGCAGAAAGAGCCAGATATGCCGTATTGTGATCCTCTCCAAAAGAATCCGGCGGTAAAGCCTTACCCAATTCGAGTATGCCATCCGGCAAAGCCACTTCCGTAGTATCAGGAAATATTTGAAACTCCGTCTCAGTTCTTTTTTCCGGCAAAGGCTCCAATACAAGCACATCCCTGTTGAGAAGCAATCGGTGAGAAGGTGTGTAAAGGATGGCTCCGGTACGGGCTTTGTCATTCAGCAACCTCGCCAGAGCCGAAGCGTGAAAACCATAAGGAGCAAGCCATTCGTGCAATAAGGTTTGGGCTGCCTGCTCCCGGCGCAACCGCAGCAGGTCTATCTTCAGAATTCCCTCAGCAGTCTCTGTTGTCAGTGCTGACTTCAGTTGGGCTACTGATCGGTTCATCAGGTGTTCTGCTTCCTGCAATCGGCGGATATTAGCGGCTGCCGTTCTCATAAAAGCCGGATTAACAGCCTTTAAGGCGGGAATTACCTGGTGACGGATGTAGTTGCGTGCATATTTATCTTCGAGGTTGCTTTGGTCTTGCCGAAAAGCAATTTCACGGGTTTCTGCAAAGTGCAGCACTTCTTCTTTATGGGCGAATAAGAGGGGACGGATAATAGCGCCCTGGCGCACAGGTACGCCATGTAGTCCATGCAGACCACAGCCTTTGGTGAAATTATACAAGAGGGTTTCTATGGAATCGTCGAGGTGGTGCGCGGTAGCGACTACCGAATAATTACCTGCTAAACGTTGTGCTTCGAGCCATTCGTAGCGGAGTTTTCTGGCTGCCATTTGAATGGAAATCCCCAATTCAGCAGCGACAGTTGTTGTTTCAAAACGGGTGGTATAAAACGGGGCATCAAATGAGCTGGCGAGCGCTTCAACAAAGGCTGCATCTTCATCCGCTGCCGTACCCCTGAGCTGAAAGTTACAATGTGCAATCCCGATGAAAAAGCCCGTTTCCCAAAACAGGTTTGCCATAACGACAGAGTCGACGCCACCACTTACCGCAAGCAGAATTCGGTCACCTTTTTTAAAAAGGTTTTCTTCACGAGCGAAGTTCAAAAAGTCATTGACCATACCTGTTAAAAGAGAAAGAACATGAAGGGTGTCTCAAAAAGAGCAAAGGTAAATTGGTTTTCCATGCATTTTGCCTTTTGAGACACCCTGCCAGCAAGATTATCTTTCGCCCAAAATCACGACCAGGGTGTAAATCAAGCCTGGAAGATAAAATAAGAGCGTCAGTAACAGTGAAATCCAAAAGCGATTGGTTGCACCATCTTCATACACGAACATAGCCAAAGGCGGCAGCAGAATCGCGAGGATGATCAGCAAAACCAGATCGTCACTTGCGCCCTGTTCTTTTGCATTTCTTACCGCTTCGCGTATTTTTTGTTTCAAACCCTTACGCATTTCGCGCTTCTCCTTCCGGGTCATCTCTTTATTTGCATGTGGAGCGGAAGCCACAGCCGTTTCAGAGGGGGCCGCATGGCGGTAAGGCGCAACAGCGTAGGAGTTCTGAGTGAGCAATAGGAGAAGGCTGCTCAGCAATAAGAGTTTTAGATGCTTCATCGTAAATTGTTTTTGGTAAAATAAAGTCGAAAATAAAAAATTGCATTTGAAAGGAAGGCATTTTTGACGAACAGGAATGAAAAAACCTTTCCCCCCTTAAAACATCATGCCCGGATGATGTTATCCTACCGCTCCCTAAATACATTATAAAAAAGATAATATCTTTTGTTTATGCGCTTAATTTTGGCCGCTTAAACAACCATACCCATGAAAAAAAAATGCCTTTTATTCCTTTTTTCAGCCTTTGCGGCGACTTTGTTTTCAGGTTTTTCCATGGTTGAACCAAACGACCAGACAGAAGCCTGTAAATGGTTCATTCCAAACATCTTTTCGCCAAACGACGATGGCGTTAATGACACCTTTCTGCCTTACAGCGATTGCGGCGCCAACCTCCTTTCCTATGAAATGAAAATATTCAACCGATGGGGACGACTGGTTTTTGAAACCACTTCCCTTGACGAAGGCTGGAATGGCAAAGCAGGTGGCAAAGACCTACCATCTGAAATTTATGTTTACTACATTCGCTATACCACCAGCGATGACATTGAAAAAGAGACGGAATTGATGAGTGGTGATGTATTCATTATCCGCTAAGGATCTATGCTTATTTTATTTAACTATTTTTTCGTCTGTCCATTTAGTCCCGTGTCTTGGCTTTAGGGTTCGAGAGCAAGGCGTGCGAAGGCCCCTGTTTCGGCTACGCTCAACGAGCGGTCGTTGAGCGTAGTCGAAATGAACGCAGCCATCGGGCGCTAAAGGCAGACACTATTTCCCTTTCTCGAACTTGGTAAGTTCCATTTTACTCTCCAGTTTTCCTTTTTTGTCGTAGGATTCCTGGCGGACCATGCCCACGCCTTCTGCATACCAGGTCGATGTTTCTATAGACCTGGTTCCCAGGGTTTTGGTTTCAGTCGTATAATTGATTTTATAGCATTCAAAGCTTCCGGCAGCAGTCTGTACCGTTTCTTTGGCAACGACCTTTCTGTTTAGGATATTCACGGTCATGGTGATCAGGCTGACGCCACCCGAACCGGCTTTAATTTTGGAGCTGGCATCTGGCAACTCCTGGCCGACACTGAGCGAAGAAGGAAGCTGCAAATCGTCTCCGGTCACGCTGATTTCCAGGTTGGCAAAGGCGCTGGTAGCCTGTGGGCCAAGCATTGAAGTCACATCCATAACAAGGACATTGTCTTTACAACGCACTACAAACTGTCCTTCCATGGGCTTATTCCCCTTTTCGTCAGTTGTTACGGTTTCCACAGTTGCTTCCACAGTACCGTCGGCTGTGGATTCAACTTTTGTGATCTTGTGTGAAGATAAAAGCTGCACCTCTCCTTTTTTGTCGTAGGTTGTATACTCAATCAAACCATTTTTTTCAAAGGCAAAAAATCCTTTGCAGGCTGTTTGAGCCATAGAAACAGCTACAAATCCTACGGAGAGGAGAAAAATCATAAAAGACTTCATAAGGATGAATGTTGTTGGTGAATTTAGTATTCTGTTCAAATAAACGCTTCAAAAACAAATATCGCGCATTTGACCCGTAACTTTGCGCAAACATTAATGACTTTATTGGTGTTTTTGCTTTGATAAGGGCGCACAAGCGTCAGAAAATATGGAGACAACAATCGCTAAACCGTTTTATTTCAAGCAATTCATTATTCAGCAGGATCGCTGCACCATGAAGATCGGAACAGATGGCGTTCTGCTGGGTGCATGGGCGAATGTAAGCGATGTTCACCGTGCTTTAGATATCGGAACGGGCAGCGGGGTCATTGCCATTATGCTGGCGCAAAGAACAAAGAACAGCCAAATTGATGCCGTTGAAGTGGATGAAGAAGCATTTGCGCAAGCCTGCGATAATGTATTGGCATCTCCGTGGGGAGATCGGTTGCGTGTTTTTCACGCCCCCGTACAGGAGTTTGCCTCAACAGCGGAACATCAATACGAACTCATAGTCAGCAACCCTCCGTTTTTTTCGGGAGGTACTTTTTCGGCCAGCCAGGATAGGAACAGCGTCCGGCATACCATCAAGCTTCCCCATGGCGACTTATTGCAGTCTGTCCGCAAGCTCTTGAGCCCTGAGGGGCGTTTTTGTGTCATTCTCCCCTTAATCGAAGGCCTGCGATTTGCAGAACTCGCTGAAGATTACCACTTGTTTTGTACGAAAATGACAGAAGTGCTCCCCAAAGCAGGCAAGCCTGTAGAACGCTTATTGATGCAATTTGAACGCAATGCGAGGCCATTGGAAAAAGACAGCCTGACCATCCAGCTCGAAGAGCGCAACGAATGGACGGAGGCCTATATTAAACTGACCGGCGAATTTTATCTAAAAATGTGAAACAGAAAGGTGTGCCTCAGGCGTGTCTGGCTTGAGATCTATTCCACACAGGCAAAAATGAAACCGGGAAATATCAGTGCTGATATTTCCCGGTTAATCAAAAAGCTCATTTTGAGCCTTCAATCATTCCCTTTGCAAGGTCAAGGATTGTGGTGTCTTCCAGGTGTACAATGCCACCATTAGGCCCTGGCTGAATATGCATATCCGCTACATCACCATTGTCAAACTTCTTGGCGCCAAAGTAGTTGCGAACCGTTTGTTCGTCAACATTCAATATTTGGGCGATACGGGTGACGCTACCCGTCGGCAACTTATGTTTGATGTCGCGCAATTCATCGAATGTGATATTCATACTTGAGTGTTTTGTTAATGAATGTAAGTCGGGGATTAAGTTAACCCAACTTTCACAAAAAGTAAAGTAAATGGGCAGAAAAAATTACGCCCTGAATTCTTCAAAAAAAATCCAGGGCGTAAAGTCTTGTTTATCAAGGAATATTAAAACCTTGCTGTAATCCCGAAAAGTGCATTCAACCCAAAGGTTGGATAACGCTGCCAGCGCTGGCGACGATTGTTGGCAAGGTTATAGATATTGATGAACGCGCCAATGTTTTTCGAGAAGAAATAATCTGCTCCAACACTGACATCAAATAACCCATTGAGATTTCCGACCTCATTGTTGCTGTCCCGGAAAGGCAAACCATTTTCGATGAACAGTTCGCCGCGAAGCGTCAGTTTGTCTTCGAAAGTGGTGTATTTAGCCCCAACATTGATCGTAAATGCGGGTAAATGCCATGCCTTTTCTTCGTTTTTAGGCGAGAATACATTCTGCACCAGGGATCCTGTGATTGAGAATCCTTTGAAAAGCGGCGCATTGAGGGTTGCCTTCAGGGTAAAAATATCTACAGTATCATAAAGCACGTCAAAGCGTGCAATAGAATCCGCCTGATCATTGAGCAGGAATAAAGCCAGATCATCCGCTTGCTTGTACCCCAATTGAGCATTGTAGTCTATCCCGGATATGTTCCCTTTTACCCCGCCATAGAGGTTGATGTAGCGGGTATTCTGGATGTTGATCCGAGATGAAATGTACGGGTTATATTCGCTCAGGGTCCGGAAATCATTTTTCTGTAGACTGCCATCGGCGCCAATAAACGCGCCTACTACCCCTTCAATGATGTTGGCGCTGACCTCTAAATCAGGAAAGACGAAAAATTTATCATTGCTGGTGGCTACGTTGATACCGATTTTGGCGCGAAAACGATCGCTGTGGAAGGTAAAATTGGGTTGCAGGTAAAAGTTGTTCAACGATTGTTTCGCCGTATCGCGGTAGGAAGTCAGATCCGTTTTTAATCCGATGCGGAGCGGGTGCTTTTCATTAAACCACTTAGTGGCATTCAAATCGAGATCAAATCCGGTTTCCCTGGCGGCATAATTGTCGCTCAGGCTGTAGAGCTTGAATCCGGCGTAATAATTCAAATCTCCCTGAGTTCTTACCCCATTGTAAATGCTCAATCCTGCATCAAAGGTTGAAAAGCGTTGTTTCACCTCATCCGGCTCAAAACTAAAATTCGTGCCTGTCTCTTCGTTCAGGTCATTGTAACCATAATAATAGACAGAATTACGGGTGTAACCAAGATTGCCGCCAACTGCAAAACCTTCATCAAAGTAGTAAGCGCCTTTGACTCCGGCATGGGTATCACTGAAGCGTTGGTTTTCAATGTTCTTTGTGTTGTTGGCAGAATGGTGCAATAAGTCCAGCCCGAAATCAAGATTTTTACTGGAAATGTCATAAGACCCCTCGCCGTAAAAAGCATTTGGAAATCCGGCGCCAAGTTTGGCATAGCCATTATACCCCTTTGCCACCGCTTCACTGCGCATGCCAAGCGGGCGAATTTTGGGCGGCAGGTATTCAACAGCCAGCGTTTTCGGGATCACATCGTATTGCTGACGACGGGTTGCCGTGTCCAACTGTGGCAAGGTTGGTTTTAAGCCGATTTTTTCGGTTTCCAAAAGGCGCGCCTCAAAATTTTTCACCACATCAACCTGCCCTGCCGGGAGGTCTTTCTGAGCCTGTAACAAGCCCGATGCCAGAGACATGGTCACAAACAAAAGCGCTATTCTTATCTTAGTCATGTTATTGATTCGTTTTGATGTTGTAAAATCCAAATGCCACGCAGCTTAGTTGCCACGATCCAGATCCAGAATATTTGAATCCGGTTCCCGGTTCAAGCGGCTCGACTGATTCAGTTGCTGGTTGATTTTTGCAAGTTTGGCCCGGGCGATACTCACCAATTCCGGATCTTCGCTGTAATTTTCCAGCAAAGCCTCCAGGGCTGCACGGGCGTTGTACAAATCCCCTTTATCTGCAAAAATATCAGACAGCAGGATCACACTTTTAGCCACCCAGTACGGGTAGGCCGAGCTTTCCTTGTTGGCATTGATGCAAAGCTCCTGCGCCTTATTCAAATCGCGCTTTAGGTAATAGATGTTGGCAATCAGATAGCGTGCTTCTGCCGTTTGCTCATTGTCGCTGATGCGAACCACTTCATTCAGGGCAGAAAGCGCATTGTCGTAATCGCGCTGGTCGAATGAAATTTTTCCGATGTAAAAATTAGACGTCGCTTTGTGGGCCGTAGTGGCGTTGGGGTTGTTGGCAACTTTACGGGATAATGCCAGCACCGCCTGGGTATTTCCAATCCGGTAGGCACTGCGCATGGCCCCCAATTGCGCTTCAAAGCGCATGGTTTCATTCGTAGCTGCGGCCTCCATCTTGGTATACAAATCGTAGGACTTATTGAAATTCTGTTCAGAGTTATAGGCAATGATCGCCGCCTTTTCGAGCGCTTTCACATAGTTCGCACTAGGTCCGCGTCCTATCACATACTCATAATCTTTTAAAGCTTCCGTATAACGTCTCAGTGCGGCATAAGACTCTCCCCGGTGATAATAAGCCAACAGCGTGGAGCGGCCATTCGGGTATTTCCGGATGTAATCGGTGTAGCCTTCAATGGCCCGGGTGTAATTGGCATTTTCGTATTGAACCTCGGCAGCTTTAAAGTTGATCGAATCCTTGGACGCACTGTCCACTTTGTAGCCAGGCACTGTTTCTAAGAAAGCAAAATACTCATCAGTTTTACCAAGGTCTCTTACGTAAATCTCCTCCAGGGCGGCCAGTGCCAGGCTCGCTTCTCCCGGCTGAGGGTTGTAAGAAAACACCTGTTTGTAATAATTGATGGCCGATTCCGGGCTTCCCTGGTTGTAGCTCACTAATCCAAGCTGGAGCAAAGCCTGCACGATGAGATCGGATTTGTTTTTGTAATCGCTGACGAGTTTCCGCAAAGGAATCAGTGCATTGCTCAACTGCCCCATCTCCTGATAGGTGATTCCCAGCTGTAGCAAAGCGTCGTCTGCGTATTCAGAATCGGGGAATTCTCTTGGAATGCGCTCGAGGGCGAGGATTTTGTCCGTGGTGCGCCCCCGGAGGCCTTCAATTATGGCCTTCTGGTAAATCGCGTAGACAAATCCGGCATAACGCGAATTGATGGCTTCATCATAATAGGTAACCGCATCAGCATATTGGTTGCGTTTGAAATAGCAGTCGCCAAGGCGCATGGTTGCATCGCCCAGTACTTTGTTTTTCACATCCGTACTGTTG
This sequence comes from uncultured Saprospiraceae bacterium, assembly GCA_937926205.1. Classification (GTDB taxonomy): domain Bacteria; phylum Bacteroidota; class Bacteroidia; order Chitinophagales; family Saprospiraceae; genus JABWAJ01. The sequence continues at coordinate 64,751 of CALEYL010000040.1, forward strand.
ATGAAGTTTTTATTGCGTTTGATGCCGGCAGTTGCCTCCCGGAAAAATCCGAGTGCCGCATTGTGATTGTTTTGTTTCAGGTAGTTATATCCCTGAATGTAGTTGGCTGTAAAAAGAGAAGATTCATCGGGCAGGTTGCTCATGGTTTTCGCAAGGGTCAGGAATTGGTCCATCAACTTGGTACTCTGGGGGTATTGCTCCTGCTGGTGGGCAATATCTGCCTGCCAAAAGATCGTCAGGGCTTTTGTCCTGAGATCAATCGGATTTTTCATGGCCTTCTCAAAATAAGTCTTCGCTTCATTCAGATCGTTTTCGCCCATCAATTGCAAGCCGCGGAAATAGGCTACTTTTTGGTAGCTTTCCTTCAGTTGAGGGGTTCGGGAAGATTCGGGTATTTTTTCGATGACTTCCATGGCCTGCTTGTAATCGCGGTAGCTCAGGAAGATATCTCCCATTAAAGCCTGCGCTTCATTGTAGTACCTTGAATTTGGCTTGAAAGTCTGCAAAGCGGCAATGGCTTCACGCGGGTCTTTCAACTCGTAGCTCAATTTGGCGTAATTGAACAAGGCATCCTCCGTCAACTGGATGTCGTACGACATGCGCTTGGCGTTGCCAAAAGCCGTGCGGGCGTTTGATTTTTGATTCAGCTTCAGGTAGCAATCGCCAAGATAGTACATGGCCATCTGCCCCAGCTTGGAATCCAGACCGGCGAGTTCTTTGAAACTCTGAACCGCTTTTTGATAATTATTGGTTTTGTATTGCGTAAAGCCGAGTTGGTAAAACTCTTCAGGGCGCAGTTTCCCGGTATTTGCAGCATAATATTCGAGGTGTTCCAGCGCTTCGGGGTAGTTGCCTTTTTCAAAATAGGCCTGCCCGAGCAATTGCTTCAGCTCTTTGTAGTTCTGAACGCCGCGTTCGTTTACTTTAGCTTCGGCATATTTGATGAGTTCATCGTACTGCCTTTCAGCAAAATAAATTTGTGCAATATAATAAGGTATCTGGGCTTTGTATTTTGGTTTTTTCTCTACGATGCGAAACTGTTTAATGGCGTCGTTGTAATTGCCTTCAAAAAAATAGCACATCCCGAGGTAGTAATTCGTCGGTTCGTAATACTCCCCTTCGATGGAAGCAATTTCCTTAAAGCTCGATTTTGCGTTGGCAAACCGTTTTTTTACAAAGTGCGCATAGCCGGTTTTGAATTTCACCTCCGTTCGCTGCTCTCTGGTCATTCCGGATGATGGCGCTTTGCCATAATATTCAATGGCTTTGTCGTATTGCTCCGTGTTGTAGTAATAATTCGCGATTTCCACCAGTGCTTCATTGGCAATTGGGTCCGGCGAATGGGTTCGGATAAAGTCGAGGATAAGTTTTTCACCATCCTTGGCATTGAGCAGTACCGCACATTTGGCCCGGTAAAATTCTGCTTTGGTGCGCAGCAAATCTGCCGTTGGTTCATTCACCGGCAAAAGTAGTTCTATGGTTTTCTTAAACTCCTGCTGGGCTTTTGCATACAGCAATTGGTCTAAAAAAACAGTGCCGCGCTTGTAGGCTTCATTGGCTTCTGTAAAAACGGTCGTTTGCTGGCCGAACAGAGACAGTGCAAAGAATACTGCCGGCAATAACAGGGCAAATCGTCGAGTCATTAACATGGTTGTTTTGTTTTCTACTATAAATGCAAAGGTAAAAACACTACGGGCTTTACCCACAAGCCGCAAATTAAGAACTGTATACAGATTCGCAAACCTACGGCGAGAAGATATAATTGTGTTCCCGCAATGAAATTACAAAAAAATTAACGAATGCTGAGGCTAGATAAGTACCTTTACATCCCGTAATGATACGAAAGAGACGGAAAGAAAGCAGAAGTGCTTACCACACATTGGTTTCCGTCTGATCCTGTTTAATGTCAACATCACATTCACTATGACAAAGTACGTATTTGTTACGGGGGGCGTTACTTCTTCGCTGGGTAAAGGCATCATTTCCGCTTCACTGGCTAAATTACTTCAGGCCAGAGGCTTCTCCGTCACCATCCAAAAGTTTGATCCCTACATCAATGTTGATCCGGGCACACTCAATCCTTACGAGCACGGAGAATGCTACGTAACCGACGACGGGGCTGAAACCGACCTCGACCTGGGTTACTACGAGCGCTTCCTCAACCGACCTACCTCACAGGCGAATAATGTGACTACCGGCAGGATTTATCAAACGGTCATCGAAAAGGAACGAGACGGCGAGTACCTCGGCAAAACGGTACAGGTCATTCCCCACATCACCGACGAGATCAAGCGACGCGCTCAGTTGCTGGGTAGCCAGCACCGGTATGACATCGTCATTACGGAACTGGGCGGCACCGTCGGCGACATTGAATCCCTTCCCTATCTGGAGGCGCTCCGGCAATTGCGCTGGGAATTGGGACGCGACAACTGCCTGGTGATTCACCTGACCCTTATCCCTTACCTCAATGCTGCTAAAGAGCTGAAAACCAAGCCCACACAGCATTCGGTTAAAGAATTGCAAAAGACGGGTATCCAGCCGGATATTCTGGTTTGCCGTACAGAACACCCACTGAATCCTGACATTCGCAGAAAACTGGCCTTGTTTTGCAATGTTGAAATTGGCTCGGTCATCGAAGCCATTGACGCAGAAAGCATTTACGATGTGCCCCTGCTCATGCTGAAAGAAAACTTAGACACCACCGTTATTTCCAAACTGCGCCTTCCCGACAAGCAGGAACCCAATCTGCGCGCCTGGAAGAGTTTCCTCGGCAAGCTGAAAACGCCTACACAGGAAGTCCGTATTGCTTTGGTGGGCAAATACAACGAGTTGCAGGACGCCTATAAATCCATACACGAATCTTTTGTACATGCCGGCGCCATGAATGAATGCAAGGTCAAAGTTGTGCCCATTCATTCGGAAGCCTTAGACGTGGATGACATTGCCCTTGCCCGCCTGTTAGATGGCCTTGACGGCATTCTGGTTGCTCCCGGATTCGGAGAACGCGGCATCGCCGGTAAAATCAAAGCCATCCGCTTTGCCCGTGAAAATGAGGTGCCGTTTTTTGGAATTTGCCTCGGTATGCAGTGTGCTGTTGTCGAATTTTCAAGAAATGTGCTAGGGATCAGCGAAGCTACTTCTACAGAGATTGACCCCGAAGCAAAAGAACCTGTTATTGATCTGATGGAAACTCAGAAAGGCGTTAAGGCTAAAGGCGCCACCATGCGCCTTGGCGCTTATGAATGTGAATTGAAAAGAAAATCTAAGGTGCAAGCCATTTATGGCAGCCTGAAAATCAGCGAGCGCCACCGCCATCGCTACGAGTTCAACAACGCTTACAGGGATCGAATTGAAAAAGCCGGGCTCATTCCAAGCGGCATCAATCCGGTGTCAGATTTGGTGGAAGTAGTAGAATTAAAAGACCACCCCTGGTTCATTGGCGTGCAGTTTCACCCGGAATTAAAAAGCACTGTGGAAAACCCACATCCGCTTTTTGTTTCCTTTGTTAAAGCGGCAAAGGACTATAAGCTCAAAAAAACTGAGTTGTTTCACACAGCCGGCGCGGAGTAATTTGTGGTCGGCAGGGCAAGCTTACCGAAAGCTAACAATTTGTAGAATACTTTCACCTTGTTACTTCTTCTATAAACAAGCTGTGTTTTTTAGTTACATTTGTCGCGTGCTATTATTGAAAAACCTTGACACGCCTGAACATGATACAAAAACGCCTGCCTGTATGGACGGGAATGGTATTTGCCCTGCTGTTTGCTGCCTGCGAAAAAGAGTCAGCCCCCATTCAAACCGAAGACAGCCGCTACGACCACTTGCTGATGGGTAACCCCAGCGAAGCCCGTACGGATGAAGCCATGGAAGAAAATTACCTCATTGAGTTGCCGCAATATGTATTGTCTTACAGCCGCTCTAAAGGCACGCCCAATTGGGTGAGTTGGTACCTGAATGAGGAATGGACCGGAAATGCGCCAAGGCAGGACGATTTTCGCGCTTATGAAAACCTGCCCGACGGCTGGTATCGCGTTGATTATTACGATTACAATTTCAGCCTGACCGGATTTAACCGGGGGCACAATTGTCCTTCTGCAGACCGCACCGTTACGCAGGCCGACAACTCCGCTACCTTCTACATGATCAACATGATTCCCCAGGCGCCTGAACACAACAGCGGTATCTGGGCCGACATGGAACAATATTCGCGCGAATTGGCCCATCGCGGAAATGAAGTGTATACCATCATGGGGGTGGCCGGCAAAGGCGGAACCGGCGACGAAGGTTATTTTGAAAAAATATCCAGCGGGCGTATAACGGTGCCAAGGTATATCTGGAAAGTGCTTGTCGTATTGCCGGAAGGCGTAAACGACCTCGAACGCGTTGACGAAAGCACGCGCATCATTGCCGTTTGGACAGAAAACAAAAATATTGCAAGTGCCCGACCCTGGCAGGATTACCGGGTTTCCGTTGACGACATTGAAGCCGAAACAGGGCTGAACCTCCTCTCTGCTTTGCCGGAATGGGTGCAGGAGGAGGTGGAAGCCAAAGTGGATAAGGTGCGAATTAACTAGAACCAATTATGCTCAGCAATAAAGAAATCGCCAAAACTTTTCAGTTGCTCGGCAACATCATGGAGTTGCACGGGGAAAATCCTTTTAAGATTCGCTCTTACCAAAACGCCTACATTACCCTGCGCAAAACAGAACGGCCGCTTTCAGAAATGAGCGATGCGGAAATTTCTGCGATAAAAGGTGTTGGTGATAAAATTGCCGCCAAAATCAGGGAATTGCTCGAAACCGGCAAGATGGCCACATTGGAAAAATACAAAGCCGACACACCGGAAGGCATACAGGAAATGCTGACCATGAAAGGTTTTGGCCCTAAAAAGGTTCTGGCGGTATGGAAAGAACTGGGCGTGGAAACCGCCGGTGAATTGCTTTATGCAGTGAATGAAAACCGGCTGGTGGAATTGAAAGGATTCGGCCAGAAATCGCAGGAGGAACTCAAGAAGCTGCTGGAGTATTTCCTGAAATCCAAAAATAAATTCCATTTCGGCAGTTTGTATCCTGCAGCTGTGAAATTGACACAACAACTGCGGGATCAGTTTCCGGATGCAAAAATCAGTTTTTGCGGGGCTATGCGGCGCTGCGAGGACATCGTGGAGCGCATTGAAATCCTGCTGGGATGGGACGGCGACAAAACATTGCTCCGGCAATTGCCTTTTTTGCAGGAAATATCGGTTGAAGATTATGGAGTAAACGGAAAGACCACAGAGGAGGAGTTGCCGGTGGCCATTTTCCTCTGCCCTGAAGCAGCTTTCGGCTCTAAATTGTTCCGCTTCACCGGTAGTGAATCCTTTCTGGAAGCTTTTGTGGCACGCCATCCCGGGCTTGATTTCAAAAACCTTTCAGAAGAAGCCCAGGTCTTTGAAAAAGCAGGACGCGCTTATATCGAACCGGAATTGCGAAGCCAGCCCCGGGCACTGGATTTAACGGTTCAGCCAAAACTGATCGAAGCCGCTGATGTTAAAGGCGTTATCCACACCCACACAACTTACAGCGATGGACAACATACCCTGCGCGAAATGGCCCTGCATGCCAAATCGCTGGGCTATGGGTACATCGGCATTACCGACCACTCCAAATCTGCTTTTTATGCCAATGGTCTGCAACCCGATCGCGTTTTAAAGCAGATGGCGGAAATCGACCAGTTGAACACCGAATTGGCGCCATTCCGCATTTTCAAAGGCATCGAAAGCGATATCCTCAACGACGGTTCGCTGGATTATGAAGAGGCGCTGCTCCAACAATTTGACTTCATCATTGCATCCGTGCATTCCAATCTGCGCATGGACGAAGAAAAAGCGACCCGCCGTTTATTGGGAGCCATTGAAAACCCTTACACCAGCATACTCGGGCATCCCAGCGGCAGACTGCTTTTGTCGCGCCCGGGATACCCCCTCGACTACAAAAAAATCATTGACGCCTGTGCAGCCAATCGCGTCGCCATTGAAATTAACGCCAGCCCTTATCGGCTTGACTTAGACTGGCAATGGATTCCCTACGCAATGGAAAAAGGCGTACTCCTGTCCATCAATCCGGATGCGCACAGCAAGGAAGGTATGGCCGATATTTTTTACGGCGTATGCGCATCGCGTAAAGGCGGATTGACCGCTGAAGCCTGTCTGAATACACGCGATGCTGCTGGTTTTCAAGAATTAACAGGTCGTTAACACTCATTGGAAGCCCATTAACAGGGCTTTCCTGTACTTCCAAATATCTTTGCCACATTAATGGTGAAAAAATCTGAGTGGAAACACTTAATTTTGCGCCGCTTTTTGGCAACTAATTTTTTGTAACTTAAAAATGACTTCTGATATGCTGAAGACTTTCAAAACATCCATTATGGCTGTTGCTGTGCTGGCTGCACTGGCTAGCTGCCAGAATTCTAACAGCGACGTTCGCGATGCTGCCCGCCAGAACATCGAAAATACCGGCGTTCAACCGGCAAACCCGAATGCTGCCATGGATCCTAACGCTCAACCAGATGCAGCTCAAACCACTCCGGTACCAACCGGTCCGACGACTACTATGGAATTTGCAGAAACAACTTTCGACTTCGGTACGGTACAGGATGGCGAAAAAGTTTCTCACACTTACAGTTTTAAAAACACAGGCTCTGAGCCATTGGTGTTGTCTGATGCTAAAGGCAGCTGCGGTTGCACCGTTCCAAAATGGCCACGCGAACCGATCGCACCAGGCGCAAGCGGCCAAATTATCGTAGAGTTTGACTCTAAAGGCAAAGGCGGCAAACGCAACCAGAAAGTAACGATCACGGCGAATACAAACCCGCCACAAAGCTTCCTTTACCTGACTGGCGAAGTTACAGGTGGCACTTCGGCTACACCTGAAATCAAAGTAAACCAGTAATTGGTAAGTCAATCGCTTAGGGTTTCTCAACCCGATATCCATAAAAGCCTCCCGGAGTAAGTTCCGGGAGGCTTTTTGTTTTGTTTGCTTTACCTAAACGAACATCGTTCGGTTGTCCATTAATCCACTTCCACCCGAATCCCTTCCGAATGGCTGCTGAACTCCGGCGCGTACATACACTGAATGCTGGTTATGCCATTCGAAAAGTCGCCTTTATGGGTGACATGAACCGGGTATTCAAAAACGTACGTGCCTTTCGGGAGGTAATCAAAAAAGAAGTTGGTGGCAGCGTCGCGGGTACTTTCGTAATAGCCCAATCCGCCTTGCCATTTGTAGCCGCTCAGTACATTCAGCGGTTCGAAGCCACTGGCGCGCATGTCTTTCATGTGCACGTATTCCATATCCCGGTCTACACGCAATTCCAGGCGCACCACCACTTTGTCACCGGGGTGCAGGGTGGTTTTGTCGTTGATGGGCTTCAGCACCGGGCCGGTATCTGAAGCATCCTGGCGGAACAACTGCTTTTTCAGCTGCAACGGCGTTTCTTCGAAAGTTTTGATTTTGTCCAGGTTTTCAAAGTACTGCCAATAAAGTCCGCCCCAGGCAACCGTTTTGTTCGGGTTGTCCACTTTTACTTTGGCCCATTCTTTGCCAATGTCGTCGCCGTCCCAATTGCTGCGGAAGTAGCCAGTACCGGCTTCAGCGGTTTTTTGTGCAGCGCTTATCTGATCGCTGTAGGTCTTTTTCTTTTTGACATTCGGAAAACTGATTTTTACCGGCGTGTCTTCTGCCAGCCAGTTGTTGCCGTTTGCGAGTAGGACATAAACTGCGGCAGCCGTTGCTTTCGTCGTTTTCCAGCTGTTCGTTTGTTTGTTTTTCAGCAGCCAGATTTTCAGTTCTTCCACCATGCGCTCGTCTTCGGCTACTTCTGAAAAAGCTTCAGTGAGCAATGCATGCGTTTCTATGGGAAGCTGGTTCCAGAAATACCCGCGGGGATAATTCCAGTACATGCCCATTTCTTCGCTTTTCAAAGCGCGCTCTTTCAGGGAGCGCATGATATCCAGCGCTGCCATTTTTTCATCGTAGCGGCGGAGTGCCAACGCAAGCATGCCCTGTTCATACAAGCCTTTGCTGGTCCAGTATTTTTTAGCCTGCCCCAAATAATATTCGTGGATTTTAGCCAATTCTACATCTGCAAAAGTCTGTTCCCTGAAAAAAGATCGTGCATAGAGGTAGTGGATGATGAGGCCGTCCAGGTGGTCGTCCTCAAATTTTGTTCGTTCCGCCTGAACTTCTTTTTGAAGACGGTGGTAAGCATCCAGCAATTCCAGGTCTATAAACCGGATTCCTTTCTGAGCAATATCTTTAGCTTGCTGGTCTTTGTCGATGGAACCGACGCCCAGCTTGCTCAAATGCCCCAGACCTTCTACCACATACTGCGTGATGTACCAACTTTCGCGACCACCTGTGAACCAGGCAAAACCGCCGTTCTGGGTTTGCCTTTCAGCCAATTGCGCCAGCGCCCGTGTTTTTTCATCCGCCATGCGGTTGAGGTCAAACAGCAAGCCAATGCGCTGGCGTTGCTGCGCTTCGTTTTCCGATTCCAGCACCCAGGGCGTTTCTTCCAGCAGGGCGCTTTTAAGGTCCTGGTTTTTACTCAGGTTACTTTCCAGCGCATCCGTATTTTTCCAGGCCTCAAAAACATTTTTAATTTTTGGATGGCGATTGGCGACCGCGCCGGCAAGGGAATTGGCATAAAAACGGTTAAAAATCTGTTCCGTGCATTCGTAAGGGTACTCCATCAGGTAAGGCAGGGCTTTCACCGCGTACCAGGCCGGATTTGATGTAAATTCCAACGACAACTGGTGGTTTTGCAAGGTTTTGGAGATGGCCGAATTGCTCAGATTTTTCAGAGTAAAGGTTTTGGTTTGGCCGCCGCGAACAGGCAAAGGAAGGGTTTCGGTCACCAGCATGCGGTTGGTCAATACCGGCACAGCGCTTTCTTCACCATCTGCAAAATCCCCCGCTTCTGCAACAATCCGGTGAGTAAGCGCCATGATCTTACCGGTAGGAATGTTCAGGTTCCAGGCTACCCGGGCCGATTGCCCCGCTTCTGTTGAAAAATCCACCGTATTATTCTGGTTTCCCAGCAAGAGGTCTACCGGCTGCATGGAAACAGCATCAAACAACAAGAGGCGAGCTTTACCTTTCAGCGGCTTGTCGCTCATGTTGGTGATTTTGGCCGTCCATTCGATTTGATCGCCTTCCCGAACAAAGCGCGGAGCATTGGGCAAGACCATCAATTCTTTCTGCGTCACGATTTCTTTGCTGGTGAAGGCGTATTGCAGGGACTTGGTATATGCAAAACCCAAGAATTTCCAGCGCGTCAGCGCCTCGTTCATGGTGAATTTAATCAAAATATTGCCATCCTCATCGGTGTTCAGCTGAGGAAAGAAAAAGACCGTTTCCCTGAGGTTGGTTCTGACAGGTGGCGGCGGCGCCTGAGCAGTGGCCTTGGGTTCATCGCCGTCCATCGTAATGACACTGTCTGGCGAAGGCGGCGGCGGTGGAGCGGCATCTGCCATTGCTGCCTTTGGCGATGTACGCATTTCAGCTGGCGCTTCTTCTGACATAACCCGCAAATCTCCTTCCATTGCGCTATTTTTGTACATCCTGCTGAATCGCTGGTAGCCCGAGTTGTACCAGCCAAACCAATTCAAACTTCGGTAAATGCGAATGGCCCCAGAAGAACCGACCTCACGTTGATCGTTTTCTTTACCCGGCAGAAACTGCCCATAAGAAATCCTGAAATCATTGCCATCCCAATAAACGCCGCTATAGCTGTAAGGAAAAAACGACTTGATCCAGTTGTGGTCTACAAAATAATCCAGAGAAGCATCGTACATGGCCGCAACCATTTCCGCTGCAACACTTTCTTTTTTCGGACCGCTGATTTTCAGTTGCCAAGTTTCTTCCTGCCCAGGGCGAAGCTTATCGCGGAATGTTTCGTAGCTGATGCTGAGTTCTTTATTGCTCCAGGGCACTGAAATGACACCTGCATAGGAATAAAAACGGTTTTGATAAACCATCGCCAGCGAAAAAGGCAAATTGCCGCGGTCGGTTTCGGCGATAGCCTGCAATTCTTCTTTCCATTGCGATAGTTTCACCCAGCGTGAAATCGTTTCCCCTTTTCTGTTTTCAATTTCAAGGCGCACGTTTAAGGGTGTCTCAAGGCCGCTGCTCAAATACAGATGGGCTTCTTCTCCCGGTTCGTATTTGGGTTTGTCAGTCTCATAGCGGAGCAAAACATCCGAAGCGATTAATTTGGCATTCCGGTCAAACAGCTCGTAATAGAATTTCGATTCCACCAATTCTCCTGATGGATCGGTCATGGACACAGTAATGACGTAATGCCCGATTGCCCAGGACTGCATGTCTACTCGGATGGAATCGGCGTTACCGGTATCCAAATCAACTGTATAAACCTGCTCCTTCAGCGCCCAGTTTGCCTGTTCGTCTTCATTTTTATAGGCAAAATTCGGAAAATCAGCCTTGAACCTCGATTCCGGAATGATGTGTTGATCTGGTTTGCTCCAGTAGCGGTCTTTAAAATATTGTGCCGGACTTTCCAGGCGCTGAATCGTCAGGCGTCCTTTCGCAGCAACGTGCTGGCCGTCAAGGTTATTGGTTGCCACAACAATAGAGGGAGCAGCGGTTCGGTCAAATGATTCGGGCAACTGAATGGCCGCCGTCATACTCAAATACCCCAGTTCCAGCGAACGTTCAGCGCTGTGGGTTTCTCCGTTGATATCCGTGACATCCGCGTAGACGGTATAAAAAAAGCTCGGCCGGTCTTTTTTGTCAATTGACAGATCGGGTTGCGCTTTGAATTCCACGACAAAATTACCACTGGCATCGGTTGTCAACACGCCATTGGCTATCTCCATCGACTGACCTGCATTGGTCGGATATATGCTGCGGCCTCTCCACCAGGGCCACCAGGGGTAGCGAACTTCGCGCACCACGCGGTAGCGAACTTCAGCGCCATCTACATTGCTGCCGGCGTAGGTTTGGGCAAGCCCTTTAACGGAAATATTGTCGCCGAGCTTTGGAGCACCCTGAATCGGGTCAATTTTGACTTCAAATTTAGGCCGCTTGTATTCCTCTACCCTAAGGCTGGTATAGCCGTTAAGGCTTGACTGGATGCTCATGTTTCCCAGTAAGCCCGCTCTTGGTGCAATGAAACTACCGTTTACACTGCCGTACTGGTTGCTGTTCAATTCGAGTTTTTCAACCAGTTTTTCGTTGGTGTCAAAAAAGCTGATGACGACTTTCCTGTTGGCCAGTATGCTCGGTACGCCTTCTTTGTCGTTCTGCATCAACACCGCCTTAAAATAGACCGTTTGGCCAGGGCGGTAGATGGCCCGATCGAGGAAAAAGTGGGTAAAAGGCCGTGGTTCGATAACCCGGTCATAAGAATAATCCGACAATCGGTCATTCATCCAGAAGACATCTTTTCCCCGACTCAACTTCACCATGAATTCTTTATTCCTCGATTTTGGATCTATCCGGCCCTCCTCATCGCTGTAGGCCGTATCTGATTTTTTCCAACCATTATTTTTGGACTTTTCGCGCCTCTCGTAAGAAAAGGTATAAAACTCAGCCATAACCCCCTTCTGCGGGGCCCCTTCCCTGCGATCCGTTACCAGCAGCGTCAGTTGGCCACTTCCGTCATTTTTCCGGATACCAGCAAGGTTGGTTACCTGAAATAAAGTATAAGCAATGCTCTTTTTCCCTTTTTTAAAGCTTTCATCTTCTGACGCCAGCACTGCATAATACCCCAGAGGAAGTTTGGGAATGATCGTTTCGGTGGTGTGTGGGCGGTAATCTTCCGTACCTGGCAGGGTCGCGTTCCACGATTCCACGCCTTTTCGTTTGATGACAGCATCAATCAGGTCTTCGCTATAGCCGTAGCGAAAATGCAGGTTCTGGATATCTGTTTCCTCCAGGCGCACTATTTTAAAAAACACCTTGCTGACGTTCCGGTAACTGACCTGCATCAAGGCTGGTTTGTTGGGCAAATTGACCAACTCCGTGCTGATGCTGATGTTTTTTACCAACAAACCATCCATCAGGTTTTTGCAGAGCTCGCTGCCATAAGCTTTTGGGAAACGGCTGATGGCTTCCTCACACAGGGCTTTTGCTTTAACAAAATAGTCCCGGTTTGACTCCTGCCCTGTTTCATAAGGCTGCTGCACATACCAGGAAGCCATGGCGTGCAGAATTTCGGTATAAGCCGGCGAAGCTGAGTACCGCAATTTCAGGCGATTCAGCGCAGCAAAATAAAGCTCATTTTTGTCCGTCACCGCGGCCTTTTCCCGCAAAAACTGCAACCGTTTCAGTTCTACATCGATAAATGCTGAAACATCTGCATCCGCCATGTGCCGGCGAACCAGATCCTGAAGCAGCAACAAGGTCTTCAGCTGGTAACTGTTCTGATCCTGGGCATCAAATTTCAGGTTTACAAATACGGATGCATCAGAAAATACTTCTGCCTGGGTAATGTAAAACTTATAGGCCGGAGCGGGTAGATAAGAACGGTCGTTGATAAAATAATCAATAACCCGGTGGGCCAGAAAATCGTACAGCGTGGGCCGGAGTGCTTCGTCCAGCTTCCCCTCTGTCAAAATATCGCTGAATACCTTAAAAGAGATGCCGGTGAGGCGTTCATCCTGTAAAGACAGGTTGTAATTTTTTGCTGCAGCTTCCAGAAATTGGACAGCGCTCCAGGTTTCGATGTCTTTGTTAGCAAAGTTATCTGTCTGTGTGCGCTCTGCAATCAGCCAGTAGTTGGCATTCAGGTAATTCTCATACAATTCGCCCAACATCGAATAGAGCACTTGCTTGACTGGGAATTCAGCCTTCGCCGCTTCTTCTTCGATCCGTTGAATGGCATTGACGTTGCCTTTTTCTTCCAACTGGCTTTTGAACTTCTCGCGATAGATGATCGCTTTGACCAATTGAGCAGGCTCGTTCGTTTTGTTGATGCGGTTGTAGAGCGTTTCGACTTTGGCAAGGGCGCTTTGGGGCAGTCCTTGTGCCTCAAGAGAGTCAATCGCCTTCCATTCCGCTTCATAGCGTTGAGGCATAGTTGATTGTGATTTTACCTGTTGGGGGCTTATCCACATTGCAAAAGACAGCACCCATAAACCCAGAATCGGGAATTTACTCATAAACTCGTTTTTAGACGTACCGTTCACCCGGAATGGACGAATAGGAAAGCGTGATTTTAATTGATTTTCAGCGCAATATGACGTTTTTTCCGTCATTGGCAAGGTGTCGGCATTCATTCGTAATAATCTGCATATTCATAACTACAAGACGTTGAAAAATAGTATAATGGTGGGCGAAATATTACAGCAAGGCCGTTAAAGTATGGTTAAGTTTTTTAAAAAATATTTCAAAAACTACGGCCATTTCCTGTTCCTTTACAACTAAATCCCACTAATGAGGTTATTTTTGGGACAACAATCTAAAACCTACGTGAAGGACCTGACTTATATCAACAAGTATTTTTATAAATACCGCCTGCGATTGCTTTTGGGCATCATTTTTGTCATGCTTTCCAACTATTTCCGCGTCCTTCAACCGCAGATTATCCGCGAAGCGCTGGACATGGTCGTTGACAACATCAGCTTTTACAACTTGTTTGGCGGTTCCAACCTGCAATCCGAAATATACAAAAGCCTGGGTAGCAAACTGTTAATGTTCGGTTTACTCGTGCTTGTGTTTGCTTTTTTGATGGGCGTTTTCATGTATTTTATGCGTCAAACCATCATCGTCATGTCGAGACTCATCGAATACGACATGCGCAAAGAGATTTTTGGAAAATACGAAAAGCTGAGTCTTTCATTTTACAAGCGCAACAACACCGGCGACCTGATGGCCCGCATTACGGAGGATGTATCCAAAGTACGCATGTATCTCGGACCTGCCGTTTTGTATGGCATCAACCTGCTTTCGCTTTTTGTGCTGGCCATTTATGCCATGGTGCAGGTGAACCTGGAGCTAACGCTGTATTGCCTTGCCCCCCTACCCTTTTTATCGGTTTCCATTTATTACATCAGCATCAATACCAGCAAGCGCAGCGAACGCATACAAAAGCAGCTTGCCGTACTCAACAGCATCTCTCAGGAAGTTTATTCCGGCATACGGGTTGTAAAATCCTATGTTCAGGAAACTGCAACCGTGCGCCATTTTTCCAGCGAAAGCGATTTGTACAAACAAAAGTCGCTGGCCATGGTAAAAATTAATGCCTTTTTCTATCCCATGATGTTGCTGATGATTGGCGCCAGTACAATACTGACGGTATACATCGGCGGCCTGCAAGTGGTTAAAGGAGTGATTACTCCCGGAAATATTGCTGAATTTGTCATTTATGTCAACATGCTTACCTGGCCGGTAACGGCAATTGGCTGGATTGCTTCCATTGTTCAGCAAGCCGCAGCTTCTCAAAAGCGCATCAATGAATTTTTGAATACAGAGCCTGATATTGTCAATACCGTAACTGATTCCGCTCCGTTCAAAGGCGACATCGAATTCGACCATGTTCAGTTCACCTACCCGGATACCAGAATCGCTGCGATTAATGACGTTAGTTTTGAACTAAAAGCCGGTCAAAAAATGGCCATTATCGGCAGAACAGGCTCCGGAAAAACGACCATAGCCGATTTGCTGACCCGCATGTACGACGTTAGTTCGGGTTCAATACGCATAGATGGCCGCGATTTGCGTCAGCACGACCTCGACAACCTCAGGCGGCGCATAGGCTATGTGCCGCAGGATGTTTTTCTGTTTTCAGACAATGTTGCCGGCAATATTGCCTTTGGAAATCCGGATGCCAGTCGGGCAGAAATTGAAGATTTTGCACGGCACGCTGCTGTTTATGACGACATCATGGGACTCTCGGAAGGTTTTGAAACCGTGGTTGGAGAGCGTGGCGTTACCCTTTCCGGAGGACAAAAACAGCGCATATCCATAGCCCGGGCGCTCATCAAAAAACCGGACATTGTCATTTTTGACGACTGCCTCTCTGCGGTGGATACCGATACGGAGAAGCAAATTTTGAGCTACTTCACGGCTGCCCTGAACGATAAAACGACCATTGTCATCACCCACCGCATTTATGCATTGCTGCAGTTTGACAAAATCATTGTGCTTGACCATGGAAAGATCGCAGAAGTGGGCACCCACGATGAATTGCTTTCCCGCAAAGGGTATTACTACGAACTTTATGAAAAGCAGATCACGGAAGAATCGAAACATCCGGCTTAGTTATGAGGTAAATTATTGTTTTGTTTTCCAAGGTGAATTTCTACATTTGTAGTGTGATGATTGTACTGAAGTTTATTTCACCAAATTTATAAAGACGTGGAGAACGAGAGATTCAAGAAGTTTGAAAGCGTTTACTCGAAAAAAGTTCGCGCTGGAAAAAGAAGGACGTATTTCTTTGATGTGCGGAAAACAAAAGGAGAAGACTTCTACATTACGCTCACAGAAAGTACCAAAAAATTCAACAGCGAAGAGTACGAACGGCACAAAATTTTCTTGTACAAAGAAGATTTCAACCGCTTCCTGAGCAACCTTGAAGAAGCCATCAACCACGTGAAAACCGAATTGATGCCGGATTACAACTACGAAGAATTCGACCACCGCGATGAGGATGACTACAACAACGAAGAAGGTGGTGGCGGTGAGTATCCACGCAACCGGGACAGAGGCGACCGCGACCGCAGAGACCGCTTTGGTGGCGGCGATGGCGAACAACGGCACATGCGCCCACGGTTAATCATCGAAGATGCCGTCAATGATGACGATGCAAAAGACGAAGATGCGAAGGACGATCCTGAAGATACCTTGCCAAAAAGCGAAGACGATATCAGCTGGTAAGGCGGGGTTCTCTTCCGATATTCGCATATAAGTACAAGAGGCATTCCGGATTTCGGGATGTCTCTTGTCATTTTTGCTGCATTTTGAAACCTTTGCCAGTAATACATCCAATCCCCCTGCTTTTTCCTTATTTTACACCCCAAAGCAAAGCCGTCTATGACTTCATCGCCAATACCTGCGCCCTTATGGCAACCCAGTGCATCTTTTGTTGCATCATCTAACCTATTAAAATACCAAAACTGGCTCAAAAGCCAGTACAGTTTATATTTTGACACTTACGCGGAACTTTGGCAATGGTCCGTCGATCACCCCGCTAATTTCTGGGAAAGCATTGCGCAATATTTTGACGTCCGGTTTCATGCGCCTTTCCGGAATGTTATGTCTTCAGAAGCTATGCCGGATACCCGATGGTTTGAACACAGCACCCTGAATTACGCCGAGCACATTTTCAGAAACTATACAGACGAGCGGCCCGCTATTCTTTTTAAATCTGAAACCACACCACTTACCAGCATCAGCTGGGCATCGCTAAGGCAGCAGGTAGCTGCTCTGAGTGCCTGGATGCGCGAGCAGGGCATCGGCAAAGGCGATCGGGTTGTTGCTTTTTTGCCCAATATACCGGAAGCCACCGTGGCATTTCTGGCAACCTGTTCCATCGGGGCCGTTTGGTCGAGTTGTTCACCGGATTTTGGCGTCAGCAGCGTGGTTGACCGCTTTCTGCAAATTGAACCGAAGCTCCTGTTTGCCTGCGACGGTTATTCCTATAATGGCAAAGCGCACGATAAAATGCAATCGGTAAAGGAGTTATGTGAACAACTACCCGCTTTGGAAAAAGTGGTGCTCGTTCCATACCTCAACCGCGATGTAGAAGCTACAAGCCTCTCCAGGGCTGTTTTATGGGAAGAAGCCACGGCAGAACTGATCATCGGCATTGAGTTTGAAGCGGTGCCTTTTGACCATCCCATTTGGGTGTTGTATTCTTCCGGCACGACGGGCTTGCCCAAGGCCATCACGCACGGGCACGGCGGCATGTTGCTGGAGCACTACAAATACCTGACTTTTCACAACGATGTCCATCCTGGCGAAAACTTCTTCTGGTTTTCTACCACCGGCTGGATGATGTGGAATTTTGTGCAGGCCTCCCTGCTTGCCGGGGCAACTATGGTGCTCTACGATGGCAGCCCCGCTTATCCTGACCTGAACATACTTTGGGAATTGGCCGAACAGGCGCCCATCCACCATTTCGGCACCAGCGCTCCGTTTTTGGTATCCTGCATGAAACAAGGCATTGAGCCGGGCAAGCAATTCAATCTGAGCGCCTTGCGTTCAATCGGCTCCACCGGTTCTCCCCTGCCTCCGGAGGCTTTTGACTGGGTTTACCAGCACATTAAAGCGGACCTCTGGCTTTGTTCCATGAGCGGGGGAACCGATGTGTGTACCGCTTTTGTAGGGGGCTGCCCCATTCTTCCGGTTTGGCCCGGTGAAATACAATGCCGGGCATTGGGTTGTAGTCTGGAGGCATGGGACGAAGCGGAAAACCCGCTTCTGGAAACGGTCGGCGAAATGGTGATTACAAAATCCATGCCCTGTATGCCCATTTATTTCTGGAACGATCCGGGCAAACAAAAATACCTGAGCAGCTACTTTGAAATGTTCCCGGGCGCCTGGCGGCATGGCGATTGGGTAAAAATCACAGACCGGGGATCGCTGGTCATTTATGGCCGTTCAGACGCTACCCTAAACCGGCACGGGGTGCGCATCGGTACCAGCGAAATTTACAGCGCGGTTAATCAGGTCAGTGAAGTCCTGGACAGCCTGGTGGTCAACCTCGAACTTAGCGGAGGCAGGCATTACATGCCTCTTTTTGTCGTGATGGAGGCAGGAGTTCCCCTCACCGATGCGCTGAAAAAGAAAATCAACGATGCCCTGCGCAATGCTTACTCACCGCGCCATGTCCCGGACGAAATCATTCCGGTAAACGAAATACCTTATACCATCAGCGGCAAAAAAATGGAAGCGCCGGTAAAGAAAATCCTGATGGGCATTCCGATAGATAAAGCCGCTAACCGCGATTCGATGCGCAATCCGGATTCACTCGGCTTTTTTGTACACTTTGGATTGGAGTTAAAGCACTAAAAAGCCAGGAGCTCCCGGCAAACTGCGTGCATTGGCAGTCCCATGATGTTGGAATAAGCGCCCTCGATGTGGGATATTTTGCACAAACCAATCCATTCCTGGATGGCATAAGAACCGGCTTTGTCGAATGGTTCGTAGCGTCGTATGTAATAATCTATTTCTTCGTCGCTCAGATGGTCAAAATGAACGTAAGCCGTATCAGAAAAAACGCGTTCTTTTTCCAACGAAAGCAGGCAGACGCCGGTAATCACGCGGTGTTCTCTTCCGGATAAAGTCCGCAGCATTTCAAATGCGCCTTCATAACCTTCGGGTTTACCGTAGATAACATCATCCAGGATGACCACACTGTCGGATGCCAGAATGATGCTGTCCGGTTCCAAAAAGTGCTCGGCTGCTTTTGCTTTTTTGCGGGCCAGAAAAGGAGCAACTTCTTCTACCGGCAATTCCGGGGGGTAAGTCTCCTCTACTTCCTCCAGTTTGATTTCAAACGGAATGCCTGCTTCTTTCAACAAACTGCTCCGACGCGGTGACTTTGAAGCGAGGATGATTTTTTTTTCGGTGAATTGCATCGTTGTTATACTTGAATAAACAATAGCCATAAAATGCCCCCCAACATCATTGCTTTGATAAGCAGGCTGACGCGGCGAAGCGCACCCGGAGTTTTGGCTTTAGCCAATAAAACACCTGCAAGTACAAGCATCATAAATACCAAACCCAACCAGTAAGGCGCCAGTTTATTTGTCCAGCTGGTCTGAAGGCCAAAACCTGCAACGACAATCGTGATGCCTAATAAAAAAGCTGTTGCAAAAGCAAAATACCTCGTAATGGTGAACCCCCAGGCGACAGGCGCAGTTCGATACCCGACGGCACGATCGCCCTGCTCATCCTGCATGTCCTTCACCAATTCGCGAAACAAGGTGGATAAAAAAGCAAAAACGATAAAAAACAACAGGATAGAGCGGAGTAATGCTGCTGCTTCCGGTGCAACGATGGTCAGTTCCCCATAAGCATGGCGCTCCGCAAACCAAAGCATGCCTATCGCGCCTGCACAATAGGCCGATACCCAAAGATTCCCAAGTAAAGGGAGGCGTTTCAGGTAGCGGGAATACAAATACAAGCCAATGGCAAAAAGCAAATAATAGATGATCAGGCCCGGCTGCCCAAGCCTGAGGGAGATATAAAGGGACAAGACATAGCCTGAGGCAACGCTGACAAAATAGAGCCATTTTACGACAGGAACAGAAAGTTTCCTTCCTACAATAATCCGTTCTGGCCTGTTGATCTCATCAGCTTTAACGTCTGACAGGTCATTGATGAGATAGCCGCCTGCTGTAAGGAGTGTTGTTACAGCAATGAATAAAATAGCCATATTGAACCCCAAATCCAGCTGCAGGTGATTCCCTGTGAATGATTTCGCAATGAAATACTTATAAAGCAGCCATTGCATGAGTACAACAACCACCAGATTAGGCCAGCGTATGAGATTAAGAATTGGGTTCATGGCTATTATTCCGCAAGGACCAAACTCAATTATTCCTGCCAGGTACCGTGCAACATCATTACTTTCTGAATCACATCACGGGCACATCCATAGCCGCCCGCCAGTGGAGAAACATATTGAGCAATTTCAAGCAATTCGTGAACCGCGTCACTGGGGCAAGCCGGAAGACCAACCCGACGCATCACCGGATAATCCGGCAAATCATCACCCATATACAGGATCTCTCCTTCATCCAACTCATAGGCATGGATAAATTCCTGGTAGGCATCCATCTTTTCCTGGCGATTGGTGTAAATGTCCTTAACTCCCAACAATTCCAAACGCTTACGAACGCCTTCAGAACGACCACCCGTGATGATGCAGATCCGGTATCCCTGTTCAACAGCATGCTTAATGGCATAGCCGTCCCGCACATTCATCGTCCGAAGCAATTGCCCGTCTTCCGTAATCAGTACTTCGTTGTTGGTCAGCACCCCATCCACATCAAAAATAAACGTACGGATGTCCCGAAATTTTTCTAGCTGGTTCATGTTCCTGTCCTGAGGATGAGAGAAGAAAAGTGATTAGTCCTGGTTGTCACGCCATTCGTAAACCCATTTGGCCTGAACCTGCTCCAGGTGGCCTTCGTTGCTTTCTTCCCTTTTGCCCTCGAAATTGGGAATTTCCAGTATCCAGTCCAGCAGGTCTGTAAAGCGAATACGGTATATCTGGCTTTCGCCAAATTCGTCGCCAAAACGCTCATAAAGCTTCATTGCTATATCCTCGTGATCTTTCCAGTTGATCGGCAGATCGTCAATTGATTCAAACGCCATTGCGCATCATTTTTTAGTGAAAAGTAGTGGTCATCAATGCTCGTGACCGATAATCTTCGATTGATCCGGAATTTCAACCTCGATGTAGGCATCATCTTCCAGAATAACACATTGGCAACCAAGGCGCGACTCCAGACGTGGGTTGATCGCACGGTCTATAAAATCTTCTTCTTTTTCAGAAATTTCCTCGAGCTGGTCTTCTCCTTTATGGATGTAAACATGACAGGTACTACAGGCACACACGCCTCCGCAATTGTGGTTGAGGTGAACATCGCGGTCTTCTGTAACTTCCAGAATAGAATATCCGGCTTCCACATTTTCGACTGTGAGCGGGGAAATGTTTTTGTCTTCAAATATAAATCGCACGGTGGCCATTATAAGCGCTTTTTTAGTTTGGGCGCAAAAGTAGCGCTATTCCGACAGGAAAACAACATACGGGGAAATTGGTTGGCTGCAATGCCGTGAAAGCAAAAATAAGCGGGAGAACAGGCATCATGCCTGTTCTCCCGCATAAAAGACAAGATCAACAGGCTACCTCATCAAAGTAACATCGCCAACCTTCTCTTGCTCCACATCGTCGAAAGTCTTGACTACAATGCGGTATACATAAACATCGGATGGCGCTGGCTCGCCTTTCTGCGTACCATCCCAGCCATTGTTGGTGTTTGATTCAAAGACAACCTGGCCCCAACGGTTGTAAATTTTAAATTCAACGACTTCTTTGATGAGCCCGGAAGACAATATCCTGAACACATCGTTACGATCGTCGCCATTGGGTGTAAATGCTTTTGGAACTTCAATAACCGGTGGAACAACATTAAATACAATCGAATCTCTTGCATAACATCCTTCGGGCGTTGAAACCTCAACGATATAGACCGTGCCATTAGCAACCGGCTGTACAACGGCCTGGATGCCATCCGTTGAAATATAAGGCCCACCGCTCCAGGTAATGGTTGGTGCATTGGGTGACTGATTGACAATGACCGCCGTAAGATCCACTTCCTGTCCCAAAGGCAATTCAAGCACGTTAACGTTCGGGTCGTCCAGCACAATGTCTACAGAAACATTTGGCAATACAGTTACCATAAGGGTGTCCCGCAAAGTTTGGCAACCGTTGCCGCTGGTATATTCCAGATAGTAAGTGTCCGTTTGTCCGGGCACGAAACTGTTAATCGCGCCGGAGAAGCTGTTGCCGCTCGCAGTCGTCCAGTCAAAACTCTCACCAGTGCTGCTTTGCGACACGGAAGCAGTGAGGGTAATCGGACTCCCGGCACAAACCAAGTCAGTAGAGGTACTGACTTGCAAGGTTACATCCTTGACCACTTCGATGGAAATATCGGCACTAATGCCGCATCCCTCATTTTCAGCAGTAACGGTGTACGTAGCATTATCCGCAGGCGATACGATCGGTGTTGGATCATTGGTCGTTCCGAAAGTCGGATCGGTAGAGGTCCAGGTATAGATTACGGTCGGGTCTGGGTTGGAAGCAAGTTGTATGTTGTCTCCTTCACAAATAATCCTTTGGGGATTGAAATTGATAACCGGCAACTGAATGACTTCAATGCTGGCGCTAGCACTGCCGGAACACCCCATATTCTTTCCCGTAACCGTAAAGCTCCCCGATTGGCCGGGAATGACGGTAGGGTTAGGACAATCGGTACAACTCAAGCCTTCTGTAGGCGACCAGGATATTTCGTCCACTTCAATATTGAAAGTAGCAGATAATCGAACCTGCTGGCCGGCACAAACGATGGTATCGGCAGGTGTGACGTTTGCAATTGGAATCTTATTGACCAGAATGTGCGCAAAACTGGTATCTATACAAACGCCGTTCTGGACAATCCTTGAATAATTGATGGTGGTGTCCGGCGTGACGACCAGGTTAAATAAAGTATCGGAAGTTTGTGTAAAATCAGTCGGCGTCCACCGAACAGAAATGCCCATGAAATCGGATGGTTCAAATGTCGGCGTGACAAGCACAAGAGGCTCGCCCTGACAAATGGTGGTGTCAGAAGGCATGATGTCCAGATTTGAAGGTAACGAGTCGACCACAATCCGGATGGTATCCGTTTTGAAGCAGCCAGGAACATCAACCCGGGCGATATACTGTGTAAATGTTTGTGGTGTTGCAATCACCGTATTGCCGATATTGGTGTTCAAACTACCGTTGTTCGGCGTCCAGACAGCCTGCGCTCCGGCGGGAACGACATCAACATTAAGCGTCACCACTTCCCCCTGGCAAATGCGGATGGGGTCGTTTTGCTGAACGCTGATGGCAATCGGCGTTATGGTGACATCAAATGAAGCCGTAGCGGAACAACCGCCCCGGGTCGCAGTAAGGGTATACGTTCCTGCTGCTTCCGGTGATGCCAGAGAGTTTGGATTGGTTGGATCTTCTATGACAGAAGGACCGGTCCATTGGTACACAACTCCGGGCTCGGGTATCGTGTTCCCCATAACAATGGAGGAACTCTGGCAAACTGCCGTGTCCGTAACCACTGAAATGATAGGGTTGGCAAATACTTCCACCGTGACACTGTCTATGGATGGAACAGGACAGGTCGTATTGAGCGCACTCAGGTAATAAGTTGTCGTTTGCGCCGGTGATACAGCCGGATTGGCATCAGTTGAAACAAATCCGGCAGGCAGAGAGGCCCAACTGTAAGTCACTCCGGGGGTCGCAGCGCCACCGATGTTCACAACTTCTCCTTCGCAAATTTGTAAGTCGTCACTGATGGTATATTGAGCTGCATCAGCATTGAGGACAGTCAGTGTCATGATATCCTGCAGGTTACACCCTGCGGCGTCCAGGTTAATCACCAGGGGATAAACACCAGATACAATGGCCGTAACGACTGGATTTGGGCAATCGGTGCAACTGAACTGCAATCCCGGAGGAACCGTCCAGTTGTAAGTGGCATTACTGAAAAATTCACCAGCCTGAAGTTGTATTTCTTCTCCTCGGCACACCACAAGATCCGGACCAGCATCTACGTCAAAAACCTGAACAGTAACGTTTACGGTATCTGTATAACAAACCGCGCCGATCAAAGCCTGATAAGTCGTTGTCGCTGCCGGAGTAGCCACGGGCGTAAAGCAGTTGTTACAAGACAGTGAAGTCGCTGTCGGTCCTACCCATTGAATGGAGTTGACGGAGCTGATGACCTGTATTTGAACAGATTCCCCTAAACATACCGCCGTATCGCCGGCAGCAACTTCAGGCGTTGGGGGGAACAATACAGACGATGAAGAAGGCGACCAGTCGATCTGCATACCGGCAGTAGCGATGCCTTCGCCAAAGTCATTGATCAAAATCACGTAAACTTCACCAGGCTGAGCACTGATGGTGGAAACAAAATCATCACCACCCGCGCCGGGTGTTCCGCCGCAATCGTATACATCGGTAACGGGCGTTCCCAAAACCGGGTGGATGTCAGCCAACCCAGTCGGATCAGCCCCGGCGGCCCAGGAACTTCTGATTGGCTGGTTGTTGGAAATAAAATTGATGACCTGGCCCGGTGTTTCGCAAACCTGTTGAGACGTAAACGGTCCCCAGACATTGAAGTCAATATCAGAAGGATCGGGGCTTTCAAAAACAAAACCCAGCGGTCCTGCTGACTGTGCTTCTATGGTGAACCAGTAAAAATCCGGTTCAGCGCCGGTTCCCAGCCAGCAACCGCCGTTGATGGCCGTTGTGACGTCGATGTCCTGAAATCCATTCTCAAACTGGAAAAGCGAAGGCACCCCTTCTTCCACACAGCCATTCAAAGGATTACAAAGGGCATTGGCTAAAGAAGGCAATAACAGGCATTCGGCTTCCTGAATGGAGATATTGAAATTGGTACAACCTGCTCCATTGGAAACCACTATATAATAGGTGCCGGGATCTTCAAAGTTTGCACTGGCAATGTTCCCGTTAGGGCTTTGTGCGATACAAATGGTATTCGGGTCGTCTGGAAGGCCGTTCAGCACGATGACCCCTGTTCCGCCTGAAGCGCCGGTAATGGTGATGCTGCCGCAAATATTCCCCGGAGAGTTGTAAGCAAATACGTATTGAGGGCCATTAATAAAAGGCGAATTGTTACAGGGTGTCTCCGAAAACATGGCCGCGCCACTGCAGGTCGAAACGCCATTTTGATTAAACGGAATGTTGTTGATGACCGTGGGGTTGTCAAGGCTGTTGCCGGTACAGGCCAGCGGGCTGCACTGCCAGGTCATTTCAAAACCATCGCCTACGCCGCTGCCTTCCGATGTAAATTCAATCGTCACACACTGGGCGGAGGACTGAATAGGGAAACCCTGGCCGTTGTCTGTACCGGAAATACTGGTGATCAGTGTTCCTGTAACATCTGTCCCCTCATAGACATTGATAAAGTCAAAATTTTGTTCGGTGTTGAAGTTGTCCAGCATCAGTTCGATGCAGGAGTGGAAATCATTGGGGCAGATCGTAAATGTTGCATTTTCATTGTTTCCATAATCTGCATCGGGCCCTCCGGAATCATACAAGGTGCCGAAGCAGGCCGTCGTTCCCGGAGAATCTCCGATATTGATGGCAGGAACGTATTCCTCAACACAAAGCGTAAAATCACCGGCATTCGGCGTCGCTGTGGAAGAATAATCATTGATCCGAATATAATAAGGAATGCCGGGGGTAAGCCCCAGAATGTCCAATTGGATTTGGGTAGAACCGGCAGGAGCCGAAATACAGGATAATTCTGCCAGACCATCTACCTCGCAATCACCCCGATAGAGTGCAATTTGAGGATTGAGAATGGCATCTGCATTGGGGCCGTTCACGACGCCAATCAATGTAATTGTAACGTCTGTCAAATCTGTCGTTGTTGAAAACGCAAACCAGACGTCCCGCTGAGCCGTGCCTCCATTGAAGCAGGAAGGGTTATTTCCAAAACCAATATTAGATGCCGTAGCACCAACATTCGTATAAATGGCTGGCGTACAGGTCGGTACAACGCCAAGGTCAATTAACCCTGAACAGTTGTCGTTGACCGGCTGCGCCATGCCCAGTGTTCCCATAGCGAGTAAAAAAAACAGGAGTAAAGCTGATCTCATGCTTTTTGCTTGTTTATTTGTAATGAGTGGTTCATTTCGACCAAAAATAGACAAATTTTCAGACATGCAAGCAAAAGCATGGAGTATCGGTCAGATTGGTTAGGTAACTGTCACATGGACGTCTATAAATTCTGTGACGTATTGAATGAGGTCAGGATTCTTCATAAGCCGGTAATGGCCATAGCCTTCAGACACCAGCAGTGTTGAATTTTCCCAGGATTCATGGATCTCTTCCGCAGAACGAAAAGCAACAACCGGATCGAAGCGATCGTGGACAATGAGCAGTTCTTCCACGTTGACCCGCCCGGCAGCATTACTCAGGTCGGCCTGATCTATAGGCATGCCCAGTTTGTGTTCCAGCATGTCCCAAAATCGTTTTTTTACGGCTCCCGGCAACCTCATGGTTGATGCTGCTTCGTCAAAGACCCGGCTAAGCCGATTGGGGGTTCCTATAAGGACCAGTTTTTCAATGCGGACAGATGGCTCCATTGTAGTTAGGGCAAATACGGTTGAAGCGCCTCCAAATGAATGGGTAATGATGCTGTTTACACCGCCGATCTGACGAATAATTGCTTTAACAGCGCCCGCAAAGTGGATGATATTGGTGCGCTTTCCATCTGAATTACCGTGTGCGGGTCCGTCAAAAGCCACTACACGATAGCCTTTTTCTACCAGAGCAGGCACAAAACTACGGAGTGCCGTTCCACGGGATTCCCAGCCATGTACCAACAAAACCACCTGTTCTCCTTTCCCCCATTCGTAACCTTTGAGGACCTGACGACCATACAAAAACTCAAATAAACGCGCACTTTCCAGCAGCGTGTCAGATATGCTGTGCGTAGCCCGGACCCTTGGTGTGGAAAATAAGCGGTAAGCAATCTGAGCTGCCAGGCCGGGAAATGCACGACCGGCTGTTCCGAATCCAAGACGAACCATTTTCAACAACGCCGAAGGGCTTTGTCCTTTTGCCGTTTCTTCAGCAACAACAGGTAAAGGCGGCAGGTATTCAATTTTTTTATTCATTTTCATCGCTCGGTGATTTTGATTGTTAGGTGATTGTATGGTCAGGGTCTATTTTTCTCTGATCTCATCTATCATTTCAATCAGTTGCCTCGACATGACATCAAAATAATGAACATCCTTATATAATCTGGCCATCATGATGCCTCCCTCCAATGTCCCGATGAAACGAATGGCAAAAGCTGCCTTGTCCACATCCGGGCGTACTTCTCCCCTCTCAATGCCATTCTGTAAAGTCCTCGAAATGCGGTCCGTCCACATGTTCATGGCCTGAATGGCTTTTTCACGAAGCTCCGGATGGGCATCGTCAGCTTCAACTGAAGTATTTTGAATGGGACAACCGCCTTCTACCGGCGGATTCAGGATGCGTTCTTTGTAAAAATAGACGACCGCTTTTAGCTTGTCCAAAGCGTGTTCAATGACCCTGGTTCTTTCACGCACTTCATTGGAAACAATCGCTACTGCGCGATCAAAAGCAGCCACGGCAATTTCATCTTTACTTTTAAAATTGCCATACAAGGCGCCTTTCGATAAATTCGTCGCCTTCATAATGTCGTCCATAGAAGTGCCGGCGTAGCCACTCTGGTTGAACAATACGGCTGCTTTATCAACTATAAACTGCCTGGTCTTTTCTGATTTTGTCATGCTAAATACCTGATGAAGATTAGATTAAGAAGACTATGTGAAATAGCACTCAAGAATCAGGTACAAAAATAAACCAATCGGTCTTTTTTTGCAAACTTTTTTTGATTTTTTATCGGAAGCAATACAAAAAACCGTGTCATCCGCGTCCCCAAACCGCTTTAGTGGTAAAGCGGATGACGCAGATGACACAAAAAAACACGATTAGAGCAGCCCTGAGGCTGTAAAGAACAACTTCATTCCCGAGCAGGACACTCTTTCTACCCTCTACCTTCTACTCTCTACTTTAACCTTCTAAAACTGCACACTCACCCCAGCCAGTACATGCCGGAAAGCCTGGGGATAATAGCCCCGGTCGACAACAGCCACTTGGTTGTACAAATACCGATAAGACCAGCCATTCGTTTCGAACATGGCATTCCAGACATTGGGCACCAGCAGGGTCAGCGTAATTCCCTTAGCAAAAGTTGGTGCGATTTGCCAACGCAGGCGAAAATCGCTGAAAAAATAAGCATCCAGCACATTCCCTTCATCTGAAGTATTGTCCAGATACTGCTTCCCAACGTATTTGCTCATGAGAGCCAGTTCCACTTGCTGTTTTTCTGTTTTTAAAGGAAAAAAATTCAGTTCCACACCCGTCACGATACCCGGAGAAAAAGCCAGGTCGGTATGTTCATGCTGAACGGGGCGTTGTTCCAGCCAGTTAAAATCGGCATCATACACATCAACAAATTCTGTAAAGCGTCTGATTTTGTTTTGGCTCAGCGCCAGGTTTCCATTGAACTTCAGCCAGGGGAGCAATTCTCCGCCACCTGAAATTTCAATGCCGGCGCGATAACTTTTGTCGATGTTGATCCTTCTGTACTCAGATGCATCGTTTATTTCTCCATTCAGGGCCAGCTGGTCGTCGTAGTGCATGTGGTAAAAATTCACATTCAGGGCAGCCTTTTGCCAGGAAGCCCGCCATCCAAGCTCTGTGTTCAGCAAACGCTCTGCTTTAGGACGCTGTCTGACCGGGTTTTCGGTATAGTCGCTGCGGTTGGGTTCCCGGTGGGCGACGCCAAATGAAGCATAGTACTGCTGATTGGGAGCTGCCTCGTAAAGCAACCCGGCTTTGGGGTTGAAAAAGACCAGTTTATCGCTCAAATCCACATTTTCCAGCAGGTTGTTTATGCCTAAAAAAGAATAGGAAACCCTGCGTACCTGAAGATCAAGCCAGGTATTCCAGCCGCCCCGCCATGTTTTTTCAATTTTCCCAAAAAGGTTGGCGTCGGTTTTTCTGGAGTCATTATCATAGTACCGATAGCCGGTTTCACTCTCCGAAGCATATCGCGCCCAGATGATTTCTCCAAAATGCTGCCCTTCATAGATGTGAAAACCACCGCCAAGGATGGCATCCAGTTGGCCGTCGTTACTCCGGTAATTTAAGGAGTAAGTGGTTCCGTAAAAATCATTGTCTAGCCAGCGCTGCCGCACCAAATCAGTCTTCGTTACGGTATCCCCGCCAATCGCCACCGGGCTAAGGCCGTAATTTTCCAGGGATTGATCTGCTTTGTACTCCTCGTAATACCCTGCCCCTTTGGTATGATGGAGCGCGAGCGCCAATTTCCAATTGGAAGACAATTGCTGGTCGTGCAGCAGTTGCGTATGGGTTTGCCGGTAATTATCCTCCTGATTTTCATAAGGTTCGCCTGCTTTTTCCGTTCCGGCAGAGTTATAAGTGCGCAAATCGGGATCATCAATAAAATCGGCGGGCACGCCATTCCATGCCTGGTAAGTAATTTCATGGCCGGAAAAAACATTCAGCTTCGTTACACTTTTGGCGCCAAGCCAGGCTCCTGACAGGAAAAACGACTCCAAATCTGCACTGGCACGGTCAATAAATCCATCGGAAGTGATGCGTGAAAAACGGCCTTCGACGGCAAATTTATCCTGAAGCAAGCCTGAACCGAAGCGCACGCTGCCTTTTTGCGTATTGAAGGTTCCGGCAGTTGCATTGATTTCTGCATAAGGATTGGTAGATACTTTGGAAGTGCTCAGGTTGATGGTAGCCCCAAAAGCCCCGGCGCCGTTAGTAGAAGAACCTACTCCTCGCTGGATCTGCAATTCACTGACTGAACTGGCAAAATCTGGCAAATCCACCCAATAAACCTGCTGGGACTCTGCATCATTCAACGGAATGCCATTGATGGTCACATTGGTCCGCGAAGGGTCTGATCCCCGGATTCGGATGCCCGTATACCCTATTCCTGTGCCGGCATCAGAGGTCACCACGGCAGAAGGCGTCCACTGCAGCAGATAGGGAACATCCTGCCCGAGGTTGTTTTTCTCCAGATCTGCTTTGCTCAGGTTGGTATAAGTCACCGGTGTTTTAGCCCCGGCCCGAACGGCATAGACTTCCAGTGCCGCGATGTTGAAGGCCTCTGATTCCAGTTCGATTTGTACAAATACCGGTTTCAAATCCCCAGACAGATTTACCTCTATTCCGGCATTTTTATAGCCAATGTAAGAGACCTCCAGCGTATATCGCCCGGGGTTTAAATTTCCAATGCTAAAATTGCCGTTGGCGTCAGCTGAGGCGCCGGAGGAAACGCCTGCCAGCACAACATTCGCTCCGGGGAGCGCCAAGCCGGTAGCCTTATCCACAATACGCCCCCTTAGCGCGCTCTGTGCACTTAAATCCGCAAACGACAACACACACAAGGCTGCCGTTGCAACAATCCATTTAAACATGATAATAAATTAAACAAAATGAAACGATACGCCACGCCCGGGGTTGGGCAGCGCTATTCTCATTTCCCTTTCCGGAATTACCCGGACAGGTTCCTGCCCTGCATTGCGCAGAGCAAAGGGTATCATCTCAGCCTGAAGTAGCCGTTAAATTGGTTGAAATTGTCAAATCGGTTGAATTGGTAAGTTCTGTGTGACAATCATTATCCCTATCAAACAAAACCAGCCAATTCAATGAATTCAACAAACTCAACAAATCCACACCACTCAAGCACCCCGAATGAGCTTGTTAGCCGGGACAAAGATGGGGAAAGGATCTTAAGTTTATATGTTCGACTTGCAATTATTTACAAAGGCGACCAGTCTTCCCGCCGCAATTCATAAACAGCACAATGATCGTCTCCAAAATTTCTTTCTTCAAGAAATTGGAACCCAATTCTTTCATAAAAGCGCCTGGCAGCCAGATTAGATTGCAATGGATCTATAAGAATAGCACTGACTTCAGGGTCTTTAAAACAACGTTCTATCGCTAATTTCATCATGATGGTGCCATATCCCTTTCCCAAATCTTCTTTTTCACCAATCCATATATCAATTGCTCTAAGATTAGCGGGGACTTCGCCCCAATAGTGTGTTTCCTCCTCCGCTGGATCGATTATTTGGATGAATCCAATGGGCCTGCCTTCCAATTCAGCGATTAATTGTTCTCTCCATGGCGGAAAACGCTGAAGCTCGAAAGCCCAATTCCAATCATCGTCTGCATCAGCATCAATGACGTGTTGCTGTTTGTCCCAAAACTCCAGATGATATAAATCTTTGATGGTTGCGATACGAAGCGTAATTTTTTCAGGGTTTTCCATGAGTGAATTTTAAGGTAGCCATTTAAGCAGATAAAAATACCCCGAGTTTTAAATTTCTCAACAATCCAGCAGGCTTTTAACTTTTCTACATATTCAGCCCCCTACTCCCCCCTCAGCGACTCCAACGCCGCCGCCAGATACACCATCAAGCGATCTGTTTTTAGATTTTACAATTTCGCTATCTCATCAATCGCTAAACCAGTTATTTCTGATATTAAGCTCGAATCCAACCCTTTGGCTTTCATTTGGCGAGCAATTTCAATATTGCGCTCTGCCTTGCCTTCATCAAAAGAAGTATCCACTACATTTTTCAAATCCCTGTAATACTTTAAACTTTCTTCATATTTATTCCTTTCATCGGGGGTGAATTTCGCGATCTCGGCAGTATCAAATAGCTTCTGAAATACCCGATCTTGCAAAGCCTGTGGCCGATTTTGAAGGTACGGCAGTTGTTGCAGTACATACATCCACTTGTCAAAATTGTTTTGCAAATCTTCTTCAGATTTGTTGAAATTAGGCATTTCAAGATAGATATACATCAATTTGTCATAAAACACGCGACATTTTTGGTCCTTCAATTGCACCTCATGGCGTACTTCCTGCTTCCCTTCATCCTCTGAAAATGTAAAGTCAAGAATGCCCACCATGTACACTGCGGCCAATTGGTAATTCCAGTCCCCTTTCTTTGCCTGCTCCTGAATAGGGAATGAAGAATAATAGACGCTTCGGTCTTTGAAAAAATTCTGCTTAGCTTTCTGCATCTCTACTATAAAGCGCTCTCCATTCTCGCCAATACAGTACAAGTCAAAGATAGCCTTACGGTCTGCCTCCGTGCTGCCAAGTTGCTCTGTGCGTGAATAGGTAAGGTCTTTAATTTTGTGCTTTACGGGCAATACCTGGTTTAAAAAATCAATAAGCAGGTCTTTATTCAGCTCAGAGCCAAACAGTTTTTTGAAACCGAAATCTGTAAATGGGTTAATATACTTATCCTGGAGCACCATGCAAGAATCATTTAAGTGCAAAAATACGGAAAATACAGTAACAAAACCCGGGATTTCGCTCTCCTACTCCCCCATCAGCGCCTCAATCGCTGCAGCTAAATACACCAACGGCGCATTCCAGTTGATCGCAATTTCATTAGACGCGTAGGAGCAATCGTCATCGGTGTAGGATTCGTCAGGCAGATTATTCGGATAGGTGCTGCAACGGTCCTGCTGATGGGGATTGGGACCGCCGGAAAGCAAGCCCGGCACTGGTTCTGTAATGCCGTCGGCGACGGAAGGCCGGTGGTGTGGGTGCATGGGGGTTTTGTCGCCGAAGCCAGTCACAAAGGAGTAGCCTGTTGCGTTTCTGCCGAGTAGGTAATCCAGATTTGCCAGCGCGTAATTCAAATACTTCTGGTCGCGACTAAGCAAATAAGCCTGTATGAGCAAAATACCCTGATTGGCGGCGTTGGCGCTGCTACCCCAGGTAAAATACTGGGCTTTTTCGCCCATCACTGTTTGATAAGCCTGGCCATCAACACCTTCTGTAAGGTGGTCAGCTAAGCGGAGTACACGCTCGCGAAATTTTGGGATTTCGCTGTTAAATGGCGCCTGCAGCGTTTTTTGGTGACGCAACAGCGAATAACTGGCCAAAGCCTCAACATTGTTCCATGTGGGCAGCGTTAAATCGGCATTTTTGAAAAAAACTACTGCCTCATAGTAAGATGCATCCTGTGTGGTCAGGTACAATTCAGCTGCAGCCCACAACCATTCATCCGAGACATCCGTATCGCCATAAGCGCCGGTATTGACGTCCGGGTCGAACTGTTCGTTCATGGCTTTTTGGTCGTAATACACCTCCGGGTAAAGGCTTGCCCAGGTCCAGGCTGCCTTGGCTGCCAACAAACAGGAATCTGCTAATCCGGGCAATTGCTTTTCAAATTTTCTGAATACCCGGGCGGCCTGCGCTGTCACTGCCGCAAAATCGAGTGCAGCGGTCGTGCTTTTTTGAACCACATAGCGCGGCTTCGAAGCCTGGTGTGGCATCAGGTTCAGTCCTTCAAATTCCGGATTTGTCAGTTTGTGGTAAACGCCGCCATCCCCGGGATCCTGCATGGTCAGCATCCAGCGCAGGTTCCAGAGCACTTCGTTAAGCAAATCAGGCAGGGTATTTCCACTCTCCGGGATATCGGTGACCAGCTTATCACAAAAAGCAGGAAAATCCTCATACAAAGACATCAGGGTACCCATGGTAATCCCGGAATTGACAATATACTTGTTGTAATCGCCGGCATCGTACCAACCTCCGCGCGATGCAATGACCGTCCCGGCTGGTCGCGCACGCGATGCAGCAGAAGCATGAACCAGGATGCGATCGTCGGGGTGCCCTGCAGGGCGCTTCCATTTTCCGGCATGCCACTCCGGCAAAGCGGTGGAAGCCCGTTGAAAATAAAATCCTTTTAAAGCGCCTGTTGCGACTGACCTGTGCACATTTTTCTGAATTTCAAAAGGATAAGAAACGCCCGTTGAAGGGACTTCGAGCACAAAAGTACCGCTCTGTCTGAACGCTGAAAAATCCGCAATTCGAGTACGCTGTTTTGAAAAGGCACTCAAACGGGGTGCGCCCAGTAATCCCCGGTGCATCATCGCCCCGGAATCAGCTGCTTTTATGAAGAACATGTTTCCGGTTCCGTCGCCGCACACCACCGCCACTTTAGGGCCATCCGGGTAAAACCCAATCTGGTTCAGCCGGATGTTGCCGGATGGTTGTTGCGCCTTCAGGGTGATGCAGGTTGCAAGAGCAAGAGAGAGGTACAATATGCGCGTCATAAGCTGATTGATTGAGTTGAGTTGTTTATCCGTTAGCGACCAGGCTCCTCGTCAAATCCTGTGATCGTCAGATCATCCTGGGCGCTACCGGAGCAAAGCGCCATAATTCCCAACTACCTGGCCAGCATCACATCTCCTTTGAACAATTTTTCTTCGCCGTCTTTGTACAGGACCCGCATGTAATATACATAAACATCCAGAGGCGCAGGTTTATTTCTGAAAATCCCATTCCAGCCGTACAACGGGTTGTTGGGCGGGAATTTAGCGACGTAAAATACGGATTCTCCCCAGCGGTCATAGATATCGAATTCCAGAATTTTTTCGACCCCTTCGCCGGCATACACCATCAGTACGTCGTTAATGCCATCCCCATTGGGTGAAAAGGCATTCGGAACATAAACATCGCGCCTGACCCTGACCCTAACCAAAACCTGATCGCTGTCCTGGCAGCCATTTTCATCTGTGACCAAAACCTGATAAAGCGTGCTCGAATCCGGACGGACTGTTGTTTGCGGGCAGAAGCTACAAGCCAGATTATCAGCTGGTGTCCACGAGTAAACGAATGCTCCGTTCAGCGGAATGGCTTCAGCCCGGAGCTCAGTACTGTCTCCGTAAAAGATCGTGATGTCTGGCCCGGCATCGACAACTAGCGCAGGCGGGTTTTCCAAAGTTACTTCGCTTTGCCAGCGACAACCGTTGGCGTCTTCAACTTCGAGGGTATAGGTCCCGCTATTCAAACCAACAAAATTGGGGTTAAGCACAAATGGCCGATTGTTTATCGAATACAAATATGGCGGACTGCCCCCGGTAACAGCACCGAAAGAAATAGATCCATTGGATTCGTTGTGGCATATTGGATCCTGTGACTGAACCAGCACACCTTGTGGCGGTGTGTTGTTGGCGCTCACAACAGCTTCGTCTGTGGCCTTACAACCATAAGTAGTATTGGTAACGAGTAGCCGGTAAATTCCTGCTGCGTTAACAAGCGGGGTCAGGGTATTGCCGCCGGAAAGGATGCTCCCGTCCGTACTTGTCCAGAGGTAACTGATGTTGTTGCCCGTAGAAGACCCCGAACCATTCAGATTGACTTCAGTTATGTCACAATCCAGCACCTGATCAGCTCCGGCTTTTGCTACCGGCAACGGTTCTATGTTGATGGCCACAAATGCCTCGTCTGAAGGGCATGCGCCGCCGGAATCCAGCAGGTAGCGAAAACGGTAATTGGCGGCTTGTTGGTTTGTAACATCAAATGTGCCCGCGCCCGCCTGAAAAGCGCCGCCGCCGGAAGGAACCGCAGAAGTTTCAGTCCAAAGTCCACCGGTGTCTTCACCCTGTAAAAGATCGAAAAGGTTGAAGATTTCGTTTTCACCAAAGCAAATGTGTTCAACCGGTTCAGGTATGCCGGCAGATAAGCTGGCTTCAACCGAAATCAATTGCGTTGAAAAAACGGGGCACCCGGCAGGCGGACTATCATCCAGGGTAAATCGAACTTCATAAACCCCGGCATCGGCGTTTGCCGCATTAAAAACGCCATTGGAAATCGTAGCCGGAAGGTTACCTGCAGGAGCCACAACGATCATCCAGTTACCTGGTTCTGTTGTTTGTTGCAGTGTTGTAAGGTCCAGCATACCACCGGCATTGCACAATGGTCCGCCGCCAAGGGTTGCTACGGAAGGACAGTTGCAAAAAACAACCTCCACATTGACTTCATAGGAAACATTGACACAAGGGGCTGAGGCGTTCTGCGTGGTATACCGGAATACATAAATTCCCGGTGTTACCCCTGTAAAATCCAGAGAAGGCAGAGCACCCGTTGCGCCGCTGTTCTGAACATCCGTCCAGGAACCTCCAAAGTCTCCCCCGGTAACAAGCGTGCTAAAATTGAGGGTTGCAGGGCCTCCCGGGCCGTTGCACACCGTTGCAGTCGGCGTCACCACAGCAAAAGGCGGCTGGCTCACCAATACGGTTATCTGGCTTGTTCCAACGCAACCATTTTCTGTTGCGGTAACAGCATAAGAGGCTGTTGCAAGCGGGCTTACTGAAATCGAAGCGCCACTTCCTCCGGTGCTCCAGGCAAAACTGGTTCCCCCGGTTGCGCTAAGCGTACTGGATTCTCCCCTGCAAATAACCAGCGGAGCAGCAAGAATAACAGGCACAGGCAATGGGTTCACCGTTACCGTAACGGGTACAATTGCCTGACAACCTTCGTCGGTTACTGTTACAGAATAGGTTGTGGTAACGACCGGGGATACGGTTATCATATTCCCGCTTTGTCCGGTGTTCCACTGATAGAGGTCTCCACCTGAAGCCGACAGTACGGCCGATTCACCGACGCAAATCGTATCCGGGTCGGCGAATGCCGTAGGTAGTGGGTTGACCAATACATTTACTGAAGTCACCGCACTGCACCCAAGACTTGTAACAGTCACGGAATAAAGCGTCGTCGTTGCCGGACTCACCTGAACAGAGGTCCCCGTGTCGCCTGTATTCCAAAGATAAGTATCGCCGCCGCTGGCAGAAAGCATGGTAGATTCACCGGCACAAATCAGGGACGGATTGGCAGTCGCAGACGGCACAGGTAAAGGATTTACGGTCACGGTGACAGAAGCTATACCTTCACAACCATTACTGTCGGTCGCAGTAACACTAAAAGTATTCGTGGCTGCGGGCGTTACGACTATTGAGGCGCCGCTTTGGCCGTTACTCCAAACATAAGTATTGCCGCCACTGGCCGTTAGCGTTGTCGATTGTCCGGCACATAAAGTCCCGGGATTCGCCACAACTGTCGGTGTCGGCAGTGGGTTAACGGTGACGGTAACATTCGCAGTGCCTTCACAACCATTTTGGGTAGCAGTCACCGAATAAGTCGCCGTTGCAGCCGGTGTGACAACGATGGATGCGCCATTTTGGCCGCCGCTCCAGAGGTAAGTATCACCGCCGATGGCTGTCAGGGTTGAAGATTGCCCGGGGCAAAGCGCTGCCGGGCTCGCAGTTACATTAGGCGTCGGCAATGGATTGACGACAATATCGATTGACTCTGTTCCGATGCAACCGTCCTTATTTGC
Source organism: uncultured Saprospiraceae bacterium (assembly GCA_937926205.1). GTDB lineage: Bacteria > Bacteroidota > Bacteroidia > Chitinophagales > Saprospiraceae > JABWAJ01. The sequence continues at coordinate 101,284 of CALEYL010000040.1, forward strand.
TGTTACAGAATAGCTTGTGCTTGTTATCGGAGAAACCACAACAGAGGGCCCCATTTGCCCGTCATTCCAAAGGTATGTATCACCACCACTCGCCGTCAAAGTTGTAGATTCTCCGAGGCACAAAACATCCGCGCTGGCAACAATCGTGGGTTGTGGCAGCGGTAATACCACCACTGTAACGGTTGACGACCCCATACACCCATTGTTGCTGACAGTTACCGAATAAGTCGTTGTATTGGCAGGTGTCACGGTCACCGAAGCGCCTGACTGTCCGTCATTCCATTGATAAATTCCACCACCAGTGGCTGTCAGGACGGCCGATTGTCCGGCACACAAAGTGTCCGGGCTGGCAATCGCAGTCGTATTTAAATTGGCATCAACGGTAACCGTAACGTCTGCTGAACCAGTACAATTGTTATTGGTAATTGTAACAGAATAAGTCGTTGTAGTTAGTGGCGATACGGTAATTGACGAACCTGAACCGCCCGTATTCCAGGCATACATACTGCCGCCTGAAGCAGAAAGTGTGGTCGTTTGTCCCGGGCAAACAACAGCCGGAGAAGCGCTTACTGTTGGAATCAGGACACTGCTGACCATAACGTTTACAGATGCAACATCGGTGCACCCGTTGTTCGTGACAGTAACCGTGTAAGTTGTAGCTTGTGATGGACTTACAGATATAACGGCACTCGTCTCACCTGTACTCCAAAGGTAAGAGCCCCCTCCTCCGGCTGTAATATTGGTGGAAAGTCCGGGACAAATGGTGCTCAGGTCTGCAACAGCTGTGGCTGAAGTCGAATTGACAACAACATTCACCGTTGTATTGGCAGAACAGCCATTGCTGGTGGCGGTTACAGCATAAGTCGTAGTGGCAGCCGGCGTTACCGTCACACTGCTTCCGGTTTGCCCGGTGCTCCACAAATAGGTATTTCCACCGCTGGCATTGAGTGTAGCAGATGCTCCTGCACACAATACCCCCGGGGTTGCCGTGGCAACCGGCACAGGCAAGGGATTGACAACAAGATCTAAAGAGGCTGTTTCTGTACAGCCATTATTTGTAACAGTAACGGTATAAGTCGTTGTATTTAAAGGCATAACACTTATGGAAGCGCCGCTTTGTCCGGTACTCCATTGATAAGTGCCGCCACCCGTGGCCACCAGGGTGCTGGCTTGACCGGCGCAAATCGTCGCCGGAGAAGCTGTGGCTGTAGGAACAGGTACCGGATTAACCGTCACCGTTATATTTGCTGTCGCTGTACAGCCATTACTGGTCACTGTAACGGTATAAGTATTTGTTGACGCAGGTGATACAGAAACCGAGGAACCGCTCATTCCGTTGCTCCATTGGTAAGTACCGCCCCCTGTAGCTGTCAAAGTGGTAGATTGCCCGGCGCAAACCGTTGCCTGACTGGCTGTTGCAGTTACTACTGGCAAAGGATTTACTGTCACGGTAACACTTGCCGTCCCTGTACAGCCACTATTGGTAACCGTTACGTCATAAGTCGTCGTCGTTGAGGGCGTTACGGTGATGTTAGCGCCAGACATGCCATTGCTCCAGGCGTAAGTACCGCCGCCAGTGGCAGACAAGGTAGTCGATTGGCCAATGCAGAGGGTACTCTGGCTTGCTGATGCCGTTGCTACCAGGTTGTTTTGCACATTAACCGTTACAGAGGCCACATCCGTACAACCATTGTTGGTCACCGTCACCGTATAGGTAGTCGTCGCAGTCGGCGTTACGCTGATGGTAGCCCCTGACTGGCCGGTACTCCACAAATAGGCGCCGCCGCCAGTAGCCGTAAGCACCGAAGTTAAACCCGGACAGATCGTGGAAGGATTTGCCGTTGCGCTTGCTGTCGTAGCATTCACCGTAACAAGGACATCTGTCGTTCCTGTGCAGCCGTTATTGGTGGCCGTAACGGAAAAAAGGGATGTGGCGCCGGGGCTCACAACGATGATAGCGCCGGATTGCCCGTTACTCCAGTTATAGACCCCGCCACCTGTGGCGGTGAGGGTTGTGGATTGGCCCTCACATATAGTGGTTGGACTGGCAGTAATCGAAGGTTGCGGCAAAGGATTCACAACAACTGTGACATCGGCAGTAGCTGTGCAGCCATTATTTGTAACCGTCACGGTATAGATGGTCGTCACCGGGGGCGTTACGACAACCGAAGCGCCGGATTGCCCGCTGCTCCAAATGTAAGTTCCGCCACCACTGGCGTTCAGCGTCGAAGCCTGACCCGAACAAATGGCCGCCGGGCTGGCGGTTGCGGTTGGAAATGGTTGAGGGTTGACAACAACCGTAACATCTGCCGTCCCCGTACAACCATTATTTGTAACCGTCACTGTATAGGTTGTCGTTGCCGGAGGTGTTACACTGATGCTGGCGCTGGACATGCCATTGCTCCAGGCATAAGTCCCGCCGCCGGTGGCGGATAAAAGAGAAGATTGACCCTGACAAACGACATTCGGACTGGCCGATGCTGTTGCACTCAAGTTGTTTTCAACATTCACAGTAACCTGAGCAATGTCGGTGCAGCCATTGTTGGTGACGGTTACGAGGTAAGTGGTGGTAACTGCCGGCGTTACGCTGATGGAAGCCCCGGATTGGCCAGTGCTCCAGACATAGGTGCCGCCGCCCACAGCGCTTAGTACTGAAGTTAATCCGGGGCAAATGGTAGCCGGAATGGCACTTGCAGTAGCCATTGTTGAATTGACCGTCACTGTCACATCAGCTGTGCCGGTGCAGCCGCTATTGGTTGCAGTAACCGTGTAAGTTGTCGTTGCTGAAGGGCTCACTGTGATGGAGGCGCCGGACTGTCCGTTACTCCAAACATAAGTGCCGCCGCCCACGGCAGATAGCGTAGTTGACTGCCCTGCGCAAATTGCAGCGGGAGAAGCAGCAGCCGTTGGCGCGGGTAAATCATTAACGGTCAGGGTTACATCAGCGGTTCCAGTACAGCCATTATTGGTGACCGTAACCGTATACGTTGTCGTTGCTACAGGGTTTACCGTAATGGAGGCCCCGGATTGTCCACTGCTCCACTGATAGGTTCCTCCGCCCGTGGCCATCAAAACACTCGATTGGCCGGCGCAAATAGCAGCAGGAGCAGCAGAGGCTGACACAACAGGTAATGGCGTTACCGTTACCGTTGTACTTGCTGTTGCGGAGCATCCATTATTCGTTACGGTTACCGTATACGTTGTGGTTCCGAATGGATTAACCGTAATGGGTGAACCCGTTTGGGCGTCGCTCCAGATATAGGTGCCGCCGCCGGTAGCGGATAATTCAGCCGTATTACCGGCACAAATAGTTGCCGGATTGGCGGCAGCCGTTGGTGTTGGCAAAGGATTAACTGTAACTGTGACATCAGCTGAGGCAGAGCAACCATTGTTTGTTACGGTAACCGTATAAGTGGTAGTTGATGTTGGAGCAACGGTAATAGACGAACCAATCTGGCTATTGCTCCACATATACGTGCCGCCGCCTGTAGCGGTCAACTGAGTCATTTCTCCCGTACAAATTGTTGGCGGCATTGCCGTAACTCCGGGCGTAGGTAATGGCGTAACATTTACGGTTACATCCGCAGTACCCATACAGCCATTATTGGAAACGGTGACGGAATAGGTCGTTGTGGCTGTTGGGGAAACCATGATATTCATGCCGTTCTGGCCAGTGCTCCAGACATATGTTCCACCGCCGGTAGCGCTGAGCGTGGTTGATGCGCCGGCGCAAACGGTTCCCGGACTCGCCATAGCAGTTGCAGTAAGACTGGGGTCAACAATTACAGTAACATCCGCTGTACCCGTACACCCATTATTCGTTGCTGTGACCGTATATGTTGTTGTACTCGTAGGGCTAACGGTGATGGTTGCACCGGATTCACCGCCACCCCACATATACGAAGTGCCACCTGAAGCGGTTAAGGTAGTGGATTGACCTGGACAAACCGTCGCAGGAGATGCCGAGACAGCAGGTGTCAACGCCCCACTGACGGTCACCGTCACCTGAGCCACATTGGTGCATCCCATATTGCTGACTGTCACCATATAGGTCGTTGTAGTGGCGGGAGATACCGTTATGGTGGCTCCGGATTGTCCCGTACTCCACAGGTAAGTGCCGCCACCGGTAGCCGTCAAATCCGTAGACAGGCCCGGACAAATAGATGAAGGAGAAGCAGTTGCTGTTGCGACCACAGAATTTACGTTTACCGTGACCGTTGCTACATCGGAACAACCACTATTGGTCACCGTAACTGAAAATGTCGTCGTTGAACCGATGACCGAATTGATGGTGGCGTTGGTCTGGCCGGTACTCCATAAGTAAGTGCCGCCACCGGTAGCATTGAGTTGAACAGGCTGGCCAGGGCAAACCGTCCCGGGATTGGCGGTAGCTGTTGCATTAACTGAATTAACCGTTACGGTTACACTGGCGACATCGGTACAACCATTATTGGTAACCGTCACCATGTAAGTTGTCGTTGCCGTTGGTCCAACGGTAATAGAAGCGCCAATCTGGCCTGTGCTCCAACTGTAAGTACCGCCGCCGGTAGCCGTCAACTGAGTGGTCGCCCCTTCGCAAATGGCAGCAGGACTGGCAGAAGCCTGGGCAGTAACCGTGGTAACATTGACAGTTACATTTGCGACGTCAGTACAGCCATTATTGGTAACCGTCACCATATAAGTCGTTGTAGCCGTTGGGTTAACCGTTATTGAAGCGCCACTTTGTCCGGTGCTCCACATATACGTGCCGCCACCGGTAGCCGTCAATGTTGATGTACTGCCGGAACAGACTGTTGCAGGAGCAGCCGATGCCGCAGCTGTTACTGAATTTACAGACAAGGTAACGTTTGCTACATCGGTACAGCCATTGTTTGTCACCGTTACAGAATAAGTCGTTGTCGTTGCGGGGCTGACGCTAACAGTAGAGCCGCTTTGTCCGGTACTCCACATATAGGTGCCGCCACCACTGGCATTGAGCGTTGCGCTGCTGCCCTCGCAAACAGGGTTGGGATTCGCAGTTGCACTCGCATTGACCGTATTGACGACGACATTGATCGTAGATACCGCAGAGCAGCCATTGTTGGTAACTGTGACCATGTACGGCGTTGTAGCCAGCGGACTAACTGTGATGTCAGGGCCGCTCTGCCCGGTACTCCACACATAGGTACCACCGCCAGATGCCGACAATACGGCTGATTCTCCTTCGCAGATAGGATTGGGATTGGCAACAGCAGAAGCATTGACCGTCGTCACACTGACCAGAACGCCTGCAACATCTGTACAACCATTGTTGGTCACAGTTACGCTGTATGTCGTCGTTGCGCCAGGCGCCACGTTGATGCTTGCCCCTGTTTGTCCGGTATTCCAAAGATAAGTGCCGCCACCAGTAGCCGTCAATACGGTTGGGTCACCCGCACAAATAATATCCGGGCTGGCGGTAGCCGTCGCTGTAGCAGAATTTATGGTAACCGTTACATCTGCCACATCTGTGCAACCATTGTTTGTAACGGTTACGGAGTAGGTAGTGGTGGTTGTGGGGTTAACCGTTACCGTAGCGCCACTTTGCCCCGTACTCCACATATAGGTGCCCCCGCCGGTAGCTGTTAATTGAACCGGATCGCCGGAACAGGCAACCAATGGATTGGCTGAGGCTGTTGCTGTCACGGTATTGACCGTTACCATGACATTGGCCACATCTGTACAGCCGTTATTTGTTACCGTAACGGTGTATGTTGTTGTTGCTGCAGGATTAACTGTAATGGTAGCCCCACTTTGTCCGGTACTCCACATATAAGTGCCGCCGCCGGTGCCAGTCAATTGAACAGCAGCTCCCGGACAGGCGGTTGCAGGGTTGGCACTGGCGCCTGCCGTCACAGAATTTACGGTAACCGTCACATTTCCCACCGCAGCGCAGCCGTTGTTATTTACTGTGACAGAGTAAGTCGTTGTTGATGCCGGTGAAACCATGATGGTGGCGCCAGTTTGCCCTGTGCTCCACATATAGGTGCCGCCGCCGGTAGCTGTCAATTGGGTGGAGCCACCAACGCAAATCGAAGCCGGGTTGGCCGTTGCATTGGCCGTCGGAGGCGCACTGGGATTTAAAGTTACGGTTGCATTATCCATACAACCGCCATTCGTTTGGGTAACCGTCACAGAGTAAGTGCCCGGCGCTAAATTTACCACTGAAGAACCACTCAGGGAAGGGGGATTCCAAACGTATGTATACCCCGGGCCAAAGGGTGTAACATTGATTGCGCCGTTATTTTGACCACAGGATGGTTGTGATGCAGACATATTAACCATGATGGGTGAACTCGGATCCAGCGTTACCGTCACATCGTCTGTGCACCCGGTTGCTGTTTCCGTGACAGTGACGGTATAAGTTCCAGGGGCAAGATTGGTCGGGTTGGGGCCAAAGACCGATGCCGGACTCCAAACATAGGTATGCCCCCCGCTGGAAGGTGAAACACTGATAGAACCATTATTGATGCCGCAGGTTGGTTGCGTGGGCGTGGCAACGGCAGTTAATGGCGTTGAAGGGTTTAAGGTAACGGAGGTATTGGCCATACACCCGCTGGCTGTTTCGGTTATGGTAACGGAATAGGAACCCGGACCTAAATTCATTGGATTAGAGCCACTTAATGAAGCGGGATTCCAAACATACGTATACCCGGCGCCTGAAGGTGAAACACTGATCGAACCATTATTTAAACCACAGGTTGGCTGAGTTGCTGTTGCGACCGGGGTGATTGTCGTACTGGGATTGAGTGTTACGGTTGCAGTAGACATACACCCGGTAGCTGTTTGTGTAACCGTTACTGAATAAGTGCCGGGTGCGAGATTAGTCGGGTTAGAGCCACTTACCGATGCCGGGTTCCAGGTAAATGTATACCCGGCTCCGGAGGGAGACACACTGATAGAGCCGTTGTTTTGCGAACAAGTGGGTTGCGTTGGCGTGGCAGCAGCGGTGATTGTCGTACTGGGATTGAGCGTGACAGATGCCGTCCCTACGCAGCCTGTAGCCGTTTGAGTGACGGTGATGGTATAAGTCCCCGGGGCCAGGTTGGTTGGATTTGAACCGCTCACCGAAGCAGGATTCCAGACATAGGTATAGCCCGCCCCAGAGGGAGACACACTGATAGAGCCATTGTTCATGGCGCAGGTAGGTTGTGTCGGGGTGGCTGTAACCGTAAGCGCCGTGCTTGGGTTTAGCGTCACCGTGGTGCTGCCGATACAACCCGTAGCTGTCGCGGTGACAGTCACCGAGTAAGTGCCAGGAGCAAGATTAGTCGGATTAGAACCGCTCACAGAAGCAGGATTCCAGACATAGGTATAGCCTGCACCGGAGGGCATTACGTTGATAGAGCCATTGTTCAGGTTACAGGAAGGTTGCGTTGCCGTTGCTGAAGCTGTGAGCGAGCAACCCATGCAGCTGCCATCATCCACATTGGCGGCAGGATTGTAATTAGACGAAAGGGGGTTGGTACATCCACAAACAATCGGCGTTGGAAAATTTAAAGAAATATTTTGAGCAACGCCGGAGTCTCCGAAAGCATGGTCCCCGATACATATTTGCGCCGTAATAAGGCCGGGTGGGCAGCCTGCCCACAAAGAAGCAAAAGAATTGATGCCTGGTGTTCCTACTCCGCAAGCGTCATCAGCTGTTATACCATACGTGCCTCCTCCTACAGCGATGCCGTTTTCCGGATCAACGCTGCTGTTATCCGTAAAAATTACCTGAGCAGGAGAACCGGGTGAACCAATATCAGCCCCATTTCCAAATGGCGCCCCTCCTGCACAATTGCCTACCGCCCCGGGGCGCTGCATGATGTTCAGGGTATTGCCACATGCATTTATGAACAAGTCTAAATCTCCCTGAAAAGTATGTTGCAACAACATCGTCAATCCCGTCGGATAACCCGTCATTGCCGGGTCAAACTTCAGGGTCACGCAATAAGCTGTTGCCGGGTTGCCATTTACGGGTGTGGACATGTCGGGCAAAGAAATGCTCGGGTTGACACATTGCCCGATCAGTTCAACATTGATCAGCAACAGGAAGAAGAGCAAAAAAGATGGGTGTAATAATTTGTTCATAATCCAAGGTCAGTTGTCATGAATGGGTAATTCCTCAATACAAGGATACTCCTGAACCAGTCTTAAAGAAAAAATAGGTTTCCGAGCGGGAATAATATCCTGCCGGAATGTAATAAATCACCTGCTAACAAGCTGGTTATTTCGGAGCGCGGGAATTCTGAGGTAAGCGATGACCTCGGAGTGGATTTATATCAGAGAGAAGAGTGTAAATCGGACTGGAAAGATAAGTATTCCCGGAATGAGAAAGCAGTTGGCGTTTTTATTTTTTCAGGAAATTTCACATTGGTCATTTGCCCGGCAATATCTACATTTCAATAGCAAATCATCGGCCAAGAAAGGATTGGGTAGCAGCAATGGCATTGTCCAGTCGCCTTGCATCTTTTCCGTTGATTACCAAAAAGTTGGCATTCATTTCTTCAAGCGCATTTTTATATTTAAGGAACAGGATCTCCCGCTCGTTGGGGTGTTCACGCAAAGGATCGCTTTCCCAGGGCAGGTCTATATCACAGAGTAAATAGAGGTCATAGTGTCGCTCTTTTAATTGCGATTCTATCCAGGGATCACAAAAGCCATATTTATGTTCCATCCAGATTTTGGGAACCAGCAATGCCGTGTCGCAAAAAAGAAGTCCTTTAGCGTGTTTTTCCCAAACAGCCTCCCAGGCCACTTGTCCGCGGGCAATGTGAACAACGTCTTCAGCAGAATAAGGATATGGCAGATAATTGAGGTAAGGGCGCGCATATTCCGGCACCCATAAGGTACCGGAATATGCCGCCAATTCACGGGCTAATGTTGACTTGCCCGTAGACTCAGGCCCGGTGACGACTATTTTAACCACTAACGCAGCAGGGTAATGTCCCCTTTTTTCTGAAACTGCATATCGCTTTCCTTGATTTTATAGTTCAGGACATAAACATATACATCAGAGGGTTGTGCTTCGCCGCCAAAGTCGCCATCCCATCCATTCGCCGCATTTTGCGACCTGAATATTTCTTTACCCCAGCGGTTGAAAATCTGCAAATCAAATTCTACAAATACACAATCATTAAGTACCCTGAAGACGTCATTTCGTCCATCACCGTTTGGTGTAAATGCCTTTGGCGCCAGAGGGTCGCAGGGACAGTTTTCCTCTCTTGAAACCTCGAAATTGTAAGTCACTTTTTGGCCGCAATCGTCGACTACAGCGGTATAATTCCCCCTTTCTGATGCCTCAAAAACCGGATCGGTGGAGTTGTCCTGCCAAAGATAGCTCGCTGTCGGCCTGCCTTCAAGGGTTACATCCAGCAATACTTTTTTCCCCAGACAAAGCCCTGCAGTGCGGTCTTCATCGCGATCTTCATCGTCAGGGGCAGCACAATAGGCGCCGGCTTCAGTCTGAGAAAGCGCCCGGTTATAGAAACGAAGGTTGTCTATGCTGCCGTTAAGCGACTGATAATCGACGAAACAGCCTCCCAGGCAATCCTGATCCTGACCAATGATCAATGCATCGGCAGTAATTTGCAGAGGGCCGCTCAGGGACATTCCAGGGCCAGTTTGAACCCCGTCAATGTACAGGTCAACTACGTTATTGAGCCTGACCACCTGCATGCAATACGTTTGCTGAGCATTCAGCGACACACCAGAAATCGCATACGTATTGCCGTTGATCGTAATCAGGAACACTTCTTCGGATTTGTCGTAGGCCAGTCCCAAAGCTCTTAATTGTGCGGTATTTGCTCCGGTCAGAAGGGTATTAAGCGGCGGTTGGGGAGACCCCGTGAGGTTGAAAGCCGTGAACCGAACCTGAAAAGCAATGCTGAAATCTGAAAGGCCGTTCAGAAAAGCACCGCTCAAAACCATGGCGGAGCTGTCGTCTTTAGGAACCTGCAACACATCGCTCAGAGTGGCATTCCCTGAAAGTGTGCCATTATAGGTACTTGATGTGAGGTCATCAGCACAACCGTCAAAGGAATAAACAGCGAGCAAGCCCTGATTTAGAGGGTTTTGGCCTTCGAGTGCCAAAGCGAACAATGCCAGAACAAAAACTATTTTGACTTTTAAGGTCATCATGGGAAAAACTTTGAGTTGTAGAAATTTAGTTGACGCTTGTTCATATCCACGTTTCATGAACAGACAAGTCCAGTTTCAGAACGACAGATGTGCCCTGAAATGTCAAATCGAGCGCAATATTAGCAGAAATTAGCGGTTTGGACAAACCCGGGAGGTAGGTGTACAAATAAAAAAGCCCCGACTTGGAAAGTCAGGGCTTTAGCTGTAGGGGAAGGATTCGAACCTTCACGAGGCAGTTAGCCATAACACAAACCTGAGTGGTCAACCCTGGTCAGATCCGCGTGAACGGACCCGGCTCTATGCTACGTTTATCCTGTTGTTCCTCACCCCCGAGACAAGAGGGTATGGCTGCCTGTTTCATCACCCCACAGTATTCAAAGTACAATTGTTTTGTCGCTTTCGACATTACAAATGTACAACAAGCGGATTCATTTTTGCAAATTTTTTTACAAAAAGATTTAAAAAATACATTTCATTCAAAAAAATCAATAAAACATTGAATAATTATCAAAAACACAAGATGATCCTCCTTGATAGATGCGAAATTTTCAAACAGGCCAAATATCACCCTATGCCAACTGCCCAACGCATCAATCCGGCGCAGATGATTGCCCCGTAAGTTCCCAAAGCATAACCCAAAACAGCAAGAAGTACACCTACCGAAGCGAGTGCCGGGCTAAAGGCAGATGCAACAACGGGCGCTGAAGCAGCACCGCCGACATTGGCCTGACTGCCAACCGCCAGAAAGAAAAATGGCGCACGAATGACCTTTGCCACCACTATCAATATGACGGCATGAATGAGCATCCAGATGGCTCCGACAGCAAATAACCCGGGTTTGTTAAAGACATCGCTCAGGTTCATCTGCATGCCAATGGTTGCAACAAGGATGTAAATAAATATACTGCCCCAGCGTGAAGCCCCTACCCCTTCCAGCTCGCGGAATTTGGGTACAAAAGACAACAAAAGACCAAATGTGGTGGCAATCACGACCACCCAGAAAAAGCTTGAAAGCACGGTACTGAGTCCGTTATCCACCAGAACACCCTGAATATAACCTTGTTTAACGACTTTTTTCGTCACAAATCCCGCATTTCCTCCGGCTTCACTGATCAATCCTCCTCCCTGGCGTTGCAAAGGTGCCAGCGAATCGTAGCGACTCTGGGTAATCAGTTGAACAGTTGTATCCTGACCGGAAACAACATGCTCGCGGTATTCAAAAACACCTTTCGAGCTTTCATTATATGCGTCCAGCGGCTTAATCAGTGCATCCGCGCCCCAGTGTGAAAGGCCAACGCCGCCAAAAGCGACAGCCAGCATGACAAAAAGCGATTTGGTATCCGGAATGCGGGCAACACTGGCCTGGTAGTCGGAGATTTTTACTTTGATGGCTTCGATTGCCGAACTGTCGGCTTTTAAAAAACGGTCCATTTTATCAGAAACATTGACCCCGTATAAAAGGACAGCCATCCAGATATTTGCGACGACAATATCGACGACAACCATAGAAGCAAAAAGGCTGTTGTCCACGTCATAAATAATTTTCATCGCTGTCTGGTTGGCGCCGCCGCCAATCCAGCTCCCTGCGATGGTGGAAAATCCGCGCCAGAGTTCATCGGCACTAACCGGCAATACACCGGGCATCACTTTGGCTACAAACAATAAGGCGACCGGCCCCCCAATAATAATCCCAAGCGTTCCGGCAAGGAACATAATCAGCGCTTTCGGCCCTAACCTCAAGATCATTTTTAAATCCGTGCTGACACAAAGCAGGATCAAACTGGCCGGCAACAAATAACGGGAAGCAACAAAGTAAAGTTTGGATTCTTCTCCTGATATCAAACCCAGCGGCCAATGCAACACAGCAGGTAAAGCATAGCAAAGAAACAAAGCAGGGACGTATCTGTAGAAAGTCTGCCAGCCGCGCGACTTACTGGAGGAAGTCACAAAAACAAAAGCGAGCACGATGATCAGCAGCCCCAGAACAATGGCATCATTGGTAAAAAATGGTTTCATACTTTCTTTGTTAGTGGTCAGATATCACATACCAGGCATCAGACGCTGTATTGCCTAAGTTCGCAAGGATAGATAAAAAAATTGGCTTATACCAAATCCAGCCTGTTTTTTGATTTGAGGAAATCAGTTTTACAAAGTCCTTGACAGGCGACTGAACAATCGTTAATTTCGCGGCGTTTCTCTGTCCAAAGCACTGTCCATGCACAATATCGAGCCTTATGATCAATGGCGCGACCGCTATATAGCTTCTGAAGATGCCCGCTCTCCGTTCTACGGCAGGTCATACGATGAATTTTATTACACGCAGAAAGTATACAATTACTTCATACACCCACAATGGGATGATTTTGGTTCGCAGACGCTTTACCTCAAAGTTTTATACGTAGATTACGAAGAAGGATATACCATCATTGAGTTGATCGGCGAATGGAATGACTGTATCTACAACGACATCATGTACCTCAAGCGTGAGGTAATAGACCATATGGCAGCTGAGGGCATTTCAAAGTTTATCCTGATTTGTGAAAATGTTTTTAACTTTCACGGCTCTGACGACAGTTATTATGAAGAATGGTACGAAGATATCTCTGAAAATGACGGCTGGATTTGTTGTGTCAATACCTTTAAGCATGTTATTGAAGAGATGGAAACGACACACCTTCAGTACTATGTCAATTTAGGCGAAACCTTTAATGAAATTTCCTGGCGCCCCTGGAAGCCCAAACTCTTTTTCAAAACCATCAAAAAGATTATCCAAAAAGATACCAAAATGATTGGCCAGGGTGGCGGCGTCTCAGATTAAGCATACCTGTCCTGCAAAACAAAAGCTGCATCAACATGACCAATATACACCGTTCCGGGTTTGTTAACATCATTGGCCGGCCCAACGTGGGCAAATCTACCTTGCTGAATGCGATGGTGGGCGAGCGCATGTCCATCATCACCAACAAGCCCCAAACCACCCGGCATCGGATTATTGGCTTGCTGAGTGGCGAAGATTTCCAGATTGTTTTTTCCGATACTCCGGGCATCATTAAAAACCCTTCTTACAAAATGCACGAAGCCATGAATCGCTTTGCGCATTCTACTTTTGACGATGCCGACATGATGTTGCTGGTGACCGAGCCAGGCGAAAAATACAATGCCAATGACCCTGTGTTGGAGAAACTCGCTGCTGTGGATGTGCCCAAAATCCTGGTTCTGAATAAAATCGACACCATAACCCCCGAAAAAACGGCTGCCTGGATTACAGAATGGGCGGATTTGGCGCGCTTCGACAAAGTGGTAACGATCTCAGCGCTTAACAAGACCAACACCGATGTGCTCCTCACACACATCACCGAAAATTTACCGGAAGGCCCTGCCTATTACCCCAAAGATCAACTGACGGATCGCCCTGAGCGTTTTTTTGTCAGCGAAATCATCCGTGAAAAAATATTCCTGCAATACGAACAGGAAATACCCTATTCCTGCGAAGTCATTGTGACGGATTTCAAAGATTCGGAAACCAAAGATGGTCTGCCACTGGCGCGCATCAACGCAGTTATTTTTGTCTCCCGGGAATCTCAGAAACCCATCCTTCTGGGGAGAGGCGGCTCAGCCATGAAAAAATTAGCTACGGCAGCCCGCTTAGACATCGAAACTTTCCTTGACCGAAAGGCATTTCTCGAAATCCACATCAAAGTGCGCAATAACTGGCGCGACGACGAACGGGAATTAAAGCATTTTGGCTATACCGGCAGTTAATAAGCATTGAAAATCAATTCAAACCATGTCCAATACTTACGTCAGCACGCGCAATCTAAAATTCCTCCTTCACGAAGTTCTGCAAGCGGAACAACTCAATCGCTTTCCTTATTTTGGCGACTACGACCAGGAAGCCATCGACATGGCCATTGAGGCGGCATTGCAGATCGGAGATACCCATCTCTACCCTATTTACAGGGACATGGATAAAAATAAAGCCTATTTTAAGGACGGCGAAGTACATGTTCATCCGGGCCTCCGCACGGCAATTAAAGCCATTGCTGACGGCGGGTGGATTACGGCGCCTTATGATTACGATTCAGGCGGGCAGCAAATGCCTTATACCATTATGAATGCCGGATTGCTCATTTTTTATGCAGCCAACGCCAATGCGGCATGCCATGCATTTCTGACGCAAGGCGCTGCGAGACTCATCCGCAATTTTGCCTCTGAAGAATTGAAAGAGCGCTACCTCCCCGGAATGTACAGCGGCGACTGGCAGGGCACCATGGCCATGACGGAACCCCAGGCCGGAAGTTCGCTGACCGATCTGAGTTCCAGTGCTGAACCAACTGAAGAAGGTTATTATCGCATTCAGGGCCAAAAAATATACATCTCCGGTGGCGATCATACCGGAGTTGACAATGTCGTTCACCTGCTATTAGCCCGAATCAAAGGTGCTCCGCAAGGGACAAAAGGCATCTCGTTGTTTGTGGTCCCTAAACTAAGGCATGAAAACGGCCAGTTGGTTTCAAATGACGTCACGACTGCCGGTATCTATGGCAAAATGGGCCAAAAGGGTTACGTGGCCGCTCATATCATGCTCGGTGAAAAAGGCGATTGCCGGGGTTATCTGGTTGGCGAACCCCATCACGGACTTTCTTACATGTTTCAGATGATGAACGAAGCGCGCGTTGCTACCGGATTGGTTGCAACAGGCACGGCCTCTGCCGCTTATTATGCCGCGCTGAAATACGCCAATGAGCGGGTACAGGGACGGCATCCCTCCCAAAAAGATCCTTCGCTTCCACAAACACTGATCATTGAGCATGCTGATGTCAGACGCATGTTGCTTTTCCAGAAAGCAGTTACAGAAGGCAGTGCAGCCCTGCTTTTTCAATGCAGTTATTACGGCGATGTTTCCACTGTTGCCGAAGGCGAAGAAAAGGAACAGGCGCACCTGCTGTTTGAATTGCTGACGCCCATCGCCAAGTCCTACCCTGCCGAAATGGGCATCCAGGCTGTTAGCGCCGGCATGCAATGTCTTGGCGGTGCCGGTTATTGCGATGATTTCCCCCTGGAACAACACTACCGCGACATACGTGTAAACGCGATTTATGAAGGCACCACCGGCATTCATGGCATGGACCTGCTCGGGCGCAAAGTAATGATGGCCAATGGAAAGGCCATGGCCCTGTTCATGACCGAAATCAAAAATGTCATAAACGAAGCTTCTGAATTAGACGGCCTCCAACCTTATGCGCAACAAATGGGCGAGGCAGCCGCCGACCTGCACGTACTAACCATGCACCTGCTGCAATTGGCCATGAAAGACCGACCAGAAGTTTTTTTAGCCGACGCTACGCTCTATCTGGAAAGCTTCGGCACAGTAACCATTGCCTGGATGTGGCTCAAGCAGGCACTGGCGGCGGAAAAAGCCTTGCTGGCTGGCGACCTGCCTGCTGACGAACACAACTTTTACTCCGGAAAAATTGCTGCTTTTCAATACTTTTTCGAATACGAGTTGCCTAAAACTCAAGCTTTGAACGAGCGACTCCGAAGTGAAAATCGCATTACGCTGGATATGGATTCAGCGTGGCTCGTATAGCCATTTGCCTGTGATTAAAGAAGGGTGAAAACAGTAGTAAAATGACAGGATGAAATACAATTTTTATTAAATTTGTTGGTTATCCTAGCGACAAAACAAGCAACCTTTCGCTTTGCTTTTCCAGTTCCATTGTTCATCCTTCAACCAGACATAAATGCCATATTACACGCCATTAAAAAACATCGCCGATACGCCTACTAAAGAGCGAGTCGTATCGAAACTATTGGAAATCAGAAAAAAAATCAGCGAAGAAATTCCGGTGCGCACTTCCAAAGAAACGCTGCTGCTGGCCACCTGGAACATCCGGGAGTTCGGCAATAACCGCTCTATGGAAAGCTTGTATTACATGGCTGAAATCGTTGAGGCTTTTGACCTTATCGCCATACAGGAAGTGCTCAGTGATCTTAAAGGACTTCAAAGCCTCGTTTCCCTCCTCGGAAAAAACTGGGAATACATCGTTACTGATGCAACCGATGGCTCAGCCGGGGGCGGAGAACGTATGGCGTTTCTGTACGATACCAATAAAGTCAAATTCCGCAACATTGCCGGGGAAATCGTTTTGCCCCCAAACATGGATCTTGAAGGCGACCTACAGTTTGCGCGTACCCCGTTTGTCGTGGCTTTCCAGGCCGGATGGTTTAAATTCAGCCTGTGTACCGTCCATATTTTTTATGGTGAAGACAGCCCTACCAGCGCCGGCATGAAGCGCCGTGTGGACGAAATTGACGCTGTCGCAAAATGGTTCCAGAAAAAGGCCAAAAACGAGAATGCCAGCTACATTCTGCTCGGTGATTTCAACATCATTGACCCGACGCACATTACCATGCGAGCCCTTGAAAAAAATCAGTTTTTCATTCCGGAACAGCTCAAAACCAAACCGACTGACCTTGGCCGCACCAAACACTACGACCAGATTGCCTTCAAAATCAAAGAAGACGAAGACATGTTGATCTTTGACAGGAAAAATGGCAATGCCGGAGCTTTTGCCTTCCAGGAAGTCGTTTACAGAGACGATGAAATGGCTGTTTATCGGGATAAATTTGAGGAGAAAAACACCAAAGGGAAAACAGAAGAAGCCATCAACCGGTATTATCTAAGCAAATGGCGTACTTTTCAAATGTCTGACCACATCCCACTCTGGGTGGAATTGCGCATAGATTTCAGTAATGAATATCTCGATAAAATAAAAGAAAACCAGCCATAAGCTCCTGTGAGCAACTTTGCTGTGATAAGGCTGTTGAATATCCAATACTGAATATCGATCAAGGAACCGCAGCAGTATGCAGTTCTGCTCCACTTCGACATTGGAAATTCGATATTCATCTGTTCTGCGGTTCGATGCTCTGTTGAATATCGAATACTGAATATCGATCAAGGAACCGCAGCAGTATGCAGTTCTGCTCCACTTCGA
>CALEYL010000041.1 GCA_937926205.1 uncultured Saprospiraceae bacterium
AGATTTTAGACGGGGAATACCGCTCCAATGAGCAGCCTGCCCCTACTTTAACCTTAAAATGGAAGACGTTAGATATTAGATGTGAGATTTTAGACGGGGAATACCGCTCCAATGAGCAGCCTGCCCCTACTTTAACCTTTAACCTTACTCCTTTAACCTTACTCCTTTAACCTTGTTCCTTTAACCTTGTTCCTTTAACCTTGTTCCTTTAACCTTGTTCCTTTAACCTTATTGCTTAATAAAAGCATACTTCACCAAAGTTGCCGGCCCGTCATTGCCTTCGCTGCTGAGGTAGAGGTCGCCATTTTGGTCAAAACACATGCCTTCAGGTTGGGGAAGCAGGCTTTTATCTAATTTTGAAATATGGAGGATTGCGCCTTTTACGTCAAGCACAACAAGCAAGCGGCCTCCGGAAGAACAAAGATAGAGGTGGCCACTCAGCGGGTGCACAGCGATGGCCGATGGCGTAAGGGGAAAAGCCTCTTTTTTTTCTTTGTTGAAATAGGCTGCAATTTTTGCGGTAGCAGGGTCGTCGGCGGTCGCTTTCAGGTAGGCCTGGACATCTGCCTGGCGAATGGAAAACACCGGTTTTTCTGACAAAGCCTGGGTTATGGGATCGAAAGCGAAGATGTTCCGCTCTAAAGAGTCCACATTTGAGGTTCCCGATGGCGCTTTACAGGCAAGTAACAAACGATTGCCGGCCGGATCAAAACACAGCCCTTCAACATCAGCTTTTGTGTTGTTCAGGCTGGTATTGAATTTATCCACCATTTGATCAGCCTCACCGGCGTGTTGAATCCGGTAGAGTGTGCCTGTGCTTTTGACAATGTATATGGCGCCGGAGGTGACTTCAATGTCTTCGTAGTCCCCTTCTTTCCAGAATTCGGCTTTCCTGATCAGGGTTCCGGTTTCTTTGTTTATCCAATAAAGCAGTCCAAGTTCGTCCTGCACGGCCAAAAGAGTTGTTCCGTCGGCTGAAAGACTAATTCCGGATATTTCCATCAGTTCATTGGGCAAAGACCAGCTCGCTGTGGGTGTGTTTAGGCTATAAGATATTTGAAAATCAGAAAATTGAGTCGATATGCGCCCCGGAGAGATGGAGTCTTGAGATATTTTAGCTTTACACCCAACAGAGAGTAAAAGCAGCAAGAGCGCAGGGAAAAAACAAGATGGCATGGGCAACATTTTAAGGAATTCTCCGTAATACATTTACGAATCCCATTATACTAATTTGAAACAGCGGACGCAATTCAGGCGACGCGCGCCGGATGCCGCTTTAAGTATGACACTTGGACACAAACGAAAATGGCAGGTCTTTTCTTGTATTAAAAGAAAGTATCTTCCCCCCACCTATATTTCTGCTTTGAGATCGCTTGCCATTCATTTTTTCGAATGTTGAAAAAGCTTTTGCCCTGATTTCCGGGGAATATTTAATTCATTATATCACATTTTTAAAATTTTGCGAATGAAAGCACTTAACACCGGTAAGGTCTGGGTTGCAGCAGCATTGGCCATCTTTTCGATGACTTTTGCTTATGCACAGCCGGCCAACGATGCTTGTAGTGGCGCGATTGCTATCGCCTGTGGCCAGACTGTAACTGGAAGCAATGCTACTGCAACGAATGATGTAACACCTGCCTGCGGACTCTCCGCTCCACGCAAGGGTGTATGGTACACGATTACAGGAACGGGTGGCATGATTACTTTGAGCACGTGCAGCTCCACTTCTAATTTCGACACGCAGATCTCTGTTTATACAGGCGCCTGCACGGCTTTGGCTTGCGTTGCTTCCAACGACAACGACCCGGCTTGCAGCAACTTCTTCGGTCGTTTGTCTACAGTGAGCTTCAACTCTACTTTTGGTACGGTATACCGCATCATGGTATCGGGCAAACTGAGTGCAAGTGGTACCTTTACGCTGTCTGCTACCTGCTCGGTAATAGCTCCGCCAAACGATCTTTGCGCGAATGCAATTCCAGTAACTTGTGGTTCTACAACAACCGGCACTACGTTAGGCGCTGCAGCTGACGTATTAGGTACCTGTATAACCAGCCTGGGCACTGCTCCTGCTGTATGGTATACGCTTGTGGGTACTGGCGGCAACACGACTGTTAGCCTTTGCGGCTCTTCTTATGACACTAAATTGGGCATTTTAAGTGGCTCTTGCGGCGGGTTCGTTTGCGTAACGGGCAATGATGACGCCTGCAGCCTTCAGTCTCAGGTAACATTTAACGCTACTGCGGGAACTACTTACTACATTGTTGTAACAGGATTCAGCACAGCTGCAGGTAACTTTACAATGAACGTGAGCTGTGCTGCGCCTCCTCCGCCTACGGATAACAACAACTGCGCTAACGCAACACCTATTGCTTGTGGCGGTACGGCTACCGGCACAACGGCTACTGCAACTTTAGACGGCCCATCTGCATCCTGTACAGGTGGTAGCGTGGCTGCTGACCGCTGGTACACGATCGTCGGAACGGGCTTCTCCATGACAGCTACGACTTGCGGAGGTACTTCATATGATTCCAAGTTGGACATCTACACCGGCGCTTGCGGCGCGCTCACGAGCGTAGCCTGCAACGACGACGCTTGCGGATTGCAATCTACTGTTACCTGGGCATCTGTGTTAGGCACGACCTATCGCATCCGCGTTCACGGTTTCAGTGGAGCAACTGGCTCCTATACGCTTGGTGTAACCTGCGCAACTTCTTTGGCTCAGGAAACCGAATTACCGCAGATCAATGACATCCACCAATTCTATGGCGAACTGAACATTGGCGATTTCTTCCCTAATCCGGTTGTAAATGGCAATGCTTCTATCCGCATCGAAACTCCGGTTGCGGGCGTAGCCAAACTGAATGTCGTAGACAATCTGGGCCGCGCAATTCGCACGGTAGAACAGGAGTTGTACGCCGGATCGAACATGGTTGAACTGAATCTGGACAATCTCGCAACGGGTGCTTACTTCGTATCGGTTCAGGTTGGTGCAAAGGTAATGCATCGCAAATTATTGATTACCAGAAGTTAATATAGCTTTGCTGGAAAAAGCACACAAATATTAAGAGCGCCCCCTGTGCAGGGGGCGCTCTTTTTTTTTATTTTGTTGTAACCTTTTTTAAGAAATTACGTAAATGCCAGAGATTGTCATCAGTACTGGCAAGCGGCGAAATTTCAAAAGAGCTGACTTTTTAAAAATGGTCAAAAATGACGTCCGGAATGACGATCATATTATTTTTTTAAAAATCAGTTGAATAATATTTTGCATTCTTGTTCCGCTTACCTAACTTTATGGTTATCGACCAAAGTTCTGATTTAAGTACGCACTTCGAAAACAATACTAATAACAAATCCTCCCCTATGCAGAATGAACGTTCTGCATAGCAGCCGTTTTACGGCCCCCCTTCATTGAGTTGAATGTTTTTCAACAGACGGTATTGCTGTGCAATAACCGCTAGTTTAAGTATTGGATTATCTCACACTTAATAAATTAAATTTATCACGAATGAAAGTACTTAACTCTGCTAAAGTTTTGGTTGTAGCAGCACTGGCCATCTTCTCGATGAACTTTGCTTATGCGCAGCCAGCCAATGACGCCTGTTCCGGCGCCATTGCACTTTCCTGCGGTCAGACAGTGACCGGCAGCAACGCTACTGCGACGAACGATGTAACACCTGCCTGCGGCCTTTCCGCTCCGCGCAAAGGTGTATGGTACACGATTACCGGAACAGGTGGCATGATCACCTTGAGCACTTGCAGCTCCACTTCTAATTTCGATACGCAGATTTCTGTTTACACAGGCGCCTGCACGGCACTGGCTTGCGTTGCTTCCAACGACAACGATCCGGCTTGCAGCAACTACTTCGGTCGTTTGTCAACGGTGAGCTTCAACTCCACTTTTGGTACGGTTTACCGCATCATGGTATCGGGCAAACTGAGTTCAAGCGGTACCTTTACGCTGTCTGCTACCTGCGCTACGGCTGCTCCGCCAAACGATCTTTGCGCGAATGCAACTGCAGTAGCTTGCGGTTCTACGACGACTGGCTCCACGACAGGCGCTACGGCTGATGCTGTAGGTACCTGCACCACTTCTTTGGGCACTGCTCCTGGCGTATGGTACACAGTAACGGGTAACGGCGGTATGATTACGGTCAGCCTCTGCGGTTCTGCTTATGACACGAAAGTTGGTGTTTTCAGTGGCTCTTGCGGCGCGTTGGTTTGTGTAGCGGGCAACGATGACTTCTGCAGCCTTCAGTCTCAGGTAACATTCAGCTCCGCTGCAGGAACTACTTACTACGTTCTGGTAACAGGATTCAGCACGGCTTCAGGCAGCTTTACGATGAACGTGACCTGCGCTGCGCCTCCTTGCAACTGTACCAACACGATGGCTTTTGGAACAGTAACTGCACCGGTTACGAACACTACAGTTAACATTACGACTTGCCAATTCCCGGACGAATACGCTACGATCAACAACGCGGTAGCTGGAAATACGTACACGTTCTCCAGCTCTGTTGCTACGGATTACCTGACGGTTCGCCAGGGTACTCCCAGCGGCACTGCTCTGGGCTGCGGAACAACGCCATTGACGGTAACAGCAACGGCTAACGGCCCGCTCTACCTGCACACGTCACTGAACAGCGCCTGCGCTACGCAGGGATCTGGTTGCCGTACGACAAGAGTACAGTGCTCTTCCTGCGCAGGTCCTAACGGTGGCGCCGCATGTCTGGCTGCAACTCCGATTTCTTGCGGAGGTACGGTTTCCGGAACAACTGTTGGCGGAACGACCAATGCATCACTGGGTACTTGTACAACGAGCCTGACATCTGCTCCGGGTAGATGGCATACCTTCACATCACCAACTGGCCAGGTTGTTACGCTGACTACCTGCGCTGCTGTAGGCTTTGATACCAAATTGGGTGTATTCGGAGGCTCTTGCGGCAACCTGAGCTGTATCGCGGGTAACGATGATGCAACCTGTACGTTCTCCGGATTGCGTTCCAGAGTAACCTTTACGGCTGCAGCCAACACAACTTATTACATCTATGTGACTGGTTTTGGTACGGCTACAGGCGCTTATGAATTGTCGGCAAGCTGCGTTGCTACCTTGTCTCAGGAAGAAACATTGCCACAAATCAACGAAACCCTTGAAACGGTTTCTGGTGAATTGAACGTGGGCGAACTCTTCCCGAACCCGGTAGCTTCCGGTAATGTAGCTGTTCGCATCAGCACGCCTGAAGGTGGCAATGCCCGCCTGAATATCTTCGACAGCATGGGCCGCACGGTACGCACCATGGATACAGAACTGTACACAGGCGCGAACATGGTAGAATTGAACCTTGACCAACTGTCAGTAGGTACTTACTTTGTAGCTATCCAGGTTGGAAAAGAAATCGTACGCCGCAAATTGCTGATCGTAAGACCATAAGCAATTTTTGCGAAAGCAAATAAATGAACTTGAGAAGAAGGGTGCTCTGACAACAGAGCGCCCTTTTTCTTTTTTTTGTCTGTCTTTTACCCTCCTGCCTATACTGGCGAGTGTTGGCTATGCATATCGCATTATTGGATGCCGGCCCCAGCAAGGCTGCCATTCCCGCAGGGAATCTGCGACGTCGCACCGAGTGTTTCGTGGTTTTTAGGTTGACCTTTTTTGGAAGTAAAGCATTAATAGATAGGCATTTGTAGTAAAATTTAATCAACTGTTGCGCTTTTGCAGATTCCCTTTCGGGCTACGGTTTACACACAAGTCGACAATTCGTTCTGTAAGTATTTGATTTTCAATGAATTACTTTTTTACGGTATAATTTACAAACCATTGAAAATCAATAAGTTGCCAAGATGTGTGTAAACCATAGCCCTTTCGGGAATGACAAACTGCCAAAGAGTGAAAGTTGAGATAATAATCGGTATCTCAACTGCGTGGAAACAGAATGCAGCGTGGACGTTCGATGACAAAATGCGATGACGGAGAAAAGAATCAAACGTGGTGATATGCTATCATATAAATAAAGATGTGTATAAACCGTAGCTATGACAGGCGGGCCTGCCTGCGAGGTAGATCGCCCGATAGCTGCGTTATGCTTAACCTGAATAGTATCAGTAAAAAAGCATGTTTGCTTTACTTCGACATTGGAAATTCCATATGCTTCGGTTCTGCATTTCCTTTTTAGGAATACCGAATGTCGAAGGATAGCGCTCAGGATTAGAAGGGCAAAAAAAAATGCCGGAACCCAAAAGGCGCTCCGGCACTGTATACAGTCTTGTTACCTAAAATTTTATGATTCTTATCTGGGGATATTCATTTCGTTTTCAGCCGAAATCAGATGTTCGGAGACCAAACCGTGTAACTCTTTGGCGGGCATTGAATTTTTACCCAACCGCCGCCCTGCGTGGTAGGATACCAGTTGGAGTGGCCTGTAAAGTCTTTGATCTGGGTATTGTTCCAATTAGTTGGTACCCAGCGCTCCAGCCAGGAATTGGAGTTGTTGAGATATACAATCAGGCCGGGACCATTCCAGCCGTTTCTTCTGGCTACGTATTCGTCGTTATCGGCATAGAGGATTGAGGTGTTGCCCGTTGCTTTGTTGTTGTGGATCCAGATGAGGTTGTTTAGTTTGTTTTTATCCAGCCATTCCTCGTAGTCGCGGTAAAAAATAGTCGGATAGCCTTCATGGGTCAGGATATAGGCGTAAGCCAGCATTTTGTTCCAGATTTCATCCGTATCGTGGTTGGCCACAAAGGTAACTGCCTTGAAAGGGTTGCGTTTCCACATCATGTCGTCGTAGAGCACGCTCAGGTTGTTGCCGTCAAAAGCGTCGTTCATTTTATAGTAGCAGGCAAAGTCAAATACGCTGCTGTTTGCCTGATTGGCCCACCAGTTCAGGTAGTCGACGTTCGAATCCCAGAGCTCGCCTACAGAAAATCCGCCGACATTGCTGTTCCACTGGCTGACTACCCATGGCGCAAATCCTTTTACGTAATCGAAGCGCCAGCCGTCAAAGCCAATCGTGTTTTTGTAGTATTTGGCAACTCCATCGCTTCTGTTATAGAGCCAGTCCTGAACAAAAGGCCGGGAATGGCACAAATCGGGGAAGCCGCCGAAGTAGCCCTCGTCGTTGTTTTGAATGGCGTTGGGATGAAAATCGTGTTGGGTACGCAGGAATTTACCAGAAGCAACGCCTGTGAAGTCGGTCCAGGTCTGTCCGCCGGTGTACTGGTTGTTTTCCAGTTGCCCGCCGCTGTTGTGGTTGATAACGATATCCGCATAAACCTTCATGTTTTGGGCATGTGCCGCACTGATGAGGCTGGTAAGTTCTGTTTTTGAGCCAAAGCGGGTTTCTGTGGTGCCGTTTTGGTTGTATTCGCCAAGATCAAAATAATCGGTCGGATCGTAGCCCATTGAATAGGCGCCTGACTGCGCTTTGGAAACAGGGGGCAGCCAGATGGCTTCTATACCTGCATTTGACCAGGCAGTGGTTTTACCCTGAATGGTAGTCCACCAGGTGCCGCCTAAAGGCGGATCCCAGTAAAAGGCCTGCATCATGACACCGCCACCGGGTCCGCCAGTATAAGTACGGAAGTTAATGTCCTCCGGGTTGCTGCTTTCAGTAGAAAAAGGCGCGCCGCTATGGGTCGTTACATGAACAATATTGATTTCTTTTTCCGCAGCAAGAGAAGGGCTGTCGGGAGTACCCACAAAATCCCGGGTACAGGAGGAGACGAAAAGGAACAGGGCAAATAAGTAGATTGAAAATTGCTTCATGACTCGTTTTGTTTTATTTGTGCTATGGCAGTAATCATGACACAAGTTTCGGGGATAATTGGGTTCCGGTCGCGGCAAATTATAATGTAGGACAAAAAAGACGGGAAGTATTGGGCGCATATTATGAAATGACACGTTTCAGGTACTCTCTGGGCGTGCAGTCTTCCAGTTTTTTAAAGGAGCGGTTAAAGGCAGATTTGGAATTAAATCCAACAGTAAAGGCAATGGCCAGTAGGGTCTGGTTGCGGTAGTCCTCTGATTGAACGAGGCGTTTGAATTCCTCCACGCGGTAGGCGTTGATGAAATCATTGAAGTTCATCCCATAACCTTCGTTGACAACCCGGGAGAGGGAATGCGGGCTCGTACCGGTCATTTCGGCCAGATCAGTGAGGCTGAGGCCGGGATTTCGGTAAGGCTGCCTGTTTGCCATGACGCTTTCCAACTTTTGTTTGATCGCATCGATTTCTTCAATACTCATCGAAGCCGCTTTTTCCTGCTCCTGCTGAACTTCTTCTGTCGGGGCGGCATCTACTGGCGGTAATTTGAAAATTTCGGGTTGCCGCATCGTGTAGTAGCCAAGAATAAATGCCGTAAAGGCAAATGCTACCCACAAGGTGTCGGTTGCGCCTTCTGTCAACAGGCTCAGGTCTTTGCCGAGCACATAGCCAGCGATGCCAAAACAAAAACTTGCCGCCCAAATGAAAATACAAATAGCCTTGAGCCACATCACCACATT
The DNA here is from genome assembly GCA_937926205.1 of uncultured Saprospiraceae bacterium. GTDB lineage: Bacteria > Bacteroidota > Bacteroidia > Chitinophagales > Saprospiraceae > JABWAJ01. The sequence continues at coordinate 8,499 of CALEYL010000041.1, forward strand.
CAGAAATGCCAGATTCTGTTCAAAAGCATGTTTTTCACCCGACTCCCGTTCGTATTGCCGGATGACGCCGCGGCAAACAAACCAGTAAACGGTGTTAAAGAGGAGCCCGATACCTGCGGCTCCGGTAAAATATGGTTTTAAATTCTGGTTGACCACTTCGGTAATGAGCGTTGCTTTGGGCATCCACATAAAAGGCGCGTAGACCGCCAGGTGAATTACAAAAGGAACAAAATGCCACCAGCTGATGCCGAAATTTTGCCGGGAAGGCAAACGCAACAAACGGGTCACATAAAGCAGGAAAATCGGCGCGTACAGGAAATAGATAAAATCGGGCAGCAGCAACAGGCTGGGCATCCAGTTAAAAATATCGCGGTCGTAAGTAGAAACCCTTCCGGCTAAAGCGACCGACAAGGTGAGCAGGAGAACCGATAGCGCCTGGTTTGCAGCGCGGTTGTTGTTTTGTAAAGAATTGATGGCCAGAATAAGCAGCAGGCCCTGAATGGCTGCCAGCAACAGAAAAAAAGTGTACAAATTGATGGGGTTTCCGGAGAGGTCTTCCCACGATTCTATTTGCAGGGTCAGTTGCCGGGAAGTATCTTTACTCATGATGAACTGGCGGTTGACACGCGCCCTGCCATTGCGCCGGCCTTCGATGGCTTCCCAACCACCCCGGGTAAACTTAAAAAAAGTGGTATCTGACAAAAGGGGGATTGCTATCTCAAAAGTCCCGTCAGCTTGTTTGCTCATCCGGTAACCGGGATCGCTGGGGTGCCAGGAGTTGAATCCGCCTACGGCGTAAATGGAAGCATCGGGAGGTGTGTTTCGGGGCAGGCGGTCCACGCGGATTTTTAACCAGCCATAATTGGCATTGATGGGCAGGTCATCCCAACTCCATATTCTCAAACGGATGGTATCACCCCGGGCGCTGCCTTGATAGCGTCGGTTTTCAATGAATTGGCCGAGCGAATCCGTCTCAACTTTTTCCCACCGCCCACGGGTAATTTTGTATTCAAAATCCCGGAGTTCTGGGTCTTCGAGGGTAAAATAATATTGCCCGGAAGGGTTGCGCAAGAAGCCATAGGCCGGAACACCGGCTTTCCAGTCGTTCATAGATCCGGCCAGATACAGGGTGTCAGAAACAGGTGTGTTGGCGGGAATTTGCTCCAATAACAATGTCACCTGACCTTGGAGGGCTGGTGTCAGAAACAGGCAACCAATGGCAACAAGACTTTTTAGCATAATATTTTTCTCCGGCACCCTAAAAGTAGCAATATTATGCCAATTTGGCGATAGCATCTTTGTTTTGCTGATCCCCCGTCGCTTTCAGGAGCGCGCTATTGACTTGCGTAAAGTCCTTAAATCCGAACGAAAATTAAATGCAGGCCGGTATTCCGGTTTAGAAAATGAACTTAGGAAGACAAGCTGCTTAGATTAATAGGAGACCCCTTTGTTTTTTAATAAAAGTTTGTAACTAAGTTAATTTGTGTATTTTATTTGGAGTTTTCTGAAAAAAATCAGAATAAACGGCTGTTTTTTTGGAATATTTAAATTTTTTATGCATATTTACAATAGGTAAATACATTGAGTTATTACACGATGCTGTGTAATTCGATTATTGTGTGATTCCCCTTGCTTGCTCCTCTCTCTCTCTCTCTCTCTCTCTCTCTGAGTTACCGGATTGTATTACAGGCTTCTCCGGCCATGAATGTTCGGGCACTCGTATTCAATATTGAATTTTGCCTTTCATTTACACCCATTGCCTGTGAGCGGATTGTAGTCAACTTTCCTTTGTCCGGATCGGATATATAAAGACTTTTTTTACCATAAAAACCTCAGTTTTATGAAATCCTATCATCAACTGCTTGTCCTGGCTTTGGCCATGATAAGCCCCGGCCTTGTTGCACAAAACGGCTCTTCCCGTTCTGTAATGGCCAGTTCCGGCAGCAGCGATCAAAATGGCAAAGTTTGGCTTGACTGGACGCTCGGCGAAGTTGCTGTTGCCACCGTATCCACACCTTCAGGGTTTATGACAGAAGGCTTTCAACAGCCTGAAAGACTTCAGGTAGAGTCGATTGCACCGAACCTGCACGACGCTTCAGGCACTGCTGTTTTTGGGGCAATCACCATTGCGCCCAATCCGGTAAGTACCCTGCTGACGATTCAAATTCCGAAAGACTGGAGCCAAAGCACATCTACCCTGGTTTTATTCGACCTCAAAGGGCAGCAGGTTCAGACCGGACAAATTAGCCCGGGAGTCGCGACTTCGGAACTGGACCTTGGCGGGCAGCCTGCCGGGACTTATTGGTTGCACATCGTGGCCAAAGATTCCAAACAGGTGCAAACCTTTAAAGTGGTCAAAATTCAATAATCAATCAAACCCTTTTGTTATGAAATTCAGACATTTACTCGTGGCTTTGCTGCTGCTGTTTTCTGCAGCAACATTTGCCCAGAATGCGCCTGCCGGCATCAATTACCAGGCAATAGCGCGTGATGACAAAGGTCAGGTTTTAACCAACAAAGACATTAGCCTGAAAATCAGCCTTTATGCAGGCGAAACAGGTGGTAAGCATGCTTACAGTGAAGTTCATCGGATTCGGACCAATGAACTGGGCCTTTTCACCCTTGTGGTTGGACGCGGTGAAATCATCGCCGGTGATTTTCAACAGGTGCCCTGGAGCACCATGAACGTTTGGATGGAACTGGCAATGGACGAAACAGGCGGCAATAACTTCAGTAAGATTAATGCCAGCCAGTTAATGGCCGTACCTTATGCTTTTCATGCCGGATCTGCCAGTGATCTGATTTTGGATGACCAGGACCTGGAAAAAGCCAGCTGTCAACACACCGGCCTTCCATTCTGGACAACCAAAGGCAACAACAATGTGAACGATGACTGCCATTTTATTGGCACAACGATTCACGAAGATTTTGTTTTTAAAACAGACAACATCGAACGAATGCGCATTACAGCCGATGGCGACATCCTCATCACCGGCTCTTTGTTCATCTCCGATGACATCAATGTGGGGCGGGATGCCAATATCGCCAGAGACGCGAACATTGGCAATGACCTTGATGTAGACCACGATGCAAACATAGACAACAACCTGCACGTAGGCCGCGATGCCGACATTGACCAGGACCTGAACGTGGACCGCAACACAACCATTGGCGGAGACCTGACGACAGACGGTATTGTCCATTTTACAAATACAACCCAATCCTTCACCAAAGACGACGGCGCAGTCATCATTGAAGGCGGCGTGGGCATAGAAAAAAACGTCAATATCGGCGGCAATACCGAAGTAGACGGCACCCTCGGAGTTGATGGCATCACCAATCTGAAAAACACAACACAATCTGTCACGAAAGACGATGGCGCACTGGTGGTTGAAGGCGGCGTAGGCATTGAGAAAAACCTCAATGTGGGCGGAGCAACCTCTTTTGGAGGGGAACTGGCCGTGGGCGGTGTGCTTACTGTTACCAATACCACAGAATCTTTCACCAAAGACGACGGCGCAGTAGTCGTAGAGGGTGGCGTAGGCATCGAAAAAAACATCAATGTAGGCGGTAACAGCGGCGTAAGTGGAAATAGCAGTGTAAGCGGCAACAGTACCGTAGGTGGCACACTGGGCGTGGCTGGTATTTCATCCTTTAACAACGATGCGCAATCCACAACAAAAGACAATGGCGCTGTTGTTGTCGAAGGGGGCGTGGGCATCGAAAAGAACCTCAATATTGGCGGCAATAGTGGTGTAAGCGGCAACAGCAACGTCAGCGGCAACAGTGCCGTAGGCGGTACGCTGGATGTAGATGGCATCTCTACTTTTAACAACAATGCGCAGTCCACAACAAAAGACAACGGCGCAGTAGTTGTCGAAGGCGGCGTAGGTATTGAAAGAAACCTCAATGTAGGCGGAAACAGCGGTGTCAGTGGCAACAGTAATGTCAGCGGTAATAGTACCGTAGGTGGCAACAGTACCGTAGGCGGCAACAGCACTGTAGCGTTTAATACCACAACAGGCAGTCTGGACGTAAATACGACCTCCAGCCTAAATGGTAAAGTTACCATTGATGCCACCGTTTCAGGGGGGGACTTAGATTCGGGAGCTTATCCACTCGAAGTCAGGGGCAGCGAGCAAGGTATCTTGATTAAACTGAATGGACTTGAATCAGACGGAACGCCAAACAGCGGGAATAACTTTATTTCTTTTTGGGATGCCAATAATTTCGTCAGGGGAAGAATTGAAGGGCAAACACTCGACGAACTTCACAACAGCTTTGAATACATCTGGTTTCAGTCGATGGAAGCTGCCGGTACGGCCCTTGGTACGGCGATGGTTGCCGTTGACCTTATTGGCGTTGATGATTTTGATGCGGCAGTTGTCGACGGGCTTGAACTCGTCCAGCACGTAGCAGAATGGGTTAATGCCGCACTTGATTTGGAATTTAAAATCGGACTAACTTATGAATCCGGTTTTGGGGATTATGCAGAGTGGTTGTTAAAAGCAAATCCTGCTGAACGGTTTAGTTTCGGTGACATCGTCGGCGTTCGTGGTGGCATGATTTCTAAGGATCTGCGCCATGCAGACCACTTTATGGTAATCTCACAAAACCCTATTGTTTTGGGAAATATGCCGGAGGCCGGTAAAGAGGACTTGTACGAAAAGGTGGCTTTTCTTGGGCAGGTTCCAATCAAAGTAAAAGGCCAGGCAGCTATCGGCGACTATATCGTTTGCTCTGACTTCAATGACGGTTTTGGGATCGCGGTAAATCCTAAGGACATTTCCCTTGACCAGATCTCAAAAATTGTTGGCGTGGCGTGGTCGGAGACCAAACACAATACCGGTTTTTCTTATGTCAATGGCGCCATCGGCATCAATGTGAATGATGTTGTGTCAAAAATGAAGCAACAGGAAGCCGAAATGGCTGCCATCAAAAATAAAGTTAACGAGGGCCTGAACAAGGTTAATAGCATCATCGCATATTTGAAGTCAAAAGATCCTTCGTTTGACGAGTCTGAGCTTCAGATTGATCTTGGGGATTTGGCCCTTGAAGAAATGGAACATCCAAAACAGGAGGAAAGGGTGCTTGTTGCTGCCGATAAGGAACCTGCTGTGATCTCAAATTTGATTCAATTGCTGGAAAATAATGCAGACCTGATTGCGTCTGTTCAGGAAAAGACCAGGCAGCTTCTGGATGAAAAGGGCGTCAACTACCGCTTATTTGACCAAACCAACCGATTGGTGACTGACAGACAATACTTTGTGTCAACACTAAAAGCCTATCAGGGAACCATTTTTAAATAAATTTTGAACAATTTTTAAGCCTCAGGAAGGCTACTGTCAGCGCAAATTGATTTTGAAAAGGGGATTGCCTCAAAAAGGTGGTTCCCTTTGCTTTTCGTTTTTTGCTTCAGCAGGAATAAAAACGCTGCTTTTTTTTTCATTTTTCCATTTTTTTTATAAGTTTGCATTATTGCGGCTGACACAAAATTTCGCGGGTGATGTTTTTGCTTACTACCCATCATCACCAAATGCAACTCCTCCCAATCAGTCGGCTATTGCTTTGACGCTATATACCTTAATAATTTACTGTGACATTCTTGTTTGAAACCCAAATTGGAACTTTTTTCTAATCAATTTGCCCATTGGCAAAACGGCGTGTTATTCGGGTACCCGGCGTAAATGTTGTGAACTTATTTCTTCATCATAAACATTAGGTTCTATGAAATACCATCTTCACTTGCTGGTTCTGGTTCTGGCTTTAATAAGCCTTGGCGCCACCGCTCAAAACGGATTGTCGAGGTCGGTCATTGCCAGTTCGGGCAGCAGCGACAATAGTGGTAAGGTTCAACTTGATTGGACTCTAGGCGAAGTCGGGGTTGCCACCATTTCCACTGCCTCCGGATTTCTTACGGAAGGCTTTCACCAGCCCGAAATACTGCGGGTGGAGTCAATTGCTCCGAACCTTCCTGAAACCTCCGGAGCAGCTGCATTAGGGGCGATCTCAATTGCGCCCAATCCGGTAAGTACGTTGCTAAGCATTCAGATTCCTGAAGCCTGGAGTCAAAGTGCGTCTACACTGGTTCTATTCGATGTTAACGGTCAGCAGATTCAAACGGGACAAATTGCTTCCGGAGTTGCGACTTCGGAATTGGATCTTGGCGCACATCCTGCAGGGGTTTATTGGCTGCACATCGTAGCCAAAGACTCGAAACTGGTACAAACGTTTAAAGTCATTAAAATTCAATAATCAGCTAAACCTCTTTTCACTATGAACTTAAAATACTTATTCGCATCGCTTTTGTTGCTGTTGTCTGCAGCAATCTATGCACAAAATGCGCCTCCCGGTATCAATTACCAGGCTGTAGCGCGCAATGATAAAGGCCAGGTTTTGACCAATAAGAACATCAGTCTGCAAATCAGGCTTTACGCTGGCGAAATTGGCGGTAAGGCTGCTTACACGGAAGTCCATAACATCACTACCAATGAACTGGGGCTTTTCAGCCTTGTTGTTGGGAAAGGGGAAATGTTGGGCGGCGATTTCCAGCAGGTGCCCTGGAGCAGCATGAATGTGTGGATGGAACTGGCCATGGATGAAACCGGCGGCAGGGACTTCCATTCGATCAATGCCAGCCAGCTCATGGCCGTACCCTATGCTTTTCACGCTGCTACTGCCGGCGATCTGGCCAGTGGTCATAACGACGACGGTTCAGAAAAAACGGCTGCTTTCTGGAAGGTGAACGGCAACGAGCTGACTTTTCCGGGTCCGCACTTCATCGGTACCTTAGACTACAAAGATTTTGTGATGAAAACCAACAACCAGGAGCGCCTGCGCATCACGGCTGATGGCGACATCAATATTTCCAAGAGCTTAAGCATTGGTTTAGACCTAACGGTAGGGCGCGACGTCAGCGTAGGCCGGGATCTGGACGTAGATAACAATGCCAATATTGACAATAATCTGACGGTCGGTGGCATTGCCCGCTTCAACAATACGGCTCAATCCAATACCAAAGACGATGGTTCTGTGATTGTAGAAGGCGGCGTGGGCATTGAGAAAAACATCAATGTTGGCGGTAACAGCGCCGTAACCGGCAACAGTTCTGTCGGTGGCAACAGTTCTGTCACCGGCAACAGCACGGTTGGCGGCAACAGCGCCGTAACCGGTAACAGCACTGTTGGCGGCACGCTGGGTGTGAACGGCATTGCCCGCTTCAACAACACGGCTCAATCCACTTCCAAAGACGATGGCGCTGTCATCGTTGAAGGCGGTGTGGGTATTGAAAAGAACATCAATGTTGGGGGCAGCAGTTCGGTCGCCGGCAACAGTACCATCGGCGGAAATAATACCGTTATCGGGAACACCACCACCGGTAGTTTGAATGTAAACACAAGTGCTAACATCAAAACCAAACTGACGGTAGATGGCAACAATGCCATAGACGGTGGAGACGGCAGCAGTGCTGCGTACCCGCTGGTCGTGCAAGGCAGCAACCAGGGAATATGGGTAGGCATTAATACCGGTCGTGACAACAGCACCAATTTCATTACTTTTTCCGATGGCAGTATCCGCGGAAGAGTAGAGGGACAAACACTCACTGAACTTCACAACAGCTTCGAATACATCTGGTTCCAGGCAATGGAAGCTGCAGGCACTGCGCTGGGAATTGCAATGGTAGCTGTTGACCTGGTAGGGGTGGATGATTTTGATGCAGCAGTTGTAAACGGGGTTGAACTCATTGCGCACGTAGCAGAATGGGTTAAGGCTGCCGTCGAACTTGAAAATAATATTGGTGTCGCTTTTGAATCCGGTTCCGGAGACTATGCGGAGTGGCTGTTGAAGGCAAATCCTGCTGAAAAATTCAGCTATGGCGATATCGTTGGCGTCCGTGGGGGCATGATATCCAAAGACCTTAGCAATGCAGATCACTTTATGGTTATTTCCCAATACCCCATCGTTTTGGGTAACATGCCCGAGGGAGGTAATACGGAATTATACGAAAAAGTGGCTTTCCTGGGCCAGGTTCCAATTAAGATAAAAGGCACAGCCAATATTGGAGACTACATTGTTGCTTCTACACAGAACGATGGTTTTGGGACTGCTGTTAACCCAAAAGACATTACACTTGACCAAATATCCAGAATTGTTGGGGTTGCCTGGTCGGAAGTGAAAAACAATGCCGTTTTTTCCTATGTTAATGGCGCTATCGGCATCAATGTGAATGATGTAGTTTCAAAAATGAAGCAACACGAAGCAGAAATGGCTGCCATTGGAGATAAAGTTAATGGAATCATTGCTTATCTGAAGTCTAAGGATCCGTCATTTGACGCAACAGAACTTGAAATTGACCTGGGTGTTTTGGCAACGAATGAAGACGCCAAGCCGGAGGAAGATGAAGATGTGCGCGCTGGTAAACCATCAACTGGCATGAGTTTGATCCAGTTATTGGAGCAAAATTCAGATTTGGTTGCCTCTATTCAGGCAAAAACCAAACAGCTTTTGGATGAAAAAGGGATCAACTATCAGTTGTTTGATCAAACCAACCGATTGGTTACCGACAAACAATATTTTGTGGAAACTTTGAGAGAATATCAGAATACCATTTCTGAGTAGGCTTTTGAACGGGAAAACTTATAGGGGCAATACAGCCCAAATAAGCATGCTCCGTTCAAATCAATACAAATTACCGTGGAAGGGAGTTGCCTCAGTTGCAGGCAGCTCCCTTCCTGTTTTTGGTCTTTCACTCCTGCTACTTTGTTTTTTTTATAATACTTCTGAATTCCTGTCTATTATCCTTTATTAATGCTTATACTTGCACAACTGCAGTCGGTATTCAAAAGCGGCAGGTGATGTTTTCGATTTTGAGAAAGCTTCACCCAGGCAAGCAACTCCTCTCAACTTGCCGGTTACAGTTAACAATACTACCATACCATACACACCTCCCGGGCATTTGCGCTTAGATTCCAAAGCCAACCTTTGTTTCAATTTCATCACTTGCAACAACGGACTTATGATTCTTTTTCCATTGGATGCTTGTAATCTTATTTTTTCATCATAAACACCAGGTTTCATCAAAAACAATATTGGATCTTGGCCAGCACCCTGCCGGGGTGTATTGGTTACACATCGTGGCCAAAGATTCTAAGCTGGTACAAACGTTCAAAGTCATTAAAATTCAATAATTAAATAAACTTCTTTTACTATGAATTTCAGACACTTATTCACTGTAATGATTTTTCTGCTCATTTCTGCAGTCATCTACGCTCAAAATGCGCCTCCCGGCATCAATTACCAGGCTGTTGCGCGGGATGAAAAAGGTCAGGTATTGACCAATAAAAACATCAGCCTGCAAATCAGGCTTTATGCCGGCGAAGTCGGCGGCAAAGCAGCTTACAGCGAAGTGCATAACATCACCACCAATGAACTGGGGCTTTTCAGCCTTGTCGTTGGGAAAGGTGAAATTTTAGGCGGAGACTTTCAGCAGGTGCCCTGGAGCAGCATGAATGTGTGGATGGAACTGGCCATGGATGAAACCGGTGGCCGAGACTTCCAGACCATTAACGCCAGCCAGCTCATGGCCGTACCCTATGCTTTTCACGCAGCCACAGCCGGTGATCTGGCCAGTGGACACAACGACGATGGTTCAGAAAAAACGGCTGCTTTCTGGAAAGTGAACGGCAACGAACTCACTTTCCCCGGCCCGCACTTCGTCGGTACTTTAGACTTCAAAGATTTTGTGATAAAAACCAGCAACCTGGAGCGCATGCGCATCACGGCTGCTGGCGACATTAACATCACCAATAGCCTCAATGTGGGCGTTGACCTTACTGTAGGACGCGATGCCAGCATTGGCCGGGATTTGGGCGTAGGCAACAACGCCAATATTGTTAAGGACCTGACGGTCGGCGGTATCGCCCGGTTCAACAACCCGGCTCAATCTAATACCAAAGACAATGGTTCTGTGATCGTTGAAGGCGGGGTGGGAATTGAGAAAAACCTCAATATTGGCGGCAATACAGAGTTGGATGGCATACTCGGCGTGGATGGTGTTACAACGCTGAAAAATACAACCCAATCTACCAGCATAAATGATGGCGCGCTTGTAGTTGAAGGTGGCGTGGGCGTTGAAAAAAACCTCAATGTTGGCGGTAATACAAATTTGGGTGGCACGCTCGGTGTAGACAGTGTCACAACGCTGAAAAATACAACCCAATCTACCAGCATAGAAAATGGCGCCCTCGTGGTTAAAGGCGGCGCAGGTATCGAAAAAAACCTAAACGTGGGCGGAGATGCTTCTCTTGGCGGAAGCATGGCTGTAGGTGGCGTACTCACGGTAACCAATACAACTCAATCCACCAGCAAAGACAATGGCGCGCTTGTGGTTGAAGGTGGCGTAGGTATAGAGAAAAACCTAAATGTGGGTGGCAACAGCAACGTAACGGGCAACAGTACGGTTGGCGGTACCCTGGGTGTCAGTGGTGTCACTACGTTCAACAATGCTACCCAATCCACCACCAAAGACAACGGCGCTGTGGTTATTGAAGGTGGTGTTGGCATTGAAAAGAACCTCAATATTGGCGGCAATGCAGGTATTTCAGGCAATACCACAACAGGAAGCCTGAATGTAACGACGACTGCTATTATAGGAGGCAATACGACGATAAACGGTAGCAGTGACTTAAACGGCCAGGTAACCATCACGGCGGCGCTTCCACTTGATGGCGCCAATTATAGCAACTATCCATTGAGGGTACAAGGCAGTGGTCAGGGAATTGGGATAAAGGTAAATAGCGGCAGCCCTAATAGCAACAATAACTTTATTACCTTTTTCGACAGCGGCAACAATGCTGTTGGAACCGTTGAAGGCATGGACGCCAATGATTTACTCAACTGGCCTCCATATATTTATCAAACAGCCGCTCTTACAGCGGATGTCGTAGCCGGTGGGGTAAATGTAGGTCTCTCGCTGTTGCCTAACGCGTGTGCGGGTTTAGGTGTCGTTGCTTGTCCACCTGAACCTTCAGTAGTGGCCATCACGATTGCAGAGGAAATATTGGCAATAGCCAACCTTGCGGCTTATCAGGCTTTTTCAGTTTACTACTTAGGTATTTCTTACACCACAGGTTCTGCCGATTATGCCGAATATCTGGAACGCCGTAATGTAACAGAAACCATGATGCCCGGCGATATTGTTGGCGTTTTAGGTGGAAAAATAAGCAAAAACACCGGAAATGCTTCACAACACTTAGTCATCTCCACCAATCCCGCTGTGCTCGGAAATATGCAACAGCCAGGTAACGAAGAACGCTTTGAAAAAGTAGCATTTATGGGCCAGGTGCCGGTAAAAGTGCGCGGACAGGTGAATATTGGGGATTATATTCTTCCTTCAGGCCTGAATGATGGCACCGGATACGGCGTAGCGCCAGATCAGATTACCGCTAAGCAATACAGCCAGATTGTGGGTGTCGCATGGTCGGCCGCGCCGGCAGGCAGCAAATTGTCACTGATTAATTTGGCAATTGGCCTCAACACCAACGACATAGCCCGTTTAGTAGAAGAGCAGCAAGCTCAAATTGAAGCCCAAAATGCAAAAATTGAACAGTTCGAAAGAAACTTTGCAAGCATGGAAAGGCGTTTGGCCGCATTAGAATCAGGCAAAACTTATACAGACGATGTTACGGCTGTTGTTGTAGCGCCGCAGGCTGTGCCGTCCAATGTGGAATTCATGGATGCGGGTATCCCTCAAACAATTGATGGCGCCCGGGTAGAAGAGGCAATCCTGCTGCTTGAAGACGTCTATCGTGCCAAAGGAATTGATGTGGATAATCATGCCGGCTTGAAAAAACTTTTTCATGACCAGGCTTATCGGCAGGAAATCATCAGGAATGTTCAGGATAATTTCCTTGCCACCCGGAACAGCATTATGAAAATGGAGGCACGGAGAAATTAATTCTCCTTCCTGTAAAATACTAAACTTTTCAGATCACAGAGTTACCCGATCTCGGGTAACTCTGTTTTTTTATACAACACAAAAAATTAGGATATACTATTTTTTTATTTATCTTTGAATGTATATTAGGAGCTTCCTCCATTCAGCCAGCTACCCCGGCTGCCGTCGTTTTTCCGTTCATGAATTCCCGGATAAACGATTAATGAGTTCCTGCCTCCCAACCTAAAGCATTTAAGCGATCGGGCTAATCTGATCACTGTGCAGCGCAAATGCCTGCCAATCCTGCAATACGGAATATAGCAACATATATCTTGTATACGTGCTGAGTAATATGAAATCTGCCTTTGCAGGTTACACCTATACCTATTTTATCATCTCAAATTCTTGCATTATGAAATTCAGAAACTGCTTACTCTTGCTGCTGCTGTTGGTAGCAACCGCCAGTTTTGCACAAAAGTCGCCGGCAGGCATCAATTACCAGGCTGTGGCGCGCGATGCCAAAGGCCAGGTACTGACCAACAAGTCCATCAGCCTGAAAATCAGTCTCTACGCCGGGGAAGCCGGTGGAAAAAATGCTTACAGCGAAATTCACCGCATCCGTACCAACGAATTGGGACTCTTTACCCTCGTGGTGGGGCAGGGCGAAATCGTTGGCGGCGATTTTCATCAGGTTCCATGGAGCAGCATGAACGTTTGGATGGAAATGGCCATGGACGAAACCGGGGGCAATAACTTTACCGCCATCAATGCCAGCCAATTAATGGCCGTGCCCTATGCTTTTCACGCAGGGTCTGCCAGTGACCTCATTCTCGAAGAAGACGATCAGGAAAAAGCAAGTTGCCAGCATACAGGGCTCCCGTTCTGGACCACCAAGGGCAATAACAACGTGCGCGAAGATTGTCATTTTATAGGCACGACCATCCACGAAGATTTTATTTTTAAAACGGACAATGTCGAGCGCATGCGCATCACTGCAGATGGCGATATTTTCATCATGGGGTCGCTTTTTATCTCGCTTGACATCAATGTGGGCAGGGATGCCATCATTGGACGAAATACCAGTATTGGCAATGACCTGGATGTAGATAACGATGCGAATATTGACAATAACCTCCATGTTGGTGTTGATGCCGATATTGACAGGGATCTGAATGTGGATCGCCATGCGACGATCGGGGAAAACCTGACGGCAGGCGGCATCGTCAATTTTACAAATACAACCCAGTCTTTTACAAAAGACGATGGCGCCGTGGTCATAGAAGGTGGTGTAGGGATCGAAAAAAATGTCAATATAGGCGGAAACACGGAAGTGGATGGTACGCTTGGTATTGATGGCGCCAGTGACCTGCGCAGTACGCTTGGTGTTACAGGTGCGACAACGTTGAACAGCACCCTCACCGTCGGCGGCGCTACGACATTGAACAGCACCCTCGCTGCCAATGGTCAGGTTACTGTTAATGCCAGTGTAGCTGGCGGCGACAACAGCTATAACGCTTATCCGCTTCGGGTACAGGGTAGCGATCAGGGCATCGCCATCAAATTAAACCCCGGTACGCCGAATGGCGACAACAACTTTGTCACATTTTTTGACAACAGCAATACTGCCAGGGGCCGCATCGAAGGCCAAACGGCTCTGGAAGTCGCGACTGAACCGGAGTATATTTTTGAAACATCTATTTATGCCGCTGAAATCGTGGCAGCAGGGGTAAACATTGGCCTGTCGGCCCTTCCGAATGCCTGTGGTGGTGTTGGTGCTGTAGCCTGCCCACCCGAACCATCGGTTGTGGCTATAGCCATTGCTGAAGAAGTGTTAGCCATTGCCAATCAAGCAGCTTATCAGATTTTTGCTTTCGCCAATGTCGGCGTAACCTACCAATCCGGTTCTGCCGATTATGCCGAGTGGCTGGAGCGCATGAATCCGGATGAAAGGATGCTTCCAGGCGAAATCGTGGGTGTAAAAGGGGGTAAAATCAGCAAAAAAACAGCAGATGCTGCCCAGTATCTGGTCATTTCTACCAACCCTGCTGTGCTGGGTAACATGCCGGAACAGGGCCAGGAAGCACGTTATGAAAAAGTAGCTTTCATGGGGCAAATTCCGGTAAGGGTACGGGGGCAAGTCAATATTGGGGACTACATCCTCCCTTCAGGTCAGAACGACGGAACCGGTATTGGCGTTTCTCCCGCGGCTATTCGCCCGGATCAATACAGCGAAATCGTAGGGATTGCATGGTCGGCATCACAGGAAGGAAGCCGTTTGTCGGTCATCAACCTCGCCATCGGCCTGAACACAAACGACGTAGCCCGTCTGGTGAAGGAACAGCAGGAAAAAATCGAGGCCCTGGAAAAATCATTTGCTTCTCTGGAACAACGCCTTGCAGCCCTCGAATCAGGCAAGCCTTATGCATCGACGACGGCTCCCGTTGTCACGACGCAACCCGCTTTTGTGGAAGCAAGCCTGCCTGTAACTTTCGATGCGGCGCAGGTGGAAGAAGCCATTCTTTTGCTGGAAGATACTTACCGTGTCAGAGGCATGACCGTGGATAACAATCCCGGACTAAAAATGCTTTTTGAAGATCACGCTTTCCGGCAGGAGGTTATTCGTCAAGTTCAGGAGAACTATGCGAATACACGGAATAGTATACTGAACATGGAAATGCGACGCAACTAAAGAGCTTGCAAAATGGATTTAAGGTGGAGCGCACCGTAAGAAGAGGCTGTATTACACAGGCCAATGCTGCGATGCGCTCCGCTTTATGATTTATGGATGATGTATATTGCTCTTTTGAGACCTGCCTTTTGACAAAACAGCCGGTTTGATTAATTAAATAATAGCGATCTTCCTTATTCCCAAAAAACTTTGCCCACATTTTTTCGCACAAGTCCCGTTTTTGCTTTATATTTGCATAAGAGCGTTAGATGCGCCCTAAGTACATGAGTTTTCACACCAAAACCTCCCCCCGTTTTTTTACCCTTTTAAGGTAAACTTCGCATTGTTTTATCTCTATCGTATTGCCCTTTTGAAAAAAGTTTGGTACTAAAGTTATGCTTTTGATTTTGTGTCAAAAGCTGCTAAATGGTTGTTTCTGAGTATGTTGCTGTACTCGTTTCGGCCTTTTCGGTGTTTAGGACATACTAATTTTTAATAAAACATACTATGAGAAAAACGTTTCACACCATGCTGGCGGCGTGCCTGCTGGCCTATGCCCCTGTGTGTAGTGCCCAGTTACTGGCAAAATGGCCCGCTGACCCCATCAGCATGAAAAATCCCACGAATGTAGCGGCTTCCATCGCCGCCGGTCCGCTTACCCGGGCCAATGGCATCAGTATTATTAGCTTTTCATCATCAGGGGCAGCTACTACCGGCTGGCCTACTACACAGCGCAAAGAAAGTGCAGACTATTACGAGATTTGTCTCACCCCTGATCCTGGTATGACCCTAAGCGTTACAGACCTGTTTTTTTCCGAACGACGCAGCGCTGATGGCATTCGCGCTTTCGAAGTGTATTGGTCAAATGACGGATTTGCCACAGCAACCCGGCTCGATTCCGTTTCTGTTCCTGATGACATCAATACCCGCAGCCATGCCCTTAACGGGATCAACCTTGATGTTTGCAATGGCGACCCCATTTGTTTTCGATTTTACGGCTATAATGCAGAATCCGAAACCGGTAGCTGGCAAATTGCGGCCAATACCCTTGAAGTAAAGGGCAGTGTTGGCGCAGCCTGCTCACCACCGCTTACTTCCGGTAACCTGAGCTTCAGCAACCTCACGGCAAGCAGTTTTCAGATCAATTTCAGCGGAGGCAGCGGTGACAGTCGTCTTGTCGCGGTGTGCGCAGGATCATCTGTCAATGCGGCGCCCTGTAATGGCGAAAACTATGTGGCCAGCACTGTTTTTGGGCAGGGTAGCCTGCTTCGGAATGGTGCATATGTCGTTTATGAAGGCACAGGAAGTAGTGTTGCGGTAACTGGTTTAACCGATGGCCAGACCTACTATGTTGCTGTTTTTGAACGCAACAACTCCGGCTTGTGCTACAAGCAATCGGCTCCGGCTACCGGATTTCAGGCAACGCTTTGTCAGTCACCTGCGGTCGTACGGCAGCCCGTGGCTTCTCCTGGCAACGGGGTCACGAGTCTGATGTGGGAAAGTCCCCTGTGTTACGACGAAGTACTGGTGGTCGCCTCCACACAGCCAATCGCGGGAACGCCATCCGGCAATGGCTCGGGATATCTTGCCAACAGTCAGTTTGGCCTGGGTTCAGGGTTTGGAGGCAATGCGTTTCCGGTTTATAAGGGCATCGGCACCAATGTTTTGGTCAGTGGTTTGAGCAACGGTACCACTTATTATTATAAGCTTTTTACCCGAAAAGGGAGTGGCTGGACGGGCGGCACAACGCTTACCGCAGTGCCCAACGAAGGCTGCTCGGAGCTGGGTGGCGATGACGCTGTTTTTATCAATGAACTGCATTACAACAATTCCGGCGAAGATCAGGATGAAGGGGTAGAACTGTTTGGCCCTGCCGGTACTTCACTCGAGCCCTACGAGTTGCATTTTTACCAGTTTTCTTCGCCGGGGAAATGTGTGTTTTACATGTCATTCCCCCTTAGCGGCACGATACCGGACCAGGTGAATGGCCACGGCGCCGTCTGGTTTTCGGCGCCGAATATGGTGGACAATGCTGGCGCCATAGCCCTCTACAACCGCGTGAGTCAAACTGTGGTCCAGTTTTTTGGCTACCGGTTGACGATGGTTGCCCAGAATGGTGTGGCAGCAGGCCTTACCTCCACCCAGCCCATGGATGTATACGGTGGAAACCCGAGTGAATTTGATACTTTTGGAGCGGGCACTTCCATGCAGGCTGTCGGCCAGGGGAACTGCCCATCCGACTTTTTGTGGGAGCCTGAACTCAGCCAGTCGCGCGGTCAGGTCAATGGCGCACAAAGCCCCCTGCCGATTGAATTGATTGACTTTACAGCCACCCTCGTCGGCGAGCGCGTGCTGTTGAAATGGCGCACGGCTTCAGAACTGAACAACGATTACATGACCATTGAACGCTCGACGTCCCCCCAGTCGGGCCTTTCATTCATTGAAATCGGAAGGGTAGCCGGCGCCGGTACGACGCTGGAACCCCGTAACTACTCGCTTTGGGATGAGCGCCCCGAGCCGGGCCTCAATTACTACCGACTTCGCCAGGTTGACTTTGACGGGCGGGAGACTTACTCGGAGCTGGTCGTGGTTCGAACCGGCCAAACCGATACGGGCGAATTGCAGGCCGCTCCCAATCCGGCCACCGGCGAACTGTTTGTGCAGTGGCCGGCCACCGATTCTGAAGCAGCAGCCCTATACCTTCTGGACGCCAATGGCCGTTTGCTGCAAAGCCTTGCCATCCCACCCGGGGCTACGGGATCGACGCTGGATGTAAGCGATTTGGTTCCCGGAGCGTATGTGCTGCGGCAACAGGATGGAAGAGAGGTACGGTATCGGCGGTTTTTGAAGCAATAGGTTCTGGTTTTATTTTGGGTAAAACCCGGAAGAATAGGACACGCGAGGCCGGCGCCTCGGCGCGAGCAGGGCGGTTACATGGAAATGGGTTAAGTACAGGCAAAGAAATCACTCCAGCGATTTCAAATACAGCGCCTCCACCTTTGCCCTTGCCCAGGGCGTTTTGCGTAAAAATTTCAGGCTGGACTGGATGCTGGGCTCATTTTTGAAGCAATTGATGTCGATGTAATAAGCAAGGCCTTCCCAGCGGTAGACTTCCACCAAATGCTCCAGGATCATTTGCAGGGTTTTGCCGTGCAGCGGATTGTTGGGTTGCTGTTCCATGATGGTGTAAAGGTAAGGGGCAAGTGGGAAATAATCCCTAACTTCGCAAACTTTCATTTTTATGCATTCCATACTTTTTTCGATATGTCTTTTTCCGAACTTGGCTTGTCCGAATCCTTGCTGGCCGCAGTAGCCAGAAACGAATACGCAGCGCCGTATCCGATACAATCCGCTGCCATTCCCGCTATTCTGGCAGGTAAAGACGTGCTGGGCATTGCGCAAACGGGTTCAGGCAAAACCGCCAGTTTTGTATTGCCGATTTTGCAGCAATTTCAAAAAAAAGGAACCGTCAAAAACCGGGTCATCAAAGCATTGGTGTTGGTGCCTACCCGGGAACTCGCAGTGCAGGTTGCGTCAGTTTTCACGGCTTTCAGCCCGGATTTGCCGCGCGCAGTTAAAACGCTGGCGGTCTTTGGAGGCGTATCCATCAACCCGCAAATGATGCGCCTTTACGGCGTTGAAATACTGGTTGCCACCCCTGGGCGTTTGCTGGACTTATGGGAAAGCAAAGCGATGGACCTGTCAGAAGTAGACATACTGGTGCTGGATGAAGCTGATAAAATGCTGAACCTGGGATTCAAAGAAGAAATGAACCGCATCATTGACCTGTTGCCCGTAAAACGCCAAAACCTGCTGTTTTCAGCCACGCTCGGAAAGGATGTTCACACCATAAAAGAGCTCATTTTACACGACCCGGTTAAAATTGAAATCGAACCGGAAACCGAAAACCTCGATTTGATCAAACTGCTCGGCTACCGCGTAACCGAAGAGCGGAAAGGCCCGCTTTTGCGGTATTTGATCAAAGAAAAAAAGCTAAACCAGGTGTTGGTTTTTACGTCTTCGATTCACCGGGCCGACAGCGTTGTCCACAAACTCAAAACAAACGGCATTAAAGCCCTCGCCCTGCACAGCCAGAAAAGCCAGGGCGCCAGAACAGAAGCGCTGCGGTATTTGAAATCGGGAGAAATCAATGTCCTGGTCGCCACCGACCTGGCTTCGCGCGGCATCGACATTCCGATGTTGTCCACGGTCATCAACTATGAATTGCCGCGTTCGCCCAAAGATTTCATCCACCGCATCGGCAGAACAGGGCGTGCCGGCGCTCCCGGAGAAGCCATATCATTCGTGTGCGCCGACGATGAGCACCATTTCAGAGTGATCCAGAAAAAAACAGGGAGGTGGGTAGATATGATTGAATCGGAAGGATTGGATTTGAAAGGGTATTAGCTTTTCCACCGCATCCTGCTCCAGGCAGCCCGCTGTTTGGGATTCAAAAAAGTCCACGCGACAATCCGGCTGATTTTATTCCCTTGCCCCATCGGAATGGTTTTGACTTCAATGGCTCCGGCCTCTGCCAGCACGTGGTACAGGCTCTTGAGGTTGTCTGCGTTCGAAACGAGCGTAGAAAACCAAAAACAGGACGTTGCAAAGGCTTTGCTTTCGCGGATCATGTCGCTGACGAAGGCTTTTTCCCCACCTTCACACCACAATTCGCCAGCCTGTCCGCCAAAATTCCGGGTTGGCTCTGTCACTTTTTTATGGCTCAAACGGCTCAATTTTCTGAGTGTTCCGGCCTGTGCCGCTTCGAAAGACTCGTGAAAAGGCGGGTTGCTGATAACGAGGTCTATGTATTCACCCAGCCGGATAATGCCCTGGAAAATGGCTTTGGGATCTGCCTGCAAACGGCAGACCACCGCTTCTTTTAAAAAAGGATTGGATGCAACAATGCTGCGGGCCGATTCGATGGCAACGGGGTCAATGTCAGAGCCGATGAAAGACCAGCCGTATTCCACATTCCCGATCATGGGGTACACACAATTGGCGCCCACGCCGATGTCCAGACAGCTTATTTTTTTGCCTTTGGGGATTTTCCCGTTGTTGGATTCAGCCAGTAAATCGGCCATGTAGTGGACGTAGTCGGCGCGTCCCGGAATGGGCGGGCACAAATATCCTGCGGGAATGTCCCAGTTGGCGACGCCGTAATGGTGTTTGAGCAAAGCTTTATTCAGCGCTTTTACGGCCTCGGGATCCGAAAAGTTGATGGACTCGTTCTGATAGCGATTGACTGCTACAAAAGGCGCCAGGGCAGGAAAGCTTTCTGTCAATACCTTGAAGTCGTAGCGTTCGCGATGCTGGTTTCTCGGATGCAAGGTGCGTTTCTCTTCGGGATGTACTTTTTTTATTGGCGGCATGAAGGCAGTATATGATTTTCACAAAGATAAAACGCTTTATGCACCTTACTCTATTTTCCTAAAAAAGTGCGCAACGTTTTCAAATACAATTCCGGTTGCTCCAAAGCAATGACATGCCCGGCGTCTGGAAAGACGGCTAGTTGATGCTTGGGGAAAAGATCAAGATATTCAGCCTGGTAGCCCCAGAGCTGGTTGTCGCATTGCCCGCGCATGAGCAAAAGAGGAATGGGTAATCCCTGTATTTTGGGCCTTGGATCCTGAATCTGGGTGAGGCTTTTCACCGTCATGACCGAAACATAAAACCCGCTTCCGCTTGTTACGGGGGAATGGCGGAGTATGGTGGTATCGCAGACGCAGGATTTCCGACAGTCGTGGCTGAGCAGGGCCTCAAAGGCATCGGCTTCTTTTTCGGAGGCTATTTTTTTGCCAAAAGTTGTTGCAAACCAGGACATGGCTCTGGTACGCAGCGTATTCATTTTTTCATTGCCCTGCCGGTTGGTGTAGAGCGGGTTTTTTAGCTGCAAACTATCCGGAGCCTTCACATTCCTAATGGTTTGATTTACCGGATAAATGGGGCCGGGGCCGGTCAAAATCAATTTTTCGACGCTGCCTGGGTTGTCGGCAACAAACAAGGTAGCCAATATGGCGCCCCACGATTGCCCGATCAGAATTACTTTTTCAGTACCAATTTGTTGGACAATAGCCTCGAGGTCGCGTTTGTGCCGATCGGCGGTATACTCCCGGATGTCTGCTAAGCGGCCGGAGTGGCCAGCCCCGATTTGATCGTACAAATAAACATCAAAACCGTTTTCTGAAAGCGGCGCAAGCATATTTAAGGTAGCATCTCCAATCCAGCTGCCGGGACCGCCCTGTAAAAAAATGATCGGGTAAGGTTGCTTAACGCCTTTTGCAGGCACAAAAGCATAACCGATGCGGGAACCGGTGGGCAAATCCCAGTATTGTTCGTCTGCTCTGTTTTCAAATGGCGGCACGGTGTAGCTGCGCGGCACAAAAATCAGCCACAGTAGAAGCAATAATCCCGATAATAGAATTGAAGCAGCTGTGATTTTTATTGTTTTATAGACCATGAGTGGAGTTGTCAGGATGTGTATACGTCACGTTGTCAAGTTTTGGGCAAGGGAGATTTCCGAAAATCTTTGAGATTTCGGAAATCCGGCGCCCGAATGATGCACAATACCTGGCGCCTCGTAGTATCAAAGTAGACATCACGGCATTTTTTCTGCGCCGGAAATTTTGAGGAGCATTTGGTATTGAATTCTTATAATGCAAAATATTGGGGAAGGTACAGGTGGGGTCAGTCGTTGTTAAAAGAGCAGCAGCAAGCGTACTCAAAGCTCCCGTTGGCGCCGAGGCTCTACCTCGTGCCCTTTATTCCCCGGGCTCCAGCCCATTGCTGTCTAAACACTGTATCTACAGTGTTTTTGTCCGTGTATTCCGAGTCATTCGTGTCATCCCTGCCTTGCCGGCAGGCAGGAGTGTTCCCAAAAACGCATCCGAAGGAACGCTGATGACGCTAATGACGCGGATTTCGCGGATGGCAATGCCTCTTCTACACTGTAAATCATAGCCTTTTGCAAGGTTTTAGACAGCTAAGGGCTCCAGCCCTAACTCAAACGCCACCAAGCCACTTTCGCCTTATTCAACAATCCAGAAAAAAACGCTGAAAATCTCACGCTGGCGCCGAGGCTCCGCCTCGTGCCCAATATCCTCAGGGCTCCTGCCCGAAAATGACCTGAGCTCTTTGCGATTACCCACTCCTTTTACGCCCGATAAAATCTCCCCCTTTCAAATTCCCCCTGCCCACCGTATCTTGCAGCATCATTCTTTCCAATAAGCCTTAATGATATGAACCAACTCCGGCTCCTCATTCCAGTATTGTTTCTCCTGAGTTCCTGCGGCCCTTCTAATGGGCAGCGCGATTTTTACAACGATTACGCTTTTACCCAGGCGGATACCCTGCGCGGCATGCTGCGTCCCGAGCGCACCTGCTACGACGTCAACTTTTACGACCTCAGCATCCGGGTGAATGTGGCGGAGCATAGCATAAGCGGGTATGTGGACATGTTCTACACGGTTAAAGAGAATTTCAAAACCCTGCAGGTAGATCTTTATGAAAACATGAAGCTGGAGCGCATCGTGCAGGATAAAGAGAACCTGACTTTCGAGCGCAGGTACGATGCGGTGTTTGTTTCTTTTCCGAAAGTGCAAAAACAGGGTACGAAGGGCAGCATCCGCATGTACTATTCCGGAAAACCGCAGGAAGCAAAAAATCCGCCCTGGGATGGCGGTTTTGTGTGGGACGAAGACAAAAATGGCGATCCCTGGATTGGCGTTGCCTGTGAAGGCGATGGCGCCAGTTTGTGGTGGCCGAACAAAGACCACCTTTCTGACGAACCCGACAGCATGTCCATCCGCGTGTCGGTGCCACGGGCGCTGAATTGTGTCGCCAATGGCAATTTGCGCCGTATCGTGGACCAGGGGGATTACCGCCGCTACGACTGGTTTGTTTCTTATCCCATCAACAACTACAACGCAACCGTAAATATCGCGAAGTACAGCCGCTTTTCAGACGTGTATACCGCGCTCGACGGCGATTCGCTTGCACTCGACTATTATGTGCTGCCTTACAATGTGGCAAAAGCGAAGAAGCACTTTGAGCAGGTGCACAAGGTGCTGGCCTGTTACGAGCACTTTTTTGGCAAATACCCTTTCTGGAACGACGGGTTTGCTTTGGTTGAAACGCCTTATCTAGGTATGGAGCACCAGGGCGCCATTGCTTACGGCAACAATTACATGCGGGGTTATCTCGGCGGCATGATCCCCCGCGACATGAACTGGGATTACATCATCGTGCACGAAACCGGGCACGAGTATTTCGGCAACAGCGTCAGTTGTCAGGACATATCAGAGATGTGGATTCACGAATCTTTTACCACTTATATGGAAGCGCTTTATGTCGAGTGCGCTTACAGCTACGAAGATGCCGTCCGCTACCTGGCCGGACAACGCCCTTTCATCAACAACGATGAACCCATTGTCGGGCCTGCCAATGTCAATTGGGACGATTGGAAAGGGAGCGATCACTATTACAAAGGCGCCTGGATTCTGCACACCCTGAGGCATACCATCAATGACAGTGCAAAATGGTTCGATCTGCTCAAAGGGTTTTATCAGCGCTATGCCGGTTCAAACATTACAACGGCGGCATTTGTCGACTACGTGAACATCTGCACGGGCCGCGACTATGCGGCATTTTTTGAACAATACCTTTATCATCCGGACATTCCTACCCTGCAATACCAGTTGAAACCACAAGGCAACGACCTTGTAGTCCGCTATCGCTGGAAAGCAGCAATGCCGAATTTTGACATACCGGTGATGGTCGGAAAAAAAGGTGCTTACGAGGTAATTGAGCCCATAACAACAGATTGGAAGGAAACGATTCTGGAATCTTTGTCGGAGGCAGCGTTCAGAGTGGCGACTGAATTATTTTATATTGAGGCTGAAAAAGTGGAATAAATATGAGAAAAATGTGAAACTATTTTTTGAGGGCTCCGTAGAAGAAACGAGATGAAACAAAAAAAAACCGGCTGGGATTACCAACCGGTTTCTAAACGAGCTTTGAGAGGCTATCTACATACCAAAAAAGAGGATATCCTTTGATACCCTCAAAATCTTTACAATAGGAGTACTGTATGCATCTGTGGGTATTCGAGCCGTTTATTAGCGACTCTTCAGATGCAAACTCCTTTGAAAACAAATCGTTTACCGATTGTCAGTATACGTTATTGATTTGTTAGTAGTGGTCGTCGTCTTTTTCAGAGATTATGATTTGTTGTTTTCACTTTCGTTTCTGGTCTGTTTGTGTTCTTTCCTTTTGACAATACAAATGTCGCACGACAAGCACTTAAAAATAAGTACATTTTCTTGAATTACTGGATTTTTCGTTACAAGTCAATTTTTTGTTGTTTATTGATATTCAATTACTTAGTGTTAAAATTTATTTATTTTTTCTGAATCAAAAGAAAGCGGAGTGTACCCGTCTTAAGCCCCTCAGGGGTGATATGAAGAAAAAAAAATAAAAAAAAATGCTCAAAAACTTGACAAGAGATTCAGATTACCAGTTTCATTTGTACTCATCTTTTTTAAAATCCCCCCTTTTTCATCCACCATCTGCTCATTTTTAACGTTATTGAATGTATCTTCACAAAAGAGCTATTCTTAATTTTGATAAAATTTACACTTAAATGAAGCGCAGCATCATCAAATGGGGAGGCATAGGCTTAGTGTTGATTCTGGCTACTGCCGCAACTTTTTCGCCGAACAACCGCTATTTCGAGATCATCAAAAATATCGAAATCTTTTCCACGCTCTACAAAGAGATCAACACCTATTATGTAGACGATGTTGATCCGGGTAAGCTCATGCGGACAGGTATTGACGCGATGGTACAATCGCTGGATCCTTTCACCAACTACATTTCTGAAACAGACATCGAAAGTTATCGCTTCATGACCGAGGGCAAATACAATGGCATCGGTGCATTGAGCAAAAAAATAGGCGATTACGTAACGATCACCGAATTGTATAAAGACCAGTCGGCAGATAAAGCCGGACTTAAACCCGGAGATCAAATCATCGAGGTGGATGGTAAAGACGCCAAAGGCAAAGACCCCGATGCACTCAACAATGTGATGCGTGGCTTTCCGGGCACTGAAGTGGAGCTTACAATCCGCAGGCCCGGCAAAAAAGGCGACTTTAAATTAAAGCTGATCCGGGCGGAAGTAGAAGTTCCCAATGTCCCTTATCACGAAATGGTGAGTGGCGACATTGGCTACATTACGTTGACAACCTTTACCCGCGCTGCAGGCATGAACGTCGCAAATGCGCTTGCCGATCTGAAGAAAAACCATCCCGAAATAAAAGGCGTCATTCTTGACCTGCGGGACAATGGCGGTGGCTTGCTGAATGAAGCCGTAGACGTTTGCAACGTATTCATTCCCAAAAATGAATTGGTGGTAACAACCCGTGGCAAAGTAAAGGAGTGGGATCGCAGTTACAAAACCAATGGTGCTCCCGTTGATGAAAGCCTGCCGCTGGCCGTGCTCATCGATAAAGGATCCGCTTCGGCGTCAGAGATCGTCAGTGGCGTTATCCAGGATTATGATCGGGGTATTCTGATCGGACAACGTTCCTACGGGAAAGGCCTGGTTCAAAATACCCGGGACATTGGCTACAACTCTAAAGTGAAGCTTACCACAGCCAAATACTATGTTCCCAGCCAGCGTTGCATCCAGAGTGTAGAGTACAAAAATGGCGAACCGGTAGAAATTGCCGATTCACGGCGGACGGAATTCAAAACACGCAATGGCCGAAAAGTCTATGACGGCGGAGGTTTGAAGCCCGATATTGTACTGGCAGACCCGGCAGATATTCCGGTCGTGAAAAACCTGATTGCTCAGGACCTTATTTTTGACTATGTCACGCAGTATTGCCTGGCACATCCGGTTATTCCGGCAGTCATGGATTTCCATTTTACCGAATTTGACGATTTTGCAAAATTTGTGGAGCAGCGCGGCTTCCAGTACGACTCTGAATCAGAAAAACTGCTGAAGCAATTGTTGGAATCCACAAAAAAAGATGCGATCGCACTTGATGCAGAAGTCAGCGCCATCGAAGCCAAAATCAAAGCGGCTAAAAAAAGTGAAATGTTCAAGTATAAAGACGCCATCGTGGATATGATTGAAAAAGAGATCGCCGGCCGTTATTACTATCAGAATGGCAAAATCCAGATCGGGCTGCGCAACGATATGGAAATTAAAGAGGCTGTCAATGTTCTGCTTGACGCAGCGAAGTACAAGAAAATACTTGGAAAGAAGTAGAGCGGAGTAGAGGATAGCGTAGAAAGAAAAAATCCCGTCGGCAGAAAGGCTGACGGGATTTTTTTTTCAAAACAGGAAGGAGGATAAGGTTATGAAAACCTACACATCCACATTAGCATAACGGGCATTGGCTTCAATGAAAGCGCGACGCGGAGGAACTTCGTCGCCCATCAGCATGGTGAAAATGAGGTCAGCCTCGAGGGCGTCATCTACAGTCACCAATTGCAGAATGCGCGATTCAGGATTCATGGTTGTTTCCCAGAGCTGTTCTGCGTTCATCTCACCAAGACCTTTGTATCGTTGTACGTGTACGCTGTCTTCCTTACCGGCGGCAAATTGCTCAACAAGCGCCTGTCGTTCCTGTTCGTTCCATGCATAAGCTGCGTTTTTGCCTTTGCGCACCTGGTATAAAGGCGGCGCGGCAATATAGACATACCCTTTTTCTACGAGGGGACGCATGTAACGGAAGAAGAAGGTCAGAATCAGCGTCGTAATGTGGCTGCCGTCGACGTCGGCGTCGCACATGATGACGATCTTGTGGTAGCGCAATTTATCGATGTTCAGTACGCGCTCGCCGTCTTCGCCTTCTTCAATGGTCACACCAAGCGCGGTGAAGATGTTCTTGATTTCCTCGTTTTCGTAGATCTTGTGTTCCATGGCTTTTTCCACATTGAGGATTTTACCCCGAAGCGGCAATATGGCCTGGATGTTTCGGTCGCGCCCCTGCTTGGCTGTACCGCCGGCAGAGTCACCCTCAACGAGGAAAAGTTCGCTGGCTTCCGGTGAACGGGAGGCGCAGTCGGCTAATTTGCCCGGGAGTCCGCCTCCGGCAAGTACTCCTTTGCGCTGAACCATTTCCCTGGCTTTACGCGCAGCATGTCGCGCTGTCGCCGCCAGAATTACTTTATCAATAATTTTACGGGCTTCACTGGGATTCTCTTCCAGGAAGTGCTCCAGCGCTTCTCCAAGGCAGCGCGATACAATTCCTGTTACCTCCGTATTGCCCAATTCGCCTTTGGTCTGACCTTTAAACTGTGGTTCCGGTACTTTGACTGAAACGACAGCCGTGAGGCCTTCCCTGAAGTCTTCGCCCGATACTTTGAATTTGAGTTTTTTGAAGAAGCCGTTGCTCTCGCCATAATTGGTGAAAACCCGGCTCAGCGCCATACGGAAGCCACGCACGTGCGATCCGCCTTCGCGGGTGTTGATGTTGTTGACGAAAGAGTACACCATCTCCGTGAAAGAATCGTTGTACTGAAGCGCCACTTCAACCTCCACGCCGTCTTCTTTGCCGACCACATAGATCGGTTTGTCTGTCAGTCGGTGTTTGGCGTTGTCAAGGTATAGCACGAATTCCCGCAGGCCGCCTTCCGAATGAAAGGACTCTGAGCGGAATTCGCCATTTTCCATTTTTTCCCGTTCGTCGGTCAGCGTCAGGGTCAGGCCCTTGTTCAGAAAAGACAATTCCCGGATGCGCTGGGCAAGAACATCGTACTTGTAAACGACCTCTTCAAAAATTTCTTTGTCCGGCCGGAAAGTCATGATCGTACCGGTCCTTTCTGATGGGCCGATATTTTTGACCTCATTAAGGGGCTTGCCTTTTGAATATTCCTGTTCAAAAATGCTGCCTTCCCGGTGGATTTCAGCACGAAGGTATTCTGAAAGAGCATTAACGCAGGATACCCCCACGCCGTGCAAACCACCGGATACTTTGTAAGTATCTTTATCGAATTTTCCACCAGCGTGTAATACGGTCAAAACGACCTCAAGGGCTGACTTTTGCAGCTTCTCGTGCATGCCGACCGGAATACCCCGGCCATTGTCCCTGACGGTAATGGAATTGTCCGGGTGGATAATGGTTTCGATGTGGTTGCAGTAACCAGCCAGATGTTCGTCAATGGAGTTGTCAATAACTTCCCAAACCAAATGGTGCAAGCCCTTCGAATCGGTGCTGCCGATATACATTCCCGGGCGCTTGCGCACTGCTTCCAGGCCTTCCAGTGCCTGAATGTTGTTGGCATTATAGTCGCCGGTCTGTGCGCGCAGTTCCTCTATTTCTTTTGTGATTTCCATGGCGCAAAGTTACGAAACTGTTTCGTAACTACAGCGCTTGTAAGGCGGTAAGTAGCCAAGTCTTTGCAAGGTTTTTGTTCGTAGCATTTCTTGTGGCACAGGGGAGGAATTCAAGCGGTAATTTGAAAGAGAAATGAACCGTGAAATACCATTTGAAATCAATCTGTCTTTTAGCTGGCTTGATGAACCTGATTACGACAGGCGCTGTTTAAAAAATCATGATGCTTTTTATCAAAAATATGGTTTGTATGCGCTGCATCCGCAGTGTAAGCCGCCTTTTATCAGAGGCAGGCATACCTGTGCAAAACATCCAGTTGGGGGAAGTAACGTTATTGGGTTCTCCTACCGCGGAGCAATTGAACTCCTTGCGACAAGCGCTGGAACTTGAAGGGTTTGAACTTTTAGACGACCGAAACAAGCGCCTGGTGATGGAGGTAAAAAATTTAGTGATTAATGAAATACACCATGGTCTGAACAAAAAACCGGAGACGATGAATTTTTCGGACTTCATTGCCCGGGAAACAGGTCATGAGTATTCTCAATTGAGTAAATTGTTTTCGTCGGTGGAAAGCCTTACGATCGAAAAGTACATCATTTCTCAAAAAATCGAACGGGTGAAGGAATTGCTGATTTACGATGAACTTACGCTTGGTGAAATCGCCTGGCAAACCGGATACAGCAGTACCCAACACCTGAGTAACCAGTTTCGGCAGGTAACCGGATTAACTCCCACACAATTTAAAGCGGAGCGCTCAAAAAACCGCAAGCCACTCGATGCCCTGTAATCCTTAATCTTATACATCTCTTCCAGAATCCTGTACAGTCTGCCAGTGTCAATGCCCTGATCTTTGCAGTATGAATTGTTTAAACTAAAAATACTGCAAAACATGACACATGATTATGAAGTTTCAGGAATGACCTGCTCCGGCTGCGTTACGAAAGTAAAAACCCTGCTGGAGGCAATCCCCGGAGTGACTGCTGCATCTGTTAACATTGACGGCAAGGTACAATTGACGATGAACCGTCACATTGCCACAGATGAACTGCAAAGAGCCTTGAGCGATTTTCCACAATACAGCCTTAGCGAAGCTACCCGCAGTCACAGTACGCCGGTCCTCGCTTCAGCAGATGAGAACACCGAAAAAAGTTTCCTGGAAACCTATAAACCGATCCTGCTGGTTTTTGGCTTTATCTTTGGAGTAACCTTGCTGGCAGAGGTTGCTTCCGGGAACATCGTATGGGGGCGTTGGATGCGACACTTTATGGCAGGATTTTTTCTTGTTTTTTCATTTTTTAAAATGCTCGATATTCCTGCCTTTGCGGCTTCTTACAGCAGTTACGACCTTTTAGCGCAACGTTGGCTGGGCTGGGGCTACATCTACCCCTTTGTTGAGTTGGCTTTGGGTGTGCTGCTGTTGCTTGATTTCAATCCATTGATTACAAATAGCCTGGTTCTTGTAGTAATGGGCGTCAGTACAGGCGGCGTCATTCAAAGCCTGATGGCAAAGCGGCGGTTTCAATGTGCCTGCCTTGGCGCCGTATTTAATTTACCTATGAGCCGTGTCACCCTGTTTGAAGATGTGCTTATGGTGGCGATGTCGGGCGTGATGCTGCTGATGTAATTACACTGTTATCCGGTAACTTCGTCCGTTCGCTATGCGGAGCTTAAATTTATTCGAAAATTCAGCGCATTATCCTGTATCTTTGTGCCCATATTCATGAGGAACTATCCAGGCATATTAATCTTTTTCATGACCCTGTTTGCAGCTTTGCCTGCTAACACGCTTCTGGCGTGTGGTCACGATAAAGCTGCGGCAGGTAAAGAAGAAGTTGTTTCTGAAAAAACCTGCTGTAAAGAAAAGCCTCTAGCCGATGCTGCTCATTGTGCCGAAGAGGCGAACAGTTGCGGTCAAAACCACCCCGGCCAAAAATGTCCGGACCATAAAGGATGTTGCGGTAAAGGATGCGCCTGCCCTTGCGGGGTTTTATCGGGTAGTCATTCAGGGATTTTATTTACTGAACTTTCACTTGTACTTCCTCCTACCAGCGATGCTACCATACGCGGGGCTTTCTATTTTGCCCGCCACATGCCGGAAGGAGCTTACCTCGCCATTTGGCAACCGCCACAATTGTGTGCCTGATGCAACGTCAGCCTGACGTCTGCCTTTTTATAAAAAATCACATTTTTAAACTTGTATCGCCTCTGCGCGCGTTGAGCGAAATCGAATCGACGAGTGAAGCTTCGGCTTAACAAGGCATGTATATGCGGCTAATACGCGCATGTGTATGCAAGTTAAGCGAAGTCAAAACGAGCGAAGCCGCATCGAACGGAGCCGAAACTATTAAATTGATTATATGAAAAATTTACTTGTTGTGAGTTTTGCATTCGCTCTGTTGTTGACAGCCTTTTCCGGCTGCAACAGTGAAGCATCTAAGCAAAATGCAGAAAGTGTTGCAACCAACGCAAAGTACATCTGTCCAATGAATTGTGAAAAGGGAAAAACCTACGATCAACCTGGTTCCTGCCCTGTTTGCCACATGGATCTGGAGTTGGTAAAAGCTGAGGTTTCGGCAAATACGGCTGAATATTTTTCTGACTTTAAAACGAGTCCGGAAAAACTTGAAGCGGGGAAGCCTGGAACACTGACACTCATGCCCAAAATTAAAGGCAACGAAAGTGCTGCTGTGCCACTCGATTTAGTACATGAGAAAAAAATGCACCTCATTCTTGTGAGTGATGACCTTTCCTGGTTTGACCATATTCACCCTGAATATCAGGCTAATGGCGCTTACGAGATTAAAGTACTGGGCAGTGGAGACAGTTTTACAAATGGAAGAGGGCACTCTGAAACCCGGTTTGATGCAGGGGGTAAGTTTCTGGCGTTTGCCGATTATAAGCCACTTGGCGCGCTGAATCAGGTAAACAAAATTGAATTCGAGGTTGCCGGTACGCCCATGAAAGCAATGGCCTTTTCTCAGCCCAAAATGACCGTCACGGTTGATGGTTATACCCTCAGTCTGGAGGCAGGACATGAAGGAAGCGGTTTAACTACTGGCGTTCAACAGCACATTCCCGTAAGCATCAAAAAGGGAGGCAAAGCCATTGATCCGGCTACTTTTGAAAACTATTTGGGAGAAAAAGCCCACATGATCCTGATAGAAGCAAATACCAAAGCATTTATTCATACGCACCCTTCTGCTGAAGGTGGTGTGCTGGATGTCCATACCACTTTTACGGACCCCGGCATTTATCGCGCCTGGATACAATTTCAAACAGAGGGCAAAGTACACACAGCTGATTTTGTAATAAAGGTCACTGCGGGAGAACCTGGTAAAGACGACCACGACCATGACGACCACGGTCATGATCATGATGATACGCATTCCGGTCATTAATCGGTTTTTTACACCGGATTTAACCATTCATTTTTATCATTTTAAATTTTAGGAACATGAAAAATCTAATTGTTTTAATTCTCGCCACTGTTCTGGGGCACGCTGTTATAGCTCAGGAGGCACCTGCAACGACACCTCAGAAAAAATCCTGTTGCGCCTCAGGTGAGGCAAAAGCCGGCGCTTCTTGCTCGTCTGATGCAAAAGCGGCAGCAAGTGTTACCCCGACGACTGCTGAAGCTCAGGCAAGGGGAACGCTGGTAAAGAAAACCGTAGCGGTTGACAGCAAACTGAAAACGGCCCAGTTTCTGGTATTGGGCAATTGTGGCATGTGCAAAAAGACGATTGAAAAAGCTGCACTTGGCGCCAAAGCAACAACGGCAAATTGGGATTCTAAAACCGATATGCTCGATGTTAGCTTCAACGCTAAAAAAACCTCTGTAGACAAAATTCAAAAGGCCATTGCAAAAGCTGGCTACGACAACGCAGGCTATAAGGCTGATGACAAGGCCTACAGCAGCCTCCACGGCTGTTGCCAGTACGACCGCACCGGTGCAGCGGGCGGAACCAAATCCTGTACAGACAGCAAAGGAGAATAATCATTCTTTGATTCGTGTTGCCTCGGATAGATAAGTTTTGCTTCCGGGGCAACACTACAATATGGGAGTCTATTACCGGCAAACAATAAATAATCAACAGATGCTCAATGCTCTGATCAAATTCTCTCTTCAAAACCGGCTTATTGTAGTTGCTGCCGCGGCTTTACTGCTCGTATGGGGAACCTGGACGGTGGTAAATCTGCCGGTCGATGTTTTACCTGATCTCAACCGGCCACGCGTGACCGTTTTTCTGGAAGCAGGGGGGATGTCGCCGGAGGAAATAGAAGCACAGGCAGTATTGCCGATCGAAATGGCGCTTAATGGCTCTCCCGGGGTAGAAGTGGTACGGAGTTCCTCTTCCCGGGGTATTGGGTTGGTATTTGTTGAATTTGACTGGGATGTAGATGTATTCCGGGCCCGGCAGTTAGTGGCCGAAAAACTATCAACGGTACCCTTGCCTACAGAAATTACCCCGGTTATGGGGCCGATTTCTTCGGTCATGGGGCAAATTATGCTCATCGGGGTAACCTCGGAAGCAGACAGCCTAAAAAAAGGTGAAACCCTGAGCACCCCAGCGGATTTGCGCACCCTGGCTGATTTTACCATCAGACGCAGGTTGTTGGCTATCAAAGGCGTGGCTCAGGTAATCCCGATAGGTGGCGAGCGTCTGCAGTATCAGGTATTGGTCAGCAGTTCGAAACTTAAGCAGTACAACCTGACGCTCGAAGACATCAGCACCGCTTTGGGGAACGCCAATCTGAATGCTACCGGAAATTTTTTCAATCGCTTTGGTTCTGAAGTACTGATATCGGTTTTGGGACGTGCCAAAAACCTGGAAGACTTACAGCGCACCGTTGTGGTAAACCGCGAAGGTTCACCCGTCTTGCTCAGCCAGGTCGCTGACGTGAAATTTGGCGCAGCCATCAAGCGCGGTGATGCTAGTGTAAATGCCCGGCCTGCAGTTATTCTGACTGTTGAAAAACAACCCGGGGCAAACACAGTGGCCCTCACGGAGGAAATTGAAAAAGCCCTCACAGAGCTGCAGCCATCACTCCCTTCCGATGTGCGTCTGAACGGCAAGGTTTTTCAACAAAAAAACTTTATCCAAAACGCGCTAACTAATGTAGAACACGCTTTGCGTGACGGCTTTATTTTGGTTGTCATTGTACTGTTTTTGTTCCTCCTGAATCTCCGTACAACGCTCATTACCCTCACGGCCATTCCGTTGTCACTGGTCATTACCGCGCTTGTATTCCAGTGGTTTGATATTTCCATTAATACCCTTACTCTTGGCGGCCTTGCCATTGCAATTGGAGAACTGGTAGATGATGCTATTGTCGATGTGGAGAATGTTTTCCGGCGTCTTCGGGAGAACAGAACACTTGACCAGCCTAAACCCGCGCTGCAAGTCATTTATAATGCATCCAGTGAAGTTCGAAATTCGATTGTTTACGCTACCGTCATCGTTGTGCTGGTTTTTCTGCCCCTTTTTCAGCTCCAGGGCATTGAAGGCCGCATTTTTGCGCCGCTCGGTATCGCTTACATTACTTCGATTTTGGCTTCTCTACTGGTTTCATTGACGGTTACACCTGCACTGTGTTCCTATTTACTCCCCAATTCGAAACTCAATGAAGGAAAAGAATCCGGCCTCGTAACCTGGTTGAAAAAACAAGATTTGAAACTGCTTCATTTTGGTCTGAATCACTCCCGCGTGGTGATCGGAGCAGCCATTGGACTGGTATTAGCAGCCTTTTTTATGATCACCCGATTTGGTACAGAGTTTTTACCCCCCTTTAACGAGGGGAGTTTTACGGTTAACCTTTATACCCCGGCTGGTACTTCTCTGGAAGAAAGCAATAAAATTGGCGCTGTCGCAGAACAACTTATTATGCGGGTACCAGATGTATTGTACACAGCGCGTCGTACCGGACGCGCTGAATTGGACGAACACGTAGAGCCGGTAAGCAATTCAGAAATAGAAGTAGAGCTGGTTGAAAATGCAAGACCAAGAACAGAAGTTGTAGCCGACATCCGAAAGCAACTTGCCAACCTTGGAGGCGTATCTGTGAGCATCGGACAACCCATTTCACACCGCCTTGACCACCTGCTTTCCGGAGTCAGGGCACAGGTTGCGATCAAGGTATTTGGTGAGGACCTCACAGAACTTCGCGCTTTGGCCGGGCAAATCAAGGAGGCAATAGCTTCTGTGCCGGGGGCAGTAGATGTGCAGGTGGAGCGGCAGGTACTGACGCCCCAATTGACCATTCGCCTTGACCGCGCAGCATTGCAACGTTATGGTATGCAAACTGGCGAGGTCGCCAGCGATCTTGAAGTGTTGTTCAGCGGTAAAGTCGTCTCCCAAATTCTCGATGGCCAAAAAACCTTCGATCTTATCCTTAGAGCCGTGGCAGAAGACCGGGAGAACCTCGAAAATATTCGCAATACTCAAATTCATACGCCCGAAGGCCTGCTCATCCCACTCGAAAGTGTCGCCCACATCGAATACGAAAAAGGCATCAACTCGGTGAGCCACGAAAATGGCCAAAGGCGCATCATCATTTCCTGCAATGTGCAGGGGCGTGACCTGGGCAGCACGGTAATTGCCATTCAGGAATCAGTTAAGGAGAAAGTTACGATGCCACAAGGCTATTTTCTCCAGTATGGCGGGCAATTTGAAGCACAAAAAGATGCTTCCCGGCTTATAGGAATACTGGCTGTTTTTGTTTTACTGGCTATATTTCTTGTACTGTATACCCATTTTCATTCCTGGCGAATTGTGTTGCAAGTCATGCTCAACATTCCCCTCGCCCTTGTTGGTAGTGTTGTGGCAGTTTGGCTGACGGGAGGGGTTTTCTCCATTGCAACGCTGGTAGGCTTTATTACGTTGACCGGCATCGCATCCCGTAATGGAATCATGATGATTTCGCACTACTTACATTTGATAGAACACGAAGGAGAACAATTTGATAAACAAATGATTGTGCGAGGTTCACTGGAGCGGCTTGTACCTGTTTTGATGACCGCTTTGGTAGCAGCTCTGGCTTTGATTCCACTTACTTTAGATGCACAGGCAGCAGGTAAGGAAATTTTATACCCTGTCGCAACCGTCATTCTGG
The DNA here is from genome assembly GCA_937926205.1 of uncultured Saprospiraceae bacterium. Lineage (GTDB taxonomy): Bacteria > Bacteroidota > Bacteroidia > Chitinophagales > Saprospiraceae > JABWAJ01. The sequence goes on from CALEYL010000041.1 coordinate 43,558, forward strand.
GGGGCTTACTGTCTTCAACCCTGTTGGATATGATTGTTACCCCAACGGTATTCTGGGTATGGGGCAAGCAAGCGGTTGACGGGTATTTTGCTCAAAAGCATGATGTGCAGATTTCTCATGAAGCTTCCTGAAAAATGTAATGGGCCGAATAAAGTAAAGTCGAAATTGCAAACATTTAAACTCCTTTTTGAAGATGCGATTAATTGTTAAAATATTGATGATTAGTGTTTTACCAGGAGTGGTGTCTGCCCAGGATGTCATTACTCCCGATCTTGCTGTCCGCTCGGCGCTCCAAAATCACCCACTTATGAAAGCAGCGACTTTCGAAGTTGATGCAAAAAAGTATGCGGAAAAAGCAGCATTCAACCTGCCTAATCCTGAAGTAAATGCGGAGAGCCCAACCGGTACTTTTTACGCAGTCGGCGTTTTACAGTCGTTTGAATTTCCGACTGTATATCTCAGACAAAAACAGGTGGCCCGGGCAGAAACCGCATTGGCCAGAGCCGGGCAAACGGTGAGTGAAAATGATCTCCGTTATGCTGTTCGTTCGCTGTATCTGGAATTGCAGACGGCAGAAAGCCAGGGCTTGCAATGGGCATTTCGCGATAGCCTGTATCAGGCTGTTTTCAACGCCGCAGAGCGCCAGTTTGCCGCAGGAGAAATTGATTTATTGCAAAAAACAATCGTTGCAAACGAAGCAGGTAACATACACCAGGAACGCCTTGCTGCTGAACAACTAACCAGCGCTTTGCGCAGCCAGTTGATGCTGCTGACAGGATTAACTGAATTTGGCAAACTTTTGCCACTATTTGCTGATACCGCTGGACTGGCGACCCTCTCAGGCCCACTGGCTAATCCCGGGCTTGCCTACGAAAAGCAGACAGCTCAACTGGCAGAACAGCAGATAGGACTGGCAAAAAGCAAAGCACTCCCCAGTTTTTCTTTGGGCTATATGAATCAGGGAACGCGGGATACGCCCATCGATTACCGCTTTCGGGCCAGCGTTGGCATCCCTTTATGGGCTGGTCAATATCGTGTAGGGATTAATGCTGCCAGGGTTGATAGCGAGGCTGCCAATGCCCGGGCCGAAGCAAAAAGCCGGGCCCTCGCAATGGATAACCAGCGTATCGGAATGGAAGTTCGTTCCGCGCTAAACCTGTTGCGGTATTACGAACAGGAAGCATTGCCGAGAAGCCGGATACTCATCGAGGCTTCATTGCGGATGCGCGAAGCCGGACAAATAGATTATGTTACTTTTTTGCGCACGCTTGATGAAGCTTTTGCTGTTCAACGCGATTATGTCGCTCAAATAGAGGCTTTTGAAAATGCACGCATTCAACTGTTATACCTCGCAGGCCAATAATTTTAATACGCTGAATTAAAATACCCGTTATGAATTTGCCCAATCTATTCTTTCGCCTGATTGTTTGTGCTGGTTTTTTTGTGCTTTTGCCCGAGAATACCTTTGCACACGGTGATGAAATTCCGACTGATCCGGGGGTGGCAACCGACCATTTTACCAGCTACGGCCAGTCGGACCGTTATGAATTGACGCTCTATTATCCGGAACTTGAAGCTGGTATGGACGCACGGCTGACTTTGTACATCGCAGATTTTAAAAGCAATGAGCCTATTGATAAAGCCGGGTTGAAAGTCATCCTGATGGAAAAACCGGACATCAGTTTTAAGGCGATAGCGCTCTCGCCCGGCATCTATGAATTGCAGGGGGCTTTTCCCGAGAACAAATCGTATACCCTTAATTTGGAAATCAACCACCCCAAAGGTGCAGATCTCATTGGTGTATCGGGCATTCGGGTTGGTGAAAAGCTGCATGAGGATGAAATTTCTGACGACGGGCAGCCTGCAGGGGGCAGTTCCTGGCTTTGGTTTATTGGCGGCCTGATTTTGGGTGGTTTGGTTGTGTGGGCGATTGGCTTTCGCCGCAAGCGTGTATTGACCCTTATCTTATTGTTGGCAAGTGCGTGGGGAACTTCTCCTGACTTTAATCCGGTTTTCGCCCACGACGGGGAGACACACGGCCCTCCGCAAAAAGGCAGTAGTCTGGGTAAAACCGTTTATTCACCTAAAGAGACCCAATTCTTATTTGAAATTCTGACGCAGCCCATTGCAATTAATGACTATCAATCAACAACGACCATGTTTGGCACCGTTGTTCCCGCTTCCGGGGGGCTTGGAGCCGTTATCGCACCTCAGGCAGGGCGCCTTTTAGATTTAAAGGTTAGCGTCGGACAGCGTGTTGATGCTGGTCAGACACTGGCTACGCTGCAACAAAATGTAAGTACCCCTGATCAGGTCAGTATTGCTGCCAATAACGCTGCTTTGGCCGTACAAATTGAAACGGCCAAAACGCGCCTCGTCGCCGCCAAACGAGAATACGAGCGCCTGAAAAAAATTGAAGACATTGCTGCCGGCCGCGACGTTCAGGCTGCTGAAGCCAATTATGACGCTGCCCGGGTCGAACTGCAAACGCTCGAAAAAAGGGCGCTTGGCGCGAATAGCACAGCCAACGGCCGCACAATTGCCTTAGTCGCTCCTATCGGGGGCATCGTTGGCGCTTTTACACTTACCCGGGGTGCTGAAGTTGTGGCCGGGCAGACTTTGTTCACGGTGACTAACCTTGGTAAAGTGTACGTGGAAGCGCAGGTTTATGATCGGGATGTGCCGGTTGTCAGGTCAGGTAATAAGTTTTTGGTGACCTGTTCCACCGACGATCACAAAAGTGCAGAAGTGCGACTGATTTCGCAGGCTCAGAGTATGAACCCCGGAAATCAAAGCCAGCGTGTACTTTTTGAAATGGACAATCCTCTGGGCGAATTCAAAATCGGGGAATTTGTTACGGTAAAAGCATTAGACAACAGCCGGTCGCGGCAAATTACGGTCCCAAATTCAGCGCTGACAGAAATTAACGGCAAGACGGCTGTGTTTCTCAAACACGCTCCGGAAGAATACGAACTGGCTTATGTACAAACAGGGGAAGATGATGGTACGAGAACTTTAATTCTGAAAGGCATTGAAGAGGGGGAAAAAGTGGTTGTAAAAGGCGCCTATGAGGTGAAAATGATGTATTTAAATAATTAATTCTGATTCAAATCTGCAATCATTGCGCAGTGCCTTTGCCCCTTTTGAGACACCCTCATGTGAATCACAGGAGCTAATTTGTTCGTATACTCCATGCTTTTCATTTGTCGCATGAATGAAGACGGCATTTTTACGACTTACTCCGCGAGACTCCGCGTAACCTCCGCGAGACTCCGCGACATGATGTGACACAGAGTTTCACGGAGTGAACGCGGAGTTCCACGGAGTTTTTACAACTCACTCCTCGAGCCTCCCGCAGCATAAAGGAGTTCGCGGAGACTGCCTTGACGCTTACGTGCCTTCAAGGATAAGACGTGTATTCAAAATAACTCTACGCATTATTTCGGCGCCAAATCCGGGTTGAGTAAATCGTAAAACTGGTCCAGTTTTGGCATGATGATGATCCGCGTACGACGGTTGGTCGCCCGTCCTTCAGCAGTATTGTTGGTGGCCAGCGCATTGTACTCGCCACGACCGGCTGCAATCAGGCGGTTGGGATCAATTTTGTAGTTCTTTTGCAACACGCGGACCACGGCTGTCGCCCTTTTGGTGCTAAGATCCCAGTTATCTTCAAAACAGGGTTTGTTGATCGGCTGGTTGTCGGTATACCCTTCGATCATGACCTCCAGTCCTGGCCGGGATTCGATGATCTGAGCAATTTTGCCCAAAACTTCGCTCGCTTTCGGGGTAATGTTCGCGCTGCCGCTCTGGAACAACATCTTGTCGGACAGGTTAATGAACACCACGGTTTTGTCCACTTTTACTTCTACATCTTTGTCTTCGATGCCCTGACTGAGCACGCCTTTCAGGTTGACCGCCAGTGCCAGGTTGATGGAATCTGCGCGGGTCTTGGCCATTTGAAGCAGCTGGATGTACTTATCTTTTTTCTCCAGTTGAGAAAGTGTTTCCCGGATGTTGTCGCTGGCTGATTTCGACAAGGTCGTCAAATCATCCACCTGGTTCAGTTGTTTGTCGCGCTGTGAGCGGATGTCTGCAATCTGCTCACGCAGGTCTTTGATCTGCTCTTCCCGCAATTGAAGGTTGCTTTGCGCGTTTTTGGCATCGTTGCGCAGGCGCTCGCGCTCTTCTTCACACGCGCCGAGGCGGTTCATGTAGTCGCTCAGTTGTACGCCAAGTTTTCCGACTTCTGCATTGCAGGCTTCCAGTTCGGTTTGTTTGAGCATAAATTGCTTTTTGCTGACACAGGAGCCGAGACTCAGGCCGAGCAAAAGCAACAGAAAAATTTTAGCATTAAAGTTCATAGGTGATGAATTTAATTGTGGTTTTGAAAAATATATGATTGGGAATTCTACTATTTATAACGCCTGGAATGTTTAAAAATTATACTGCTTTTGCAGAAGTTAATCAACAGACTATGTGCCAATCAGCGCCAGAAACTCATCTTCAGTAAGAATCTGCACCGTTCCCAGTTCGCGGGCTTTTTTCAATTTCGAGCCGGCATCTTCACCAACAACGAGGAAGTCGAGTTTGGAGCTGACGGCACTGATGAGGCGGGCGCCGGCGTTTTCTGCTTTTTCCTGCGCTTCCTTGCGGCCCATTTTTGATAAAGTGCCGGTAAACAGTACCGTTTTCCCGGAAAGGGGCGCATCGGCAGCTACGGCACGGGGGCGATCTTCATCGGTTTGCGTCAGATTCACGCCCAGTGCTTCCATTTCTTCCAGCAGCGCAATGTTTTGGGGCTTACTGAAATAGTCGGCTACGTTTTCCGCCACAACCGGACCAATGTCTTTGATGTTGGTGTAATCGACTGCCGTCCAGTTTTTTAAATCGAGGACGTGCCCGATTTCGGCAGAAATCAGTTTCGACGCTTTTTTCCCAAGGTGGTGTATGCTGAGGCTGTGCAACAGGCGCTGAATCGGATTGCGCTTTGCCTTGTCGACAGCAGCCCGGAGATTTGCAGCCGATTTTTCACCGAAGCCTTCCAGTTGGGCGATTTTTTCGTAGTCGAGCCTGTAGATATCAGAAATGTTGCGGAGCCAGCCCAGCTGGTGAAAGCGGCGGATGATGGATTCTCCCATGCCTTCGATGTCCATGGCGTCTTTCGAGGTATGAAAAATCATGCGCTGTAAATTCTGGGCACTGCACACGCAATTGGGACAACGCCAGGCCGCTTCATCGGCTTCGCGCACGAGTTCTATGGGCTGATCGGTGTCATTGATGGGGCAGTAGCGGGGAAAAATAATGGGCTGTTCTGTGCCGTTGCGCAGTTCGGGCATCGCCTTTACGATGTAGGGAATGACATCGCCGGCGCGTTCCACCAGCACGGTATCACCGATTCGGAGGTCTTTTCCGGTAATAAAATCTTCGTTGTGCAGCGAAACAGAGGCAACCGTTACGCCGGCCAGCTGGACAGGTTCCAGTTTTGCAACCGGAGTGATGGAACCGATTTTCCCAACCTGATATTCCACATTCAGGAGTTTTGAAGTCGCCTGCCGCGCCCGGAATTTATAAGCAATAGCCCAGCGCGGGTGGTGGCTGGTGTAACCGCAGCGCTCCTGTAGTTCACGGCTGTTGACTTTTACGACCATGCCGTCTATTTCGTAAGGGTATTCCTCGCGTCGTTCCTGCCAGAGCATGCAAAAGTCAGCTACTTCACGGATGTTTCGGCAAACTTTACGTTCTTCAACAGGCACTTTGAAGCCCAGTCGTCCCAGCAATTCGATGCTCTCGTCGTGGGTATTAAACTGATCCAGCACGTTTTGCCCCTTGTCATTGACGGCAAAGCCGAGGGTATACATAAAGGCTTCCAGCCCCCTTTGCGCCACTTCTTTCGGGTCTTTCATTCTCAGTCCGCCGGAAGCGGTATTGCGGGCATTGGCAAACAAAGGCAGCCCGCCTTTTGCCCGGGCGTCGTTCATTTTTTTGAAAATGTCTTTACGGATGAGTACCTCACCGCGCAATTCGGTTTTGTAAATGCCATGCTGCGAAAAAGCCGCTTTCAACGGGATGGACTTTAACACCCGGGCATTGGCGGTCATTTCTTCTCCTTCCACACCGTTTCCTCGGGTTGCCGCACGAACGAGGTGGTCGGCTTCGTAAACCAGCGCAATGCTGCCGCCATCAAATTTAGGTTCCACGACATAGTCTATGTCTCCTTCCGGCGGCATGTTGAGCAGGCGCTTGATTTGCTCGTCGAATTCGATTAAATCTTCAGCATTGTACGAGTTGGCCAGCGACAGCATTGGAATCAGGTGCGCCACGGTGGGCGATGCTTCTGTCAGGTCTGGCGAAACACGCTGAGTCGGTGAATCCGGGGTAATGAGGTCCGGGAATTCCCCTTCGATGGCTTCCAGTTGTTTGTACAACATGTCGTACTCGAAATCGCTGATGGTCGGATCATCGAGCACATAATAACGCCACTCGTGGTATGCGATGAGCTCGCGCAGGTCTTTGGCCCGTTCGGCGGCAGGGCGTTGTTGCACGGTCGCATCATTGAGCAAGTAGTGTTTTGAGCGTTCGTACAGCGTAATTTGCGCTTCTTTGTTGTAAGACATTAGATTTTAGACTTTAGACGTCAGATTTTGGATGTCAGACAACATCGGGCCCGTGTATGTCTGATGCAGGTTTTAGAGGACGCTAAGGTAGGGAAATCCGGGTTAATAATTTGCCCAAAAGGGGGCCTGAAAACGTCTGATTTTTCATCGGGCAAGGCACTCCGGAGGGTCATTTCATTCAAGTTATTTCAATAGGAAGAGCTGAATGGTAGAGGAATTTAAACAAGCGCTTCCCGCAACTGTTAGAGCTTATCAAAACAACAAAACACAACTCATACTGACAAAATCTACTGCGCATGGCCAATCACAAACAAGTCATCATCATCGGCGCCGGCATGGCCGGATTGTCAGCAGCCCGGCGTTTGGCTGCAGCCAATATTCCTGTAGTTGTGCTCGATAAAGGCAGAGGTCCTGGCGGGCGTATGGCTACCCGCCGTGCAGGTGAAGCAACTTTCGACCATGGCGCTCAGTTTTTCTCTGCCAAAACATCTGATTTTCAGTATTTTGTTGAAGCGGCTGCCGCACAGGGCGTCGTGAAGGAATGGTGGCCGGGCATCTCAGATACCAGGCATCCTCGCTGGGTAGGCACAGCAGGGATGAATGGCGTACCGAAAATGATGGCCAAAAACATGACGCTACTAAGCGGAAAACGCGTGGTCCGTTTTCAGGCCCAATCTGAAGGCTGGCTGGTTACGCTGGATGACGGATCGTCTTTAGAGGGCAGTGCCCTGCTGATCACCGTCCCTGCGCCACAAGCACTGGAATTGTTGGAAAACAGTCAGATTCACCTCGCCGATCAGGGGCTTGACGGCTTGCGCCAAATTGCTTATCACCCCTGCCTGGCCGTGATGGCAACGCTCGATCAGCCCTCCGGTATCCCGGCGCCCGGAGGCCTCCAAATCGCGGACAATGCCGTGAGCTGGCTGGCCGATAATTTTCAAAAAGGAATTTCGAAAAACCCTTCGGTAACCATACACGCTTCCCCGGAATTCAGTCGTATCCACCTCGATGGCGATCTGAATGAAGCAGGCCGCTTGCTGCTTGAAGCGGCAGCGGGGTATCTGCAGCCTGCATCTGTGCTCGACTGGCAGATACACCGCTGGCGCTACAGCCTGGCTTTCCAGCGACATCCATCCTTGTTTTTGCAGACGGAAACGGCTTTCCCCCTGCTATTTGGCGGGGATGGATTTGGAATAGGAAATGTAGAAGGCGCCTACTTGTCGGGGCTGGCGATGGCGGATCAGCTGGCTGGCAGGTAAAGCCGGAAACTAATTAATCGCCACATTAAAAGTCGCCTCCACATCCGTATCTCCGGTACCACACGGCGAAGTGGCATTTTTATCCGGCGTGTGTTTCAGGCGAACGGTCAGTTTGCCATTTCCCGGGGCTGTTGTTACCAGTCGGCTGGCCAGACCCAGCGGTTTGCCATTGTCGTCGGTATCTTCGATCAGAGGGAGTGGCATATCGCCCTGAACCTCAAAACAAACAAGATGGTCTGTATTTTCATCAGCGACTTCGAGCGTAATGTCGGACACATCCGCCGGATTGGATTCATCCAAAAACCTGACACTCAGCATGTAGCTACTTGCTGCCGCCAGGGTAATGTTCTCTACCACAGGATCAGTGCCGCCGCTGCCATCGGTATCCCTGAATGAAAACGAAGTGCTGCTGCCTCCAGGTGCTGTGAAGGTGAGCACTACCGAAGTGATTAACTCTTCCTCATTAACCATAGGATCGTCGTCGTCGACCTGGCAGGCGCCAAACAATAAAATAGCAGCTAAAAACAGAGGCAGGCTCATCGCCGGAAAGGGAAAGAATTTTTTCTGGAACATGATTTTATTGTTTTAATATGTTGATTAAAAATTTGTTAACTAAATTCAAAGCCGGGGGATTAATTGAAAATGATTTTAGCACGCAAGGCCAGGTTAAGCCCCACTTCATCGGTGAAATACCGGAAGCGGTTCAGGTAATCGCGGTAACGAGCATTGAACAGGTTAAAAACCGAAAGTCCGATTTCTACAGGCTTGCTGCCCCAATGCAGGGTAGCGCCACATTCAGCATCGAAGCGGGTGTATCCTGGCGGAGGAGGCACCAAATCGCCTTCAGGAGCGCGGGTTTGGCGCAACACATTTGTCATAGACAGGCTGACAAAAGGACGTTTGCTTGCCTCGTCTCCTGTTTTATCAAAAGTGTATCTAAGACCATGCGTAAAATGGTCTGCAGGCATATAAATCAGGTATTCTCCCGCATCCCGGTTCCAGGCACGCAAAACAGCGCCTTGTGATTCAAAGGCCAATTGAGGCCGGATAAACATCGAGGCTTGCCAGTCGAAACCGGTCAGCGCTGCGTTGGTCTGGCGGTAGTAAAAAGCCGGGAAAGCTCCGCGAATGGTAAGTTTGGGCACACTTTGAGGCTCGAGATAGATAAAATCTGCGATGCGGTTGTGGTAAATGGAAAGCGATACAGCAAATTTTTTCGGCCGGTTCCAATTGGCGCCAAGCGAAAAATTGAGGGCGCGCTCCTGATTCAAACCGGGATCGCCCAATTCATAAGCTGCCGAGCCATGGTGCACGCCGTCGCTGTACAATTCATTCGGATGTGGCGCCCGCCATGCGCTTCCGACATTAAAACGCAATTCTGCTTCCGGCAAGTGGTAAATGATGCCTGCCGTGCCGGAAAAGTTGTTGAATTGCCGATCCTGCGCAATCGTATCCGTACCCTGCGTAGATACGGACAACTGCCTCACATCGTAGCGGGCGCCTGCTTCCAGTTCCCAGGGAGAGGGGTATTTCCGCCAGCGCTCCAGCCAATAGACCCCGGCGCTTTGATTGGTAAAATTGGGGATAAGGGCGCCGAAATCTGTGGTGTTACGCTGCTGCATGCCCTGGGCGCCAATGCTCCCTTTGGTGTTGGGAAACCATTGGTGTTCCCAGTTAAGATCCAGCGTATAAGTGGTGATCTCGAATTCAAACTGCGGCCGCGTCAACTCATCAGGGAGGTTGCCATAAGGCCGGTGGGCGTCGAATTCCTGGCGGCGGTTAAATTGCCGGGCGGCTTCAATTTGCAATTTACTTTTTTCGCTGGTCCTTACCGAAAGTTGCCATTTGAGCATTTCGTGCACCACCTGCTGTTTCGGACGACCTATGCTATAAGTAAACTCCCCGTCGCTCAAAGGGCGGCCCCGTTCGATGGCCAGATCGAGGTCGGTCAGGTTGCCAATGTGAGCGTCGCGCAGAATTCCCAGTTCGGTAGAGAAAAAAGAATAGTATAACGCTGTATTGAATTTTTCCTTTTTCAGGCCCAATGCCCAGGAATAATTCAGCTCTTCAAGGCCGGTATTGCGCTGAAAATAGTCCGGTGTATGTACGTTGCCTCCGCGCTTTAACGTGCCCTGAATCCGGCCCGACAGCGGCAATTTCCCGCCAAGAGCGCCATCTAAACTGGCAGACGCAACACCCGTTTGCCCATTGCTGAATGCCCCCAAAGCAAGCTGGCCGCCAATACCCGGCTTTTCCCGGAGTGGCTCCGGTTCTACCAGCACGACGCCACCAATGGCATCTGCGCCGTAGCGCACACCGCCGGCGCCTTTAATCACCGAAACCCTGCCGGCGACAAACGGGTCTATTTCCGGTGCATGCTCATCGCCCCATTGCTGCGCTTCCAGCCGCACTCCGTTATTTAAGATGACGATGCGATTCCCACTTAACCCCTGGATAACCGGTTTGGAAATAGAATGCCCCGTATTCAACGTGCTGATTCCCGGCAGGCGTTTGAGCGCTTCGCCCAACCCAAGTCCTTTGCCCGCCTCCAGCGCCGTGCCCTGTAAATCCTGGCTGGGTTGCGTAGAAGCCGGAGCTATTGCTTTTCCGCTGACGACAACCCGACTCAATTCGACCGCTACTTCTTCCAGCAAAAAATCTTGTTGGACGCTCTGCCTCAGCTGAAGCTGCTGCACGCCTTCGTGGCAACCGATCATGGAGCAAACAACAGAATAATTGCCCGGACAAAGGCCTGATATCAAAAAATTGCCGCTCTCATCGGCAACCGCATCTTTGTTGACTTCTTTCAGGGAAATGGTTGCAAAAGGGAGCGGTTTCCTGGTGTGCGCTTCCAGTATTTGCCCACTCAACTGCAAGGTACAGGATTGTGCTGCCGCTCCAAAGCCTGTGAATAATAATGACAACCAGGCTATCGCAGTTATGAAGTGCTTTAGTTGCATAAAATACAGATTGAATAGTGTCGGTGTTTAGCGTCCGATTTCACATTCATTAAGCGTAGTCGAAATGAAGGTGTAATGGAACGATAAAGCTCAGGCACATGACTAACCAGACGACACTGAATTTGGATGAATTGGATGACCCGATATGTCCATCACCAGGGAGTACACACCGGAGGATCAATTATCCGGAATAAAAAAGGGAGAAAAGTCAGCAGAGAATGGAAATGGGCGGCCCCCGCGGATGCACGTCGCTTGTGACTGACTTAAGATAAACGCGGGAATAATTTATCCCTGTTGTAACATCCTGTAAATCAGCAACTGGTACGGAAGGTGAGTCGGCGTTGTTGACAAATTGGGCGTAAACGATTCCGCAAAAAGAGCAGTTTTCAGGCGTATAATGTTCGGGATCGTGGAGGTGAACGCCGGACACGTTACAATGGTGAATGTGATTGTCGTGGTGTAAATGGGCAACGAGGTAGTGTACATCCTTTGCCAGCAAGGGCAAAAGAAACACAGCCAGCATAAATAAGCTGCTTTTCCTGAAGGGATATGCAGATCGTTTTTTCACCAAATCAAGATAAACCGAAAATTAAAAAGGATTATAGGGGTAAAACATGTTTTATGCAACATTGTTTCATCTTGTAAAAGTAATTACTTTTGCAAAAGCAAAACAAATTTTTGATGACAACTTCCGCATTAAACATTCTGGCGCAACACAGTCTCCGAAAAACTGCGGTTAGAATGCAGGTACTGGATATTTTCCTTCAGTCCAGGGAAGCCCTGTCTCACAACGACATTGAATCCCATATTACTCAGGTTGATCGCATAACGCTTTACCGGACTTTGAAGACCTTCGAAGAAAAGGGTCTCATTCACAAAGCCATTGACGGCGGCGAAAAACTGAAATATGCCCTGTGTTCGGGTCATTGCTCAGAACATGCACACGAGGATCACCATGCGCATTTCCATTGCGACCAGTGCGGGAAAACATTTTGCATTGAAACCCTGCATATCCCCTCAGTACAGGCGCCTGAGGGTTTTCAGCTGTCAGGCGCCTATCTGGTTCTGAAAGGCACCTGCGTTTCCTGTAGTTGAAGAACCGACCGGTATCGAACCTGTTGATCTTCCTCAAAATCCCGCATATCATGAAATATCTTATTTTATCATTCATTGTATTTTTGGTTTTTGCCTGTAAATCCAGGTCCGAAAGTGTAAACCGCGAGGCAGCATCCAAAATCCATCTAGAATCGGAATCCATCGAAGCAAGTCTGGCCGGAACCATAGATTCACTGATCCAGATCAGGAATCAACTTGCCATTCAGGGCAGGGGGCTGACGCCGGAAGAAATTGCTTTCAACAATGAGGTCACAGATATAGAAGCAAGTATACTACGCTGGCGTGACAATTTTCCGGAAATTGCCCAGGTCTTGCGTGATTCTGCAGGCCACGTACCGGCGTCTGCATCGGACGCATCACCTAAGCGGATGCTGGATCTCCAGATGGAATTTCGCGACAGCATTCTGGCTATTCAAAAAAGGGTGACGGAGCTACTCCAAAAATAATTCATATTTTTTTTCGCAGGTGTTTGAGAAGCCAATTGAAATCTCTACATTTGCAACAATGTTGCATCTATGAAATCAAAATTTATAAGCATCAACGCCGATTTTGCAGGCTTTATGGCTTCTATGCTTTGCGCAATTCACTGTGCGGCGCTGCCTTTTGTGTTGACGCTGGGCACTTTAAGTAATTTAGCCTGGCTGGAGCACGGGCTGATTGAGGTTGTTTTCATCACTTTGAGCATCATCATTGCTTCCTGGTCTTTGCTGAGGAGTTACTTTCTGCACCACCGTTCTATGCAGGCGATTTTGCTTGTTGCAGTGGGGTTTGCAGTGATTATTGGCAGTCGGTTTGTAAATGGTGACGGAGAACACTGGCTGACAATGGCCGGCGGCCTCATCATTGCAGCTGCGCACACCCTGAACTGGCGGTTGTTGTCGCAATGCAAAGTCTGTCACAGTACTTCCTGCAGCCACACCGTTGAAGAAGAACAAATCGATCTTTCGAAAATACTTCAACCGGATTCTGAAAAAATCACCGCGTAGATGGGCTTGTAAAACTGCCGATTCTGCCTGATACGACCCACTATGCGCATCACTTCAAAACTTCCCAATGTCGGCACCACCATTTTTACAGTGATGTCGGCGCTGGCTCAGGAGCACGGAGCCATCAATCTGGCTCAGGGGTTTCCGGATTTTCCGACGTCCGACAAATTAAACGACCTGGTTTACCATTACATGAGCAGCGGTTTCAACCAGTACGCACCCATGCCGGGTTTGCCTGCTCTCCGCAACCGCATTGCGGAAAAAATTGGTTTGATGCACCACGCCGCAGTCGACCCCTTATCGGAAATTACAATCACAGCCGGCGCAACGCAGGCGCTTTTTACCGCTATTGCCACATTTATCAGCCCGGGCGACGAGGTTATCCTGCTGGAGCCTGCTTACGATTCTTACCGGCCCTCGGTGGAGGTTTGCGGTGGAAAAGCAGTCATTTATGAATTGGAGTTCCCGGATTACCGCGTTAATTGGGAGGATTTGCAGCAATTGATTGGTCCGAAAACGCGGATGATCATCATCAACACCCCGCACAATCCGGCCGGCTCGCTGTTTACGGATGCCGATATGAAGGCGCTAGCAGAGCTCACTACAGGTACGGATATTCTGATCCTCAGCGATGAAGTTTATGAACACCTGGTTTTCGACGGACAGGAACACCATAGTGTGTTGCGCTATCCGGAACTTCGGGCACGCAGCCTGGCGGTCTACTCTTTTGGAAAAACTTTCCACAATACCGGCTGGAAAATCGGCTATTGTGTGGCGCCGCCTGCTTTAAGTGCTGAATTCCGGAAAGTTCACCAATTCAATGTCTTTTCCGTAAATACCCCGGTCCAGCATGCACTGGCTGATTTTCTGGCCGACCCCGCAGAATACCTGGAGTTGTCTTCTTTTTACCAGCAAAAGCGCGATTTTTTCCGAAACGCCATGGCTTCAAGTCGCCTGCGCCCTTTGAATTGCAGCGGCTCCTATTTTCAGTTATTCGACTACAGTGCCATCAGCAAGGAATCTGATGAAACATTTGCCCAACGCCTGACGACGGAATACGGGGTAGCCGCAATTCCGGTGTCCGTATTCTACAGCAGCAAAAAAGATGACCGTGTAATCCGGCTTTGTTTTGCCAAAAAAGAGGAGACACTTGCGCAGGCGGGCGCTAAGTTGAGGGTGGTTTAGGGGGCGGGCAGGGCCGCCTCGCGCCAGCAGTGATGGTAAATTCCGGTAATGACAGTCGAAAATCTTTTATGAAGTAGTGGTCTCATGCCAAAATAGTGTCTTAAAACTGACTTTTTGAATTTCCTTCTGTTATTGCGATCATTTTTTTATTTGATCAAAGCATCTTTTTTAGCTTTGCTACGTTGAATCATAAGAGCAAGTAAAAATATTGCCTGTCTGGTAATCAGTAGCGCCATTTTTTATTTTGTTGCAACAACAGCGATTAGAAGGGGCAGGGCCGTATGCTTAGAGCGGCAGTGACCGATTGATCAGGAAAGATTTCTGCAATACTATGGGACGCTTAATAAGCATCGGAATGCTGGTTTTGTGCATGTGGTCGTGCGAACAGGAAACGGTTCGCAGGGATGACTATGATGTGCAGGGCATTGATGTGTCCCATTATCAATCCCTCGTCAATTGGGATACTGTTGCAGCACAGGACATTGCTTTTGCATTTGTAAAAGCAACAGAAGGGCTGACCATCCGCGATTCCATGTTTTGCCAGAACTGGTCAGAAATGCAGCGCGTTGGCATCAAACGGGGCGCCTATCATTTTTACCACCCTTCTCTGTCGGCTGAAATGCAGGCGCGTAACTTCATGCAATCGGTTGAACTGGGCCTGGGCGATCTCCCTCCGGTACTGGATGTTGAGGTTGTGGAAGGTGTTTCCAAAGTTGCGCTTCTGGCATCTATGCGGCATTGGCTCTATCTGATTGAGATCAAGTACAATGTAAAGCCCATCATCTATACCAATCTGGTTTTTTACAACAAATATTTAGCGGGCCATTTTAAGGACTATCCGCTCTGGATTGCCCGATATGGACGCCGGCAGCCAACCCTTGCCTGTGGCCGGGAATGGTCGCTCTGGCAGTACGGCAGCGCCGGAAGACTCCGGGGTATAAAGGGAAATGTCGATTTTAATGTTTTCAAAGGAGATATGTTCCAGTTGGAGGAAATGTGCATCAATACGGGGGTTGTTGTAAGCGAGGCAGCGTATTAATCCCCCGATATTCTCTCCCCGTCGAAAAACTTTCCACGCTACCAATATTTTCTGGTGATTTGGAGTTATTGCAACCTGATCCAAAATCACCTGACTATGACAAAAGTGCAAAACTTTTTTCTGTTCTGCTCGGGGGTCGAGCAATCCATCCTGGAGAAATGTCCTTCAGACCGCAACAAGTATATGGGCATTGGGGCAAC
Organism: uncultured Saprospiraceae bacterium; assembly: GCA_937926205.1. GTDB lineage: Bacteria > Bacteroidota > Bacteroidia > Chitinophagales > Saprospiraceae > JABWAJ01. The sequence continues at coordinate 58,917 of CALEYL010000041.1, forward strand.
CGTGTTTTTTACCGGGGTACTGGCTTTTTTTTCCTCAGGCTACGCTTTGTATACCGTGTTTGACTCTTACCTTGCCTCCATTGTTTTTGGGGCTGTTTGGGGGCTCATGATTTTCAATCTCGACCGCTATATCGTTCTGAGTATGAAGAGCAACGGTAAGTGGTGGCGCGACTGGCTGGTGGCCATGCCGCGGCTTGCCCTGGCTATTTTGCTTGCCCTTGTTATTTCCAAGCCACTGGAAATGAAGATTTTTGAAAAAGAAATCCAGGCGGAACTGGTGATCATGGAGCAGGAGGTTTTCAAAGCACAGGAGGATGGACTGAAAGCGCGCTACGAAGCACAGATTGCAGGAGAGCGTACACAGGTGGCAGCCCTGAAAGCAGAAATTGCCCTGAAAGCAGCAGCACGCGATACGCTTGTCAAACAAGCCGTGCAGGAGGCAGATGGTACCGGCGGATCGGGCCACAAAAATCTTGGCCCTATTTACAAGGCTAAAAAAGCAGAAGCCGATAAAGCACAATTAGAACTGGATCAGCTTATTGCGTTGAATCAACCCATCATCACTGAAAAAGAAAATTCTATAAAAGCACTGGAAACCACCATCCAGACTGAAATCGCCAACCTGAAACGCGGGGGTTACGATGGCCTGGCTTCCCGGATGGAAGCGCTTTCGAGGCTGGGCGCGAATAGTCTGGCAATATTATACGCCAGCCTGTTCATTACGCTGCTGTTCATCGCTATCGAAACAGCGCCAATTATGGTGAAACTCATTTCTTACCGAAGCCCTTATGATTACCTCCTTCACGAACACGAACAAGTGTTTGAAATGGCGACGCTTGAGTCTACAACCCTGCGTGCCAATACCGTGCATAACAAGCTGAAATACAATACAGATACGGGTCGCTATCTGGTTGCAGCCAGGATCTCTGCCGAAAAAGCCCTTATTGATCATAAACTGAAAGAGAAGCTCGAAGATTTGAAAAACAAGCCCTATAACTGGACGTTGGGAAAAATGGGAGAATAAGCCTCTTTGAACGGGTGCAGTAAAAGTCCAAACACTTTCTTACTTTTGCACCCGTTCAACAACCCAACCGCTCACATGAATTTTACCAAACGCATACATTTACTGGCAGGATGGCTCGTTTTTGCCGTAGCCGCAATTGTTTTTTACCTTTCTGCCGAGCGCACCGGAAGTCTCTGGGATTGCGGCGAATTCATTCTTGGAGCCTATAAACTCCAGGTCGTCCACCCGCCGGGAGCACCTTTGTTTCTGATCATTGGCCGCCTGTTTACCTGGGTAGCCACACTTTTGTCGGATAATCCGGAGAATATTGCTTTTTCCGTCAACCTTATGTCAGGAATAAGCACGGCTTTCACAGCAGCGTTTGTAGCCTGGGTTACCATGATCCTTGGTAAAATGACTTTTGTGGGTCGCGAAGGGGATTTGGATATGCCGCAAACCATCGCAACAGCGGGTGCAGGCATTGTTGCCGGTTTGGCTACGGCGTTCTGCTCTTCCATCTGGTTTTCAGCTGTAGAAGGTGAAGTTTATGCCATGTCTACGTTTTTTACGGCGGTGACTTTGTGGACCATGATCAAATGGTACAGCCTGCCCGATACGCCTCAGACGGATCGCTGGCTGATACTTACCGTCTATGTTGCCGGTTTGTCAATGGGGGTCCACTTGTTGAGTTTGCTGACCTTTCCGGCACTGGCCATTTTCTACTACTACAAAAAATACGAAAAACATACCTTTTGGGGCATGGCTTTGGCTGCCGGTATTGGCGTCGTTATCATTGCCGTTGTTCAAAAACTCATCATTGTGGGCATTCCCGTGCTTTGGAGCTACATGGAATTGCTCATGGTAAATGGCTTTGGTTTGCCATTCCATACAGGGCTGATTCCCACGCTGCTGATTACAGGCGGCCTGTTGTATCTGGGGTTGTACATGGCACATAAAAATCAAAATGCCCTGCTTCAAAATGTGATGATGGGATTGGTGATGCTGGTCATCTCCTTTTCTACTATTGGCGTTGTACTCATCCGCGCCAATGCAGAGCCGCCGGTAAACATGAACGCGCCGAATGACGCCATGCGTTTGATTCCTTACCTGAACCGCGAGCAATACGGCGAACGGGCACTTTTGTACGGGCCGCATTTTGATGCAAAACCAGAAGATACCGAAATCAGCGACCGCTATGGGCGTGTTGACGATCACTACGAAATTACCGATTATAAAATCAGCCTCATTTACGCCGATAAAGACAAGATGTTATTTCCGCGGATGAGCGATAATACACAGGGTCGTCCGGATTTGTACCGCCGCTGGATGGATTTGCCACCCAATAGCCGCCGCAAGCCGGATATGGGCGACAACCTTAAGTTTATGTTCCAGTACCAGTTGGGCTGGATGTACTGGCGCTATTTCATGTGGAACTTCTCCGGCCGCCAAAATGGCGAACAGGGCTTCGAACCCTGGGACAAATCGAGCGGCCACTGGATCAGCGGCATCAAGGCGCTGGATGCCATGCGCCTGGGCAATCAGGACAAGCTGCCTGATACCATGAAAAACAACAAGGCACGCAATACCTATTACATGTTGCCCTTCCTCTTTGGACTACTGGGCTTGTTTTTCCACTTCCAGCGAAGGCCGAGTGAAGCGATGGGTCTGATGGCGCTGTTTGTCATCACGGGGATAGGCATTGTCATTTATTCCAACCAACCGCCCAATGAGCCCCGGGAACGAGACTACGTTCTGGTGGGGTCGTTCTTTACTTATTGTATCTGGATTGGCCTTGCCGTGATCGCCTTGTATCAATGGCTAAAAGAGCTAAAAGTACCTTCCGGAGCGGCAACAGCACTGCTGTCTACGGCGCTGGTTTTTTCAGCCCCATACCTGATGCTGACCCAAAATTTTGACGACCACAGCCGCAGCGAGCACAAAGCTTCCCGCGATTATGCGAAGAACTTCCTCGAATCCTGCGCCGAAAACGCCATCATTTTTACCTATGGCGACAACGATACTTATCCGTTGTGGTATGCTCAGGAAGTAGAAAATATCCGGACGGATGTTCGCGTGGTCAACCTCAGTCTGATTGCCGTCGATTGGTACATCGACCTCTTACGCCGCAAGGTCAACAAGTCGGAGCCCATCAAAATGACCATACCATCTGATGCCTATCGCGGTAAGCAACGCAATCAGGTGTTTTACTATGGCAACGGTTCCAGGGAGATGTCTTTGCAGGAGTTGCTGAGCTTTATTGGATCTGACGCCAGCAAAGTGAAATTACAGGGCCGTGATTATGAGACTTTCCCCAGCAAAAATGTTTACCTGCCGGTGAACAGGGAAGCAGCGCTGCAAAGCGGCGCCATTAGTGCGAATGACACGGCAATAGTTGACCGTATTCCGTTGAATGTCAATAAAGATCAATTGCTGAAAGACGATCTGGCGGTGCTTGACATCATTGGTTCCAATTTGTGGGAACGTCCGATTTATTTTGCCGTAACCTGCCGGCCTGAAAAACTTTTCGGTCTTGACGATTACATGCAACTGGAAGGGCTGGGCATCCGCATTGTTCCGGTAAAAACGGCCAGCGATCCAACCTACGGCATGATCGGAAAAGGTCGTGTGAATACCGAAGCGATGTATAAAAACATCATGGAGAAATTCCAGTGGGGCAATTTTGACAAAAAAGATTTGTTTGTCGACCGCAGCTACGCACCAAGTGTTCAGAGCATACAATTGGCCATACGCCGCGCCGCTTTTGCGCTTTTGCGCGAAAACAAAAAGGACAAAGCTTTAAATTTGATTGACAAGTATTTTGAGTCGTTCCCGCACATGAATTTCCCTTACGACTACCGCACGATGTACATGCTTTCTGTCTACTTCCAGGCAGGCGCTTATGACAAAGCGAAGCCGCATCTTGAAATATTGGCGAAACAGACGCAGCAATACCTGGCATATTATGCTTCTGTCCCCGGCTCCATTCTCGATACGAGCTATCGCAACGAGTTTGATGCGACTTATCAGACCATGCAGAACATCATGTCGGAAGCGCGTCGGGCAAATGACGAACCTTTTGTAGAGGACCTGGAAAAGATGTTCAGTGCATACATCACGACCCCGGCTGTGCCGGAAATGGATACTTTGCTGGATTAATGAGCCGTTACATGATTGACTGGCCATAGTCTGTAATCAAAGAAGATGGGGCCTCAAAAGTGGGCAAGGGGCAAATTTGCAATAGATAATGAAACGGTTTTTCAATAGTAAACTGTTTTTCGGGATAAATTTTGCCCTCCCGCTGAGCGGGACAAGTTTTGCCAATTTGCATATTGCTTTTTGAGGTAATTGCTTCTCTTATCCCCGGTACTAACTTTTACTAAGATGGTTAAAACCAATAGCTATGATCCAAACCATTGCCATCGGCTGCGACCACGCCGGTTTTGTATACAAAGATGCCATTCGCAAATATTTGCAGGAGCGGAATATTCAGGTACTGGATTTTGGCGCCAACAGTGCTGATTCGGTAGATTATCCTGATTTTGCGCATCCGGTAGCAAATGCAGTAGAGCAGGGAAATGCAGAAAGGGGCATTCTTCTGTGTGGTACCGGCAATGGGGTTGCCATCACGGCCAACAGGCACAAAGGGGTTCGCGCTGCAATTTGCTGGACAGAAGAAATTGTGGAATTGGTTCGGCAACACAACGATGCCAATGTGTTGGCCATTCCGGCGCGCTTTGTCAGTGAAGCAATGGCGCTGGCGATGATTCCCGTTTTTCTGGATACGCCATTTGAAGGTGGTCGGCACGAACGGCGGGTGAAGAAAATTGAGGACGTTTAGATTTGAAGGATTCACACACGCGAGGCAACCATACCTGACAAAAACTGCACCACTATGTTTCGTACCTTACTTTTTAGTTTGCTGCTTTTTAGCGCAAACGCTGCCTGGTCACAGCAATCGAAAGGCGGAAAAACTGACGCCGAATGGCAGGCGCTTGCTCAAAAATTGGCGCATCGCTATATCATTACGGACGGGCATGTGGATTTGCCTTACCGCCTTAAAATAAAAAACTTTCGCCTTACCAAAGAACTGATCGGCATTCCCATCGAAACCAACGAAGGCGATTTCGACTATATCCGGGCCAAAAAAGGCGGCCTCGATGCTCCTTTTATGTCCATCTACATCCCGTCTTCCTATCAGGTCAGTGGTGGCGCCAAACTGCTTGCTGATTCGCTCATAGACATGGTGAACAGCATTGCAACAGCCCATCCGGATAAATTTGCCATGGCCGGTTCGCCAAAAGAAGTGAAGCGAAACTTTAAAAAGGGCCTCATCTCCCTTCCTATGGGTATGGAAAACGGCGCCCCTATCGAAGAAGACCTCGCGAATGTTGCCTATTTTCATAAACGGGGCATCCGCTACATTACCCTGACCCACGCTACCGACAATAAAATCTGCGATTCTTCTTACGATACCACCCATACCTGGAACGGTTTGAGTGCATTTGGCCGGGAAGTTGTTCGGGAAATGAACCGAACCGGTATTATGATAGATATTTCTCACGTGTCCGATACTACGTTTTACCAGGTAATGGCATTGAGTAAAGCGCCCTGTATTGCGTCGCATTCCTCGTGTCGTAAATTTACGCCCGGCTTTGAGCGCAATATGAACGACGACATGATCCGCTTGCTGGGGCAAAAAGGCGGTGTCATTCAAATAAATTTCGGGTCTACTTTCCTGGATGCAAAAATCCAGGAACACGAAGCAGAGATGCGCAACGAACTTTCTGAATTATTGGAAGAAAAAGGATTAAAATATACCGATCCGGCAGCAAAGGAACTCATCGAAGCGTTTCAAAAATCGCACCCGACCCTTTATTCAGATGTGCAAATGGTGGCTGCTCACATTGATCATGTGGTTTCCATTGCCGGAATCGACCACGTTGGGCTTGGCTCTGACTTTGACGGCGTGGGCGACAGTTTGCCAACGGGCCTCAAAGACGTATCGCAATACCCGAACCTGATCAGTGAATTGCTCAAACGGGGGTATTCCGAATCTGATATTGCTAAAATCTGTTACAAAAACGTATTCCGGGTTTGGGAGCAGGTGGAGAAAGTGGCAAAAGGAAATTAGTCAGCCACTTAAATCAAAAACCTGTTACAAGCAATCAAGTAATTTCGCATGAAAAAAATCGTACTGCTTTTCTCTGTCATTTTTTGGGGATTGACCCCGGGAACCACATGGTCGCAGGTTGTGGGGGACACGACACTTTACAAAGTTGTCGAAGAAATGCCCCGTTTTCCTGGCTGCGAAAGCCTGGATACCACCATCCAGTTTAAGCAGCAATGCGCTCAGCAAAGCCTCCTGAGATTCATTTATCAAAACATCCGTTACCCCTATTCTGCCAGGGAAAAAGGGGTAGAAGGCACTGTTGTGATCGGTTTTGTCGTTGAAAAAGACGGCTCAATTACACATCCTAAAATTTTAAAGGAGATCGGAGAAGGTTGTGGCCTGGAAGCCATACGCGTGGTAAATTTGATGAGTGAATACAAGATCCTCTGGACGCCGGGTAAAAGCAAAAACCAACCGGTCCGTGTGGAATTTAACCTGCCGGTGCGGTTCAAACTGGAAGAAGCGCCTCCATTCGTTATGATAGCAGGAGACAGCGTATGGTCAGTTTTTGATACGCCGCTAACCTACACAGCCGGAGACACTGCGCTTCAGGCTTACCTGAACAAAGAACTGGACTATCCCAAGGCCTATGCCGACAGCTGCCTCATCGGAAACGTAGACGTTCAGCTGCTGGTGCGCCCCAATGGCGACCTGCGCATCCTTGACCTGACCGACTATTGTGATTTGGGGTATGATTTCTGGTGGGAATCCATCCAAAGTGTTATTTCTACTTACGGCGACTGGACACCGGCGACCCACAATGGGCGAAAAGTGCCTGCTGCGTATGACATCAGCCTTTCTTTTATTCCGGAATCTCCTGGCTGCAAACAGGTTGTGGAAAATTATACGCGGGCCATCCGGCTCTCCGACGAAGGAACAGTTTTGCTTCAGGATGGCAAACAGGAAGAAGCCCTCGCTAAAATGAGCGAAGCCATTGCCTTGTTTCCAAATAATGCCTCTTTGTTGCTGCTGCGCGGCCAGACTTATCTGGACATGAACCGCATGTCGGAAGCCTGTGAGGATTTGAGCAAAGGCAAAAGTATTTCCCTGGTGACCTGGTACGATAGTTTGCTGCCGTTGATTTGCAAAGATAAATAGTGTCTGTCTTTATGCTCCGATAGCTGCGTTATACTCGGCCCCAAAATCAGTTATTCGTTTCGACTCCGCTCAACAAACGGCCGTTGAGCGGAGTCGAAACGGGGCCTTCGCAAGCCTTGCTCTCGAACCCCTGACTGCCGATAGGTAGTTAAAGATCAGACACCAGACTATAGACAGACACTAGACAGCGCCCGGGCTCTATCGCCATGCGGACATTAGAGTCAGGTTTATCCCGCTTTATACATCCGGATCTGCCTTTTGAACGTATATAAGGTCAAACAATCATCAACACCATGCAAAAAGCAATCCGTTCTTTCTCCCTGTTTGCCATCGGTATGTACCTGCTCCTGAGTACAAACGCCTGTATGAGCCAGAACTACAGCGTTGACTCCAAATCCAAACCCATTTCTCACGAAATCTGGGATGGATTGGTGAAAAAATACGTCACGGCAAAAGGCGGCGTCGACTATCAGGGCATCATACTCGACAGCGTCAAACTGAACAATTACCTCAAACTGCTGAGCAACAACCACCCGAATGAAAAAAACTGGAGCCGCAACGAACAACTGGCCTACTGGATCAACGCGTACAATGCTTTTACAGTCAAACTGATTACCCAGCATTATCCTGTTGCCAGTATCAAGGACATCAAAAAAGGCATTCCTTTTGTCAATACGGTTTGGGACATTAAGTTCATCAGGATTGAAGGGGCTGTTTACGATCTGAACAACATTGAACACAGCATCATTCGTCCGAAATTTAAGGATCCACGGGTGCACTTTGCCGTGAACTGCGCTTCCGGTTCCTGCCCCAGTCTGCTCAATGAAGCTTTCACCGCCAGTCGCCTCGATGAGCAATTGGATAAAGCGGCGAGAACTTTTTTGGCGGATAAAACGAAAAACAAAATCACCTCTTCTTCTAAAGCGGAGTTGTCTAAAATATTTTCCTGGTACAAAGGTGATTTTACCAAAAAGGGCCAGACATTTTTGCAATTCATCAACCGGTACGCGCCCATTAAGCTGGATGAAAATGTGGCCATTACATACCTGGACTACGATTGGAGTCTTAATGAAGAAAAGAAGAAAAAGTAGTGTATGATTCGCTACAAGAAAGATACGGATAACATCGTCACGCTGATCCTGGACATGAAGGATCGCCCGGTCAACATCATCAACCATGAAATCGGGGAAGCCTTTCTGCCTGTTCTGGCCCACCTTAAGCGCGAAAAAGCCAGGGGGGTATTGCGGGGTGTTATCCTGACTTCTGCCAAAAAATCTTTTCTGGCCGGCGGCGATTGGGAATACCTGTATCAGGCCAGCGACCCGGCTGAAATTTTCTCTTTTTCTGAAAAGCTGAAGCAATTTTTACGCGACCTTGAAAGCCCGGGCGTTCCGGTTGTAGCGGCCATCAACGGCACGGCACTGGGTACCGGTTTTGAAGTTGCGCTGGCCTGCCATCACCGCATTGTCGTGGACGACCCGAAAATTCAACTTGGAAATCCGGAGGTTAATATTGGTCTGATTCCCGGCGCCGGAGGCATCATTCGGATGATGTGGTTGCTGGGCATAGAAAAAACATTTTCCATCCTTTCTGCAGGAACGCCTTACAATGCTCAGGATGCACTGCGCGCAGGCATCATTGACGAATTGGCCAAAGACCGTAAAGACATGCTCGAGCGGGCCAAAGCATGGCTCCTGAAGACCAAAGAAGGGCGTCGTCCCTGGGATCGGGCGAGTGGGGCTATTCCTGGCGGCACAGCTAAAGATGCTGCCCCTGCCGCGAAAATTGCGGAGCTGGCTACCATGCTGGCGGGCAATGGATATGGCCAATACCCTGCGAGGCAAGCCATTTTAAACATCTTGTCCGAAGCTTCTAAAGTAGATTTCAATACGGCCTGTAGAATTGAAAGCCGTTACTACACCCAATTGCTGTGCAGCAGGGCTTGTAAAAATATGATCAAAGCCTATTGGTTTGATTTCAATGCAATTAAAGCAGGCGCCAGCCGCCCGAAAGGATATGGAAAATTCAGGCCTAAAAAAGTAGGCATCATCGGCGCCGGCCTTATGGGCTCAGGTATTGCCACAGCGTGCCTGCTCAACGGGATGGAAGTTGTACTGAAAGACGTTTCAAAAGCCATCGCAGTTCGGGGTCTGGAATATGTACAGCAACAGCTTCAGAAAATGGAGGCCGAATTACAAATTACGCCGGCAGATTCTGCTGCCATGCTTCGGCGCATCCAAACCACTCAAAACTCCAAAGACTTTGAAACTTGTGACCTGGTGATCGAAGCTGTTTTCGAAAACCAGATGGTGAAGCAAAAAGTGACCAAAGAAGCAGAAGCGCACATGGATGAATATTCCTTTTTTGGTACCAATACGGTTTCTATTCCCATCAGTAAACTGGCAGAGGCCTCCATCAGGCCAGAAAATTTTGCCGGCCTTCACTTCTTTCATCCGGCTGAATCGGTGCCCCTGGTAGAAATTGTGCGTGGAAAACAGACATCCGATGAAACCATCGCCCGCGCTTTTGATTTTGTAAATGCCATCAAAAAAATCCCTATTGTTGTGAAAGACGACTGGGGTTTTTATGTTGCCCGGGTACAAAACACCTATATACTCGAAGGCATTACCATGCTGAAAGAAGGATATCCGCCTGCTTTGATCGAAAACATCGGCAAACAGGCGGGTATGCTCAAAGGCGCCCTCGCATTGGCCGACGATATGGGATTGCCGCTGGTGTTGAATTACGAACAGCAGGCTGCGGCGCACTATGGCTCCAAATACATTCAACATCCTGCTGTTGAAGTATTGCAATTGATGACAGAAACCTTAGACCTCAAAGGCAGGGCGCATAAAGCCGGTTTTTATACCTATGAAGATGCGGATAAACGCAGCTTATGGTCCGGACTCGCCGAGCACTTTCCGAGGGTTCAGACACATTGGGTTCGGGAAGAAATTGCCGAACGACTCCTCTTCGCACAGGTGCTGGAAGCCGTATGGTGTATGCAGGAAGGCGTCATCAATTCTATACCGGCCGCCAATCTGGGGAGTATCTATGGCTGGGGGTTTCCGGCTTTCAAAGGTGGTGTGATCCAGTACGTTGCCGATTATGGCAAAACCGCTTTCCTTGAAAAATGCAAGTACTATGAGGCTGCCCACGGACCGCGCTTCAAGGCGCCGGGGTGGTTAAAGAAAGAATTGACCTGAACCTTGCAGGGGTTGTTGCATTAACTCAAAACTCAACGGAGCAGCATTACACTCCCTTTTCGCTCGATGACAACGCCGGAATTCTGTTTCAGACGGATGTAATATACATAAACACCCTGTGGCATTGGTTTTCCATCCTTTTTGCCATCCCAGCCAAGCGATAGCGTATTCGAAACAAATACCTGGCCTCCCCAGCGGTCAAAAATCAGCATTTGATATTCCGCGGGATCCCCGAATTGAAGAAAAGGATGAAAAGTCCGGTTGATGCCTTCAGGAGCAAACACGTTGGGAATAAATAAGTTGGGTATTTGTTCAAGGCATACGGTATTGGAGCGGGAGCGCACCATTTTGGTACTCCCATCGGATAGCCGCAGGCTTGCAACGGCAACCACAAAATAGCAATGTGTGCCCTGTTCATTATCTGAAAAATCTATGGCGTCTGCATATTCCAGTGTATTGCCCGAAAGTGTGGTCAGGAGAAAAGCGCCGTTCCCCTCATCGCGGTAGAGTTCGTAAGCAAAAACACTGGCAGAATCATTGGTGTAAGCTGCCCAGAAGAGGTTGTTTAAATTTCCTTCTCCTGCTGTGCCCAGCAAACGCGGTGGCCTGGCTGGGTTAGAAAAGACTACCCGTCCGCAACTATCTACTGCCTGAATGCGGTAATAGTCCGGTACTTCCGGGCTATCTGCAGAAATCAGGGTATTGGTTGGAATCAGCACCGGTGATACCGGGATGGTTTCCAAATCCCCAAAGCTTCCACCTGCAGTCGTTGCGAGCTGTATGCTGGCTGACGCAATGGCTGCTGTTGTATTCCAGCTCCATTGCCATTCTAAAAGTCCGTCCGGGGTATAACTTACATTTTCCATGAGCAGGTTGCGGACCGCCTGAACGACACTGGGGGTAAGGCAAACTGTATTGGAATTGGAAGTAACCGCTGTTCCCGTTTGTCGGGCCCGCACAAAAAAACAATAGGTATCCCGGTCGTTGACGTTTTCATAATTATACGTCCCTGCACTTCCCGGTACTTCGGCAGCAAGGATTGGCGCCTGCCCGTTAATGCCTACCCATATTTCGTAAGCTGCTACACCGCCTGTCCAGTTTTGATAAGCATTCCACGACAAAGTAATGCGCGCATCACAACCATTGCCTGCTGAGGCTTCCAGCAAAATGGTGTTGTGAGGAGGCGTCACCAGGCTTTGATTGCCACAGGCATCTATGGCAACTGCAAAATAAGTTTCGATTTCGGTGGAGGGGCTGGCCATATTATCCGTGTAGAAAAGGTTGGCGCCGGTATAAACTGTGTCGAGTATGGTCGTTCCCGACAGGGTATTTCTTGAAATGACATAGGCAATAACCTCCGGGGAAGGACTGGGGGTCCACGAAATTTCGACGCTGTTCCCGTTTACGGTGACAAATCGGAGCGGCCCTGGCTCAGGAATAAGGTTGTCCAGGGTGTCTGATCTGAGTATAGCTTGTCCCGGGCAATCCACATTGCTTTGCATGTAGTAATACCAGACGGCGCCGTTGACGCCGGCATGGAAATACCGGGTTTGATTTTGATTCGTGATGGTGGTCAACAGCGTGTAGGGGCCGCCCGGGTTTTCGCTGGCATATATTTCATATCCAACAAAGGTACCGCAGGTATTAACCGGTGTTTCCCAGGTTAATGTGTCATTGCTGATGCAGATAAGATTGGGTGCGGCGATCTGTGCGTGCAAAAAGGGGCTGAACCCCAGTAAAAATACCAATAATTGAAGTCCCTTCATGTTTGTCATAATCCTTCTTAACATAGCCTGTAACTGGCCTTTAACCGGCCATTTCATAATAAGAACAACGAAGCTCCGGTTTTGTGGCGCAATTTGCCTGAAAATCGGAATTTTTTTGTTCTAACGGAACAAGCAGGCATTCGATTGCCGGATATCGGCTGAAGGATAAAAAAACAAGCGTTTTTCCCGTTCAGCAGGAAAAACGCTTGTCAGATGGCGTGTCTGAAACTAAAAAAACGCTAGCGCACCGCTATTTTGTAGCTCAGTCCACTCTGACTCACCGTGCCATTTTGAGCAGGAGCAGCATTACGAATCTGCATGATGCCTGCTACATGGGGTGTTGCCATGGAAGTCCCCGTCAACGTAGCATAACCGCCGTTGAGATAGGTGCTGTAAACGCTGGTACCTGTTGCGATCCAGTCTACAGGGCCGCTGCTGCTGGTATTGTAATTACCACCGTAAGTCGGGTCATTGTAATACGTTTTGTTGCAGCGCATATTGGTCACCGTAAAGATGTTGGTGCCATTGACACATGCAGGTTGGTAGTAAGCCGCATTGGAAAAGTTGTTGCCCGAAGCAACCGCAATGCGCGTACCGGCATTGCCCATCGCCTGCAGGGCGCTGCGGTAACTGGACCCTGTGGAACAGCCCGAAGTGCCGTAGTAACCGCCGAGGCTCATGTTGACGACATCACCGGGCAGGTCATTGGCTGCAACGTGGTTAACGCCGGATAAAATGGTAGAGGTTGCACTACCACCGCTGCAGGGAAAAACCCTTACCGGCACGACCGGAGCGCCAGAGGCCACACCGATAACGCCAATCGTGTTGTTTACGGCTGCGGCAGTTCCCGCTACATGGGTGCCGTGGCCATTGCAATCATTGGCCGTGCCCCCCACAAACGACACCGCATAAGCAGTGTTGGTTACCACGTTAAGATCGGGGTGATCGAGATCAATTCCCGAATCAATGATCCAGATCCAGCGATCTGTTCCGGCTACGGCAGCACCGCCTGCGTTGGTGATTCCACAAGGCGTTGTTTGGGCGCGCGCGCCATCCTCAATGATTTCTTCCACGGTGAAAGGTGGGAGTTCCACCACGCGGTCGTATTCCAGCGACTCCAGGTCTTCGCTTTTTTTGAGGCTTTCAAAAACCTCCCTGCTCAGTCGGATGGCGACACCACTTTGGACTGCTGTGTAATAAGCCAGCACGGCATCCTGGCTGATACCCTGGTTGGCCAGCCAGGTATTGATCTGATTTTCAACCGTTTTTCCGTATGCCGCCATTCGGCTGCTTTTTTCGGCCCGGGTGCGGACGGGGTCGGTTAAATAAGTAATGGCCGGTGCAATTTTATCCCCCCTGAACATGAGGATATATTGCCCTTCAATAATGGCGCCTTCATCGCTTTGGGGCTGTACGAGGGCAGTGTCGTCAATAATTTCAGACACTTTTGACTTGCTGCATGCGCTGATAAGCGCTGCTGCTGTGATTGTGAATACTGCAAAAGAGAAAAAAGATCTCATGGTTAAAACATTTTTATGAACCAATAAGAATTCCCTGTCTGTGTGCAGGCAAAAGCGCGCACAGTGAAAGCATGCCCTATAGAGACAGGCCGTGTGTGTGGTTGTCGTAGTGTGTGGTAGTGTGTATGGAGTCAAAAAGCGTGAAAAGGAAAATTCGGCGAAAGCGGGTTTTGCCCAATATTGCCTTTAAATAGAACAGTGGCGTGTTCTATTTATTTGAATTTTCGGGATAAATATAGAAGGATTGATGGTATGACGCAATAGGCGCAAAAAAAAATGTTAAAATATTTTGATAACAAAAGCTTTGAACGGCTATAAACCTTATATGACAAAAAAACAATTCATCATTTAACCTTCAATCCAAATTTATGAAAACGACTTTTTTTCCTGCAGTCTTGGGGCTGCTGCTATGCCTTTCTTCAAAAGCGCAGGTTTCTTTTGGTTTCAGAGAATACGACTGGGTAGAAACAAAAACATGTAAAGTCTGCCAACCCTGCCAGGATTCTAACCACAATAAAACTGAAGTGCAAAAAAACATCAGCTTTTACTGTGATGAGAAAATTGCCGGCGTTTGGACCATACACAAAGCCAGTTCAGCTGCCTGTGACTCCATTTATTACCGGATTAGTAGTTTCGGAGGAGAGCCTAATGCTGCCTCTAATGAGGAGGAGGTCCTGAAAAATATTTGCAAACAAGCCGCAGGCCTCTGCCCTTATGGGGAAATTCCGTCTTCTTTAGGCTATGAGGGTGGGTATACCAGCAGGCTCCTTGCTTTTTTAAAATCCGAGTATGACAAGGCCCCTGAGGAAAAAGATTCATTGGATATCGAATCCGAAACGGCCAATATGAAATTGGTAGAAGTGGTGCCTTTGTTCCCCGGTTGCGATTTACCGGATATGTCATATGAACAAAAGAGACAATGTTCGGATATGAAAATGCTGGAATTTATTTACAAGAACATAGATTATCCAAAAATTGCTGTGGAACAAGGAGTGGAAGGCATCGTGGTATTGACCTTTGTAGTCGAAAAAAATGGCACAATCAGCGATGCGCAAATTATTCGCGATATCGGAGCAGGTTGTGGACAGGAAGGACTGCGTGTAGTTGAGTTAATGAATAAAAAGAAGATTAACTGGACGCCTGGCAAACAAAAGGGAAGAACCGTTAGAGTACAATATAATTTACCTATAAAATTTAAGTTGGGTTAAGTCCTCTTCTTTATTTATTGCCCTGTTTCTTTTCCGGTTTAAGTGTAAATTTGTTGCAAAACGAACGAAAATGCCAGAGCAGGAAAAGAAACAGGGCCAGCTGATTCAGGCTTTTGGATTGCGGGCAGCCATTGTGCTGGTCGTAAGTTCCATTATCGGATCTGGGGTCTATAAGAAAGTGGCGCCCATGTCGGACGCACTTCAGTCTCCCGGATTGGTGTTGCTTGCGTGGCTGGCGGCAGGGCTAGTCACCATGCTTGGCGTACTCACAACCGCTGAAATCGCCGGCATGGTTTCCGGAAGTGGCGGGCCATTTGCTTACTTCAACAGGATTTACGGGCGCCGTTTCGCCTTTTTTTATGGATGGGCCAGTTTTACTGCCATTCAATCGGCCTCCATTGCTTCTATTTCCTATGTTTTTGCACATTCTTTAAACGCCGTCATGCCACTGCCGCGCCTGGATGCTGCAACGGAAAAAATCCAGGTTTTAGGCATTTTTTATCCTTTTGAAAACCTTGGGGTAAAATTAGCGGCGGTGCTCCTGATTGTAATTCTGGGCGCCATCAATTACCGGGGTGTCCGTCAGGGAGGCGGGGTGAGCAGAATCATCACCAATGCGGTTATCGCGAGCATTCTCGTCATCATTGTGTTGGGCCTTACCATGGGCGTCGGGAGTTGGGCTAATTTTCAGTCTGCTGCATCGACTTATCCACCAGCGAGTTTCGGTTCCGGGAACTTTGGCTTTATGACCGCTTTTTTTGCAGCCATGCTGAGCGCTTTTTGGGCGTATGAAGGCTGGATTACGCTGGGATTTATGGCTGGCGAAATCAAGGATCCCACCCGTAACATCCCGCGTTCGTTGATCTTTGGCACCTTGATAGTCATCACTGTCTACCTGCTGATCAACTTCGTGTACTTATACGTGCTCCCGATAGATGATATGATTGCAGTGGCAAAAGATACCAACAAAATTGCAGCAATTGAAGTCATCCGCAGGCTTTTTGGCGACACTGGCGTCCTGATGCTGTCGGTGCTTATTGTCGTTACGACGGCTGGTTGCACCAATACGACCATCATGGCCGCTGCGCGCATTTATTATGCGATGGCTGATCAGGGAGTGTTTTTTAAAAAAGCGGCGAAAATTCATCCGCGCTACCATACGCCGGGCAATGCCCTGCTCTATCAGGCCCTTGTTTCCTGCACCCTGGTTTTTTCCGGAAGTTTCGACCAGTTGACCGATATGCTCGTTTTTGTGCAGTTTATTTTTTACGGCTCAATAGCGGTGGGCGTTTTTGTACTTCGGCAACGTGAACCCGACACCCCACGTCCCTACAAAGCGGTCGGCTATCCTGTGGTTCCGATTCTATACATCCTGTTTTGTGCTTATCTGGTGATCAATACGCTGGTTACGAGCCCGCGCAATGCCGGCCTTGGTTTGGGCATGGTGCTGCTTGGCGCGCCATTTTATTGGTTCTGGACCAGAAAAAACAAGGAATAACAGCAATTTTTCAAAAAAGTCAACGGCTGCCACGAACACTTGTTTGTGGCAGCCGTTCGTTTTTTAAGCGGAACAAAGTTTTGTAACTTTGTGAACGCAAAATACTACTTCGCTCTAACCATACGACTCAAATCATGGAACAACCCACACCCTACCAACCCACAAACAAGATACGCATCGTCACCGCAGCTTCGCTTTTCGACGGGCACGATGCCGCCATCAACATCATGCGGCGCATCATGCAAAGCAGCGGCGCAGAGATCATCCATCTGGGCCACAACCGATCCGTTCAGGAAATCGTGAATACGGCCATTCAGGAAGACGCGCAGGGCATTGCCATTACTTCCTATCAGGGCGGGCACAATGAATTTTTCAAATATATGTACGACCTCCTGCGCGAAAAAGGCGCCGGTCACATCAAAATATTCGGCGGCGGCGGCGGTACGATTTTGCCTTCGGAAATCGAAGCCTTGCAAGCTTACGGCATCACGCGCATTTACAGTCCCGATGACGGTCGCCATATGGGACTTCAGGGCATGATCAACGATGTGCTGAAACAATGCGATTTTCCAATTGGATTTTCTGCAAACGGAGAGGTGGCTGAATTCATTCAGTACTCCAAACAAGCGCCTCCGGCCGGGCAAACCATAGACTATAAAGATGTTGCCCGACTGATTTCCATTGCGGAAAACAACCCCGACTATTACGACAAAGAAATCAAGCCCAGGTTGTCGCCTCCAGCCCGAACGGTTCCCGTGCTCGGCATTACCGGTACAGGAGGCGCCGGAAAGTCCAGTCTTGTAGACGAACTGGTGCGACGCTTTCTAATGGATTTTTCCGACAAAACGATCGCCGTCGTTTCGGTAGATCCGTCCAAGCGCAAAACCGGAGGCGCTTTGCTCGGCGACCGCATCCGGATGAATTCGGTCAACAATCCCCGCGTGTACATGCGCTCCCTGGCTACCCGCCAGAGTAACCTCGCCCTGTCGCGGCACGTGCAAAGCGCCCTCAACATTCTGAAAGCAGCGGGATTTGACCTCATCATACTCGAAACCTCCGGCATCGGTCAATCCGACACTGAAATCATTGACCACAGCAATGTCAGTCTTTACGTCATGACGCCTGAATACGGTGCGGCTACCCAGCTGGAAAAAATAGACATGCTCGATTTTGCCGATGTGATTGCCATCAACAAATTTGACAAGCGCGGTGCGCTCGATGCCCTGCGCGACGTGCGCAAGCAATACCAGCGCAATCATCAGATCTGGGACAAGCCCCTGGACGACATGCCGGTCATTGGCACCATTGCTTCCCAGTTCAATGACCCGGGGATGAACACCCTCTATCGGCGGGTCATTGATGTCTTAACTGCCAGAACCGGCGCTGACCTGCCTTCCGGTTTTGTGGGCAGCCTGGAAATCAGTGAAAAAATCTACATCATTCCGCCTGCCCGAACGCGTTACTTGTCGGAGATCACAGAAAATAACCGCCGTTACGACGCATGGGCAGAAAAGCAAAGTGCCATTGCAGCGAAATTATCCGGCCTGAAGCATGCCCTTGAAACGCTTGGTGAGGAGCAATCAGAAACGCGAATGACGCTGCAAAAAATCCATGATGACCTCGAAAAAGACCTTGACGGCAACTGTCTGCGCCTGCTCGAATCCTGGGAAGCGAAAAAAGCAGCCTATGCTGCCGACGAATACGTTTATCAGGTCAGGGGCAAAGACATTCGCGCAAAAACTTTCACCACTTCGCTGTCGCACCTGCGCATCCCCCGGGTAGCGCTGCCCCGGTTCAAAGATTGGGGCGATATTCTACGCTGGAGTTTACAGGAAAACGTGCCGGGTGAGTTTCCCTATACGGCCGGCGTTTTTCCATTCAAAAGAAAAGAAGAGGACCCCACGCGTATGTTTGCAGGGGAAGGCGGGCCGGAGCGCACCAACCGGCGCTTCCACTACCTGTCGCAGGGCATGCCTGCAGCCCGTTTGTCCACGGCATTTGACAGCGTGACGCTTTACGGCGAAGACCCCGACCACCGACCCGACATCTTTGGCAAAATTGGCAATTCAGGGGTCAGCATCTGCTGCCTCGACGATGCCAAAAAGCTGTACTCCGGCTTTGATCTTTGCGATCCGAAAACGTCGGTATCCATGACCATCAATGGTCCGGCAGCGACCATCTGCGCATTCTTTATGAACGCAGCCATCGACCAGCAATGTGAAAAATACATCCGTGAAAATGGGCTGGAGCATTTGGTGGAAGCTAGATTGAAAGAGACTTACGACGACCGCGGGTTGCCGCGACCTGTTTATGCCGGCGAACTGCCGGATGGTAACGACGGACTTGGGTTGCTGTTGCTTGGGTTAACAGGTGATCAGGTATTGGAGCCCGAAGTTTACGAAACTTTGAAAGCCAGGGCATTGTCATCTGTTCGCGGCACTGTGCAGGCTGATATTCTGAAAGAAGACCAGGCGCAAAACACCTGCATTTTCAGTGCGGAATTTTCGCTTCGGCTCATGGGCGACGTGCAGGAATATTTTATCCGGCATAAGGTGCGCAACTTTTATTCGGTTTCCATTTCCGGTTACCACATTGCGGAAGCGGGCGCCAACCCGATCAGCCAGCTGGCGTTTACCTTGTCCAATGGTTTCACTTTCGTGGAATATTACCTTTCGCGCGGCATGCACATCGACGATTTTGCACCCAACCTGTCGTTTTTCTTTTCCAATGGCGTGGATCCAGAGTATGCCGTTATTGGGCGTGTGGCGCGGCGCATTTGGGCGAAAGCCATGAAACACAAATACGGCGCCAACGAACGTTCGCAGATGTTGAAGTACCACATCCAGACTTCTGGACGTTCGCTGCATGCTCAGGAAATCGCTTTCAACGACATACGCACTACCCTGCAGGCGCTTTACGCCATTTACGACAATTGCAATTCGCTCCATACCAATGCCTACGATGAAGCCATCACCACGCCGACGGAGGAGAGTGTGCGTCGTGCCGTGGCCATCCAGATGATCATCAATCATGAACTGGGATTGGCCAAAAATGAAAATCCGATACAAGGCGCTTTTATTATTGAGGAATTAACAGATCTGGTAGAAGAAGCCGTGCTGCTCGAATTCGACCGAATCACGGAACGAGGCGGCGTTTTGGGCGCCATGGAAACGATGTACCAGCGCGGGAAAATCCAGGAAGAAAGCCTCTACTACGAAATGCAGAAGCATACCGGTGAACTGCCGCTCATCGGCGTGAACACTTACCTGAGCAAGGACGGCTCTCCGACCATTCTTCCGCGCGAAGTGATCCGCTCTACCGATGCCGAAAAAGAAGCGCAGATTAATACCCGAAACCAACTGCACGAAGCCCGGCGGCAAAATGCGCCTGCTGCATTGAAACGCCTGCAGGAGACGGCTATTCGTAATGGAAATACTTTCGATGAACTCATGGAGACGGTGAAAGATTGCTCGCTGGGGCAGGTGACGCAGGCGCTGTATGAGGTAGGAGGGCAGTATCGGAGGAATATGTAGCTTATGGAAATCCAACCTTAAAGGATTAATAAACATTCGTTTCGTCTAATCAGAATCCTGAATGAAAAAGGTTATTCCTGTCAAAATCCATAAAAAGGAAAGGCAATGGGAGGTGTTTGTTGAAAACAACCGTTTTCAAGAGGGAATTGATGAATTGGTAGTTGATTTTGGCCCTTGCTGGTTTGTTGGCCCTTTTCACGCAGTGTTATTGGCTTGCTTGATTGAAGAATATCATCTCTATGATGTCAAAATTTCTTTTCAACAAAGTGAAAACCCCAAACTAAGAGAGTACTTGAGCCAAATTCAGTTTTTTGAGTTTTGGGAAGAGGGGCGTGACAGAGGGTCATTTCGTCAAACAGCTAAAATCACTAATCTCTGTTTATGGCAGTTGAATCCAGCAAGAATATCACCGTATGTTGTTCAGGCTCAGCAGTACTTTGAAAATAATTTATTTATAGAAAAAGATTTTGAACCCCTTAATATCTGTTTAGCAGAGTTATTTAATAATATTGTTGATCATGCTAATTCGGCTGTAAGTGGATTTACAACGAGCCAATATTATCCCAAAATTAATGAGTTAAGGGTTGCTGTTTGTGATTTTGGAATTGGTATTCCAAATAAAGTCAATGATCATTTGAGCTTAGCAGGAAAGCCGGCTATTCCTCCAGCCGAGGCTTTGAAGCTTGCGTTTCAGAACAAATTTTCAACCAGATCAACTCCTCAAAACCGTGGCTTTGGTTTAGATACTTTGTTACATATCGTTCGATCTTGTAAGGGGTCATTAAGGGTAGTTTCTAATGAAGCCATGATGGAGTTTAGTAACGATATCATGACTGTTTCTCATCTTAATCATAATTTTCGGGGAACGCATTTTGAAGTGATTTTGGATACTGCGACTTTTGAACCTAAGTTGCAAGAAACTTTTGAAGACGATTTTTCGTTTTAACCCTATATTTGCAAAAAGAAAATTGCATCTCAAATAACATGCAAGACGCCATTACCACCATTCGGCTTATAGATATCGTGCCTGGTACCTCAACCAATGCCGACGGGGTTGTTCTTTTTGTAGCTATGAACCAATTACTTGATTCAGACAATAAAATCAGACTATCTTTAGAAAGTGCCACACCTCTTTCTACCTCTTTCCTGAACTCCTCAATAGGAAATTTAGTAGATAAATTCGGTCTTGAAAAGTTTCGATCAAAAGTTGTATTCTCACACATGACGACATCGCAAATCAAAACCATCAAAACATATTTTGATCAAATTAGCTGCTAAACTGACTCTCGACAAATATTAGGCACACAAGTATATTCCTGAAAAACAGAAATGGAATGTTATCTAATTCGACAAAGATGCCTAAAGCCATTCCCGCCATCCCCCGCCTCCGCGCCCTGCTCAACACCCGCCATTTTCTGCGGAATCCGCTTGGTATGATCGGGAAGAGCCTCGACGAATACGGCGATACGTTCAAAACGTATATCGGCGGGGTTTATCCGGGCATCGTGACGATCAATCCGGCGCTCATCCAGCATGTTTTACAAAAAAACAACCGGAATTATTGCAAATCGCCCATGCACTTCGACAAGCTGGCGCGCTTTTTAGGCTACGGGCTGCTGACCAGCGAGGGCGATTACTGGCTGCGCCAGCGGCGACTCATACAGCCGGGATTTCACCGCACCCGACTTGCCGCGCTGACAGAACTCATGCAGGGTGTGGTCGATGAATTTTTAGTGGAATTGGATAAAGAACTGTCCAAAGACGCCACCCTGGAAATGTCCTCCAAAATGATGGAACTCGCTTTTCGCATCATTGCCCGCGCTTTATTCAGCACAGATCTGGACGAAGCCGATTTGCAAAAAACAGCGAACGACATCACCCTGCTGCAGAAATTTCTCATCCGGCAAATCCGGCAACCCTACCTCAATCCCTGGTTTCGCGTTTCGGGTAAATTGCGCCGGCATGAACAGATCGCTCAGGAGTTTGAACAAAGGGTTACCGACATCATTCAACGCCGCAGGAACTCGGGCGAACGCCCCGACGACCTCCTGCAAATGTTGCTCGAATCGCGTTACGAAGACAATGGGGAAGGCATGACCGACCGGCAATTGTTTGAGGAATGCGCCATTCTTTTTGTTGCCGGTCACGAGACCTCGGCGAATGCCATGACCTGGATGTGGTACCTGCTCAGCAAGCACCCGGAGGTGGTTGAACGCATCCGGCAGGAATTGGAAACAACCCTTGGCGAGCGGAAGCCGGGTTTTGAAGATTTACCCAAACTTGTTTACTGTACTCAGGTCATAGAGGAAACCATGCGCCTGTATCCACCGGCCTGGATTACCGATCGGGTAGCGATGGCCGACGATGAATTTGAAGGCATAAAAATTCCGAAAGGCGTGATGATGGTCACCTATTTTTATGGGGTGCACCACGATCCTCACCAATGGCCGGATCCGGAACGTTTCGACCCCGATCGCTTCGACAAAGAGCGCCGCAGACAACAGCACCCTTATGCCTATATTCCTTTTGGCGGTGGCCCAAGACTGTGCATCGGCAATAGTTTTGCGATGATGGAAATGCAGTTGGCACTGGCAGCCATGATCCGCGCATACGACTTTGAACTGGTGCAGGAACAGGTCATTGAGCCGCAGGCACTGGTAACGCTGCGGCCAAAGTATGGCATAAAATGCGCCTTCGGAAAAAGCGCTAAGCCCTACATAAAATCATCTGCGCCATAAACATCTTCCTCTGATACAGGCGGTTCGGGAGAATTGGCGACGATGGTCGTCCACAACATGTCTTTCAACTTATCGAGGCCGGTTTGTGCAACAGAAGAAATAAACACATAGTCGACGCCTTCCGGCAAATCTGCTTTCATTTCTTCCTGCATGCCCGGATCAATCATATCGCATTTGGTAATGGCCAGAATGCGGGGTTTGTCCAACAACTCCGGATTGTACATCGTCAGTTCGTTCATCAGAATGTCAAACTCTTTGCGGATGTTATCCGAATCACAGGGGATTAAGAACAACAAAGTGGAGTTGCGCTCGATGTGACGCAGGAAGCGGTGGCCTAAACCCCGCCCGAGGTGTGCATCTTCGATGATGCCGGGAATGTCGGCGATGATGAACGAGCGGGAGTCGCGGTATTGTACAATGCCGAGGTTGGGAACCAGCGTGGTAAAGGGATAAGCGCCTATTTCAGGTTTTGCGGCTGTCATAACCGATAACAAAGTAGATTTTCCGGCATTCGGAAAACCGACCAGTCCTACATCTGCCAGTACTTTAAGCTCCAGGATTTTCCATTCTTCCAGTCCGGGTTCGCCAGGTTGCGAATAACGGGGCGCCTGGTTGGTCGGCGACTTAAAATTGGAATTGCCGAGACCGCCGCGTCCACCTGGGACGAGGATGCGCTTTTCGCCGTCCTGCGTGATCTCGAAGTGGATCTCACCAGTTTCGGCGTCTTTGGCTACGGTCCCCAGAGGGACATCGAGAATGACGTCTTTTCCAAAGCCGCCTGTTTTGTTGCCGTCGCTTCCATTGGTACCGCGCTCTGCGATCACGTGTTTGCGGTATTTCAGGGGCAGCAGGGTCCACATGTTCCGGTTGCCGCGCAGGATGATGTGCCCGCCACGACCGCCATCGCCGCCATCTGGCCCGCCTTTTGTCGTAAATTTATCGCGATAAAAATGGGTCATGCCTGCACCACCGGCGCCGGAGCGGCAGCAGATTTTTACATAATCCACAAAGTTTTGGTCAGCCATTTATTTGGTCAATTTCTATACATAAGCGCCCGAAAATGGTTTCGACAGCGCCAACACCCTCGATTTTACGGGCTTTACCCTGTTGTTCGTAATATTCAAACACCGGGCTTGTTTCTTTTTTATAAACTTCGATGCGGTTCTGGATGATTTTTTCGTCCAAATCATCGGAACGGCCTGATGTGGCGCCTCTTCCAAGGATGCGTTTGATGATTTCTTCATCCGGAACTTCCAGCATCAGCAATGCTGAAATGGTCTGGTCTTTTTCAGCAAGCAGCGTATCAAGCGCTTCAGATTGGGAAATCGTACGCGGGAATCCGTCAAAAATATAACCCGGTACATCCGGATTGGCTTCCACTTTGTTGCGCAACATGCCAATTGTTACTTCATCCGGAACCAGTTCTCCTTTCTGCATATATCTTTTGGCTTCTATGCCGAGTGGGGTATCATTACTCAATTCGTAGCGGAATAAATCACCGGTGGAAATGTGCAGCAGCTTGTAACGGTTCACCAACATTGCAGCTTGTGTGCCCTTGCCCGATCCAGGAGGGCCAAATAGTATCAAATTGATCATGACATTAACAAACGTTTAGTTTTTAATCTTAAACAACCACTCATGCGAATGCTAAAAATGCCGTTTCCCGGCAACAACTTCCGCTGCGTGGAACATCTGTGGCTTTATTCTGGTTCAGGCAAGCGGCGAAGATAGCTTTTTTTTTGCAGACTGCTCCCAAGGTGGCCGGTTTGAAAACAAAGCAGATGCGGCAGCGTTTATCAATTACCCGGCATCTGAATAGATGACGTATTGGAAAAAGAAAAAGTAACCCTTGTAAAAGAAAAATGCATTCCTGAATGTTACTATAGGATAGCTGCATGGGCGCCTGATATAATTGCGCCTTATTTTTTTATAAAAGAAAGATTTGAACATCGCAATCAAAGTATTTGTATAACAGCTTACAAAGCATTTTGCTGAAAATTATTAACTTGCTTGTCCAACATTCCACAATGCTAAAGCTATGCGAAAAAAACTATACGCCGTCCTTTGCCTGACAACCGCTTTTACCTTGCTTTCCAATAATGCATGGGCAACCCACAACCGGGCAGGTGAAATCAGCATCGAGCAAGTAGGGGATTGCGTTACGAGCCTTACCATCAAAGCCACAATTGTGACTTATACCAAAACCAGCAGTGTTGATGCCGACCGCGATTCGCTGACCATTTGCTGGGGGGACGGCAAGTGCGACCGCGTAGCAAGAATGAATGGCCCAGGCTCCCCTCCAAAGGGAGAACCGCTTGAAAACGATACGAAAAAGAATATTTACATGGGGTTCCATACCTATGCGGCGCGGAGTACCTACGTCATCTCGATGACCGACCCCAACCGCAATGCGGGTATTCTGAATGTAAACCCGCCGAATTCTGTACAAATTAAATTCCACCTTCAAACGACCTATACGTTCCCCAACCCG
Organism: uncultured Saprospiraceae bacterium; assembly: GCA_937926205.1. Taxonomy (GTDB): domain Bacteria; phylum Bacteroidota; class Bacteroidia; order Chitinophagales; family Saprospiraceae; genus JABWAJ01. The sequence goes on from CALEYL010000041.1 coordinate 84,148, forward strand.
CAATTTCAGGGATGCAACAATACGCCGGTTTTGTTGCAGGAACCCATTGATTTCGGTTGTGTGGGAAAGGTATTTACACACAATCCCAATGCCTACGACGAAGACAACGACAGCCTGGCCTACGAGTTGGTTGTGCCGCTCCAGGATGTCGGAACGCCGGTACCCAATTACCTTTGGCCGGATCAGTTAACGCCACTCAATAACGACATCAGCATCAACCCGATTACCGGAGAAATTATATGGAGGTCGCCCCAGCAACCCGGGGAATACAACATTGCGATGCACATCATTTCCTACCGAAACGGGGTCGTGATGGACATTGTGCTTCGGGATATGCAAATTCTGATTCGCGAATGCGACAACCAACCGCCGGATGTGACGACAACATTCGACGAGATTTGCGTCATTGCCGGCGATGTGGTGGAAATCGGAGTGACTGCAGGCGCCCCGGTTTTTGAAACGGATCAGAAAGTGAAGCTTACGGCGCAGGGAGGACCCTTCTTTGTGCCTTACAGCCCGGCAACTTTTGAACCACCGACCAATGGCTTTCAGGATGACCCTGTCGTGAAAGTCTTCCGCTGGCAAACTGTTTGCGAACACATAGGCAGTCAATATTACACCGTTGTGTTCAAAGCGACGGACGATTTCTTCGACGGCATGTCCGGTCTGGCGACGCTTAAAACGGTTCGGATTAAGGTCGTTGGTCCGCCCCCTGAGGATGTGCGAGCCAACCCGGGGTCCGGTCAGGTAGAATTGAGCTGGGAAAAACCGTATTCCTGTGATGAAGCTGCTGAGAATTATTTCCGGGGCTTTACGGTATGGCGACGGGAAGGCAGCAACAACTTCCCGCCTGATACCTGTATGCCGGGTCTGGCTGGAAGGGGATACGTCCAGGTAACGCCACAGCCTATCAATAGCGAACAAAACGGCAGGTATTACTACAAAGACCAGAATGTGGAACGCGGCCGAACTTATTGTTATCGCGTATTGGCTGTTTTTGCCAAAACAACGCCGGGCGGCCAGTTTATTTATAACCGGGTGGAAAGTTTGCCATCGGAGGAGACTTGTGTGCAATTGAGCCGCGATGTGCCGCTCATCACCCACGTCAATGTGCTGCAAACCGGAACAGCAGATGGTCGGATAGAGGTTTGCTGGTCAAAACCCAAACCAGTTGATCTGGATACCATTGTCAATCCGGGGCCTTACCGCTACGAGGTGCTCCGCGCTGATGGCCAAACCGTTACGGCTGCTGATTTCCGAACCATTGGGGTAGATTTTTCCAGTGAATTTTTTGCGGAAGCCAACGATACCTGCTTTATTGACGCCGGCCTGAATACCGCGGGCCAGCCTTACAGTTATATGATCAATTTTTATGTGAATGGTGAAGACGAGCCTTTGGGCGCTACCAACCCGGCAACTTCGGTTTTCCTAAGCAGTGCGCCAACGGATAACCGCCTCAATTTGTCGTGGACGGAAATTGTGCCGTGGGATAATTTCAAATACGTTGTTTACCGGAAAAGTGCTTCTGGCGTATTCGATTCTCTGACGACCGTGACGGCACAAAATTACGCCGATGTCGGGCTCATCAACGGCAAAGAATACTGCTATCTGGTGAAAAGCATCGGATCTTATGGTGTGGAAGGTGTTGTCAGCCCGCTGCTTAACTTCTCGCAGGAGTTGTGTTCGGTTCCGGTCGACAATGTAGCGCCCTGTCCGCCAACTTTAGAAGTGAGTAATATATGCAATCAGGATATCCGATGCACGGATGAAGATGCTTTGTTCAATTCCCTGCGCTGGGTGAACCCCATGCAGCTATGCGTCGAAACAGATGACGTTACCGGTTATCGGGTATATTATGCGCCTTTTGAAGGCCGCGAATTTGAGCGGGTAGCTGAATTTGACGAGTCCGGCAGGCTAACCTGGGAACACAAACCCGAATTTGGCATTGCAGGATGCTATGCGGTCACGGCCATTGACACCTTCTTCAACGAAAGTGAATTCAGCAATGTGGTTTGTGTAGACAACTGTCCGTCTTACGTGCTGCCGAATACCTTTACCCCTAATGGCGACGGCCAGAACGATGAATTCCGGCCTTATCCCTACTGTTTCATCGAAAGCGTTGATTTTAAAGTATTCAACCGATGGGGACAGTTGGTGTTCCAGACCAATGACCCGGATTTAAATTGGGATGGACTGAATTCACGAGGGGAAACGCTTACGGAAGGCGTCTATTACTATACTTGTCGTACTTTTGAGCGCCGGGTTGCGGGTATTATACAAAGTCCGCAGTTGCTTAGCGGATACATTGAATTACTCAGAGGAGGAAAATAGTGCCATGTTCACAGGAATTATAGAAGCTATCGGCAAGGTAGCTTCCATTCGCCGCGAAGGCGAAAACGTACATTTTGACATTGAATCCGGGCTTTCAGAAGCCCTTAAAATAGATCAAAGTCTGGCGCACAACGGCGTTTGCCTTACGGTAACGGCGTTGTCGCCAGGCGTACATACCGTAACGGCGGTAGCCGAAACCCTGCTGCGGTCCAACCTCGGCGACCTGAGCGTGGGGGATGTGGTTAACCTCGAACGGGCCATGATTTCCGGCGCCCGCCTAGACGGGCATATCGTTCAGGGGCATGTGGATGCAACGGGCGTCTGCACGGCAATTGAAGACGCCAACGGGAGCTGGTATGTGCATTTTCAATACGAACCATCTGAAGAGCGCTTACTGGTAGACAAAGGTTCTGTTTGTATAAACGGAGTGAGCCTGACGGTCGTATCGCCGCACGAAGACCGATTTTCAGTCGCCATCATTCCCTATACCTGGGAGCATACCAATTTTAACCGACTACAGCCCGGCGACCGCGTTAATCTGGAGTTTGACATTATCGGGAAGTACATCGCGCGCTATGCAGCGCTTTACAGATAAGTGGACAGCCCCTGAATACGCGGCACCACCATTAATTTCCACCTAAAATCAGCGGCAAGCCCCCGTTTTTGTCGCCAATGACAATCACCTTCGTATTGGGCGAGTTGGCCAATTTCAACGTGGCTTCTATGCCTTTGTCTTTCAGAATGTTGTTGGAAAGGCTGGCGTTGAGAATCTGGTTGGCATCGGCTTTTGCTTTTGCTTCAATGATTTTCCGCTCTGCTTCTTTCCGTTCCTGCTGGAGTATGTATTCGTATTTGAGCGCCTGCTGTTCTGATTCGATTTTGTCTTCGATCGCCAAACGCACTTTTTCGGGCAATTGGATGCCGCGGATCAGCGTAGCGCGCAGGTCAACGAAATTGTGGAGCAACGCGGCTTCCAGGTCTTTCTGAATTTGTTGCTGCACTTCTTCCCGTTTGCTGGAATAGAGCTCCTCCGGATCGTAACGGCCAATGATTTTCCGGACGGCAGAACGCACTTCGGAACGCACCAGAGAATTGATGTATTCGATACCGAATTTCTCGTGCAGGTCGCCAATTTTATCGTATTTGGGATTTACGCGCACGGTAATGTCCACATTGATGGTAAGGCCGTTCCGGGACAGCACCTCCATTTGCTCTTCGAGTTGTTGCTCGCGCATGTCATATACATACATCACATTCCAGGGCGCCAGCACATGGAATCCTGGGTAGTAGATGTGCTCTTTGTCGAGTCCGACACCGAAACGGCGAAACAACACGCCCTGGTGGCCGGGTTCAATGGTAAGGAATGTGGCGTTGGAAAATACCAGTACCACCACCAGAATAATGGTGACGATCACGCCTGTGGTAACTAATTTGCCTTGACGGGGAAGTCTGGCTTCGCTCATAAAAAAGAATTTAAAACATAAAGATACAACGCTCCCGATTCACTTCAAAAAATACCTTTGGATTAAGCGCTTGCCGCAGCGCAGTAATCCAGTGCCGCTTCAATCTCGCTACGGTCGCAGGCTACATTTACAACAGCATTCCCCGCAGGTTGGATGAGGCTGAATAGTATTTTTCCGTTTTCGTTCTTTTTATCCTGTTGCATCAGGGCAAACAATGTGGGGTAAGACGCCTTTTCCAGTCTGAAGCCGCCATATAAGCCGCTCAGGAAAGTTGTAATTTTTTTCACTTCAGCCATAGCCAGTCCCAATTTCAGGTGCGACAGGTAGCTTTCTGCAATCATACCTGCTGCAATGGCCTCACCGTGCAACAGCGGGTGTGCCGATTCCAGGGCATCGCCTTCTATGGCATGGCCGATGGTGTGTCCAAAATTCAGCGCTTTGCGGATGCCGTGTTCGAAAGGGTCTGCCTCCACGACGTGTTGTTTGATGCGCAGGGAGTGTTGGATTAGCGGTAGCCAGTCGACTTCTGCTAAATTATTTATTCCGGTCAGTATGTGCCACTGTTCCGCATCTGCGATGAGGGCGTGTTTGAGCATTTCTGCAAAGCCGCTGCGCAATTCGCGGTAAGGCAGGGTTTTCAAAAAACCGGCATCGATGAATACCGCCGAAGGATCCTGAAAAACGCCAATGCTGTTTTTAACCTGCATGAAATCGATGCCCAGCTTGCCGCCAACCGAGGCGTCAACCTGCGACAACAATGTAGTGGGTATCTGCACAAAATCCATGCCCCGCTTGAAAGTCGCCGCACAAAAGCCGCCCATGTCTCCGATGACGCCGCCGCCCAGGTTTAGCAAAAGAGAACGCCGGTCGAGGCCACCGGACATCATGCCCCGCCAGATCGCCTGGCAGGTGTCGATGTTTTTGTGTTGCTCGCCAGCCGGGATTTGAATGAGCCGGAAGTCTTCCAAACCTGTTTTTTCCAGAAATACCGGCAGGCAATGCTGCGCCGTGTTTTCATCAACCAGAATGGCAATTTTTGAATACGCCTTTTCGCGAAGCCAGGTTTTGGCGCTTTCGCGCAAATCGCCGAGCTGTATGTCGTAGGCAGGAAGATGAAGTGTGGACATTTTATGATCATTCATTTTCAAAAGACAAAGTTGGTCGGTATTTGGTTGTTAGTTGGCAGTTTTTCAGTTAGCAGTTGGCAGGAACAGTTTTAAAACCAAAATCAGTGTACAAATGACAGGCCGTTCAGCGCTATCTGAAGCAGCCCTGCTGCCAACTATACTTGTTGTTGGTTGATCGCCTGCCTACCGGCAGGTAGGTTGTTGGTTGTTCGTTTCCATCCTGCCAACTGCCAACTGCTCCCTGCCAACTCAAAATTGCCCGCTGCTGATTATTGCTTATCGAATTCTCCCTCCTAAGCAGTCTCCATCCTGCCAACTGCCAACTGCTCCCTGCCAACTCAAAATTGCCCGCTGCTGATTATTGCTTATCGAATTCTCCCTCCTAAGCAGTCTCCATCCTGCCAACTGCCAACTGCTCCCTGCCAACTCAAAATTGCTATCTACTACTTCAAGCTATTCCATCAGAAAAGCCTTTACTTTCTCCAGCAGCACAGCCGGTTGCTCCGCGTGTACCCAATGCCCTGCGCCAGGCACCGTATCCAGTGTTGCCAGGGGAAAGTGTTTCCGAATATCGGGCAAATCGCTGTCGAGTACATAGTCTGACAGGCCGCCACGCAGAAAAAAGGCCGGACCTTCAAAAACGTCGCCGCTTACAGGCGCCAGCAAATCGCGGTAATGCGCCGACAGTGCCGGCAGGTTCATTTTCCATTCGTAACCGCCCGCTTTGTTTCGCGTCAGGTTTTTCATCAAAAACTGGCGTACCCCCTGTTCCGGGATGCGCGTTGACAGGAAAGCTTCGGCTTCACTACGTTCCGTGATGGCGCCGGGATCCATGGCCAGCAAGGCGTCAAAAATCGCATCGTGACCCCCGGCATAGGCTTTGGGGGCAATGTCAACCACGATGAGTTTTTCCACCATATCGGGGTTTTGCAGGGCAAATTGCATGGCGACTTTGCCGCCCATCGAATGCCCCATCAAGTGTGCTTTGAAAATCCAGTGTGCTTCCATGAATGCCTTCAGATCTTCCGCCATGATCGGGTAGCTGATGTCCGGCATGTGTGGCGAACGGCCGTGGTTGCGCAGATCCGGCACATAAACGGTATAATGTTCCGCCAGTTGTTTGGCTATGGTTTGCCAATTGTCCAGGGTTCCGAAAAGCCCGTGCAGGATGAGCAGGGGCGCTCCCTGGCCGTAGGTTTTGTAGTTGAGTTCCATAAGCTGCAAAGATAGGCGTTCTGGTTTTGTTTAACCTTAACAATATTTTATGAAGAAAGTCAATAAACCTATTGCGGTTGCCGCCGTCTCAATAGCAAATCAATAAATTGTAACTATGAAAATGACGAAAAAAGCATTCCAATTGTTTGTCCTTGCATTCGCCCTGTTGTTTGCAGGCGCACTCAACGCCCAATCAGAAACGACGAAGCCGAACCCGGAACGTCGACAGCCCATGAGCGCCGATGAAATGGCCAAAAAAAGAACGGACCACCAAAAGGAGACCCTCGGACTGAGCGACGAACAGTACCAGAAAGTGTACGAGATCAACAAAAAAGGCGCAGAAAAGTCTATGGCGCTTCGCAAAGAGGCCCGAGAAGACCGCGAAGCGCGCATGAAAGAAGCACAGGCTATGGAAGCGGAGCAGATGGCTCAAATGAACAAAGTGCTTACTCCGGAGCAATACGAGAAATATAAAATGGGCAAAGAAAAGAACAAAGAAAAAATGAAAGAACGCAGAGGCCCGCGTCCTGAAGGAGGCGGAAGGGGCAAAGGTCCGGGAAATAAGGAAGATTAGGACTTTTTTATAAGAGGCAAAGTGCAAGGGGCAAATTGGCTGGTTTTGCCAATTTGCCCTTTTGCTTTTTGCCCCTTGCCCTTTGCAAATTTGCCCCTTGCAAATTTACCCCTTCGAACGCAGCCCCAGCCTATTCCCTTCACTGTCCACAAACAAAGCCATATAACCCATATCCGGGGCAATGAGCGTTTTGGGTTGGATAATTTTACCGCCCGCTGTTCCCACCCGGTTCAGCACTTCCGCGAGGTCAGGATTGGCGTTCAGATATACCAGGACGCCCTGTGTTTCGCTCGGCAGATAAGCCGTCGGATGGTGACAAAGTGCAGCGCCGACTTCCGACTGCGGGAAAAGCCCCATTTTAAAAACGCCCATATCGAGAATGGTGATTTCCATTTGGAATATGGCTTCGTAAAATGCCTTCGCCCGCTCCAGATCGGGCGCCGGAATCTCAAACCAGTTGGTCCAGTTTTGCATAGATTGACATTTTTTGATTTGTGTGATCGCTGAAAATCAGTAGCTATTTACCACATAGGCACATAGTTTCTTTCACATAGGACATATAGTGCCATGTATCCTAATAAAGCGTAGTACTCCTAATATAACAATTACTAAAAATACCTATTGTGTGCTATATGGTAAAACCTCCAGATAAGTAGTGCAAAAAAATCCGATATTTGGCCAAAACACCAAACATGAAGAAATCCATCCTGCTGCTCCCGGTTTTGCTGCTTGCGCTCCATGTTGCCTTAAGCGCCTGTGAAAAGGACCCGGAAATTATTACACGCACCATCATCGAAACCGATACTTTGGTGATCAACCACCACGATACGGTGGTGGTGACGCTGACCGATACCCTTACCCTGACAACGTTTCTGCAGGATACGGCGACTACCTTCATTCTCGTCCGCCACGCCGAAACCACCGGCATCGGCAGCAACCCCGACCTGAGCGCCGACGGCATGGACAGGGCGCAAGAACTGGCGCGGATCCTGAAAAACGTGCCGCTCAAAGCCGTCTATTCCACCAACCTGAACCGCACCACCAAAACCGCGCAGCCCACGGCCACTGACCAGTCGCTGAGCATCAATACCTACGACGGTTTTACCCTCGACCCGGTGGTTGACGGCGCCTTGGCCATGCACCACGGCGGTGCAGTGCTCGTAGTCGGGCATTCCAATACCACGCCGTCTCTTTTGAACCTCCTCACCGGTACCAGCAATTACAGCAACATCCCGGAAACGCAATACGACAACCTCTATGTGGTCACCGTCTTTGAAAAAGGCAGGGCGCAGGTGACACATTTGAAATACGGGAAGGTGACGCCGTAGGGTACTAAGGCTGAGTACATTCACCCCGACATCACTGGTCTGCCCATTATTGCCTCCTGTAGAGGAAATCGTGGAGCGCTTAAGCGGAATGGGCTAATTAACCCTATCTTCGTCCTTCAAAATTCACAACCACACACCATGCCGCGCTACAAACTGACTTTAGAATACGAAGGAACCCGCTACAAAGGCTGGCAATTGCAAAAGAACGCCCGCACGGTGCAAGGCACGCTGATGGATGTTTGCAAAAATGTTTTTCAGACCGATACCTTCGAGTTGCAGGGCGCCGGGCGCACCGATGCCGGGGTGCATGCACTGGGCCAGGTGGCGCATATAGACATCAAAACGGTGAATCTGCCGCCTCAAACCCTGCTGACGCGGCTGAACGACCAGTTGCCGCACGACATCAATATCCTGACCATTGAAAAAGCAGATGCCCGCTTTCACGCGCGGCACCATGCGGTGGCGCGCAGTTACGTTTACCACCTGGCTACACGGCGCACCGCCTTAGCCAAACAATTCGTCTGGTGGGTGAAAGACACGCTGGATCTGGCGGCCATGCAGGCTGCGGCGACTTCCCTGCAGGGTTTTCACAACTTTGCGTCGTTTACCGACGACCTGCCGGAAGACAAATCCACGATGGTGGAACTGATCGAATGTTCGGTGCAGGAAAAAGGCGGCCTGATCGAAGTGCGCGTCGTAGGCTCTCACTTCCTCTGGAAAATGGTGCGCCGCATGGTGGGCGTGCTGGTAGAGATCGGCAGGGGCAACATGCAGATTGAGCAGGCAGCCGATTTTTTACAAACCTACAGCCGCGACCCGGCCAAACTCACGGCACCGCCGTCGGGATTGTTTCTGGATAAAATTTACTACGACAAGGCTGCCCTGGAGACGGGCATACCAGATGGAAAATCAGCCGACTTAAGGATGGCTTTCTATTTTTAACGCGAATTTGATCCTTTTTAGGAACGTCGGGCTGAAGCCCTTTGCTGTCTAAAACACTGTAGAATACAGTGGTTTCATCCCTGCCTAGCCGGCAGCTACGGTTTATACACATCGTAGAGCCTCCAGCCTTCATAGAGGTTCT
>CALEYL010000042.1 GCA_937926205.1 uncultured Saprospiraceae bacterium
AAGAATCAAATGTGGTAATAGGATACAATATAAAGATGTGTATAAACCGTAGCTGACGGCAGTCAGGGATAGGAACGCTGGGTTCCACAGCGTTCCAGACAGTTGTGGGCTCCCGCCTCGCGTGTCCTATTCCACGGGTTCCGCCCGTACCTCATCACATCAACCCCTCGCTCGCGACCATCCTCTCCGTCAAAATCGCGGGCTCGTTGCGCACCGTGGTCTAATGTCGTCAACTTAGCGACGTGAACGACCCTGCAAGGGTCAACTTTGAATAGCCCCCGATGCAATCGGGGAAAAGTGGAAGTGGTGAGGTAACGCCCAACCCCGAATGGGGTTGAATATCAGGGCATGACGCATTAACATTCAACCCCATTCGGGGTTACCCGTTACAATTCGTTTATGACCAACCTCCGATTGCATCGGGGGCTATTCATCTTCAACCACTTCGTGGTTATCATTTGTTAAGTTGACGACATTGGACCTGCGGTCGCATACGGATTAAAGCTGCGGACTCCAGCCCGGCAGGAACCAACACCAAATCAAATCCCAACTGTCGGCACAAAACCGATATCGTTCCAAATATCGGTAACAGCCATGTCCGCAAAGGCACGGCGTGTTAAAATTAAGCCACATACCACTCAATCAACGCCTCACAAGCTTCGTCCAACATCTTATAAACCGTTTCAAAACCATTGTCGTCCCAAAAAGGGTCCGGCACATCGCGGTCGGAGTCGGGGTGCAGGAAATTCAGAATCATTTGCACTTTATCGCGCTGTGCTTCGCTGGCAGCCATATGCAAAATATCACTGTAGTTGGAGGCATCCATCGCCAAAACCAGATCAAACTGCTCCAGGTCTTCATAGCGAAATTTACGGGCACGCTGGTCTGTGATGTCTATCCCGTAACGCCGCGCTGTGCGGATGGACCTCGGGTCGGGGCGTTCCCCGGCGTGCCAGCCTCCTGTGCCCGCAGAATCTACCTGCCAGTCTAAGCCGCGCGCCCTGACTTTTTCCTTCAGAATGCCCTCCGCCAAAGGGGAGCGGCAAATGTTTCCAAGGCAGACCATCAATATTTTCATTTATCCAATGTTTTAGTCCGTAAGCTACTGATCCCTCCTGAATTTCTACAAATCCAGAAAAAAAATCAACCTACGTATTGCAACGTACGATTTTTATCGTACCTTTGTATTATGAATGATTCAAACGACAATCCGGAAAAAAAAGTGGAGCCTACCCCGGCGGAGTTAGACATCCTGCAAGTGCTCTGGGAAGACGGCCCATCTACTGTGCGCGCCGTAAACGAGCGCTTGAATGTACAAAAAAAAGCAGTGCAATATACCTCTACCCTGAAGCAGATGCAGCTTATGGTGGAAAAAGGGCTGCTGGTGCGCGATGAAAGCAGCATGAAGCACGTTTACAGCGCCGCCATTGAAGAAGGGGAAACCAAAGGCGCCTTGCTGGATCGCTTTGTAGACAACCTGTACAACGGCTCCCCTTCCAGTCTGATGATGCAGTTGCTGGGCAATAAAAAAACATCCAAAGCAGAACTGGATGCCATCCGGAGCCTGCTCGATCAAATGAGTTCAGACAAAGAATAGAATAAAACCGCGTATTTATGCGACTGTTTTCAGATCACCCGCTGTTTACTGATGAGCGCGTCCAGGCTTTTTGCTGGACGCTGCTCCACTCTCTCTGGCAAGGCATATTGCTGGCCTTATTGGCAGCGCTTGTGCTGGTTTTCACCAAAAAAGCGACTGCTGCCGTTCGTTACCGATGGCTGGGATTTCTACTAACCCTGTTCATCGGCGGGGTTTTGCTGACCTTCAACCTGCAATGGCGACACGAACTTGAAAAAGCCCAAACGGCAAAAATCACCGTGTACGTCGATCATGAGGCTTTGACCGCCATAGAGGATGCACACAGGAGCGAAACACCGGTTTTGGGATTGCTGAACCGCGATTCGCTCAATGCCGTCGCTGCCTTTTTTAATGCGCATGCCTTTTCGATCTGCCTGCTCTGGGCGCTGGTTTTTCTGCTGAAATGCCTGAAAATGTCGCTGGACCTTTATCTGATCCGTCTCCTTCGCACCCGCGGCGCTGTTGCTCCTGCACAGGAATGGCTGGATCGCGTTCAAATTCTGGCTCAAAAAACAGGCTTGCGCAGCCCATTGACGCTCCTGGAATCTGCATACGTTCAGGTTCCTTCGGTCATCGGCGTGCTGAAACCCGTTATTTTGCTGCCGCTTGGTCTGCTGGCGCAATTGCCGGCCGAACAGGTGGAGGCCATCCTGCTGCACGAACTGGCGCACATCCGCCGCCGGGATTTCCTGGTGAATCTGCTCCAGCATTTTACAGAAACCATTTTCTTTTTCAACCCGGGCGTGCTGTGGGTTTCAACGCTGCTGCGCGAAGAACGGGAACATTGCTGCGACGAAATGGCCGTCGCTGCCCTGAATCACAAATCGGGTTACCTGAATGCCCTGCTACATTTCCAGGAACTCCATCTTTCCGGCGCCCGATACGCAACGGCGTTTCCGGGAACGCACCGTGGAGAGTTAATCTACCGCGCCCAGCGCATCCTTGGCCTTGGCAACACTAAAACATTCAATAACATGGAAAAAATCACCTTGATTTCCTGCGTATTTATGGCAGGATTGTTCTGGATGCTCCCGCTTGACAACGCGCAGGCCCAGACTAAAAAACAGGAAAAGCAAAACATTTCCTGGATCAACATCTCAGGAGAAGGAACTGAGGCTGTACCGGAGGAAATGACGATCAAAGAAACCAATGGCAAAACCTACGTCTTGAAACGGGTAGACCGGAAAGTGAAGGAAATGACCATTGACGGCCAAAAAGTGCCAGACAATGAGATCGCCAATTATGCCGACATGATCAGCAAAATAGATGCAGAGGTCGAAGCCGACATGGCACAGGCAGAGCGTGACCGCGAACAGGCCAAGTTGGACATGGCACAGGCAGAACGTGACCGCGCGCAGGCACAGTTGGATATGGCACAGGCAGAACGCGACCGTGAACAGGCCATGCGTGACCGCGAACAAGCTGAAAAGGACAGAGAACAAGCCATGCGCGACCGCGAACAAGGCGAACTCGATCGGGTGCAGGCTGAAAAAGACCGGGCGCAAGCCGAAAAAGACAGAGAACAGGGTAAACGAGATGCCGAACAGGGCGCGCGCGACCGGATTCAGGCTGAAAAAGACAGGGCACAAGCCGAAAAGGACAGAGTACAGGCCAAACGCGATATAGAACAGGCCATGCGCGACCGCGAACAGGCCGTGAAAGATCGGGCGCAGGCGGAACGCGACCGCGAACAAGCCGTGAGGGATCGGGCACAAGCTGAATTAGACCGCGCTCAGGCGGTCAAAGACCGCGCTCAAGCACAAAAAGACCGCGAAAAAATGGAGAGCATGATTGCAGAAATGGTCAAAGACGGCATCATCCCGGATAGAAACAGCCTGACCACCCTGCGTCTAAACGACAGTACTTTTGAGGTGAACGGAAAAAAATTATCCGACGACCTACACCGGAAATACCAGGCAAAATACGGCCAGGACGCCAATTTTGAAGTCCGCTACAACAACGGAAACAAAAGCTCCCGCATAGGAAACAAGGTAGAATAAGTTATTCCTGCACATACACCCGCTTCACCCTTGGCGAAATGCACGTAAACACTTCATAAGGAATAGTTTGCAAAGCAGCCGCCAATTCTGTCACAGGCAGGTGTTCTCCAAAAATTTCGATTTCATCTCCTTCTTTGGCATCGGGAATTTGCGTGACGTCAATCATGCACATGTCCATACACACGCTGCCAATGATGGGCGCTCGTTTGCCGCCGGCCAGGACGCTGAAGTGTCCGTTGCCGGCGGCACGCAGCAGCCCGTCGGCATAGCCGATGCTGATGGTGGCAATGCGCGTATCCTTTTCAGCCTGCCCCCTCCTGCCATAGCCAATGGTCGTTCCGGCCGGCACTTGTTTGATCTGAGAAATGGTAGCCTTCAGCGTCAGTACGGGTTTAAGCCGCTTGCTGAAAGGGCCCGTAGCTCCCATGCCATAGAGGCCGATACCGAGTCTGACCATGTCCATCTGGGCTTGCGGAAAGCGCTCAATGCCGCCGGAGTTCAGGATATGGCACAGCGGGCGATAGCCGATGCCTTCCGAGATAAATGCTGCCTGTGATTCGAATTGGCGGATTTGCTCCCGCGTAAAATCATCGTGATCGGGCGCTTCGCTGGCGGCAAGGTGTGAAAACAGGCTCCGCACCCTCAGATGCGGATAAGCGCTCAGCAACTCCAGCAGCGCATCCAAATCTTCTGCCACAAAGCCCAGGCGCCGCATGCCGGTATCTAATTTCAGATGAATGGGAACCGACCGGTCTGCATCGGCACTGTAAAGTCCAAATTGCCGCAATTGCGCCAGGCTGTATATTTCCGGTTCCAGGTCATAGCGAATCAGGCTGTCAAAAACGGCTTCTTCGGGGTTGAGTACCAGAATCGGCAGCCGAACACCGCCCCGACGCAATTCTGCGCCTTCGTCGGCATACGCCACAGCGAGGTAATCTACTTTGTGAAACTCCAGCAGCTTTGCCGTTTCCAGGCTGCCGCTGCCGTAAGCGGCCGCTTTTACCATCGCCATGATCTTGGTGGCCGGCCGCAACCGCTCCCGATAAACGCGGAGGTTGTAAGCCAGCGCGCTCAGGTTCACTTCCAGTACCGTGCGGTGCATTTTTTGCGACAAGCGCCGGGCTATTTTTTCAAAAGCGAATGGCCTGGCGCCTTTGATCAAAATAACTTCGTGATTAAAGTCAAATCGCGGGGAAACGGCAAGAAATTCAGCCGTCGCTTCAAAAAAATGCGCCTCCACCGATGGCGGCAACAGGTTTTTCAAAGCCTGAACAGCCTTCCCGATGCCAATGAGCCGATTGACTCCTTTTTCGCGAATAAGCGCGGCCACGTCTGCATAAAGCTCCGATTCCTCGCGGCCACTTTGCAAAATATCCGATAAAATGAGCGTCCTGCGCCCACCCCCGCGCTGCTGCTCCATAAAATTGAGCGCAATGGACAGCGAAGTAAAATCAGAATTGTAACTGTCGTTGATCAGGGTACAGCCGTTGATGCCTTCCCGCAATTCGAGGCGCATCGCCACCGGGTCGAGGATCGCCATCCGCTTTTCTATGGTCTCCTGCGGCACTTTCAAATACAGCAGCATGGCCCAGCAATGGATGGCATTTTCGATGGAAGCGGCATCGCCAAACGGAATGGTCACTGCGATGTTGTTGCCCTCAAAAACCGCATTGATCCGTGCATGGCCGGAGGCGGTTTGTCGGACGCTGGTAATGCTCAGGTCGGCTGCCGCTGTTCGCGACCAGCAAAAAACAGGTTTGTTCAATGCGCGAATGGCGGCATCCACCATCGGATTGTCTTTGCAATAAATGATGCTATCGGCAAACTCGAATAACCGGAGTTTTTCCTGCAATTTTTCGAGCATGCTTGAAAAGCCTTCGGCGTGGGCTTCGCCGATATTGGTGAAAATGCCGGCGGTGCAGCGAATGATGTTCGCCGTGCGGGCCATCTCGCCAACCTGGGAAATGCCGGCTTCAAAAATGCCAATGGTGTGCCGGGACTGCAATTGCCACACCGAAAGTGGCACGCCAACCTGGGAATTGTAGCTGCGCGGGCTGCGGGCAATGCGGTGATCGTCGCGCAACAACTGGAAAAGCCACTCTTTCACGATGGTTTTTCCATTGCTGCCGGTAATGCCTATGACGGGTATATCAAAACGCTGCCGGTGCTGCGCGGCTAATTGCTGTAACGCCGTCAGCACATCGGCCACCTGAATGATATTGGCTTCCGGGCAAGCCTCGAAAGCTTCCGGCTTACTGACGATAAAATTCCGGACCCCCGCTTCGTACAGTTGCTCAACAAAAGCATGGCCGTCCTGGCTGGCGCCCGGCAAGGCAAAAAACAGCGTCGTTTCCGGAAAAACAAGCTGCCTGCTGTCTGTGAGCAGGTGCTTCACGATGGCCTTTCCGCGGAAGCGCTGCAGGAAATTTCCGTCAACGATTTGAGCGATTTGCTGGATGGTGTACATGCCTTTGTTCGGGATGAATCTGAGTTTTGGAGATAGGTTATAAGTAATGTTGAAGTCTCTATTTCCAAAACACCTTTAATCCTTCAACCGCATATTTTGCAACATGCGCATCTGCACTCAAAAGGGTAAGCCCCTGCTCAATGGCTTGTCGAATAAGCATCCGGTCAAATGGATCTTTGTGAAAATCAGACTGAAGCAAATGATATCCGCTGGCTTCAGAAGCTTCCAAAGGCAATAACTCATATTGCATTTGCTTACAAACCATTGGCAAATTTACAGGATCGAAATGGATAAATTCGAGTTTACCCAAACGATACTTCATGGATATTTCCCATAAGCTGACAGAGCTGACAAAAACCTGATTCTGTGGATCCCTAAGCAGGTGTTGCACATTTACCGGAATCTTATTTACCTCAAAAACAGACCAAAGTAACACATGGGAGTCGAGCAGGTAGTTCATACGGACAACATTTCTGCCTCTGTAATTTTAAAATCATCTTTAATCAAAAAACCAGCTTCCCCTTCCAATAATCCAAGGGGACGAGGAGAAGGGGACGGCATATGCTCTTTCGGCACCAGGTATGCCAATACCTCTTTTTTCCTGCCAAAGGTAATGGCAATGGATTCTCCTTGTTGCACTCTTTTGAGGATGTCTGAAAAAGTGGCCTTTAAATCTCCCACCGTAATGGTCTTCATGTTTCTATATTTACTGCAAAAATAATAGAATCCTGACAACTTGTCAAGTTAAGGAGTGCATCAAAAATCGTAGATTCCGAAAACCCTCCCTATTTTCGCAGCTGGAAACAAAAAATCGCATTATGATAAAAATTGGCGTCATCGGCAGCGGCTCCATGGGATCCGGCATCGCTCAGGTAGCTGCGCTGGCCGGCCACGAAGTCTATCTCTACGACAACAACCCCGATGCTTTGCAGCGTGCACACCAGCAATTGGGGCAAACGCTGCATCGCTTAGCCGAAAAGGGCAAAATCAGCGGGTCTGAAGCTTCGGACACCCTCAGCCGCATCCACTGCATCCGGAACATTTACGACTGCCCGGATGCCAGTTTGATCATCGAAGCCATTGTGGAAAATTTAGACATCAAAAAAGCGATTTTTGACCAATTGGAAGACGTGATGGGACGCCATTGCCTTCTGGCGACGAACACCTCCTCGCTTTCCGTGACAGCCATCGCGGCGGCTTGCCAACATCCAGAGCGCGTGCTGGGGTTGCACTTTTTCAACCCGGCGCCGGTCATGAAATTAGTGGAAGTGGTACCTGCCATTCAAACGACTGCGGATGTGCTCAACCAGGCGTACGCACTCATGAAAAGCTGGGGCAAACTTCCCGTTGTGGCGAAAGACACCCCGGGATTCATCGTGAACCGCATTGCGCGGCCTTTTTACGGCGAAGCGCTGCGCTTGCTGGAAGAGGGAATTGCAAATGCACCTACCATAGATTGGGCGATGACGACCCTGGGGGGCTTCCGCATGGGGCCTTTTACCCTGATGGATTACATCGGCAACGACGTCAATTACACCGTAACCGAAACCGTTTTTCATTCTTTCTTCTTCGATCCGCGCTACAAACCTTCTTTTACCCAGAAACGCCTGGCAGAAGCCGGTTATCTTGGGCGAAAATCGGGGCGCGGGTTTTACGATTATAGCAAAGGCGACGAAAACCTGCTGACCACTGCCAACAAGGACGAAGCAGCGGGACAACAAATGGTGAACCGGATCGTGGCCATGCTCATCAACGAGGCCGCCGATGCGCTGTTGCTGAACGTAGCCTCCCGCGACGATATTGACCTGGCCATGACCAGCGGCGTCAATTACCCGAAAGGCCTGCTGCGCTGGGCCGACGAATGGGGCGCGGCACGCTGCGTGGCTGCGCTGGATGCGCTGTACGATGACTATCATGAAGACCGCTACCGTTGCAGCCCTTTGCTGCGCCGCATGGCTAAAGAAAAGCGTTCCTTTTATTGAAACCTGAGAAAATGACAGACCTGCTTCCATCCACCCGCTCTTTCGACCGTTCGAACCCGCTGCGCTACGTTGGCTGGTTTGCTTTCATCGCGCTGGGCGTTATGGCCTGGGCATTTTTTCTGGAGCGCACCGTTTTTCTGGATGCCGCGTTTCAGTCTTTTACGGTCATCACCAAAAATGAACTGGCGATCCAGGTAGGGCGATTTGGGTCGGCTGTGACACAGGTTTTTCCCCTGATTGCGGTTCGCTTAGGATGGTCGCTGGAAGCAGCCTTAAAAGCTTACTCCCTTTCATTTGTCATTTACCCTTTCATCTTGTTTTTAATCCTTCTCGGCGTCTTCCGGAATGGGCGGATGGGCCTTGTGCTGGCGCTTTTTTATACGCTTCTGGCCAGCCACACCTTCTACTGGATCCAGTCGGAACTGCTGCAGGGCTGCGCTCTGGTGATCTTTTATTACGGCATTGTGGATGCGTTGTTTTACAAAGACCATCCGGCGCTCGACCATCCTTTGGGTGCAGGGGCCATCTACCTGCTGATGACAGGTCTGACGGTCGTCATCATCTTTTTCCACCCCGTTACTTTTATCCCGTTCTTTTACATCTGGCTGTTTATGGCCATCAGTAAGGGACGGGAAAAGCGAAAAGCATTTTATGTATTGCCCGTCATCGGCATTGCCGTGATGCTGTTTAAACGCTTCGGCCTTCCGGCCAATGCATACGATACGGCGACGACCGGACTGGCAGATGGGGTTTTCGGACGCCTTGTTCACTTTTTTTCCCTGCAAAGTTCCCAGAACTTTTACCGCTTCTGCGTCACCGATTATTATTGCTTTCCCCTGCTGCTGGCAGCGCTGATTGTCTTTTACGTCCGAAGACGCGATTACCGAAAACTGGTATTGGTGATTGGTTCCATCCTGGCTTATCTGGTGCTTGTGAATTGTACTTTCCACTGGAATGTGGAGCAGTTTTACATCGAAAGTCACTATCAGGTGCTGTCGGTGCTGATGGCGGTGCCGCTGGTGCTGGATCTGCTGCGCGAGCCACGCTGGCGTCGGGTTTTGCTGGTTTTGATTCCGCTGGTGGTGTTCATCCGGGTAGTAAACATCGGGTGGCTGCACAATTTATACGCGAAGCGCATTGCCATTGAGCGGGAACTGATTGACCACGCGAAGCAATTTGGCGGTGAAAAGTTCATGATTTCCCGCGATGACCTGCCCTGGGGTGATCTTTTTATGACCTGGGGACTTCCTTACGAAACGCTTTACCTTTCGGCGTTGGAACACCCCGACTCGGCCATCACCGTGCTGTCACTGGAAGGCGATCAGCCTTTTGTGAACGAAAATGCCGCCAAAACGGATTTGTTCTTCGGGCCCTGGGGCATTCAAAACCAGAGCGAAATCGAACAAACAGGGTATTTCCGCTTTCAGGACACCATTCCTTACCGGAAATTGTCGAGGGTAGAAGCATTTGGGAAGTAGAAGATGAAAGTTTTAGGATAACCGCTTTTCAAAGCAGACACTGTTTTCCACCCCCGTGTATTGCCCGTAATTCGGGATCTGTTTGTAGCCGCTCTTTTTGTAAAGCTCGATGGCTTCGGGTTGTTTTTTTCCGGTTTCCAGCAGGCAGCGCTGATAGGACAATTCAGCAGCCCAATGTTCCAGTTCGGTCAACACTTGGGTTGCGAGCCCTTTCCCTCTGTGTGACGGCAGGGTGTACATGCGCTTGACTTCCATCGAATCGGAATCGTATTCTTTTATGGCGCCGCAGGCAATTGCCTTTTCATTTTCATAAGCCACAACGGCGTGTTTAATGCGGTCAATTTTATTAAATTGAGCATAAAATGCGTGATCAGCGCCGTCTCTTTCCGCCAAATCTGCGTCGAGATGCTTCACCAGTTCGACAAAGTCGGGATTTGTGGAATCTGTTCTTACAAGCAGTGCCATTTTGATATTTCATTACAAAAATCCGGCGTTCAAACCATTTCTACAAGTGCTTTTCAAAAAACGCAATGGTTCTCCCCCAGGCTAATTTTGCCGCCGCTTCATTATACCGGCTTGTTGATGTATCGTTGTGGAAAGCGTGGTTGACGCCCTCGTACATATACAACTCATAAGGTTTGTTGTTGGCTTTCAGGGCCGCTTCGTAGGCGGGAATACCGGCATTTATGCGCTCGTCCAGTCCCGCATAATGCAATTGAATGGCGGCATTGATTTTCGGTACATCTGCTTCGGCAGCCGGGCGGCCATAAAAAGCAACCGCCGCTTTCAGGGTGGGTACGTTGACTGCCAGGTTGTTGGACATGGCGCCGCCCCAGCAAAAGCCCACACAACCGGCATTGCCGTTGTAATCGCTTCGGGAAGCCAGGTAATCGAAAACGCCGATAAAATTCCGGAGGCTGTCTTCTGCTTTGAGGGTGGTAAAAAGGGTGCGCGCTTCGTCTTCGTTGGCGGGCGTTCCACCCAGCGGAGCCAGGGCATTGGGCGCTATAGCCAGAAAGCCGGCCATGGCAGCCCGGCGCGCAACGTCTTCAATGTGTGCATTTAAGCCCCGGTTTTCGTGAATTACCACAATGGCGGGGTACTTTTTCTTTTTCTTCGGGCGCGCTACATAAGCGCCCATATCGGCCGGCACACCGGGATAAGTAATGTATTCCGTGAACAGCTTTTTACCCAAATCCTCCGTCATCAGGGAACGCGCATAATCGGATTCGAGCAAAGGCAACACGGCGGCAGCCGCGGCTGTTCCTCCCGTAAGCAGGGCTAATTTTTTTAAAAATTCCCCGCGCGTGAGCGGCTTGTGGGTGTACTCATCGTACAGATTAATGATGCGCTGATCCATGATAATAAGTTTTTGGTTGTTTTATCGCATAAGCGTAACATCTCCTTTAAACACCTCTGAAAGTCCGTCTACAAAAACGACCTCAGCATAGAAGACATAAACGCCGGCATTCATTGGCTGACCCTCAAAAGTACCGTCCCAGCCATATTGCAAATCGTTCGGCTGGAAAGGCCCTTTCTGGTAAAGCATGTTGCCCCATCGATCAAAAATAATAAATGTCCTGATTTCAGCCACATCCTTTCCGCCAAATACTGTAAACAAGTCATTGATGCCATCCTCATTGGGACTGAACACATTGGGCACATACACACTGCGTTCCTTGTTCACAAAAATCATCACAACATCGCTGGCGCTGCAGCCATTGGCATCACTCGCCGTCAGTCGGTACGCCGTGCTTTCCTGCGGATTGGCATACGAATCGGGCTGGTCAGGCGTGCTCAGGTTGAGCGTTGGCGTCCACTGCAAATTAGCAATATCAAAATTGACCTGTGCACGGATAAGGGTGCTGTCGCCCAATTTAATGGTCCGGTCATCGCCCAGTTCCAGCAACAATTCCTGCGGCGCCACAACAGTTGCTACTTCTGAGGCAATGCAGCCGTTGGCATCGCGGATGCTCAGGTCGTAAGCTCCCGCTTCCAGATTCGCAATCGCAAATGGCAATGCTGCCGGTAAGGTCTGGAATAAATTGCCGTCCAAAGACCAGGCATAAGGCCCGCTGCCGCCACTCAGCGCTTCGATCAGTATACTGCCGTCGCGGTCGCCGTAGCAAAGTGGGGAAAGGGCCGATACCGTAGTCAGTATGCCCGCCGGTGCGGTCAGCGTAACACTGGTGCTGCCGGTACATCCCGCAGCATCTGTCAGTGTCACCACATAGGTTGCAGCGCCCAAACCAGTTGCTTCTGCACTGGATTGGCCATTGCTCCAGTTGTATTGAAAAGGCGGCAGCCCGCCCAATGGAACTACCCGCGCGCTGCCATCTTCGCTATCGGGACAACTGACGTCAAAACCCTGAAAATCCGAGGTGACTTGTGCCTGGATGGCCAGATTGCTCACACTTACCGTCGCGCTGCCCGTGATCATTACCGGGCAGGTGCTTCCTGTGGCCGTTGCAGAGAGGATGGTATAAGTGGCGGTAGCACCCGGACTGACCGTTATGGTGGCCCCGTTGCTGATGTTGTTCATTGTAACCGGTGCGCCAATGCCGTTGCTGTACGTAACATTAAAGGTCGTACCTCCCGACAGGAGGAAACTAAGGGTCGCCGAATTTCCGGCACATATGGAGGTCGTACCTGAGATTGCCGCCGTTATGGCCGGGCTGAAAGTCAGGCTGACCATGATCGTGCTGTCGCAACCACTGGAAGCGCCCCCGATGATAATTTCCGTACCAACAGGGTTATTTTGGTTGTAAATAACGCCATTAACCGTCAGGCTTTCTCCGGAGCAAAGCGTTGAATTGATCACACTGGAGACAGCCGGAAGGAAACTCAGGTTGACAACGACCGTACTGTCGCACCCATTGGCACTTTGCAGAATTTCAGTTCCGGATGGATTGTTTTCATCGTAAACCGTGGCGCCAACGAGTAGGTTTTCACCACTGCAAAGCGTTTGCGTCAGGTTGGTTGTCGGTGCTGTGAAGAAAGTCAGGGCGACCACAATAGTACTGTCGCAACCATTGACGCCTCCGCCGGCTATGACTTCCGTTCCGGATGGATTGGCTTGATTGTAAACCACGCCATTAACGAGGAGTTGCTCGCCGGGGCAAAGGCTTTGATTGATGGTCTCCACCACCGGCGACACAAATTGCAAGGCCACTACGATTGTAGAATCACAGCCATTTACACTGCCGCCAACGACAGTTTCTGTGCCGGAAGGATTCGTTTGATCATACACTGTGCCGTTCACCGTCAGGCTTTCTCCATCACAAAGTACCTGGGAAAGGTTGTTGACGGATGCGGGGTGATAATTCAATTGTATGTTCACAATCGAGTCGCAACCCTGCGCAGAAACAAATATTTCCTGACCGGAAGGCGTGTTTTCATCATAAGTATTGCCATTCACCACCAAATTTTCACCCGGACAAAGCGTTGGCGAAACCGCCGTCGTAACGGGTTGGATAAACGTGAGGCTTACCAGCACCGTTGAATCGCACCCGTTTGCACCCGCATTCGGGAGAAGGGCAGTGCCCGAAGGATTGGTTTCACTGAACGTTGTCGAACCGATCGTTAAGGTTTCTCCGGCACAAAGGCTCTGCGTCAGGGAACCGGTAGCCGGCGGGAAGAAACTGAGGCTGATGGTAATGATGCTGTCACAACCGGAAGGGTTGACGCCGGGGATGACTTCTACCCCATTCAGGCGGGTCTCATCGTAGATATTGCCGTTGACGACAATGCTTTCACCGGGGCAAAGCGTGGAGCTTATTGTTGCCGTTGAATGCGGATTTACCGTGAGGGTAGACGTTGCGTTAAGGGCGCTGCTGCAGTTGGCGTCTGCAATTCCGGTAAGCGTCAGGAAAATACTGCCGCTTGTCAGGCTGAAATCTGCCGGACAAACATTGATGACGCCCGTGGTGTTTGCAAAAGTCGCGCTCAAAGCCTGCGGCCCTGAACCGGCATCTAAGGTATAATTGACCGTAAACGGCGCGGTACCGGTCAGCGTAAGCGCAAAATCAAAGCAGTCGTCTTCGCAAATAGCCATACCCGCTGCAACCGAAGCATTTGGAGTGGCATTCTGGGTAATGATTGTCGCGCTTGCAGACGCAAAACAACCTGCCCCATCTGTTACGGTGACGCTGTACATTCCCGGGGACAGCCCCATGGGGTCTTCCGTGCCATCGAGGGTATTGTCGCTCCAATCAAAAGTAAGGGGCAGTTGCCCGTTGCTGACGGTCAGTTCGATGGCGCCGTTCAGGCTTCCCGCACAGGTTTCGTTCTGGGCAACAGCGGCAACACTGATTGTACAGGCGGCATCTGCGATGGTAAAACTGCAGGTTTCGGTGCAACCGTTGGCGTCGGTCAGGGTCAGGGAATAGACGCCGGCAGCCAACCCGCCAATAGTCACGGTATCGGCCATGGCCACGTTTTGATTACCGCCGACAGGGCCGCTCCACATCAACTCATAAGGCGCCGTGCCGTCCGAAACCATAACAGAAGCTTCTCCGTCGGTACCCATAGGCGTAGAAACCGGCGTTTGCTGGCTGCACACCAAGTCTAAAGGCAAGGTTATCAGGGCAATGGAATCTGTAACAGCGCAGGTGCCGGACCGATCGATTACGGTGACGGTATAGGTATTTGAAACTAAGTTTTCGATGGAATCATTGGCGACTTCCCCCGTACTCCATAAATACATAAATGGATCAAGCCCGCCAGTCACAACAACAGAAGCGCTGCCATTGCCTGCCCCGGTACAACTTTCAGCCTGCCCGGAAAGGGTCAGTTGCATGTCGCCGCAAATAACAAATCCGCAGCCATTTCCAAAAGGACATCCAATCGCGTCTGTCAGGAAAAAAGTATATGAGCCGGGCAGCAAATCATTGAGAACGATGACGCCCGCCGTATCCGAAGTGATGATCCGTCCGGAAGGGCCATTTATTTCTAATTGGTATGGTCCCGTGCCATTGCCGAAAGTAAGTTGTACCGAACCGTCTGCAATTGTCGGGCCGGAAGCCGGTCCAAGTACGAGACATTCAGCAACCATTTGCGGTGGCGTCGTCAGGGTAACGGAAACACTGTCCACACAACCCGCTTCGTCTGTAACCGTCACGGAATAGAATCCGGCAGGCAGGAATTCCGGAGACATGTTGCCGTCCAGGCTGTCCACATTCCAGTCGTACTGGACCATCCCGGTAACATTAAATACTTCCAGAACGATCGTGCCATTTACAGCGCCGAAGCAGGGAGAGATGGCGGAACTGTTTATAGTCACATCCAATGAGCAACCTGTGGTGCCGATCGTGAAACTACATGCCTGCGAACAGCCGTTGTCATCCGTTGCCGTAAGGGTATACGTTCCGGCAGGCAAATTAGAAATGGTGGTAGCGCCAGCCACAAGAACCATTTGATTGCCGCTGACAGGGCCGGCCCAAAGCAGGGTATAAGGCACTGTGCCACCGCTAATGGTGATGCTCGCCGCACCGTCATTGCCTCCGGGCATAGAAACCGGATTCAACTGGGCGCAAGACAGTACCAGTGCGGGCGGGTCTGTCAATGTCACAGAAGTACTCGCCTGGCATCCATTGTTGTCTGTTACGGTAACAGAATAGGTTCCGGCCGTTACTCCCATCGGATTTTCCATACCATCCAGGGCATCGTCGCTCCAATTAAAGTCGAACGGAAATGCGCCTGTGACCATAAGTTCTATCGAGCCATTTGCACTGCCCTCACAAGTCGGATTTTCAGCAGTAGCGCTTACCTGTATGTTGCAGGAAGGATCGTTGATGTTGAAATTACAGGTCGTCGTACAATTATTGGCGTCAGTGACCGTCACGCTGTAGCTTCCCGCCACCAGGCCGGTGATGCTGGCTGTGCCCGCGACGGCTTGTGTCTGCGAGCCGCTGGCTGCGCCCGACCAGGCAATCGTATAAGCTGCTGTCCCGCCGCTGATGGTGACACTGGCAGCGCCGTCGTTGCCCCCAATCATCGTAACCGGACTGGCCTGTGCACAGGCAATGCTGAGTGCCGCCGGCTGATTGAGCATGATAGAAGCGTTGTTCTGACAGCCGTTCGCATCGCTTACCGTAACGGAATAGTTGCCGGCGCCAAGACCGGCAGGATCCTGTATTCCGTCCAAAGCATTGACATTCCAGTCGTAGGTAAAAGGCATAGCCCCACCCGTCACCGTCAGATCCAGGCTGCCGTTGGTTGCACTGTTGCAGGAAATGGGTTGAGCAACCACCAGCGATAAGGTTAGCCCGGGAGAAACCGTGAGGCTTACCGCAACCGGCATGGAAGCGCAGGTTCCATTCGTCACAACGGCATAAACCGTAGCCGTTCCGGAGGTAAAGCTTCCGGGATTGGCGATAGGCCCGGTCCCGTTGGCATTGGTGAACCAGGTAACGGCATTGCCACTACCGCCATTCACCGTTGCATTCACACTGGTCAGGTTGAAAACCGCAGTTCCGGCGCCGGTATTACAGGTTTGCAGCGAAGCCGGAGACGCAACGGGCGTAGGCGTCACAATCAAAGTCACCGCAACAGGCGGAGAAGTGCAGGTGCCGTTGAAGGTGCGTGCGTAAACCGTGACAGATGCCGTAGTGAAAGCAGCCGGATTGCCAATTGGAGTGGTTCCGGCAGCATTGGAATACCAATCTACCGAGTTGCCGTTGCCGCCATTTATGGTATTGTTAACCGTTGTCAGGTTGAATGTCGCCTGGTTTCCGGAGCTGGCGCATTGCTCCAGAGATGCGGGATTTGCAACCGGAGCAGCCAGCACCGTCAACGTAACCGGTACGGGCGCAGAGGTACAGGTACCGTTGTCTACCACGGCATAAACAGTAATGGAACCGGCTGTAAAAGCGCCGGGGTTGTTGATGGGCATGGTCGCAGCGGCGTTGAGATAAAAGTCTACTGCGTTGCCGGTATTGCCGTTGATCGACTGGGTAGCAGCACTCAGGTTGAAGGTCGCCTGGCCACTGCCGTTGTCGCAGGCGGATAAACTGCCGGGAATAGCTGTTGGCGCAGGGATAATGCTCAGCGGAATGGCTACGGGCAATGAATTGCAAAAACCATCGCTGACCACTGCGTACACCGTTGCATTGCCGGAAACAAAAGCCGCAGGGTTACCTACCGGGTTGCTAAGGGTCGAATTTGTATACCAGTTCACAGCATTGCCTGTACCACCATTTATAGTATTGTTCAGGCTGTTCAGGTTGAAAGCTGCCTGACCGCTGCCGTTGTCGCAGACGGAAAGGCTGGAAGGCGTTGCAGTGGGTTCGGGTACCACGCTCAGGGTGATGGCAACGGGCTGCGACGTACAGCCGTTTTGGGTGACCGTTGCATAAACGGTTGTCGGTCCGGAAACAAAAGCGGCCGGATTGGCAATCGGGTTGGTCGCCGCCATATTGGTAAACCAATTGACGGCGCTGCTGCCACCGCCATTGACGATGCCGTTGACGTTGGTCAGGTTGAAAGTGGCCTGATTGCCCCCTGTATTACAAGCCGACATGCTCGCGCTCGTAGCTGTCGGCGCCGGTATAACCGTCAGGGTAATCGCTACCGGAGCGGCGTTGCACCCGGTCGCCCCCATGACGACTGCATAAACGGTTGTGGAAGCCGTGGTGAACGCGGCCGGGTTGGCAACCGGATTGGTTGCCGCCATATTGGTGTAATACATAACCCCGTTTGGCTGCCCCTGGTTAACGGTTCCGTTTAAAGTGGTCAGGTTAAAGGTCGCCTGGCCGCTACCATTGTCACAGGCCTGTGCCGACGCCGGGGATGCCGGCGGAGCAAAAGTCAGGACAACAGGAACCGCAACTGTCGGCGATTCGCAGCCTGCCGCGTTCGTGACCGTGGCGTATACCGTTGTGGGCAAGGAAAGGACGTCCGTGATGTCGTTGATCGGGTTGTTTCCTGCCGCGTCCGTATACCAGTTTACAGTATTGCCGCTTCCACCATTGATGGTGTTGATCGTTCCGGGCAGGTCAAAAATGGCTACGGGCGGCAACACACTGACCACACATACATTGAATGTGGCAGGGTTGGCCGTTGGCAGCGGATTCACAATCAATTGCACGGCAACAGGCGCCGACTGGCAGGCGCCGTTGTCCACCCGCGCATAAACGGTGACTGTCCCTGTTGTAAAGTTTGATGGGTTGGCGATTACCGTCGTGCCGGCTATGTTGGAGAACCAGCTTACCGTATTGCCCGTGCCGCCATTGACGGCATTGTTGGCATCGTTGAGATTGAACGTAGCCGTATTACCCATCGTGGCACATTCCGACAAGGTTGCCGGCAGCGCCGTTGGAGGGGCCGTGACAATGATGGAAACCGGCAGAGGACTGGATACACAGGGCCCGGGGCCTGTGACCGTTGCATAAACGGTACCTGAGCCAGCAGTATAACTATTTGGAGTCGCTATCGGGTTTGTTGCTGCCGCATTTGTAAACCAGTTTACAGTGCCTGAGCCGCCGTTGATGGTATTGTTAAGGGAATTCAGGTTGAAAGTCGCCTGTCCGCCACCCTGATCGCAGGCCTGCAGGGGCCCGGCAGGGTTGGCCGTCGGCGTTGGATTTACGGTGATGGTGATGAGCGCCGGTGTTGTAGAGGAGCAACCATTGTTGGTCACGGTTGCAAATGCCTGACCTCCCGGTGTGTTGACCACAAAAGCATTCGGATTGGGGATGGGCGTCGTTGCAGCTGCGGTGGTCCACCAGTTGACCACCCCCGGCCCGCCGCCCGTTACGGTATTGTTCACTGCGGTCAGGTTGAAAGTCGCCTGCCCCATGGCATTCCCGCAAGCCTGAAGATTGGCCGGCGTGGCCGTGGGGATGGGGTTAACCGTCAATTGAACGGCCTGGGGAGCTGATACACAGGGCATGGTGCCCACCACCGTGTAAACCGTCGTCGTGCCTGTTGTAAAAGACGCCGGCGTTCCCACCGGAATCGTTGCCGCCATATTCGTATACCAGTTCACCGGCTGGCCGGAACCGCCGTTGACGGTACTGTTGAGCGTCGTCAGGTTGAAAGTGGCCTGCCCCATCGAATTGGCGCAAGCCGATAAAGGGCCCGCCGCGTTGGCCGCAGGCGCAGGGGTGACGTTTAATTGAACCGCCACCGGGGCCGAGACGCAGGGCATGGTGCCCACTACCGCATAAACGGTCGTGGTGTTGGTTGTAAATGCTCCGGGCGTACCCACCGCATTGGTTGCCGCCATATTCGTATACCAGTTCACGGGCTGGCCGGAACCGCCGTTGACGGTATTGTTGAGCGCTGTCAGGTTGAAAGTGGCCTGCCCCATGGCATTGGCACATGCTGAAAGGGGGCCGGCGGGGAACGTCGTGGGAGCCGGGTTGATCGTTACATCAACATCCGTGTCTTTATTACAAACGTTTACATCAGTAGTCGTAAGTGTGAAAGTGTGAACACCTACAGGTAGGTTACTTACATTAGTTGTTAAAGCACTAGGGCTGCTAATTGTACCCGGTCCTGTCCATTGCTGATTGGTCACATCAGCAGGGGTGCCTAAAACCGCACTTAGTGTAGTTGTTCCTCCCTGACAAATGGGATTTGGGGATGCGGAAACCATAGCGGATCCATCCCAGCAATTAACAGTGATATTTGAAAAAGTTATTGATTCATCACTTGCCCAGGTTTGCGTATTAACTATTATTGTAGCATTTGCAGCACCGTTAGTGCAAATTGGCCCTGAAGAAATTACACCGTTTTGAAAGAGGTTGGGTGCAACACCTATTAATTGTTCATAAACAGTTACTCCGTCCAATTGGTATCTTACCCATAAAAAATCCCAACAAGCATTACATCCGCCAGCATTGGGCATTGATGGATCTCCGTTGCACGGACCAAAACTCGCGCATTCATCACTCGATTCCATATTGCCACTTCCAATCCAAGGCAATGAAAATGAAAAATTTAGTGAAAAAGATACAGAAGAGCAGTTACCAACTGCCACGTTATATGTATCATCAGTAACTGCGTCTGTATTGGTATACATTGTCCCTGGATTGGAGAAAATGACCGTTTGCCCGAACCCCACCATCGGCAGGCTCATCAACAAAACAACGGCCATTTTGCGGCCCAAATCCCTGATTGTGTTACACAAGTGCATATCCTGTTTGTTTGAGTGTTGGCTGCAATGTACGGCTGAACAGCATTCAGCCGCTTCACCACCGGAAAGTTCGGCAGTATCATGAACTAAAGATCGTTATTTCCCGGCATTCGCTGTTTGGGGAAAACAGAATTCGTCGTCCAATGGATAACGAACGGGGTATTCATTCAATATCTGAATATAAGTAAGGGACTTGTTGCAAAAGGAGCCATTTCAGAATGGCGGCAAAGTTACGTCTTTTCCACAGATTGCACTTATGTCCTGCGTTAAGCGTAGTTAAATTTTTGGCACGTCGGCAGGCAGCCAAAAAGGAAATCCGTAATTTGGGTTTTTTATCAAAATGCCTGCACATGCCGGATCAAACCCTGCTCCAGCCGGAAGCCTCTGCTGCCCATTTTTTCGGAAAAGACACTGCCTTTCTGCTAACCGTTTTCGGAAACGGCAACATCAACGACACCTGGAAATTAAGCGTTCCGGAAAATGGACAAACGGAGTCTTACCTGCTGCAGCGCCTGAACCATCAGGTTTTTCGCCAACCGGAGCAAGTGATGGTTAATATCCAGCGGGTCGCTTCGCACCTCGCTGAAAAAAAATACCCACAGGGCATTTTACATCCTTTAGCCGACCGGGAAGGGCAAACCTTGTACCGGGACGATGCCGGTAATTACTGGCGTGTTTTTCCGTTTTTTGAACGTACCCGTACCCTCGAAACGGTGACAATTCCGGAGCAGGCTCAGGTGGCGTCCCACGCATTTGGTATGTTCATGGAGGCGCTTGCGGATCTTGATCCCAGCAGCCTGTTCGAGACCATTCCGGATTTTCACAACAGCGTCCAACGCTTGCCCGCGTTCCGGGATGCCGTGGAAAAAAACGCGGTCGGGCGCCTGACTGCCGTGCAAAAGGAAGTCGATTTTATCCTCGAAGAAAGCAGCCTTTTTCATGCCATCGCCAACAGGAACCTTCCGCTTCGAGCGGTTCACAACGACGCCAAAATAGGGAATGTTCTTTTCAACGAAGCTGCTGAAAAAGCCGTGGCAGTTATTGACTGGGATACCATCATGCCCGGTTGTTTGTTGTCAGACTTCGGAGATATTGCCCGCACCATGGCGGCATCGCGTTCAGAAGACGAAGCGGATACGGATAAGGTTTTTTTCAGCATGCCGGTATTCCGGGCCATTTGCAGCGGGTTCATTCCGCCGCTTCGCCCCATCCTGACACAGGCAGAACGCGAGGTCCTGCACCTCGCGCCGCGCTGGATCATCCTCGAACAAGCCATGCGTTTTCTGGGCGATTACCTCGCCGGCGATGTGTATTACAAAATCCGGCGCCCCCTGCACAACCTCGAGCGCGCGCGCAATCAATTGGCATTGTACCGTTCTGCGCTGAGCCAGGAAGCAGCCCTGCAGGAGTCAGTCGAAGCGGCTACCCGGTAATTGACTTGCACCGACTGCTTTTCTGTTGGTCCGTCGCGTACAGTTTTCCTATTTTTGTCGTTTCATTTGAATAAATTTTTTCAGACGCATGACCCGTCAGCAACTCGAAACAGAACAGAAAGCGCTCGAAATCAACCTCGACGAAAAAATCTACGGCACCTTTGCGGAAATTGGCGCCGGCCAGGAAGTAGCGCGTTATTTCTTCCAGGTGGGCGGCGCTGCTGGTACCATTGCCAAAACCATGTCTGCCTACGACAAGGTCTATTCCGATAAAATATACGGCTCCGAACCCAGCGGCCGCTATGTCTGCGAGACGCGCCTCTACAAAATGCTCAACCACGAATACGAACTGATGCACACGCGTTTACAGCACGAACGCCCCGGCATCAACTTTTTTGTATTCGCGGATACCGTCGCCGCTGTCAATTTCCAGCGCACCATCAGCGGCGATGGCTGGCTGGGACTCCGTTTTCAGCTCAATCCCGAAGGCGAGCCCAACGATTTGGTCCTGCACGCGCGCATGCTGGACAATGACAATACCTTGCAACAGCAGGCGATCGGCATCCTTGGGGTCAACATGATCTACGCCTGCTACCGCTACAACAACGACCTCGAATTGCTCTTACAGTCCCTGATTGACAGCCTCCACGGCCGGATCAAGATAGACATGGTGCGCCTGACCGGACCTGATTTTGAGCATGTGGACAATCGCCTGCTCAGCCTCTGGCTCGTCAAACACGGCCTTAGCGAAGTGGCTATGTTTGATGCCGAGGGGCACAACATCCACGCTTCCGAGTTTCTGTATAAAAAACACGTACTGGTAGTACGGGGGAGTTTCCGCCCTCCGACCGTCGTGAATCTGGACATGATCAAATCCGGCTTTCAGCAATTCGTGAACTCTTCCGGCGTAGATCCGAAAAAGACGCAACTGCTTACGGAAATTACCCTGGACAACCTGCGCGCCGACGGGGATCTGGACGAACAGGATTTTCTCGACCGGGCAACCTTGCTGAATGCGCTGGGGCAAACCGTCGTTATTTCCGACTGCGAACAACACCAGCGCCTTGCCGCATACCTTGCAGATTACCGGGTAGAGCACCTCGGCATTGTCCTCGGGGTTCGTTTTTTACTCGACCTGCTGACCGAAAAATACCTGCAGAATATGGGCGGGCAACTGCTCACTGCATTTGGAGAATTGTTTTCCAACAATGTCCGGATTTTTGTTTACCCCACCATGCAGGAAGGGAGCAGCGAGCTGATGACCGCTCAGAACCTGCCCATCCCGGAAAGTGTCAAGTTCCTGTACCGCCATTTATTGGACAACCTTCAGATTGTGGATGTAGAAGGGTTCAATGCCGCCAATCTGCATATTTTTTCCAAAACAGCTTTACAAATGCTCCAGAGTGGTGAGAGTGGCTGGGAGCAGATGCTGCCACCCAAAGTGGCCGGGCTCATCAAGGAAAATTGCCTGTTTGGATATCCTGCGGAAAAAATGGAATTTGAATACTGATTCCCGTCGCAACAAGTCTAATAAACGCCAACCGACAGCATGACCAGCGTACAGGCAACTTCCACTTCCACGCCTTTTTCGCGTGCCAACCGCATGAGTTCCGGGTTTTCTGTGCCGGGATTGAAGATCAGTCGCTTTGGATGCAGGCTGAAGATGTAATCGTAATAATCGCGCTGGTGATCGGGATTGAGGTAGAGTGTAATCGTGTCAACATCGCTGATTTCCGGGCGGCCATTTTGGATGGGAATGCCTTCGATCTCCCCTTTGCGGATGCCAACCGGAATGACCTCATGGTCGTAAGCCTGCAGTTTTTTTACAGCGAGGTACGCATATCGGGCAGGGTTGGGCGTAGCGCCCAGGACAAGCGTTTTTTTCATGATTATTTATCAGAAGGTGACCCCTTTCCAAAAGGTGTTACCTTTAAAAGCTATAAACGGGAATCCCTTTCATCAAGGAGTTCCCGTTTATATACTTTCAGCCATCAAATCATTAACCGAATCGGGTCTTCCAGAATGCTTCTGAATGTTTGCAGGAATTGTGCGCCGGTAGCGCCGTCTACCACCCGGTGGTCGCAGGATAAGGTCACGCGCATCATATTGCCGGCAACAATCTGCCCTTCTTTTACGATCGGTTTCTCGACGATGGCTCCAACTGCCATGATGCAGGCATCCGGCGGGTTGATGATGGCCGTAAATTCCTCAATGCCGAACATCCCCAGGTTGGAAATGGTAAAGGTATTCCCCTGCATTTCCTGTGGCTGAATCTTGCGCTCTTTTGCTTTGGAAGCAAAAGCTTTCACTTCTGTATTGATCTGTGACAGTGTTTTGATGTCCGCATGCCGGACAACAGGCACAACGAGTCCGTCTTCCACAGCAACCGCGACACCGATGTTGACGTCTTTGTTAAAGCGGATTCTGTCGCCAAGCCAGGAGGAGTTTACCGCAGGGTGCTGTCGCAGGGCGGCTGCCACTGCTTTGATCACGAAATCGTTGAAGGAAATCTTCACCGGAGCAATTTCATTGACCTGGCCCCGCATGGCGATGGCTTTGTCCATGTTGATTTCAACGGTAAGGTAGAAATGCGGCGCAGTAAATTTGCTCTCACTCAGGCGACGCGCGATGGTTTTGCGCATCTGGCTTACCGGTACATCCTCAAATTGCCCTTCGGTAGCATAGACCATGCCCGAAGCCGCCGGTGCTTCCGCTTTGGCTGGAGCAACTGATTTTTGCGATTCGAGTGCCGCTTCAACGTCTTTTTTGACGATGCGTCCCTGGTCGCCGGAGCCTGCTACCTGCGCAATGTCAATTCCGGCATCTCTGGCAATACTACGGGCTAAAGGAGAAGCCTTCAGGCGTTTATCTTCATCCGATGTCGGGGATGCAGCAGCAGCAACGGGCGCTGCGGGTGCGGGTGCAGCAGCTTCAGGCGCAGGAGCAGCCTCCTGATGGCCGTTGGAGCCTTGTGCAGCAGCGAGGGCAGCCTTCCAGTCTTCACCAGCTTTACCAATAACGGCAATAACGCCATCGATGGGCACCGGCCCTTCTTTTACGGCAATATGCAACAATACTCCGTCTGTAAAACTGTCGAGTTCCATCGTTGCCTTGTCTGTTTCAACCTCGGCGAGGGTGTCGCCAGATTCCACCTTATCTCCTTCTTTTTTCAACCAGGAAACGATATTGCCTTCCGTCATGGTGTCGCTCATGCGAGGCATTTTGATGATCTCGGCCATAGCAGCAGTATTTTAATTCTTTGTTTAGATCCATTTTTCCAACCCCTAATCCGGGTAGGATGCGCAAAAATGCAATATTTAGGCGATTTTTTCACCTTATTGATGCAAAACCGCGCCTTGATTTTAACAAAGAAATCAAGGCGTGGTTCCAAATTCTCCAATAAAAACATTTATTGCTTCTGCACGGGATAGGACAATTGGCGGCCATTTTTTTCCAAACGCACCCAATACATACCATCCGGCCAAGCTGATGTGGAAAGGCGTCGCGACCAGCGGCGGTCAACATTTTCTGAAAAAGACTGGATGATGCGGCCTTCTGCATCCAGAATGCTGATGCGGCAAGGGCCGGCAGATTGTGCATCCAGTTCCAGCCTGAGTGTTTCCCGAAATGGATTGGGCGATAACCTGACGCGCGCCAGCCCCAAATCGGCGGGCAGCGCATTGATGGTTACGGGTACACTTTCCGATACCCCGGTGCACCCGTCTTCGTCAATCACTTCTACCCGATAAACGCCGGTTTCGGTGGCAGTCAGGACAGCATCGGAAGCATCAGGCAGGAGGTTGTCATCCAGATACCACTGGTAAAAGACAAACCCTCCGTCAGCGGTCAGGGTGGCGCCATCCAGACTCAGATTAACGACAATGGAATCTGGTTGTCCAATGACGATGTCGCTCAGCACCCGGCTGCATCCCAAAGCGTCTGTTGCCGTTACGGAATAGACGCCGGCCGGCAGATTGCTTCCGCTTCCTGAAGACCAGGAAATATTGAAAGGTGCGGTACCGCTTCCAATGCCCAGCAGAATACTGCCATCTTCACTGCCAAAGCAGCTGGCATCGGTGACCTCGGCTGCCACAACAGAAAACGACGAGCACAACTCGCGGATTTTATAGATTTTCCCCGAGCCATTTCCGGCGATGTACAATTCGCCGTTTACATCTTCGCCGAAAGCCGAAAAGTCGTTGTTAACAGAGTTGAGCAATTCTCTTTTGTCCCAACCGCCCTGTCCGTCAGGCGTCAGAGACCAGATCCTGCCCGTGCAGTAATCTGTATAAAGATAATGGCCATAAAGGTCCGGGAAAGCACTGCCGCGGTAAACATAACCGCCTGTAATTGAGCAGCCTCCGTTGTTTGTATGGTCATAAACCGCTACGGGCGCCACATAGTTGCCAATAGGGCCGCAGCCGCTGGTGTTATAGGTTGCGTTACCCTCGTAGCAACGCCAGCCGTAGTTTTCGCCGCCTGTGCTGGATGCCGGCTGGAAATCAACTTCCTCCCAGTTGTTCTGCCCGACGTCGCCGATCCAGATGTCCCCTGTAAGCCGGTCAAAGCTGAAGCGCCAGGGGTTGCGCAGGCCGGTCGCCCAGATTTCGTTCAGCACCGATAATGAACCAAAAAAAGGGTTATCGGAGGGAATGGCATAAGGCGAACCATTGTCCACATCTATGCGCAATATTTTACCCAAAAAAAGCATGGGGTTTTGAGCGCGGTTTCCCGGATCCCCACCGGAACCGCCGTCGCCAAATCCGGCATAGAGGTACCCATCAGGCCCAAAGTGTATGTCTCCGCCGTTGTGATTCGAAAAAGGCTGGTCTACAAAAAGCAGTTCCACTTCACTGTCCGGGTCCGCGATGTTCGGATTGGCAGTTACCGTAAACCGGGAGATGTGCGAATCGCCGCTGTTGTCCGTATAATTGACATAAAAGTAGTTGCTGTCCGGAAAACTGGGGTGAAAAGCGAGCCCAAGCAAGCCCTGTTCATTCCCTGATGAACCAACGCGCGGATCAATGTTGAGAAATGGCGTAGGGAGGGTTTGTCCGTTTCCGTCAATGATGCGTATGATGCCATTTTGCTGAACCACGAAGAGGCGGTCGTCGCCGGCGTGGCGGATGGCTGTCGGACGTTGAAATCCGGTAGCGTAATCCTGCAATTGAATTACCGGCTGCGCATAGAGGGACAGCGAAGCAAGTAAGAGCACTGCTAATGTAATTTTTTTCATGCTTATTTCTTTTTGAGCCGCCAAGATAGGTCTTTGGGCGAATTGGGGCGGCTGCGGCAGACCTGAACTGTGTCGTTCAACTGACGATAACCTTAGATCGCTTTGACCAGTGGGTCGTATAGCGGGAAGCGCTCCATCCAGGCATTTACCTGGCGGCGGGTATTGTCCAGCATTCCTTCATTGCCCGCGTCGCCCAGAACGGCGTCTATCCAATCGACAACCTGAATACAATCTGATTCCACAAATCCTCGGGAGGTAATGGCGGCGGTCCCGATGCGGATGCCGGAAGTAACCATCGGCGACTGGGTATCGAAAGGCACCATGTTTTTATTAACGGTAATGTCGGCTTTTCCGAGCGCTTCTTCTGCCACTTTACCGGTCACGCCTTTCGAGCGCAGGTCAATAAGCATCAGGTGGTTATCTGTTCCGCCAGAAATAATTTTATACCCCTTTTGCACAAAAGCGCCGGCCATGGCCTGGGCGTTGCGCACAACCTGTTGGCAATATGCTTTGAATTCCGGTTGCAGCGCTTCATTAAAAGCAACGGCTTTGGCAGCGATGACGTGTTCCAGCGGGCCGCCCTGCATGCCGGGAAAAACGCCGCTATCCAATATTGCAGACATTTTGATGGGGTCGCCTTTTTTGGTCGTTCTGCCCCATGGATTTTCAAAGTTTTTGCCCATCATGATGATGCCGCCACGAGGCCCGCGCAGGGTTTTGTGCGTAGTGGAAGTGACAATGTGGCAATGTTCCATAGGGTTGTTGAGCAAACCGGAAGCAATGAGCCCGGCAGGGTGGGCGATGTCGGCCAGCAACAGGGCGCCAACTTTATCTGCAATCGCGCGGAAACGGGCATAATCCCAATCCCGGGCATAAGCAGAAGCGCCGCAAACAATAAGTTTAGGCTTTACCTCGAGGGCTTTGGCTTCCACTTTGTCCATGTCTATTCGTCCGGTTTCCTCTTCCACCCCGTAAAAATGCGGTTCGTAAACTTTTCCGGAAAAATTGACCGGCGAACCGTGTGAAAGGTGACCGCCATGAGCCAGGTCGAACCCCAGTATGCGGTCTCCTGGTTGAAGGACTGCTAAAAACACGGCAGCATTGGCCTGTGCGCCGGAATGCGGTTGTACATTGGCATAAGCAGCGCCAAACAACTCTTTTAGCCGGTCAATCGCCAATTGCTCTACCTGGTCTACAATCTCACACCCGCCGTAGTAGCGACGTCCGGGGTATCCTTCAGCGTATTTATTGGTCAGGCAACTGCCCATTGCATCCAGAACAGCCTGGCTGGTAAAGTTTTCAGATGCAATTAGTTCGATGCCTTTGCGCTGTCTGTCCAATTCTTTTTGCAATAAGTGGAAGAGCTGAGTATCTTTAGACATTGTAACCAGTTATATAGATTAATTATCCGCACCAAAAAGCGGAACGGCTTAAAATATTGCGAATTTCGGGCAAAAGTACAATAAATTCGGTAACAAAAACCTTTATGTACCCGTAACAATGGTACACTTCCCGATACTTCAATACAGGGTATAAACTTAGGAATTAATGTTCGGTATATCTGAAAAGCGACTGTTGGCCGCACTCATCTGTTGCGGCAGTTTTTTTTACGCAAATGCTGCCACTGACCGCTATCGTTGCATGTGGCGGGATGATCCTGCCACGACTATGGTCATAGGATGGGATCAGGTGTCGGGGACATCTCCATCTGTGTTGTATGATGTTGTCGATAACGGGCAACGGGCAGCACTTTATAAAAACACCGCCAGGCCTTCTTTTGTCATTCCTGCCAAAGGGATGAACAACCATTTTGTGCGGCTTACCGGCCTGAAACCCAATACAGTCTATTATTTCATCATCAAAGACAGCGAAGGGGTCAGCAAAAGGTTTTCATTTCAAACGGCGCCTTCCGATCCTAACAGCCGTATATCCATTATCGCCGGCGGCGATTCCCGCAACCACCGCGAAGCGCGTCAGGATGCCAACCGCCTGGTAAGCAAATTACGGCCCCATCTGGTGATGTTCAATGGCGATATGACCGGAGGCGATACGGCGCCGGAGTGGCGCGAGTGGTTCGACGACTGGCAATTGACCATAGGCAGCGACGGTCGTTTGTTCCCGCTCATTGTTGCCCGGGGCAATCACGAATCTTCTAACAAGCCATTGATTGAACTTTTTGATGTAAAACAACCGGATGTCTATTATGCCCTGAACCTTGGCGGCAGCCTTATCCGCGTTTATACCCTCAACACTATGATTCCTGCAGGCGGCGCCCAGCGTACCTGGCTTGAAACCGACCTGAAGACCCAGGGAACTCAGGCCACCTGGCGCATTGCCCAGTATCACCATGCCATTCGCCCTCACCATGCCGACAAAACCGAAAAAGATGACTTGTTACTCAATTGGGCTACCTTTTTTGCGAAATACCGCATGAATCTGGCAGTAGAATCCGATTCACACGTAACCAAAGCAACCTGGCCTGTCCGTCCTTCGAATGAATCCGGCAGTGATGAAGGTTTCATCCGGGATGACGACAACGGAACCGTTTATGTAGGCGAAGGCGGCTGGGGCGCTCCCTTGCGCGAAAACAATGACGACAAATCCTGGACCCGCAACAGCGACAGCTTCAACCACTTCAATTGGATATTCGCCGACGGCCAGAAAATAGAAATCCGAACCATCAAAACCGATGGCTCCAACAAGGTTAAGGAAGTCGATCACAAAAATATTTTTTCTCCGCCGGTAGGCCTGGTCGTCTGGACGCCCAGCAATGGCGATGTCATCACCATCCGCAACAAAAACGCGCAGCAACAAACTGCTGCAGCTTCGCCAAGTCCACAACAGCAGGGAGGAGATGTCCTCGCTGCGAAACAAGGCCATACTTTAGTCGGGTTTTCGATAGGCACCAGGTCAAGCGACGTTACCATCCGCTGGACGGGCATCAACGAGCCGGATTTTATCACGTATGAAATTCACCGCTCTACTGATGGCGGAAAGCAATACAAACTGATTGCCGCCGTACCCGGTAAAGGAAAGGTTGAGAAACAGGATTATGCCCACCTGGACAAAGGATTTGCGGTCAACAGCCAATTCAAAAACGCACAATACCAAATCAAAGCAATCCGCAAAGACGGCCGGTTTACGCTGTTTTCGCCCGATCAACCGGAAAAGGAAGAGGTTGCTCAAGCTAATCCTGAAGAGGGCACTGCCGCTTCTGATGACAACAAACTGATTCCTGATGCTGCAACCGGTGCAGTACGCATAAAATACAACCTGGCCAAAACATCCAATGTTTTGGTACTCCTCACGGATGCGCAGAACAAAGAAATTTCCCGGGTACCGCTCAACAACCAGCCCCCGGGGGCCTACAATAAGTCTCTGGATCTGAGCCGGATAGGCAAAGGAACCTATACCCTGGTTATCAAAGCCGAAGGGGCTGTTGTGGCGCAATATCAGGTGGAGAAGAGCTAGGCTTGTTGATCTGCGGTTATGCTGTTTTGAGTCTTTTCCCGGTAATAATATTTGGGCCAAAAGTTATTTGGTCTTAGGGGTACGGAAGAAAGGTGCACACGTTGTTTATGGCGGTGATGCGGTGTAAGCCAGGCAGATCATAAAATGTCTGAATCAGAATTCACAAAATTGGAGCCTACCTATCGGCAGGTAAAAATTTTCAGGATTGACACGCCACGAATTCCGGAAACTCCTGCCTACCCGGCCAGCCTATCGGAGGTCAGGCAGACAG
Source organism: uncultured Saprospiraceae bacterium (assembly GCA_937926205.1). Lineage (GTDB taxonomy): Bacteria > Bacteroidota > Bacteroidia > Chitinophagales > Saprospiraceae > JABWAJ01. The sequence goes on from CALEYL010000042.1 coordinate 30,113, forward strand.
AATGAAATTCAGAAAATCCTATCCATGACAGATTATCTGTCAACCCAATTTTTTTACCCCAACGGGGTGGCCCAACCTGATTCAGACAGATGGAAAGCGAGCATTCTTTAGAGTAAAATCATGGATTGCTGGGCGGGCTGAACCCGCGACTTTGGTTCGTATGCGACCCTGAAAGGTCGCAACAAGCGGCATCTTTTCTAAAATGAGCAGGGTGTAATCAGCTTGTGCGCCAGCGGATAATCAGCTTATGCACCAGCGGGGCCGGCAGCGTTTGCCGCAGGCGCAGGGGTGACGTTTAATTGAACCGCCACAGGCGCTGATACACAGGGCATGGTGCCCACTACTGCATAAACGGTCGTGGTGTTGGTTGTAAATGCTCCGGGCGTACCAATTGACATCGTTGCCGCCATATTCGTATACCAGTTCACGGGCTGGCCGGAACCGCCGTTGACGGTATTGTTGAGTGCTGTCAGGTTGAAAGTGGCCTGCCCCATGGCATTGGCACATGCTGAAAGAGGGCCGGCGGGGAACGTCGTGGGAGCCGGGTACTTTATAGGACGTGAAAAATATCATTCGATTTTAGATGATTAACTCATCCTTATTTATGTAGGATAGCAATTATCGTGATAATTCTATTTTAAGGCCGATAGGTACAAATCTATCGGCCTTTTTTACATGAAGTAACCCCCGCTCGCGACGAACCTGTCACCCATCAAAAGCGCTCGCTCGTTGCGACCTGTGGTCGCAAACGGGTCAAAGCTGCGGGCTCCAGCCCACTACTGTCTAAAACCTTAGAAAAGGCAAGGATCGTACGAGAAATTCAACACAGGAATCCGCGTTTTCTGTGTCATTTGTTTCATCTGCGTTCCCAACAACACATCCTTAGGAACACTGATGACCCGGATCACGCGGAAAACACAGATGAAAACACTGTAGATACAGTGTTTTAGACAGCAAAGGGCTCCAGCCCGGCTTCAAAAAAACAAATCAAATCCCGGTAGTCGGCACAAAACCAATATCGTCCCAAATATCATCCAATCCACTCAACGATGGTGAGGGTTAAAAGTTAATCCGTGCTGATCCAGTATTTTATAGCGCACATTAATCGGTTTTCAGACCAGAAAAATAGGCAGAAAGGCGGATTTTTGGAAACAAAAATCATGGATTGCTGGCTTAAGGCTGAACCCGAGACTTTGGTCTGTATGCGACCCTGAAAGGTCGCCCATCATCCATACTTATTTCCAAAAATGAGGTTATACTTGGAAATAAGTCTATTTTTTTTATCGATATTTCCAGGTATAAAGCTAAATTTGATCTTGATTTCAGACATTTCGGAACAATTTTTATCACGCAATCCACTTGTTTTCAAATGATTGGAAGAAAAAAAGAAATTGAAAAAATCGAACGACTTCTTGTTTCCGGGCGCTCCGAGTTTTTGGCGGTAACGGGAAGGCGGCGTGTTGGCAAGACCTTCCTGGTGGATACCATGCTGAGAAAGCATTACTGTTTCAGCATGACGGGCATCCAGAATGGAAGCATGGGAACGCAATTGGTGAATTTTAGCGTAAAATTGGCCGAATACGATGGGACGAACATTCCTCAAAACCCGAAAAACTGGCAGGCGGCTTTCTTGCAGTTGAAAGGATACCTCAAGACTTTGCCCAAGGATCGAAAGCAGGTTATTTTTCTGGACGAACTTCCATGGATAGAAACACCAAAGTCGGGTTTTGTGCAAATGCTGGCGCACTTTTGGAACGATTACCTGTCCAAAGAACCGCACTTTATACTCGTGATTTGCGGTTCGGCAACTTCCTGGATCATCAAAAAAGTGATCAATGATTCGGGCGGCTTGCACAACCGGATCACCGAAAACATCCACCTTCGCCCGTTTACCTTGGCCGAAACCAATGCTTTCCTGACTGGCAAAGGACTTTCGTTCAGCCTTCAGGACTTGGCGAAAGTATATATGGCCCTTGGCGGAATCCCGTTCTATTTGGAAAACCTTCGAAAAGGAGAAAGTTTTTCGGCGGCCATTGAGCGTTTATGTTTTGCCCCGACCGGAATTTTGCACAACGAATACCACAATCTGTACCAAGCCCTTTTCAATAATGCCGAAATACATCAACAGATTGTGGCTGCCCTCTCCATGCGGCATTATGGCATGCTGCATACCGAAATACTTCAGGAAATCGGAATGAACCAGCCTACCGGCTCTTACCAAAGAGCCATGGCGGAACTGATTGTCTCCGATTTTGTCGTCGAAAATACGCCCATGGGTAAACAAAAACGTGGTTCCACTTATCGGCTGGTGGACGAATACAGCATTTTTTACCATCGGTTTATTCAGGCGCACAAAAAATACAGCCCCGGAATCTGGCAACAACTGGCGGAAAGCCAGTCCTATAAGATTTGGGCGGGCTACGCCTTTGAAACCCTTTGCCACAAACACATTGACGTCATCAAACGTGCATTGGGCATTGCCGCCGTTTATACCGAAATTTCCAGTATGCGGATTCCCGCTTCGGGTGGAACGCCTGGATTCCAAATTGACTTGCTCATTGACCGCAAAGACAATAGCATCAATCTTTGCGAAATAAAATTTCACAGCGGCCCCTTTACCATCACACCAACATACTATCAGCAATTGATAGAAAAGCGCCAACGTTTTGTAGATCATACGGGTACTAAAAAACAGGTTTTCCTGACTTTTATAACCAATTTCGGGATCACACCTAACACTTACGCACTGGATGTCGTGGATGCGGAAGTCCGACTGGCGCAATTATTGGATTAAGGTAAAAGGCTAAGATCACTCCCCCTACACCTCCGAAGGCAAGTTCCCAAACCCTTGCTTGTAACGCCGTGGAAAAGAAGATGTCTTTGAATAACCCGCTCGCGACGAACCTGTCACCCATCAAAAGCGCTCGTTAGTTGCGACCTGTGGTCGCAAACGGGTCAAAGCTGCGGGCTCCAGCCCGGCTTCAAAAAAACCAAATCAAATCCTGGTAGTCGGCACAAAATCAATATCGTTCCAAATACCATCCTATCCACTCGACGCCGGTGAGGGTTAAAAAGTTAATCCGTGCTGTTTCAGTATTTTATAGCGCATATTCATCTGTTTTCAAAGCAGAAAAATAGGCAGAAATGTAGCATACAGCGTTTTAGACAGCAATAGGTAATGCACAAATCACGTCATAAAACTCCGTGAAACCCAGCGTTTACTCCGCGGAACTCTGCGTAATTTTTCATGGGACAAATAGACTCATGATGCATACGAACAGCTTAGCCCCTGATTCACAGGAAGCATCCAAAAATTCGGGATTTTTCCTGTAAGTAGCAGTTACCATGCTACTGGACATTTTTGCACGCTTAACGTTTACTAAACTTTGAAAGTTTAGTAAACGTAATCCTGCTTCACCCTGATCATTGAAAATGTCCGGTAGTATGAGCAGTTACTCAACCTAAAGCGAATAGGCAAAGGAACCTCATCAAAGCCGAAGGAGCATTGTGGCGCAATAGAAGGTGGAGAAGAACTAAGGGCAGATCCCACTCAAATATGATCCCCCCTCAATTTCCGGAACCTTTTTCGCGCCTCTACGGCAAACGTACTCCCCGAATAATCAATAAAGATTTTTTCGTAGAGCGCTTTGGCTTTTTCCAGATCGTTCAGGTGGGTTTCGTAAAGTTCCGCCAGTTCAAACAAGGAGTTGTCGGCGCGGATGTCTTCGGGGTATTTTTCAATGACCGCCTGATACATGAGCGCAGCCTGATCGTATTCGCGCTTGCGGGAAAAGACTTTTGCTTTCAGGTACCAAACGTCGTCTTCGAGGCTGTGAGCAGGAAAGAGGGTAACGAGGCTGTCCAATTTGCCGAAAGCTTCATCAAAGCGGTTTTGGAACACCAGCAATTCGGCGTCGGCGTACATGCTCAGGGCCGTTGCATTAGAATCCAGACCCAGGTTATCCATGATAAATACAGAGAGGTCGAGCGCATCATTGGCAATCAGGCGCGAGGTGGCAGCCTTCAGAATTTCAAACTGCGCCTGGGCCCACTGGAAATCGCCGTTGAAATACGACAGCCTGGCATTTTGAAAACGGGCTTCCTGCCCCAGTACATCTTCCTTGAAATCCTTATCTACCTGCGAATAGAGCAGGGTAGCATCCCAAACTTCGCCTTTCATGAGGTAGTAGTCGGCCAGCCGGAGTTTGCCATGTGCCTGTACAGCAGGTTCGGTGCCAGGGTATTCTATCATTTTGGACAGCAACGCGATCGCCTGATCGAGGTCATTGAGATACAGCGCCTGTAATTCGGCAAGGTCGAGGATAACCGGCGCCGTGATTTTCGAACGGCCGAATTCATCCAGAAAAGCATTGAACTGGAGTTCCAGCGCGCGCACGTCCTCCATTTTATACTGAAATCCTTCCACAATCTTGTTGCGGCGACAGCGCAGCGACTCCGTCCGGGCGTCAATATAGAAGGATGAACCCGGTCCTTTTTGCGCAACGATGTAATCATATCCGGCAATAGCGGCGTCGTAATCGCCATCGTTGGCGGCAACTTCTGAGAGTCGGAATACGCGTCCGCCATTTTCCTGCATGCGGCGATCCAGAGCTTTGGCCTGGCGGAGGGCGCTCGTGTAGTCTTTCTGTTGTATGAAAACCCAGGCCAGCAATTCCGCATCGTATTCTTTCTCAACGCCATCCTGCATGCGGGCGTAAAGCTGCTTTTGCAATTCTTTGAAATCTTCAGGGAAGAGGTAGCGCTGAAAAACCGTTTTCAGGTTGTTCAACCGGTTGGGTTCGGCGTCTATGCTGTTCAGGTAGTTCTCAATCATTTTGGGTGTATCGCCTTTCATGCGGTACAAATCACCGAGGTTAAAAGAAAAAACCTGGGTATCTTTCAGCAGGTCCGCGCCTTTTTCGTAAGTTTCTATCGCCAGTTCGTATTTGTTGGAAGTAATGAAGGCATTGGCCAGTCGAACCACCTGGTACCGGTCTGCAGGCATTTTGGCGATGCCTTCCCGGTATTGTGCGAGGGCGTCTTCTTCCCGGTACTGACGCTCCAGCAATTTGCCGTACATCACATAGTTGGTGGAATTTTGCGGCATTTTTTTAATCTGCATTTTTATGGAAGCCTCAGCCCGGGCAAAATCTTCCGTTGCCAGCAGGCACTCAATGTACCGCTCAAAAATATAATCGTTTTGTTCGTTTTGTTCGAACAGTTTCTGATAAAGCAGGGCTGCTTTTTCATACTCGCCGTCCCGGAAATACTGCTGTGCCAGTTGTGCATCCTGGGCCCCAACATAGGCCGGAGTCAGGCTTGTCCAAATCATTACCAAGAGGAATACGATGCGCCGCATAAACTTTTCTGATTATTTGTTGTAGGTAAAGTGTTCCTGAGGGGACACAAAAATACGATAATAAAGAACGTTTCTGCACGGCAAAAGTTGCTCCTTTGCATTCAGTGTGGATGTAAATCCCCCTTTTGAGGCGGAAAAGGGGAAATGGCAAACATGCAAATTGGCAAATTAGCAAGTCCATATTTTGCTATCTTTTGCCGTTTTGCCTCTGGCCTCTTGCTTTTTCAAAATATAGACACATGGAAACACCTGTTGATGTCCTGATTATCGGCGCCGGTCCGGCGGGATTGGTTTGCGCCATTGAAGCGCAAAAAGCCGGCCTCAGCTATGTCGTGCTGGAAAAAGGCGTTCTGGCCAATTCCATTTTCCATTTTCCGGAAAACATGACCTTTTTTTCGACTTCCCGGCTCCTCGAAATCGGCGAGACGCCTTTCATTTCCCACACCGAAAAACCGACCCGAAGGGAAGCGCTGGAATACTACCGCCGGATATGGGAGTCCTGGAAACTGAATGTTCGTCTGTACGAAGCCGTTACCGGAATGGAGCCGGATGAAAAAACCGGATGGCGGGTTTACTCCGTAAAACATACATGGAAGGCCCGGACTGTAATCGTTGCCACGGGTTTCTACGATACCCCACGTTTGTTGGGGATTCCGGGTGAAAATTTGCCGAAAGTGAAGCACTATTACGACGATCCGCATCTCTATGCCGGGCAAAAGATCCTGGTTATCGGGGCGGCGAATTCCGCATGCGACGTCGCTCTGGAAACCTGGAACAAAGGCGCCGAAGTAACGATGGCCATCCGCGAAAGCGAAATTTATTCCGGCGTAAAGTACTGGATCAGGCCCAATATCGAAAACAGGATCAAAGAAGGCAGCATTAAAGCCTGGTTCAACACCACCGTGCAGGAGATTTTGCCGGATCGGGTGATTTTACAAACCCCGGAGGGCACGCTAAGTATTGAGAACGATTTCGTGCTGGCCATGACTGGCTATCAGCCCGATTTTGGTTTTTTAGAAAAATTAGGCATCCGGTTGGGCGAAGACGAAGCCCGGACGCCCGTACACGACGGCAATACCCTCGAAACCAATTTGCCCGGCGTTTACCTTGCCGGGGTGCTCTGCGCGGGGTTGCAGACCAACCGACTGTTTATTGAAAATACCCGCCACCATGGCAAGGCCATTGTTGAACACATACTGACCAATTTAACTAAAGCATAAAAAACAGTACCTCCATGAACAAGCTTTTATTTGCGTTTGGATTAGCCGCCGTGCTCAGCGCAGGCAGTTGCGAACACCAGCCGGTGCCTGAAATGACCGGTGAAGTGCCGGAAATGAAGACGCCTCTCCACTGCCTCGCACTTGGCGACTCCTACACCATCGGCCAAAGTGTTCCAGTCGCGGACAGATTCCCGGTTCAACTGCGGCAAAAATTGACAGAAGCAGGCTTATCCATTGATACGATGCAGATTATTGCAAAAACGGGCTGGACGACCGGAGAGTTAAAAACAGCCATTGGTAATACGCAACTTTCCGCCGATACTTTTGATTTGGTTACCCTGCTCATAGGGGTCAATAATCAATTCCGGGGTTATGCGCTAAGCGCTTACGAACCTGAATTTGCTGAATTGCTGGAAATGGCCATCCAGTTTGCGGGAAACCAGCCCGACCGTGTTTTTGTCGTATCCATTCCCGATTACGGCGTCACCCCTTTCGGTCAAAACCGGCCAAATGCAGCTCAGATCAGTGCTGAAATTGATGCTTTCAATGCCGCAAACCGCGCCATTACGGAAAGCCGGGGCGTTCCCTATTTTGACATCACTCCCATTTCCAGAGAGGCGCTGAATGATCTTTCCCTGCTCGCCTCCGACCAGTTGCACCCCTCGGGAAAAATGTACGGACGTTGGGTTGAGTTGCTTTTTCCGGCTGCATTGGAGCGTCTGAAACCCTGATAACGGAAGAACCTTGAGTAAGAAATCTGAAAAAAACAAGGAAGACCTTAACTTCGCCCCCTAAAATCATGCAACCATGAAAAAAGCAAGCATTTTTTTTACTGTTTTGATGGCAGCAATTATGGCATTTGGCCTCGGCGCCTGCAACAGCAATCCTGCCGAAAGCGAAACCCAGATGGAGGCGCTGCACAAACGCCTGGGTATGTTCAACGATTCCCGCAAGTTTGAGCAGGATCAGAGCTATGCCATCGACCAACTACAAAAAATAATGGTGATGGACACCACCCTGTCTGATTCACTCACGCGGTGGTTTACCGCCATGATGCAAACCGAAATTTTGCCTAAACAAAATATGCTTCTTAAAGGAAGTAAGGAAATTCTGGCAAAAAGCGACAGCCTGCTGGCCAAACATGGTGACGGTAGCCTTTCTTCCGATGTTTTCGAGCAGGAGTTCAGCTCATTGAAAGCAGAACATGACCGCATCACATCAAACATGGAAACCATCCACCTCGAAATGCTTAATGTGCTGGAGGAAGTAAAAAAGGCTTCGGCTAAGAATGCTGAAAAAGGTAAAGAGGGGCAATAAATTTTCCCGCTAAGGGGCTTATGAATCAGGCGCTGTTTTGTTTGGGGCATAGCATACCCAACAGGCGCTTTAGCGTTTATAGACAACTTCCGTGTACGCCTTTTTGTCGCGGAGTCTCGCGGAGTAAAGCAGCCTGTTTCACGAAGAACGTCATAAAACTCCGTGAAACCCCGCGTTTACTCCGTGAAACTCTGTGTCATTTGTCGTCGGGCACATACGATCTGTTTTCCCTCATTCGCAGCTCCACTTTTACAGGTCACCTTTTTATTTTATTCCGCTCCTTTCAGCACCATTTCCGGAAACTTCCTCCTGAAAATAGCCTCCAGTTCCTCCATCGAGCAACGGAAAAGCAATTGGTTTACGAGCAGATAATCCCTGCTGACTTTTTTATCAGAATAGACGAGACCGATGCCCCGCGCGTAAATTTCCTTCCCGCTGTACTGCGGCTCTACGAAGCCTTTTGACTGATTGCCCGATTCAAGCAGTTCGCGCACTTCGAAGATGACGGCTTTGTGGGACTCCTCCTGAAAAACCACCGTCGTATCGCCCAGGTAACGCCTATTTCTGATGAGGGTAATGGTGTCTTCAGGGTTGTATGGAAAAGCGAAGCGTATTTTGTATAAAAATATTCCCCCCGAATCAACCACTTCGAAAGGAAAGGCGCTGCCTGAAAGAATCTCAACCGGAATTTGTTGCTGTTTACCCAGGGAATCCGGCGTGTAAAGAAAAACCTCACTTGTCAGCATGCCGTTTCGCACCATCTCTTCCCGCACAAACGATTGGGGAGCAGGCAACGCGTCGTAATAGGTTCCGGTCAGAAAGATGGCTGTGTCGCCCGGGAAGGAACGGTAGTACCAATAAGTGGTATCGCGCAGGGAATCATTGCGCAAAGAAGCATAAGCATACACCATCCCGTCTTCGAGCTGCCTGACCGGAAAATAGTAATTGCGGATGTCTTTTTTGCCACTGCGATTGCAGGCAAAAACGGTCGCAGCAGCCAGGAACAAAATCAAAATATTGCGTCGCATGGTTCAGAATTTCTGTCGCACAAAATAGTGCTTTCGGCCATATCGTCTATTGCGCCCGGTTTTTCCTGCCATTATGGCGCAAAAATGCTTTCCAATACACAGCTGGCACAAAATGTGTCGTGACAAACCTACTCCAGGAAATGGCGTTGCAAATATATATATCGTATCTTTGCCCCTCATTTTGGAATCACCTTTGAAACGAAGATATATGCTCAGTAGTATTGGTCAGTCAATCAAAAAGCTTTTCGGTACCAAGTATGATCGGGATGTGCAGAAATACCTGCCTAACGTTCAGCTTATCAATGAAATATACGAGGAGCTGCAAAAAGTCAGCAATGATGAGTTGCGCCATAAAACGCTCGAATTCCGGGCGCGCATCGCGGAATTTCTCTCCGAGATAGATGCGGAAATTGATGACCTCCGCAATCAGGCAGCAGCGGAAGAAGACATGGGCAATAAAGAAGGCCTGTTCCAGCGAGTGGATGAGGTGATGAAAGAGCGCGACGAACAACTGGAGGTCGTTCTGAAAGAAATTCTTCCCGAGGCTTTCGCCGTTGTGAAGGAAACAGCCCGGCGTTTCATGGAAAACGAAACCCTGACCACCACAGCGCTGGAGCAGGATAAATTACTGGCTGTAAATCCCGCCAAATCCTACGTGCGCATTGAAGGGGACAAAGCCATCTGGAAAAATAAATGGACAGCTGCCGGAGGCGAGGTGGTCTGGAACATGCTTCACTACGACGTACAGCTCATCGGCGGTATGGTACTTCACGACGGCAAGATTGCTGAAATGGCAACGGGTGAAGGAAAAACGCTGGTGGCAACACTGCCTGCCTACCTCAATGGTCTTTCCGGAAAAGGGGTTCACGTCATTACGGTCAACGACTACCTGGCCCGACGCGACTCGGAGTGGATCGGTCCTATATTTGAATTTCTCTTGCTCACGGTTGATTGTATCGACAAATACCGCCCGCATTCTGACGAGCGCGTCAAGGCCTACCAGGCCGACATTACCTACGGTACCAACAACGAATTTGGCTTCGACTACCTGCGCGACAACATGGTGCGCAGTTTGGATGAAAAAGTACAGGGCAAACACCATTTTGCCATGGTGGATGAGGTTGACTCCGTGCTTGTCGATGATGCACGAACGCCGTTGATCATCTCCGGACCGGTAAGCCAGGGCGTTGAAGATCAGGACTATACAGAATTAAAACCGCATGTAGAAAGACTCATTGAAGGTCAGCGACGCTTGTCAACGCAGTATTTGGCAGAAGCCAAAAAACTGTTTGAAGCGGGTAAAATCGGCACCCAGGAGGGAGAAGCAGGTCTGTCCCTGCTGCGCGCGCACCGCGCGTTGCCCAAATACCGGCCGCTCATCAAATTCCTCAGCGAAGAAGGGGTTAAAGTACTGCTCCAGAAAACTGAAAATCACTACATGCAGGAACAATCGAAGCACATGCACCTTGTGGATGCGCCCCTGTTGTTCACCATAGAAGAAAAGACCAGAAGCGTTGAGTTGACGGAGACCGGCGCCGAGTATATGTCTAAGGGTTTTGATGACCCAAGCTTTTTCGTTATGCCGGAAATTGCCACCCGCATGATGGAAATTGACAACAATACGGCGCTTAGTGATGAAGAACGCGACAATGCTAAAAACAAGCTGTCGCAGGAGTTTGCGGTCAAATCCAAGCGCTTGCACGCCGTGAATCAACTTCTAAAGGCGTACACCCTTTTTGAAAGAGACGAAGAGTACATTGTAACAGATGACGGGCAGGTAAAAATTGTAGATGAGCAAACGGGGCGTATGATGGAAGGTCGTCGTTACTCCGATGGCTTGCACCAGGCGCTTGAGGCAAAAGAAAATGTAAAAGTGGGCGAGCTTACGCAGACCTACGCCACCATTACCCTTCAGAATTACTTCAGAATGTACCACAAGCTGGCTGGTATGACCGGTACAGCCGAAACTGAAGCGGGTGAATTCTGGGAAATCTACAAGTTAGATGTTGTGGTCATTCCGACCAACAAACCAATTGTCCGCGACGACCGCGACGACCTGGTATTCAAAACTTCGCGTGAAAAATTTAACGCGGTTATCGACGAAATCGTTCAGCTCAGCGAGGCCGGTAGGCCGGTACTGGTGGGAACCACTTCGGTAGATGTTTCCGAGAAACTGAGTCGCATGCTCAAACTGCGGAACATTGACCACAACGTACTGAACGCCAAGCAACACCAACGGGAAGCCGAAGTTGTAGCCGAAGCAGGCCACCCGGGGAAAGTAACCATTGCCACCAACATGGCGGGCCGGGGTACAGACATCAAGATATCCGAACAGGTTCGCCAGGCGGGCGGTTTGGCCATCATTGGTACAGAACGTCACGATTCACGCCGGGTTGACCGCCAGTTGCGCGGTCGTGCAGGTCGCCAGGGGGATCCCGGAACTTCGCAGTTTTACGTATCGCTCGAAGACAACCTCATGCGACTTTTTCAGTCTGAACGCATCGCCAACCTCATGGACCGCATGGGCCACAAGGATGGAGAAATGATCCAGCACTCGATGGTGACCAAATCCATCGAACGCGCTCAGAAAAAGGTGGAAGAAAATAACTTTGGCATCCGCAAACGCCTCCTTGATTACGACAACGTAATGAACATCCAAAGAGATGCGATTTACCGCCGCAGGAACAATGCCCTTTCGGGCGAACGGCTTTCGGTAGACCTTAACCGGATGTTTGAGTCGCTGATTGATGCGATTGTTCTGAATCACAAAGACAAGAACGGCAGCAACAACCCGGAGGAATTCCGCGAAGAAGTTCTGAGCAAACTGGGCATTGACCCGCATATTGACGACGCTGAATTCAATCAGCTGTCGGCAAACGCGCTCATGGACAAATTGTCAAACCGTTTCCACGAATTCTATCAGCGCAAATCGCAGGCAATCTCCGATGCCCTGATGCCACAGATCAGAGATGTTTACGAAAATCAGAGGCACGTATACAAACGAATCCTGATTCCGTTCAGCGACGGTCGCTCCCACCCGCTTACCGTAACGGCAGATATCGCCGAGGCCGTACAAAGCAATGGCAAAAGCCTCATGCACGACATCGAAAAGGCCATTACCCTGGCCATCATTGATGACCGCTGGAAAGAGCACCTTCGCGAGATGGACGAATTGAAAGAATCGGTTCAGGCCGCTTCTTTTGAACAGAAAGATCCGTTGGTCATCTATAAAGTAGAAGCCTATAACCTGTTCGAGCAATTGGTGTTTGACATCAACGAGTCCGTCACAGCTTACCTTTCAAAAGGCGCGCTTCCTGAAATCAGTGCTCCGGTCCAACAGGCAAGAGAACGCCGGATGGACATGAGCCGGGTACGCACCAATCGCACAGCTGAAGAAGCCGCCCGCGCGGCTGCCGCAGCAGCAGGTGGCAGTCCTGCACGTCAGGAAACCATTCGCCGTGTTGAAAAGAAAGTAGGCCGGAACGACCTTTGTCCATGTGGCAGCGGTAAGAAATACAAACACTGTCACGGAAAAGATGCCTGATGTAAAGAATCGCCCTGCCATAAACAAGGTGTTTACAAATTAATACAAATGGCATTATTCTGTTAAAAGAATGACTAATATTTATGCAAAATTTCTTTTGATAAGCGTTTTATAATAACTTGCACCCGTAAACAAGAATAGCCGCAAATAAACCCGGCGCGACTCTAAGTTATCATGAACATAGCCAGTTTTATTGACCACACGATACTGCGACCAGATTGCACCCTTCAGGATGTAAAGAAAATTTGCGCCGAGGCCCAGCAATATGGCTTCGCTGCTGTTTGTATTCCGCCTTTTTTTGTTCCTGATGCTGCTCAGTTGCTATCAGGCAGCCCGGTTAAGTTGTCTACTGTTGCCGGTTTTCCTATGGGATATTCGACTACGGCCGCAAAGGTTGAAGAAGTTAAGCGTGCCATAGACGACGGGGTCGACGAAATAGACGTTGTTATCAATCTGTGTGCGTTAAAAAACAACAACTGGAAATACGTCCGCGATGACATCGACCGGGTAACCACCGCAGCCCGTCTGAAAGGCAAGTTGGTAAAAGTCATTTTCGAAACGGGTCTTTTAACGGAGGCAGAAATCGCAAAGCTTTGTGAAATTTGTCTCGAAGTCGGTCCTGATTTTATCAAAACCTCCACAGGCATCAATGGCGAAGGCGCGACAGTTCAAATGGTACGCTACCTGAGTTCCCTGCTTCAGGATCGTATGAAAATTAAGGCTTCCGGAGGCATTCGCACCCGCGAAGATGCAGAACGCCTGATTGAAGCCGGCGCAAAAAGAATTGGCACCTCAGCCAGTGTCCTGATTGTGACCGAATAAATGCCTTCCTTTTACCCAGATTGACCGGCCCTCACAGGGCTGGACCAGTGCACTAAGTGTCTGTTATTTCAGGCACTGCAACCTCATTTGTCGCCCTGATTTCACTCCTGCATTTTTTTTTCACAACCTGCAACCAAGTATGTTGGTGATTTGTTTCAAAAAATGATAGTAATACTATCTTTGTGAATTATTTTACTATAATTTTGATTTCAAAATCACTTCAACCTAAAAAACATGGAATTTGCAGCTCAATTCAACCAGTCGAGCAAAGCTTTATACGCTTTTGCCTATAAACTCACCCAAAACGAAGAAGAAGCCAAAGACTTACTGCAGGAAACAGCCTACAAAGCATTTAAAAACCAGAACAGCTTCCAACCCAAAACCAATCTTGGAGCATGGCTCATGGCTATCATGCGCAATACCTTCATCAACAACTACCGCCAAAAGAGCCGTCGGCAAACTTTAAGCGGGCAGGTGCAGGAGCAGTTCCCCGTCCCAAAATACTTTGAAACGGCAGCCAATGAAGGCGAACTGACCGTTTCGATGGAAGAACTCCAAAAGATAATAGACGGGTTGGTCGAATGGGCACGAATCCCATTCCTCATGCATTACCAGGGATACCGCTATGAGGAAATAGCCAAACAGCTTGACTTGCCCCTTGGCACAGTAAAAAGCCGCATCCATTTTTCCCGGCGTTTTCTTCAAAAAGAAATCAAAAAAGCATTTGGAGCCGGTTCCGTAAACGAACTTATGGAGCGGTGACCGTGGAGATCTAAAAGCATGGATGTTTAAGGGGCGACAACCGGGATTTTATAAGACGCTGACGTTGCGGATTGTAAAATTTCATTTCATTCGCATTTTTAATTTTATCCTTCGCTTTGACCGCTCCCAAAAAATATTCAACTTAGTGGCATGACCTTATTTTAGGCAAAAAACCTACCTTATAAATCGCTTGTCTCATGTTGAAAAAATTATGCTCAATTCCGATTTTAATCTGGATTGTCTGTGGCACTGCTAATGCCCAGATACTCACAGCCGATCCCGCTTTTCCAACCGTCAATGACCAGGTTACCATCGTTTTCGATGCGACCCAGGGTACCGGCGGTCTGGCGAACTGCAATTGCGATGTTTACCTGCACACCGGGGTCATTACCTCTGCCAGTACCTCCAATTCAGACTGGAAATATGTCACCACAACCTGGGGGCAAGCCAATGCTGCCTGGAAACTGACGCCGGTTCCCGGACAGCCAAATAAGTACAGCTATGTCATCGGGCCTTCCATCCGTTCCTACTATGGGGTTCCGGTTAATGAAACTGTGTTGAAAATGGCTTTTGTCTTTCGGAACGCCACCGGGTCGCTGGAAGGCAAAGCGACAGGCGGCGCTGATATTTTCTACGACGTCTATCCGGAAAACATTGACCTGACAACCAGTCTGACCTCCCCAAGTCAGTCAAACCTGAACGTGGCTCTGGGTCAAAGCATACCGGTAGAAGGCGTGGCTTCATCCACTTCCACACTTTCCATTTACCAGGATGGCATCCTGCTGATCAGCCAGCCTAACGCAACCACGCTTAGCTATAACATCAACGCAACAAGTAGTGGCGAGCATCTGGTAGAGTTTATTGCAAACAATGGCCAGAATGCCGATACCAGCAGTTTCACTTACACGGCTACTTATCGCCTTGATCTGATCAACCCTGCGCAACCTGTTGTTTTGACAACGCTCGGCGCCAACATTAGTGTGAATGCAAACGCCTACATCAATTCCGGTTTCAATATGTATGTAGACGGCATACTCAGCTCCCAAAGCTCGAACAGTACGACCTTTAGCGCCAACATCAATGTTTCTTCGGGCGGCACACATGAAGTCATGATTGCGGCAGCTTATCAGGCGGAGCGCGATACTGCCCGCTTTGTATACGTAGTTCCGGGCAACGTAACGGTCTTGAATCCGCCCGCAGGATCTAAAGATGGCATCACTTATACCCCCGGAGGCGACGGGGTACATTTGCAATTATACGCGCCCAACAAACAGGTTATTTTTGTGATCGGCAGTTTCAACAACTGGCAACCTTCTCTGGAATACCAGATGAATCGCAGTGTTGACGGCAATACCTGGTGGCTTGCCGTGGACGGGCTGACACCCGGGGAAAAATACAGTTTTCAATATTTAGTCGACGGCGCCCTGCGCGTGGCCGACCCTTACAGTACGGTGGTGCTGAATGCCAACGATGATCCATTTATCCCCGAAGTGACTTACCCTAACCTGCCAGCATATCCGACCGGAAAAACTTCCGGCATCGTTACGTTATTGCAACCCGGAGCACCGGAATTTAACTGGCAAATCAATAATTTCACCCCGCCAGCAAAAGAAAAACTGGTGGTTTATGAGCTGTTGATGCGCGATTTCCTGGACCGCCACGATTATCAAACCTTGCTGGATACATTGGATTACCTGGATCGCCTGGGCATTAATGCCATTGAGCTGATGCCGGTAAACGAATTTGAAGGCAATATCAGCTGGGGATACAACCCCTCTTATCACATGGCTCTGGACAAATACTACGGCACCATTGATGACCTGAAGCGCCTTGTAGACGCCTGTCACCAACGGGGCATAGCCGTTATTCTGGACGTTGTGTACAACCACGCTTTCAGCCAGAGTCCGCTGGCGCAACTGTACTGGGATGCGCCAAATTTCCGGCCTGCGCCTGATAACCCATGGCTGAACGTAACCGCACGGCACCCGTTTAATGTCGGTTATGATTTCAACCACGAAAGCGCCGCAACCCGCAAATTTATAGACCAGGTGATGACCTACTGGCTGGAAGAATTCCGGATAGACGGCTTCCGTTTTGACCTTTCCAAAGGCTTCACGCAAACCAACAGCGGCAGTAATGTGGATCTCTGGGGGCAATACGATGCTTCCCGCATTGCCATCCTCAAGCACTATGCCGATGTGATGTGGGGGGTCAATGAAAATGCTTATGTAATTCTGGAGCATTTTGCAGCCAACAGTGAAGAAATTGAGTTGCATACATATGGAAACGGTATCCTGTTTTGGGGCGGCGCCGGCATTCACAACCAATACCTGGAAGCAGCCCTGGGCTATGGATCAGATTTGACCGGCGCTTCATACAAAAGCCGCAACTGGACCCAACCAAACCTCATCGCTTACATGGAAAGCCACGACGAGGAACGGATGATGTACAAAAACCTGCAATTTGGCAACAGTGCGGGTGGATACAATGTCAAAAACTTCCTGACGGCACTCAAGCGGGTGGAGTTGGCCAGCGCGTTGTTCTACACCATTCCCGGCCCTAAAATGTTGTGGCAATTTGGCGAACTCGGCTATGAATTCTCCATCAATTACTGCCCTGACGGCACCATTGGAAATTGCCGGGTGGATCCCAAACCCATACGCTGGGATTATGCAGACAGCCCTAACCGCACCCGCATTTACGATGTAAAACGCGCGCTCATTGGGTTGAAGACGGGCTACGACGCTTTCAGCACGACGAATTTCCAGACCTTCCTGCAAGGCCCGACCAAACGCCTGCACCTCCTGCATCCGGATATGGACGTAGCGGTGCTCGGTAACTTTAACGTGGTTCCCGATAATGTGCAATCGCCTTTTCCGCACACCGGCTGGTGGTATGAATATTTTAGCGGCGACAGCTTGTTGGTGAACGACACGGGAGCAGCGCTGCCCCTGGTCGCCGGGGAATACCGCCTGTACACCACGGTACGACTGACCCCGCCTCCGGGTGGGTACATCACCTCGAATACAGAACTGGATCGTCTCGATTTTAACCTGACACTGGCGCCGAACCCCGCTTCAGAAGCGGTGCAGCTTGGATATATTTTGCCTGAAAATGCGGTCGTACAGATCGAAGTTTTGGATATGCAGGGTCGCCGGGTGCTGTCGATGCCTGCACAAAGGCAAGGCCCCGGAGCGCATCAGTTGACTATTGAGACTCCGTTTGCCCCGGGTATTTATCTGGTGAAATGTTCTGTAAACGGTCAGATTATCACAAGCCGACTGGTTGTTAACTAATTACCAGTTCCTTTGTCAATGGACAATTGTTTGAAAGCATCTTGCATCAGGCCCTGAGTTGCCTTATATTTGTATGCTGACAAGACAACCCATTGCCAAATACAAAAAAATATCACCTGCGCACCTGCATCCGGAGTACTGTCCGGTGCAGGTGCGTTTTTTTTTGTTAACAGGCTTTTGTAAAAAACAAATCTGAACTTTATGACTCCTCAAAATCAAGTAACTACTATGGTGGCAGCCAGCCTTTGGCTTTTCACCATCGGGCCCGCAATGTCTCAGCAACTTTCCATGAAATGGGGGGATATCCCTCCGGAAGACCTGGCTATGAAAGTCTACCTTCCAGATACAAGTGCGGAGGCATTGGTTCTGGGCAATTACGGCAACCTCGAAATTGACTTTTCCCGTGGCGACCTGCGCTATAATTTCGAGCAACATCGTCGGGTGAAAATCCTGAAACGCGCTGGTTTTCACAAAGGAGACATCACGATCACTTTCCTGAAAAAAGGGGAGAAGGTTTCCAACTTACAAGTCCAGGTTTTTACACCTGATGGGAAAAAA
Organism: uncultured Saprospiraceae bacterium; assembly: GCA_937926205.1. Classification (GTDB taxonomy): domain Bacteria; phylum Bacteroidota; class Bacteroidia; order Chitinophagales; family Saprospiraceae; genus JABWAJ01. The sequence continues at coordinate 48,019 of CALEYL010000042.1, forward strand.
TACAGTTTAAAAAACGCGGATATTTTTGAAGAAGCAGTGAACGAATCGGTGTCGCGGCTCCGATTTTCTGCACCCAATCTGACGGAAGGCGCTGTTATGGAATACCGCTACACCTTAGATTCTGAATACGCATTTCAATTACCGGAATGGTATTTTCAGGAAGACATCCCAACCCGTTGGAGCGAATATCGCTTAGCCATACCGGATTGGCTGCGCTATGTGATTCTGAGCCAGGGCCTCGATGCAAATACTCTGGTCACCACCGAGGGTCGGCAAATGATGTTGGTTCCCGGATATGAACACCAAAAAACCGGAATTAGCGGATCCACAAGCGTAGAAAAGGGTTACGATCGGGTTGAAGCCAACATCAAATATTACCGCTATCAAATGAAAGAGGTGCCCGCATTACGTGAAGAGCTTTTTACCACTACAATGGACGATTACTACGGCCGGGTACGGTTCCAGCTTGCAGCAACGGCCTTCCCCAATGGCGCGATAACTCCCGTGCTGGGGTCCTGGGAAAAAGCCTCCAAAGAATTATTGGAACACGAGCGTTTTGGTCTTCAGTTTTTGAAATCCAGGCATTTTAAAAGGGCCAATGAAGCCTTACAGGCGCAACTGGCTGCAGCAGGCAATAATGATGAAAAAGTAGAGGTCATCTATCATTTTCTAAATCATACCATGCAATGGGACGGGCGCTATAGCTTCATGGCAGGCACTGATCTGGAAGACTGCTTCGAACAGAAAAAAGGCAATAGCGCAGAGCTGAACCTTTTGTTTCTGGCGCTGCTGAAGGCTAATGATATCCGGTGCCATCCTTTGCTGCTCAGCACCCGAAACCATGGCCGTGTCGTTGATTTGTATCCGATTTTGGATCAATTTAACCACGTGGCTGTTTTGGTTGAGCACGGCGGACAAATGGTTGTCGCAGATATCGGATCTCCGTATCAAACCCTTGGCTATCCACGCATGGAGTCACTGAATGGAAGGGCCTGGCTGGTCGATGAGACAAATCCGCAGTGGATTGACTTACCCCCACTTTCGGGAGGAACAGTTAAGTTGGCAACGCTGAAACTGGATGAAAACGGCCAGGCAACAGGGACCATACAATATAAGATATCGGGGTACGATGCCTTTTCCTGGCGGGAAAAATTAGCTACACAAAAAGACAAAGCAGTTATAATGAAAGCATTGCTTAGCGAGCAATACCCCGATGTTATAGTAGATGAGGTAAAGACTGAGATCCCCGAGGATCTTTCCAGATCGATTACCATTGCTTTCCAATGTACACTCCCGGAAATGGCCGCAGCCAATGGCGATTTGCTTTACCTGTCGCCCGTACTGGATCCCCTTTTTAGCGAAAACCCATTTAAGCTTGAGGATCGCAAATTTCCGGTTGACATTCCTTATATTTTTTCAGACAAATTCGTCTCACAATTGGAGTTGCCCGAAGGTTATGTGTTGGAAGATAAACCGGAGCCCACAAAATTAGCCCTCCCTGACAATGGCGGAACCTTTCACTATAGCCTCTCACAAATCGGCAATAAACTCAACCTGGTCACCGAAGTCAAAATTTTACAACTGCGGTTCGAACCGGAAGCATACGGTGGATTGCGGCATTTTTTCAACCTGTTCATAGAAAAACAAGAGAGCCCGATTGTTCTAAAACGCAAAAATTAACCCTAATGAAGCTTCCTCTCAATTACATCCCTTTGATTTTTCTGGGATTTATGCAGCATCTTCCTGCTCAAAATGCGGCTTACAACATTTTCGGCATTCCCGACTCTCTGTTGCAGAATGCCAATGAAGTCGTGCGAAAAGACGACCAGATTTTTACAGTAGAATCGCTTCGTTCCGGAAAGCTGGTCCGCCAGAAAGTGGTCACCATCCTGAATAGTAAGAGTGATGCCAACCTGCTGTTGCTTCCATACGATAAAGAAACCAAAGTAAAAAAAATGGAAGCCAGATTGTACAATGCTTATGGCCAATTGATACGCGAAGCCCAAAAATCAGAAATCATTGATCAAAGCGCCATCAACGATTTTTCCATATATGAAGACACCCGGATCAAAGGGTTGGAGATTGTGCACAGCGAATATCCTTATACCGTTGCTTTTGAGTACGAAATGGAACTGAAAGGGATTCAGTATTGCAATTACCCCAATTGGTATATTCAGGATTTTGCCACTTCTGTTCAGGAAGCCAGCTTTAAAGTCAGTCTGCCTTCAGGCATGCATTTTTTCCATCATACGCTTAACATCCACCTTGCTCCTGATATTCAAAAAGTTGAAAACAGGGAAGTTTTCAGCTGGTCGGTACGCAACCTGCCTGCCATCCCTTTCGAACCCAGTGCACCGCCGCCATCCGCCCTGTTGCCAGCTGTTTTTACTGCGCCGGATCAATTTCAGTGGAATAGTTTTCAGGGAAGTATGGCAAGCTGGAAAACATATGGGGATTTTATGTATACCCTGTTCAAAGGACGCGATGTATTGCCGGAATCTGTGGCCAAAGAAGTGCGGCGTATAGCAGGCGAGGCGGGCACGGGGCGGGCACGCATTGATGCCCTTTACCATTATCTGCAAACCAACATGCGTTATGTCAGCGTGCAACTTGGAATTGGCGGCTGGCAGCCCTTTGATGCCCAATATGTGAGTGAAAAAAAGTATGGCGATTGCAAAGCGCTGACAAATTTCATGAAGGCACTCCTGAAAGAAGCCGATATTGAGGCGTATCCAGCGCTGATTTACAGCGGCCAGCTTGAATACGAAGTCCAGGAAGATTTTACTTCCCCGGCCTTTAACCATGTGGTGCTCTATATTCCTGCTGAAAACTATTGGCTGGAATGTACCAGCAACCATTTTCCTCCGAACTATCTAGGCCAAAGCAACTCGGATAGAAACGCGATGCTCATTACACCGGAAGGGGGGAAATTGATTCGAACACCAGCGCTTTCCTTTGAATCCAATTTGGAATCCCACAAAATTTCCGTGCAATTAAATCAGGATGGCGGCGCCCGTGTAGAAGTACGTGCCCTGTATACGGGTGCTGATCACGAAGAATGGCGTTATCTCCTTCATGAACTTTCTCACGAAGAAGCCGCCAAACACCTCATTGAAAGCAGCTCCCTGCCTTCATTTTCTTTGGAAAAATTTGAAATAGATGCACCTGCTGACCTTCCGGAGAGTAAGGTATTTTATGTCGCAAAAGTTGGCCGGTTTGTTACCAAAGCGGGAAAGCGTCTATTTGTGCCTTTAAATGCGGTTACACCTTCCAGAGGGGTGCCTGCCGGGCAGGAACTTCGCAGACATCCGTTGCTCATCAGACGCGGATATACCGAACGCGATGAAATTACCCTCCAAATACCGGAAGGATATGAGGTAGAAAGCCTTCCTGATACTTTGTTTGAGCAAAAAACTGATTTTGGAACTTACCGCTTTGAGCTGGTACGCGACGCCCGCCAATCCAGCATTTTATGCAAACGAGAGCTGATCGTCCACGCCGGAACCTGGCCTGCCGACCGCTATCTGGAATACCGCGATTTTTTTAAGCAGATAACAAAAATGGATGGAGCGAAGGTTATTTTGGTTGAAAAAAAGACCTGATGCCCTAAGCTAATTTGCTGCCAGAAAATCCCCGTTCAGGCACAAGCGCGAAACCGTCGGATGTTCACTTCCGCCAATCGGTTCGAGGGTGATGTTGAGACTCTGAGCCTCCGGAATGTAGCGCAATGCCTGCAAGTGGGTAGCTTTTGGCTCAATGAGCCCCATATTAATCATAACGCCTTCTACATCGGCCCAAATCTGGTATTGTTGTCCGATGGGCGCCTGAGGCAGGCGAAGGGGATTGAAATAAGCACTTTTTGCCGTATGGTTCCAATAGACCAGCGCTTTTGCTTTTGGCAGTTGGTCTGTCCCGTTCAGGTAAACCGGGCGGGTGTCTTCGTGTTCCAGAAAAGCGAGCATGTCTGCTGTTTCGAGGCAGGTTTTATAGGCCGTTTGGCATCCTGCCAATGCCTGCTCGTTTGCAAGTATCCTGTTGTTTGCCTTGTTCCAACCGTTTGCGAAAAATGCGCACGCAATAAGCAATGAGGCTGCAATTCCGATTGCCCACGCCGGAATTCTGGCAGGCGATTTGACCGGTATTTTTACAGCCGCCGAAAAATCCGGCAGCTGCTGGGCAGCATACGCGTCAACCTCCTTTTTCAGGGATTCCGCTTTACTCCTAATGTCAGGAAAGTTCTTGATATAGCGCTCTACAATGGCAGTATCTTCCGCATTAGTTAGTCCGAGCACGTACTGTTCCAGCAATCCTGATGTTAAAAAACGCTCTTTATCCATTTCCTGAACAGGGTCAATTAATAAATGCTCCCGACAAGGGGTTCATAAAAAAAGTTAAATTATTGGGAAATCGGAAATTCTAACAAAAATGGCCGATCAATGTTCATGAGAGCCTGGTTGCAGAAAAAAATTCCGGTCAATTCTTCATCTAGCTTTCGTATCTTAGAGGCAAAAGTTCATTTGTATGAGACGAATCACCGCTTTTTATTTTTTGGCGATAGCGCTGCTTTTTCATGCCTGCCAAACTCCAAAACAGGCTGCCCAAATAACGGCGCCTGTGGAATTAAGCATCCTTCAGCTCAATGATGTCTACGAAATTGCACCGCTCGAAGGCGGAAAAGCCGGTGGCCTTGCCAGAGTAGCGACCGTACTCAGGGACCTGGAGCGCGAAAACCCCAATACCATCGCTGTTTTGTCGGGCGACTTTTTAAGTCCTTCTTTCATCGGCAGCCTGAAAATGGAGAACGGTGACCGCATTGCAGGTCTGCAAATGGTAGAAGCCCTGAATGCTGTTGGTCTGGACTATGTGACTTTCGGCAACCACGAATTCGACAACAAAGATCCTTTGCTGCTCAAAAAACGCATGGATGCCAGCCAGTTTCGCTATACCAGTTGCAATGCGCTGGAGGTGAAAAACGGCCAAAAGGGACCATTTATGCAAGCGCTGGACGGGAAAGATGTTCCTGTACCGGAATATGTCATCCGCGAATTTTCCAATGGCAATGGCGGCAAGTTCAGGTTGGGCATCATTGGGGTGTTATTGCCTTTCGCCAGGCAAGACTATGTTCATTATTTACCGGTTTTTGAAACTTTCCAGGCAACCCTTAAAAAATTGCGCCCTCAGGTAGATGCTGTTGTTGCCCTGACCCATTTGGTTATAGAGGATGACGAAAAACTGGCTGCAGCTGCGCCCGGTGTTTTGCTGTTTATGGGGGGGCATGATCACACCAATATGAGCCGTTTTGTAGAAAGCACTGTGATTACCAAAGCAGATGCAAATGCCAAAACAGTATACATTCACCGCATTTCATTCCATCCGGACAGTAAAATAGCGACGGTGCGCTCGTCTCTGAAAACGATAGACGATCGCATCGCTGAAGACGGGGCCACCAAAGCTGTCGTTGAAAAATGGCAGGCTTACGCCAATAAAGCCATGACCCAAATGGGATACCAACCCGAACGCATCCTGATGCACGCCCAAACCCCGCTCGAATGCACAGAATCGGCCGTCCGCAGTCGGCCAACCAATTATGGCCAGCTTGCAGCAGCCGCGTTTTCTACGGCATGGCCGGGCGCCGATGTCTATCTGCTCAACAGCGGCTCTATGCGCGTTGACGACAACCTCTCGGGCGACATCACCGAATACGATGTGCTGCGTACTTTTCCTTTTGCAGGCAGTATTGTCGAAATGGAGTTGCCCGGCGATGTTCTGAAACAGGTCCTTGATATTGGCCTGGTAACAAACCGTACGGAAGGCGGCTATTTTCAGACCGCACGGGTAGAAGACAAGGGTGGGCAGTGGCAAATTGGCTCGGAACCACTCCGTCCGGATAAACGCTATCGCGTGGTCCTGCCTAAATTTGTCGCCGAAGGCAATGAGCGCAACCTCGATCTGCTCAAAAACCATCGTTTCCGCGAACAACCATCGTTTTCTGTAAAGGGCACTTCCATAAAAAATGACGTGCGGGATATTGTCATTTACCACATGAGCCAGCTGAAGAAATAAGCTGCAATCCCGCTAAATATTGTTTATTCATTAACCCACGATCGCATGACGCTAATTGAAATCGCAAATACGGTTACCGAAATTGCGAAAAGTGCCGGTGCTGCCATCCTCAGCATTTACCACAATGTGGATGACATGCAGGTTTACCTGAAAGCCGACCAATCGCCTGTTACCATTGCCGACCGTGCTGCGAACGATATCATTTGCAGCGGTTTGTCTTTATTGCCGGAAAAGTATCCCATCATCGCTGAAGAAAGCAGGCAAATTCCATTTGAAGAGCGCCGGCATTACCACACCTACTGGCTGGTAGACCCTCTTGACGGCACCAAAGAGTTTTTGAAAAAGAATGGCGAATTTGCTGTAAACATCGCTTTGGTCGAAGCAGGTCGCCCGGTTTTAGGGGTTATTTTTGACCCCTGCGCCAATGAAATATACTGGGCGGTAAAGGACCACGGGGCTTTTCTTGAAAGAAACGGGCATACAAGCCGCCTTAAAGCGGCCTCTTTTCAATTGAAGGATCCCGGATTGAAAGTGACTTGCTCGCGCTCCCATCTCAATGAAGCCACACAAGCATACATTGACACCCTGACAGATCCGGTCATTATCCCGAAAGGCAGCGCGCTTAAATTTTTGCTACTGGCATCCGGTGAAGCGCATTTGTATCCCCGGGTCGGGCAAACCAGCGAGTGGGATACCGGAGCTGCACAGATTATTCTTGAAGAAGCCGGCGGCGCATTGCTGGATTTTTACAGCGGCAAGCCCCTCGTTTACAACAAAGAAGCGCTGGTGAATCCGGATTTTATTGCCATGGGTCACCTGAATTAGGCATTGGATAATTAATAACAACAATAAGTATGAAAAGAGTAACCGGCATCGGCGGCATCTTTTTTAAGTGTCAGAATCCGGCGCAATTAAAAAGTGGTATAGCCTTTTAAAGATTTGTACGGGGAAGACGGCGCTACCAAATAAGCAGGCCGTCACACCAGCGCTAAAGGCTCAAATCGCTGCCCCAGAATAGCGGCGGCGTCTGCCTCCAGCCACCGGTTGAGTATGGTGGCATAAACCTGCCGAAAATCCGTATCATACTTCAGGTCGCCGTCGTCAAGCTGGCTTAAATTGGGTGCAGCATTACAAAATCCGGCTTTTTTCAAACCGCCTCCAAGCAAAAAAAGGTTGTTTGCTGCCCCGTGATCGGTTCCGCCTGAGCCATTTTGCTTAACCCGCCTTCCAAACTCCGAAAAGGTCATAATGAGCGTTTCGTCAAGCAGTCTTTTCGACTTCAAATCCTGAATAAAAGCTTTCATACCATCAGCATATTGGCGCAACAGTCGTTCCTGCTGGGGTTTCTGATTGGCGTGGGTATCAAAGCCGGTAAGGCTGACGTAGTAAATGCGGATGTCAGAATCCGCCGTCATCAATTCTGCTATTTGTTTCAGGTCTTTGCCAAACGGCGTTTGCGGATATTCCGCTTTGGCGCGGTGGGTTTGCATTTGCTGGTGCAGATAACCGGCTGAAGCCTGCGTATCGGCCATTACCTTGTAGAGGTAGGCCACGTTTTCTTCATCGTGGTGACCGACTGTTGCCCCGTATTTGCCCACTGCTTTGAGCAGGCGGCTGTCGGTTGTCCGTTTCAATTGCGCAATGTCGCTGACGGCAAAGCCATTCCGAAGGTTTCCTTTTAAGGCAAGACTGAGTCCATCATCTACTTCTAATGCGTGGTAAGGCTTGTCACAACCTTCACAATGGGTATCCAGATAGCGTCCGATCCAGCCTGTGGCCAGATAGTCGCTGCTGTCGCTGGCAGTGTGCCAGATGTCCATGGAGCGAAAATGCGACCGGTCGGGATTCGGGTACCCTACATTGTTCAGGATGCTGACGAGGCCTTCGTCGTACAATTCCCGCAGGGACTGCAGGGCCGGATGGAACCCCAGTTCCTCACTCACCGGCAATACTTCGCTGCTCTTTAGCGCCAGAGAAGGGCGGTTCTGGTAGTATAAGTCGTTGCGGTAAGGTACAATGGTGTTGAGGCCATCATTACCGCCTGAAAATTGTACGACAACCAGTTTTTTCCCAGCCTGCCCGCCAAGCAGGCGTTTCGATTGAAAATCCATCAAAAATGACGGCGCCATCAGGGCGGTAGACGCCAGCGCGGTAGACCTTAAAAAATCCCTTCTTTTCATGTTTCTTCTTTTTTGATTCGCTGGTTTTTAAGAGCTTGTGTCGTCAGACCAATTTGAGCTAAAGCCTGTCGTCAACACATTTGATATTCCGGCAACGACATCAGCGCCATTGTTGTGATCCGGATGCGCTCTTCCCGGCTGAGGTTGCCATGTAGGTATTCTGATAAAACTTCAGAGAAGCGCGGGGCTGGCGCCTGCAATAAAAAATCAGCCAGCACGTCCGGGATTTGCTCATCACTGACACCATTCAGCAACAGGAAAATGCTGCTCATATCTACACTTGCCTGTAATTTTTTCATGGCTTTTTCGCGTTCTGCTGCTTCTGGTTCTCCTTTCGTCCGCAAATTAACTTCAGCACTATTGAAAAGATAACCGGCGAGGCTCATCCGTAAAGTGAGGGTAGAATTGTCAATCCAGTGGCGACCGCCTGGCCAGCCTGCTACATTTGGTGGATTGAATAAAACCTGGCCGAGGGCCCGCTGGACGAATACCAGAGAAAATTCGTTTTCAAACCGGATATTCAGCTTGCGCAAAATGCCCGCCATAAGGTCAACGGGGGATTTAATTTTCGATCCCATATTCTGAGGCGAATAAAACCAGTCGCTCTCAAAAATGGTCCGCAACAAAGTTTCAATCTGGTAATCTGACTCGTAAAATCGTTTCGACAACAGGGCAACGTACTCTTCGTTAACCTGCTCGTTGACAAAATAGCGGTAGGCTTTCCGGGCGATAAAGTCGGCCGTGGCGCGCTGATCCAGCAGGCGTTCAATGATGTCGCCGCCGTCAAAACGGCCGCTCTCGCCCATGAAATGCTTGAGACCGTAATCGTGCTGGCCAGGCCGGAATACAAATTCTCCACGCAAATTGCTGGACCAACCCGTAAAGGCCTTCGCCGCTTCTTTCACATCCGTTTCTGAATAATGTCCCCGGCCGATGGTGAACAGTTCCATGAGTTCGCGTGCAAAATTTTCATTGGGGCTGTCTTTGCGATTTTGCTGGTTGTTCAAAAACCGGATCATGGCAACATCTTGCGCCATTCGGAGGGTAAGTTCGCGAAAACTCCCCAGCGCATGGCTTCGCAGGGTATTCAACTGAGCCAGGGCTAAGGGAGATAACTTCGATTGACAGGCAAAATGGCCATGCCAGAAAAGAGTCGCCCGTTCCAGCAGGGCACTTTGTGCCGGATCCGCCATGCGTTGCAGCCAGTCACTGCTTTGAAGGGCAACCATCCGGCGTTCGTCTTTTATCCTTTCCAGCATGGCCTCCCGGGTTGCTTCCTCTGCTGCTCCGGAAGCTTCCGGGACTGGGGCGCCCGGTTTTAGTTTTGCTTTTTTGGCTTCATCAAACAGGTGGTTTACCGCTTTGGAGATGCCCCAGTTTCGGCGTTCCATCCATTCCTCAACGCTTAGTCCGAATCCTGCCCGCCAGTGAAGGTGCTTTATTTTGTCCATTTGCACGCATGTTTCGCCATTCGACCGGCCAATAAAATAGTAGGTTTAACGACCATCTCTTTTTTTAACTTTACCCTAACAGGAATCCTTGATACCTTTGTCCCGGGAAAAGGCCGCCTTGTCCTTTTCACATGCTCTTTTTCTTTGGTGATCAAAGTTTTTTTAATTCATGCGTAACTTCAAAATAATCCTGCTCTTTACAGGCCTGTTTCTGGCAGCCTGCGACCCCCGGGGAAGTCAGGTAGCCGCTATTCAGAAGCTGGAAAACCAACTTCGCCAGCAAAAAGAAGCCCGGCCAGATACCACAGCGGCAAATGCACTGATCGAAAAAAGCCTTGCTTTTGCCGCGGCATACCCAAAAGATACTTTGACACCTTCTTTTTTATTTCAGGCAGCCGACGTGTTGCGCGGGATTGAAAAAGCAGAGGATGCGGTACGCCTGTGGGGACGTGTCAACGCGGATTATCCCGATTTTGATCGCGCCCCCGATGCCTTGTTTTTACAGGGTTTTACCTGTGAAAACAACCTTTCGGACCCAGTCCGGGCGATGGCCTATTACCAAACTTTTTTGGATAAATACCCCAAACATCCTTTGGCGGGCGATGTCGCCCTGTCGCTGGAATACCTCAAATCGGGAAAAGACGTGGAAGAGCTGATCAAATCCTTTCCAAAACCTCCGGCACAGTAATGGATACTGTTTTTCATCGCCTGATCCGGAAGGCCCGTCACAAGCAGTCGTTTTTGGCTACTTGCCGGGCCAACGGCCTGATGTTGGACTACGGTGAAAATGCATCCGGAATTGGAATTTTCAAAGAGATTTTTGTTCAGCGGGCGTATGCCGATTTTTTCCCTTTTCATGAAGCGGCTACGGTCATTGACATTGGCGGTCATTTTGGTTATTTTGCATTGTTCGCAGCCGTCAACCTTGCCGATAAAGGACAGGTTATTACAGTAGAACCTTCCCGGCATAATTTTGAAAAGCTGGAGCGCAACCTGAACCAAAGCGGATTCGGAAAAAAAGTTTTGGCCCTGAATCGGGCAGTAGCCCCAATAGCAGGATCCCTGAAACTGTATACCGGCAAAAGTGAAAACAATACCCTCGTGGCCCCTTCCGAAGGCGGAAGCTGGGAAATGACAGAAGCCATTACTCTTGACGAACTCATCGGAGACCTGAGCATGGTTCATTTCCTGAAAATGGACTGTGAAGGGGCTGAATATGAGGTACTGTATGGCGCCGACCGCGGGGTTCTGGATCGCATTCAAACCATTTCCATGGAGTTTCACGATTTGAAAAGTGCTCAAAAAAATGGCTTGAAGCTGGCGCAATTCCTGAAATCAAGCGGTTTCAATGTGGTGCGTTTTCACCACAACACTACCTCCATGGGTAATAATTATGGGCATATTGTGGCGACTAAAGCCCTTTAAATACAGTGAGGTCAACCATTATGTACAATTACTTGTAATACAATGTGCTGACAGATCGTTAATTTTACAGAAAAAAAATTACCATTCCATGAGGCTGACAATGCTACTCGTTTTTACCATGTTCAACATGCTGCGCCTTCAGGGCCAGGGCATGGAATTTTTTCACGGCACCTGGGCGGAAGCGCTTGAGGAAGCTAAAAAACAAGACCGGATCATTTTTGTGGATGCATTTGCCGTTTGGTGCGGCCCCTGCAAAATGATGTCCCAAAACGTCTTTCCCAATGAAAAAGTGGGGGCATTTTTCAACCACAATTTCATCAATATGAAACTGGATATGGAGCAGGGCGAAGGCCTGGAGTTTCGCAAGAAATATCCGGTCGCTGCATTTCCAACACTTTTTTTCATTGACGCTGAAGGCAAAGTCGTACAGCAGGTGCGGGGCGCTCAGGACGTAAACGCCTTTATTGAGTTGGGCAAAAGAGTCATGGCAAAAGCGGATAGAAGCGGGGAATACGCCGCCGAATACGAAAAAGGCAACCGCGATCCGGAGTTGGTGATGAAGTATGTGCAGGCCCTGAACAAGGCCGGCAAACCAAGCCTGCAAATCTCCAACGAATACCTCCGCAGTCAGAAAGACCTGACCACGCCACAAAATCTTAATTTTATTCTGGAGGCCACAGTGGCAGCCGATTCCAAGATTTTTGACCTTCTGATAGAAAACAGGGCAAAGATCGCCAAACTCAACTCTGAGGCAGCTGTAAAAAATCGCATTTTACATGCCTGCGAAGCAACGGTACAGAAAGCCATTGAATTCCGCAACCGGGAATTGCTGCAGGAAGCCAAGGACAAAATGAAAAAGAACTACGCTGAAAAGTCGGGTACTTTTTCAGCAAAAGCAGAAATGGACTACAGCCTTATAGCCGGCGAAGTAAAAGAATACCTCGCAGCTGTAAAAGAATATACCGGACAAGCGCCGGGCAACGAACCGGTAGAACTTTCGAAAGTTGCCATTGCCATCACCAACAATTTTCACAACGACGAAAAAGCGATGAAGCAGGCTGAGGTTTATGCCAAAAAGGCTGCCGAAAGTGCAGACGGTAATTATGAGCACTATTTTACCTATGCCAACATCTTAGCTAAAAACGGCAAAAAAGAAGCGGCCATCAAAGCCGCCGAAAAATCGCTGGAGCTGGCCCAGGCCAAAGGTGTTGCCGCTTCCCGTATGGTGCAGACGTTTATTGAAAGATTGAAAGCAGGGGATTAATTACCCGGTGTTTATTTTCTCATTTCTCAACACAAGCTATTACACATGAGAATTGCACTCATTCTGGCCTTCCAGATTTTGACCGCAGGCGCACTTTTGGCCCAACAAGGCGGCATTAAGTTTACGGAAAGCGCCGCCTGGAAGGACCTTCTGGCCAAAGCCAAATCTATGGACCGCGTCATCTTTATGGATGCCTATACCACCTGGTGCGGCCCATGCAAAATGATGTCCAAGAATGTATTTACCGACAAAGAAGTCGGCGATTATTACAATGCCAACTTCATCAATGTCAAAATAGACATGGAAGCTGGCGAAGGCATTGCACTGGCTTCTCAGTACGCGGTGCGGGCTTACCCGACCCTGCTTTTTATTGACGGAGACGGCGAAATTGTGCATCGGGCAGTGGGTTACCACGAGTCTGACGCATTCATCCAACTTGGCAAAAAAGCAATGGATCCCTCCAGCCGTATTTCAGGTATGAAGGCGCGTTTTGCCAAAGGCGACCGCGACCCTGAATTCCTGAAGAGCTACGCGGAGGTCCTCTACAATGCCATGGACAACGGCTACGGCGATGTTGCCGATGCCTATCTGGGAACGCAGTCTGACTGGAAAACACCGGAGAACCTCCAGTTCATATTCCAGTATACCCAAAGTACAGATTCCAAGCTTTTTGATTTCATCGTCAACAACAAAGCAGCATTTGAGCAAAATTTCGGTAAAGAAATGCTCATGGGCAAAGTGGAACAACTTGTTGCTCAAAAAGTCTTGAGCAATGCGATGCCCGACCTGAAGGAAGCAGATGCATTGTATGCTAAAGCTTATCCTGAAATGGCCGGCCAGATGTCGGCGCGCTTCCGCATGAATTACTACCAAATGACCGGCGATGTGGGCAACTTCTCCAAATCTGCAGTCGAATTCTTTGACAAGTATCCGTCTCAGGATATGATGCAGTTGAACAATGCAGCCTGGACATTTTACGAAAGTGTAGAGGACAAAGCCATGCTGAAAAAAGCCATCGGCTGGGCAAAAGCCTCGGTAAAACTGGATCCCCAGTATTTCAACAGCGATACGCTTGCCGCTTTGTACTACAAAATCGGAGACAAGAAAAAAGCTAAAAAAGCAGCTCTGGCTGCCATTGCAATTGCTAAAAAGAATGGTGAAGACTACTCCGGTACGGAGCAGTTTTTGAAGTAGTATTTTGATTCATCATCAACGTCATCAGCCGTTTGGCATTCAGGCCGGACGGCTGATGTCTTTTGTACTCATTCATATGCCTTCAAGCATGTCAGAAAACAACAAACGTACCGACGTCAATACCCTTGGCGAATTTGGCCTGATTGACCACCTGACCAAAAATTTTTCCCTGCAAAACAGCGCTTCCATCAAAGGAGTAGGCGATGATGCAGCAGTCATCGACAATGGCAGCCTGCTCACTGTCGTTTCGACCGATATGCTGATGGAAGGCATCCATTTCGACATGCATTATATGCCCTTGAAGCACCTGGGGTATAAAGCGGTTGTGGTCAACCTTTCAGACATTTATGCGATGAATGCGACGCCTAAGCAAATTACGGTGTCCATTGCCTTGTCAAATCGCTATTCGGTAGAGGCGCTTGAAGAATTGTACGCCGGCATTCATGCAGCTTGCGAACGCTACGGTGTAGACCTTGTGGGCGGCGACACGACATCTTCGCTAAAAGGGCTCTGCATCAGCATCACAGCCATCGGCCAGGCTGAACCCGGTAAAATTGCCTACAGAAACACCGCCCGGGTTGGCGACCTGATTTGCACCACAGGCGACCTGGGCGCCGCTTATCTCGGACTGCAGATTTTGGAGCGGGAAAAACAAATTTTCCTGTCCAATCCCGGCGTACAGCCAGATCTTGAAGACAAACGCCACCTGGTTGGCCGGCAACTCAAACCAGAAGCGCGTAAAGACATGATTGAACTCTTCGCACAGAACCAGTTGATCCCTACCGCTATGATCGATGTATCGGATGGCCTGGCTTCAGAATTGTTCCACATCTGCAAACAATCCGGCGTCGGAGCATTTATTGAGGAAAGCGGTATTCCAATCCACCCTGAAACGCAACTCACGGCGGTGCAATTCAACCTTGATCCGGTTACCTGTGCCCTGAGTGGTGGCGAAGACTATGAACTGTTGTTTACCATAGACCCGAAAGACATCGAAAAAGTAAAGTACCTGCCCGACATCTACATTACAGGCGAAATCGTACCTGCTGCCGATGGCATTAAACTGCACAGCAAAGGCGGCAAAATTCACGACATTGAAGCCCAGGGTTGGCAGCATTTCGGTTAATGCAAACGAAGGGTAAGCGCAACCGAATTACTGTTGCAGGATAAAAAGCCTTGTGTATTTTATTGTCTGGGAATTATTGAACAGAATCTGGAAGGGAAACAGAGGAAGAATGGGCGTGGGGCAGCATTATCCGCTTACTGCGGAACGATGCCACCACATCCATTGTTCCAGCGATTCTTCTTGGAGGCATCTTTGCCACCTTTGACATCCTTCATGTCTTTTTTCTCTAACGGTTTGATGTCTTTTTTGGAGGAATCTTTTTTCAGATCTTCCAAAGACTTTTTCGGCGGTTTTCCCATAGCTGCCTAGTTTTTGCGTAAATTAATAGGGTGTATTGATGCACCAATTCGAATGTAAAGGTAGGTAATAATGTTTGCGGCTACATACACTTTAACACTGGCGACACATATTTTTTTATTCCGCAAATATTGATTCCCGTGTAGTCCTCTTCCTTTTTTCTCTTTGCTGATCGACGAATCCTGACGGCTGAAAAGCATTTTTCGATGCTTTACTCCCGGTTTTTCTTCTTCAAAAGGTGACTCAGGCGCCTTCCAGCAAACGCTTCATTTGTTCCATAAAAATCGGGCGCCTCCTGCGCGACACTTCAATTTTTATGCCGTCGTCCATGATCAGGTAGCCGCCATCTCCTTTGACGAATTTTCTCATGAAGTTCAGGTTGATGACATGCCGTTTGTGCACCCGGTAGAAGCTGAAAGGCGCCAGCATATCTTCGTAGGACTTTATCGTTTTGGACGCTGTAATGCGGTCTCCGTTCTGGAGGAAGATATGAGTGTAATTGTCTTCCGCTTCCAAACGAATGATTTCCTTAATGTTGACAAAATAAACACCATCCAGCGCGGATATACTCATTTTGCTGAAAGCATTCGGGTTGTTGTACACATTGCCGAAAACGTCCAGTCGTTTTTCGATCATATTGTCGCGGCGGGGCCGGATACGCGAAACCGCTTCTTTGAGTTGGTCCGCATCAATCGGTTTGGTAATATAGCCAATTGAGCTGTATTCACAGGCCTTCATGGCGTACTCGTTGTAAGAAGTCACAAAAATGATCTCAAAATTGATGGGCCGGAGCTCATTCAGCATTTGAAAAACAAGACCATCCGGAAGGTTGATGTCCAGAAAAGCGACATCGGGTTTGATTGCCGGATCGCTCAATAGTTCTACACCGGTTTCTACGGTATGGGCTACTCCGATCACTTCAACTTCATCACAATGGTTGGCAAGCTGGTTTTTGAGGTTGTTCACCCCATTAATTTCATCTTCTACTATGACGGCTTTAATCACGTTCTTGAGATTTTGTTTAATGACAAATGTACCCAGCACAGCATAAAATAGGAAGAAAAAACCCGAATATTTTGGAATGATCCGTAAGGGGTATTTCAGCCTGCTGTTTTGTACAATTTTGAAGGGTAAATGGTTGCGGGCCAATTGAGGTTTGCCCTGCCGCCGGCCACCCGGCAACAGGAAAAGTCAAAATCATAACGATGGAAAGGGAGAAAGATACAATTTCAGAAAGAGGAGCTTGTCTCAAAAGAGGCAAAATGCAAATGGGCAAATAGGCAAAATTTACTCCAAATGGTAAGTTTGTTATTGGAATACGTTTCAATACCTATTGTAAACTTGCCCTCCCGCTGGGCGGGACAAGTTTTGCCTCTTTTGAGACCCCCTCCGACCGGGTCAATTCTTCATTTCCTTTTTTGCGTTTTTCAGATGGGTATCCAAAAAGGTCAGTATTTTGCCGTAGCCCAGTACTTCGTTTTCTTTTTTCACAAAGCCATGACCTTCATCGGGAAAAACGACATAGTCTACCGTCACCCCGTTCTTTTTCACAGCTTCCACGATTTCATCCGATTCCACCTGCAGCACCCGAGGGTCGTTGGCGCCTTGCAAAACCATCAGTGGTTTTTTCACCTGAGCGGCGTGGAAAAGCGGAGAGATCTGGCGCAGCCTTACCGAATCTGCGCTGTAAGGGTCGCCCAGTTCGGTATAGAGGGCCGTACGGAAAGATTCCCAGTAGGGCGGAATGGATTTCAGGGTACGCAGCCAATTGGTGACACCGAAAATATTCACGCCAACTTCAAATTCGTCGGGCGCAAAGGTCAGGGCTGCCATGGTCATGTAGCCGCCATAAGATCCGCCTATGATGCCGATTTTTTCACCATCTATATAGTCCTGCTCCTGAAGCCATTTTTTACCCCAAATGCAGTCTTTCAAATCCTTGTCGCCATGGTTCCGGTCATCCATTTTGAAATAAGATTTTCCATACCCGCTGCTGCCGCGGTTATTGACCGCGAGAATCGCATACCCGTGGTTTGTCAAATACTGAATGAGTGCAAAGTAGCCCATGCGCGATTGCCCGCCGGGACCGCCGTGAACCCACACCAAAGCAGGAACTTTCTGATCGGCCGAAGCGCCTTTTGGTTTGTAGTAAATAGCAGGAATTTCCAGACCATCAAATGATTTAAAACGAACGACTTCAGCGCTTACCAGATCTTCCGGAGAAATTTCAGGATTGAGGGAATTTGTCAGTTTTTTCAGGCTGCCGTCAGCAAAATTGAACAGATAGAGGTTGTTTGGCGAGCTGGAAGAACCTACAGATAGCCTCATTTTGGTTTCATCGGGCGAAATCTGAACCGCAGCAATATCGCCATCGGGAATATTGGGGAATGCTACTTTTTTACCCGTTGCATTTTCAACAACGGTAAGGCTGTTTTTGCCGTCTTCGTTCACGCCGATGACCCGGTATTTTTCGTTTTCACTGTCGTAAGCGTACATCACATCCCAATTGGTTTCAAACAGCGTCGTCCTTGCTCCCGTGGCCAGGTCGTAGCGCACCAGGTAGGCGAACTCTTTATCCGCATCGGTGGTATAGTCCAGCGATTTGCCGTCAAGGCTGAACCCGCCCGGTCTGTAGCTGCCCGGTTTGGCGGGATCTGAAATTTCTTTCAGCGCTTTTGTGGCTACCGTGTAGAGGAACATTTTATTTTCCGTTGTCGTCATGGTTTTGGTGAGAGCCAGCAATTCGCCATTTTTGCTGATGGCGCCAACATCCATCCCCTCATTATTTTGATAAACCAGAACGGGTTGCCACTCCCCGATCTTCATTTTATACAAATCAAAAAACTGAGGGTCGCGCTTGTTGGAAGTATAGTACATGTGCGCTTTATCCTTACTCCACTCCAAAAAATTGGCAACTTCTTTTTCGCCGGGCGTCAGGTCCCGGGTGGTTCCATCGGTAGCCAGCAGATAGAGGTGGTTGATTTCATTTCCTCCCTGATCCGCGCTATAAAGCATGTCGGTAGTACCGGGTACATATCCCTCTGAAAAAAGCGATTCTTTCTCCGACCTGGTCACCTGACGTTGCTCGCCGGACGCCAGATCTACTTCATACAGATTGTAAATGCCGGATTTGTTGCTGTGAAAAAGCAGTTTGGAGCCATCGGAGGAGAAGGAGCCACCGCCAATGTTTTCATTTTTGTAGAACTGCTCGATGCTGTACTGCATTGCCGGCTTTTCCATTTCTTTCGGCCCGCAGGCTGATAAAAAAACGATTAATGCCACAGCGATTGGAATAAAGTTGGTCTTACCCATAATCTTAAATTTTTATTTGATTGAAAAAAGGCATTTCCCAAAGATAAGAGATATCTGATCTTGAAAGACCAGATATCACAGAATCAAGTTATTGAATTACATTTGAAGGAGAAAACGAGAAACACATGCTGGACCATTGGTTAGAACAAGCCGCGATTTCGCCCGAAGAGGCCGAAAAAATCAGGCTTTTTGAAACTCAGAAGCCATTTTCACTGCACTGGGAGTTAAAAACCTTGCTCTATCTTGGTGTACTCCTGCTCAATGCAGGCCTTGGCTACCTCATTTACGACAACATAGACCACATTGGGCATGCTGCAATTATTGCCATTATTGGCGCCATCAGCGCGGCCTGTTTCTGGTATGCTTTCCGACACCGGAAGCCTTTTTCTACCGGAGAAGTAGAAAGTGCTACGCCTTATTTTGACTATATCCTTCTGCTTGGCTGTCTGATGTTTCTGGTGATGGAAGGGTTCCTGCAATACCAATACCAGGTTTTTGGCACGCGCTACGGCCTGGTTACCTTCATTCCCATGGTGCTCTTTTTTATACTTGCTTATGTTTTTGACAACCGGGGCGTGTTGTCACTCGGCATTACGGCCCTGGCTTCCTGGTTGGGCCTGACCCTGACGCCACATGAATTGCTGGCCAAAAATGATTTCAACAGCCATACCATTACCAACATGGGTATTGCCCTTGGTGCTTTTCTTTGTGCGGTGACTTTCATCAGCGAACGCCTGGATATAAAAAAACACTTTTCACTCACTTACCTTAATTTTGGCGTACACATCGGCATGATATCGTGTCTGGCAGGCATGATGGCCCTGGGTTATCCATTGCTCTACTTCCCATTGCTTTGCATCGCTGTTGGTTTTTTCCTGTGGTATGCCCGTACCCGTGCTTCCTTCTATTTTTTAACGGTAGCCGTGATCTATGGCTACATCGGCATTACCTACATGATTTTCATCAACGACAGAGGGTTTGAAATCGAATTTTATCTGTTTTATTTTCTTTTTTCATGTATTGGAGTGATCCTCTTTCTGACCAATTACAAGCGCTTCATCAAAAAAGTTAAGCCATGATAGCCTACAACAGCGAATGGCTGGATGCCATCAAACTCAAAGATACGGCCAAAAGCTGGCACGAAAACGGGCTGCTTGATACGGAAAAATGGGAAGCCCTGAAGTCACAGAAGCCTTCCGGATTCTATTCACCGAATATATTCATCCGCATCGGCCTGGGTATTTTTTGTCTGATTCTGATGAATGCGGCTATGGGATTGCTCGCGCTAACCGGCATCATTGATTCTGAAGCGGGGATGTCAGCTTTCGGCATCATTTGTGCCGTCATTTGGATTACCTTGCTTGAAATCTGGATCATCGGCTCTCTCCATCACTATGGCAGCGGGATCGACGACATGATGCTTTACACGGCCACCATAACGATGATCGGATGTTTCTATATTAATTTCCCTTATGATGCCGGTCCATTGTCGTACTGTTGGGTGGCATGGCCATTTTTGGTCTTAGGCAGTATCCGTTATATCGATCGCCTGATGGCTGCTGCTGCTTATGGCTGCACGCTGCTGATCGTCTTGTTTACTGTAGCCAAAATTCCCGACGTGGCACTCTATCTGCTTCCTTTCTCGGGAATGGTTTTTTCTGCCGGCGCATGGATTTTGGCCAGAAAAGGACAACAACGCAGCGCATTGCGGCATTGGCATGATTTGTTTATCATGGTAGAATTGCTGAGCCTGCTCTCTTTTTATGCCAGCGGGAATTATTGGGTGGTACAACAAGTCGGGCTTGGCTGGAAGGAGTTGCCCGTTCCGCCGATGGGCCTGTTTTTCTGGGCTTTCACATTCGGCGTACCGGTTTTGTACATCCTCGGAGGCCTGCGCCTGAAAGAGCGCTTGTTGCTGGATATTGGAATTGCCGCTGTAGCCGTGTCGATCTTTACTTTCCGCTTTTATCACCACGTTTTGCCTTTGGCCTGGGCCTGCACCATCATTGGGGCCTTTATTTTTGTGGCGGCGTATTTTTCCATCAATTACCTGCGCAAACACAAGGGCGCATTTACCTATGATGCCGGCGATGAGAAAGTATTGCTTCAGGAAATTGAAGAACAACTCATTGAGCAGCTCATTGCAGCGCCAACCGGAAAACCGGAGCCTCCCAAAGAAGGCTTTGGCGGCGGTGATTTTGGCGGCGGCGGCGCAGGCGGCGAGTATTAATCTGCTTTCAAAATGCGAATTTCAACCCGGCGGTTCAATTCTTGCTGCAGGTTGGTGTTTGCTTTCGGGAAGCGCATTTGTTCATTTCCGTAGCCTTTGTAGCTGAGTCTTTCAGCAGGAATGCCCTTGCTAATCAGGTAGTCGTACACCAGCCTGGCACGACGGACGGAGAGATCAAAATCCCAGCTCGTTTTTTCGACAGGGGGCTGATTCGGTCGGTTGATGTGGCCGGCAATTTCCAGCTTAAGGTTGGGGTTGAGCTGGCAAAAGCGGAGTGCTTTGTACAATTCAGGTTCAGAACGAGGCAACAAAATGGCCTGATTCCCATAGAAATAGAGGTTTTTTATGTCTGCACTGCCACCTGCCTTTGCTTCCGGTATTTTAATGCTCAGCGACTTTGTTTTTCCGGCTTCGGCTTTGAATACCTGGGTTTCAAATAAGTAACCTTTGGCGAAAGCGTCAATAACGACAACTTCCTGATTGGGCAAAGCCACCCTAAATCGCCCGGCGGAATCTGTTTGCATAGAATCCTGATACCATTTTGTTTTCACAACAATCTCAGCAAGAATCCCTTCACTGGTTGCAGAATCCTTCACCTGCCCTTCAACATAGAACAGCTGTTTTTGCAAATAAACATCCACAGTAGCCCGTCGATTGACCTGCCGGTTGGCTTCGGTCGTATTGTCTGCCAGCGGTCTGTCTTCGCCGTATTCGTTAATCTGGATTCGTGTCTGGGGGATTCCCGTCTCCAGCAAAACAGCAGCGACCGCCGTGGCGCGGCGTTCCGACAACTTGCGGTTGTTTTCATTGCTGCCAACGGCATCGGTATGGGCACTTACGTGCAAAAAAACGCGGTTCTGTTCTAGGTATTCTTTTCCCAGACTGCGCAACAGAGAATCTGCATCTGGCCGCAGCTCATGTTTTCCAAAATCAAACAACACCCGCTCCTGACGCATCCAGAGCATGCTGTCGAAAACAAGCGGCTGAGCAGAAGCAGTCGACCCGACCAAAAAAAAGAAAAAAAAGAGACGAAGGGACATCTACACGGACATTGGTGATGTAAGGGTAATGACATCCGTACAGTTAAGTTACACTTTAATAAGCCAATCCCTGTATATTTAACGCTTTGTGCAGGCGCACGGTTAAAAAACGCACACAAGCATCCACTTTTGCATGAAAATGAAAAAAACGACCCTCAGCTTTCTGTTATCCCTCTCTTTTTTTGTGGCGCTGTACGCCCAACCCCAGCCCTGCGGACCCAATCCGGAAATGACTTCTCTTTGCAACCAGGCCTGCATCATTTGCGACATTGACGGTTTTACGGGCATCAATGACGATCCGGTCCAGGGGCAGGCGCCTCAGGGATTTTGCACCACTTTTGTCCACCACATGCAATGGATCGGCTTCATAGCCGGCAGCACCAACCTCAAACTCACGGTCAGGGCATTTAACTGCCAGATCAACCAGGGGCTGGAAATTGGCATTTACCAAAGCCTGGATTGTCAGACTTTCCAGCTGGTTTCCAATTGTGATACCGATGTCAGCAACAACGAAACAGCCACTTTTATGAATACCGTTCCACTGGTCGTCGGACAATATTATTATTTTGTCATGGACGGCAGTGCAGGCGATATCTGCAATTATACCATTAATGTCGTGGAGGGAACAACCGCTGTAGGCGCTCTGGAAACCCCCGGTGTGCTTTCCGGCGATGACATCGTTTGCCAAAACAGCACCACGGAATACCACCTCAGTCCCCCTGACGGCGCTACCATGTTTAGATGGACTTTAAACGGCGTGCCGATTGGCGGACTTCAGGACTCTGTGATCCAGCGAACCTGGCCAACAAACGGCACTTACAACCTCTGCGCGACGGCTTTCAATGTGTGCGATACCGCGCCGCCTGTGTGTCAGACCATCGTGGTACAGAGCATACCTCCCGTGTTCATTGACACGGCGCTTTGCCAGAGCCAATGCTGGGTCGGCGCCAATACGATGGTTTGCGACCCCGGCCAGTACGAATTTCATCTAACCGGAACGGAAGGCTGCGACAGTACCATCTTTCTGAACGTTTCAGTGCTGCCTGCTTCTACCACCAATCTCGATCTGTTGATTTGTAATGGAGACAGTATTTATGTTGGCGGACAACCTTTTTTCGACTCCGGACAGTTTCAGGTTGGGCTTGCCACCGCCAATGGGTGCGACAGCACCATAAACCTTGCCCTACAGGTCATAGAATGCGAAATTATCGGCCAGATCAGCTTCGATTCTGTTTTATGCAGAGGACAGGCAAGCGGTCAAATGCGCTTTGAAGTGGAAAATGGCACGCCGCCTTTTCAATACAGCTGGGAACGCATCGGCCCCGGAACCCCGGCCGGGGTTGGCGCCATTTCAGCGCTGAATACGGAAGAAATCATCGGCAACCTGCCCGTCGGCACCTATTTCATTACCATCATGGATAATTTCGGAAACGACGTCGTCCTGTTTGGAGATCTGGCAGAACCCCCACCGCTTGCCGGAACCCTGTTTGCGCCAACCTTTAACGGCGCCAATATTTCCTGCTTCGGCGGTTCCAATGGCAGCATCACGGCGTTGCCCTCCGGCGGGACGCCACCATACCAATATTCCTGGAACACCGGCAGCCAAACAGCAACACTCAACCTGCTTACTGCCGGCAACTATAATGTTTCCATTAAGGATGCCAACAATTGCATGTTGCAACTTTTCGAAACGCTGACAGAACCGCCGGCTTTGGTATTGGAAACCGATTTTACAGATCCGGGCTGCGAAGGATTGAATACCGGCAGCGCGCAGGTAACGCTCACAACCGGGGGCACGCCGCCCTATGAATACGCGATTTCAGGAGGCGCCTTCGGCAGCCAGACTTCCTTTACCGGCTTGCCTCCCGGGCTGCAAACGTTGCGTGTCAGAGATGCCAATGGCTGCCTCAGTTCGGTTGAGGAAACCCTGGCTACGCCCCTGATTCCGGAAATCGATCTTGGTCCCGATTTGAGCGTGTTGCTGGCAGAAAGTGTTTTTCTGGATTTTTCACAAAGCACGCCTTTAGATACCTTTATCTGGTCGCCGTCCACAGGGCTTTCCTGCACCAATTGCCCCGAACCGGAAGCAACGCCTTACCACACCACCACCTATACCCTGCATGTGGTAGCGCCCGGCGGTTGTGCAACTACCGACAGTGTGACCGTTCAGGTGGTCGTTCAACGCGACGTCTATGTGCCCAATTCTTTCAGTCCGAACGGCGACGGCATCAACGACCGCTTCGCCATTTTTGCAGGGCCTGAAGTTGTGGAAGTGCGTTCGCTGAACATCTGGTCGCGCTGGGGCGAGCATGTTTTTCATGCTGAAAATATCCAACCCAACCAGGAAAGTGGGGGCTGGGACGGAAAGTTTCGGGGAAAACCGGCAGGAACAGGTACTTACGTCTGGGTCGCCGAAGTTGCGTTTGTGGATGGCGTGACGGTGGTGTATAAGGGGGATGTGACGGTGGTGCGGTAATATACCGCGTTTTCAGGCCCGGTTGGCCAAATGAAAAAAGCCCGCACGAACTGGATCCGTGCGGGCTTTTCAGCTTAAGGGCGGGCAAATTACTTCGCCCAACCGTTGAAGTTTTTTACCCGGTCAAAAACGATGCCCGTCAACAGGCTCATAACCAGACCCATTGGCAAACCGACAGCCATGCTGTTGATGGCAACGCCTAAGCAAATACCGGTAACCATGCCGAGAGCCAAAAAGGTGAAAAGGGATTTTGAAATTTCCATATGAACTTACTTTTTTTATTGTTGTTTGGTGAAACTGTTCTTGAAAATTATGCGCCAAAGGCACTTCTGAAAGAATATTTGTTATCGAATCAAATTTTTTTCAGAATTTGATTGCAAATGTATACGTATTTTTGAATCCAAACAGAATTTTTATAAAAAATATTCGATTTCTTCGACGTGCAAACAAAAAAAGGTCACTAGCGTGAAAAAGATTTTACATAAAACTTGTTTTTTGCGCTGAAAGCCTCTTATCTTTGCCGTCCAATTAGAAAAAGAAATTTTGCCATGAAAAAAGATCTCCATCCGGAAAACTATAGAACAGTTGTGTTCAAGGACATTTCTTCAGAAGAAACCTTTATGACTCGCAGCTGCGCCAATACGAGAGATACCATCGTTATGGAAGACGGGAAAGAATATCCATTGGTTAAAATGGAAATTTCCAGTTTTTCACATCCGTTCTTCACAGGTAAAATGAAGTTCGTAGATACGGCAGGTCGTATTGATAAATTCAACAAGAAATACGCCAAAAAAGCATAAGGCCATGCCGCCTGCTTTTCAGGGACACGAAGCCCCGACCTTAATTAAGGCCGGGGCTTCGCATTTTCTGACCTGCCAGGCGCGATTTGATTGGTCGGAAAGCGCAAATGAAGTGCGCTTTTTTCTTTATTTTGTCGCACTACTTTAAATATCCACGAAAACGACAATCATGACCAACGTCATTCTGTTCGACAACGAGGTGCGGGAGCGCCTGCTGCCGCTGACGTATACAAGACCAGTAGCCAATTTGCGCATAGGCATTCTAACCATCCGTGAAAAATGGGAACGCCACATGAACGTGCCCGTTTTCTACATTACACAGGATTATTTAGCGGGTCGCTACCCCATTGAGTACGAACAGGACAACTTTTTGGTCAACGCTTCTGCCCTGCCATCCGATCAGTTGTGCCGGTTGATGTGGCAAATGGAACAAAATGAGGCTTTCCTGCACAACGGAGAACTCATTGTTGCAAGACTGGATGACAAACAGATTGAGCGCCTGATGCGCGATGAAGACATTCACGAATTGAAGGGAATAGACCTTGAGGACACTTCTTTCCTGAAAATCAACTATTTGTGGGATATTTTCCGCCTTAATCACCTGGCTCTGGAAGAAGATTTCGATTTGATCACCAAAGGACGGGTCTCACAGGCAATCAGTCCGACCAACCAATTGAGAAATCAGGAACGCATCTTCCTTGAACCCGGCGCCATGGTAGAATGCTCCAGCCTGAATGCTTCAACCGGGCCGATATACATCGGAAAAGATGCGGAAATAATGGAAGGCTGTCTCATTCGGGGTGGTTTTGCGCTGTGTGAGGGTTCTGTATTAAAAATGGGTGCAAAAATCTATGGCGCTACGACCATAGGCCCTGGCTGCAGAATAGGCGGAGAAGTCAACAATTCCGTTATCCAGGCCAATTCGAATAAAGGCCACGGAGGGTATCTGGGCAATTCAATCCTCGGAGAATGGTGCAATCTTGGCGCAAGTACCAATATTTCTAACCTTCGCAATACCTACGACGAGGTCAGTGTCTGGAATTACGAAGACAAGGAATTTCAGCCTACCGGCCTTCAGTTTTGCGGCCTGATCATGGGAGATCATTCCAAAAGCGGCATCAATACCATGTTCAATACGGGGACGGTTGTTGGGGTTTGCGCCAATATTTTTGGCAGTAATTTCCCACCCAAACACATTCCTTCATTCAGTTGGTGCAACAATGGGGCACTGGAAACCTACCGAAGCGAAAAAGCTTTCGATATGGTTGACAAAGTCATGGCACGCAGGAATGTAGCGTTCGATACAGAGGAGCGGCTCATCCTGATTCGGATTATGGAAGATACGGCTTCGCACCGAAGCTGGGAAAACGAAGCGTCCCAATGAAACAACCCCTTTGGAAAATCTGGCTGAGCTACCTGCACAATTACCACATTGAAAGTACAACAAGCGATAGCAATAAAGACCTGCACGTAAGCTTAGTCAGAGGCCGTTACCAACTGACCACTGCCAATGCCATCTATTCCTTCGCCGATCTTTACGGCAATTTTCGCCATGCTTTCCATGAAATTGACATCAGGCGCCGGGCAGTAAACGATGTGCTGATTCTTGGATTTGGCCTGGGCAGCATTCCTTATATGCTGGAACGGGTGTTTGACTGTCAATTCAACTACACCGCTGTTGAGCTGGATGAAGAAGTTTTGTATCTGGCCAACAAATATACCCTGCCTGAAATTGCTTCCCCCATTGAAATGATCATAGGGGACGCCCTCGTTTTTGCAGCACAATGCCAGACCCAATACGACTTAGTTTGTATGGACGTTTTTTTAGACGATGCCGTACCGGAGGATTTTGAAAAGGTCGATTTCCTCAAGGACCTGAAAAGAATGCTTCGCCCGGAAGGCATTCTCCTTTACAACCGCTTGTCTTATTCTGACAGTGACAAGCAACGGTCTCAGCTTTTTTTCGACCAGTCTTTCCGGAAGGTTTTCCCGGAAGCGCGTTGCATTGACACCCACAGCAACTGGGTATTCACCAATAAAGGAAAATAGTTTAAACCGGATAAGGATAAAGCACTTCCGTCAGAAACAATCCCTGGGGTGGCGCACTCTGGCTTTTTTTTAACAGTGTTTGTGTGTCCAATGCGTGGCGCACTTCTTCGATGCTGGTTTTTCCAAGGCCAACATTGAGGCACATGCCAACGATGAGCCGCACCATACCCCGTAGAAAACGATTGGCTGTTATGTGGAGTACCCAGCGATCGGTTTCATCATCAAAAACCCATTCTGCACGGGTCAACTCGCAGTGCATGGTTTTTGCAGCTGCTTCGCTTTTGCAAAACGGGAAAAATTCCTGGTAGTCTGTCAGGAGGTTTGCAGCCGCCTGCATCAGATCACGATCCGGCCGGGCAGGGTGGCCGTACCAATAACAGGTATGCTGCTCAAAAGGCATTTTGTGAAAACTCAAATGGTATTCATAACTCCGCTGGTAGGCATCGAACCGGGCGTGCGCCTCCGGATGCACCTCAACAATGCGATGAATGGCAATATCGGGAGGCAGGAACTTGTTCAGGCGGCGTTCGAATGCATCGGGAAAAGCTGTTTCACAATCGAAATGGGCAAAATATTGCCGGGCATGAACCCCTGTGTCCGTCCTGCCGCAGCCGGTGAAAGCAACGGGAACGCCAAGGATGGTGGAGAATGCTTGTTCTAATGTTTCCTGTACGCTGACTTGCCCCGGTTGTTTTTGCCAACCGAAATAGTTTGTTCCCTGATACGATAACTCCGCGAAATAGCGCATGATGAATTAGCTCAATATCCGGCAAAGTTACGTAAAAAAATATGCACCCGACTGCCAGGTTAGCAGTGGGTGCATAGAGTAGTTGTGCATAGTGAATGTTAGACGCAGATGCGCAAAAGTCTTCTAAAAATAAAAGTGTGAAGAACTACTCCGCATCAGCAATTTTTTTCAGTAGTAAAAGCATGCCCTCATCAAATCAACCGATGATTGAGGCGTCTTTAGCAGTTGTTTTAGCATACATTAATGCCGCTCCAGCCAACATCAAATCTTTCAGCAAGCCACTTGTAGAAGCCTGATCACCAGCCATAGCTCCTTTCAAGTGTACGGTAAATACAAAAACGAGTAATAAAACAGCGAGTAATACAGTTGCCAATTTGTCATATTTTCCGATCAACATACTTACTGTAGCCGCTATCAGACAAGCGCCTACAATGTAAACCAGAATTTCACTGCCAAATGCCATGCCTGCCATATTTTTGGCACCCATAAAGTGGAAAAGGCCAAAAACAGCAAACGGAATCGCAAATAAATACTTACCTAAGCCCATGATGGAATTCATAAATCTTGTGTTTAGTTGGTTAATAAAGCAATTTTGTTTTGATGTATAGACATCCGATTTCAAAGGTATAGCATATAGTTTGTATTTTAATAATACAGCAGAATATTTTTTAAGTAAGCGAAATGTTTTTGGTCTATATATTCTAAAGTTGTAACTTCTTAAGCAATTCTGTTTTGACTAATTTTGTTTTTTTTAGGCTGACTTTGCTCCCCGGCATTACTTTACTTTTTATGGAAATGCCGTTGGAGGAATCTGTATACACCAGTTAATCGGTAACAATGAAACGATCTCGTGATTCGTTTGCAGTAAGGTCCTTCACCGGCCCTGCTGCGCTGGATTATCTCAACGACCTGGCTGCGCTACGCATTGAGGTTTTTCGTGAATTCCCCTATCTGTACGATGGCAATATGGCTTCTGAGCGAGCTTATCTGCAGGCTTTCCTTGCCGCGCCGGATGCCGTCCTTGTCATTGCCTTCGATGGTGAAAAAGTCATAGGGGCTTCCACCGGCTTGCCGATGATTCATGAAACGCCAAACATTCAACAGCCCTTTCTCGAAGCGGGATATGATATAGAGAAGGTGTTTTACTACGGGGAATCGGTCTTGAAAAAGGCGTATCGCGGCAAGGGGCTGGGGCTGGCCTTTTTTGAGCACCGCGAAGCGCATGCGCGCAAGCTCGGACAATTTGACTGGGTTTGTTTTTGCGGGGTAATCCGTCCCGAAGACCACCCCCGTCGCCCTGAGGATTACGTTCCGCTTGATGACTTCTGGCAAAAACGCGGTTTTGAGCGCACGGAAATGATTTGCAACATCTCCTGGCAGGATTTGGATGAAGCTTCGGAAAGCCCTAAGACGCTCCGGTTCTGGAAAAAACGGTTATGAGAATGGCGCCTAATTACGGCAACACGTATTCTGTTTTTACCAATTCCACAATTTCCGCTTCTTCCGGCAGGAACAGCAAAAGTCGCCGATCGGTGAGCAGCAATATTTGCGCCTCTATTTTGCCATAAGCGCCGGATTGTGTGATGTCGATGCTCATGGTTGAGGGTGAAAAGACATAGCGCCGCGATTCCGGAAAATAAATCTGGTTGCTCACCGCTTCTTTGTTGTACAGCGCGAGGGTACTATCTGCAAAAAACACTGCAAAATAAGGCATGGCGATGGCTTCAGCCACCCGTTTCACTTCCCGGATGCTGTCGCGTTCCTCCCAGCGATCAAATCGCCGTGGTCGCCTCTCCCCGCTCGTTTCGTCGTAGCCGTACCAGATTGCAGCACGCTCGCTGCTCACATGTTCATAAACCGCTTGCGCCTGTGGCAATGCCGGCTGTTTTTTATCCACCTGAACCCCTTGTTCCGAATATCGGATCACTTCCCAGCGGCCAAGCAATTGTTCCGGAGTGGCCTGTGCAGCAACACTTAAAGGAAAAAACAGGATGGTGAAGGAGAAGAAAAAATGATTCATAGGTTGATGTTTTTATTTTAGAGATAATCGAATGTTGAAATGGGCACGGTTGCTTCCCTTCTACATTCGATATTCCATACTCTGCGGTTCTGCGGTTCAATTATCATCAATACGGATCAACATCCACATTCACCCGTATCCCCGAAAAACCGGCTTCTGATTGCATGCTATGAGTTGCGTCGGCAATCAATTGTTTTGCGCGTTGGATCAGCGCACTGTCCCGTTCCAGTTTAAGCAGCACATCAAGCAGGTAAAAACTGCGCACCCGTGCCACAGTCGGCACAGCGGGGCCCAGAACCCTGGCGCCAAGTTCAGCTTTCAGGAATTTCGCAAACAGCTTACTGCCTTCGTTTACCACATCCGGTTTTTTGTGTTTCAGCGTAATGCGGATGAGGCGGCTGAATGGTGGGTACCGGAATTCCTGACGTTCCCGGATTTCTCTTGCAAAAAAAGAAGCAAAGTCATTGTTCAGCACCTCCCGCAAAACCGGGTGCGCCGTGTTGAAGGTTTGGATGAGCACTTTCCCTCGTTTGTGTTTGCGGCCGGCGCGACCACTTACCTGAACCATGAGTTGAAAGGCACGTTCACTCGCCCGGAAGTCAGGAAACTGCAGCAATTGATCTGCACTGAGCACGCCAACAACGCCCACATTTTCGAAATCCAGGCCTTTCGTCACCATTTGAGTGCCTACGAGGATTTCCGTGCGCTTTTCTTCAAAATCATTGATGATGCGGGCGTGCGCATTTTTACTGCGCACGGTATCCAGATCCATGCGCCCGATTTTGGCTTCGGGCAGGTAAATACCCAGTTCGTCTTCGATTTTTTCGGTACCAAAGCCTAACAGAACCAATTTCCGGTTGCCGCAGTCCGGACAGGAATTGGGTACCGGCGACTGATAGCCACAATAATGGCACTTAAGGTTTCGGGTTGCTTTATGGTAGGTAAGACTGACATCGCAATTGGCGCATTGGGCGCTCCAGCCACAGTTGGTACATCGATAAGTCGGTGCGTAACCCCGCCGGTTTTGAAAGAGGATGGCCTGTTCCCCACGTTCGAGGGCTGCCTTCAGCTCGTCAATTAAACCAGTGGTAAAATGCGATTGTAGTTTGCGTTCTTTTAGTTCCCTTTTGGCATCAGCCACCAGTATTTCAGGCATTTCAAGTCCGCCGAACCGTTCATTCATCTCTACCAGGGCATACTTCCCGGATTGCGCGTTGAAATAGGACTCGAGGGAGGGTGTAGCTGTTCCCAACAATGTTTTAGCGCCATGCAGGCCTGCTAAATAGATTGCGGTGTCGCGCCCGTTGTATCTTGGATTGGGATCGTTCTGTTTATACGACGGATCGTGTTCCTCGTCTACCACGAGGAGCCCCAGTTGTTTGAATGGTAAAAAAAGGGCCGAACGCGCACCAAGAATGACAGGTTTTCCTTCGAGGACACTGTTCCACATTTCAACCCGCTCGTTGTTGTTGAGTCGGGAGTGGTAAACAGCAATCTGGTCGCCGAATATCTTCTGAAGGCGATCAATGATCTGTGTTGTCAGGGCTATTTCGGGCAATAAATACAAAACTTGTTCGCCGCGATCAATCGCCTCCCGGATCAACTCTACATAGACCCGCGTTTTGCCGCTGCCCGTGACGCCGTGGAGCAGCGCAACATTTTTGTTGGAAAACCCATCGCGGATACGGAGAAGGGCTTCTTCCTGTTGTTCAGAAAGGAGATCAGCTTCCAAAAGCTGGTCTTCATACCCGCTCAAACGGCTTATTTCCCGGTCGTATATTTCAAAAATACCTTTTTGAACCAGGCCATTTACAGCAGCGGCATCGGCTTTTGCCAGGGCATAAATTTCCTGCTTGCGCACAAATTCCTGCTTTTTCGAAAGCTGTATGTATGCCATGAGGGCTTCTGCCTGGCGCATCGCCCGGTTGAGTTGGTCAAAAGCTTCTCCGATGCGTTCGGGGTGCGACGCATAAGGCTCCTGTAAACGCACACAGGCAATTGTTTTTGGGGTATAGCGCTCTTTAAGGTCTTCTTTCAGGTAGACCACTTTTTTATCAAGTAGCTTGCGAATGATCGGATATACGGTCTTTTGATTCAGAATTTTCCGTACATCTTCGATGCTAATCTCATGCTGGATGCTGAGGGCTTCCGCGATCAGGTATTCCTTATCGCTCAGTCCACTGATGTCGTGTTCGTAAAGCGGACTGAGGGTTAACCTCGTTTCTCCCGACAATTTCAGGTGTGCAGGCAATGCTGCGTGCATGACTTCGCCCGGTGTGCAGCAATAGTATTCGGACAGCCATTGCCACAATCTGATCTGTATGGGATGGACTATCGGTTGTTCGTCAATAACCGACAGAATGGGTTTCGGTTGCCGTTCCCCCGGATAGGTTTCGAGGACTTCAATGATCAGTGCCGTGTGAAGCTTGCCCAGACCGCCGGCGCCGCCTTTTCCAAAAGGCACTTCCACGCGCACACCGACCTGTATGGAAGGAACCAGCGCTTCCGGAACAGCATAGGTATAGGGTTTAGGCAATGCCAGAGGCAGGATGACGGAAACATATGCACCCGCAGTGTTGACAGGATGAAAGAATTCGGTTTGCAAGGTTGTAGCGTTAACCAGAAACAATTTGTAGCGGCAAGTTAACACAATTCTTTGAAGTAGAAAACACGAATTACCGCCCCGTTTCTCCTGCCGATTTGTCCTGTAAAACACTTTTATTTTAAGAATGAATGCCCTGAAACACCAGAAAACCGGAGCTGGCACGAAAATTGACAAAATAAAGTTCATCCTGTGATAAAAATGATCAGGGCGTTCACTTGACATTTTGTCAGAATGGCGATAATTTTCACGGAAATACCGGGATAGTCGTCAGGAGATGGTGAATAAGACTTACTTTTACAAAAGAAGCGTCATGTTTTATAGAGGCCGTATTGAGGGGGAATTTAAGTAATCCTCTTAAAGTAAAATACCCATAAAACTGCTTTCTAATGTCTGACATCTAAAATCTGATGTCTTGAATCTTATAAAATTCTGGAATGAAGAAATATATGTTTGAAGAAATGGTTTCCCCGCAGGGCTTTGAAGAAGACGGCGACTTTTTGCCCCTTATTTCAATGGAAGAAGAAGACGAAAGTCAGCTAGGCGATGCCTTCCCTGAAGTGCTTCCCATCCTGCCCCTGAAAAATACGGTTTTGTTTCCGGGCATCGTAATCCCAATTACTGTTGGCCGCGACAAATCCATTAAAGCGGTCAACAAAGCTTACGACGAAGGCCGGCTGGTTGCCGTATTGTCGCAGCGGGATGGCAATGTGGAAGATCCGGGCGTTGAAGATCTGTATACGGTAGGAACCATTGCGCGCATTCTGAAAATCCTGCGCATGCCCGACGGCACCACTACGGCTATTCTTCAGGGTCGTAAACGTTTCATCTTGACCGAAGTAACCCGGAAATCGCCTTATATGGAAGGCCGGGTTCGTCTGTTGGAATACAAAAGGCCCGAGAATAAATTAGAATTTGAAGCGCTCACGTCCTCTATCCTCGACCTGGCCAAACAGATCATCGAACTGTCGCCCAACATACCGTCCGAGGCTATGGTGATGTTGCGCAACATCAACAACAGCAGCTTTTTGCTCAATTTCATTGCCTCCAACCTGGGCGCCAAACTGCACATCAAACAGCAAATTCTGGAAATTGATGATCTTGGTGAAAAAGCCGACATCATTCTGCGCCAGATGAACGGAGAGCTCCAACTGCTGGAACTAAAGGATCAGATCGAAAACAAGGTGCGCGGCGACATTGAAAAGCAGCAGCGCGACTACTTCCTCAACCAGCAGCTGAAGACCATCCAGGAGGAGCTGGGGCAAACCCCACAGGAAGAAGAGGTGGACGAAATGTCTCAAAAAGCCAAACGCAAAAAATGGTCTAAAGAAGCCGACGAGACTTTCCATAAAGAAATGGCCCGTTTGCGGCGTATGAATCCTCAGGCAGCAGAGTATTCTATTCAAATGAACTACCTGGAGTTGCTGCTTGAACTACCGTGGAGCGACTACACCAAAGATAATTTCAACCTGAAAAAGGTGAAAGCGGTACTCGACAAAGACCATTTCGGGTTGGAAAAAGTGAAAGAACGCATCCTCGAGCACCTGGCAGTCCTGAAGCTCAAAGGGGATATGAAAGCGCCAATACTTTGTTTGGTTGGCCCTCCTGGTGTTGGAAAAACGTCGCTGGGAAAATCGGTCGCCCACGCCCTGAAGCGCCAATTTGTACGCATGTCGCTGGGGGGCCTGCACGATGAATCTGAAATTCGCGGGCATCGCAAAACCTATATCGGAGCCATGCCGGGCCGTATCCTGCAGTCGCTTAAAAAAGCGAAATCCGGTAATCCGGTCTTCATACTCGATGAAATAGACAAAGTTGGTAAAGATTTCCGGGGCGACCCTTCTTCAGCATTGCTGGAGGTGCTCGATCCAGAGCAAAATTCCACTTTCCACGACAACTACCTCGAAGTTGAATACGACCTGTCGAAAGTACTGTTCATTGCCACGGCAAATTCGCTGAGTACCATTCAGCCGGCTTTGTTAGACCGCATGGAAATCATTGAAATCAGCGGCTACTCCATCGAGGAGAAAATTGAAATCGCCAAACGCCACCTCATTCCGGAACAATTGGCAGAACATGGCCTGAAGGCAAGCGATATCAAGCTGAAACCGGAGGTCATCGGGCACATCATCCAGAATTATACCCGCGAGTCGGGCGTGCGTTCGCTGAGTCGAATGATTGCCGGAGTGATGCGCCACATTGCCAAAAAAGTGGCCATGGAAGAGGCCTACAACGTTACGGTAAGCATCGAAGAATTGAATGAGATACTGGGACCAACACATTATTCTCAGGACATGTATCAGGAAGTGCATTCACCTGGTGTGGCGGTTGGACTCGCCTGGACTTCTGTTGGCGGCGAAATTCTTTTCATCGAATCCAGCCTGAGCAAAGGCAAGGGTAAACTAACTCTGACCGGTAACCTGGGCGATGTGATGAAAGAATCGGCTTCTACGGCACTCAGTTTCATCAAAGCCAACAGCGAAGCCATCGGCATTCCACAGGAAGCTTTTGAAGATTTTGACGTCCACATCCACGTTCCGGAAGGCGCCATCCCAAAAGATGGACCTTCTGCCGGCATCACGATGCTTTCTGCCCTGTGCTCTCTTTTCACTCGGCGTCCGATCAAACCCTATCTGGCCATGACGGGCGAGATTACCCTGCGCGGCAAAGTATTGCCCGTCGGCGGCATCAAAGAAAAGATTCTGGCTGCCAAAAGGGCAGGCATGAAAGAAATCATCTTGTGCAAAGACAATAAAAAACACGTGGCCGAAGTCCCAAAAGCCTACATACAAGGCTTAACCTTCCATTATGTAGACCGAATGGAGGAGGTGCTGGAGAAGGCATTGCTACCGAAGAAATAGGGTAGTTGGCAGTTTCTGTTCGCTTTTTGATGATTGGCAGTTGGCGAATCGTACTAATCTGATAACCAATATAAAGGATCACCTATACCAACCACTACAGCCCTGTCCGAAAATGTCCATATTTGTCCGGAAATGGGCCTTGCTAGTATCATTCAACAAGTCCAATTTTGCGCTGAATGTTGTTGTAACAAGCAGCAAGGGCTATTTACAACCTACGGCTTCTTGGGTAGGGATGGAATGGAGGAAACAATCTCCAGGGTTAACTATTTGGTTAACCAGCTAAAGGTACTTACCTTTGTAGTGACAGCCTAATACAGAATTAGGACAAAATATTTAAATAATTAAAAATCAAGACGATGGAGATTTTTTTTAAATCTTAATTTTTTAGTGAATGGAACCAATAAGACAGATTAATCTATATAGAGATTGTTTTTTAGTCTTTTATGAAGGGTTAGCTCCCCGGGTTCAGGAAAAAATTGAATTTGTATTAGAAGTACTTAGAACCCAGAAGCAAGTGCCGCAGGAATATGTAAAGCACCTTACAAATAGCAATGGAATATTTGAAATTCGTGTGGCTGTAAGGGGCAATCAATACAGAGTGTTATTCTTCTTTAAAGAAGGCGACCTGATTAGTGGAGGAGATGAAATTGTTGTTCTAAACGGATTTTTGAAAAAAAGTAAAAAAGATTATCCTCCGGCTATCAAAAAAGCGGAGCTACTAAAAATTCAATATTTAGAAGAAAATAAATAGTAAATCCCACAATCATTTATAATTGATCTACAGGAATTTAAATTAACTATGGAATCCATAACAACAAAAGGCATTAAGAATTTCGAGGACCTGCTTCGCCTTAAATACGGCGAACCAGGCACTCCAAAACGTCAGGAATTTGAAAACAAAGCGATGGCATTCTACCTATGCGCGATGCTAAAAGAAGAGCGTCATAAAGCAAAACTTTCGCAATCCGAGCTGGCAGAAAGAGCCGATGTAAAGAAAGAATTTATCTCCCGCGTAGAAAACGGGAAGGTGGATGTACAGCTTTCTACCTTTCTCAAACTATTGAATAGCCTAAATCTGGGCATACAGGTTGTTCCGAAACCGGGATGATCCTTTCTTTTTAGAACGTAGAATTCACCGTCATCTTTACGCCGCTAAATGCCGGCTCCAACCGGCAAATACCGCCCGTACAAACCACGCCTTCCACCTGCTTGACATAGCTGAGGGAGAAGCGGTTGGTATTGTAGGTATAAAATACGTCTATCCGGGGGTAGTGCAGCTTCTTTTTAACGCCGCTGTCATCGATGGGTGAGTTTTTGCCGGGCTGTATGTTGAACATATCCGCTGCCGTAAACGACCAGTGCGGGGCAAGCGTATATTCTACCAGGCCAAAAAGCCAGTCACCGTAGTCTTGTTTAAACCCGGCTTTTTTGTCGTCCCCAATCAGCATGTACTGCGCTTCAAAGCGAATGGCTTTCTTGCGGTCAATTTTGTACAGAAAATCGGCAAATGGCGTAAAGGTTTCCACGATCGGAACCTCCGGTTTAAACTCATATCTTTCCTGATTGTAGCGCTGTATTTGTATACCACCCAGCAAACTCCATTTTTGTTTGCTTTTATAAGAGGCTTCTACATACAACTCCCGGTAGAGTTTGGTCTCTTTGAGGTCGTTGATGAAAGAGTAATGCACGTTGAATTTCAGCTTGCGCTTGATCGAATAACGGGCATCTATCTGAAAGGCCAGTTCGCCCAATTCCTGAGTGGCGGCGTTGTAGCGGGCATTGAGCCGGTAAGTATTCACGCGGGTCATCGGTGGCAGGAAGTTTACCAGCCCCCGGTTGAGTTGTTCCTGCGGACGGGTTCGGAAACTAAAATCTTCCGTGCGCTTGCCTTCCAGCGTGATGCCAAATCCACTTGCAGCGTAACTCAGGCTGGTGTAAAAAACCGTGCCGGGTTTGCTGATGAATTTGTCGCCAATGATGGCTGTTGTGTCCCTGATAATGACGCCAAAAGGATCATTAAGGGCTTCTTCCGTTTTGTAGGCGGCTTCAACATACCATGAAAAAGCCCCTGCTGTCAGGGTATTGTAAGCCGAAAATGCATAAACATTGTACCTCGGCGTAAAGGTATCCGTAAGCGGATAGGTATTCAGGGTTGCTACCAGCGCATTCATCGACGGGTCGTCCAGAGTGCGGTTCACAACGCCAACGCCGGGCGCCAGCGTGATGCTTTTAGAACTGTCTCCCAAAGCCAGAAAGCCTTCTGTACTAATACCTTTGATGATGGAATTGTAACTGCCGAATTGCTGTTTCTGCCGGCCGGTAAAAGCTTTGACCTGCCAGTTTGGAGCAAGATCATAAGTCAGACGCAGACCAGTTAGGGCATTGTCAATCAGGAGCGGGCGCTCTTCGTAGGCCCGGAAAATAATGCCACTTCCGATCTGATCGTATATAAACCCAACCCAGATACCAAGTTTATTGATTTTTTTGCGGATAAACCAGTTGCCGATGCCCTGATCTGTATAGGATCCGGTCGGGTTGAGCAGGTTGGAGTTGTTGAACAAATCGAACCGCAGTCCAAAATCAAATCCAAAATTGCTGTAATTAAGGTTGAGCCACGCATCGGCGCCGAAAAGTTGCCGGTCGTATTGAGGTGTATTAGCTGCTCCGATGAGCGAATCACGCTGAAAAAAATTGCCATTGGCTTCGAGACTTCCACTCACCCGCCCTCCTGAAGGTGCTTCCTGTGCAACGAGGCTTTCTGCAAATAACAAAACCAGGCTGAGGGCTAATAAATTTCTCATTGTCTAACTTGTTTATGGTTGGTTGCTAAGCTCAAATTAAGGGAACTTTAGGGCATTTGACGAAACATGCAAAGCTATTTTGATTTTCCGCTTTCAGGGCATCTTGCTTTTGCTATTTTTGCCGGTGTAACTTTCGTTTTGGTTCTACGTCGTAAAGCAGACAAGAGTTTCAGACAAATCTTTGCAATTTTCCGGCGATTTTAGAGTTTGTAAAAGTCAAAAGTAAATTTACTCATCCATCCAACAAAGTTTCAGCATGATGAAGCCACTACGATTCCTTCTTTTTATTGCTTTTGCAGCCCTGTTTTCCACGGCACAGGCCCAAACAGCACTCCCTTCTGTTGAATTGAAGACGCTGGACGGCAAAACGGTTAACCTGAAAGACTACATCACAGAAGGTAAAATCACGATCATCAGCTTCTGGGCGACCTGGTGCGCGCCGTGCAAAAAAGAACTGACCGCCATTGCTGACCTCTATCCGGAATGGCAGGAAAAATACAATGCCCAACTGCTTGCCATTACCATTGACACCCAACGCGCCCTTGCGCAGGTTGGTCCTTTGGTGGAAGCAGAAGGCTGGGAATACACCATCCTCTCAGACGCCAACAACCAGCTCAAAAATGCCCTGAATTTTCAGGCCATTCCACAACTTTATCTGGTGGACCAGCAGGGAAATATCGTCTATTCACATTCCAGCTATGTGCCTGGTAATGAATTCGAACTGGAAGGGAAAATCAAGGAATTGGCTGAGAAGAAGTAAAAGCTGAAGGTGACACTCAAGGTGACACCTTTCCAAGAAGGTGTTACCTTTATCGAAGCACCCCCGGACATGGTTGCTACTGCCAGAGGTAACACCTCCCCGAGAGGTGTCACCTTCTGAATCAGCGCCGGGTTCCATACCGCCCCACTCCAAACAATCCTATCCCCACCGAAGGTGTTTTTCCGACGATGACTTCTGAAATTAGTTTTCCTGTTGCAGGCGCGAGGCTCAGGCCCATCATGGCGTGACCGGCGGCAACGCTGAGGTTGTCGTGTTGCTGAGAACGGCCAATGTAAGGCAGGCCGTCGGGCGAACAGGGGCGCAGGCCATGCCAGATTTGCCTTGCTGCCGGCATTTCCACCGGGTAATCACCGAAATATTGCGGAATCGCCTTGACAATTCCCCGAACGCGGTTCAGGTTGATGGCATCGTTTATCCCCCCGATTTCCATTGTCCCTCCAAAACGGATAAGATTCGATGAAAACGGCGTTACGGCTATTTTCGCTTCTGCCAGAATAGACGGAATCCGCAACCGCTGTCCTTCCCGCTGCGGCAAAGTGAAGCTGTATCCTTTACCCGCCTGTAAAGGCAGATTCAGGCGGAGCACATGGCCCAGGTGTTGAGACCAGACGCCGGCAGCCAGAAGCAGTTCCTCCACAGGGAAGCGGTGTTTCTGTTGCTCCCGAAGTATTTTCAGGTGCGTGATGCGTTTGTTTTGAAACTCAAAATCGAGTACGCTACTACCCGGCAAAATTTCGACGCCTGATTTGATCAGGTATTCCCGCAATTGCTGCATAAAGACATTCGGATGCAGGTGCGCGTCGCCGGGGTAATAAACGGCGCCAGCCACATGGGGTGTTATTTCAGGCTCCAGGTCTTTGAGGGCTTCTCCTGACAATACCCGCGCATCGAGGCCAAGCGCCCTGGCCTGCTCCGCAACAGCAGCCTCTTCCTCCAGCATATGAGCCGATTTACACCACATCATGAGCCCCTTTTCTTCAAAAGAAAACCGAAACCCGGGCTGTTGTGCCAACTCACGGTAAAGGGATTTACTCAAAAGACTAATGTCCCGCAATGCAGGACCAGCAGCGGCCACCCGCTTTTTCGTCGCTGCGCGATAAAATTGCCAGCCCCAGTTGAACAAATCCCAACTTAAGCGGGGTTTCACAAAAAAAGGACTCTCAGAATCAAACATCCAGCGTATGCCCTTTTCGATCATCCCGGGCGCTGCCAGTGGAATAAAATGGCTCGGAACAATCATTCCTGCATTGCCCGTTGAGCAACTTTCTTCAAAATGGTCGCGCTCGATGAGCCTGACCTGGCAATTTTCCTTTAGCAGATAATAGGCCGAACAAAGGCCAATGACGCCGCCGCCGATGATGGTGATGTGTGCCATAATGAGATAATAAACGTTAGATGTTAGATGCTCGACGTTAGTTGTTAGATGAGAGCAGAGGCAGCGCAAAAAAACGCAAGTTCTTGTATATTTCGCACAAACAAGCGCGATGAATTGGTCAATTCTTTAACCAATCCTGCACCCTGTTTGTTATAAAAGAAATGAGTTGTAAACGCACATGAGCGAAGCTAAGCAAAAACTCTGGAGCATACTGGAAACCGTGACCGATCCGGAAATACCTGTATTGACAGTCATTGATCTGGGCATTGTCCGCAATGCCGTAGTTCATGAAGACGGAACCGCGGAAGTGGTCATTACCCCGACCTATTCCGGTTGTCCGGCCATGAATACCATTGAAATCAACATTCGGGCGGCACTTCAGGAACAGGGGTACGACCCGGTGAAAATAACGACCGTACTCAGTCCGGCGTGGACCACCGACTGGCTGTCGAACCAGGCACGGGAGAAGTTGCGTCAATACGGTATTGCGCCCCCGCAAGCGCAAAGTGTAGACAAAATGGCACTTTTTCAGGATGTAAAGGAAGTGCCCTGCCCCCTTTGTGGTTCCACTAACACGCAAATGATCAGCCAGTTCGGTTCCACAGCCTGCAAATCACTATACCGCTGCAAGGATTGTCTGGAGCCGTTTGATTATTTCAAATGCCATTGACAGACACAAATTAATGTCTGCCCATTTAGTCCGGTGTCTGGGACTTTTGAGTCCGATAGCAAGGCTTGCGAAGGCTCCAAAAACGGGAGTTTATTGGCATAAATGACCGATTTTGGGCCGAGCATAACGCAGCTATCGGACTCAAAAGACAGACACAAATTAATGGCCGAAGGCATCCTCAATACTCAGCTCTTGAACATCTCCAATTGAATTGAGAAATTCAAAATCCAG
Source organism: uncultured Saprospiraceae bacterium (assembly GCA_937926205.1). GTDB lineage: Bacteria > Bacteroidota > Bacteroidia > Chitinophagales > Saprospiraceae > JABWAJ01. Next base: position 89,015 of record CALEYL010000042.1, read on the forward strand.
TGACTTGCGCTCTCCCATAACCAAAAAGGTAAAGGAGCGGCCTTTCACATATTGTTCGTGAAAATCCATGAGATCAGCGGCAGATGTTGCCGACATGGCTTCATACACTTCCTGCTGAAGGTCGTGTTCATAGCCGAGATCCCGTGTAGCGCGTGCATCCCAGTAAAGTTTGGACGGGTGCGTTCTTTCACTTTCGATCCGCTTCAGAATAGACGCACGCGCCTGTTCAATCTGAGGTTCTACCATCGGCATTTTTTCGATGATGCCGCGCAATGCAGGCAGGGCGTCGGTCAGTTTATCCGGCTGGGTACCCACATAAGCCTGGAGATAATGCGCCCGGTTGCGGCGATTCGGCGAGGTATAGTAAGCATACGTATGGTAAGCCAGCGCTTTGGATTCCCGAATTTCCTGGAAAACAATAGAGGAAAGCCCAAAGCCAAAGTATTCATTGTACAAATCAGCCAGGCGGTATTCTTCCAGATTGAACTGGGGCGTTCCTTTGGAAAGAAAGAGCAAATCGGTCTGAACAATCGGAAAATCGAGAAAAATCACCTGGTTTTGGTGGGTATCCAATTCTTTGAAAGCCTGTGAAACAGGAGGCTTTCGCAGCTGAGGCTGAACGGGATGGTATTTTTGCAACAATCCGGCTACCGCGTCGGCAGGGCGCGGGCCGTAGTAGTAAATCCGGTGTTCGTAGCTGCACAAATCCTGCACAAGGTAGGTAAGGTCTTCCGGGCGAATGGCCTTAAGCTCCTCTTCTGACAAGCGCCAGCGGAAAGGCGAGTGGTTTCCGTAACGCGCATAACTGGCCATCGCATCCCGAAGGATCACGTTGCGATCCTGCTTCGAATTCAGGCGCTTAATGAGGGTATCAGAAACCACATTTTCCAGCACCTGTTCGTCTCCCTGAAGGTTGGCCAACAGGTATTCCAGCAGTTCGATTCCTGCTTCCAGCGACTCGTCCAAACCACTGATGGTGATGTAGGAGCGCTCTTCGAAAATGGTAACATCGAGGCTTAAACCAAGGCGATAGAGTTCTTTTTGCAGCGCTTCTGCCGAATAGCGCCCTGCGCCGAGGTAGGGCAAATAAGTAAAAGCAAGGGACAAGCGCCGGTCGCTGAGGCGGCCCATTTCAAAGATGTAATCTACCCGGAAAAGTACATTGTCTCTGTTCGCAACATAATCCAGCTCCACGCCACCGGCCAGCGGCACTTGTTGTATGCTGCTAAAATCAGCGAACTGTGGTTTCAGACCCGGCGTTTGTTTCGACAAAAATTCCAGCGCAAATGCCGACATCGCATCCCGGTTCAATTCCACCGGTGTAATGAGCGGTTTTTCAACCTTGATGACATTGGGATCCGGCCCCTGGCGCTTGTACACCACGACAAAATTATCCATGCGTAGGTTTTCCCGTACAAATGCCAGCACCTGTTCTTTCGTCACCGACCTCAGCCATGTTGTATGGTGGACATATTCTTTCCAGGGAATACCTAAAATGAAAGCGGAGGTCATGAAAGATACCCTGCCGCGGTTGCTCTCATAGCTTTTTATTTCTGACAGATAGTGGTTGCGGACGACCGCCTCCAGCATCCATTCCTCAAAATCCCCGTTTCTGAGGCGTTCCAGTTCGGCCAGCATGAGGGCTTCCACTTCTTCCAGCGTCTGGTCCTCCCGGGGTTTACCGTGGAAACCAAAAGCAGAGAAGTCTTCGAAATAGGAAGTCCAGGTGTCCGCTTCCAGTACTTTTTGTTGCTGGTTGAGGTTGATGTCAAGCAAACCTGCCTGATCGTTGTGCAAAATGTCCGAAATCATGGGCAGGAGCAACTGGTCCTGGCTGCGGCTATTGCCCAAACGCCATCCAATTTCTACCCAGGGCGATTCCAGTCCCCATACTTCACGGCGTTGAGGCGCTGTGATTTCCGGTTGTTCGCCAAAACGAAATTCCGGAATTTGCCGCGGCTGGTAATCTCCAAAATAGCGCTCGGCAATACGCACGGCTTCATCGGGGTCAAAGTCGCCGGCGAGTACAATCGCCATGTTGTTCGGGACGTAATAGGTCTGAAAATACCACTGGATGTTTCGGTGGGAAGGGTTGCGCAGGTGCTGAGCCGAGCCGATGGTGGTTTGGGTACCATACGGGTGATTGGGAAACAACAAACTGCGCATCGTATTGCCGACTTTGCGAAAATCGCGGTCCTGCCCGATGTTGAATTCTTCATAGACCGTTTCGAGCTCGGTGTGGAAAAGGCGCAGGGCCATCATCCGGAAACGCTCCGATTCCAGATACATCCACCGTTCCAGTTCGTTGGCCGGAATGTCGTTGACGTACACGGTCTGATCTACCCACGTGTAAGCATTGGTATCTTCGGCGCCCAGTGCGGTCACCAGTTTATCATACTCGTTGGGTGCAGTTAGGCGGGCTGCTTCGGTTGACAATCGGTCAATCTGTGCGTAAATTTCTTTGCGCTTTGCCTCGTCTGAAGTCTCCCGATGGCGCTCATAGAGTTCTGCAATTTCTTCCAGCAATACTTTTTCCCGCTCCCAATCCGTCGTCCCGATTTTGCTGGTACCTTTAAACAACATGTGCTCCATATAGTGCGCCAGGCCGGTCGTTTCCGCAGGATCGTGTTTGGAGCCGGCCCGCACCACAATGTTGCTGAAAATGCGCGGCTCGTGCGGATTGACGCTCATAAACAGGCGCATTCCGTTGGAAAGGGTGTATTCTTTTACCTGAATGGGGTCGTTTTCAGCTATTTGGTAACGATACTTTTCAGTAAGCATGTCGCTCATGGTGCTATGACTTCGTTCATTTTCTAATACAGATTGAACAAAGGTAAACAATGTAATGACAGAAAGGGTTGGATTGGTGGCAACTGATGGCGCAGCAACTATCCTTCTTCGCTTTTTCCTGTCAAAACTACCTTTAGATTTGTATCTTCCGCTAAGATTTTACGCTCAATTAGAAGTTTTTTGCCTGAGAATGTAGAAAAATGATAATATTAGCATGTACTTATTGAGGTAAGACCCACTACTAAAACCATGCTTTTATAAGCGTTATGTGAAAGAAAGTGCCGCCGTCGGGCGTAACAAAATCCAAACCCGAATAGATGAACCTCCATACCGACATAGAATCCCTGGATTTTGATGATTGCCTGCGACCGGCTTTCGCCAAAACCCTTTTGCACGAACTCCTGAACCGGCGGAACAGCATCAACCTCACCGGCGATACAGGACAGGGAAAATCCCGCATGCTGGAAGACCTGAAACGCATGGAAAACCGCCTGGGTATCAAAATAGCCTTGGTGAACCTCAAGGATTTTCGCCGCAACTACGAAGGCTTTCTAATGGACCTCGCGATGCAATTGGGCTTACCCAATATTCATTTCCAGCGGTTTGAGGGCTTGCTGGATGCCATCCACACCCAGGTGCAGATGACCTGCCTGATCCTGGTGGATAACTTAGAAGTGCTGAACGAATACCCCAGTAACCACCAACTCTACGACGACCACTTCGTGAGCAGCCTGAACAACCTGAAAAACAAAAATCATATCCGCTTAGCCTGCGCCAGCAGGGACTGGCTGAAAAAAGTGGTGTTCCAGCACGAAACTTCTTTGCTGGAATTGCACCAGTTGGAAATGCCCGACCTGCACGACAAAGAAATAGACGCGGAAATCCGCCGGCGCTGCCCGGCCCTGGCTGCGGCACATCGCGCTGAACTGAGAAAAAGCATCCGGGATTTCAGCCAAACAACCAAAAGGCTCGATTTTTTCCTGCGCAAAGCCCTGGCGCACTACGACCCGAAAAAATTTCCCGCACAACTCAAAACCTGGACGGCCGCTTATGAAACAGAAAATGGATAAAGACCCTTTTGAGTATCACATCGTTCCCCGGAATAAGTGGGAACTGCTCTGGTGGGCAGCGACAGATGAGACCAGAACGCAACGCTACGTCAATAGCCTTAAGCTAAGTTACTGGCAGGAGCGTTTCCTGTTTTTAAAAGTCTTTTCCCTATATCTGGCGCCTTTGGTGGTTGTCCTGTCTTTTTTATTGTGGCTGTTGGGTATTGGCATTATTGCACTCAGTGATTTACCGGGCATTACCCCTGCTTCGATATGGGAAAAGGGTTTTATAGAACACTGGCAGGGCTTGGAAAACGTCTCGGGTAAGTTCGTGTATTTGTTCAGGGAAAGCATTGTCGGTTTGGGTGTCGGTTTGGGTGTCGGTTTGGTTTTCGGTTTGGTTTTCGGTTTGGTTGGCGGTTTGGTTGGCGGTTTGGTTGGCGGTTTGGTTGGCGGTTTG
>CALEYL010000043.1 GCA_937926205.1 uncultured Saprospiraceae bacterium
CTTTTTGGCTCCAAATATACGTTCTTTGAGTTGTGTATAAACCGTAGCTACCGGCCGGCAGGTAAAGTCAGACACTACTTAAAGCGAATCGCTTTCACCGGACTAATCTTAGAAACCAGATAAGATGGAATGATCAGAAAAAGCAGCGTGATCAGTAAGGTTCCGACATTGAGCAGCAGGATGGTCCAGAGGTTGATTTCGACCGGCGCCACGCTGAGATAATAATTGGCTTCGTCCAATTGAATGAAACCGAAGCGATCCTGCAGCCAGCAGAGTCCGATTCCGATCAGGTTGCCCCAGAAAAGCCCGGCTACCATGATGTAGGCGGCGTAGTAAAGAAAAACGCGGCGGATGCTCCAGTTGGCGCTTCCGAGGGCTTTAAGAATACCGATCATATTGGCCCGCTCCAGAATGAGGATGAGCAGGGCAGTCATCATATTGATGATGGCTACGCATAACATTAGCGAAAGAATGACAGTTTCGTTGATGTTTTGCAATTCCAGCCATTCAAAAATTTCCGGGAATTTGCTCCGTATGGTTTCTGAGTTGAGGTCGTTGGGCAGTTGGCTGTAGATGAAATCTTCTATGGGCAAAAGGTCGTCGATGTCTTCGATGATGACCTCAAAGCCGCCGACTTCGTTCTCCGACCAGCCAAGCAGTCGCTGGATTTGGCGGATGTCAACCAGCGCAAATTTTCGGTCGTACTCTTCCAGGCCGGTCCGGAAAATGCCGCAAATATTAAAGCGACGCTTGAGCTGTTCGCCTTTTTCAACAAAGTGGACGATGAATTTATCCCCGACATCCACCCGGAGGCGGTCGGCCGTTTGCTGAGAAATCAGGATATCGGAAGACATGGCCGAATCGGAACGCGAAATGGCCTGCCCTTTTTTGATATAATGCTCTATAAAAGACCAGTCGTAGTCTTTGCCCACGCCTTTCAGAATGATGCCTTCAATCTCTGATTTCGACTTGATGATGCCTGGTTTCAGGGCAAAAGTCTGGATGTGGCGGATCCCTTTCTTCGTGAGGCGTTCTTTTTCGACAATTTTGCCAAAGCGGGAGACCTCCTCTTTATAAGGCACGTTTCGTACCGTGTCAAGCGAAGGGTAAAAAGATTGTTTGATGTGGATGGGGTAGGCGTCGAGCAGGGATTGTCCCACATCCAGATCGGTGATGTGGATATGCCCCCAAAAGCCGAAAATTTTGCTGCTGATTTCGTGTTTGAATCCGGAGATCAGGGAAGTGGAAGCAATCATGACCGCGATGCTCAAAGCAACCGCAGCGGCCGCTATCCGGATGATGATGCGGGAGAAAGATTGCTGACCGTTTGCAGCGACGCGTCGGGAAATAAAAAATTCGAAATTCATGTGAGGAGTAGTAGCCCCGCCAGGTATCTGACCTACTTGTGCGACTTGCTGTTTAATAATGATTAAAACATATAAAAATGTTTAATAGTAAGAAAATCCGCTGCACTATTGGCCCTTGTACCCTTTTAAGAGTTCGGTTGTCAAAGCTCCAAGCTTCATTACTTATCACGTTAACATGATGATATGTTTAACATGGCAAACATACGATTTAAAAGTATAATGGACTGCGAAACAGGACAAACAAAAGTAGTGCATGCAGTTTTTGACAAACGTATTGTTTGTATTGTCAATAGGTATGAACCAGAAGCGGGTAAAATGAGTCTACATGGGGCAGCCATTTAACTGCACAATACCTTGGTGAAACTATTGATCTTACTACTAAGGTCAGATATTGAAAAATGGAATTGTGTACAGGACCGAATGCGTCAATTTGTAGAAAAAATTAAACAAAAGTTGCATAATATGAAATTTTTGCTAAATTTGCACAAGCATTAGGTATACACATAATGAATGTCGCCGGATTCCATACTGGTGAGGGGAGCGATTCTCCTGTGTGCCGCGAGCAATACCAAGAACCGGGTTGGGGAGGAAGCTTTACTACGCATAATCCCCTCCCGATGGTGTCAAAAAAATAGAGCATGACCTGGCGGAAGATGCTCTATTGATCATAAAAAAATATTAATATGTACAAAGCTAATGCAAAAATTGCTGTTAAGCAAGAAAATAATTCAGAATTATTACACCTCTCCTGTTGGGAAGCAATCGACATTGCGTATAGCCAACACGTTTTGCTGGAAGGATACATCCAGTGCTACAACGAAAACCTAGAAACTTCCTCCTTAGTTAAGGATTCAATAGGTCGAACTAGAGCCTACACAGCAGGCAAACTAAGGGTGCCACAAACGGCCTTAGCCCAGAAACTCATCTGGATGGCCATGACGGAGGCCGAAGAGACACGCAGGGCAGCCATAGGCGGCGACACCGCTGCGAAACAGAAATACCTGATGTACTACGGCGATACAGCGGATTCTATTCCAGTCACAACTAATCGGGGCGAACTAAGGAGGCTTCTTGGTAAAAAGAATGGCTTATCCTCTATCTGGAGGCACTTAAACCAGCTGCAAGAAGCAGGAATCATCTTATCTAAGGCAAATACTTCCAGACAGCGCCGGGAAATAATCGAAGAAGATGGGCACCGGACAATAATTGTTGCGATGGCGGAGAATGGTCGGGGCGATTTTACTTTGTGGATAAACCGAGCCGTTTTCAAGCAAAAGCTCAACTTGTCCACTGATCCTGGCCACAACGAGAAACCTAGTATAGAAACCCTTCAAATTTCAAAATTACAGCAATTATATCTAGAGAAAAAAGAAACTAAAAAAATAAAAAAGAATAACCCTGGAAAACAGGGTGAAGAAGGTGTGGCTTCGCCACATGAACGATTAAAAGAGGCAAATGCCTCTGATAAAAAAAGACGAAACGAGCAAACCAAAAACTATTTTGGTGGCGCGGCGGCGGCGGGCGGAAAAATCGTGAAAAAATCGCGGAATTCCGGATCCGGTCTGGTTCTGCCGATAAAGGATCCAAAAGCTTTCACCCAGGAGCGCTACCAGAAGGAAATGCGCAGGAATGAACACATTTTAGCCCATCTTTTTGCAGATGGAAGCACCATGGGCTACTGGACACTGATTTTGTACCACCAACTAGTTGAAATGCTTTATGGCCATTTGCCTGTTGGCTACCTCGAAAGCATCTCCGATAAGGTACGTGGACTACTGGAGCTGCATATTCGCCGGATTGAGATTGCTGGGGCTAAAACCCAGGACGACCACATCCAGCAAGCTGCCTGCAAGGTAAGCCGGGCAATTTACCTGGCTCATGTTTGGGTTGCCAAACAAGAAAAATTCAACATTTACGAGCCACTCACCTACCTCCGGCTCGACGACGGCATGAAAAACGGCCTTCGCGACGTGGTGGACAAGTGGCTGCATTCAGAAGATAAGCGCAGGCAATTACGCGCCGATAAAAACACCCATCTTTTCCGGTGGCAGCAGGGTGAAGCCTATGCGGAAAATCTATTCCGCGATGTCATGTTTACCCTGAAAAAATCGGGGTACTACCAGGCTACGGCCATCTTCCAGGAGGCTTTAGTAAAACTAAACAAGAAACTGCAAAAAATTGAGGCTTCAGAGTCAACGGCAACTAAGGTTCGCAGCGCTTTTGCCGACAAGTGTACCGGCATCTTCCATGCTATTCAGGAGGCAACTTTTGAAGAAGAAGACCCTACATGGAATGATTTCTTACGTTATCGCAAAAGCCTGTAGCAGTGATTCCATCTTCCCGTTGTTTCTCGCCAAGTAACATCCCCAATCCCCGAGGGGATTACTAAGGAGATTTGCAACTCCAAAACACAATTTTTGGTTGTTTTCTCGAGCGGAAAAGATCGTGTTGCGATGATTTTATTCCTGCTTTCTATCGGAATTACTAAGGATAGAATTGTTTTGCATCACCATGATGCAGATGGCGATGGCAAAACTTGTTTGACTGGCCATGTACACCTTCCTATTGAGCTTAGTAAAACAGCTCTACATGCGTTTTCTTACTAAGAATCTCACTCCTATTTTATTATTCAGGTAAGGTAACTAAGCATTCCGCTTTGACTGGTGTGTCTACCAAAATGGTATTGACGAATTCACTCAATCCGTTGCCTGCATTTACTCCGGTGAATGTTTGTCCTTAGTAGTAAAGGTAACCGCCCGCCAGTCTGACAATGCTGATCACTTTTCTTTCTTGAACGCCGGAGTAGTTTTTACTAAGAAGGATTTATCGCCGTTGGCGACAAACGTTACTAAACATGAATAGATTCGTTACAGGGTGACTGTTACTAAAGCCCGGCTACGAATATAGCCGGGCTTTATTATTTTATTTAATTTGAATTGCAAAAAATGAAATTTCATTATCCTTGTTTCGTATTGTATTTGCTATGTTTTTTTAAAATTTCATTAAGAAAAAATTGTATAAAATGCAATTTATGTTTATACTTGCAGAAAATTTCTTCGTCATGGCAAAAACAGGAAAATTCAGCAGGTTCTATTTATACGTCGAGTTCGCCCAGGCCTTCCGATTTATGACCGATTCTTATACGTATAACAGCAACGATGGACTGGGACCAACCCGTTCCGTAACTGCGCTGGAGCGGATTCTGGAAACCACATGCAAAGACCGCTACAACTGGGCGAAGTTGGTTGACCGAAATTCAGGCCTTACACTGGGCTTTTGGCTCCCTGGAAAAGGGAAGATGACAAAAGAGTTATTTGAAGCCGAAATAAAACCCTTCGCTCCGGCAAAACCTGCCCTGTCGCTGAAAGCTTCGGTGGCATTCTTGCCTCACATCGCAAGAGAACGTGCAAAAAGCAACTTAAAGCCGCTCGAAACGGTATGCGTTCGTGCAGAATCTACGGAAGCCGATATGTTCCTATCGCTGTATAGAGCCATCCAGAATGGCGTATACGCTGATGTCATGCGAGCTGCATACATATACAGAGGTGTAGAAAAAGTTGGAGAGATTCGGAGGGACGATACGGTAGTTGTGTTCGACGTAGCCTTGGAACAGGCCTTGCGTAGAAAAATGGCGAAGATTACAATTTCGCATGTAGAGTAATGGGTCCTGGCGTATAAATCCTGTCCCAGTTTTTGCCCATGGCGTAGAAATGGTACGCGATCCGGTTCGATTCCGGCTACTGGCACGAAAAAAAACCACCCTATCGGCGTAGAGCACCGGCAGAGTGGCATTCTTGAACTTTTAATTCAGAACAAAAATGTACACTTTTCTCCAACCTTTCAAGAAAATGAAAGAATCTTTTCACATCGAAGCCCCTGTGGCTAAGGTGTTCATTGGCAGTAGCGTTGTTTTGCAATTGATTTCTGGCATTTCAGAGTATTATGCAATTCACACTTATGTAAGCAAAATTGCCAATGTGGCAGTAGCTATTTCAATAGGTTTATTGATTGCCTATATCATGGAGATGGGCCTGCGGAATGCCACATTCTACGCCGCAGAGGCGATTCTATACTTTTGGATAGGTTGGCCGGAAGATTTCGACGAAGAAAAGGCCGGTGCAGCCATTCAAAAGCACAAACTTTCAAGAGATATGATTGAAGTATGGCGCGAAAAAGGCAGGATGCCAGCGAAGTATTTCAGAACGGATATTTCGCAGGCCGACCTGTGGTTGTCCAACATCATGATCTTATTTTCATTGTCGTTTATAGCTGTTTTTGTGACTTTCAGCTGTTTTGCCAGCAAGCGAGGGCTGCAATATGCCCTGAAAGACCAGACCCCTACCCCAGTGCTCGTACCAAGCGCCAAAATAGAGGCAGAATACAACCAAGAAATTGCCCGTTTGCAGGGCCTTCGGGACGAAGGCATTAGAATGCAGACAGAGCTATTCGATAAGCAGGTAGCTGCAAACAACGATAAGTATGCTGCGGACATTGAAAAGTATCAAACCTACGAGCAAACAAGAGATCAACGCTACACTTCTGCCATCGCAAGGAACAAAAAGAAACTTGCTGAAGGCGCAGCAGGCTTAGAAAAAGCTAAAATGGAAGCGCTAAACAGGCATGAAACCGAGTATAATATTGGGGTAAAAGCTGCAAAAGCTGACCGCGATAAGGCTTTGGGAATCATAAAAAAGAAAAATGACGGAATCGAGTCTGATTCAGAAGCTTACACGAAATTTTTCACATTTGTTTCTACCGCCATTGTGGTCGGTGCCTCCCCTCTTTCACTGCTATTGATTGTATTTTTCTGCATATTTCAGTTCAAAAACGAGATCAAGCGCCGGGTGAAGCCCAGTGCGGAATACTTTGAAGGTGGCATCATCGGATTTATCCGGGAATTACTGATGCTTATCGAAGTCTGGACCATACGATTGGTTCGGAATAAGGTGCGGGTCGGTATATCTCATGCCCCTGTACTTATCCAAATGGATTACAACAACATGGGAACCGTATTTCCAGATGTAGAAGAGTTTATTGCAGAAGAACAAAGCTCTTCTACGAAAGCTGGTAGTCCACCTTCTACATCTCCTTCTACACCAGCTGCCGAACCCGATGTGGAAGGCGAATTACCTACTAAAACAACAGGAAGAAAGCTTGTTTTAACAAAAGAGGCATTCAAGATGAAGCGTAGAGATGATGTACCTACATCTTCTACGAGTTCTACGCGGAAAAATCCGGACCGTATAGAGGAAAAAGGAGAAGAAAAAACAGAAGAGGCTGAAACCGTAGAATTAAAAATACGAACAGTAAAGGAAAAACAGCTAAATACAGTTACTCGTATAAACGGCGAGCCGATTGTAGAAATAGATGGTCAGCAGCGTAACCAAAGCTGGGTAAGGAAACAATTGCAGCAGCGGATGGGATTTCTACTCTCTGAAACACGATCTGAAGCCACTAATTGGGAGTTGCTGGAGGTTTATGCGAAAGCCCTGGGGTTGCTGGATGCCTTTGGAGAAACATCTGCAAATTACGATTGGGCGAAGAGCTACTTTGACCGAAAACTAACCGAATTTCCTCTTCAGAAACAGTCACCATACCGAAAAAAATGTGATAACCTGATCAACCTAATAGAAACTACCAAAAAAACAGTGGCATGACGGCGATAAACTGGGAAAAAGATAAGAGGGAAGAGGGTAGGGGGCTTTCCGAACAACTCTATGCGAAGGTGCAACCACAGGCGGTTCCGCTGGAAGAAGCAGTTATCGGCGCCCTAATGCTTGACCAAGGAGCGTATCAGGTTGTAGAAGGTTTTTTGCGCCCAGAACATTTCTACGTAGAGGCGCACAAAAATATCTATCAAGTTATGAAATCCCTGCATGACAGGACGCAGGCGATTGACATCCTTACGGTCATGGAGGAGCTCCGTAGAACTGAAAAGCTCAAAGCTTGCGGCGGTCCTGCTTATCTGGCTGAATTGACCAACCGTGTTGCCTCTGCCGCTAACATCGAGCACCATGCCCGTATAATAGTCCAAAAGTGGATCAATCGAGCCATTATACAAGCTTCCACGGTTGGAATCCGGAAAGCATTTGAGGATGTCGAGGATCCGATAGCGTTGCTGGAGGAGTATTCTACATCAATCAACCAGATTCAGCAGGGCTTATATGGTAAAGAGGTAGCCAGTTTTGCAAATGCAGCGTTGGAAAGGGCAAAGGCAGTAGCTGAGATCGTCGAAAAGCGAAGCAGGGGAGAAGTGGTTACAACCGGCGTACCATGCGGATTTCGAGACATTGACAAGCTCACTGGAGGCGCTGCAAAAGGCGACCTGATCATTACGGCGGCACGGCCAGGCATGGGTAAAACGGGCTATATGCTGTCGAAAGCCTTGCGGCAAGCTAAAATGGGCATCCCGGTTGCTCTGTTTTCCCTCGAAATGACTACCGAGCAGCTTATAGATCGCGCTGCCTCCATTGAGGCGCAAATCCCATTAAAAGCAATTAGAGAGGGGCAACTGCTTATGGACAGTGACACTGGACCAGGATATCGTTTTTCCGATTACCTTTCGGCCATAAATGAGCTACTTCAACTGCCCATTTATATTGACGATACATCTTCTTTACCAATTTCGGAATTCCGGAGTAAGGCCAGAGTAATGAAAAGGCTCTATGATGTGCAGTACATCTACGTGGACTACGTGCAACTGATGACCGTAACAAATCCTTCGCAGATCCGCGAACAAGTAATTGCAGAGATAAGCCGTACACTGAAAGCGACTGCCAAAGAATTAGGATTGCCAATCGAAGCCTTATCGCAATTGTCCAGAGCGGTAGAAACCAGAGGCGGCACGAAAAGACCTCTACTATCTGATTTGCGTGAAAGCGGAAGTCTGGAGCAGGATGCAAGCCGTGTGGATTTTATCTACCGGGCGGAATACTACAACATTAATGAAGACGAAGAAGGGGGCTCCCTAAAAGGCGTTGCAGAGATCATCACGGCCAAACACAGAGATGGTGCATTGGATACGATCAAGCTTCTTTTCAACGGTCCGTACACAGAATTCCTGGATTACAATGGCATTGGCGAAGCCGAAGTTATACCTGATCATCACGATGATGGTTGCCCAAAACCACCTATGAGATATGACTCTAATATTATTACAATCCCAAGTCGGATAAATGAGGATGAGGATGTGCCTTTTTAGCGGAATAAAAATCAATGAATGAAAACGAAATACATTCAGAAAATTTTGGTAACAAGTCTATTATAAACTTTATTTTCTCACACCATAAAACACTATTCTATGGGAAATCCTACTGAAATCACGGTTGATGTAATCGAAATTGAAGGCGTAGAGCACGAAGTAACGTCCGAAATTTTTGAATACCTTCAGGAGAAAGAACGTCATTTTGAGCTGCTTAGAAGCAAGCTACTGGAATGGTATAATGAACAGAGTACGGAAGGAGACAGCAATCTTTTTGATTTTATTAAAGCGGAAATCGTTATTCCTACTAAAATATATTAACGCTATAGATATTTAGGCTTTGTGCACAAGCGGAGCAGGAAGGCAAGTAGGATCAAAAGTGCAAAAAAGCAGATGTATGGGACCAGCCCAAGGCGCAGAGACCTTTGTCAGGTTACATATTGGTAGTGAAAAAAAGGGCTGGCAGCCAACTCTACCGGTTGACTAATTGACGGGCTGCTTGCCAAACTCATTACGAAAATGGCTAGCACCCGACAACGGTTAGTTACAAAGACTAAAAGCTTTGCAATATAAAAAAACAGTACTACATTGCTGTGCGTAAACAAGTAAGATTTTATTCGAGACACCTATAGTATTGGTAGTGACGGCTTAAAAGCATAGCAAAATGGAAAAAAAGAACAATAAAGATTCTCAGTATTTAGGAAGTTTGCTCGAGCAATACAAATTATATGTTACTCTGTCCGATAACGTAAGTAATCGAAGGAATCAAAATAATCAATTTTATATTTCCTTATCCTCTGGTATTTTAGCTGCAGCTGCATTGTTATCTGGAAAAGAAAGTTTGCATCAAAAAGTTGATTTTATAAACTTAATAGTTGCATTTGTGGGAGTTCTCATTTCCTTTATCTGGCATATTAACATTAAGTCTTACCGGCAATTAAATTCAGGAAAGTTCAAAGTTATTCACGAAATGGAAAAGGAATTACCATTTCAATGTTTTGAAAAAGAATGGCTTTTTTTAAAAGCAGGAAAAGAAAAAAAAGATTATTTCCCTTTGTCTAGGATTGAACAATGGATTCCATTAATCATGATAATCCCACATTTAGCATTGTTAATATTGAGCGCTTATAGCCTGCTCAAGTGAAAAATTAAATTAATGCAAATTTATTCTAAATTGATGCCACGAATATTTAGGGCTTAACCACTGACATGGGCTTCCTCGGGCATACCGCTCGTGCCAATGTTTCAGCTCTTGAATTTTAATAGAATTGCTACAAATGAACGGTAAAAAGCAATCGGTTCACTTCATGCGTAAGCACCAAGATGTTGTTACTCTTCTCTATGGGTTATGTAAAGAGTTAAATTTGTTGGAATAGCTGAATTTGTCAAATTCGTTAAACTAAGATAACGATTATTATACGGATATACGATTTCAACCAATTTAATCAATTCAACACTCTTTACACAACCACATAGGAAATGTACACAGCGGTATTTTCGTTTTGCACAAAATGATTTTAGTGTATAGCCGTTCGGCTGCCAGGCCGAGACCTGCCCAAACATCTCTTCCTTGCTAAGGTGTTTTTTTTCTGTTCCGATTTTTGACCCCATAAATATCCTTAACTTATTGCAGTGGGAAAAGGTGTGGGTTGCCGATTGCTTCCTCTTGAGTGAGAGCTCACAGATATTTGCCCCCTTCCTCAAAATCAACAACCTTCGTGGGCAACGGACGCCGCCAGCTCCAGGCGCTATCCTTTTCTAGCTTAGGTAATGGTGTTTTTGACTAAAGCATAAGCTTTGGCTCGACAATTGCTTGCTTCGATCTTTTAAAATTAACGCTTTCAAGAATTTATCTATGAAAATCGGAACAAATTCTTCCCCTGTGCTTGCTTTTGTCAAAGGACTCGAGTATTTTGCAAACTTAATATCAACTGTCTGAAAGATAAGGATACTAGGCTATATCCATAGATACTGCTGAAGTTACAGCTTTCCTGCTTTTGACGGGACAGGCTGTTTAACTCCATGTATCCGCCACCGGTCTGAGGGATGTAGCTGAGCTTGGGGTATGTGCGGCGGCGGATGCACGGATATAAGTTTGCAGGCAAGTAACCTGAAATCTTATTCTTAAACTGGCAAAAAAGATATTATGACAGAACAAACGAAAACAAATTATTCTGAACCGAAGATCTTATCAGATGTTCTCCTGATTCAAAATTCCATTAACTACTTAAAGAAAAAAAAAGCTAAAAATAGATTAAACAACTTAATTGAAAAAACAAATGTTCGAGAAAAAAATGAATTCCATGATTTTATATTCGATTTGATAAGAGAACTCAATCCAATTCGTAAAAAATTTCTATTTATTGGAATTGCTTCCTATCTTTTAACACTTGGGTTATTGTCCTTAATTACGAGTAAAGTAATAATTTCTAATTTCTTTGTTTGGGTGTTTATGGTTTTAACTTGGTTGATAAGCTTATACTATATCAAGCAATATCTTTCTGCAGATCGGTTTATCAATAATTATAAGAATGGTATTTGGAATATGTATCTGATTAACTTGCTTATTCTTATGGATATTCCCTTTGCGTTATACTTAAGAGATTTTAATATGGAAAATGATTTTAGAAATATGGAATTTATTAGCCCTGATCTTATAAGACATTATTCTGCTAAAAGAGAAAGTGAAATTTTAAATAAAATAATAGACAAAATTCCTTGCTTTAGTTTCGTGAATGAAAGGGACAGAAATCCAATTCATAGTGCATTAAGGGTTTGTGTTCAAGATGATAAATGGCAAGATTATTTCGATTTTTTTGCCAATAAATCGAAATTAATTTTAATTGATATTTATGAAAAAAAAATATCAAATGGAGTAAAATTCGAACTTGAATGGATAAATAAAAATAAAAAATGGAGCTCGGTTTTTATTGCAATGAATAACATTGTGGCAAAAGAAATTAAATATATATATCCTGAATCAAGCTTTGCAAAAAAAAGAATTAAAGATTATCATCATAATGATGAACTTGCAAAAGGATTAAATGATATGATTTTTTGGGTTGGGTAAAAAATACAGTAATTACTCAGTCTATTCCTTGTCACCCAAAGCCACGATGGGCAGGACTCATTCCTGCCTGAAGTCTGTAAGGTAGGTAGAAAAAAAATAACGATACTGTTTTATTGAACTCGAAATGAAAAATTATTCTAATCGCGAAAATTGCATTTTAGGAATAATTTTATTGAATATTTTTTTAACGCATCAAAAACATTTACTCACCGCTTTTGGAAAGTGTGAACTAATGAATACCATGTTGCAAAGGATTTTGTGCCTTTTTCTGTTCGGAATCATTGAGTTACTTTTATGCAAACAACTACCGAATAGCTATTTCAGTGTAAGCAACTGATGAACCAGATCTAATCCTACTGTAGTTTTTTACGACGGAGGATAAAGCGACTTGCCTTGCCTTTGGTAAACCCACTATAAGGTCATATTAGTTTTGCCCAATTTGGGAACGAAGTTCGAGCCACAGGAAGTAGGTGATTGATTCCTCTAGCTTCAAAATGGGAATGTTTTCAGGGCAGTGGGCGCCTCTAGCTCCGGGCAACGGCCTTTTCAAGCTTGTTTAAAGATATTTTGAATGAAGCACGCGCATCGCGGCTAGGCAACTAATTGCTAAGACCCTTTAAAATAAACACTTTCAGGAATTTATCTATGAAAAATTGAATAAATTCTTTCCCCATGCTTGCTTTTATGAGACGACTCGAGTATTTTGCAACCTTAGTATCAACTATCTGAAAGATAAGGATACTATGCAATATCCATAGATACTGCTGAAGTTACTGCTTTTAAAGGGACAGGCTGTTCAACTTCATGTATCCGACACCGGTCTAAAAGTCGTGGTAAAGTAAACTGGTGTGCGGTGGTGGCGGATGCACTACTAAAAGTTCGAGGGTATAAAAAATAAATAAACATGGAAATCAATAATAAACCAACCCCGACTGATCTGTTTTGGCAACTTTCGTTAGCGGTAAACGCAGCATTCAAGGGCCTCTTAGGCTCTAGTGGACAATCTGGCCACATATGTGCCCGAACGCTATTTATTTGCGAGGAGCTAGACCTTTCAAAAGGATGGGAATCATTAATGAATCAACTTGTATCAGCCTTACCGCAAGAGACATCTAATGGTGATGTGGTTGTTATTCCAGACAAGATAGTTGCTATAAGCTTAAGCAGGTTAGGTCCAAAATCTATTATTTCCGACCCGGATCCAAAGACTATTGACTCGACCGAACGCACTAATCTCGCAAATATGTGGTCGATCAGACTTGGCTTTCCAATTGAATCAAAACATCTTTTACTCGCCGATGAATATTCTGAAGATCTTGTGACACTTGGAACCGATGACCATAATCAACGCAGCTATGAATTGGCTTCTAAAATATGTGATCAACTAGGACTTGTCGTTGATGTTATCATTTCCGATACAGATACAGGGCTAGATGTCCGAGAGCCCCTAATCGGAACCGTCACAATTGCGGCCACTCCACTTGGTGCAACTAATGGTGTTAATATTTATGAAGCAATGCGATGTGCAGTAGCTGCAGAGTTCGTCCGAGGCCACACTCGAAAAATACCAATTGTTGTCTGTGTGCCAGCCGAACGTAGAAGGTTCCGAAAAGGCATTGGCCAAAAAAGACATTATCTAGGCATGCTTGATGCTAATAAAGAACCATTTATTGCACATGCGTAGTCTAGTATTCAGAAAAAATTAATTTAAGAATATAATTTAATGAAATGAATTATTCTCAAAAACGTGAATCACTTTGGCGATTCGTTGAAGGGGCATCATTAGTTCGTGCAGTAGGTGCATATGACGCTATCACAGCTCAACTAATCGAAGAATCAGAGTTTGAGGCAATTTGGGCCGGAAGTTTGGGTATCTGCACTGCTCTTGGTTACCCTGATTCAGACATTGTAAATATGAACGAGTTTTTGGATGCTGCTCGTGTCCTTAATAGATCCACAAATATACCTGTAATTGCAGATTGTAATAGCGGCTATGGAGGTATCAATAATGTAGTTCGAATGGTAAAAGAATATGAAAACGCAGGTATTGCAGCAATATGTATTGAGGACCAGGTCTTTCCAAAGAAAAATAGTTTCTATTCCGGTATTCATGAGCTTGAAGAAACAAATCTTTTTTGCGAAAAGTTGAGAGCAGCCGTCCAAACCAGAGAGGATTCCAAATTTATGATAATTGCCCGTATCGAGGCTTTAATTGCTGGAAGAGATATTACCGAAGCTCTGGATAGAGCCCATGCTTATAAGCTCGCTGGTGCTGATATTATTGCCATCCATTCTAAAAGTAAAACTCCAGACGAGATCATTCACTTTTTAGAATCCTGGGCATCCGAAACCCCGGTCATGATAATCCCTACGACTTACTACCTTTCTGTTGAGCAGTTAATGGAATTGAAAGTTTCAATAGTTGTATATGCAAACCAGGTCTTACGTGCCATTGTTCCGAGTGCCAAAAAATTACTCATGCAAATTTCGGATCATCCTGGCAATATTAACATTCCCTCACACCGAATTGCAGACCTTGACGAAATTTTTCAACTTCACCGAATGAATTCCTCGAGTGATTACTTCACAAAAAAATAATATGAATGTTTTGCTAATGAGTCCAATTTCTTCAGAGGCAGTGGATTTTATCCGGTCTAAACACTCACTTTTTGCACAATATGAAAGTAGTATTAGTGTTCCTTGGAACAGGAGTCAAGCTGATGTTATAATAACTAGGAGTGGGCCAATACTCGACCAAAGTTTTCTCGATGGAATGCCCCGCCTTCGGGCTATTATACGATCAGGAGCAGGTATCGATAATATCGATACCAAGTATCTAGAAAGAATGTCGATTCCTTTATATAGAATTACTGACCACCATGCAAATGCGGTGGCTGAACTAGCGTTCGGACTTTTTCTTGATCTCGCTCGTAACATCACATACTATGATAAAACGATGCGGGAAGGTCTTTGGAAAAAGGGCAGCCGATTAGGAATGGAAATGCGAGGCAAGATGATGGGAATAGTGGGGTTGGGAAGGATTGGGATACGCTTAGCTGAACTTTCTCGAAGTTGGGATATAAATGTGTCGGGAGTCGTAGGTGATTTCTCTAACGAACGTCGTGACAAACTGCGTTCGGTAGGCGTAGATCTAGTGCAATCTTTATATGAATTACCCGCTAAGACAGACCTGATTGCAGTCACTCTTCCGCTTAATGAAGGAACAAGGTCTTTGATAGATGCAGAGTTTATTTCACAAATGAAGAAAACATCTCTTTTAGTAAACGTTGGTAGAGGAGGGACTATTGATGATGATGCGCTTTTTGACGCACTTTTAAAAAATAATATTTCAGGGGCCGCACTTGATGTCCATAATTATGAGGGTATTCAATCCAGATTTTCAAAACTTAACAATGTCGTTTTGACCCCCCATATAGGCAGCTCGACTATAGAGGCTCAAACACTGATTGGAAGAGAAGTAATAAAGCATCTTACATCAATCGAACGGCACTTAAAGTACAAAAAACACTAGGAGTAAAAAATCGATAACACTATGCATACGATTTTCATTGCATCATCGACTGCTTCTTTGAACGAAGCCCATGCTATAAAAAGTACTCTTAAAGGCGTGGCAGAAGTAACTGTTTGGGATGAGGGTATATTCAAATTATCCTCCTATATTCTTGAAGTACTTGAAGGCGCGGTAAAGGGATTTGATTTTGGGATATTCTTGATGGGAGCGGATGATCTTCGTCAAAAGAACAAAGGATCAATTACATCCACCGTACCTCGAGATAATGTAATTTTTGAGTGCGGGCTTTTCATAGGTTCATTGGGGCGTAAACGATCTTTCATAGTTGTCCCAAAAAACGTCCAGAACCTTGAGCTTCCTTCTGACCTCCAAGGGTTGGTTATTGCAAGTTACCATATTAATAAGAGAGGGACAGGAGATTTTACTACAACGTGTGAAGCGATATCCCAAGCTATTGCAGCATTCGAAAAATTAGAAGAGAATGAGCATCATATACTTGGAAAGGACGCTACAATCATCGGGATTGAACCAGGCGTTCGACTTGAGGCAAGAGAAAACAATAGTTTAATTCATCATAAAGGGCGGCTTGCACCAATTTATACAGGGAATTTTTTGCGGAATGCAGAAAAAGATATTTGTATCATTGGTTTGTCTCTCTGGTCTTTTATCAATTACTTTGATTCAAGGCCAAGGGAAGAAGTAAAAGAACCAATTGTCGATGCCCTCAACCGGGGCGTGTCAATCAGCCTCCTATTCTTGGACCCTCAATCCTATTATGCAAAACATATTGTTCATGAAAGAAAAGATAAGCGTCTTTTAGAACAAATAAGACAAGCCATTAACCGAGCCTTACAACTACGATCTGAACTTGAAGAAGTGACGAATGGCCAGAAGATCAATCTTAGGCAATATTCAAGCTTTCCGTTTGGTCAAATGAAGCGGGTAGATGCAGGCACAGACAATGGCAGAATTCTTGGTTACCATTACTTGACGCTGGACAAGAGACCAAGTATTCCATATTTTGAGATAAGAAAGAAAGCAAACCCTGTTCTTTTTTTACAATACGACCAGGCCATAGCTCAAATTTTAGAAGGCAGTAAGGAAATCTAAATTAAATGCTTCATGTATGAAGATCACTGAAATTGAATTACGGGAAATTAAGATGAAGAGAAAGAATCCATTTCTCTCTTCACGTGGACTTACACAGGATCGCCGCATAATACTTGTTTTTGTCCGGGATAGTGGTGGATTGGAAGGATGGGGTGAAAGTAGTGCTCCCGAAGAGCCAAGATATTGTGAGGAATGGACTGAATCAGCTTGGTCTATACTGGAATCCTTTCTGATTCCACATGTTCTTCGAGAACCTGACATTGGCCCTGACAGAACATGGGGATTGTTATCAACTTACCGGGGTAACCGGATGGCTAAATCTGCCATTGAAATGGCAGTTTGGGATCTAGAAGCTAAGAATTTAGGCTTACCGCTTTGGAAGATACTTGGAGGTAAACCAGATCCCATTCCGTGTGGTGTATCATTAGGTATAGCATCATCAGTTGTTGAATTACTGAATAGGATCGACAAGGAACTGGAATCAGGCTACCAAAGAATAAAGCTTAAAATTCAACCTTTGTGGGATGTTGAGATTGTCAAACAGGTAAGGAAGGTCTATCCCGAGATTGCACTAATGGTAGATGCAAATGGTGCTTACAGTATCGAAGATATTTCGTTGCTCAGGAAGTTTGATGAATTTAATCTTATGATGATCGAACAACCTTTTGCACCTGATGATTTGTTGGCTTACCGGTTGGCAGCAAGAGCACTTTCAACAAAACTTTGTCTTGATGAGACAATCGTTTCCCATCAATCAGTGAAGGCTGCAGCAGAGTTTGAATTATGTTCTTTAGTAAACTTGAAGCTTGGGCGATTGGGCGGCCACACGGAATCAAGGCTAGCTAAAATGGCATGCCAGTTAGGAGGAATTGAAACTTGGTGTGGCGGGCAACATGAAACTGGTCTTGGCCGTGCGCACAATATTGCACTGGCTTCACATTTAACAAGAACGCTGCCCGCTGAATTGTCCGCCAGTTTAAGGTATTGGGAGAAAGACATTATCATACCCGAAATTACAATTGAACCTAATGGAAGTCTACTTCTTCGCAACGAACCGGGAATAGGTTACGAACTTGATCGTGCATTTATTGATAGTGTAACAGTACGGAAAAAATGTTTTGTCGAATCTTAAACACAATAAGGTAAAAAATGAAAACACACCCAGTTATTGATGTTGATGGGCACCATCTTGAGTTTTTGCCTGCTTTGGACGCATATTTGGAAAAGCGCATGGGAAGTGAAAAGTTTCGCAGATGGATAGCCAAACAAAAGGCCACAGCAAGTTCCCTTGAGGACCGCATTTTTAGCCGAAAGGCCAAGCCAGGATGGTGGACTGGCCCTCCTGTATCGGAAACGCGAGATCGTGCGGCAGCTGCATTTCCAGGGCTATTAGTATATAGGTTGGATGAACTGGAGATTGACTTTATGATCCTTTATACATCAGTCGGATTGGGGACCCTAGTCGACGCTGACGATGCAATTAGGATAGCCTTCTGTGAAGCGCTGAATGAGTTCTATGCAGAATACTATTTTGGTTTTGCAGAGCGTTTAACCACGGCTGGCTTGATTCCTATGTTTACACCTGAGGAAGCACTTGTTGAAATTGAACATTGTTACAAACTTGGCTATAAAGTTGTGCAATTATCCCCTGGTGTTCCGCGTCCTATTCCCCAAGTCCATGCTATAGATACTTCCCTCTACCCAACCGTTTATTGGCTGGATACATTTGGTATTGATAGTAAGTATAACTATGATGTTGTCTGGCAAAGACTTACGGAATTGGGGTTTTCTGTGACGTTTCATGGGCACTCAGCGATTGCTGCGTCAACCAAAGCAAGCCGATCGGTTACCAATTATGTTTTTAACCATATTGGTGCACACGGCAGCCTCATGTCGGAACTTTGCAAATCAATTATTTTAGGTGGGGTCAATACAAGATTTCCTTCATTGAATTTTGCCTTTTTAGAGGGGGGCGTGCATTGGGCCTGCGGGTTGTTGAACGACTTTATTGAGCATTGGGAAAAAAGGAATGTTGTCGAAATCCAAAAGTATGATCCTCGGAATGTCGAATTAAGAATATTGAAGGATTTAGGACACAAATGGGGAGGAGCTTTAGTTTCTTCACCTAGTTACCTGGATTCTGGGGTTTTTGCAAACCGGAGAGAAGGGATCAGAGGAGATTGGGCCGAACCAAATCAGAGGGACGACTTTATTTCGTGTAATATTTCAGAGATAAATGATATTGCCCGATTATTTACTAATCTTTATTTTGGATGCGAAGCTGATGACCGTTCTGTTGGATTAGCGTTTAACCCGACAAATGAGTTAAATTTACGTTTACATGCTATGTTTAGCTCTGACTATGGGCACTGGGACGCAGGCCAGCCCGAAAAACTGGTTTCGGCCAGCCGGAAAATGGTTGATCAAGAGCTTATGACAGCTGATGACTTTCGCACCTTCACATCTGAAAATGTAATTGCATTACATGGAAGAAATAACCCTGATTTTTGGAAAGGTACGTCAGTTGAAAAATATGCCGAGAAGGTGTTGAGAGGGTAGAAATAGATACTTGATTTTTTAGAAAACTAAGGTTATAGAAATTAGGTTACGCATCAACTAAACTATTTCTTGATTCTTGGAAGGCACAGATTCAAGTTTCAAATGTAACAGACTTAGCTTTCTCATCAACTTTTTGAAAGAGCTCTATTGTCGTCAAAAAACCACATGGGTTAACCGAATGAGGTTTTTTGAATTAAATGCTATGAATTCTCCACTACCTATCATGCCTCCTAAACGCCGGCACTTCAGGGGTAGTGACCTTATGGCTAATATAAAAAACGTCTATGCTTTGGAATAAAGAAGAGAAATACATTGAAGTTCCTTACGACAAGGAAGCGGACTTAGAAGATGCAGTTAATGAAGTGAAAGACGCTTTATTTGGCCCTACTCGTATTTACCTAGACGATAAGAAAAAAATTGGACAAAAAGGTGGAACGAACAATTTGCCTGATGGCTATTTAATCGATTTGACGAATAAACAAGATCCTAAAATATTTGTCGTTGAAAATGATTTAGCCAGTCATCAACACTTAAAACATATTGCTGTTCAAATTCTTGAATTTTCACTGTCTTTTGAGACTTCCAAAGTAAAGGTTAAGAACATAATTAAGGAAATGCTTCAGAAAAGGCCTGAGGAGTGGAAGAAATGTGAGGCATTTGCAAAAAAGAATGGATATGAAAATGTTGATTATTTACTTGAGTCAATAATACATAAAAAAGACTCTTTTAACGCCTTACTAATTATTGACGAACTTGGAGAAGAATTGGAAACAGTTTTGATTAGCCGATTCAAGTTCCCTGTAGAAGTTACGACACTAAAAAGATATAAAACTGACAACGGGAAAATACTTTACAAATTTGACCCATTTTTAAATGAAGTAACAGAAGATACTGAAAAAGTTGATATTTCTGATATTGATACCATCGTAATTCCCGCAAGAGAAGATGGATTTAATGAGGTATTTATTGATGAAAACTGTTGGCATGCAATTCGACTAAACTCTTCAATGATACCAAAAATAAAATATATAGCTGCTTATCAGGTTGCACCAATTTCGGCCATAACACACATAGCAGAAATTAAGTCTATTGAACAGTGGAAAGACACAAATAAATATATTCTCTATTTCACTGAACCAGCAGAGAAAATAAAAAAAGTTCCACTAGGAACAAGTAAAGGGAAAGCACCTCAAAGCCCGAGATACTCTTCAAGGGACAAGATTTTAAATGCCAAATCGCTTGACAATGTGTTTTAAAAAAGGAAATACTAGCCATAAACCGGCTACCTGTCCATACCCTGCTGCCCCAAGCTCCTCCTCAAAACACCCCAATATTCGTTACCACCTCTGCCATTACACGCCCCAAATCCGCCGCTTCAGCCCGCCGTGTATCTAATCACGAAAAGTATATCACTGTATAATGTTGATTTTTTTGGTAAAAACTGGAAACAATAGATACGGTTTGTACGTACAAACGACAGTTAAGACCTCTTAAGTCGAGGGTGAGCCAAGGCTAGAGACAATTTTTTTCCAATCCTTGTTTTTATCGCACGACTCGAGTATTTTGCAATCTTAATATCAACTGTCTAAAATAGAAGAGACCTTTGCTATGCCCATAGATCCTGCTGGAGTTGCGGCTCCGTCCAACTTCGTGCTTCCGCCACCGTATGAGAGCAGAGCTCAAGTTCGGGGTGTGTGCGGCGGTGGCGGATGCACGGCTATAAGTTCACTGCAACTAAAAAATCAAAAAATCAAAATATGAAGTCAACAACCGATGAATTACTTAATGAAATTGATTCTGCAAGAAACAGTTTAAAAACTGACAGATTAGATATGTCATTTGGTGAAATAATGAGCATGTATGAGAGGGAAGAAATAATTATCAATCCTGAGTTTCAAAGATTTTATAGGTGGACTGATTACCAAAAAACAAGATTTATGGAATCAGTTTTTCTGGGTATTCCTATTCCTCCAATATTTGTGGCAGAAGATGGCAATGGGAGATGGGAACTTGTTGATGGCTTACAAAGATTATCGACAATCCTTTCCTTTTTTGGAATTCTAAAAACTATGCCCGAAAAAAATAATTGGGTGATGGAAGACGGCGAAATCGTGAAATCGTTAGAAGGATATTCCCAAGAAGATCTTCCTATGAAATTGCAATTAAACGTTAAAAGAGCAACCTGTCGAGTCGAAATAATTAAATGGGATAGCGAATATGATATGAGATTCGAATTATTCAATAGGTTAAATACAGGGGGAACTCCATTGACCGACCAAGAAATTAGAAACTGTATTTTCAGGGGTGTATCTTCCGAATTTAATGATTTCTTAAAAAACCTTTCGAGTAATCAAAAATTCATGAAACTCATTGGGGCAACTCAACAACAAATTCATGAATTATACTTAGAAGAGTTGGTTCTCAGGTTTATGGCTATGTATAAAAACGTGGACAATATCAAGTCGAGCATGGGACAGCATATGACTGAATTTATGAAAAAAGCTGTCTATCAAAATGACTTCCCCTACGAGAAATATGAAACAATATTCAATAGGACAATTGACATTCTTCATCCGTGTGGAGCAGAAATTTTCAAAAGCAGAAATAATGTTTTTGGGAAAGGTAATTATGATGTAATTATTATTGGTATTGCAGAAAACATACACTTGTATAGTGGGGCAACACCTAAACAAATCAAAGAAAAAGTATTTAATGAAGTCAGAAAGGACGCAGTTATCCAAAAGATTACACGAAGGGGCGGGAATAATGCCGTTCAAAGGGTACGTAATCGCATTAGGGAAGCAAATAGAATTTTCGGAAATTAAATCATTATGCAACCTAATTTCATCAAAGAAATAATGCAAGACATAGATTGGAGGTATTCAGAACTTTCAATTCTAAGGACAATTCCGTTTCGTTACGGGTTATCAGGTGGCCACAAATTTTTTTTAATTAGATACTCTGTTCCAATTATTTACTCTTTATGGGAGGGATATGTTAGAAATACTTTTGAAATATATGTTAGAGAAATAAATTCACTCAACCTCAGTTACGAGGAATTGTCACTTAACGTATTAAGCCATGCAATTTCGAGCGAAGACAAGCTAGATTTAAGAAATCCACGAATGTCTTTTAAATCAGAGATAGAGTTCGTGGAATACCTAAATAATTTTATTAGTGTTCCAATAACAATTTCTTCAAAGCTACCAACTAATTCGAATGTCAATTTTGAGGTGATAAATAATTTATTATCAAGATTTAACTTAGAAGAATTACCAGCAAAGGGCTTTAAGTCAAAACTAAGTAAGTTATTAAGATTTAGAAATTCAGTATCTCACGGAGATAATTCAATTCCTGTAAAACCGAAAGACATTGAAGAATTTTGTGAAACCATAAATGATTTAATGTCTGAAATATTCGAAAGAATTGAAAAGGGCTATAAGAATAAAACATATAAAAAATAAAAGCAGCAGTGAATCTGTAAACTTCCCCAAAAATGTTGCCAATCAAAGTGATAAATTTAAGTGTAATAGCCACTATAAAATCTGACACTTCGTTTAACTCCAAATATGTCATAGAAGCACATCACCAGCCATTTTGCCAAACCTTTGTTACCGGCTGGTATTCTTATCGTCCGTCCTTGTAAACCCTTGTCAATACTAAATGTCGTGTTGGTTTGTGCTTGTGCGGCTTGCAAATGTGCTTACACCTGTGCGTTGGCTTGTTCTCATAACGCCATTTTTACTCCGTTCTGTTTTAACCAATTTTCATGCTCCCGATAGTCAGGCATTTTCTTGTCTAACTCATTCCAAAATTCGGTTGAATGGTTCGGGAATTTCAAATGCACCATTTCATGAGTAATGATGTAATCTAATACCGAAATAGGAGCCATTATACATTTCCAATGAAAGTTCAGACCATTATTTGGTGTCCAGGAAGCCCAACGGTTTTGCAGTTCTAAAACTTTTATTGTTGTCGGTTTGTGCTGAAACTTCTCTTCAATCTGTTTCATTCTCTCTTTGATTTTTTTTTCTGCCTTGTCCCTATAAAAGTCTTTAAATATTTTGTCTGCTTTGCTTAGGTGTTTTCTGTCAAGGTGAAAAAAGCCACCACTAATTTTCAATGGCACATCTTGATTCTCGGTTAGTTTCAAGCGGTAATTTTTACCTAAGTAAAGAAAAGATTGCCCGTTTACGTATTCTCGTTTTACTTTCCCCTGATTGAGTTCTTTCCACTTTGCCAACTTGGTAAAAATCTGATATTCTCTTGATTTTACGGCTGCTTCCACTTTCTCATCTGATGCAGTAACAGGGGCAAGCACTTTCACTGAACCGTTTCGCTCAATAAAAATACTTACCGTTTTTCTGCGGTCGGTTTTCTCAATCTTAATGTCAATGCCGTCTAATATCATTTTAAATCTGCTTCTCTGTTTTTAGCCAATTTCATTAATTCAGTTGTCAGTTCTGCTGCTTTTGCAGAGAATCCTTCAATCTGTGAGTAGCGAATTTCATCTTCTAAATTGCCTGAAATCGTTCTTTGTTCAGCTGGCTTATTCCAGAAATTATTGATGGCTGCTGTTTCTTTCAAAAGCAAAAGCAAAGTGTATGTCAGTTCTTTTGTTTTATGTATTTCGTCTTCGTTTTCTGCTGTTAAGTTTGCTTTCAGTAAATCATAAAAAGGTGCTTCAATAATGGAAATGCCTTCGGTTTCAGGTTTTCTTCCTTCCGACATTTCTTCTCTTAATCCTTCCAGTTGCTTTACTATTTCTTCCCAGTTTTCTTTGTAAGAATTAAGAATTGTTTCAAGTCTGTCTTTAAAGCGATTGTAAAGCGTTGGGTCTTTGTCAAGATTTACCTTTATATGCCAACGAATGGCATGTTCCATTTCCGATGCTTTTGATTTCGGTGTTTTGTTCAGATAATCAACTTTACTTTTGAATTCATCTGAAAGAATAGAAACCTGTTGAACCTTGGTGTCAATACCCAATGAGAAAAGATGCTTATCAATTAATTGACGAACTTTTTGCGAAGCCCATTTCAAATCCATTGTATCATCCTTGTAGCGGTCTTTGATACGCCAAAGAATGTAGCCCAAACGCTTTGCCCGAATCCAGTATTCGCCTCCTGCTTGTGTGTTGAAAAGCAAATCCAAACTATCGAAGAAATTTTTGGAATAGGTGAGCAATTCTGCTCTGAATTTTATGTTTTTAGCTTGTTCAATGCAACTTTCAGTAAATTCAAATTCGGCTGTGCCGTCTGTAAACTTCTGATTCAGAAAGTTTTCTATATCGTTCAGTTTTTGCTCGGTAAATAAATTCAGTATGCGTTTGTAACGTGATTCCAGCACCGGAATTTCTTTGTTGATGTCACGGAAAACATCCAAGAAGTTTTTCAGTTTGTCCTTGTCCTTATCGGTGAATATTGCCAAAGCTTCTTGTAAGTGCTTGGTAACGCCAATGTAGTCCACAATCAGCCCAAATGATTTTCCTTTCTTGGTTCTGTTTACACGGGTAATTGCCTGAAACAAATCATGCTCTCTCATTATTTTGTCCAGATACATTACTTGCTCAATAGGTGCATCAAAACCCGTAATCAAACGGTCGCAAACGCAAATAATGCCAATGCCCGATTCGGGTTTGTTGTAATCAAAATCTTTTTTGAAACTGTTTTTTGCATCAACGTCTATCGCTTCACGCCTTGCTTTGCTAATGTAGCCAGGTTCGTTGTTACCAATACTTGAAACAATGGCATGCACTTGCAAAAACTCCAATTGCCTGATGCGTTCATCTTCTCTTTCTCCATCGGGCAAGGCTTTTAGTGCGGCAATTTTATTTTGAATGGCAATTTCCAATTCGTATTTATATCGCACTGCTGCCACAATGCTTGAAGCCACTACCTGTGCCTTAAAACCATTTATTAGAATGTCGGTGTAATAATGTTCAATGATGTCTTTTGCTATTTCGGCAATGCGTTCTTTGCTTTCCAGGTAGGCTATAAACGAACCGTAACGCCTTTGAATTTCTTCTCTTTCGGGTTGGGTGCGTTTTTCAAACATTTTTTCAAACTCATCATCAAAGGCTTCTTTATCGTCTAATTGGTCTTTTGAAACCTTACCGATATATTTTATTTCTACTGTGGCTCTATCGGCAACGGCTTTATCAAATTTGTAAGTATCAATCCACGGTTCTCCGTTCTCGTCTAACCTTCCTCCAAAGCGTTCATGTGTTTTTGTTTCATGTCTTTCGGTCATTAATGGAGTTCCCGTAAATCCGATTCTTGTAGCATGTGGAAAGGCATTAAACAGATTATCGCCCATGTCGCCACCTTGTGTTCGGTGGGCTTCGTCCACCATTAGCAAAATGCGGTCGCTGTTGTTAATGGTTTCAAACTTTTCAAATTTGGGAACAATACCTGTCTCAATCAGTGATTGGGCTGAAACATTATTATCTGCCAAAAACTTATGAATCATTACTAAATTCAGGTTTCCGGTATCATCGTCCAACTCATGCAAATCAGATTTGCTGTCAATGATGGACAATGATTCATTGGCGTATTTCAGGGTGTCTGCTAATTGTTCTTCCAAGTCCACACGGTCAACTATGGAAACGATTTTCAGGTCTTTCAAATCATCGCAACTACGAATTTTGCGGATAAGAAAAACCATTGTTAAACTTTTTCCGCTGCCCTGTGTATGCCAAACCACGCCACCTTTTTCCATGGGTGATGTGCCTTCACGCAGGTTGCGGATTATTTTTCCAACGGCTCGGTATTGGTTGTATCGTGCCACTATTTTCACTTCCACGCCTTTTTTAATTTCTATAAACAGGGTGTAGTGTTTTAGAATGTCGAGCAATATTTCTTTGTTCAACATGCCATGTATCAACACTTCCTGCCGTTCTTCATTAGGTGGATAGTCAACGGTTTTGTATTCTTCAGGAAAAATATCAACCCAGTTGTTATAAAAATCAAACTCAGCACTGATGGTGCCAACTCTTGCTTCGGTGCCGTGAGTGATGACACTGAAAATATTGTAGTGAAATAGTTTTTCCTCGCCTTCTTTCACTCCGTAATCATCTTGCCTTGTGTTGGAGTAACGGGTAACTTGTAAGTATGCTTCACTCAATGGCTCTGCCACTTCAAAATCTTTTGCTTCCACCACTATAATCGGCAAACCATTCAGAAATAAAACAATGTCTGGAATAATGCCCTGACGACTTGCACCCGGTGTAAGCAAACGGAACTGATTGATAGCTATAAAACTATTCCTGTCGTGATTCTTAAAATCAACCAAACGAACTGTTGGGTTTTGTTCTCCCGTCAATTGGTTTTTGTTTACCGTTGTGCCTTTTATGAGTAAGCGGTGAATTTCTTTATTGGCTTCGTGGAGTGTCTTACCCGAAAAACTCTGAATTTCAGTAAGCAGTTCATCTAGTTGTTTGTCGGTGAGCCATTCACTGCCATCGGCAGTTTTGTTGATGGCTTTAATGCTGTTTTTAAAAACAGATGGCAACAATACCTGTTTGAAATTTTCTCTCAAACTTTTTTCAGGGTCTTGCGGAACGCCTAAACCTTGGTCAATTACTTGCCAACCTAAATGGCGAAGTTTATCCAAGAAAGGTTTTTCGACATTGATGTATTCTGCCATATTAGTTCTCGTTTTGTGTTATTAATTCTTCGACCTTTACCATCTTTTTACCACTTAATAAATCTTCCATTAATCCTTTTTTCAATAGTTGTATTTTCTGTAAATAGGTTTGTTCGGTTTGGAGTTTGTTGTCAATTGCTTTTAATCGTTCTGAAATTTTTAGTGCCTCTGTTTTTCCTGCAACTGGCAATAAGAATTCAGAGAATTGACTTTTGTTGACTATTGGAACTGCTTGTAAACCTGTTTCTCTTCGGAATTGCGGCTCATTGTATAACATCATTGCGTAGAAGAAGTAAAATGGCAGTTCTGGGTCAAAGCAGATTACTGAATTAATCTGTTGGTTTGTGCATCCTTCTTTAGCTAACAAAGCCATTTTTCCAATAGTTGAACCTATGCAGACAACGCAAATTGAATTCTTAGGAAGTTTTCTTGTTACATCAAAACCGCTTTGGGTTAACTTTTTGCCTGTTTCGTGAATAAAGAAGTTGTCTTGAATATCGGCAGGAGAGACAAATAAAAACTCATCTCCATAATATTCAGTCCTTGCTGTTGGCGGAGTTGACCCTGTGACTATATCACCAATTGCTTCAATACTTTTTTCATCCCACTCCTTCGGTATCATTCCCAACTTACTTTCTTTATACAAGTGTGGTGCATCTTGGTAGGGTGGTCGTAGTTGGTTGGTAGTGGTGTCAATGCCACGGGTAAACAAATCCTGCAACATGCCTTGCTTAATGGCTTTGTATTTGGCAATGGCAGCTTGGTTTTTTTCTATCACCGCATCGGCTGTAGATAGGATTTTGGCGATTTTATCTTCTTCTGGTTTGGTTGAAGGAAACTCAATTTCAATTTTTTGAAGTTCAGATTTATTCAGTTTGCTCCTTGTTCCCGAGTTTAAGTATTTGGTAATGTCTTTGTGAACAAGTGAGTAGAAAATATAATCCTGATTGAAATCAAGCTTGGCCCTTAGTATATGAGCATGATTATTTACCCAACTTTTGCCGCTTATTTTATATGCAATAGGTCGTGTATTATATTCCTCAAAATTTCCACCATCTTCCGCAAGTAGGATTAAGTCCTCGTCAAAAATGTAATCATCAATAAATCCTTGAATACCATTTGCTCCATAATATGGGATATTTCCTTGCCGTGTCTGACGAACTTCATCGTTAACTGGCACTCTTAAATTATCAAGAATGTCACAACAATCTGCTATTGGTTTTATTTTGCGTTCTTTATTCATAGCCTAATTCAACAAGAAATTTGTTTAGAATTTTAGTTTCCTTTTCTCTATCGTCCAAAATGAAATAAAGTGTTGTGGTGTATTTATCCCAAATACTCTCCACAGCTTGCAAAAGTTGGCGTTGGTGTCTTTGCAAATAATCATTTACTGTTTGTTGTAAGGTTCGCAGCCAGCGTTTCATAATCAGTTTTTTGGCTTGGTCGGGTGTTATGAGTAGTCGGGCTTTGTCCACCAAGTCCTGCTTATGGTCTTTTATCTCTTTTACTTTTTTCTTGCAGACTTTTAGTTCTTCTTCCAGTTCGGTATGTTTCGCCATGCGCCTTTCTTCGGTTTCTATCAGGTCGTCTAAGCGTTGCAGTTCTGCCTCAAGTTTAGCTGCTTCGCTTTTTAGTTGGGCAATTTCATCAACCAATTGCGGCTGTTGTTTCAAGGCTTTTTCGTTTGCCTTTATCCGCTTCACCAATAGTTTAAATTCTTTGTCGGCTTCTTTGCGTTCGCCTTTTATGGCTTTAATGGCTTCTTTGTGGTCTTTTAGTTCCTTGCTTCGCCATACTTCATAATCTTCTTCGTTCCACACATCATCTTCCAGTTCGTTTACTTCATCAAACTTGGCTTGCAGTTCATCACGCCTTGCTTCGTTTTCTTTCAACTCTTTTAACACCTCCGGAAACTGGCTTTCCAAAATTTCATCGTCTGGTATCAGTTCGGCATTCCAGCCGCTGGCATCCACACTTTTAATGTCGTTAGTAATGCTGTTCCAATAACTGGCAAATGAGCCACGGCTTTTAAACTCATCTAAAATGGGGAGTGCTTGCAATTTTTCGGTCAGTGTTTTAGAGAACTGATGATACAGGTCGAACACATTGGTTTTTTGTTCGGGCAATAGTTCAATTACAGGAATTTGCAAGGCCCACCATTCGCCAATAGCATTGGTGTATTTGGCGTTTGCTGCTTTTATTTCTTCGCTGTCGTCAAACAGTTTTTTAATTTCTTCTTTGTGGGCAATGCTGTTATTAAACCGGAGATAGTTTGCTTTCAATGGCATAAATAATTTTTCACGCAAGCCACTGTAACAATCAAATAGATGTTGCAAGTTATTTACTTCACTTTCAGGAATACCGCCTTGCAAGTGTGCATGCACATCTTGTGGTTCGGGTGGTGGTGCATTGTCCACAAACCTGCGTATGTTGAAATTAAATTCTTCTTTCTCTAAACTGTTCAGTGCATCAATGGTATTGTTCTTCGCCACCAATCGGCTGTATTTAGGTGTTTCTTTTTTGTTTCGATAGGTGTAAGTGATTTTTTCAATGTCTTCCGGTCTTAGTTTGTTTTGGTTTTTTCCTTCCTTGTATTCACGGTCGGCATTAATAAACAACACATGGTCTCGCACGTGTGCACCTTTTTTATTAATGACCAACACACAAGCACCAATGCCTGTTCCATAAAACAAAGCCGAAGGCAAACCAATAACGGCTTCCAAATAACCCCGAGCCACCAAATGCTCACGGAATTTCTTTTCCTCACCACCCCGATACAACACACCGTGTGGCATTACTACTGCCATACGTCCTTCGTTGTTGAGTGAAGAAACCATGTGTTGCACAAACATAAAATCGGCTTTGTCTTTGGTAGGCATCCAAAAGCTAAAGCGTTCTTTAAACTTCATGTTGGTAGTGGCGTAATCCTGCGAAAAAGGCGGATTGGCAATTACTATATCAAAGGTTTTCAGTTCTCCGGGTTTGTCGCTGTCGTAATGCAAAGGGGTGAGCAGTGTGTCACCATTCAATATTTTGCTGTCGTAAATGTTGTGAAACAACATATTCATTTTACACAATCCCCAAACCGTTCCACTTTTTTCTTGTCCGTAAAGAGAAAGATTTTTTGCAGAACCGTAGCGGCTTTCCACATAGTTTTTACATTCAATCAGCATACCGCCACTTCCCACTGTGGGGTCGTATATTTCAGCATCCTTGCCCGGTTCAAGAATGTTCACCAGCAGTTTTACAATTTCGTTGGGCGTATAGAATTCTCCGGCTTTTTTCCCTGCACTGTCGGCAAAATGTTTTATCAAATACTCGTAAGCAGCCCCCATTAAATCAGGGAACTCCAAGTTGTCGTCTCTTAAACTTTTCTTGTTGAACTCCTGAATCAACTTTCTCAAATCTTCGTCACTGATTTGCTTGCTATTCTTGCCAAAAGTTTTGTTGAAGTTGATATTGTCCTGATTAAATACACCGTCTAACTTGTCAAGGTTGGCTTCCTGCAAAGCCGCCAAAGCTTTGTTCAGGTGGTCGCCAATTTCTTCCGTCAGGTCTTTGATGTAGTTGTATGGCTGTTGATTGCCTTCTTCGTCAAAGTAAAATTCAGGGTCGCCTTCCTGTTTTTTCCAACGTGCTGCAAGCGGAACAAAAAAGTCGTATTCCGGTGCATTTTGTCTTTCCAGTTCGCCATAAATGGTTGCTGCGTCTGTTATACCTCTGGCTTCAAGGTTCTTTTTTCTTTTATCACGGTGCACTTCAAACTGGTCGTTTACTCGTTTGAGAAACAGCATAGAAATGATGTATTCCTTGTATTCGGAAGCGTCCATATTTCCCCGCAAGATGTCGCAAGCATCGAACAGGAAAGTCTCTAATCTGGAAAGCGAAAGTTTATGTGTTGCCATTTATTATTTGTCAAAATTTATCAGTTCGTGAATATCGGAATTTATCTTGGTGCGCTAGCAAAAAATGGCTCTTTGGGTTTTGATATGGTTCGGCTTTCTGGCTGTTCGTTTGAAATATGGTCTGTATGTTGGTCACCCGTAAAATGGGTTGCCCTTGTATTAATGTTTAAATTTTAGGTCGTCTGCTTAATGGCTGCATTGTCGTCTTTTAAACTTGCCGGTAACTGCGTCACTCACGCATACCGCCGCCTGTGTTGGCTTTGAGCGTTGGGCTTGGCGACAATTGGCGTTGAGTGCATTATGTGTGCCCAAGATGGGCGCATCGATTCTCTAAAACAAAGATAATTCAAAATCTTTGGAAGAGGAAGGCTGAAAACTTAAGGGTGAAAGTCCCTTATTGGCAAATTGCTGAAGCCAGATAGCACGCCGCAATGCCTGCCCCGATGAAGTCGGGGGAGGATGGCGGCTGCCCCCGACAATATCTGGATAGGCAATTCAGTCCGTAATGGGTATGTCCGTAAAGGAAGAACGCGTAAGGCAAAAGGGATACGTGCGGATATAATTATTACCGGAGTTTTCCGGACACCGCCAACTTTTTCATAAAAGCCTTGTATTTTGACAAATTGGCCGGCTCCGATCAGTTGCGCAAACAAATCATCGCGTGCAAAAGCAAAGCAAAAATCCGGTAAAGTTGGCAGGCCGATTTGACGGCATTTATGGCGATAAGGAAGAAGTATTTGGGGTGTAGTGATTGATTGGAGAAAAAGTTGGGCAAAAATCAAAAGTACAATTGAAGATTTGGAGTTCTGATGGATATGATGAATGAAAATTTTTCTACTTACAGGCTTTGCAATACAAAAAAAGTATTACATTGCTGCCCGTAAACCCAATCCTAATATGACCACCACAGAAAACAGTGATACAATGCCCTTGCTTTTTGGCCTTTGCCGGAAGCAAGGGCATTGTTGTTTGTCAGCCATTGGTGCTGTTACCGTGCCGGCGGGCAGTACGTAAGTTGGAAGCAAGAGTAAGAACACAAATAATTCCAAACCCAGTGCTGTATAACAAATGAAAGAATCCTCAGAAAATAAAAATGTCTCTTCCAGTTTTCTAAAAACCGACGGCGGCAAGACCAAATCCAACGCCATCGAGGTACCTGCCATCAATTTGCCCAAAGGTGGCGGGGCTATGAAAGGAATTGACGAAAAATTTTCTGTCAACGCCGTCAATGGTACTTCTTCTTTTTCTATTCCATTGCCCATTTCTCCTGCACGCGGCGCGGCGCCGCAGTTGAGCCTTTCCTATAACTCTGGAGGCGGCAACAGCATTTTTGGTCTGGGTTGGAGCATTGGCTCGCCTTCCATCCGGCGGAAAACCGACAAGGGGTTACCGCAATATCAAGATGCTTTTGAGTCTGATGTTTTTTTATTTTCTGAAGCGGAGGATTTGGTGCCTGCCTTTAAAAAAGCCGCCGATGGCAGTTTTTTGAAGGATGCCAATGATAATTATGTGTTTGATGAAAAAGATTCGCCCGACGGTTTCTGGGCCATTCGACTATACCGACCACGCATTGAAGGACTTTTTGCCCGCATCGAGCGTTGGCAGGAAAAATCGAGCAAAACCATTCGTTGGCGGGTCATCACCAAAGAAAACACGATCACGCTGTTCGGCTGGACAACCGACGCTCGCATTGCCGATCCAGCTGACCCACGCCGCATATTCGAATGGCTGCCAGAATTGGTTTTTGATGATAAAGGCAATTGCAGTCGCTATATTTACAAAAAAGAGGACGACAAAGGCTTCAATCCTGCTCTCCTGCACCACCACAACCGCAAATCAGGCGGGCAGATCACTTACACCAACACCTATCTCTCAGAGATTTGGTACGGCAATAAAACGCCGTTTTTGGGATTGAGCAATCCTTTCCCAGCTTTATCGGATTTCATGTTCCAAACCATTTTGGACTATGGAGAATACCAACCCGCCGCGCCATTTCAAAAAAACAACGATTGGGTATTTCGCCCCGACGCTTTTTCCGATTACAAAGCGGGCTTTGAAATCCGCACGACCCGGCTGTGCCAAAGGGTATTGTTGCTTCACCATTTCGCCGAATTGCCAGGCGGTTCGGCCCTCGTAAAATCGCTCGACTTTGAATACGACACCTCCGCCGAGCAGGATTTTACTTTTTTGAAAACCATTACATCGGTCGGATACATCAAAAAAACGGACGGTACTTACAGCCAAAAAAGCCTGCCGCCCCTCGAATTTGAATACCAAAAACACGATTGGAACACCGAGGTCAAAAAAATATCCCCTGAAAACCTCGTGCATGCGCCCGTCGGCTTAGATGAATCGCAATATCAATTTACCGATCTCTTCAACGAAGGCTTGTCCGGCATCCTGACCGAACAGGCGGGCGGTTGGTACTATAAACACAACCTCGGCGAGGGCAATTTTGCGCCTGCCAAATTGGTTTCACCCAAGCCTTCCTTTGCCGGTTTGGGCGGTAGCCTGCAATTGGCTGATTTGGATGCTGACGGCGGCAAACAACTGGCCGCAACGAACGGCGAAATGCGCGGCTATTTTGAGTTGAGCGACGACGAGGAGTGGCAGCCGTTCCGCACGTTCGACCTCATGCCCAACCGAAACCTCGGTGATGCCTTTGCCCGTATGCTGGATTTGAACGGCGACGGCAAACCCGAATTGCTGTTGAGCGAAGACGGCGTTTTTACCTGGTACGAATCGTCGGGCCGAAAAGGCTTCTCTGCCGCCCGCCGCACTGCCATGTCTTCCGATGAAGAAAACGGCCCGGCACTCGTTTTTTTCGACCCAAAACAAACCATTTTCCTCGCCGATATGTCGGGTGACGGCCTAACCGACCTGGTGCGCATCCGAAACGGCGAGGTTTGTTATTGGCCCAACTTGGGCTACGGGCGCTTTGGCGCAAAAATAGGTATGGATAAAGCTCCCGTTTTTGACCAACCGGAAGCCTTCAACCCTGCCTATTTGGAATTGGCCGACCTCGACGGATCAGGCACGACCGACCTGGTGTATTTGGGCAAAAACAAATTCACTTGCTGGCTTAATTTGAGCGGAAACAGGTTTAGCACTACGCCTTTTGAAATACCGGCTTTCCCGGAAATCCACAATTTGGCAAAAATCAGCGTCACCGATTTGCTGGGAAATGGTGTGGCCTGCATCGTTTGGTCAAGCCCCCTGGCGAAGGACAGCCCATCGCCCCTGCGCTACATTGACCTGATGAACAGCAAAAAGCCGCACCTGATGGTCGGTTACAAAAACAACCTCGGCAAAGAGGTTTCGTTGCAATACACGCCCTCGACAAAATACTACCTACAAGATAAATTTGCAGGAAGGCCCTGGGTGACGAAATTGCATTTTCCGGTGCATTGTATCTCCAAAACCGAGACGCGCGACCTGGTTTCCGGCCACCGTTTTGTCAGCACGTACGACTACCATCACGGTTATTACGACCACGCCGAGCGCGAGTTCCGGGGCTTTGGCCGGGTGGAACAAACCGATGCCGAGCATTTTGAACATTGGGTGAAAGGCGCGGCGAGTAACGTGGTCGAACGTGAACTGCACCAGGATCCGGTGTTGACCAAAAGCTGGTTCCACACCGGCGCTTATTTGCGGCAACAAAAAATATTGGGGCAGTTCGAACACGAATATTGGTACGAAGAAATGACACGGGCCGGTTTTCCCGCCGTGGTTCACCCGGAACAGCCTCTCCCAGATGCCCGCATCGTACCAGCAAAGGGCTTACCCGCCGATTTTGTTCAAAACATGAGCAGTGAAGAGCGTCAGCAAGCCTACCGCGCTTGCAAAAGCATGGCCCTGCGCACGGAAATTTTTGCAAAAGACGCACCCACGAGCGGCGCCACCGATGCACAGCGCCAAAAGGAATTGACTCCGTTTTCGGCGGCTACCCACAATTGCTTCATCGAGGTTTTGCAACCCAAAGGGCAAAATCGCCATGCCATTTTTGTGGTGAAAGAAAGCGAGGCCATCACCTATAATTACGAACGCGACCCCGCCGATCCGCGCATTGCCCATAGCCTGAACCTCAAATTGGACGAATACGGCAACGTGTTGGAATCGGCAGCAGTGGTTTACCCGCGCCTGTCGCCCGATGGGTCGCTGCCGCAGGAAACACGCGATTCACAGGGCAAAACGGTCATTATTTACGCAGAAAACCAATTCACCAACGAAATTGACACGCACGACGATTACCGCCTGCGGATGCCTTCCGAAGTGAAAACCTGGGAATTGAAAGGTGTTCCAAAAGCGGGCAGCGGTATTTTTTATCAAATTTCTGATTTTGAAAAAATCCTGACCAATCCCACAACGGACGAGGTTTTTTACCACGAAATTGACAAAGCCCTGGTCGGCACGAATGCTCAAAAACGCCTGATCGAACACGTGCGAAGCGTTTTTTACAAAAACGATTTGACGGGCGCCTTGCCGTTGCACCAATTGGAATCGCTGGGTTTGCCTTATGAAAATTACCAACTGGCTTATACGCCGGAACTGCTGAGCGATATTTTTGGGGCATTGCCGCTACCGGATTTGCAGAACGAAGGCAAATTCACCCACAGCGAAGGCGATCTGAATTGGTGGGTGCGCTCTGGCACAACACAATTTATTGAAGGTCTGGAAACGGCTGTCACCGCCCAAAATCGTTTTTTTGTCCCGATTTCCTACACCGATCCATTCGGTTCCGTCACGAAGGTGCGCTACGATGCCGACCACCTGTTTATCCGCGAAACGGAAGATATGCTCAGCAATATGACGCGTGTGGAGGTGTTCAATTACCGCACGCTCTCGCCCCGGCGGATGCGCGACCCGAACCACAATTTTTCGGAAGTGCTGAGCGACGAACTCGGCCTCGTGAAAGCCGTGGCCGTTTTCGGCAAAGGCGCGGAGGCCGACGATCTGGCGGGTTTGGAAGAGTTCACCGACCCGGTAGAGCAAACAGCGATTGCCGATTTTTTCAACGCGCCGGATTCCGTCGTCTTGACCAATCGGGGCAAATCCTTGCTCGGTCACGCCACCGCCCGTTTTGTTTATGATTTTGACGTGTTTAAAAATACGGGCAAACCCGTTGTGGTTGCTTCCATTATGCGGGAGGAGCACAACAAAAAATCGCCAAACTCACCCGTGCAATTGAGTTTTGAATACAGCAACGGCCTCGGGAAAGTGGCGATGAAAAAGGTACAAGCCGAACCGGGCGAGGCTAAAAAAGTAGTCGTAAATCCGGCGGACGACACCTATATGGTTACGACCGAAAACACAGCTAATCTCATCCCAAAACAACTCCGCTGGCTTGGCAATGGTCGCACCGTACTGAATAACAAAGGCAACGCCGTCAAACAATACGAGCCGTATTTCTCGGTGACGCACCAATACGAAGATTTGAAGGAATTGGTCGAATCGGGCGTGACCCCGGTGTTGTACTACGATGCAGCGGGGCGTTTGGTACGGACCGATATGCCCGACGGCACGTTTTCCAAAACGGTGTTTGATTCGTGGAAACAGGCCATTTTTGATCCAAACGATACGGTGTTGGAATCTTCGTGGTACCAAAAACGCACCAGCAACAATCCGGTTGATTCAACTGAATTACTGGCAGCGGGCAAAAATCCCGTTTACGAAAAACGGGCTGCCCTGCAAGCCGCCTTACACGCCGACACGCCAAATACCCAGCATTTTGATACGCTGGGCAGACCCGTTTTATCGGTCGAACACAACCACAACATAGCCACCAACGCCGGCGAATATTACAAAACTAAAGTCCATTTGGACACCGAGGGCAACCTCCGCAGTGTGACTGATGCCCGCGAACTGCCCTCGAATGGGCAAAAAGGCAATGTTGTGATGTCTTACAAATATGATATGCTCGGCCAGTTGGTCTATCAAAACAGCATGGACGCGGGGCAACGCTGGCTGCTGACCAACGCCCTCGGCAAGCCCCTGCGGACTTGGGACGAGCGCAACCACGAATTCCGCTACGTGTACGATGCGTTGCACCGCCCTTCGGAAAGTACAATTATCGGCGGCGACGGGGCGACGGCCCTCAGCCATGTTTTTGAAAAAATAGAATACGGTGAATCGCAACCCACGCCGGAATCAAAAAACCTGCGCGGTCAGATTTTCAGGCACTATGACACGGGGGGGCGCTTGGAAATGCCGGAATACGATTTCAAGGGCCAACCAACAGAGACGCGGCGGCGGCTTTTTTCAAAATACAAAGAAGTAGCCAACTGGGTGGCCGGCAATTTGACGGCCGATTTGGAGGCAGATACCT
Organism: uncultured Saprospiraceae bacterium; assembly: GCA_937926205.1. Taxonomy (GTDB): domain Bacteria; phylum Bacteroidota; class Bacteroidia; order Chitinophagales; family Saprospiraceae; genus JABWAJ01. The sequence goes on from CALEYL010000043.1 coordinate 36,714, forward strand.
TCACTTTCGCCACCGAGACGGATGCCTTGGGGCGCATTTCAAAACAGACCGCGCCGGATGGCAGCGTGATTTTCCCGCAATACAACGAGGGCGGTTTACTCGAAGCCGAATCGGTGCAGCACTCTGGCACAGCGGCAGTTTTTTACCTGAAAAACCTCGATTATAACGAAAAAGGGCAGCGCGAGCGCATCAAATACGGCAACGATGTGGTGACGAAATTTGAGTACGACGCGGAAACGTTTCGGCTCCTGCGCCTGGTCAGCCGCCGGGCGAACGGCGATTTGCTGCAAGACTTGCACTACACTTATGACCCGGTGGGCAATATCACGCACCTGAACGACCTCGCTGTGCCGCAGCGTTTTTTCAATAATTTCCAAATAGACGGGCTTCGCACCTTTCAATACGACGCGCTGTATCGGCTCGTGGAGGCAACGGGGCGGGAAAATGACGTGCCGCTTAATCATAATAGCGAAGATAACTGGAACGATGCGGCGTTTAAGACGTCGCACAACCCGAACAACGGGATGGCGATGCGGAATTATGTCCAAAAATACCAGTTCGACGCGGTGGGCAATATTTTGCAGATGCAGCACCAAGCGGTGGGTAGCCCCGCGAATAACTGGACGCGCAATTATGCCTACGAAACGACGAACAACCGGCTGAAAACCACCCAAATCGGCAGCAGCACACCTTATCAATACGACCACCACACGGCACATGGTTTTATGACTGTGATGCCGCATCTGGAGGAGGTCGGCTGGAATTTTAAAGAGGAAATCGTTCGAACGATTCAGCAAAAAGTCAATAGCGGCACGCCCGAAACCACTTATTACCAATACGACGGGCAGGGGCAGCGCATCCGAAAAATTACTGAAAACGCCTCGGCGAGCGGCAATCCTACCAAAAAAGAGGAGCGGATTTATATCGCAGGGTACGAATTGTACAAAAAGCACAGTGGCACAAACGCGGGTTTGGAGCGTACGAGCCTGAGCCTGATGGATGAAGGACACCGCTTCGTCATGGTCGAAACGCAGAATGGCGTGGACCCGGACACAGAACTGCACCTGGTGCGCTACCAACTGCACAACCACCTTGGCTCGGCTTGCTTAGAACTGGACAACTCGCCCGCCGCTGCGGTGATTTCTTATGAGGAATATCACCCTTTTGGCACAACGGCTTATCAGGCTCGGAATGCTGCCATCAAGTCGGCGGCGAAGCGGTATCGATACACGGGTATGGAGCGGGATGAGGAGAGCGGGCTGTCGTATCACTCCGCCCGGTATTATTTGCCCTGGCTGGGGCGGTGGGGGAGTGCGGATCCGATTGGGATTGGGGATGGGGTGAATTTGTATAGGTATTCTAAAAATAATCCAATTATTCTAATTGATGCACATGGTCAGCAAACACAGCCAGCAGAAAAAATAAATCCTCCTAATAATAATATAAACCTTCCTTTTGAGCCAAAGGAACCAGTTGATAATGCGGTAGATAGAAGTTATGAGGAAAGAATGCTGGTAGAAAAAGCGAAACTGGAAGAAGAATTAAAATTCAATGCCGTGCTTTATTCATCTTCAACAGGTGAATTTATAGAAAGAATTGTTTTTGACGAAAAGAACAAGACTAAAGTGTATACGGTAGATACCTCTTCAGAAGAATATGATATAACTAACCCTTGGAAAAGTGCCGTTCTCTTAACATATACAATTCCAGAAAAAGGAGATAAAGGCAAAGTAGAAGGTAAAAAGCTTAGACAAGAGCATCCCTTATTCAACAAAGGATGGTATAGAGGACAAGCAGTTCTTGAAGAGGACTTACTTGACATGACAAAAGAGTTTGATAAAGTAGTCAATGATTATATAGGGCTTTTTATCCAGCTTGGGGGAGCTTTTAGGCCAGACAATGAGACTTTGTGGAAAAATTTCTGGGATATTACTGTTTTAGATGAACTTGAGTTTAATGCGTGGGTTTATCCCGATGCTCCGTTTGATTTAAAAAGTCAAACTAGAGAAAATTTAGATAAAATTCCTTCATATGGGGCGGTTTTTATTGGTGAGTTTTCTCTATATGATGGGAAATTGATGAACTTTGATGACTATGGTAATATGTCTTTTGGAGCATTTGGTCGAGCATATGGCTATGATTTACAAAAATTAAAATCGGGTGCAAACACAGGCCAATGGATAGATACTTTTAGTTCAGACCCAATCAGAGACCAAAGAATGATTGAGTATGGATTTGATAATTTTGGTGAAATTATCGAAAATTTTAAAAAGGCAATGCAAACTCGATAGCACATGCCCTGACATAAAGTTTTCATTACATTGGCTCGTGATCATTTTTAACGAGGTAAGAAATGACCGCTGGCGCGAAGTGCTCGGCCTTCAAAAACGCGTACGCTCGTGAGCGTCTTTGACGCGATACGCGCTGTCAGCAGGTCTCTGACTTGCGAATAACATAAAGGAAGGGAAGATTAGTCCCGGACTTGTAAACACCACGCGTCGCACCACAGATGCTCGCGTGCACACAAAAAACCAAAACAACAAAACGTCAACAAAATGAGCAAATATAAAATACTCGATCAACAAAGCTCCAACATCGTCACCTGCATGGTGATGGATAGGGGGGATGTGTTCACTAATCGTCAACTGGCCTCTGACTAATTAACCCCAAACGCCCCACAACCACAAAGTGTTCTAAAAACCCAGGAATGCATGTCTGTTAAGGAATGAAAAACTAAATTCAATAATTATGCAAAGGCTAAATTCATTTTTATCAATTACAGGCTTATTCATAAGCTTGTTGTGTTTTGGTTGCACTGAAGTGCCAATAGTTAATGAATTTGATAAAAAAGCAGTAAAGGCGGTGTCCGATCATTATGGTGGCTACCTCGTTTCAATGAAAAAAAAAGTGAGTACCATAGAAAGTGAAAGCCTCCGGTATTGGCTTGACTTCCAAGATTTTGACATGAATCAGTTGCATAAGGCACCCGACATGTGTGCAGCAGTTTCAGCTTGGGAGTTTTTTTCTGCACTTGGCGACAAGAGCCGTGAAGTGAAGGAAATAAATGTTTCTTATCTTTTTAATGGAGAAAAAAGAGAGTTCACGCCCAATTTAGAATTAATTCAACTGGCTTGTTCAATGAATCCGAGACTGGCAGAGATAGATTCTTTTTTCAGAACTGAAAACTATGATGCATTTGCCGGTATGTTTTCTGCAAAGGCGATAAAAGAAAACGAGAAAAAATCTTTTAAAGAATACCTTACCGATCTTGACAAGAAGCATGGAAAAGTGGAAAAGCAATTCATCGCTGGAGTAGATTTTGTACATCCGAAACAAGACACAACTAAGATTTTGGTTCGTTTTATTGCCAACCATAAGCGCGGTCCGAATTACCATTCTGCCAATATCGTTTTTGACCCTTATGAAGCGCTTACACCAATCGTTTCGGTTTCAACTAAATGAAACCACCACTACCTTAAAGTTTAACCCAAACAGGACAAGTAGTTTTTTACTATTTAAAACATCCATAAAAACCCACAAATAAAATGGCCAATCAATCTTCCAATCAAATCCACGGGCGCGTCAGCGACACTCGCAGGTTTCGCAAGCGAGCGATGAGTGACAGATCCTTTGTACACAGGCAGCCTGAAAGGCAATCAACAACCGTTACTACCATCACTTTAAAATAAAATCACCTCAATATGAACTCCTTCAGCATCCGCCTTCTGGCACTCGACACCAAAGGTCAACCCTTGAATCACCACCGCATAGAACTTTGGGACTTCGACCCCAAAAAGGACGATTTTATCGCCGAAGCCATTACGGATGCTGAAGGCCGCTGTGCCTTCCGGTTCGACCAAAGACAATATGGAGATCATGGTGGTAAACCGGATTTGTATTTTAAAATATTCGAGGGCGAGGCATTACTGAGTAATACCCGGGGTGTCACGGTGTTCAACCTTGATATTCCTAATGCGATGATTACCTTGCGAATTGGTGCAGAAGTAAAAGTAGAAAGCGCCCGAAAAGCGGATCAGATTCCTTTTTCCGTAGGTGATTTGCTTGAAGTACCCGAAAAACTAGGAGAGGCTTCAACTGCCTATGTCAATCAAAAATTAGATGAGGCGTTGTTGAATATTTTGCTGTCCAAGTTTACTAATGCCAGCAAGGAGATTAAAGAAAGCATTGGTCAAATCAACCTGACCTATACTCAATGGATTGATAAAACCTTTGGCGAAATGGTAACCCAGGCCATTTTGCCAAAACTGAAATGTGATGCAGCCTTTCAAAAATACCTCACGGAGGAAAACCTGGAGGAATCGCTCCAAACAGATAAGCGTTTGGTAAGGGATTTACTGCACTTAGAGCAGCCACTGGTGAAAAATCCGTATTTCTATAAAGAGAGTCGCATCTTGCAAACCACTGATCTGCTCACGGCTTTCGATTTCAGTGATGAAGTAGTAGAGCATATGCTTAACAAGGAAACCGATTGGGAACGCGCTACCCCCAGGCAATGGGCCGAATTGGTGGACAACAAGACCCTGACTACAGAGCAGGTGAACCAGTTGAAGCGCAGTTTCGCGCTATCGCGCTTTACGGGCCGGCAGCCTAAGCTCTCCAAAATTGTCTCGGAAAAAATAACGGACCTCAAAGAATTGGCTCGCCTGGATGCTGCCGACTGGCTTGCTCATATCAAGGAGGCTGGGAATGAAACACCGGGTAATGAAACGCCGGAATCCTATGCTGAAAACCTCGTGCATTTGGCCGGGCGCAATTTTCCGACTGAATTTTTCATCGAACGAAAGGTGCGCAGGGCCTTGCCCACCGACGAATTATTGGCAGAACTGAACGAATTGCAAGCGCCGGCGTCTCCCGCGCCCAAAAGCAAAAAAAGCGCCAAGGCTGTCGCGGAAAAACTATCGCTCGAAAATTCCCCTAAGCTGCGTAGTGCTGCCAATACTTACCGCCATCTCGGCGCAGAGGCGTTATTGACAGACCCGAATAGGGCTCCGCAGGCCAAGATGAAGGAGTTGCTGAAGATGAAAAATCAGTTGCAGCGTTTTGAAGAAAACAATGCCGAAATCGACTTGCTGCACACCAATTATTTCAAAAAAAATGAAAACGGTGAGCGGGCATTTGATTTCAGCGGCATCCCTGCGGAACAACAGGATGGCGTGCGAAAACAAATGATGGCTTTTCAACGCGTAGCAGGCATGAGCAAGGATTTTTCAGTGCGGGAAGTCCTTCTGACAGAAGGCTTTGATGCGTCTGCATCCATCGTCAATGCTGATGCATCGGAACTGGAAGCAAAACTGGGCAGCAAATTGAGCATTAGTCAATATAATGAGCTCATCCAAACCGCTCAAAACCAATTTGAGACAAACGTGCATACTACATTGGCCATCAGAGGAATTGATACTTCGCGATTTGTCGGGTTTTCTGTCGAAAACTATCCCGATGCTCTGGTCAATCAATTACAAAACATTGACGGTTATTCCGAAATGTTCGGCTCACAAGATTATTGTGAATGTGATCACTGTAAATCCATTTTCGGTCCAGCTGCCTATTTTGTGGACTTGATGCGCTTTGTAGAAAAAAATGTGCATTTATGGAGCTTAAATAACGGATTTCCTTTCGATCCAGTACAAAACGCGACTGAGCACCCCATCGCTTTAAAAACACGCCGCCCCGATCTTTGGAGCCTTGAACTTAGTTGTCAGAATACCAATGAAGTGCTGCCATATCTACAAATTGTTAACGAGATTAAGGAAAGTTACACCAGGCAGGTGATGGCCGGTATCCGGGGGCTAAGCATCGCGGCGACAGATGTATGGAAAGAACTGAGTTTGTTGCCTTTGTCGTCGGGCAGCGGAGGTAGTGGAGGCTCTGGAGGCGCCGGTGGTGTGGTCAGCGCCGGGTTCAGACAAGGCGCTCCGTCAACACTCGGTGCTACCTGGAAAAATGGTTTCAGGGTCGCATTCAACCGGCCTTTTGAGGAAAGTCAGATCATGCTGGATGCGATGGGGCTTCGTTACTTGGATGTCCTGGAGGGCCTGAACGTATCCGATATCAACCGAACGGTGGGAGCCTATTTAGGCGCTTCTTTCGAAGAGTTTCAGGTATTGGTAACAGAAGATAGCCATCTCAACGACCTGCGGGATTTGCGCTTTGGTTTTCCAGCTGATAGTGTGAATTTTGTACTGTCGGCTTGTCCGCCGTCTGTCTTTATGCGCTCGACCAATTTGAGTCGTGCCGAAATGGATTTTTTAATCTCGACAAAAGGCTATTTACACACGCTTAGCACAGCGGTGCGCTTAGTCAGAACTCCGGTTCCGGAGGAGGTACAAGCCTTCACCGAAAAAATTGAAGGCCTGAAAAATGAAGATGTTCTGGATTATATACACCGTTTTTTGCGCCTGAAAAGACTCACGGGTTGGACCATTGAAGAACTCGATCTCGCTGTTCAGACGATTGGCAATTTTACCCAGGGCGCCATTGTGGAAATTGCCCGAATATGCGAAGTAAAGCGCATGTTCCAGCTGAGCGCAGAAGAAAGCATTGCACTGTGTAAAAAAATACCCAACACCTCGATCAGCACCAGGCGCATCAGAAACGAATTTTTGAACCTATCAGTTGAAGAACCTGTGCCTGGCATGCAGGATCGGATGTTCGATAAAAACTACATTGCGATCCCCAATTTGGCATCGGGTTCCATGGTTCCCGATACCATGATCGACAATGGCCAGCTGCCTTATTTTTTGAAAGGCATTGGAGCAAGCGAAGCCGAATTTCGCCTGATTTTCGAAAAGGTTTTCAGCAACTCCAGCGCCACAAGTTTGAGCCTGGAAAATGTGAGTAATACCTACCAATTGGTTCGGTTATCAAGGTTGTTTCAATTGTCAGTGGAGGATTTTCTGTTTTTATTGGATTTAACTGGTTCTTACAACATAGTATCTGATCGAATATTATCCCTTCAAAAAGCAGTGGAACGTTTACATAAGGCACCTCTTTCTCTTTCTGACATCCGTTTCATCGTCACCGATACAACTTCTACTTCTCTGGACAGTGAAAGCGCCGATTTGGTCGATTCCTGGTTAGGTAGTTTCCTGCTCGACGAGCGGCTTTACTTTACAAAAGAGGCATTGAAAACATATATTCCTGCCGAACACCATGCAACCCACTTGGATTCGTTGGCAGATGACTTGGTAATAAACGGTATTTGGGTGTCTATGCCTGAGCCAGACATACGTTTTCGCATTGCCAAACTGAATACAGTAACTTTGAGTGACATTCCGGATTATTTCAGTGCTGGCGTCACTGATGCGGGCGAATTGGCCAAACTTTCGGCATTACGCCAACAATTAGTGGACGACCTGAATGCCAGATTTAAAGTAGTTTTGGAGCATCTCGGTAAACAATCCAAGGCTAAAGCGGAACTAGTTAAGCCCATGTTCGATTGGTACCCCGCTGCCTGGTCGGTAGTCAGTCTGTTGGAAAACCAATTGATGCTAACAGATGGCAGCACGTTGCCGGCACTTCCGCTTCCATTGGCCAACCAGTTTAAAAGCCTGGATCGCCTCGCCCTGCTGTTCAATAAAATGGGATTCACAACAGCAGATTTGGCCTGGCTTAATGAGGAACAAAATTTTAATAAATTCGTAAGCGGCGCCCCAACAGACGATTATTTGACCCGACTGAGTACAATCCTTGAATTTTTCCGACTGTACGATTACAAACACTACAAAGCTCTTGCAGGGGATGAGGATGCCTATCACGCCTTATTGATGGCTCCGCGGACCGATTGGTTCGGCGCTCATTCTGCTTTACTTTCCAAAATTTTGGGCTGCGAACAAGGACAATTACAGGCCTTGAAAAACTTCGTACCCGGCTCTACTTTATCCATTTTTCCATCGGATAACCTGGTAAATCTTGAGCAGAATGTACGACTTGCCCAACGCTTAGGGGTTTGGACGGACACAGTGTTGAATGCGCTAAAAGAGAACCAGTACGACAATGCCCTCGTGTACGAACCTGTTTTGAGCTCTGCTTTCCGCGCCCGTTATGGAAGTGAAGAAGATTTTGAAAAAGCGTGGTCACCGATTGAAGAACGCATCAATGAGTTGCGCCGTGATGTGCTTTGTTCTTTCCTACTAGCACTCGACCAACAAAACAACTTCCACGACACGGGGGACCTCTACGCTTATTTTTTGGTGGATGTAGAAATGAGCGGCTGCGCACAGGTGTCGCGCATTCTGTCAGCCAACCTAACCTTGCAGACCTATGTACATAGGGTTTTGATGGGGTTGGAGATTACACGAGAGGGATTTGGTCCCATGCAAGAGCAGGCATTTTTGGGCTATCCGCGGGACGAAAACGAGCAAAAAGCCATGCGTGCACAGTGGGAGTGGCGCAAAAATTACCGCGTTTGGGAGGCTAATCGTAAGGTGTTTTTGTACCCGGAAAACTGGATTGAGCCTGAACTGCGCGACGACAAATCGCCGTTGTTTCGGACCCTTGAGGATGAGTTGTTGCAACAGAAGATTTCCTTGGACTCAGCAGAAGGGGCGTACAATGCTTATTTGAAGGGATTTTCGGAGGTTGGACAGTTGATTATCACAGGCGTGTATTGCGAAAAACTATATGAAGCGGGTGTTGAGAAAGATAAAAGGATTTACCACATTTTGGGCCGAACTGCGTCAGATCCTTATCAGTATTATTATCGGAAGTTAACATTGTTGAAAAGGGAAATTGCCGATGCCCAATATGAGTCTAATTTCGATTTTGAAATGGTCAATTCCTGGTCTCCCTGGGAAAAAGTTGAGTTGGCTATAGATGCTCCGTTGGCTTCCCCTGTTTGGTTCAGAAATAAAATTTACGTTTTTTGGATGACGATTGTGGAATTGCGCAAGGATTCCTTCACCGGGGGAACATCATCTTTTGACAGATACAACCTGAGTTACACTTTAAAATATTCCTACCAACTAAACAATGGAAAATGGTTGCAGCCTCAATCTATTAAAAATTTCTATCCCGGACATTCCATCAACGGTGTTAATGCGGATGAACCTTCGGCAAATACTTATTTAAAGCAATACCAGGACAGCATTATGCGCTATCGTTTATTTCCGACAGTAATAAACGATGAACTAAAAATTGACATTCAAAGAGGGCTTCAAATTGATAATAGTGACGAATATTTTAGAATTGATTTTCTGCTAAATGAGGCTTTTATTGACGGTACTTCTGACCAATACGTTCAATTGCCGAACTATTTAACAATTAACCATTATTTGAATACAAATACGATAATACTGATGCCGTCGACCTCCCCGATGAGTATGAGTACAGTGTTAGGAAGCGTAGAAAGAGATCATAATGATGATTTATATTATGTTTCTATGCCATCCAATCGGGTAGCCAATTTCGAATCAAGTAACTTAAGAAATCATGAACTTAGGTTCGTTTTAAATACTGGCAGAGATTCGCAAGGTCCAGAGTATACCTTAAAAACTGATCTTGAACAGTATTTAATCAGAATTTTAAAAAGTCGAGAGGGAATTTGGAGTGATTCGTGGAATACATATCTCGAACCTAAACGGAATGCAATTAGAATAGGAACGAACCTGATTCCGGAAATGCAGAAGATATTAGCATTGGAAGGAATAGATGATTTTTTGAGTATAGATACCCAAAAATTGAACGATTTCTCAAAAATTCAATTTTGGAATTCATGGCAGTTGTTTCATTTACACAAGCCCAATCAACTGGATTTCAAAGGTTCATGCAGTTTGTACTTCAAGGAACTCTTCTTTCACATCCCCTTCCTTATCGCCGACCACCTCAATGCAGAAGGCAAGTACAAAGATGCCGACTACTGGTTCCGGAAAATATTCGACCCGGCTGCGCCGATTGATTCATATAGCGACGTTTCCAAAGATCGGTATTGGCAGTATCTGGAGTTCAGGGGGCATACCATGCCGAAACTCAAGGAAATTCTGAACGATACCGCTGCCATTTATACCTATGAAAACGATCCCTTCAACCCGCATGCCATAGCCAGGTTGAGGCTCAGCGCCTATATGAAGTCTATCGTCATGAAGTATGTGGACAACCTGCTTGATTGGGCGGATTCGCTATTTCGGCAGTACACCTGGGAGGCAAATACAGAAGCTTTGATGCTTTACAGGCTCGCGCATGACATCCTTGGTCCGCGTCCGCAAAAATTGGGCAAATGCGAATCGGCAATTGAAACCGAAAACTGTGGTTGTTCAGATCCCGTGACGTACAGCAGTTTGATCAAATCCGAGGTGTCACCGTTTTTATATTATGTTGAAAACTTAGTCATGACACCTACGGACACCTTTGATGATGCCGTCCTGTTTGAAGATGGCAATGGCACCGTATTGACCGATTTTGATTTATCAGGCACAGTGGGTCTTGGTTTCGAAGAACTTACCATTCAAAATAACAGCTTGGATAATAGCAGTTCTTCAGGATTCCGCGAAGCAGGAGCAGGGGCCGTAATGGCCAGAATAGGTCAAAATCCAACGACCAGCATTGGTCGCCACATGTTCCTACTTGGCAAAAAAAGTCTGGTATTCTGCATCCCGAACAACGAAAAAATGCTTGACTACTGGGATCGGGTTGAAGACCGGCTCTATAAACTGCATCATTGCCTGAATATTGATGGTGTTAAGCAAAGCCTTGCTTTGTTCGAAGCGCCCATTGATCCGGCTTTGTTAGTGTTGGCTCGTGCGGGAGGCCTTGAACTGGCGGATGTACTGGCAGGGTTGTATTCGCCACCGCCTGCCTACCGTTTCACCTATTTATTGGAAAAAACACGTGCCTTTGCCGGAACTGTGCAGGGATTCGGCGGGGCATTGCTCGGCGCGCTGGAGAAAAAGGATGGAGAGCAACTAACTTTGTTGCGTTCAACCCAGGAACAAAACTTGTTAAAAATGACCAAAGAAGTGAAGAAAAAAGCCATTGAAGAAGCAAGGGCTAATTTGGAGGCTTCTTTGGAGGGGATGGTGAATACAATGAATCGAATTCAGCAATATACCCTTTGGATTGAGGAAAATTTGAATGGATGGGAACGGACGCAGCAGATTTCAAAACATACTGCCTCTGTATTATTGGGTTTTGATTCAACAATGAGAATTTTAGCTGGTTTAAGTCATCTTATTCCTCAATTAGGTGCTCCAACTGCTATGAAATATGGAGGCAAGGAATTAGGAGACTCAATGAAAACTTTTGCTGATGTGATCAAAACTTCGGCAAATTTAGCGGAATTAATATCCTCTTCCGCAGGTCTCGAAGCCTCCTTCCAAAGACGAGTCGCCGACTGGAAATTTCAGCTAAAAACTGCCCAACAAGAGCTCAAACAAGTTCAAAAACAGATCGCAGCGGCCACCATCCGGGTTTCCATCGCCGAAAAAGACCTCGAAATACACGAAAAACAAATGGAGCAAGCTGTTGAGGTACATGATTTTTACAAGGAAAAATTCACTTCGCTAGAACTGTACAAAGTTATGTCAAAGGAACTAAGTGGCCTGCACCGAGATGCCTTCAATGTGGCCATAGGTCTTGCCAATCAGGCGAAAGCTGCTTACGAATTTGAGACAGGCGAATCCTACCCGGAAGTGTTGGGCAATTGGGATAGCAGTCGCGCCGGCTTGTTGGCTGGAGAGGGCTTATCCTTACAATTACAAGAACTCGAATCGGCCTACCTAAAGTGGAATGTCAGGCAAATGGAAATCAGACAGTCCTTTTCCATGATGATGATTGCCCCGGAAAAACTCCTTGACCTTAGAAAGAATGGCAAATGCACCTTTGTTATACCGGAATGGGCATATGATCTGCAATATCCAGGTTATTATCGCCGTCGCATCGTATCGGTACAAATCACCATACCCTGCATAGCCGGGCCTTACACCAACGTGGCGGCCACATTGACCATGTCGAAAGGCAGTCTGAAAAAGGACTCCACTGGTTCCGGGAAGAACACTGATCCTTTTCCTTACCGGGGAAGTAACATGGTGGCCACAAGTAACGCAGTCAACGACGGAGGGCAATTTGACTTGAACTTTAGGGATGAGCGGTTTTTACCTTTTGAAGGTGCAGGAGCAGTGGATAGTAAATGGGTGTTAGAATTGCCAACAGCTTTTCGAGCATTTGATTACAATAGCATTGCGGATGTAGTTTTTCACATCAGTTACCGCGCAAAATATGATGGAGGCATGTTTAAGACCAACATAGAAGATGCCCTATTGTCCGAAATAGGCTCGTTAAATAAATTGCTCAGTTTCAAACAGGAATTTCCGTCAGAATTTTACCAGCTTTCACAGCCTCCTGTATCAACCAACAAGATTGTGATTTTCCTTACAAGGCAACATTTTCCATATTTCGCCAATGCTTTTCACATTAAAGTTGTAAGTATTAATGACAAAAGTGGGCAGTTTGCAGACATTTCTTGGGATACTAGCGATCCGACCGTTTGCAAAATCGAAATCGTACATGATGCTCAAGCAACGAAAGATGTGCAATTATTGCTGGAGTTTGAATTGTCTAAACCTGCGGGAGTTGAGCCCGAATTTCAAAGTTAAAAACGTAGAATGGTTGCCTTTTATGGTGAACTAAAATTTGGGATCTATACTGATGTTGAAATGCGCTTGAACTTCATCTGGCTAATTTAATGGAGAAGATGTGGCAGGGGCAGCAAGTAACCAACAAGATTGGGTGGACAGGATGTATCTTTTGACTTGTCCATTGCATCTGCAGATTTGTCGGAACTGATGATGGTCGTAAAGTATGCTTTTTAAGAGTATTAGGCTTCAATACATGGACGAATAGGCTTCCTAAAGGTCGTCTATTCGTCCATACTTAGGTTGAACTAAACGGCTACCGGTAGTGCGAGCTAAAATCCTACAAATCATTATTCTAAAACCAATTCAGCTGTTTAGATGAAGCTTCGCGTGTAGCCTAAAAACTGAAGCTTGAAATATCTGGATGAGCTTAGTCAGGCTTTTACAATTTGCCATGAATGGTTCCTACCCTTAATGCGGCTTTATGCAGAATCTCAACCGGATTCTGCTTTAAAATAGTACATATCTGGATGTACCTTTCAATCGAAAGGTCAGACTCCCCATTTTCCAATCGCATCGCTGAAGAAGGGTCTATTCCCAATTCATCTGCTAATTCTTTCCGGGTCATACGGGGGTATTTAGACCGGCGAGCGATAATCAACTCTCTCAGTACTTCATTTAAGAATTCAGCAGAATATTCTTTTATTGCGCTATTCATTACTAAGTAGTTTTACTCCCTCCTTGATAATAGTAGACACATTCAGTTTGGCGTAATGGTCGGTCATATCTGGTTTGGCGTGCCCCATCATTTTTTGAATGATCTCTCGTCTGATGCCTTTATTTGTAGCAATGGTGCCAAATGTGTGGCGCCCGGTGTGAAACCGGACATGTTTTTGTATGCCAACAAACCTGGCCGTTTCTTTCATGTAGTCGTTGGTATTTTTATTGGATATCCCTCTAAATACCTTCCCTTGCCCGGGATAATCAATCAACTCTAGTGCTTCAGGCATTAAAGGGCATACAAATCGAATATCCGTTTTGTACCGGTCTTTTTCGATGTACAGCGTTCCATCGGTATGCACAAAAATGTCTGCATAGTCCAGAGCTTGAATATCACCGTATGCCAATCCTGTGTAACATGCAAATAGAAACTGCTTCAGTATGTTTTGCTTACTATCAGGAAGTAAGTCAGAACGGTACAGGGCAAAGAGTTTGTCTACCTCTGCCTGGGTTAAATTGCTCATGGCCTTTACCTCTTTCCTAATGACGACTCCTTCGAGCGGAAAGTTCTCCAATGCCTTCATCCGAACAGCTATATCACAAACCGCTTTTAGGTACTGGATAGACTTGTAGATCGTATTTGGGACATTCCCTTTTTCAACCTTCAAAAAGTAGATGTATTCCTGTGAAAATTTCTTGGTAACCTGATCAATTTGAAGGTCTGGTGCAAATTCCTGGAGCTTCTTTAATTTGGATTGGTAGGTTCGCAAAGTCTCTTTTTTGGTGCCATTCTTCCTTTGCTCTTCTACATAAAGGACATGGAAATCAAAAAAACTTTTACGCTCTACTTTTCCAGGAAGCAATTCCATTTGAAAACTTTCCCAGGTCAACGCTTCATCTCGCATTTCATAATCAAGAAGAATTCCCTGAATCTTATTTTGCATTTGCGCCAGCAGCATATTCAATTGTCGCGCATTGGGATGCTTATCGGCGCCCTTGTCTTTTACATATTTAGGATGAATGCCTATCCATGACGCAGGCGGCACACTTTTTTTTAGAGACATTCGATAAGTCACCCGATTGAGAATAAACTGGACATAGACAGGGTATTCTCCTTGCTTGTTTACATTTGCTTTTAAGGCAATGATTTTTATGGTTGGAAATGTAAACATTTTATCTGCATTTTTGTATACTCCGGTTGTTTTAAAAAGCTCGAAAAGATACAAAACGCTGTAAATGTAGGATTTAAAAAGGAAAAAGGCAGCGAGAGTTAATAAAAAGTAGCCCCGCCAGGGATCGAACCTGGATTTTAGGTTCCGGAAACCTACGCACTATCCATTGTACTACGGAGCCAGATTATTTAAGGTAAATTCAACGTACCTCAAAAAATGCACGCAAATGTATCAAACATTGTCAATATCAGGAAAGAACTCCACGAAATATTTGCCATTCCGGTGTGTTCGGGAAATCAGAATCAATACTGACCGGCTCATTTTTAACAGGATGCACGAAAGAAAGGTTCGCGCAGTGCAGACAAATTGAGCTGTCAGGGTTCGCTTTTGGGGCGCCGTACTTCAAATCTCCTTTGATGGAGCAGTTGATGCGCGACAGTTGCACCCGAATCTGGTGAGGGCGTCCCGTCAGGGGATTCACCTTAACCAGGTAATTTTTTCCGATTTCGGCAGCCAGTTCATAATCAAGTTCCGCTAATTTCGCCTCGCGGGCGCGGTTGCTCAGCTTGTCGTAAGCTTTTACGGTGTTATTGGTCGTGTCTTTCAGCAGAAAATGCTTCAGATGGCCGTTCAAGGGTTCGGGGCGGTGCAGCACAATCGCGTAGTAGGTTTTTTCCACTTTCCGGTCGTGAAACAACTTATTCATGCGTTCCAGCGCTTTGCTGGTGCGCGCAAAGATGACGGTGCCGCTCACAGGGCGGTCGAGACGGTGTACAACGCCAAGGTAAACATCGCCGGGTTTGCCGTAGCGTTTTTTGATGTATTCCTTGACCCAATCGCTCAGGGGCTTGTCGCCGGTTTCGTCGCCTTGAACCAGCCAGCCTGCCGGTTTGTTCACTGCGATGAGGTGGTTGTCTTCAAAAACAACCTGAATGTCGTCTTCCATGGAACGGCTTAATTTATATAATTCGCAAAGGTATGAAATTATCAATTGGCTTCTCTCCCTGTCCGAATGACACCTTTATTTTTGATGCGATGGTGCACGGCAAAATCGACACCGAGGGGCTGGAGTTTGAAGTAGTGCTGGCAGACGTGGAAGCGCTGAACCAGGGGGCATTTGCAAAAAGCCTCGACATCACCAAGCTGAGCTACCACGCATTGGGTTATGCACTGAACGATTATGCGTTGCTGCATTCGGGCAGCGCTTTGGGTCGTAATTGTGGGCCTCTGCTCATTGCACGGGAGGCCATTCCGCTGCACCAGGTCGTTTCGAAAAAAATTGCCATTCCGGGAAAATACACCACTGCCAACTTTCTGTTCAGCATCGCTTTTCCGGATGCCCTGCAAAAGGAAGAGCGTTTGTTTTCAGAAATCGAAAGCGATGTTCAGTCGGGAAGGGCAGACATTGGGCTGATCATCCACGAAAGCCGTTTCACTTTTCAGGATAAAGGCCTGGTGCAACTCATGGATCTGGGCGAATATTGGGAACAACGCACCGGATTGCCCATTCCGTTAGGCGGCATAGCGGTTCGCCGCGATTTGCCTCAGGAAATACAGCAAAAAGTGGATCGGGTGCTGCGCCGCAGCGTAGCACACGCACAACAAAACCCGGAAGCACCTTTGGAATACGTCCGTCAACATGCTCAGGAAATGAATACTGATGTGATGTATCAGCACATCGGGCTGTACGTCAATGAGTTTACGCTTGATTTGGGTGCAGAGGGGCGCGCTGCCGTTGAACGCCTTTTCAGTATGGCGCTGGAGAAAAAATTGATTCCGGCCTTTGAAGGAAGGATGTTTGTTGAGGATTAATTCTCTTCTTACTGTATCTCATCATAAAACACCTTCTCGGAGATATCTGCCCATCCTGAAATTTGTTTGCGAAAAGCGTTGTAAGAATCGTAGACTCTTTTGCTGAAAGGGTCGGCGGCGCAGATTTCAGCCAGCGCTTCTTCGGTGTGTTGGCGCAGGCTGTCTAAAACCGGCTTTGGGAAACGGCGGATGTCTATGCCTTCTTTTCGCATGACCTGCAGCATTTCGCTGTTTTTGAACTCCATTTCTGCCGTATACCACTGGGCCACACGGGCGCCGGCGCCTTGAAGAATCGCCTGTAAATCAGGAGGCAGGCTGTCGTATTTTTCTTTGTTGATGAAAAACTCCAGCGCCGTGCCGCATTCCTGCCATCCCGGGGTGTAATAATATTTTGCAATCTGATGAAAACCCATTTTGTAGTCGTGGAACGGCCCCAGCCATTCTGTGGCATCGATGACACCCCGTTCAAGTCCGGTGTAAATTTCCCCTCCGGCCAGCAGGATCGGGGATCCGCCGGCTTTTTCCAGCACTTTGCCGCCCAGACCGGGGATGCGCATTTTCAAGCCTTTTAAATCCTCCGGCGTATTGATTTCTTTGTTAAACCAGCCGCCCATTTGTGCACCGGTATTGCCGCCGTACATTGGCACGACATTCAGTCCGCTGTAAAGCTCCTGCCACAGTTCAAGTCCGCCGCCACTGACAATCCAGGTACTCAATTGTTGCGTGTTCATGCCAAAAGGGACCGAAGCAAAAAATTGTGCCGCGGGCGCTTTACCCGCCCAGTAATAAGCGGCGCCATTGCCCATTTCTGCAGAACCGTTGCGGACTGCATCGAATGCTTCGAGAGCCGGAACCAGTTCCCCGCCACCGTAAACACGAATGTTCATGCGGCCACCTGACATTTCATTTGCCCAGGTAGCAAACAGGTTGCACGCATCTCCGATGATAGGGAAATTAGAAGGCCAGGTTGTTACCATTTTCCAATCGTAGCGCTCACCACTAACTTTGGAAGCAGAGCGGCGTTGCTGGGCGAGGTTTTCACCCATGCAGGAGCGAAGTACCACCGGCATGGAAATGGTACCGATGGCTATACCTTTCAGGAAGTCTTTGCGGCGGATTTTCATTTTTAAAAAATTTCCGAAAAGGTACGCTAAAAATTAAAAACAAAAAGTTTATATTTACATCAAAATTACAAACACTTTGTATGACGAAAATCACGCAACCGGATTACTGGAAGGGTAGGGGCGCGCAGATCAACCCTGCCGGGCCTTACGCACACTTCGTATACGACAGCGAGCCGGTTGCGGCAGATGAAGATGACCGGAGTTTGAAAACGGAATACCTCGAAGTACACCCCAAAACCATTCTGAACAAGGTGGACAGCCCGGATATTGGCATGGGATATTCCATGAATCCTTACCAGGGCTGCGAGCATGGTTGTGTTTATTGTTATGCCAGAAACACCCATCCATATTGGGGGTACAGCGCCGGAATGGAGTTTGAACAAAAAATCCTGTACAAACTGAATGCAGCAGCTTTGCTGGAGGAAAAAATCCGAAAGCCCAATTGGGAACCGATGCCGGTGATGCTTTCCGGCAATACGGATTGTTACCAGCCCATTGAAAAAAAATTAAAACTCACCCGGCAAATTCTGGAAGTGCTTTGGAAACACCGCCATCCGGTTGGGATCATCACCAAAAACAGCCTGATTCTGAGAGATCTGGATTTTTTGACGCAGATGGCAGCCTGTCAGCTGGTTAAAGTTTCCATTTCGGTCACGACACTGGATGAATCATTGCGTCGGGTACTGGAACCCAGAACGGCTTCTGTAAAGAGCCGGCTCAGTACCATTCGAACCCTGTCACAGCATGGAATTCCGGTAAATGTGATGCTGGCGCCTATTATTCCCGGCCTCAACGACCACGAAATACTGGAAATGGCTAAGGCGGTATCCGAAGCCGGCGCTTCCTCCATTTATTATACCGTGGTGCGGCTGAACGGGGATGTGGGTGAAATTTTTGAAGACTGGGTTCGCAAAAACATGCCAGATCGGGCGGATCGGGTCCTGAACAGGATTCGGGATTGCCATGGCGGTCAACTCAACGACAGCAGGTTTAAGACCAGGATGACCGGAGAAGGCAACATCGCAGAAATGATCCGGCAGCAATACGAATTGGCGAAACGCCTGTATTTTAAAGATAAAACGACACCTTCTTATAATCTGGATTTGTTCCGGCAACTGAAGGCGCCTGCGCAGTTGAGCTTGTTTTGAAATAAAGTGGACCGATATTGGGTTTATGCTACGGCAAATTCGGTATATTGACGATGGTAATCAGGGTAATAAGCCAGAACGATCTCGTGTTTTTCTATACCTTTTTCCAATAATAAATTGGCGAAGCCATCTTCTGTATTGTCTTCCTGTATCCAAATTTTGCCATCGGTTATATCCGCATGGAAAATAACATAGTAGATGCGTTCATCTTCTTCCCAGCCGACGGCTAGGAGTTGGTATTTGTCACGCTTTTCATCTGTAAGCAATTGATAGGCAACTTTAGGTAAGTTGGCCCCGGAAAGATATTCGGCATATTCACTCATACACTGAATGATCGATTGGCGAAGAAAATTTATTCTATCCATGTTGTGATAGACTTCTGATTGGTGTTATATAAAATGAATTTCATATTCAGGTCATGTATAACCTCTTTTGCCCATTCAAACTTAATAATCCTGCTAAAAACAAAATCAGGTAATGCGACATAAAGTGTTCTTTCAGAATTACTTATCATAAGTATTTTACGATAAACATAGAACTGCCCAACAGCTAGTAAAAAATCATGCAGTATAGAAATATGCACAAAACTTTTTACTTCCACGGCTATACGACTTTTCCCTTTTTCAGCAGTAATTATCTTTTCGGCGCCAATATCAGTTTGCAAACCGCCTTCTTTACGATGGTGCAGTGGAAAAGGATCGTGTGTGATTATCCACCCCTCATTCTCCAGTGCATCTCTGACAAGGGTATGAAAAATATCTCTAGCCACTCTGATTATTTGACTTACCAAATATAAGCCATCTCCCGCACAATCGCAAGAGACGGCTTACATCTGGCTTCTAAAATCTAAAATCTAATGTCTGGAATCTAACATCCAGCGTCTGGCATCTCCCAGAATCATGCATTCCGCCCAATACAATCCAGGTCTTCAAACGCATGTTTCAATCTGGCGATGAAGCTTTCTTCACCTGCGCGCAGCCATTTGCGTGGATCGTAGTAGTTTTTGTTGGGCTTGTCGCTGCCTTCCGGGTTGCCTATTTGCGATTGCATGTAGCCGCGGTTGGCTTCGTAGTAGTTGCGGATGCCATCCCAGAATGCCCACTGCATGTCGGTATCGATGTTCATTTTTACAGCGCCATAGCGGATGGCTTCGCGGATTTCTTCGCGGGAAGATCCTGAGCCGCCATGGAATACGAAATTGATTGGATTGTCGTGTGTGCCGTATTTTGCTTTGATGTACTCCTGCGAGTTTTTCAGAATCACCGGCTGTAAATGCACATTGCCGGGTTTGTAGACCCCGTGAACATTGCCAAAGGCCGCTGCGATGGTGAAGCGCTTGCTGATTTTACTGAGGTGTTCATAGGCATAGGCCACTTCTTCCGGTTGGGTATAGAGGCGCGAATTGTCTATCTCTGAATTGTCTACACCGTCTTCTTCGCCGCCCGTAACGCCCAATTCGATTTCGAGGGTCATGCCCAGCTTATCCATGCGTTCGAGGTAACGCGCGCAGATTTCCACATTCTCGTGGAGCGGCTCTTCCGAAAGATCCAGCATGTGCGAGCTATAGAGTGGCTTGCCATGTTGCTCAAAATAACGTTCCCCGTGATCCAGCAACCCGTCTATCCAGGGGAGTAATTTTTTAGCACAGTGGTCGGTGTGCAGCACTGCGGTCACTCCATAAGCTTCTGCCATGGTGTGAACGTGCATGGCTCCGGAAACGGAACCCAAAATTGCCGATTGCTGATTTTGGTTAGAAAGGCCTTTTCCCGCAAAAAAGCTGCCGCCGCCATTTGAAAATTGTATGATGACCGGAGAATTTACTTCCCGTGCCGTTTCCAGTACCGCATTCACAGAGTCGGTGCCTATCACATTAACTGCGGGCATCGCAAAGTCATTTTCGTTCGCATACTGCAGCAGATCTGCCAGTTCGTCGCCCCAAATGACGCCCGTTTTGAATTTCGTTTTGCCTGTATTGCTCATGTTATCAACAGAGTTTATTGATGGTGGAAAGATTACTACCGTCACAAAGGTCTGTCATTGCTATAAAAATGTGAAACAAACTTCTATTTTTGCGTCGCTTTTTTTCAAACATTCACAAAAACAAGCAATGGCAACCAGGAAGAGCAATCAGAAGAAAGGAGACGAAACGCTGTTAGACCTAGTAGAAGTACGCAGTCAGGCCCAGCAATTTCTGGACAAGAACCGCACTTTGGTTTACGGAGTTGTGGGCGGACTTGTCGTTATCGCATTGGGCATTTTCCTATATAAAAATTTGTATGCTGATCCGCGCCAGCGCGACGCAGTGGAGCAAATGTTCCAGGCTCAGGTACAGTTCGAAAAGGATTCCTTTAAATTAGCCCTGACCAACCCGGGTGGTGGTTACAGTGGCTTTTTGGATGTGATAGACAACTATGGCGGATCCAAAGCAGCAAACCTGTCCAAGTATTATGCCGGCATTTGCTATCTGCACCTCGGCCAATTCGACGCAGCCATTTCCTATCTGGAAGATTTCAGCGCGGCTGGTGAAGTAACCCCGGCGATGAAAGCCGGTGCTTTGGGCGACGCATATGCGGAAAAAGGAGATTTGGCAAAAGCCATGACCCAGTACCAGAAGGCAGCGAAGGAAACAAAAAATGAGGTGATCGCGCCGTACTACCTCAAAAAGATTGGCATGTTGCACGAAAAGAACGGCAATCTGGCAGAAGCCAAAGCTGCTTATGAGTCGATTAAAAACGACTATTCCAGTTCTGCTGCCGCTGCTGACATCGAGAAATACATCATTCGTGTTTCAGACGGGCAGTAACAGGGCACGCACAATGAAATAAAAAAGCAGCTAATGTTTTCTGCTGCTATGAGCCACTTCTGGTTTTCGGGAGTGGCTCATGTCGTTTATGCTTTTTGAAAGAAAATCTCCGGCTACCTTTCAATTTCCTTCCCGGTATTCTATTACATTTACGAGCAAATACACTTTATTTAACCAAATAAAAATTTATCGATGAAAAAGCAAGCACTTTTTAGTCTGTTGACTGCAGTATTTGCCCTTTTGTCTTTAAGCGCAAATGCTCAAATTTGTCCCAAGGGCGCCATTATGTTGGGCGGTAGTGCCGGCGTAACTTCTGTCAGCAATGATGGGGATTCCAATGTTTCCTTTTTTCTGTCGCCAACTGCCGGTTTTTTCGTGGCAGATGATCTGGCCGTTGGAGCAAATATCAGCGTTGCGGCTTCCGAAGGATTTTCCCAATTTGGCATTGGCCCCTTTGCCCGCTATTATTTTTTGAAGGGCTTGTTTGCTCAGGCAGGATTAGACTTTACCAGCACTAAATTTGACGGATTTGACAGTGACAGTTCAACCCGTTTTAATGTTGGAGTCGGATATTCTGTTTTCCTGAACGATGGGGTTGCGTTGGAACCTGGACTGGTTTTTGATTTTGGTGAAGGCATTACAGTCATTGCCTTGACGATAGGCGTGCAGGCTTTTCTGCATCGTTGATTCAGACGATTCAATCCTACATCATATACAGATAGAGCTGCTTGCACGGTACAAGGCAGCTCTGCCTGTCTTTAGGCTTCAATCTAATGTCTCAAGTCTAATATCTTATATCTAAAGTCTCACATCTTAGAAAACATGAAGGCGATCAGCCAGGCCACCGCGCTCCTCCTTTACCGCGAGTTAGAAAAAATTGCGGCACGTGCTGATAAGGACATTGCCATCAGGATGGGGGAGGCACATCGCCTGTTTTTGATTGTACTGCTTGAGGCCACCAAAGCCGAACGTCTTCAATTTGCTACCCTGTTTGCACGCCTGGCCTTCATTTGCCACAAATGGCAATTGGATAAACGACTGCAGTATTATCTGCACACCTTCCGGAAATATGCCCCAACGCAGCAGGACAAATTTCCACCCGACGATTTGTGGCGCCTGGGTTTGAAAGCGACCGCTGTTGCGCTGGAAGCTTTATCAGATACCGAAATTCCTGCGACCCTGGCCGGAGAATTGCCTACGGATTGGCCCCTCGATTTCGCTCCCCAGGCGATTCGGTCGTTTCGAAGCAAAGTCAGGGTACTTGTTCTGGATGACGATGCTGAAAATGCACAGTTGATCGTGCGTGATGAAGAGGCGCCGGAGGAAATCACCAGGGTACAATACCATATTTCTGACCGCAATGAACCCTTTACTGCAGGAATCAAAAGCTTGCGCAGTGTTTTTGGCTTTCCTGTAGCGATTAATCTTCTGGATGTCGAAATCGGTGCAGACGGGCTCTATCGTCCTCGTGCTTTTGTTTTTTTGCCCGACCATTTGATGGATGTCTCCACCATTGCGAATTGCGTGCAGGATGGCAGTCCATTCCCGTGGCAGTATCTGCTGGACAAATTTTTGCCCAAAGAAACGACGCCCAGTCTTATGCTGGGAAACATCGCCAATTTTTATTTGGATGAACTGATTACCCAACCTGATACGACCTATGCAGCGCTAAAAAGCCGGGTCTTCAAACTCAATCCCCTCGGCTTTTGCCTTTTCAATGATCGGGAAGTAAGTGACATGATGGGCCTGTCGCAGAGACATTATTCTAACCTGAGACTTGTGCTGGAGCAAGCATTTGCTGAACAGGATATTACAGCCTCAGATTGCCTTGTGGAGCCTTCGTTTTATTCCGAAACTTATGGCCTGCAGGGCCGCCTCGACGTTTTTTACCGGCAATCGGAAGGCGCACAACCCCGCACGGCAATCGTGGAATTAAAAAGTGGGAAGATATTCAAACCCAACGTATACGGCATCAACCATAGCCATTTTACACAAACCCTGTTGTATGACCTGTTGGTGCGTTCAACTTTTGGCGTTCCTCCCGATCCTTTGTGTTATATCCTGTATTCAGGTATGGAGGATCGCCCGCTTCGTTATGCCCCAACGGTAAAAGTGCAGCAATACGAAGCTTTGCAATTGCGCAACAGCATGCTGCGCTTAGAATATGAATTGGCGGCACTGGGTGTCGGAGAAAAGCCTTTACTGGAGCAGGGAAGGCGCCTGTTTGGAAAATTGAATGCTGAGTTGTGCCCCGGCAATCAGGTTTTTGTGTTGCGCAACCTGAATGCTTTTTCAGGCGTGTACGAAGGCATGAACGCGCTGGAAAAAAAATATTTCATTGCTTTTGCCGGATTCATTGCACGGGAACACCGCCTTGCCAAAACGGGCATTGAAGGGGTGGAGAACCTGAATGGACAGGCCATGTTGTGGCTGAATTCCGGCGAACAGAAGCGCGAAAATTTTGAAATCCTTGATTACCTGGAAATACGAGTCAACAAAGCAGGGGAAGAAGAACCGCTGCTGGGACTTGCCAGGACCGCCCGAACGTCTGAACTGGCAAATTTTCGGGTAGGAGACATTGCCGTGCTATATCCGGGCCACGAGATGGACGACCAGGCTGCCCTCCGCAATCAGGTACTTAAATGTACCATCGTGGAGATCGGGCGCGAACAAATCCAGGTGCGGCTACGGGCGCGGCAACGCAACGCACAACTGTTGGAAAAAATGCCTTTCTGGAACATTGAACACGACCTTTTAGACAGTAGTTTCAATGCTCAATATCGGGGCTTGTTTGAATTTGCCGGCACGGCTCGCGCCAAAAAAGAATTGTTGCTGGGCTTGCGGGCGCCGGAAAAGGGCGGCGCAAATGTATCGGTGCAGGAACAGCCGGGCATGACATCCGAACAAGCCGCTATTTTTCAGAAAATACTGGATTCAAAGGACTATTTTCTGTTGTGGGGCCCACCCGGAACTGGTAAAACCAGCGTTATGCTGCGCAACATGGTGGCGCATTTTTTTGAGCACACTAATGAAAACCTCCTTGTTTTGGCTTACACCAATCGTGCTGTGGATGAAATTTGTGAAGCCATTGAAAGCATTGGAGAACACATGCGCGAAAATTACCTTCGGATAGGCTCCCGCTATGCCACCGAAGCGCGTTATGCAGAAAGATTGTTGGAGGCAAATATTGAAAAAGTGAGCACCCGTGCAGCTCTCAAAGATTTAATTAATAACTGCCGCATTCTCGTGGGTACGGTAGCGTCAGTAGCAGGGAAACCGGAATTGTTTCAATTGAAATCATTTGACCGGGCCATTATCGATGAAGCTTCCCAGATTCTTGAACCTTCCCTTGTCGGTCTGTTACCGCATTTTCCATGGTTTGCCCTCATTGGAGACCACAAACAATTGCCTGCAGTAGTGGCGCAGGAAGAAACCCTCTCTGCGGTTCAGGACGAGGATTTGCGGGCCATCGGACTCAATAACCTGCGGCAGTCACTTTTCGAGCGACTGTTCAGGCGCTGCCTTGAAAATGACTGGAAACATGCTTTTGCACAACTGAGCCACCAGGGGCGCATGCACGAAGCCATTATGGATTTTCCCAATCGATTTTTTTATGACAAAACGCTGCGGGTGCTTCCTCAGGGAGTTTGGGGACATGAACGTCAGGTAGCTCCTCTGGCGGAGCAAACGGTTGATCCGGACTGGCGTGCTGTTCTATTAAACACCCGCGCTCTATTTATTCCAACACCGATTGATGAAAATGGGGCCCTGAGGAAAGTAAATGTTTTTGAATCCGAACTCGTTGCAGAACTGATCCATTACCTTTTCGGGCATTTTGCGACAAGCGGTAAACCGTTTCACAGCGGAAGCATCGGTGTGATTACCCCGTATCGCGCACAAATAGCCCGAATCCGCCAAACCCTGACCGAAAGTGGGTTTGATCCGGACCAGATCACCGTGGATACCGTTGAACGCTACCAGGGCGGCGCACGCGATATCATCATTATTTCTTTGTGTACGAATACTTTGAGCCAGCTGAATATCCTGAGCGCCTTGTCGGATGAAGGCATTGACCGCAAACTGAATGTAGCGCTGACCAGGGCACGGGAGCAACTCATTATTCTTGGCAACCGGGAATTGCTGGAGCACAGTGCGATTTACCGGGAATTGATTGGATTTTGTACGATTGTTAACCCTTCCTGATGTTTATGTGTTTATTCCCTGATGTGCCTGTAAGACGGCCCACCATTTTCAAATCATCGCATTTTCAAATCATCAAATTAAAATGAACTTCCTCGCACATACTTTTCTTTCCGGAGCCAATGAAGGCTGGATAGTCGGCAATTATCTGGGCGACTTTTTGCGGAACAGAGAAGTAGTGGTATTGCCGGAGGACATTCAGGAAGGGGTGCGCCTGCACCGGCACATTGATACGTTTACAGATCAGCATCCTGCTGTATTAAAAGGCGTTCGCCGTTTGTACCCGGAACATCACAAATATGCGCCGGTGCTCACAGATATTTATTACGATCATTTATTGACGCTAAACTGGGCACAATACAGCCAAGAGCCGCTCCACGAATTTGCAAACCGCGCCTACGAAGTGCTGTTGCGGCATGCCGGGCTTATGCCGGAGCACGTCAGTGACCGCCTGCAACGTATGATTTCAGACAACTGGTTGTCGAAATACGGCACTTTTGAGGGGCTTGATTTTGCCTTCCGGCGGATGCAGCTTTTTGTTTCCAAGCCGACGCACCTGGATGGCGCGGTTGACAGCCTGAAACGCCATTTACCGGAATTGCAGGAAGAGTTTGGGCTTTTTTTTCCTGATCTGATACAATCCGTGAAGGATTTCAAATAATGTCTGTCTTTCGGATCCGATAGCTGCGTTATGTTCGGCTCCAAAATCAGTCATTTATACAAATAAACTCCTGATTTTGGAGCCTTCACAAGCCTTGCTCTCGAACCCCAAAGTCCAGACATAGAACTTACGGACTTTCATAATGTCTGTCTTTCGGATCCGATAGCTGCGTTATGTTCGGCTCCAAAATTGGTCACAAAACCCCAAAGTCCAGACATAGAACTTACGGACTTTCATAATGTCTGTCTTTCAGATCCGATAGCTGCGTTACGTTCGATCCCAAAATTGGTCACAAAACACCAAACAGTGATGATTACCCCTCGAAATGCAGCGAAATGGTAAAGGTTCTGGACAAAATCTTGTCTAAAACAGTAGATTCTTCAATGTTGTCATTGTAAATCAGGATATTACCAATGCCATGAGACATTTTGAACTCCGGAGAAAAGATAAAATAGGGGAAGAAAAACTGGATGCCTGCCCCGTACTCGAGGGCGAAGTCATTGGGCGCTATTTTTACAATATTATCTGCCTGCCGTGTTCGTGAATCACTGGCCACGTCAAAAGCGTACTTTACGCCTGCCGTGACAAAGAGCCTGAAATCCCTGTAAGGCGCTGATTTGTATCGAAACTGGAAAGGCATTTCGACGAGCACCTGTTCAATGGACCGCTGGCTGAAATTGGCAAAACGGCTATTTTTATCGTAGCGAATGTTTCTTTCCGCAAAAGACAAGGTTGGGGTGAAACGAAAATCGAAGAAATCTCCAATTTTCAGGTTCGTGACGATACCGAGGTTGAATCCTGGGCCACTAATCCCTTCGATGCCGATGATGGTATCGTTCAGCAAAAATTCTTTCGAACGATACGGTTTGAAAGAAGACGTGTTCCTCCCAAGCGTAATGCCGAAGTAGTAAGCCTTTTTTTCAAAGTTGTAGTAATTGTAATTGTTGCCGCCGTTGTAGCGTTGTGCCGAAGCCATGGATACGACAACAAGCGCAGTGAACAGCGCCAACATTATTTTTTTGCCACGTAAATGGAACATATACCAAATGTTAAAGGGATGCAACGATGGGCCTGATAGCCTGTTTTGTTCAAAATATTTAAAAATTCCTCCCCCTCGGGAAAAACCTGTACCGATTCATAAAGATAACTGTACGCCCGGGGGTCTTTAGAAGTGATTCTTCCGATGACCGGCAGAATGTTTTTGAAATAGAACTGGAACAACTGCTTAAAAGGAAACATCCTTGGCCTTGAAAACTCCAGAACTACTAACTTTCCACCGCTTTTCAACACCCGCTGCATTTCTGCCAATCCTTTTTCCAGGTTTTCAAAATTTCTGACTCCAAAAGCAACGGTTATCGCGTCGAACGTATTGTCTGCAAAAGGTAAATTTTCAGAATCGCCCTCTACCAACTCAATGATGGCTTCCAGGTGCTGCTTCCTGACTTTTTCCCGCCCAATGTCCAGCATTTGAGCAGAGATGTCCAATCCTACAACTCTTTGAAGTTGAAAGGCTTTGGTTAAAGCAATGGCCACATCAGCCGTTCCTGTGGCAACGTCCAGCACAATGCCGGGCGGATTATCCCTCAACTGGGCGATCGCTTTTTTGCGCCAGATGGTGTCAATACCCAGAGAAAGGAATCGGTTGAGAAAATCATAATAAGGCGCAATTTTGTTGAACATGACCGACACCTGGCTCTTTTTGCTGCTGTCTGCGTCGTAAGGTTTGACGGTTTCTTTTGACATAAACGGGATGTATTAACTAAAAGTACTAGCGGCGCGCAAAGATAGCAGTTTTGACGAGGGAGGTATCGCAAAAATTCCACCCTTTTTTCTACCTTTGCATTCCTTAATGAAATGCAGCAATGCATCAATTGTTTTGACTCAATAAGCAAAAAATTCTCCATGTCTTCCAATCAACGGATTGTTCTCGTCAATATTGAGGATCAGATGAAGTCGGCCTACATTGACTACTCCATGTCAGTCATTGTAGCCAGAGCGTTGCCGGATGTCAGGGACGGGCTAAAGCCTGTTCACCGGCGGGTATTGTACGGAATGACGGATTTAGGTCTGAGCTACAACAAAGGACACAAAAAATCTGCCCGTATTGTGGGGGAGGTGCTTGGTAAATACCACCCGCACGGCGATTCTTCTGTTTATGATACCATGGTACGTATGGCGCAGGACTGGTCTTTGCGCTACCCCCTCGTGGATGGTCAGGGTAACTTTGGATCTATGGACGGTGACAGCCCGGCTGCCATGCGTTATACCGAGGCGCGCCTAAGCCGGATCAGCGATGAAATGCTGGCTGATATCAATAAAGATACCGTGGATTTCGCGCCAAATTTCGATGATTCGCTGGAAGAGCCGACCGTTTTGCCTGCGAAACTGCCGAATTTATTGATCAATGGCGCTTCGGGTATTGCTGTCGGTATGGCCACCAATATCCTGCCCCACAACCTCCGGGAAGTAGTAGACGGCATCATTGCAACCGTGGACAACCCCGACATCACCATCGAGGAACTGATCCAGTTTATCAAGGCGCCCGATTTTCCGACTGGCGGGATTATTTACGGCTACAGCGGCGTAAAAGAAGGCTTTGAAACGGGCCGTGGTCGTGTGGTCGTCAGGGGCAAAGCCGAAATCCAGACCGACAACACCGGCCGGGAGGTCATCATCATCACGGAAATTCCATACCAGGTCAATAAGGCCATGCTGGTAGCCAAAATGGCAGAGCTGGTCAACGACAAAAAGATCGAAGGCATTCACGATATCCGGGATGAATCTTCGCGTGAAGGGGTCCGGGTAGTTGTGGAGATCAAACGCGACGGACTGGCCAACGTCATTTTGAGCCAGTTGTTTAAATACACCCCTCTGCAAACTTCCTACGGGGTAAACAACATTGCCCTGGTTAATGGCCGGCCGGTGACGCTCAACCTTAAAGACTTCATTCGCGAGTTCATCAAATTCCGAATTGAAGTGATCATCCGCCGCACGCAGTTTGATTTGAAAAAAGCCATCGCGAGGGCGCATATCCTGGTAGGTTTGCTGATCGCTTTGGATTATATAGACAAAGTCATTACGCTTATCAGGGCTTCCAAAACGGCTGAAGAAGCGCGGGAAGGCTTGATGGAAGGCGGTTTTATTGAAGATAAAGAAGCCTTCTGGTCGAAATTTGGTCAGCTGATCGAAGACGCGAAATCAGAAGAGTTTGAACTGGTAGAAGGCAATGTCCTTTCAGAAGCTCAGGCGAAAGCCATCCTCGAAATGCGTCTTCAGAAGCTCACCGGCCTCGAACGCGATGGCATCCAGCAGGAGTACGATGAAGTTTGCCGCCGCATCGAAGAATACAGAGCCATCCTGGCCAGCGATGAACTCCAACGTGAAATCGTCAAACAGGAACTAACCGAAATCCGCGAAAAATATGGGGATGATCGCCGCACTCAGATTAACTTTGAAGACGGTGAAATCAGCATCGAAGACCTCATTGAAG
This sequence comes from uncultured Saprospiraceae bacterium, assembly GCA_937926205.1. Taxonomy (GTDB): domain Bacteria; phylum Bacteroidota; class Bacteroidia; order Chitinophagales; family Saprospiraceae; genus JABWAJ01. The sequence continues at coordinate 66,428 of CALEYL010000043.1, forward strand.
ACGAAGAAGTGGTGATTACCATTTCACATCTGGGGTATATCAAACGGACTCCTGTCGCCGAATACCGCACGCAAGGTCGTGGCGGCCGCGGTTCCATGGGGGCAAAAACGCGAAATGAAGATTTTGTAGAGCACATGTTCATTGCAACCAATCACAACTACCTTCTGTTTTTTACAGAACAGGGGCGTTGTTACTGGCTGCGTGCCTATGAAGTTCCGGAAGCGAATAAAACGTCAAGTGGCCGCGTCATTCAGAACATTTTGTCGATCCCGAAGGAAGACAAAATCAAGGCGTACATCATCATTAAGGACCTGACAGACCGCGAATTTGTGGACAACCACTTTATTTTGTTCTGTACGCGCAAAGGCATCATCAAAAAAACACCGGTCGCTGCATACGCCAGACCCCGTGCCGGTGGCATCAATGCCATTTTGATCCGCGAAGACGATCAGTTGCTGGAAGCTAAACTGACTACCGGAGACAGCGAAATTTTCATTGCTACCCATAATGGAAATGCCATCCGGTTCAACGAAACCAAGGTGCGGTCTATGGGGCGTACCGCAGCGGGCGTTCGCGGGGTAACCCTGGAAGAAGACGGTCGCGATGGCGTGGTTGGAATGGTTTGCCTTGATCCCACAGACAAAAGCGCGACTATTTTGGTCGTTTCAGAGAAAGGAAATGGCAAACGTTCAGATTTTGATGAGTATCGACTGACTAACAGGGGCGGAAAAGGCGTTAAAACCATGAATGTAACTGCTCGCACGGGAGTTGTCATCGCCATCAAAGCGGTCAGGGATGAAGAAGACCTGATGATAACCAACCGTTCCGGTATTATTATCCGGATGCCGGTCAGTGACATTCCGGTATTGGGAAGAGCAACACAAGGTGTCCGTGTCATTCGTTTGGACGATGACGATGAAATTGCAGATGTTGCCGTCGTACCGCACAACGAAGATGAGGAGAATGGAAACGGGATTGAAGAAGCTGAGGTAGAGGGAACGGATGCAGAGTAAAGTTTATAAGGTTAAAGGATAAAGGTTAAAGGATAAAGGATAAAGGTTAAAGGATAAAGGTTAAAGTGGGCATTATCTGGTTATGGAGCAGTGTTTTACTTTAACCCCCGCTTTGGCGGGACAGGCTTTTAACCTTGGAACCTTTAACCTTGGAATCCCTGAAACCCGGAATTAACGAATTGTAGCGAAAACTTTAACAAAAAGATAGATGACCCCTGGCGGGCATCTTCGTCTCATTTGCGATATTTTATTTAACACAAACGTCTTCACACCATGAAAAGACTGTTTTTTGTTTTGACAGCTTTAGTACTCTTTGCGGGAACTACCCAGGCACAAGATCCGAAAAAGGAACTAAGGAATGCCGGAAGAGCGCTTTCAACCTACTATTTGGATCCGTCCGGTAACAAAGCCAAACTAAAAGAAGCTGTAGATGCCATTGAGGTGGCCGTCGCTTCTGCCGAAACCAACGGCACGGCAGAAGCATGGATCAAAAAAGGAGAAATCTACACCGAAATCGCCACGCAAATCGTCACGATAAAGCAAGTGGGATTGGGTAAACTGGATGACCTTCCTAAAGTCTCAGACCCGGCGCTTCAGGGAGCCATGGCTTTTGAAAAAGCCCTGACACTGACTCCGAAAAATTATGAGAAAAAAGATGCCTTAAAAGGGTTGACTGCCGCTCAGCCAAATCTGTATAACATGGGTATTTATGCCTATGAAGACAAAGATTTCGGCACTGCATTTAATAATTTCCAGGCCCTGATCACGGCTCATGAAACCCTCAAGGCAAATGACAATAAGAGCTCTTTGGATTCGCCTGAAGCTTACAATGACCAACTCTACATCACAGGTCTGTCTGCACTGAATGCAGATAAAACGGCTGAAGCAGGGAAGTATTTTGAAAAGCTGTACTCAATGGGCTACGATAAAGCAGCCATTTACGAAGCCATGTACAAAATGAAAATGCCTGCTGATGTTAAAGATGAAGCAGGTGTTGCTGCAGCCTTTAAATTTCTGGAAGAAGGGCGCAAAAAATACCCGGATGATGTTTCATTGCTGTTTGCTGAAATCAACCATTACCTGAAGCTTGGCAAATTGGACCTGTTGATCAGCGAGCTTCAATTAGCTATCGAAAAAGAACCAGACAATATTTCGCTCTACACAACCCTCGGCAACGTTTTTGACAACCTGTATCAGCGTGAATACGCTGCGGGCAACAAAGCAAAAGCAGACGAATATTTCGGCAAAGCGCTAAGCTACTACGAGCAGTCTTTGAAGAGAGATGCGAAATATTTTGACGCCATTTACAGCATCGGCGCCCTTTATTACAACAAGGCGGCTTCTATGACACAGGAACTCAACAAACTGGCCGACGACTACAGCAAGACTGGTCTGGAAAAATACAACAACAAAAAGAAAGAAATTTCTGCTCAGTTTGATTTGGCTTTGCCTTATTTCACGCGTTGCGAAATTTTAAACCCTAATGACATCAGTACGCTGACTGCCCTCAAGGAAATCTTCGCTCGTCGCGATGACCTGGAGAAGTCAAATGAGTTTAAGCGTCGTCTTGAAGTCGTTACAGGCGGACAAAGCAATCCTTCCTCTTATTTCAAAGAGTAAGCCGCTTTGAAATGATTCGCTAAAAAAAACAGCTGTGCATTTTGCACAGCTGTTTTTTTTGTCCCTAAACTTAAAGTGTTACCTTTTCAGAAGGTGACACCTTAAGTTTAACATTCAATTTTACCTTGTCAGACTGCCGGTACTTCCTGTGTTGCCGGCAGCAATTTGCGCAGCTTTTCTACTGTGAAATCAATTTCTTCCCGGGTATTCAGGTCGGAAAAAGAAAAACGAACAGTAGTCCTGGACGGATCTCCATTTAAAGCAGCAATAACATGGCTGCCTGCATCGGCGCCTGAACTGCAGGCGCTGCCCCCCGAAGCGCTGATGCCTTCTACATCAAGATTCAGGAGCAATAAATCCGATTTTGCATTAGCAGGAAAGCTCACACTCAGTACTTTATAATGTCCGCGACCAAAAGGATCGCCATTGAACTGAACATCATCGATGCAGGAAGTCAATTGCTCAGCAAAGTAATTTCGCAAGGCGGTAATGTTTTCCCGGTTGCGTTCCATGTTTTCTAAAGCAAGGTGCAGTGCCGTAGCCAGGCCGATGATGCCATAGAAGTTTTCAGTACCTCCACGCATGTTTCTTTCCTGAGAACCGCCGTCAACAAAGGGTCGCACAATGTTTTCTTTGTTGATGTAAACAAAGCCAACTCCTTTTGGGCCATGAAATTTATGTGCAGATCCGCTTAGAAAGCTAATAGGGGTTTGTGAAACGTCAATCGGGAAAAATCCCATCGTTTGTACCGTATCGGTGTGAAACAAAGCTCCGTAGCGTTGGCACAGGGCAGAAATTTCATCCAGGTCGATCATGGAACCGATTTCGTTGTTGGAGTGCATCAGCGAAACCATCGTTTTTCCTGCGTCTTGCTGTAAGAGTTCTTCAAGGTGCGTAACGACAACATGCCCCTTCTCATCAATATTCACGAAATCGATTTTGGCCTGGCCACTGCGCTCAATGGCTTCCAGCGAGTGGAGCACGCAGTGGTGCTCGGTTGGTGAACTGATGATGCGTTGAACGCCGAGATCGCGAACGGCACACTTAAGCGCCATGTTGTTAGACTCCGTGCCGCCTGAAGTAAAAAAGACTTCGCCGATAGAAGCGCCTATGGCACGGGCAACCGTTTTTCGGGCCTGCTCCAGTGCTGCTCTGGCTGCTCTGCCTTCTGCATGAATAGAAGAAGGGTTGCCAAAGCGTCCATCCATAGCCTCCAGCATGGCTTCAATCACTTGAGGATGAAGTGAAGTCGTCGCTGCATTGTCTAAAAAAACTCTTTTCATGGTATGTATGTGTAAAAGTTGGTTAAGGCGCCGGAAGTTCAGTCTTGCTAATTCCAATCGGCTGTCAATTGGTCTACGCTCTCCTGAAACGGTTTTTCGTGGTCAACATAAATATTGTCCCAGTACATCTCTCCATTGTCCAACAGGTAAAACACCCGGTAATAGCCTGAAGGTACTGTCGTTACATTGATCGCAAAGTTAGGTGTATTTGGCGTATAAAATTTAATCATATCCGATTCAATATCAGCCTGAGGGTAAACAAAGTCTCTGTAAAGAACGTCGAATTCTACCCCCTGAAAGTCATGTTCTAATACTCCGGGCACAAACCAGATTCTCCGGACAATGTCAGATCCAAGGCCTCTGAGCTGGGTGTTCACCGGGTTGGGGTAGGCCATAATGCCGCCTGTTTTTGAGTTTGGGTTGCCTAATTTTTGCAGTTCTGTACTGTTGCCGGCCCGAATCTGAATGCCGGTGATGATCTCCATATCCCGAGCATTGGTATCGTAAATACCGGTGCCCGGATCGCATTGAAAAGCGAGCGAATAAAGAACGGCGAGTGTGAGGATGACTTTTTTCATGGATGACATTTGTTAGTGATAAAAAATACTTATAAGAGTGACAAAGCGTCGTTTTTTATGTTGTCGGCCAATTCCTGCGCGGTTTTGGCGTCAAGCGCTTCTGCATAAACACGGATGATGGGTTCTGTGTTTGATTGCCTTAAATGGACCCAGCTTTCCGGGAAATCAATTTTTAATCCGTCAATGGTATTGCAGTTTTCGGAAGCGTATTTTTTCTGTAGTTTGGATAAAAGGGCTGCCATATCTGTACCCGGCGCCAGTGTGATTTTGTCTTTGATCATCTGGTAATCCGGATAGGTTTTTTTCAGTTCGAGCAGGGACAGGCCGCTTTCTGCCATCAGGCTCAATACCAGTGCAATGCCTGCCAGCGCGTCGCGGCCATAGTGCAATTCCGGTAAAATGACCCCGCCGTTCCCCTCACCGCCAATAACCGCGGCAGTTTCCTTCATTTTGGCAACGACATTGACTTCCCCGACCGCAGCGGCAAAATACTGACCGCCGTGTTTTTGGGTGACATCGCGCAGGGCTCTGGAAGATGAAAGATTGGAAACGGTATTGCCCGGGCGCTTTTGCAGGATGTAATCAGCTACGGCAACCAGGGTGTATTCTTCGCCAAACAAGCTGCCATCGCCACAAACCAGGGCGAGGCGGTCAACGTCAGGGTCTACCGCGATGCCGAGATCTGCCTTTTCGGAACGCACCAGTTCGCACAAATCGACCAAATGTGCCGGTAAAGGCTCCGGGTTGTGGGCAAAACGGCCATTGGCTTCCCCGTTGAGCAGCAAGACTTCACAACCAAGCGCTTCGAGCAACGGCGGCACAGAAATGGCGCCGGTGGAATTGACACAATCAACAACTATCCTGAATTTGCGGGCTTTTATTTTTTCTGTCAGCACCAGCGGAAGTGCCAGAATTTGGCCGATATGGTAAGCGATCATCCCTTCTACCTGCCGGTATTGACCCAGTTTTTCTACACCGGCGTATCGGATTTGACCGGCTTCGATGAATGCCAGCAATTGCCGGCCTTCTTCAGCAGAAATAAACTCTCCTTTTTGGTTGAGAAATTTCAGGGCGTTCCATTCGGCAGGGTTGTGGCTGGCTGTAATGATGATGCCTGCGCCTGCGCCGAGGTGGGTGACGGCCATTTCGACAGTAGGTGTGGTGGAAAGTCCAAGATCAAGGACCGAAATGCCCTGCGCGATCAGGGTCTGAATGACCAGTTGACTGACCATTTCGCCGGAAATTCGGGCGTCGCGGCCAACAACAACGGAGGGAGGGGCGCCACCCTGCAAGATCAATTCGCCAAAACCTGCCGTACAGGCGACAATGTCCTGTGGGGTAAGGTTGTCACCGGCCGGGCCGCCAATCGTGCCCCTTATGCCTGAAATAGATTTGATTAATGCCACTATTAGTATCGATTCTTGAGTATGGTTTAGGTTACGTACCTTTCCATGTGAAAGTTGCAAAAAAACGGATCAAAAAAGTGTTCAAAATCAGTTTTTCGCCAAGCGCAGGAATTGGAACAAACCCTGAATAAATTCTATGCCGCAAAATTAAGATTTGAAACAGGAATTCTGCCTGTGCGCTGTATATATTTGTGCTTCCGCTTCCGGGAATCCCCGATCCTGTACAGGAAGGCTTGCAGCAGCAGGTGGGCGAAATGTAAAAATTCAAAGTCTGATGTCACACGCCGCTATCGTTCATCCAGTTCAAAAAGAATGGTTCAAATACTGGTTCGATTCGCCCTACTACCATTTGTTGTACAGAAACAGAGACGAAATTGAGGCGCAGCAATTCATCGATGCGCTGTTGGAAAAACTCCGGCCACGGCCGGGAGATGCCGTGCTCGATCTGGCCTGTGGAAAAGGCCGCTATTCGTGCTATCTGGAAAAAAAAGGGTTGGATGTAACCGGGATCGACCTTTCCAAGGCCAGCATTGAGTATGCCCGGCAGTTTGAAACAGCTAACCTGTCGTTTTTTACCCACGACATGCGCCTGCCTTTTTCATTCAATCGATTCGACTATGTCTTTAATTTTTTTACCAGTTTTGGCTATTTCGACAGCGAAGCCGACCACCTCAAAACCTTAAAAAATGTAAAGGATGGTTTGAAAAACGGCGGACAATTTGTACTCGATTTTTTCAATTCAGGTCATGTTGTCAATCACCTCATCAGCAGGGAAACAAAAACGATAGAGGGCATTCATTTTGAACTCTACAAACGAATCGAAGGCCGCTATGTCGTAAAAACCATTGATTTTGAAGACCTGGGCCAACGTTGGGTTTTTGAAGAACGGGTGTGTCTTTTTTATCTGGAAGATTTTGAACGCCTGTTTGCCTTAGCCGGATTGAAATTGCTGGAGGTTTTTGGCGATTACCGGCTTGGTCAATTTGATCTTGACAACAGCCCCCGTTTAATCTTAATTGCACAGAAACCATGAACGAATTGCTTCAATTAGATCGCGCAGTTTTTTCGCTCATCAACGATGCCGGGCATACGCCCTGGCTCGATGCGATCATGCCTTTATTGCGCAATCGTTTCCTGTGGACTCCGCTCTATGTGGCGCTGCTCGGTTTCGTGGTCTGGAAATTCGGATGGACTAAAGGCGCCGTATTTATCCTTGCAGTAGTTGTAGCGGCAGGTGTATCCGACGTATGTAGCAGCCGGATCATCAAAGAAAGTGTGGAGCGCCTCCGGCCCTGCAATGAACCGGCGTTTAAAGATCAGGTCAACTTGCTGGTGCATTGCGGCAGCGGCTACAGCTTCACTTCTTCACACGCGGCCAACCATTTTGCCGTGGCTGTTTTTCTGGTTTTTACACTGGGGCAATCCTACCGTCGTTTGCGCCTGCCCCTGATTTTGTGGGCAGCTTCCATCGCGTATGCGCAGGTGTACGTCGGCGTGCATTACCCTTTAGATGTGGTTTGCGGCGCCTTGCTGGGCACCCTGATCGGGTGGGGTGTTTCGGTGGCCTACCGGCGCTGGGGGGTAGTGAGGGCGTGACTCCAAAGTCACACCCTTACTAAGTCAGCGTTGAAGTGAGGGCGTGACTCCAAAGTCACACACTCACTATTACCCTCACCCCAGCTGCGCCAGTGCCTCCTCCAGGCTTTTAATCTTCGCCTGAGCATCGGCCAGTTTTTTGCGCTCCAGGGCAACTACCTGCTCCGGTGCGCTGCTGACGAAGCGCTCATTGCTCAATTTCTTTTCAGTAGAAGCCGCAAAACCGCGGTTGTACTCTAATTCCTTGGTCATGCGCTGCCGCTCTTCTTCCACATCAATGGTCTGTTGCAGCACAACGTAATATTTATCCGGACCGGCGAGGAAAGAAACGCTGCTTGCGATTTCTGTATCGGCCGTCAGGGTCAGACTTTCCAGATTAGCCATTTTGACCGCCATCTCGCGAATGCCCGGCGCTTCTAACAAGGCGGTTGTTGCAGGTGTTTCCTGCGCAAAAACGGTCAGCAATTCCTGCATTTTGATGCCTTTGCTGCTCCTTACTTCGCGGATGCCGGTCACAATCGTTTTGGCGCGCTCTACCCGGTCAATGAATTCCGGGTCGAAAGCTTCCGCTTTTGGCCAGGAGCTGACGATGCAGTCTTCGCCTTCGAGCCGGTCGCGCAATTGGTGCCAGATTTCTTCCGTCACGAAAGGCATGTAAGGGTGGAGGAGCGTCATCAGCTGTTCCATCAAATTGATGGTTTTTTCCATGGTCGCCGCGTCAATAACGGGCGTGCCGTATGCCGGTTTGATCATTTCCAGGTACCACGAACAAAAATCATCCCAAATGAATTTGTACAGCAAAATCAGGGCATCCGACAAGCGGTATTCCGTGATCAGCGCATCCATTTTTTCGACGGTCTGATTCAGTTTGTGCTCCATCCATTGCGTGGCCAGTTCGTTTCCGGCGGGCGTTGGCGTATCGGCTGTATCCCAGCCTTTGATCAGGCGCAGGGCGTTCCAGAGTTTGTTGCAAAAGTTGCGCCCCTGTTCGCAAAGCTTGCTTTCATTGATGACTTCACCGGTTTTTGGATCGATCGGCGCATCAAAAATGATGTCGTTGCCCGCAGCAGCACAACTGAGCAGGCCAAAACGCACGCCATCAGCGCCGTAATTGTCTATCAATTGCAGGGCATCGGGTGAATTGCCCAGCGATTTGCTCATTTTCCGGCGCTTGTTGTCGCGCACCATACCCGTGAAATACACATCCCGGAATGGCTGAGCGCCTTTTTCCTGTACGGTGGCTTCGCCAAGCAACCCGGGCGCCCACTCGTAGCCCGCCATGATCATGCGCGCTACCCAGAAAAACATGATGTCCCAGCCTGTTACCAGCGTATTGGTTGGGTAGTAGTAGCGCAGTTCATCCTGCTTGTCGAAGCCGTCGAAAACCGACATCGGCCACAGCCAGGAGGAAAACCAGGTGTCGACCACGTCTTCGTCCTGCTTCAAATCTTCGGGTTTCAGTGCGGCGTGGCCGGTTTTTTGGCGCGCCATTTCGAGCGCTTCTTCTGCCGTTTCCGCCACAAAAATATCTTCACCGTAGTACCAGGCCGGAATGCGCTGTCCCCACCACAACTGCCTGGAAATGCACCAGTCGCGCACATTGTCTTCGTTCAGCCAGCTGTTGTACATGTTCCACATGTTCTCCGGGAAAAAGCGCACATCGCCGCTGCGAACCGCTTCGAGCGCGGTGCGGGCAAATTCCTTCATGCTCAGAAACCACTGAAGCGTCAGGCGCGGTTCCACCACCGAATTGGTGCGTTCCGAGCGGCCTATTTTGGTGATGTAGTCTTCCAGTTTAACCAGATAACCACCTTCTTCCAGCAGTTTTTTGATTTTTTTACGCGCCACAAAGCGGTCTTCACCGACCAGAATCTGCGCATCCGCGTTCAGCGTGCCGTCTTCGTTCAGGATGTCCAGCACTTCCAGTTTGTGGCGCAGGCCGATGTCGTAGTCGTTTTGATCGTGGGCGGGCGTCACTTTAAGCGCGCCGGTTCCGAAAGCCATGTCGACATAGGTGTCGGCAATAACCGGGATGGCCTTGTTGATCAGCGGAATGAGTACCTTTTTGCCCAACAGGTGGCGGTAACGCTCGTCGTCCGGGTGAACCGCCACCGCACTGTCGGCCATGATCGTTTCCGGTCGCTGGGTGGCAATCACGATGGCTTCTTCGGTGGAGCCTTCCACAAAATAGCGCAGGTGGAACAGTTGTGCCGGTTCTTCTTTGTAGATCACCTCCTCGTTCGACAGGGCCGTCAGGGCCTCGGGATCCCAGTTGGTCATGCGCAGGGCGCGGTAGATGCGGCCTTTGCGGTGCAGGTCCACAAAAATATGGTTCACGGCGCGACTCAGCGGCTCCTCCATGGTGAAACGCGTGCGTTCCCAGTCGCAGGAAGCCCCCAGTTTCTGAAGCTGCTCCAGAATGATGCCGCCGTATTTTTCTTTCCAGTCCCAGGCGTGGCTCAAAAATGCCTCCCTGCCAATGTCTGTTTTCCGCACGCCCTGCTTGCGCAGCAACTGCACCACTTTGGCCTCCGTCGCAATGGAAGCGTGGTCGGTGCCGGGCACCCAGCAGGCATTTTTGCCTTCCAGCCGCGCTTTGCGGATGAGGATGTCCTGGATGGTGTTGTTCAGCATGTGGCCCATGTGCAGCACCCCCGTCACGTTCGGCGGCGGGATGACAATGGTAAATGGCTCCCGGCTGTCGGGCTCAGAATGAAAATAATTGCAGGCCATCCAGTGGGCATACCAACGGGCTTCCGTTTCGTTCGGGCTGTAGCGCGTGGACAAGGTCGGTTGTTCCATATAGTGCGGTTCCTTTTTCTTTTGTAAAGAACCACCGGCACCGGATGGTTCCCCTTTTTTTAAAGTGGGGCAAAGATAAAGAGTTCCGGGGATAAAATGGGTAGATGGTCTATTGTCAACCTTTATTATTGTTATGTCGCGCCTAGGGAGCTTATTAGCCCCAGCGGGGCGGGATATCAATAGCTAATAGACACATGACCCCATTTTTCGTAGCAGCCCCATCGGGGCGACATATCAATAATAAAACGTTCACCTGTTTACCCAATATACCATTAGGGCGGCACGTCAATGGTCAGGCGGAGGAAATCCAACCTCTTCAAAAATATATTCCTGATTAAATTCAACCCCATAGGCATTCAAAAAATCAATGTATTCCTCTCGGAATGTTTTCTTTCGATGGTGTTCCTCTTGTTTGAGAATGTATTGCACTACTTTTTGTATTTGCGATTGACTCGCTGAAAACGCCCCAAACCCCGTCTGCCATTCAAATTTCCCGATAACGTATTTGTTCTCGTTAATCCATTTGGAAGAATTGGCTTTAATGTCCCGTACCAAATCGGACAAATTGCAGTCAGGTTTAAGCCCTATTAAAATATGCACATGGTCGGGCATCCCATTGATGATCATCAGTTTTTGGTTTTTGTTGGTAATGATGCCCGTGATGTATTTGTACAATTCTTCTTTCCATGTTTTGGAAATGAGATTGGCCCTGCCTTTGACTGCGAAGACGACATGGGCGTACAATTGGGTATAGGTGTTTGCCATTTTATGTTGGTTTCGCTCCTACGGAGCTGGTTGTCTTTTTGGTTCACGTTTGCTATTGACATTTCGCCCCGATGATGGGGCTTGCTTTTCTCTTTCCACTTTTATCCTTTTCTGCAACACACTGGGCAGCTTGTCATTCGGAGTCTTGTCGCGGAAGTGGGCAAGGTCTTGTACGTTTGCTCCTTACATTTCGCCCCTTCCTACACCCTTTTCGGCCAAATATCCGGCAACTCCCCACTAAACCCCATGAGCGGAAGCGCGTTGATTTGCTGCATTTCTGTCTCCGATAATTCAAAATCGAACAATTGGATGTTTTCTTCCATCCTTTCAGGGCTGGTTGATTTTGGGATGACAACCACATCGTGCTGAATGACCCAGCGGAGGCAAATCTGGGAAACGGATTTTTGGTGATTTTGGGCGATACTTTGTAAAACTTCATTTCCCAAAATGCGGCCTCTTGCCAAAGGCGACCAGGACTCAACGGCAATGCTGTGCTTTTTGCAGAATTCGGAGAGCTCGGGTTGCCAGTAGCCGGGGTGAAATTCGATTTGATTGACGGCAGGAATGACTTTCGCCGTCTGGAAAAGCGCTTCGAGGTGTTGCTGCCAAAAGTTGCTGACACCGATGGATACTATTTTTCCTTCGGCCTGTAATTCTTCCATCGCACGCCAGGTATCGGCATTGGCTTTTTGCCAGTTGTTGTAGTTCCGGGCGTTCGCCGGCCAATGGATCAGGTACAAATCGATGTAGTCTAAACCCAGTTTACCAAGCGATGTATTAAAAGCTGTTTTGGTTTGTTCGTATCCCAAATCTTCGCGCCAGATTTTTGTGGTTACCATAATTTCCGATCTGGGAATTCCACTGGCTTTTATTCCTGTCCCGACGGCTTCTTCGTTTTCATATTTCGCAGCCGTATCCATCAAACGGTAGCCTTTGGCCAAAGCCTGCTGAACGGCTTCGATCCCTTCCTGGTCCGTAGCTTTGTAGGTGCCAAAACCCACCATGGGGATTTTATGGCCATCGTTTAACATTAGCGCTTTCATAATGGGTGTTGTTTGCATCGAAAGGTAGCGAATGTTCTGCGTTTTTTATTGGCCAAACGTAGATCACCCTGAATTTCGATACGTGGTTGTAGCGTATCGGAATATTGGTGTGTAGCGCAGCTTGTTGTTTCGGTGCGCTGCACCCCGCTTTGCGGGACAGGCTCTAAATCTATCTTCCATATGAGCAGGGTTACAAATATTTGGGTGCGCTGCACCTGCAAGGGTACAAAATGTAACTGAAAGGAGTAGCGTATTTTATACCTGCCGGGCGTGACACGTCTGCGGAGGATGGAAAGCGGAGTAACCGACCCGCCTTGCAGTTACCCGGGAAAAAACTGCCTGGCAGTTCCTCGATTTAATCCTCTGAAAAATACGGTGTACAATTTCCGTCCTCCACTTCCATCATTCCAAGGTCTTTTGTGGCCTCGTTGATTTGCCGTTGGCAGGATTCGGAATAGAAATGAAAATGAAGATTGCCGTATTGGCAAATACTGGCGCTGAAGTCAGTGTCTATACCTGAAAAGCAGCAGGTGGGCAGGGAGGCATTGCATCGGATGATCCAGGACAGGTTTTTGACGAATTCTTTTAGCTCAGGGCCACTGGCTTTAAATCCGCCGGTGAAATTTTCGTCGACGCCGAGGCGCTTCAGGTGGTCAAGCGCTTTTTTTACGGGTTCGTAATCGTTGTCCTGATGGAGCCAGGGAATGGAATAATTCAGTAAAAAAAGGACGGATTTCCATTGAAGTCTGTCGGCGAGTTCGGATACCGCGTTGGCCAGATTCTCAAAATAGGAAGTTGCAGTCGCTGCCCGGGGCAAATGGTAAACAGCGGATCCGGTATGTTTGTCTTTAATGGGAGCTGTTTCAAAGTGGTCTTTCTTTTTCAGAAAATCCTCGTAGCGGTCTTTATTCCATTGGTCGCACATGGCCTGGGTGATCAAGGTCGGTGCTTCTGCGCCGTGAACGATCATTTCTTCCGGCTCGTATTTGTTGTAGTCGTGGGATGGATTGTAAATAGCATCCTGCTCTTCTAGAATGAAGGCTGCGAAGGTCTTATTGAGCTTAAAGATGGATGTTCTGTCTAATCGTTCAATCATGTTGGATTGGTTTGCTTTGGTCATTTTCTATCCGGACAGGCTAGTGACAAAGGCGAACCGGATGGGATAAGTTCCCGTTAGTGGTAAAAATAACTGGGAAAGGGCTGAGGACCTGGCGAATAAATTCGCCGCTACAGAAACCGCCCAAGCCCCAAAAAGCCAACCGGCAGCTCCGTTTTTCCTTTCAGCGCCAGATCGGCCAGGATTTCTCCCATGACGGATACAAACTTAAAACCATGCCCGCTGAATCCTGCGGCGACGACAACTTTTTTGTCCGTGCCGGGCAGGAGGTCTATGATGAAATGTTCATCGGGCGTGGAGGTGTAGAGGCAGGTTTTTACAGCCTCAATGCCGTTAAAGGTATGGGGCATGAATTGGTCCAGCACCCGGATCAATTGCTCCGTTTCGGCCGGATCGACCTCTCGATCCACGGCATCCGGATCAGAAACCAGACCGGGATGGTGGTATGCGATTTTCAGTCCGGTCGGTCCGCTGAAGCTGTCGGCCGGCAACATCGGAAAACCATAATAGATACCGGGCTGGTCGGGCAGGGCTATGACCCAGCAGGGAAACTGGCCGAGCGCAAAAGGCGCCTGCTTTTTGGGGTTTACCCAGGCGATTACCTGGCGGGTAACACTAAGTCGGGGCGCCAGATCGGGCAGGAGTTTTCCAGCCCAGGCGCCGGCCGTAATGACGACTTTGTCGGCAGTATAATGCCTGTGTTCGGTTTGCACGGAGATACCGGTGTTGGTTAGGTGCCAACTCACGGTTTTTTCATTGCTTTGGATTTGGGCGCCGAGTTGGCGTGCTTGCTCTGTGTAACAAATAATGGCTTTTTCCGGGGAGATGAAACCAGCGTCGGGTTCCAGTAATGCCGTGTAACCTTCTGGTATCCTAATCTTTGGATAGCGGATCTTTGCCTGAAGGTGCGACAATTCAGCCACCTCAATGTCGTATAGCCCGGCGGTTGCAAGGACGCTGGTCATAAGTCCGCTGTCGGGCTGCCCAAGGTATAACAAACCACTTGGGTGATAGAGCTGTTGGCTGCTAATGGCTTCTATTTTCTGCCAATTTTGGTAGGCGCGTTGCAGCAGGGGGACATAATCGGGGTGCTCGAAATAGGCCTTGCGGATGATGCGGCTTTGTCCGGCATGCGAACCCAATTCGTGGGGGATGTCGAATTGCTCCAGGCCCAACACGCGGGCGCCTTGCCGGGCTAAGTAGTAGCAGGCTGCTGCGCCCATGGAGCCAACGCCGATGACGATGACGTCGTAGTGGGAAGGATGGTGGCTTGGTTTCATGATTTTGTACGCGCCTTTTTGGAAAAAAGGTGAGGAAACTTTGGATCAAAAATATAAAAATTGAAGATGAAGGGAGAGTCTCTTGGGCTAATAAAAAGACTGGAGATTGGAACACTCCCGGTTTCTGGTTCACCCCAGATAGAGATATGTTACCGGACTTTCCTTTTCCCAACTTATCTTAACTTCGCCATTTAAATTCCGCACACTTAATACAGCACCACCCATGAAAGGCATCACCTTTGAAGGACTCGAAACCGTCCAATTTTCCCGGCTCCCGGACCCGGAGATTTTGGAGACAGGAGACGTGGTCGTTCGCGTATCGCTGGCAGGTGTTTGCGGCTCTGACCTCCACGTTTTTCACGGCCGTGAAACGGGATGTGATTGCGGGACGGTCATGGGGCATGAATTTGTCGGCGAAGTGGTAGAGACGGGAGCCGGCGTGCGCCGCTTTCGCACCGGAGATCGGGTTTTTAGCCCGTTTACCACTTCCTGCGGCGTTTGTTATTACTGTAAAATCGGATTGACGGCGCGTTGTGAAAGCGGAAAATTATACGGCTGGCGGGAACAGGGGCAGGGTTTGCACGGGGGCCAGGCCGAATATGTCCGGGTGCCGATGGCGGATACGACCCTTATTCATTTAACCGCTGATCTTTCTCCGGAGCAGGGCTTGTTGCTGGGGGATATTTTCTCAACGGGCTATTTTTGTGCCGATATGGCCGGAATCAGCCGGGAAGCCGCCATGACCTGTGCCGTAGTCGGCTGCGGACCTGTGGGGCTCATGGCTGTTCTGGCGGCGATCGACCTTGGCGCTGCCCGCGTTTTTGCACTGGACAGCGTCCCGGAGCGATTGGCGAAAGCAACATCTTATGGCGCCATACCGGTCAATGTGGCGGAACCGGGTTTTCTGCAAATCCTGCGCGATGCCACAGCAGGAAGGGGGGTAGATGCGACACTCGAAGCTGTAGGCAGCCCGGGCGCTTTGCGTTTGGCGGTTGATCTTGTGCGGCCCGGTGGTACGGTTACTTCTGTTGGGGTGCATACCTCGGAGCACTTTCCGTTTTCGCCGGTGGAAGCCTACAACAAAAACCTCAGCTACCGCATTGGCCGTTGCCCGGCACGTTTTTATGCGGAAAAACTGATCCGGGAAGGCACGGCACAACGCTTGGATATTGCTTCTGTCATAACGCACCGGTACGCCCTTGCCGAGGGGGCAGAAGCGTACCGGGTTTTTGACCGGAAGGTGGATAATTGTTTGAAAGCCGTCTTGTTATGTTAACTTACCGTATTCACCAGCGTACCAATATGGTCGATTGTGATTTCGATTTCATCCCCGCTTTTCAGCGTGAAATCGGAATCGGGTACAATTCCGGTTCCGGTCATGATGAAACAGCCGTGCGGAAACGAACATTCTTTATACACGTAATGAACCAGCTCTTCGGGCGTCCTTTTCATTTGGCGCAGCCCGATAGAACCCTGAAATACAGCAGCTCCTGCTCTTCGGATTTGCAAACGGATCTCCGTATCATCCGGCATGCCTGCTTCGCTTAAGTAGATGCAGGGCCCCAGTGCGGCGCAGCCGTCGTACACTTTTGCCTGTGGCAAATACAAGGGATTTTCTCCTTCTATGCTTCGGCTGCTCATGTCATTGCCTATGGTGTAGCCGATGATTTTGCCGCTTGAGGTGACCACCAGGGTAAGCTCTGGTTCCGGCACATCCCAGGTAGAATCTTTTCTGATCCGTACAAAACCCGTATGACCGACCGTGCGATGAGAGGTAGATTTGAAAAAGGTTTCAGGACGCGCTGCTTCATAAACATGCGCGTAAAATTCACTCCCGCCGCTGGCTTTGCTTTCTTCCTGCCGGCCTTCCCTGCTACGGAGATAAGTGACGCCACAAGCCCACAATTCCTGATTTGGACCCATGGGCGACAAAATATCAGCGCCTGCAATGGCCGGTATCGCCCTGGCTGTTTTGATTTTTTCTGAGACATAGGCCAGTGCATCGTCCCTGTTGATCAGAGCATTCCAGTCTTCCTGCTGCAGTAAATAATATTGGCCATTGTCTTCAATTCCAATGCCTTGTTTCAGGTGGTATAATTTCATTGTCAGATTATTTTTTCATGATTAACCTTAGCACATAGCCATCATTGGTAATGTAAAGCGTTTTGCCATCCGGCGTCAGACTGCAATTGCTGGCAGGGCCGGGCAATCGAAGCATTCCTAATTTTTTTCCATCCTGGTTAAAGAAGTAGATGCCTCCGGGACCGGATGCGTAAACGTTACCGTTTTTGTCAATTTTTAATCCATCCGG
The DNA here is from genome assembly GCA_937926205.1 of uncultured Saprospiraceae bacterium. GTDB lineage: Bacteria > Bacteroidota > Bacteroidia > Chitinophagales > Saprospiraceae > JABWAJ01. The sequence continues at coordinate 83,242 of CALEYL010000043.1, forward strand.
CAGCCCTTGCCAGGTTTTGTCATATCCGGCAGCGCTGAAAAAAATCCGGCCGTTGATGGCTTTGTCGCCGTCGAGGTCATACACGTACCAATTGGGTTTGTCGGGATCGCTGTTGGCGACAATCAGGCGTCGTTCGCCGGGGAATAAAGCAATGCCATTGGGCCGCGTCAGGGAATCGGTCAATAAAATTATTTCTCCGGAAGTTTTTACTTTATACACGCCCTGCCAGGGTGTTTCTTTTGCAGGATCCTCCATTTGTTTTTCTAACCCATAAGGTGGGTCGGTGAAATAGAGGTCCCCATTGGCTGCAAAAACAAGGTCATTCGGGCTGTTGAAACGCTTGCCCTGATATTGGTTTGCCAAAGATTCAAACCTGGCTTCCGGCGCCGTAAGGGGTGCTGCCATTTTAGCGACTTGCCGGTTTCCGTGTTGACACAATACCAGATTTCCAGCAGGATCCAGCGTCAATCCGTTGCTGCCCATTTCCCCGGATCGCTTCAAGGCATCTGTATACCCTGATGGTTTCAAATAAACTTCGTGTCCTTTAGCCGAGGTCCATTGGTAAACCGTGTTTTGAGGAACATCCGAAAAAAGGAGCGTTTGCAGTTGATCTACCCAAAGCGGACCCTCGCTCCAGTCAAAACCTTCGGCAATGATTTCCGCTTTGGCATCCGCGTCGAGGATGTCGTTTAGCGCCTCGTCGTATCGTTCGATGGATCCGATGGTCATGTACGCAGTCGTTGTATTTCCATCTTGTGACGGCGCTCCTTTTTGTTTGCACGAAGCGGTCCACAAAAGGAAAAAAGTGAAGAATAGGAGTGCTCTTGGCATATCTTAAATATTGTGTTTAATATATTGCTGTGTGATGACGGCTTAATGCAAATCCCGGGTTACCTCCGATCCGGAACTGCCCCGCAGGATGTCCAAATCTGAACCCAAATGCGCCTGCTGGACATGATCGATGTAAAATTTTACATACCCCCTTTCTGCAACGGGTTGTGGACGTTGCCATGCCGCCCTGCGCCTGTCCAGTTCTTCTTCCGAAACTTCCAGGTTCAGTTTGCGTTGCTCGATGTCCAGTTCGATCAGATCGCCATCCTGAACCAGTGCCAGGGTTCCCCCAACAGCAGATTCCGGAGATACGTGGAGCACAACGGTGCCGGCAGCAGTGCCGCTCATTCGGCCGTCTGATATTCTGACCAGATCTCTGACCCCTTTGTGGAGCAGTTTTTCCGGCAAATCGACATTGCCGACCTCCGGCATCCCGGGGTAACCCACAGGGCCGACGCCCTGAAGTACGATAACGCTGTTTTCATCGATATCAAGGTCTGGATCGTCAATGCGGGCGTGGTAATCTTCCATACTCGAAAAAACCACTGCTTTACCCCGGTGTTTGGCCAGGGAGGGCGTAACCGCAGAAGGTTTGATGATGGCGCCGTTTTCGCAGAGGTTTCCTTTGAGTACGGCGATACCGGCATCTTGTTGAAGTGGCTCTTCAATGCTGGCGATCACTTCCCGGCTGTAGCAAACCGGATTTTCATTATTGGCGCCGATGGATTGGCCATTGACGGTGATTGCTTCATTGTGCAGGAGGTTTTTTAATTCATTGATGACAACGGGAAGGCCGCCGGCGTAATAAAAGTCTTCCATCAGGTATTTGCCGGAAGGCTTCAGGTTGACAAGCAGCGGAATTTTGCTGCCGATTTTGTCAAAATCTTCCAGATCCAGTTCGATGCCAAGCCTGCCTGCGATGGCCAGCATGTGCATGACAAAATTGGTAGATCCGCCCACCGCTGCATTGACGATGATGGCGTTTTCCATTGATTGCCGGGTGATGATTTTTGAAATCGTTAAATCTTCCCGAACCATTTCGACGATGCGTCGGCCACTGAGTTGCGCCATTACTTTTTTTCTCGAATCCACTGCCGGAATGGCGGCTGCGCCGGGCAGGGTCATGCCCAGTGCTTCCACCATGCAAGCCATGGTAGAGGCGGTTCCCATACTCATGCAATGCCCCTGGCTTCGCGCAGAACCGACTTCCGCTTCATGGATGTCCGCTGCGGTGTATTTTTCTACAAGCGTTTTTTCTTTGACCATCCAGTTGAATGAACCACTCCCGATGCATTCGCCTTTAAACCGGCCATTGAGCATGGGACCACCCGGCACCACGATCGTAGGCAAACCCACACTGCAGGCGCCCATAAGGGTAGAAGGCGTTGTTTTGTCGCAACCGGTCAGCAAAACAACCCCGTCAATCGGATTGGCGCGGATGCTTTCCTCTACGTCCATGGAAGCGAGGTTACGGTACAGCATGGTGGTGGGACGCATGATGGTTTCGCCAAGCGAGGTCACCGGAAACTCCAGTGGAAACCCACCGGCTTCTGCGACGCCCCGTTTTACTTTTTCGGCAAAATCCCGCAGGTGTCCGTTACAGGGTGTAAGCTCACTCCAGGTATTGCAAATCCCGATAACCGGCTTGCCCTGGAAATAATCGTCCGGATAGCCCTGATTCCTCAACCAGGACCGATGGACAAATCCCATTTTGTCAGATTTACCAAACCAATCTGCACTACGTAATTTGTGACTCATATCATTTGATTATTAAATAAACACATCTAAAATCAATACCCCGATCAGCCCCAGTATAGAAATCAGTGTTTCCATCAAGGTCCAGGACTGAAAGGTTTGCCGGAGTGTCAGGTTGAAAAACTCTTTAAACATCCAGAAACCGGTGTCATTGATGTGCGACCCAAAAACACTGCCGGTGCCAACAGCGAGAACCATAAGTTCCGGTGAAACCTGGCCGGCAAGAACAATGGGACTGACAACTCCCGCAGCGGTAATGCCTGCAACCGTAGCGGATCCGATGGTTACCCGCAGCAAAGCCGTAATGATCCAGGCAAAAAGCAGCGGCGGCATTTGCCATTGGCTGCTGAAAGAAGAAATGTAATCCGCTGTACCGCTGTCTGTGAGTACTTGTTTGAACACACCACCAGCAGTGATGATCAGCAGGATGACGGATATTCCGGAAATGGCATCGTGCAACCATTTCATGGTGGTGTCCATGCTTTCTCCTTTTTTTACACCAAAAAAATAAATGGCCAGCATGACCGACACGAGCAGGGCGATGTTGGCATCTCCCAGAAACAACAGGGCTTTTTTAAACCAATTGTCGGGTAAAAAACTGTTTGCAACGACCGAAACCGTGATGAGTATAACCGGCAGCAGGGCAATTAAGAAACTGGGTAATGCAGCAGGCAGGGAATCGACGGCTCTCTCTTTGCTTTGCGGACTTTGTTCCGGCAAAATCGTTTTGATGTTTTTAAAAAATCCACCCAAAATCGGGCCGGCGAGAACCACGACCGGTATGGTGATGATCATACCGTAAACCAGGGTTTTGCCGAGGTCGGCTTTAAAAGCGTTGACCAAAAATACCGGACCCGGATGTGGAGGCAGAAAACAATGTGTGGTCGACAAAGCCGCAGCCATCGGAATGGCGATGTAAAGCAGCGAGACCCCGGTTTTTCTGGCTAATGAAAACACAAGTGGGACTAAAATGACAAAACCTGCATTGTAGTACAAAGGGATGCCCACTAAAAATCCGGTAAGCATGATGGCCCATTGGATGTTATTTTCTCCAAATTTGCTGATGAGGGTAGACGTAATCCTTTCTGCAGCCCCGCTTTCTTCCAGTATTTTCCCAAGTATGGCGCCGAGACAAATGATCAGGGCAAGGCTGCCGAGGGTGCTGCCCACCCCTTTTTCCATGGATTGGATAATCGCGGCAGGTTCCATGCCAAGCATCATACCGCTCAGGATGGCGACGAGGATCAGAGATAAAAAGGGACTGACTTTTTTGGCCGTCAGAAATACCTGGAAAACGATTGCAAAAAAGATAATCAATAGCGTCATGTCGTTGCAGGGTGTTTTACGGTAGCAGGCCTCTGAACGGCCCTTAAATGCTTATCGCAACTTCCGGATTGACGACAATCGGCGGAAATTGCGATAAAGCCAGTAAAATACCTGTGTTGCCGGAATAAAACAAGCAACCATTAAGATTTTTGCTCAAATATAGATGGCGAATATTAAGTCTGATAGTCAGGAGCCAGTGCTGAAGCGGGGTAGGGGCGCAATATCAGCGGGATGAGAAAACACTGCAAAATCGTAAGAATGACACCGATTTCATCAGTCAGGCCGTGCGGCTCGCCTGTTGCCAGTAACAAGGCCTGAATGGGCAACATGCCGAATATGATCCAGGCCAGGGTGCTGTTTTTAGAAGTCCAGGGTATCTGAACTGGTTCGGCTTTTCGGTCTGCTCTGATTTCCAGCAAAATTAAGGCAAACGCCAAAATCGATAAAGGAATAATGATCGAGGTGAGTGAAATGCTGACATTAAGGGTGTCACCCTGAAACAAGGTGTCGCCATTGATGATGATTTCAGACAAAAGGTTACCAAAAACATGGATGAACCAAACCACAAGCAAACCATGATAAATACTTCTGTTCCGGACACGGTACATAGAAACCATCAGGGCGGCATAAAACAGCAGTTGAACCAGCAGAAAAACAATGTCCCGGTTAATACCGGCGCCGCTGAACTGCAGGCCAAACCAGGTCATACCCCATTGGTAAGTGCTGCCGTCAAGAATAGATCGCAGTAACGGCAACCACGTCACCATGAAAGTAAGTGAAATAACAAACGTGAGCAGCGTAGTCAGCCTGCTCGGTTTTCTGTAAGCAATAAATGATTCCATTGTTGATAAATTTTGTTTCCCCAAAGGACGGTCAGAATTGCAAACAGGCGCCTCAGAAATACAAGCTTGGGATGAAATCGGGCTATTTGGGATAAACGGAAAAGACTAAGGTGCAATCAGATTGAAAACGGCATCCATATATTGCCGGGATACCGGTATGGGGGAGGCGACATGGTTGATGTAAACCTTCAGATTGTTCCTGTTGCCATGAATTTGCTGCAGGTGTAACAGGTTAATTACGTAGGAACGATGGCATCTCAGCAATGTAGGATGCATTGCTTCTTCCTGTGTGCTTTTTAAGCTCTTTCGGAACAACGTCTTTACAGGGCGGTTGTCCTGGAGGTGGTGTATCATGATGTAATTGCCGTCCGATGCGATATAGAGGAGCAGTTTCAGCGGCAGTGTAAACCGGTCTTTTTGATTTTCAGCTGTCAGAATGAGCAGCGAATCAGCGTCAAGCGGCTGTGGCGTATAAGCATGCACTGAATCGAGAGACCTGTTCAATTCACGGACCTTAACATATAGCAGGAGGCTCGCCACCGGGATCAGGCTCAGAATGCTGATATTGCCCAGAAATTCGAAATAACTTGACAGGTAAAAGTCATGCCATTCGCCCATGTAATTGTATAGCAGAAAAATACCACTCCCCAAAAATATCATGGACCAAATGATCCAAAACAACATCTGTCCTCTGCTTGGTTGCCTGAAAATAAGCGGGAAGACGATGAATTCATTAAACGCAAGCAGTAGGGTGGTCAGCAGACAAACAAAAGACAAGCCCAGTAATAATTTGCTGTTAATGCGCTCGCCGGGATCGTAGTTGTTTACGCCGAAAGGCTGAAAAAACAAAAGGAAGAGAAACATGAATAACCCAACCAGAAGAACAAAATAAAGCTTTTCCTTTCTACTGAGCATCGGACTCTCTTTGGCCAGATACGGGAATAAGAAATTGAGGTAGGAGGCTCGCTCTTTGATCATGGTTATCCGTAATTAGCAAAGAAATAATGGCGCTAATTTACTTTCCCTGATTGGTGATTACAAATATTCGGGATATGTTGGGGACAAACCTGTGCGTTTTCGCGAGCAGGTTTTATTAACAACATTTCTGATTAGCAGGTGTGCTTACGGCCATCAGCAAGTTTTTTTTCTTGTTTTTTCGGGTGTTTTTACGATCAACTTCCCGTCACCTTCCCGACCTTCCTCCTTAAAAATTTACCACTGAATATAAAAACGCAGTAGCTTAGCCTGCCTTTTGACAGGTAGACGAGTACGCAATTGTTAAACCAGTAATCTATCTTATGCTTAAATCAATTTTACACATGAAAATGGTCTTGATGCTGTGCCTGATGACCACTGTTTCGGTCGTTTCTGCACAGCAGTTTCAGGACGAAATCCGAGCGTTTCTGCAAAAAGAGAAATCTCAATGGCAACTCACAGATACAGATGTTGCCAACTGGGTTGTTTCTGACCAGTACGACAATAAGGAAACCGGAGTTACCTACACGTACCTGCATCAACAGGTTGCCGGTATCCGTATTTTTAACGCGGTGAGTACTATGGCCATCCGCAATGGTGCAGTGGTACATTTTGCAAACCGGTTTCAGGCCAATGCGGAAGCAAGGGTAAATGCTGCCGAACCTGTGCTGAAGCCGGAAGAGGCCATCGAATCTGCCGCCGCCCATCTGGGGCTTACACTGAAAGAAAGCCCGCGCTTCTTGACAAAAGAAGAAAACCGGCTGCGCCAAACCTGGACCAATGGCGGCATTGCGAGGGAAAACATCACGGTTGAACTCGTTTACTTTGTGGCCGGGAATATGTTGCGTCTGAGCTGGAATGTTAACATTGCACCGGTAAACAGCCCGGATTGGTGGAACATCCGCATTGACGCACTGAATGGGGACTTTCTGGAAAAAAACAACTGGACGGCTTATTGTGATTTTGGCAAAGGACATTTGCACAATGCCTCCTGCCGAACTTCCGGTCATAAGGCTGAATCATTCGAATCTATTGCCGGCGCCTTGAGGCTAAACACAGCCAATTACAACGTTTTTGCTTTGCCAATTGAGGCGCCCACATTTGGTGACCGCTCTTTGCTTAGCGATCCTAACTCAACGATCGCCTCTCCTTTCGGTTGGCACGATGACAACGGCGCTGATGGCGCTGAGTATACCATTACCCGTGGAAACAATGTATACGTTTATGAAGACCGCGACGATGCTGATGTACCCGGTTATTCTCCGGATGGCGGCCCGGAATTGAATTTTGATTTTCCACTGGATCAGTCTTTGGAGCCTGCACTGAATCAGGATGCAGTCCTGACCAACCTTTTCTATGTCAACAACATGCTCCACGACATCCTGTACCATCATGGCTTCGATGAACGGGCAGGCAATTTTCAGGCAAACAACTACGGCAACGGTGGTATGGGAGACGATTATGTACTGGCGGAAGGCCAGGACGGCGGCGGTACCAACAATGCCAATTTCGGAACTCCTGAGGATGGCAACAATGGCCGGATGCAAATGTATTTGTGGCCTGCGAGTGTGCCTGCTGTGTTGACAGTGCATACACCAGAAAATATTGCCGGCGACTATACGGCTGTAGAAGCAGGATTTGGTCCTGGTCTGCCTGTCCCAATCACCGCGCCTGCGGTTTTGATAAACGATGATGTTGCTCCTGAATCAGATGGTTGTGAAGCCATTCTGAATGCTGCCGAATTGGAAGGTAAAATTGTGGTCATAGATCGCGGCAACTGTACATTTATCACTAAAGTAAATGCCGCTCAAGCTGCCGGCGCCATAGCCGTCGTCGTGGTGAACAATACACCGGGGGACCCCATTGTGATGGGTGGAGCAGGAACTGCTGACATTCCGGCGGTGATGATCTCACAGGCCGATGGCGATCTGATTAAGGCACAACTCAGTGCAGGAGAAATGGTGGAAATCACACTTTCTTCCGGCGGTGGCGCCGTCAATCAGGATCGCGATGGCTCACTCGACAATGGCATTATTGCCCATGAATACGGGCATGGCCTTTCAAACCGCCTGACCGGTGGCCCGTCCAACTCCAATTGTTTGTTCAATGGAGAACAGGGCGGTGAGGGCTGGAGTGATTGGCTGGCACTTATACTGAGCATCGAACCTGGCGACGCCGGAACGGATTCCAGAGGCATTGGTACCTATGCTCTGGATGATCAGAGCGGCCAGGGCATTCGCCGCTTCCCTTACTCGACAGATATGAGCATCAATGCTCAAACTTACGGTAGTCTGGAAAATAGTACCGGCCCTCATGCCATTGGTGAAATATGGAGTCAGGTGGCCTGGGAAATGACCTGGAAACTGATCGATGAGGAAGGTTTTGACCCTGATTGGTACAACGGTACAGGTGGGAACAATACGGCCATGAAGTTGATTATTGAGGGCATGAAGCTGCAGCCGTGCGGCCCTGGTTACCTCGATGCCCGCGACGCCATTCTGAAGGCTGATGAAATGTTGTACCAGAATGCACACCGCTGCCTGATTTGGGAAGCTTTTGCCAAACGTGGCATGGGCGTTCACGCCAATCAGGGAAGTGCCAATGTTGCCGGCGATGAAACAGAAAATTTTGATTTACCCAATATTTGCCTGACTGCTACCATCGCTCCAAGCGCATTTTTTGCCGTGGATGCCCTGGTAAATTGTTACGGCCGTTTCCATTTCACAGACTTGTCGACTGACATTCCTCAATCCTGGCTTTGGGATTTTGGCGACGGCTCTACCAGTGAGGAAGAAAACCCGTCACACGAATATGCGGTTCCGGGAACGTATACCGTCACTTTAACGGTCGCGAATACCATTGGAATGGATGTCATTTCGCTGGAAGTTTCTTATGCAACCTTGCCTGCTCCGGTCCTTTCCGGAAACACGGTAGTTTGTGAAGGCGGCTCCACGATCCTGACGGCCGATGTGCTGTCAGGCAACACAGCACGCTGGAGCACTGGCGGCGCGGTGGTTTATACGGGCACCTCTTTTCCTACACCTGCTGTTACCGCTCCGGTTACTTATTCGGTGCAGCAAATGGAGGATAAACCTGTTTTTCACGCAGGTCCGATGGACAATACTTTTGGCGGTGGCGGCAACCACAATTCCGGGTTTGACGGCCAACTTTTGTTTGAGACTTATGTACCCGTGCAGATTTTATCTGTCTTTGTGTATGCACAAGGCGCCGGCAACCGTACGATCCGCCTTTTGGATGGCGCTGGTGAAGAATTGCAATCGGTCACTGTTTTTGTGCCTGCCGGGCCAAGCCGGGTGATGCTGAACATGGAAATACCCCAGGCTGGAAATTATCGACTTGCCAATACCAGTCAGAACCTGTATCGAAACAACAATGGCGCTGATTATCCCTACGATGTTGACGGCCTGCTTTCCATCTACAGCTCGAATGCAACAGACAGTGAGCTTAATTTTTATTATTATTTCTATGATTGGGAAGTACAGGAACTGGTTTGCAGAAGTACACCGGAGGAGATTTCGCTTACCGTGGCGCCCGGCCCTGTTGCTGCATTTACTTTGGAAACGGACGGATTTACGGCAAGTTTAACCGATAACACAATCGGCAATACGGATTCCTGGACCTGGGATTTTGGCGACGGCTCTCCTGTTTCCAATGAGCAGAATCCGGTCCATACCTACGCAGGGGAGGGCACCTATATCATCGTATTAACCGTTACCAATGGCGACTGCATCAGCGCATTCCAGCGGGAACTTAAGCTGGTGCTGACTGATACTCGCGATCAGGACCCCGGGGCTGGTTTAAAAGTATATCCTAACCCGGCCAACGATTTGGTAAACATAGAGTTGCTGCAGCCGCTTACAGGACAAATAGTATTGGAAGTGAGGGACGCCGCCGGGCGACTGGTACTTTCCCGTAACATGGAAAGCGGCACAACCAGAACCAGCGTTAACACAGCGTCATTTGCTGCCGGCGTTTACCAGTTCCGCATTGTGGGCGAAACGCGGACTTCGGTTCGCATGGTGACAATTGTAAGATAGTGTAGCGGTTAATGCTTATTGGCCTGAAGAAAGCATGAGGCATCCTGAATGTTTTGGGATGCCTCATGCCAATGTCGAAGTGGATCAGAACTGCATACTGCTGCGGTTCCTTGTTCGATATTCAGTATTGGATATTCAACAGAGCATCGAACCGC
>CALEYL010000044.1 GCA_937926205.1 uncultured Saprospiraceae bacterium
CTGGCGCTGATGTTGATGGTTCCATCCTGAGCATTGCAGTCGCTGGGGTTGTTTGCTGCCACATTGCTGATTACCGGCAAAGGCGGATCGCTCAGTTCGACGACTGAGTTCCACTGCACGGGGCAGGTGTTATTGGCATTACGCACCCAAATTTCATAAGAACCGGGTGCTAAATCTGAGAAGTTGGGATTGTTTTGCCATGGCCCTGCCTGTCCGCTGATGCTGTATTGGAAAGTGCCTGTTCCTGCGCTGGCGCTGATGTTGATGGTTCCATCCTGAGCATTGCAGTCGCTGGGGTTGTTTGCTGCCACATTGCTGATTACCGGCAAAGGCGGATCGCTCAGTTCGACGACTGAGTTCCACTGCACGGGGCAGGTGTTATTGGCATTGCGCACCCAAATTTCATAAGAACCGGGTGCTAAATCTGTAAAGTTGGGATTGTTTTGCCATGGCCCTGCCTGACCGCTGATGCTGTATTGAAAAGTTCCTGTTCCTGCGCTGGCGCTAATGTTGATGTTTCCGTCCTGAGCATTGCAGTCGCTGGGGTTGTTTGCTGCCACATTGCTGATTACCGGCAAAGGCGGATCGCTCAGTTCGACGACTGAGTTCCACTGCACGGGGCAGGTGTTATTGGCATTACGCACCCAAATTTCATAAGAACCGGGTGCTAAATCTGAGAAGTTGGGATTGTTTTGCCATGGCCCTGCCTGTCCGCTGATGCTGTACTGGAAAGTGCCTGTTCCTGCGCCTGCGCTGATGTAGATGGTTCCGTCCTGGGCATTGCAGTCGCTGGGGTTGTTTGTTGCCACATTGCTGATAACCGGCAAAGGCGGATCGCTTAGTTCGACGACTGAGTTCCACTGCACAGGGCAGGTGTTATTGGCATTACGCACCCAAATTTCATAAGAACCGGGTGCTAAATCTGAGAAGTTGGGATTGTTTTGCCATGGCCCTGCCTGTCCGCTGATGCTGTATTGGAAAGTGCCTGTTCCTGCGCTGGCGCTGATGTTGATGATTCCGTCCTGAGCATTGCAGTCGCTGGGGTCAACCAGACTGACGTCACCAATAACAGGCGGCGGCGGAGCACTCACTTCAACAGTATCAAAAACCGCACACGGTCCTCCAAACTGATTTTTTACGCCAATGATGTAAACGCCATCGGAAAGGTTGTTGAAGGAAGGATCAGACTGCCATGTGTTTCCACTGTTTACTGTATATACTTTATTGGGAATTGAGGGAGACGCCGTTATGGTGATGCTGCCATTGTTTGATCCACAATCTGTTAAAGGGGTAACAGATACATTGGAAATGAAGTTTTGGGGTGGGTTGTTCAAAGCCGTATTCTGGATGAAAGATGTACAGGTGCCATCTGCATTTCGAACATAAAGACTGTAGTTCCCCGCAGGCAGATTTAAAAAAGTTGAGGATGTTTGAAACTGAATCCCATTAATTGAATATTGAAGTGGGGCTAATCCTCCATTCGCATAAATGGTTATACTACCGTCTGCCAGGTCGCAATCACCAGGATGTACCATTTCAATAGTCTCGATATTGATTTTCAAATTGGTGTTCAGTGTTGTGAAGCCTCCGAATTGCTCACACGTGCCATTTCCGTTTTTTACAAAAATCTGATAAGTGCCATTCTCTAATCCGGTAAATAAAGGGGCGGCCTGAAATTCATTGCCATTGATGGAATATTGCAGTGGAGGTACGCCACCATTCGCTATAATTTCTATGGTCCTGTCTGTTGCTTCACAATCATGGTCAGGCGTATGGTTGACTGAGAGAATTACGGGAATGGCATTGGCTGTAATCGTCCCGGAGATTGTACATTCCGGCATGTAAAGATGGCAACCTGAGCATTTAGTGCTGTATTCGTTTACAATGATCGTGTAATTTCCGGGAGGCAATCCCTCAAATATATTGGAGTTTTGCCAGTTTTGCCCATTGTCAATAGAATAGGTGAACTGACCCAATACCAACGGATCATTTCCGCTTAGGTCATTCAGCGTAATGCTGCCCGTTTGGTTTACACACTCCGGATGCTGGATTTCCATGGAGATATTCAAAGGCCGGACATGGTACAATTCGATGGTATTTGAAAAGGCAAAGGCGCATGGAGCGTTTAAAGGTTTTACACCCCGCCTGTAATAAGTACGAGTACCTTGTGGTGGGCAAATTTCCGGGAGCTCTTCTGTTGAAAAAGTCGTCCAGGAAGATTGATTGGCCGACATTTGCCAAACGAATTCATAGGGCATCGTTCCTCCGGTCGGGGCGATTGGATAAAATACGCTTTGGTAACTGGAAAAACTGGCTGTCTCTATGCACTGGTTGTTAGTCCCTGCACAGATTACATACTCACCGGGGAAAACTCCAGCTTGAATAACTTGTTGATAAACCCTGAATTCACGGATATTTGAATAGAGATAATCAAGACATTCCGGACGACGAACCCCCCTTCGAAAATAGGTAGTTTGCGTATCATCGTACCCTATTGAGGCTAAAAATGAGATCATAGCTGGCGTGGTAAGTAATAGGTTTTGGGTGCGCCCATCAGCCAGATTGAGGTCTATCCAGGAAGAACCATCATAAGATATTTGCCATTGGTATTCAGGACTACCGCCGCTACCCCCTGACGGAGGAGTAGTCTGGTTAATCGGAAGCGGGTTAATCACATCACAAAAAGAAGTTACAGAAGGGTTTGTATTACCTCCGACGAAACCGGCAAAAGTAAAATTATCACAGCTCCCGCAAGGAACTATTTCTCCTTTTGAGGCCAATGAAATGGTCAACCCTAATATGATGAATATAACTTGTCTCATTGCCGATATTTTAGTGGTCAACAAAAAGCAGATCTGTCAACTGGGAGTAGGTTCCATCCTTCAGAATGGCGAGTAAGCGGTACTGAAAGCGCTTCCCCTGTTCTAAATCAGGGCTTTTGTAAATGACTGTACTGTTTTGGATGTTTATTTGTAAGTCATTTTTTTTCAGAGCTTTGTGTATGCTAATTGGCTCACTGGACAGAGATCGATATAGTACAAAGCGTTCCACATCTGACAAGCGGTCAAATTTCCACGAAAACCGCACCTGGTGTTCATCTGGATTTACTTCAGCTGAAAAATCCCGGATTTTTCCGTGTAATCCATTGTTGGGTCGGCCTGCCTGGATGGTTGTTGACAAGCTGGTTAAGCCATTCCTGTCTTCTGCAACCAGGCGATAGAGGTATTGCTGACCTGGTTTCGCTGTAGAATCGACATATGAAGTATAGTCTTGCCGGCCATTGCTACTGAATAGTGCCAATTTGGTCCATTCCCCATTTTTAACAGGTCTCCTTTCCAGGATATGATGCGATAAGTCGCGACTACTGCTGTTAGCCCAGCTCAGGAATACAGCTTTTTCATCGGTTCGATAATGGGTAAAAACAGGTGGGGTAGGAGGCTGAAGGTCAGGCCGGTTTATTTTTGCGGGCTTTGAAAATACAGAGTAATTTCCTCGCAAATCGATGGCTCTGATTTTAAAGTATTCCGCCTCATGCAGGGTGTGCATGCTATACTGATGGTGGAAAAAAGTGTCAGTGATTGCGAGGTAAGTTAGTTCGGCAAAATAACCGTCTTCGTGATTGGAAGTATATACCCGGTATCCCTGAAGATCATCTTCTGTGTTCGGTTGCCAAATGAGTAAACCATGCCCAAGGCTATCCATACGACCAAACAATCCTGTCGGTGGAGATGGCGGTTGATCATCGCGTAGTATGGCCAATTTTGCGGCAGACAATAATTCATAGCCTGTGTCGTCGAGAAGCCCAATCTGGTAATAATTCCCATGTCTGGGTTGATCTATAATAAACTGTGAGGTTTCAGCGGGGAGTAAAAATGGGTTAACTTTTTTTCGGGTACGGCCTTTTTCAGGAGATTCGTAGACATTAAACCCGGAAATTCGCCCTATGGCAGTTGAATCAACTACCCAGTGAATCCACAATCCGGATTGCTCCGGCAATGTTTCCATGAATACAATCCCCGGAGGCGTAGCAATCGACTCCAGCACCCCTTTTCCGGATACAGGCTCTGACGGTGGGCCCAACTCTCCAAAAGGCGTTTTACCTCTTACCCGGTAATAATATTCGGTCTCGTTATTTGTCAGACTGTCTGTATAGTACATGAACGGATCATAGGTCCCTTCAGGGGTCATGTAAATCAGTGGCGATGGGTTGATTCGATGGTAGGTCATACCCAAATCAGAGGAACGTTCGACGTAATAGGAAGAATAAAGGGTGTCAACAGCTGAACGATCCCATTTGAGGCGCACCCGTTTGTTATTCCATTGAGCTGTCAGCATCGAAGGTGGGCGCAATGTCACCCGCTCATCCGCTGAAATGATCATTTCTGAAGTCGTAATACTTCCCCCGTCCAGCGATAGCAAAGTGACGGCATACTGATAAACACAACCAGGGGTTACGAACGAGTCAATAAATCCCAGTGCCATACCCAAGGCAATTTCCAGGAACTGATCGGCTGAAAACAAGCCAAAAGAGAACCTGTTGGTTTGGGTATCTTCGTCGTTACCATCATCGGAAGTTAAAGCCGGAATCTCAAAATCCGGGCTGTACAAACTGGCTGCTGCAATGATTGCCAGATGGTTGGTATCTGCCAGAGGTTTCCAGGCACTTTCCGGTAGTGGCAGTAAGTGATGCGCAATTTCAATACGGCTGGCGAGGCGGGCTTGTTCATCCAGGTTAATTCCTGATTCGGATAAGGTTGTTCGCCATACCCTGTACCCATGAAAATTACCCAGGGCCCAGGTTTTTTGATCGACAGGAACCCATCGCAGTACAATTTGACCTTCCATAGCCCTTGCCGCCGTAAATATCGATGCCGTATCCCCGGAAGATTGCGCAAACAAGCCCTGTCCCTTCAGCAAAAGAAGGACTGTAATTGTTTTTATGATATTTATTTTGACCTTCATTACTGACTGATTTTTACGCGTAAAATGGCCACGCTGTTGGGTTGACCTTTTCCTGGCAAAGTGTAGGACATGGATACTTCAAAAGTTTTACCACGGGCAGAACCGAGGGGATTTCCTGTGGCCTGATAGAGCATAGAAAAAACCGAAGGCAGCGGGCATGGAACGATACCGGAGAATTGAGGGCATGGGAATATTCCGCTGCCGGGGTTGCAATTCCATTCATTACAATGATTGAGCATGCCAATTCGCAAATCAGAGGCTGTGAAAACACCGTCTCCGTTGTAGTCATACGCCATCAACTGCTGTGGGGTAAACTCATGGGTGTACTGCATTTCAAGGGCTACCCAGCTTTCCAATAAGCTGTCTAACTGGTTTTTGTAGCCAATGAAATCCTGGTTGATGATTTTATGTACACTCAAATGCAGGCTGTCGGCAGTACCGCTTACTGAAGGCCAGCCACCTGAAAAGTGGGCTGCGCTGACGCTGACCCCAGGCGTGCCGGAATACCATTGAATTGCTTTGACAGGGGGTGCGCCCCATGCCTCATCCCGCCAGTTATTCCTCATGGAAACGGGGCTTTCCATCGGGAAGGCCTCGTAAAGTAATTGCTCGTAATTCCCGGACTCATACCATTCATTGCCTGCCAGGTTTATTTCAAAATTGATGAGTCCCTCCTGATTGGATGAACCTATGAGTTCTGCAGCACTAAACGGTTCTTCAAGGGAGACCATGCCATGCCCTTGTCTGGAGACATGGATCAATGGTATAGCGTTAACTTTCGAACTGAAAGTGGGGTATATACTGGTCCGGAAGTAGCGGGTATTGACAACTTTTAAACTACTGATGAGGTATTCATTTCCTATTGCAAAAGAACCTCCATGACCACCCCCTCCATGACCGATTCCACCCGGTGTTAAGGCTTGGGTACAGATTTCCATACGATACACCCGGTTGGTAAGCAGGGGTGGAATTTCAAAAGTGATTCTTTTATCCTGGGCATGGTAATTCGCATCAATTAGGGTTGTCGGACCACCTGAGGCGGTAAATCGAACTTTTAGGTTGTTGTTTAAAAGGTCCTCCTGGCCTTGTCGAAGTTGGAGATAACCTTGTGGAGATTCCTGCAGGTAGACATTTTGCTGACCATCCATTGGGTAGCTAAAGGCGATGTTACTGCCTGGAATGCTATCCAAACTCTCACCTGTTGTAAAAGCGAGGATTTTCTCTTCTATCTTTATCGTATCGCTGAAGAAATATTCCCCTTTTTTCATCAGGGCGACTTTAGCTTTGAATTCCAGCGTACTGTTAGCTGGCAGGAACTCCCGTGGAATGAGTTCCATATAATTGTCGCCACTTTCCCGAACCACGGTTGATCCCAGCAGCTGACCATTTCTTTGGATGGAAGCATGGAGAACGATCAGTTTGTATTGCTCCTGATCCATTTCAAATACTTCATCGAAGGGCAGGTTTGTCAATACCGAGGGCCTGGCAGTTACCGGTATTTGGCGCTGACCATCATCTGGAAGCGTTCGCATAATGAGCTTTAGGTTTGCCACGGGGTCTTCTCCTTCCCCAATCATGATGCATTCCTCTCCCAGTTCAACTTTCATTCGAAAACTTCCTTTCACCAGTCCGCCAAGAATGCGGTAGCTGCCGTGGATCCTGGCGCCTGCCCAAAAGGGGTTTGGCCCTTTTGCCTGTAATATTGCAGCAAGGGCAGCCTGCATGATTTCGAATTCTCCCTGTACAAAAGCCAGGTTCACCCGAATGCCCAGGCCTCCCTGCAGATATGCCCATGCTTGCCCCGAAGCATACCATCCATTGATGCCAATGCGTCCGCTATTGTTATTGGCACACTGAACATTTCCATAGTCCTGAAGCAGGATATCGAATCCAAGACCAAAAGCCAGTTCGTAGTAAAAAGCCGGGAAGACATATTTTTTCCCGGATGCAATGAGTGCGCTGACGCCAAAAGCGAACCCGGCTCCGGTGCCTAAAAGGCTCTCATTGCGCATGAAATTAGTCTGCCCTCCTGAAATTGCTGAGACGTAATCGGGCAGTGGCGGCATTGGAGGTATGGCATTTCCGATATCCAGGTAGGCGGATAAATTTGCAGTCACTGGCCCGAGTATGGCTTTAAGGGCCATAGGGGCCTGAGGAATTCCAACATTAACATACCAGTCAATGTTGGTGAATTTGAGGTCGATACTCCCGGCGTAGTTGGCTAAACCTCCCTGGTGTTGTGATGCACCCCTGACTTTGCCCTGTGCTATGTTGACGAAAACATCCGCGCTCGCCGTAAACCCCCTTTCATCTCCAACATTGTCGTAGAGCATTTCAATGAAAATGCTGACTCCTGTCTGGTCTTCTTCATACGTATTGTCCCAGTTAACCGGGCCAAACATGGTGACATTGCCAAAGATTCGTATCGTGTCCAGTCCGCCGCTGCTGTTCATAACAACTTCGAATGTGCCATTGACACTAAAGCCGTTTTCTGCTCCCGGGCTGGCGACCACCAGGTTTGCTTTGATCCTGAACCCCCGGGTAATGTCAGGCTGATAGACAATGCCGGATAAGCTGCTGCCGAGCATGGCAACATTTGAAGGGGGAGCTGCCAGATTACTAATCTGGTTGAGAGGAGACATGCTGTTGTAAACGCCACCTCCAATGCCCAAAAGCTTAAGAGAGCCAATATCTACGCCTGACCCAAAAGTGGCCATCACATCAACAAAGAAATACCGGAATGATTCCTCTCCCTGAGTGTGCATGCTGCCAAACTGTCCGATCGCTGCGATGCCTTTATTTACAGGATCCTCCCTGGCTTCAGGCGCACTTGCACCAGCAAACCAGACTTTAACCCCTCCTCTGAAACCATTGCCAAATACCGGATGCTGTTCGTAAAAACCCAGTTCACCTGCCAAACCCCACGCGCTTGTACTGGCACTCACCCGAATGTGATCAACTTTAAGTTTTTGAAAGCGCCATTTGGAATGGTTGTTTTGATCCTCAAGCCGTCCTTCAATTCGAAAACCACCGCTTGCAGAAATTGCTGTATTGCCTCCTGCCAGTTCAATGGTTGCAATAAACCTTAAATCGGCATCCCTGGCGGATACTCCCTGCTGCAGGCTGATTTCGCTAAAATTCAATGAAAAGCCGCCCATACTTGCCCCAATAGAGCCGGGAAAGTCCCATACTCCAGGTTGAAAATAAGGTTGCTGTGAGGATAGAGCCAAATGGCTAAATGCAATCTCAGCTATCTGAATATTGATGGCTCCTTCAAAATCACTTTCTATGCCAACAGATCCATGCAGTACTGCGCCAGCAGTCAAAACGCCCGATTCGTATTCCAGGCTTATGGTTGAATTAGAAGCGATGGTAACCGCTGCTTTCCATACTTGAGCGTGGTAATCTGAGCCAGGGAGGGCTGTGAAAATATAATGCCCGCCAGGGTCGATGATGCCTTGATATCCGATGCAATCAGCTGTGCTCAGAGGGCTATTGGCAGCCCCATTGTTTCTGCTCAATAAAGGGACATGGATAAGGCCGGCCATACTTCCTTCGCGAATTTGCATAGCCATAATGTCCAGACGAAAAGTATCGACTGAAAATGCCCAACCACCTGCATTTCCATCACTGAGCGGGAGGATATTGTAAACGCCAATTCTTCCGGTAAATCCCTGGTTGTCTATGATAATACGGGCTGCATCTACCGTAATGGCCGGGGTATTGGGTTTTGAAAACCGGTCTGGTAATTTGACGCGGACTTCCTCTATATAAACCCCTCTCCATAAATTTGACGCCGTATTCCCGGATAAAAAAGGGCTTTGATAGCCTTCCGGAAAGCTTAAATTTCCTGGATTTGCAAAGTCACTGAAATCCAATGAAATCTCCCCTACTTCCCAGACAACATCGCTAATTCCGGCAACCCGGAACGGCTTGAAATTTTGCAGGCTTACTACAAAATCCCAGGACTGGGCATTAAAAGAAAAATCAGCAGTTACCCGCTCATCGCCGAGGTCTGAGGCTGTATCAATGTCATTTTGCAACTCGTTTTCTTGAACTGGAATTAACCAATCCCGGCTAAAAACAAGATAGCCGGCTACATTTAATTCTTTAAATCCCTCGCAGCCTGCTATGGCAAAAGTTTCGTTATTACCATAAGCGCCGGGACTTAAAACGATCCGGGATTTTCCGGAATGCAGGTCAATGGGGTAACTTCCCAGCAGAGCAAGTTTTACATCGCCTGCAAAACCGCCTTTTCTGGAAAATGCCACTCCAAAAGCTCCAAAAACGGGGTCTTCTTCTTCTCCCGGTAAATCAATTTCCAGGTAGAGGTCTACTTCTGCATGGGTGGGCTTCAGTCGCATGGCGCTTATGGCCATTGTATAGACAATGTTTCCAATTTGTGTTTTTACACCGACGGGCAGTTGATCAATGCTGAATGACTCTGTTAGGTTTCTTAGATAATTGCCACTTTCTTTTAAGCTGGCGATAAAGCCACGGGCTTTATTAACCGCTTCAAGCGCAGCGCCTGCCGGACGGCCGATCTCCCTGATATCGTCGCCGGATACCAGCGGAGAAGCGGGCGGGTTAAAGACCCAATTCCTGGTGCCTGGGGAAATTTCCAAATCCCGGAGGTGAAAATTATTTGCGTTGCCCAAAGTGGGCAACAAAAGGGCCGCATGTATCCAAATTAACCGAAAAAAGAGCCTTCGTTTCATCCAGGTTGCTGTTTTTTGAAATGCTGATTATTTAAAAGCCAGGCGATAGGAAATCCCTGCATTCCAATCAGAAAAACCTGAACTCCCAACAGTATCAGACTTTATCCAGGATGCACGGGTAAGCAAGGTTTGTCCTTTCCCAAGATTGAGATTGAACTCTGAGCGCAAGTCCAGCAGACCGCCCTGCTGGTTTCCCGTCGATTGAATGATGGAATATGCGCCGTTGAGACCAATTCGGAGTTTGTCATGTATCAGGGATTTACTAAGCCCAATGGAAGGCCCTGCCATAAGAAGTTCACGCTCCTCCGTTATGGTTAAATGCATCAAAGCAGACGAACTGATTGACCACTTGTTTTCTGTTGAGTGCCAGATATGCGACAGCATCCCTGAAAAAAAGGCATTTCCCTCGTTGGACAGGACGACCTCATTTTCGATAACATGTGCATTCTGAAATGCGAAGAGGGCACTGAATACCGAATTTTTTTCGGGGCCGGCCAAATAAGTAGCGTTTAGCTGCGCGTTCAGATTGGTTTGCACCAGTATGATGGAATCAACCTGCAACACGGGAATGCTGGTCAGATGGTATCGGCTCGTCGTGTTGAAATTGGACAAACCTGCATTGACCTGTAGTTTCGGAGATAAGGCTGCAGTCAGGTCTATTGAGCCGATAAAGCGCCTGAAAGTATTGACAACGCCTCCTTGAAGACCATTTCGCTGTAAGCCGCCGTTTGCCGAGAAATGAATTTTTTTGCTAAAGAGCGGCAACTTTGTACCCAAACTGATACTTTCCTGATCGTTGTTAAAGAACAAGGTGCCCAAGGTGCGGTAGCCCGGGTCAATACGCTCGTAGATTAAGTGGAATGCTCCGGATTTTGGCGTGAAATTTATTTTTATTTTGGAGGCATTGTGAAAACCAGAGGACAGCCTCGGGGTATACAATCCTCCGAGCCTTTGGAATAAACCATTATGGGGGCTAGCTTCCGGACTGAGGCGATCCCGGGTGAAGGCGCTGCGGGCAAAATCCAGTTCCAGCTGGATGAATTCCCCGATCCTGCTTTTCCCCTGTATCCCAAGTACGAGGTTTTCCTGAGGGGTAAGATGGCTGCTATCACTTAGTATCAGAGATCCCGGATTGTCTTTTGCATGGAACACTATGAGAAACAGCTGGTGTCTTCCATTGTCAAATCCAGTTTTGAAGCCCCAGCCATCCCGGCGATAGGCAGCCTCAATGTTCTGAATGGCGCCCGCATCTTCCGCTTGCGCCCGGCGTAGCCGGCCTTTCATTGCCGCGAAATAGAACCTTCCTGGTTTTAGTTCTGTCCCGATACCCCTGAAATGATGACCTGCCAGGGTATAAGGTGAAAAAGTCATCGAACGATCTCCAAAATGCAGGGTGATCCAACGGTATTGCGGACTTGCTCCCATGAAAGCATATGCCGGAAGCCGATAAGTCAGATTTCCGTCCGAAAAAGCCGTAACAAAAGGTACTTTTATCCCGACAACGTCTAATAAGAGGTTTGCCTGCCCCCGAATGGCAATGGCATCGGCTCGTGGCATAAGCCCCTGAATGTCATTCATCCGAAAATCCAGTTGCAGGCTGCCCGCAACATTGAGGTAGTCTTTCTGTTGGATTCGTCTGTTAATTTCACTCCAAAATCCTTCCAGGTTTTGAGCGAAAGTATTGCAGCAACTCAGCCATACAAGCATAGGAATGGCTGCCGTTGACCTGGGCAAACGGGCATAAAAATGTTTCATGTAAATTAGCCTTTTACCCTGTCAGGGTATTGGATTCAGAAAATAGCCGTGTTGTATCAGTAAGTTGTGTCGTCTAAGAAATAAACCCCTCCACTTTCAATGATCCACGAGCGAACCAATTGCAGGGCATTGGGATAATCATCTGTTTCCAGATCACCGGATATACTTGTTTCTAATGGAAAGTCCCGAATTACCGGCGCCAGGTATTCCATTATCCGAAAAGCACAGTTGATGGCTCCAGGGGTTTCAGCATCGGCAGGTGTACAACCAGTGTCGTCTTTTTGGACCAACTCCAGTAGATAATCTGTCATTTCTTTCCTGCGGGTATAAACCAGCAAGGGGACAAGTTGGTAAACAAAGTCATCGTCGACAGGTATCGTGTAAATGTTGTTCTTTAGTTTTTGTAAAGCCCCTTCGTCGCCACAGCGCACAAGGGCAAATCCGATAGCCTGTCTCAGTGTTCCGGGTATGTCTTTTTCTTCCAGCAACCGCCTTAAGCTGCTTTTTAGATTCAGAAAACCGGCCAGCAAAACCCATTCCTCGAGGTGGTTTTGCCCTGGATGAAGTAATCCTGCTACTTTTACCCTGGCACTTTTGTCAAATTCCTGAATTGGAAAATGGGTTAACTTTCGGACAATAGAATAATTTTCTGCAGGGGATGCAATTGCTGCCAGGTCAAGAAGGCGGTGCACATCTGAAACTGCGCTGTTTGTCTGCCCGGGTAAAACCCCGGTAAAGCCTCCCACTCCAAGCGCATACAAATACAGTAAGCGTAATTTCATACCTCAAATTTTTTGTAGCGTAAACTGTTTAAATACACGGCACCTGCCTTTCACAAAAATAGAGTAGGAACACTGCAATTTGCAAGCGCCAAAGTCGGACATTATCGGACAAAGTCGGACATCTCGCCATCTTTCAGGGAGAATCGCGATCATTACGTCTCTTTTTTCGATGGCTTTCAAGTCCCGAAGAACCTGATCCGGCGTCCTTCCCGTTTTCAGAAGGCGGGCGATCGTCGCCGGTTTTTCCCAGCATTTGATAAATGGCATCCTGGTCTGCCGGGCGAACCAATCCTCCCGGCAATTTGACATTCCGCTTCGTGAGCCAGCGATACAGCGTCCTGACACTGATGCCAAATTCATCGGCAAGTTGTTGTCGCGTTTTAAAAGGCATAAGCATTTTGTTTTGATGATTTTGGCCATTCCTCCCTATCAGGACACACAACTCAAAAAATTCCATAACTTTTCGCGAATTTTTTTTCAAAATTTTTTTTCAAAGGCATAGGGGTATGCGGCAGTTGTCTGCATCTCCTTACCAAACGGGCCAATAAAAGCCGCATATGCAAGAAGCGCTATACATAGATTTGATCGCAAAATACCTGTCGGGCAACATCAGTGCGGATGAACGGGAAAAGCTTCTGGCGTGGGTAGCGGCAAGTAACGCCAACCGGACTTATTTCGATGAAATCGCTCAATTGTGGGAAGCTTCACCAGAATATGACGATGCATTTACCCCGCCGGATGAAGCCGGAATTGAAAAAGCCTGGATGGCTGTGGAACAAAGAGTGGCTGGGGCCGGCCACACTGCCACCATTCGCCATTTGTCTTTCGGTAAGGTTTTGTTGCGCGCAGCGGCAGTTATTTTGTTGCTGATTAGTGCCACCTATTGGCTGTGGAATTCGTCTGATAGTGTTGGTGACGACCTGGTCGCTATTAGTACCGGACCGGGAGAAAAGAAAACCATTGAACTGCCCGATGGAAGTACCGTATGGTTGAATGAACAGAGTCGGCTTTCCTATCAAACCGGATTTGAACAACGACAGGTGTCACTCGAAGGAGAAGCTTTTTTTGAAGTGCGCAAAGCAAACGGAAAAACCTTTACCATTCAAAGCGGTGATGCCCTGACAACCGTGCTGGGAACGTCCTTTAACGTAAGGGCATATCCTGCGGAAAGCAATGTTGAGGTAGCGGTAAAAACCGGGAAAGTAGAACTTAAATCAAGTAATTCCACGGATAGCAAGGTGCTTTTGAAACCGGGGGATACCGGGATATTTGAAAAACGCAGGCAGGCAGTTCGCACGGTAGAAAGTACCAATGAAAATTCAGATGCCTGGAAAACGCGCAGCCTGAGGTTTGACAATGCTACGGTCGCTGAGGTTATTTCAGTGCTGCAGCGCTATTTTGAAGTTGAAATTGAAGTGAGCAACGAAGCTGTATTGAAATGCCGGTTCAATATGGCGACGCAGCAAAATCCGGAACTGGATCATATTTTCAACCTCATGGACTTTACGATGGCGATCAAAGCTAAAGGCCAGAATAAAAAGTTCCTGTTGAATGGCGACGGATGTTAATTGTCCGTTAAAGCGATTCCTTGGCAGGGAAGTAAGACCATACTTATTAGAAATACACCCCGATTGACCAGCTAATAATCAAACCGACTATAACACCATCAGGCATGAGCAAAGCCCGATTAATATTTATCAGCACAATGTTACTGTTTGCGACAGGCGCTTTTGCCCAGCCTTTGTCGCAAAAAGTAAGCTTCTCTTATGCCGATGAACCCATTGAAAACATTCTTGCCGATATCAGCAGGAAGTACAGCGTTCAGTTTTCTTACAGCCGCGATTTTGTAAGTCTCGACCATCGGGTTAGTGTTTCGATAAAAAATCAGCCCTTGTCGGCAGCCCTCGACGAAGTGTTTAGTGAAACACAGATTGAGTACGCCGCCATTGGAGATCAGGTTGCGCTTCGGCCCGACAAGCGCAGAAATCAGCAACTAACCAGCATTCAAACCCTGCGCGGAAAAGTCCGGCAGACAAGCCCCATACACCCAAATCCCGTTGTGGAAACGCCGCCTGCGCATAAAATTAAGCGCAGCAAAGAGGCGGAGATGCCGGCAATTGACAGGAAGCAGTCAGTGACGATATCCGGAGGAAATCGCGTGATCGAATTAAAAGCAATCCCCTACGAAATCGCTTATCCGGACACCAAAAATGAGCCGGTAGATGAAGACAACCGCTTTGCGCAAATATCGCTGTTGCCTTTTTTAGGCACCAACGCTTTTCGCAGCAACCAAATAACCAACAGGCTTTCGCTCAATGTGTTTTGGGGTACAAACGGCGGTGTCGACGGACTGGAAGTGGGTGGTTTTTTCAATTCCATCACTCATGATGTCAAAGGGGTACAGGTTGCCGGAGTCGGAAATATGGTGGGCGGTTCCATGACCGGGACTCAAACGGCAGGCCTTTTTAACATCAGCGGTGCGGCAAGCCACGGCATTCAGGCGGCGGGTTTGTTTAACGTAAGCAGCGATTTTGAAGGCGTACAGGCCGCCGGCGTATTCAACATCAGCAGCGGGAAATCACAGGGCGTGCAGGCTGCCGGCTTATTCAATGTCGCCAAAGACAACGTTCACGGACAGGCCGCGGCATTGTTCAACAAAGCGGGCGATGTCAGCTGGGGGCAAGTGAGTTCTTTACTCAACATCGGCAAACGGGTGAAAGGATTCCAGGTCGGACTGATCAATATCAGCGACACGATCAGTGGCGGCGCTCCGATTGGCCTTCTCAATTTTGTCCGGCATGGCTACAACCGCACGGAGGTTTCAGCAGGGGAGTCGCTTTTCGCCAATCTGGGACTAAAACTCGGCGCCCGCTCATTTTACAATATTTTCCACTTTGGTGTTCGTTGGGACGACGTCACCATCAATACCGACAGCAGCCTGACCCAGACCGGCACTTTTACAACCTGGGGGTTGGGGTACGGCTTTGGCAGCACCATCGGACTTGGAAAGCGGACTTTGCTCAACCTGGAATTGGTGGGCATACACCTGAACGAATGGGAAGAATGGACGAACAAACTGAACCTGTTGGGGCAATTGCGCCTCACATTAGACTTTAAACCAGGACGTAACGCCAGCTATTTTCTTGGCCCGGTTGGCAACATCCTGATTTCTAAATTCATTAATCCCGAAACCGGGGCAATCGGATCTTCCGTTGCACCCTACGCGCTCTACGATGAAACAAGGGGCGGTACAAACATTAAAGCCTGGGTGGGTTTCCAGGCGGGCGTGCGTTTTTAGCGCCTGATTCCACAATTGGTATGGTTTGAATCTTTTGACAAGCAAAGGCTTGTTGCAGATATTCTTTTGTCAAAAATCACGAATCTAATTAAAATCAATCATCAATGAAACGACTGTTAATGGTGCTCGCACTGATCGGATGGTTTTTCTCCGCAGTAGCACAACACGAAACTCTTTTTGGAAACATGCGCGTCGTAGGCGCATTTGGTGGACCTATGTACGAAACGGGGCTCAATAATGACCTGGGGACATCAGCAGGCGGCGGTGGCGGTATTGTATTCCGGAATTTTTTCCTTGGCGGCTATGGCATGGGTGGCGGCGACTTTGAAGGGCTGCTCGAAAATGGCAACATCCGCAAGTTAGAAATCGGACATGGCGGCTTGTGGCTTGGCTTTATGGTTCCTTCCTACAAAATGATCCACTTCTACGGCAGTGCCCGCGTGGGATGGGGTGCGCTCAACATCGAACTGGAAGATAATGGGCAGCAGTATTCAGACCTGGATAAAGTATTTGTGCTTACCCCTGAAGTTGGTGTTGAACTCAATGTATTCCGCTGGTTTCGCATGACCGGAACGGTTAGTTACCGACAGGTCAGTGGTGCAAACGAAGCCCAGGGTTACAAAAATGAAGATTTCAGCGGCGCGATGTGGGGGCTCGGCCTTCGTTTTGGCTGGTTTGGATCGAGAAGAAGATAATCACGACAAGCACGGTAGGTTTTGCTACCAAAAAAGGTTCTCCCGACTTATTTATAAAGGATAAAAAAACGCTTCAAAATCATGAGAAAAAAAATCAGCTGGCTCGTGCTGGCAATCACCGGTATTTTTACCGTCAACGGATGTTTTATCGATATAGACGACGATGATGGTTTCTTTAACTGTGTAAACGGCAATGGCCCCATTGTAACAGAAACGCTTGCTGTTCCGACTTTTACGGGCATCAGCCTGAATATTTCAGCTCAGGTTTTTATTACCCAGGGTCCCCTGCAGGAGGTTGTTGTAGAAGGGAAAAGCAACATCATTGACGAACTGGAACTCGATGTGAACAGCAGCGGGGTTTGGGAAATTGAAACGGATCATTGTGTTCGCGATATTGGCGAACTGAAAATTTTCATCACGATCCCTGATCTTTCTGTATTGAAAATTTCAGGTTCCGGTGACATTGTTAGCCAAAATACCTTTGTCATTGGCGACATTGACATGAACGTTTCAGGTTCCGGCAACATTGACGTAGCCATGGAGGCAGATGACATCGACGCCTCAATATCCGGCTCAGGAAAAGTATTTCTGGAAGGCAGCGCTGATGAACTTGATTTTCGGATTTCCGGAAGTGGCGACCTTAGGGCCTTTGGCCTGCAATGCCGGGTAGCTAACCTCAACATCAGCGGCAGCGGTGATGCAGAAGTGCGGGTGAGTGATCATCTCGACGTACGCATCAGCGGTAGTGGCGACGTTTTCTATAAAGGCAACCCAACGCTGAATGTCCAGATTACAGGCTCCGGACAGGTAATCAACGCAAACTAAAAGAAGCTGATTAAAGCCTTCTTACAAGACCTTGTAGGTTTTCAAAACCTATGAGGTCTTTTCTATTGTTTTTTGTTTTCTTTGTGCAGTCAATAAACGCACAAAAAAAATGAAACGAGAAATTCACGGCTGGCACAGCCCAAGTCTGAGCAAACAAATGGAAATGGTCATGTATGGCCATTATGGCACTGCAATTTTGCTGTTACCAACCGCCGCTGCTGATTATCTGGAATACGAGCGCTTTCACCTCATTGACGCGATCAGCAAATACATTGATGCCGGGAAAGTAAAAGTCTTTTCCATCAACAGCATCAATTCTGAAAGCTGGTTGAACAACCGCATGCACCCCCGCCACAAGGCCATACGGCACCAGCAATTCAACGATTATGTATACAATGAAGTGGTGCCGTTTATCCGGAACATGACCAGCGAAGATACACCCATCATTACCTGCGGCGCTTCCTTTGGCGCCCTGCATTCGGCCAATCTCTTTTTCAAACGCCCCGACCTGATCAATGGTGTCATCGCCATGAGTGGCAATTACAACCTAAGTACTTATACCGATGGCTACCACGATGAAGATGTGTACTTCAATTCGCCAATGGAGTACCTGCCGGGCCTGAACGACGATTTTATTCTGCCGCGCATTAAGGCCAGTAAACACATTCACATCCTCACGGGTTCGGGAGATTGGGAAACACCGGACGCATCCCGCCGATTCAGCGCAGTGCTCGATGCAAAAGGAATTCCGCACGAACTGGATGTTTGGGGGCCGGATATGCCACACGACTGGACAACCTGGCGGGCGATGTTGCCGTATTACCTCGAGACCAGGTTCTGATAAGAGCCGATAAACGCCAAGTTCGTTTCCGGGCAGATAGACGCCAATTTTGACGGGAAAGGGCTAAATTCACGTCAAAATGAACAGCCATGAAAAGATTCCTACTCTTGTTGGCGATCTGCCAAGCTTGCTTTGCGACTGCACAAAACTGTTCTGTCATCTATGTGGATATTGCTGCTACGGGCGCAGGAGATGGTACTTCATGGCAGGATGCTTTTACAAACCTGCAGGATGCTATTACCGAATCAGCCAACTGTCTGGATGTTGGCGTGAGCATCTGGGTAGCGCAGGGCATCTATCTCCCCGATGTGGGAGAAACCCAGTTTCCCGGCAACCGCTATGAGACATTTTATCTGCTGGATAATCTGATCATTTTAGGAGGCTTTAACGGTACGGAAACAGAGGAAAGTCAGCGCGACTGGTTAGTCAATGAAACTATTCTGAGTGGCGACGTGGGCATCTCAGGCGATGAGAGCGACAACATCTATACCATCATTACAGCCTTCGGCAACGACGCTACTGCCATTCTGGACGGTTTTACCATTCGGGACGCCAATGCGGGCATACAAGGCATTCCTTTTGAAGACCCAACCCGGTCAGGTGGTGGTTTATTCAATATACTCGGAAGTCCAACCATTCGAAATTGTAAGTTTGAAAACAATGAGGCCCGGAATTATGGCGGGGGCGTATACACGGAAGAAGGCAACCCCTTGTTCGACAATTGCACTTTTTTACAAAACAAGGCTTCCTCCGGCGCTGGCTTCTATAATAAAAATGGCAGCCCGGTGTTATCCGGTTGCACCTTCCACCTTAATGATGGTAGTTTTGGCGGCGGGGTATACTTGTCTGGAGGGGATCCCGTTTTGGAAAACTGCATCATACAGGGCAATACAGCCAGTTTTGGCGGCGGAATGGCTACTGCCAGCAATGCGAATGTCCATTCAACCAACTGCCTCATCAGCGGCAACAGGGCTGGTTTTGGCGGCGGGGTAAATAATGGCGCAGAAATGTCTTTCTACAACTGCACCATTGCCGGAAACCATGCTGATTCCAGGGGCGGCGGCATTCAGTCAACAACCGGCAACCTCCTTTTGGAAAATTGCATTTTGTGGGACAATACAGCCAATACGGAAGGCAATCAGCTTTGGAACGGCAACCCGTCATCCGCTATAGTTAACCACACCTGCTACACCAATGGCAGCAATGACATCAGCCCGGGAGGAAATTTTATGCCCGATGCAGGTTGCATCACGGTCAATCCACTGTTTGTTGCGCCATCCCCTATTGCAACAGCGCCAAACACCGGGGGTGATTATCATTTGCGCGCCATTTCAGCGGCGGTCGATGCTGGTGACAATCTGGCAATCAGCGGGGTCGTTTCAGACCTCGACAACAACCCCCGAATTGCAAATGCGCTGGTGGATATGGGCGCCTTTGAATGGCAACAGATACCCGCGTCCTGCCCTGGCACAAACCGATTGTATGTTAATTCGGCAGCGACTGCTGGCGGGAACGGCACGAGTTGGACTACGGCGTTTAAGTATCTGCAGGATGCGCTCATCATGGGCGCCGGATGTTCAAACATCACTGAAATATGGGTTGCCAGGGGAACTTACCGACCTGATCGGGGCGAGGGCTTTGTGGCAGGTAACAGAGATGCCGCATTTCAAATGAGCAACAATCTGGCCATTTATGGCGGCTTTTCAGGTAGTGAAACGACCCTGGAACAACGAAACTGGACCACCTTTGTGAGCACTCTGAGCGGCGATATCGGCGTCACAGATGCCCCTGATGACAACAGCTATACCGTTGTATCAAGCAGTGCGACCAACAACAGCGCAGTGATCGACGGCTTCACCATTCAGGACGGTCAGGCAACGAATACAGCCAGTATAACCTACAGTTCTCCACGTTCGTGCGGTGGCGGCATTTTCAACGAAGGTGGCAGTCCGATCATAAGGAATTGTACCTTTAAGAACAATCAGGCTGATGACAGTGGCGGCGCCATCTACAACTGGCGAAACAGCACCCCTTTGATTGACAATTGTACCTTCATGGGCAATTTTTCCGGTAAGGGGAGTAGCATTCATAATGAAAGAGCCAGTAATGCTGCCATTCATAATTGTTTTTTCAGCAATAATTCAGGTTCAGCCATCTACAATGCCGAAAGTTCAGCAACCATTAGCCAATGCAATTTTGTTGAAAACGATGCCACTTTCGGAGGAGGCGTTTTTAATTTGTCGGATTCCATGCTGGTACTGACCAATTGTGTATTTGCCGGCAATACGGCCAGTTTTGGCGGCGCTCTGTTCAATCAATCCGGTAGTTTTTCCTGTACAAATTGTCTGTTTACTGGCAATGAAGCTCCTTTTGGCGGCGCCATCCACAATCTGGGGGAAACCAACCAGATTTTCACCAATTGCACCTTTAGCGGGAACCGGGCATCTTCCAGGGGAGGGGCAATCCGTAACCAGGGTCTGGGCGACGGTTCAACCATCCTTAACAATTGTATCCTTTGGGGAAACCTCGGAGGGGGTATCGGCAACCAGATTCAAAGTGAAGGGAACATCATTGTTACCCTTCATGCTTCCTGTTATGCGAATGCTGCCAACGATATTGACGTCAACGGGATATTGGTGGTGGATGCTGACTGCACGACGGAAAACCCCCTGTTCATCAATCCGGTTTTGCCCAATGTTGCACCAACTACAGCAGGAAACTACCGTCTTAGCCCTTGCTCTCCGGTCATTAATGAAGGTCTCAACGAGCTGATTCCGCCGGGCACTACTGATGATCTGGACAATGAAGTCAGGATTGTCAGCGGCCTCGTAGACATGGGGGCGTATGAATTCCGGGATACCGGAAATTTACAATTGCCGCAAATTAGTCTCGATGTGGCCAACCCCGCTTGCAGCAATATTCCGACGGGGTCGGCAACTGCCAGTGTTACAGGTGGCGCAATGCCCTACGCTTATCTTTGGAGTGGCGGTCAGATAACGCCTGATTTGTCGGATCTTCCTCCCGGCGACTATGCCTTAACTGTTACCGATAACAGCGGCTGCAGGGCTTCTGTTGGTTTCAGCATTATGGCTCCTGCCCCCATTGAAACCCTTACCGAAAACCTTCAGGATGCCCTTTGTGGAGCCCAGAATGGTCGGGCTTTGGTGACAGTGAGCGGTGGAATTCCGCCTTATGATTATTTTTGGAGCACGGGACAAACAACTGCCGCCGTTGACAACCTGCCGGGAGGCATTCATGTTGTCAGCATCACCGATGCCAACGGTTGTTTGCAAACGGATACGGTCAGCATCGCACAGTCGGACGCCGTAACGGCTGATTTTAGTGAAGCGCTTTTGGTATCGTGTCTTGGCAATGACGGTCAGCTCAGTGTGCAGGCTTCAGGTGGAAGCGGATTGCTGAGCTACTTATGGAGTAATGACGCTACGACGGCAACCATCAATGGTCTCAGTGCAGGCGACTATTCCCTAACTGTCAGCGACGAACTCGGGTGTACAGCTATTTTAACCACCAACCTTGGTAGCCTGCCGGCTTTTGGAAGTGAGCTTGCAGAAATTGAAAATATTTCCTGCAATGGATTGACGGATGGAAGTGCAACGGTATTGCCTGTCAACGGTATCGCGCCTTTTACGTACCTGTGGGAAGATGGACAGACTACGGCTACTGCTGAAAACCTTGCCCCCGGTGACCACAGCGTCATGCTGACTGATGGCAATGGCTGCACAACAACCCAAATCGTCACGGTGATTGAGCCAGCCTTGCTGGAAGTCACCATTCCGGTCGTCATGGCTGTTACCTGTCTTAACGCCAACAGCGGTCAGGCAACAGCTTTAGCAATTGGCGGAACAGGCCCCTATGATTATTTGTGGAGCAACGGGCAGGATTTGGCGGCAGCTACCGGATTGGAAGCTGGTAATTATACAGTTCAGGTTACCGATGCGAACGGCTGTGTAGCAAGTAATGCCGTCTCCATTCTTCCTCCCGCCCAGCCTCAGGCCAGTATTTCGGGTTTTCAGAACCCATCGGCCTGTGCAGGCGATGACGGGGAAGCAACCGTTGCAGTGACCGGCGGCACGGCGCCATATAACTATTTGTGGAGTAACGGTCAAATGTCCGCAACGACAACCGGATTGACTGCAGGTGATTATTCGGTAGTGGCAACTGACGCAGCCGGCTGTACCGCTATGGCTTCGGTTTCCATTACATCGCCGCCAATGTTTGAAAGTGAAATAACCAATATACAGAATGCCATCTGCAACGGGATCAACGACGGTGCTGCAACGGTGAGCGCCAGTGGCGGCACACCGCCTTATTCTTATATGTGGGATACCGGCGAAACGACGCCAACTGCTTCCGGGCTAAACCCGGGACAGCATCATGTTGTCGTGATGGATGCAAGGGGCTGTGTGGCGGAATCGGATCTTGAAATTACGGCAGCCGTTATGATAACAACTACGGTTACGCTGGAGTCCAGCAACAGTTGTTTTGGCGATGAAGATGGCGCTGTGTTGGTAACGCCTGCCAATGGCATGGCGCCTTATGTCTATTTGTGGAGCAATGGTGCGGATACGCCAGAAGTGACTAACCTGGCTGCAGGCTCGTATTTTGTTTCCATCACCGATGCAAACGGGTGTATGGCCGAAGCGGGGGCCATCATTACCCAGCCGCCACTTTTATTGTTGAGTGTGAATGGGGCAAATGCCCTTTGCGGGAACAGCACAGGAAGCGCCACAGCAGAAGTGAGTGGCGGTACCCCGCCTTACAGCTATTTATGGAGCAATGGTCAGACGACGGCTACGGCTCAAAACTTAACGCCGGGAATACATTCAGTGACGGTTCAGGATGCGAAACACTGTACCAGCGCCGGTAGTATCAATATTACTGCTCCGGAACCGCTTGAAGGAAGCATCGCTGATCTGCAGGCGGCCTCCTGTGTAGACGTAGCAAACGGCTCAGCCACTGTTCTGGCTACCGGTGGCACAGCACCTTATAACTATCTTTGGAGTGATGGACAAGACAGTGCTACTGCGGTTGGACTATTCCCCGGAAATTACAGCGTATTGATCAGGGACGCGAACAACTGTACGGTTGGAGTCCAGATAACCATAGCATCTGAGAATCCGGCGCTTGACGCAACAATAATGCTGGATGGCACGACCTTTTTTGCTTTACAGGGCAACGCACAATACCAGTGGATTGACTGCAGCAATAACCTCCCTGTCGCCGGGGCTACATCACAATCTTTTATACCTGAAATATCGGGGAGCTATGCTGTAATTATTCGTGTTGATGATTGTAGCGTGCAGAGTGTTTGCACAAATGTTACGATTACAGCATTAGAGGGGGACTTGTCGGCCGAATTTCAGCCGATTCAGGTTTTTCCAAACCCCAATCATGGCGTATTTAGCATGATCCTTCCGGAGCAGGCGCAAATCCTGTTTTACAATGCTTCGGGCGAGCAATTATGGAGACAGGAACTTCCTCCCGGTCGGCATGAAATACATCAGAAAAGCTTACCCGCCGGCGTTTACTGGCTGCATGCCGTTCGAAAAAACAGGGTAGAAACCTTGAAGGTCGTCGTGGAATAATCTATTCGAAAATGAGTTGATTTGAAAATTTGATAATTACCGCATCATCAAATTTTCAAATCAACAAATCAACAAATCAACAAATCAACAAATCAACAAATCAACAAATTTTTAAATTACTCCGCCCCCAGCCCAATACGCGTTCCATCGGGGATGAGTGCGCCTTTTTTTATCACAATAATACCATCGCGGATACAATAGGTCGGCGTTTCACCATCAGGTAAAGCCACACTGCCGTGGATATGGACATTGTTTCCGATGCGGCAGTCTTTATCCAAAATGGCATTGCGGATATAGCAACCCGCGCCGATACCCATATTGACGCCGTATTCTTTGAGTCGAAGTTGCTCCAGTGTTTCATAATAGTCATTGCCCATAATGATGGAGTCCAGAATTTCTGTATCCCTGCCAACTCTGGAGCGAATGCCGATGATGGATCTTTCTATACTTTGGGCTTCAACAATGCTCCCTTCTGCAACGATGGACTGGTTGAGTCGGGTGTTCAATATTTTGGATGGCGCCAGCAATCGCGGGCGGGTATAAACCATTTTAGCCCGGCCAAACAGATCAAATTTGGGCAAAGGCTCTGTTAGTGCAATGTTTGCTTCGTAAAAAGAGCGGATGGTTCCGATGTCCGTCCAGTAATCGTCAAAAAGATAACTGGCTACTCTGAAATTGTTTTCAATAGCATAGGGGATGATTTCTTTTCCGAAGTCAACGGCATCCGGGTTATCCTCAAAAAGCTTTTTTATAAACTCTTTGTTGAAAATGTAGATCCCCATGGAAGCAAGAAATACTTTGCCTTCCTCCTGATATGCTTCCGGCACAGCTGAAGTCCATTCATGGAGCGTATCCGGTTTGGGTTTTTCGACGAAGCTGTCTATAAAACCCCGTTCATTGACTTTCATAATACCAAACCCCGGCGCGTCGCGGTCGATTACCGGAATGGTTGCAATGGTCAGATCTGCGTTTTGATCAATATGATATTGGGCTATTTTCTCAAAATCCATCTGGTACAACTGGTCGCCGGAGAGAATCAGAAGGTAGTCGTAGTCGTGGTTGCGCAGGTGGTGCATAGATTGGCGCACCGCGTCAGCTGTTCCCTGAAACCACTTGTCGCTGGCAGGAGTTTGTTCTGCCGCAAGGATGTCCACAAAACCATGCGTAAAGTGGTCAAAAAAGTATGTGTTTTTGATGTGTTGGTTTAAAGAAGCAGAATTGTATTGGGTAACGACAAACATGCGCCGCAAATTAGAATTGAGGCAATTGGAGATGGGAATGTCTATCAGACGGTACTTTCCGCCAATCGGCACGGCAGGTTTGGAACGCTGTGCTGTTAAAGGGTGTAGTCTTGAGCCTGCTCCACCACCTAAAATGAGACTGATCATCTTGATTTTTGCCATATCCGGTTTTATTTTTGTTAGGATGAAAAGCTGTTCTCAGTTGGTTTTGTCTATACGTCAGACATTTGACGATAGATATCAATATAGCTTTGTACAGCCCGTTCCCAGGAAAAATCGACCTGCATGATGCGTTCGCGGATTTCGTTCATGGATTCGCGGTTGTAATAATACAAATCGGCAGCGCGGTAAAACGCAATGTAAGCGTCCTCAACACTAAACTGATCGAAGCGAATGCCCCGCCCATAGCCGCCTGGTTCACCGATGTCCGGCACAGAATCGCGAAGCCCGCCCACCGAGCGTACAATAGGAAGGGCGCCATAACGCATGGCGTATAGCTGGTTCAGGCCACAGGGCTCAATACGGGATGGCATAAAAAGGAAGTCACCGCCGGCATAAAGCTGATGTGCCAGGGATTCATTGTATTCCAGCGCTGCATCGAAACGGCCCTGGAAATGGTGCGTCATTTGGCGGAAAACATCCTCCAGCCGGGGATCGCCCGTTCCAAGCGCCACGAAAGCGATGCGCATGCCGCTCTGGATGACGCGCGCAATGAGGTCGGGTATCAGGTCGGCGCCTTTTTCTGACAGCATCCTGCCTATGAAAACGAAAAGCGGCAAATCCGGATCAATATTGAACCGCTGCGCCAATATTCTTTTATTTTCTGCTTTGAATTCAGCAACATCACTTCCAAGTTGCCGGGCGATCAGAGGATCGGTAGCCGGGTCCCAGACCTGAGCGTCGATGCCGTTGAGAATGCCCAGTGATTTGTGCTGCTCATGGTAAAAAAGGCCTTCCATTCCGTTGGATGACTCACGCAATTCCCCAAGATAGCTGGGAGAAACGGTGGTTACCCGCCACGCGCACTTTACAGCCGAAGCCAAAGGGCAGATGGTATCGGCCCAATCGAGCAGGCTTCGGGCTTCGGCATCAAAGAATGGCATCAGATAAAGTTTCTGCCAACTGAAAGCGCCGTGATACAGGCCGTTGTGAATGGTAAATACCGTAGGAATATTCGCCAGGGAGCGGTATTCCGGACAATGTTTGAGCATGAACGGAATCAACCCGGTATGGTGATCGTGGCAATGTATCAATTCCGGGCGACCCGGAGAATGCAAAATCCATTGCAACGCAGCCTGCTGAAAGCACAAATAACGCTCTGCTTCATCGCCATAGCCATAACCGGAAGGATCGGCATAAATACCCGGACGATCAAATTTACCCGGAATATTGGCTACAAAAAGCGGAAAGCCCAGGATGTCCTCATTTTCCCGTTCGATGGTGAATGGGACATAATAGTTGTGCATGCGTACAGCCCCCTTGAATATGGTGGTAAACTGGTGAGCGTTTATCCATTTCAGGCTGTATTTGGGCAGCAGCACACCCGCAGAAACGCCTGCTTGCGTGAGGTATTTGGGCAGTGCGCCCACGACGTCGCCCAAACCGCCTGCCTTAGCTGCCGGATAACATTCTGCGCTGATGTGTAGGATTTTCATTTTGTCAACTTGATGCGCTCTAAAGGTATAGTTTTGTTTTAGAAAGCGCGAATAGTATATAATTTTATTCCTTATGAATCCTCTTTTAACCACCGCTAACGGGGGGGATCAATGCAATTTCCTGCCCTTCCTTCAAAAGAAGCTCATCCTCTGCATAAGTTCCGTCAACGGCAATGGCCAGAGAAGAAAGCGCCATAAAATCCGGATACTGCTCCAGCAAATCGCCTTTTAAGTCGCCAACTGTTGCTGCTTTGCCCACTTCAAAATCCAGAACGGGGCTTCCAATGATTTCTTTTGCGATGCCGAATAACAATATTTTAAGCTGCATAAGTAGTGTTTTTTTGAATTTTTGCCGAAGTACGTTTTTCTTAAGAAAATTTTAACATTCTGAATAGGCATTGTTGAGCAGCATAGGCCAATCCATACTTTATTTCATGTTTTATCCA
Source organism: uncultured Saprospiraceae bacterium (assembly GCA_937926205.1). Classification (GTDB taxonomy): domain Bacteria; phylum Bacteroidota; class Bacteroidia; order Chitinophagales; family Saprospiraceae; genus JABWAJ01. The sequence goes on from CALEYL010000044.1 coordinate 26,825, forward strand.
AAAATACGTCAAAATATTTTGACCTCGATGCGAATAAGCCAATAAACAAAATTATTATGCTGTATTTTCAGAGTCAGGGTATTTTATGCAAAAATATTACCAAATACCCGAAAAATGCATCCCATTTCCAAAATCATTGATTTTTCGTCATACCGGGCATAGCTTTGCATCGCTATTTTGCATTTCTATGATTTTTAATTTGTTATCATTTATCCCCTTACAGTAAACCGCCCGCCCTGTGCCTAAAGCCCGGGGTCAGAAAAACGAAAGCACTGAAGAAATCAAAAAAAAACCATTGTTCCCGGGCAGACAGTGGTCCTGAAAACAAAAATTATTTATGATGAAATTCCCATGGACACTCGTGGCTATTGCCTTTGTAATAGCTACAACACAACTCCCAGCAAAGCCCTCCACCTCCAGTTATCTCCCCGAACTTGCTTCGGGTGAAGGTTCTGGTGGTTCTTCGGAGGCATCCATCAAGCAACGTGTGCTTGAACTTACCATTCCGGTACAGACGCGTTACAATGGACAAGTTAGAGAACTTATTCGTCGCTACATTTCAATTGGTAGCAAAGAAGCCGAAGCAATGCTTGGCAGAACGACGCTCTACTTTCCAATGTTCGAACACTACCTTAGTATTTATGGACTACCAAGAGAACTGAAGTACCTGCCTATGATCGAATCCACTTTGCGCCCTGAAGTTAGTTCACCGGTTGGCGCAGGCGGACTTTGGCAGGTTATTCCATCTACTGCACGCCGTTTTGGCCTCGAAGTTAGCGGCTATGTAGATGAGCGCCGCGACCCATACCGTGGCACAGAAGCTGCCGTAAAAATTCTGGCTTACCTCTACAATGAATTTGGCGACTGGGCTTTGGCAATGGCTGCTTACAACTGTGGTTCTGCCCGCGTTCACCGCGCTATTCGCCTCGCGAAGTGTGACGATTACTGGGAGATCAGCAAATATTTGCCAAGAGCTACCCAGAAATATGTCCCTTCTTTTATTGCTGCTGCTTATTTGGTTAACCATTACCAGCATCACAACCTGAAACCTTTGTTTCCGAGTTCACTGATGCAGGACACCCGTACTTTCCGGGTATATGGTCGCCTGACTTTTTCGGAAATCGCTAATACCTGTGGCATCAGTCTTTCGGTTATCAAGAAACTCAATCCGGGTTTTGCACTGAATGCCGTACCAAGCAGTAAAAAAGGCCATTTTTTAATACTTCCGGCAGCTGCATCTGATGCATTCAGAAAACTGGAGGCCAGAAAGACGGGTAATACCAACCCGACAGACATGGCGATTCCGGCGAACATGTTCCGCACCACATACGTGGCCGTACCAAGCGATCGCATTGAAGCGCTGGCTATGTTGTTCAAATGTTCTGTTGAAGACATTATGAAATGGAACAACCTCAACCATCGCGAGATTGTAGTTGGCCAGGAACTGGTGCTTTTACTGCCTAAATCATCACGCAAGGCATAAAAACTTTATTTACAAAATAGCAACACGAGAGCCGCTCCTGATTCCAGGGGCGGCTCTTGTTGTTTTATGCCACTTTTACCGCAGAAGGGAGCAGTTGTGCCCCACTTCGATATTGGAAATTCGATATTCATCTGTTCTGCGGTTTTATTCTCTTTTGAATGTCGAATACTGAATATTGATCAGGGAACCGTAGAATTGAAGCAGTTGTGTGCCCCACTTCGACATTGGAAATTCGATATTCGTCTGTTCTGCGGTTTGATTCTCTTTTGAATGTCGAATACTGAATAAAGAACAAGGAACCGTAGAAGTAAAGCAGTTGTGCCCCACTTCGACATTGGAAATTCGATATTCGTCTGTTCTGCGGTTTTATTCTCTTTTGAATGTCGAATACTGAATATCGAACAAGGCACCGCAGAAGTGAGGCAGTTGTGCCCTACTTTGACATTGGAAATTCGATATTCATCTGTTCTGCGGTTCTATTCTCTGTTGAATGTCGAATACTGAATATTGATCAGGGAACCGTAGAAGGGAGCAGCCCTGCTCCACTTAAACCTCCAATCATGAAAAAAAGGGGGGGGTAAACTCCCCCTATCCCACCATCAAAACTACCCATCTGGGTAGGCGCTGCCGCTTTTTGAAGGCTTTATCTTGCACTCGGTTTCAAAAAGAAAGTCTCGATGCAAGCGCTTTCTGCAAAACTTGTATCGAGACTGATTGGTGAAGAGGGTATCTCAAAAGGGGCAAAGGCAAAGGGCGGATTTGCCCGTATGCATCTTGCCTTTTGAGACATTCACTTCAGATTGCGGCTACTTAAAATAAGAGTTTTTTTCATACTAGTCCACTTGTGTTGTCGTGCACCAAAATGCACGACAACTTTTTGGCAGTGCCGCTTCAATGTTAAGCAAATGTAAACCGGTATTCTAAAACCGCCAAATTTTTTCTCGCCTGATCAACGCTGCCTGCAATAAAAGGCAATTCAGGGCGGCGCCATCATCAAACAAATTAACGGGTTATTCCGCTTCGGATGAAGCGTGTAATAGGGCTGTCCCCTTGCTCGACGGGGGTGATGGCAAGGAATTCATTTATTCACTTAAAACCGTTTCTTATGAAGCAACTCTTGCTAACGGCGCAGATCGTCTTGTTGATGGTTTGCACTGCAATGGCGCAGCGAACGGTGAGCGGAAAAGTTACTGACTCCGCCCGCGAGCCTTTGATTGGCGCCAATGTTCTGGTACAAGGCACGGATGTAGGTACCGTTACGGACTACGATGGCAATTACACCCTTGCTGTGCCAAGTGGCAGCAACGTTTTGGTTGTCAGCTACACCGGTTACACAACTCAGGAAATTACCCTGGGCGCTTCCAATGTCGCAGATGTTGTGCTGACAGAAGGTATCCTTTTGGAAACCGCAGTGGTCACTGCATTGGGATTGGGCCGCGAACGACAAAAAATTGGCTACTCCGTTGAAAATGTCGGCGGTGAAAAATTACAACAGGTTTCAGAGCCGGATCCGCTGAGGGCGTTATCTGCCAAAGTGCCCGGCATCAACATCATTGGCTCCAGTAGCGTTCCGGGTAGCGCAACGCGCATTACCATTCGGGGCAACACCTCTTTTTTGGGTGAAAACCAACCGCTTTTTGTGGTGGATGGCATTCCCTACGACAACAGCTCCAATGGCGCTTCTTTTCAGCTGACTGGTGGCGGGGCATACGGCAGCCGTATTGCTGACCTGGATCCGAACAACATCGAATCGATTTCGGTTCTTAAAGGTTCAGCTGCTGCCGCTTTGTATGGATCGCGTGCTTCCCGTGGCGTTATCGTTGTAACGACAAAAACAGGTAAAGGCCGTCAGGTGAACAAAGGGCTGGAAGTCACTTTAAGTAGCTCTTATTCGCTTGAAGAAATTGCCAGTTTGCCCGAATACCAAAACAAGTATGGGGCTGGCGCCGACTTCAACTACCAGCAGGCAAATGGCTCCTGGGGTGCTGCGTTCAATGGTGCTGCAGGTTATCCAACCCGCGATTCCATCCCGCACTGGCTGGCCACCAACCCGAATTTTCCGGAATACTTTGGTAAAAACACCCCTTATCGTGCTTACCCGGATAACGTGTCAAGCGTTTTCCAGAACGGCGTGGTGTGGGATAACTCACTGACGATCCGGGGTGGGGATCAAAATACCAATTTTGCAACGACCGTGTCCAGCCTCAGCCAGGAAGGCATTTTCCCGGCAGGAAGCTCACAGTTTGACCGGAATACACTCAGTATTGGCGGTCAGACAAAATTGCTGAACGGTATTCGCCTTGGCGGCTCTTTTTCCTATACTTCTTCCAAGCAGACAGGCCCTCAGGGTGGCGCCAACAATGCGATCGGCAACTCCAGTTTCATGTCGCGCACCATGTTCCCGGGCCGTAACTGGGACCAGCAGGGACTTCCTTTTGAAGACCCGGTAGACCGGGGTAGTGTGTACTTCCTGGCTCGCGCTCAGGCTGTGAATCCTTACTGGTCGGCACGTTATGATGGATTTGCCAGCAAAGTAGATCGTTTTGTAACCGCAATTAATCTGGGCTTTGATGTTACAGACTGGATAAGTGTGGATTACAATGTGGGTGTTAACGCTTATACTCAGCGCGACCAGGAATGGTTCCGCCCAGGTTCCCGCGGCGCTAATGGCGTTGGACAAATCATCGACAACGATGCGAGCTGGCAGGAAATTGAATCCAACCTGATTGTCAATTTCCAACCCAGACTGAACAACAAAGATTATACCCTTAGAGCTTTTGTGGGGAACAACATCAACCAGCGTACAATCGATCAGCAATCTTTCCTTGGCACGCCAATGATTGATTTTAACATCATTGACCTCGACAATACGCAAAGTGTTGTGCCAAATGGCGGCGACTATTCAAGAAGGCGCATCATTGGCGCTTACGCAGAAGCGGAACTGGGATATCGCGATTATCTGTACCTGACCTTAACCGGCAGAAACGACTGGTCTTCTACTTTATCGAAAGGCAACAACAGCTATTTCTATCCAGCAGTAAGCTCTTCCTTCATCTTTACGGAAGCACTGGGCATCAAATCGAACCTGCTCAGCTATGGTAAATTGCGCGCCAGCTATGCCCGTGTAGGCAACGATGCCGATCCATACAGCCTTGCGCCTACTTACAGCATCAACATTGGCGAAAGTTCAGGCGTAAGTTCCGGCATTCGGGACATCGATTTTCCGCTGAACGGCGTTTCCGGCTCTACGCTGGTCAACACCGAATTTGATCCGAACCTGACTCCGGAGTTTACAACAGAATTCGAATTGGGAACAGAATTGCAGTTCTTCAACCGCAGGGTCAAATTGGATGTGACGTACTATCAGAACAAAACCACGAACCAGATTGCCAGACTTTCCCTGCCTTCTGTTTCCGGCTTTGACGTACTCTTTACCAATTTTGGAGAGTTGAGCAACAAAGGCATAGAAGTTGGCCTGAACCTCAATCCGATCAGCACCCGCAGCGGTTTTGACTGGAACATCTATACGACGTTCACGAAAAACAAAAACGTTGTGGAATCTCTTCGCGATGGGGTAGAGGAAATTGTCATTCGCAACCTCTTTGGCGGCAGCGTTGTCTCTGTGCTGCGCCCGGGACTGCCTTATGGCGTTATCCGTGGTTCTGTTTCTGCCCGCGATGAAGATGGCAACCTTTTGATAGACCCGTCAAACGGCCAGCTCATCAACGCACCGGATCCTGAAATCGTTGGCGATCCAAACCCTGATTTCCAGGTTGGTTTGACCAATACATTCTCTTACAAAGGATTCTCCCTGAATGCTGTACTCGATTACCGTCATGGCGGTGATATTTATTCCTACACAGCGCATTTCCTGCTCGGCAGGGGTGTAACGAAGTTTAACGAAGATCGCGAACGCAATGCAGTCATTCCCGGTGTTTACGGTGATCCAAATACACTGGAGCCCATCCGTGACGAGGCTGGCAATGTCATCCAGAATCAGACCATGATTGAAGTCAACGATCTGTGGTTTGGCAACTCTTTTGCCATTAACAGCCAGGATGAGTGGAATATTTTTGATGGTACGACGATCCGCATCCGCGAAATCAGTCTGGGCTATGACCTTCCAAAGAAATTTTTGGAAAGAACGTCAATCGGCTCGCTGCGCCTTTCCATCAGCGGTCGCAACTTGTGGTACAATGCTGTGAATTTCCCGAAATACACCCACATAGATCCGGAAACGAGCACCTTCGGAAATGCAAACTTCCAGGGGTATGAGTACAACAACGCACCATCTATTCGCCGCTATGGCATCAACCTGAGAGCAACATTCTGATCACCAAAATCGAAACATGCAATGAAGCAATATCTGTTTTACATCAAGTCTATGATCGTTGCCGTCGCTTTGCTGGTTTTAGCAGGCTGCAGCGACTTTCTAGACATCAATACCGACCCAAACAATCCCGTTTCGGCGCCCTTGTCGCAAATTCTCCCTTATTCGGAAGCAACGATGACAGGCGCACTGGGTTTGGGCACTGCCGGCCTTTCTGACGTGCTGGCGGTGTGGTCGCATCAACTGGTACAACGGAGCAATCACGACGACTATGCAACCGATGGCAATGATTTTAACATCACTCAACCCTGGGATCAGCTCTATACTGTTGCATTGACCGACCTCCGGGAAATCATCCGCATTGGTACGGAACAGGAAAGCTGGCATTATGTCGGCATCGCGCAAGTGCTAAAAGCGTATGCTTTTAGCTGCATGGTAGATATATGGGGCGATATCCCTTACTTCCAGGCCAATGAAGGCGCTGCAAATCCGTTCCCGCCATTTGACAATGGCAAAGCCATTTACACCGACTTATTCCAATTGCTGGACGAAGCTGTTGCCAACCTGAAAAAGACATCGGCCCGTCCGGTAACCAATGATGACCTGATCTATGGCGGCAACATCAACCGCTGGATCAAAGCTGCCAATACCATCAAGCTGAACATGTACAACAAGGTGCGTCTGACGGATCTTTACAACGCAGCAGATGTTACCAAGCTGTTGAATGAAAGCCTGATGACTTCCATCGGCGACGATTTTGAATTGGTATACGGCACCGGTATTGCGCCGGAAAACCGCCACCCGGCTTTCACGCGCGAGTATGCCCGCGCTGACCCGGATTGGTACATCAGCCCATATTTCTATCAGCTGATGCAAGGCAATACGGAGTGTCAGAACCCCATTTTCCACGAACTGGCTGATCCGCGCCTGCCTTATTATTTCTACAAGCAACTGATGCCGGGACAGGTGCCGGAGCGCCCGTTTGCATACAAAGACGGCGAGTTTCTGAGTATCTGGTTTGGTTCACTCAACCGCGACCCGAACGAAGGTTTCGACCAGTCGCTGACACAGACGATCATTGGCTTATATCCGGCAGGCGGACAGTACGACGCCAATACCGGAGGGGTTGCAACGGCCAATATGGGCCTGAAAGGCGCCTCTGCCCAGCGTTTGCTGACTTATGCCGCAAGCTTGTTCGTAAGGGCGGAACTTGCACTGACGAAAGGCACGGGGGAAAATGCGCGCAGCATGTTTGAGAGCGCCATGACGGCTGCTTTTGCCAAAGTGAACGAAGTTTCAGCTGCCGCCGGCGCTCCGCAACTTTCTGCCGGCGCCCGGGATGCTTACATGAATGCTGTTCTGGCGCTTTACGACGCTGGCGACGACAGCAAAAAACTGGAATTGATCCTGACCGAAAAGTGGATTGCTGAATTTGGCTACGGCGTGGAAACCTACAACGACATCCGTCGCACCGGATTTCCGAAAATTTTCCTGCCGGAAGAAGACAACAACCCATTCACTTCGCAAACCCGCTCGTATCCGGTTTCGTTGCCTTACAATACGAACGACTTGCAGATTAATCCCAATGCCCCGGGGCAGCGAAACAGTGGTATGGACCGGGTATTCTGGGATGTGAATTGATTTGAAAATTTGATGATTTGAGGGGAGTATCGAATACTCGAATCTTCAAAACTTGTCCCGCCTAAGCGGGGTATTCAGTTTTTCAAATACTTGGTTTCCAGGACTGAACGTAGGGAGCAGGTCTTTCTACTCTCTACTTTCTACCCTCTACCTTTTCTACTCATTATTTAAAAACGAAGCAATGAATCATAAACATAAATTGCTCTATCTCTTTACCGTGGCTATGGCGCTGATGCTGGGCTCCTGCCGCGATGAAGACAAAATCCGGTTTCCCGACTTTCAGGATGGCGTCAACATGCGCGTCATCGTTGATCCGGATAATTCCTTCCTGAATTTTCAGGATTTGTCCAATGCCCGCTTTGTATTTGATGCTTATTCGAGCAACAAAGATCTGGCAAAAGTGGAGTTTTTGCTGACGTATGTGGCGGCAGACGGCACAACCATGCCTGAATTTCCAGCCATTACGCTGAGTCAGAGTGATTTCAGCACCGGCAGCATACACCGCGAATTCACGGCTGCTGACATGGCAGGCCTGGTGGGCAAAACGGCCGCCGAACTTCAGGGAGGCGATTTGTTCAACTTTGTCACCAAAGTAACGCTCAACGACGGCCGGGTTTATCCGACGCTGATATTGGACGACGTCACTATTGGCGGTACAGTACGCGATTTCACCAACGTGGATGCCGGTATCAACAACAATACGGCTTTTGCCAGCTTCACGTCGAGGTTTTCGACTTTCGTAGGCTGTCCGTCCAACATTGCAGGAACCTACAGCACGGTTACTGTGGCGACCTCTACGGACGATTGTTGTCCCGACCCGATCACGGTAAACAGTTCTGTGACGTTCACCCGCACCGGGCCAACAACCTACCGCGTAACCAATTTTTCAGCAGGCGCTTATGATGCCTGGTATTGCGTTCCTTACGATCTCTGCAATGGCAATACTTTCAATGGACTGGGGTCCACTTTGCTCGACGTTTGCGGCAATGTAACCTGGACAGCCGGCTATTGGGGCAGTCAGGGCACCGGTACGATCAGCAGCGATGGTACGATTACCATTGACTGGGAAAATGAATTTGGCGACGCTGGTACGACGGTGTTTAAGAAGTAAATACTGTGTGACCACACATACTTGAGTGCATGCCGAAGAGGTGACACCTTTTCAAAAGGTGTTACCTCTGCATGAGTGCCAGGGGCGCTTCCGGGAGGGGGCGCCCCTGATCGTTTGTGCTCCGGGACATTTTAGATTACCAAAACAAAGTCACCCGGATCCTGTTTAATCCTGATCCCCGGAGTCTTACCGGGAATTGAAAGGTCCATAACAATCCGCCGATGACTTTACGCCTGATACTGGGAGATCAGCTCAATGAGCGGCATCCCTGGTTTTGCCAGCCTGCCGATCCTGAGGTACGGTATGTGCTGATGGAAATTCGGCCCGAAGTGACCTATGTCTGCCACCACATCCAGAAAGTGATGGCTTTTTTTGGCGCCATGCGCCTGTTTGCAGCGCGGATAGAAGCCATGGGGCATCGTGTGACCTACCTGCGCTTTGACGACCCCGCCAACCTGCATGGTTTTGCAGACAATTGCAGGGCGCTGATCAGGAGTGAAGGCATCCAACGCTTCGAATATTTACTGCCGGATGAATACCGCCTGGATGAGCAGTTGAGGGATTTTTGCCAGTCTATCGACATCCCGTGGGCGGTGTGCGATACCAGCCATTTTCTGACCAGTCGGGAGGATTTAGCGCGGCAATTTGAAGGTAAAAAAACTTTCCTGATGGAGAATTTTTACCGGAAAATGCGCCAAAAACACCAGATTTTAATGGAAAGCGATGGTGTCACACCACTCACAGGCCGCTGGAACTACGATGCAGAAAACCGCAAGAAACTTCCTTCTGGTGTGGATATTCCTCCGGCCACACAATACCTGCGCGATCTCAGCCACCTTGCAGACATGCTCGCTGCGCAAGGCGTACAGACCATTGGAACCGTACGTGCCACTCATTTCGACTGGCCTCTGACCAGGGCCGAAAGCCTCGACTTACTGGAACATTTTGTGCGCTTCCGGTTGCAGTTTTTCGGACAGTATCAGGATGCGCTTAGCAGCCGCGACTGGTTATTGTACCACTCGCGTCTGTCGTTTTCACTCAATGTCAAACTGATCAGCCCGCTGGAAGTCGTACAGGCTGCGATTGCTTTTTGGGAACAACAGTCCGATCGTATTCCGTTTGCCACACTGGAAGGGTTTGTACGGCAAATCATCGGATGGCGGGAGTATATGCGGGGGATTTACTGGGCAAAAATGCCCGATTATGCCATGCTGAATTATTTTGGACATACCGCCCAACTCCCCTCCTGGTACTGGACGGGTCAAACCCGGATGCGTTGTCTGAGTCACGCCATTACTCAAAGTCTGGAGCGCGGGTACGCCCATCACATCCAGCGGCTGATGGTGACCGGCAATTTTGCACTGCTGCTCGGCGTCCATCCCGATGAAGTAGATGCCTGGTACCTCGGCATTTATGTCGATGCCTTAGAGTGGGTGGAAATCACCAATACCCGGGGCATGAGCCAGTTTGCAGACGGCGGCATAGTGGGCACCAAGCCTTATGTCAGCAGCGCCAATTACCTTCACAAAATGGGGGATTACTGCACTAAATGCCACTACCGCCGCGACGAAAAAACAAGCCAAAACGCCTGCCCTTTCAACGCCCTGTACTGGGATTTCTACGAACGCCATCGTGAGCGACTAGCTAACAACCCACGCATTGGCATGATGTATCAGGTTTGGGACAAAATGCCCGCGGAAGAACGAGTGGCTATTTTGGAGCGTGCGGACTGGGTGAAGGAAAATGTGGAGGGGTTGTGAGTGGTGGGGTTGGTTGGCGGTTTGTATGCTTTTTAAGTGCAAATGCTAAAGAGACTTTTATTTTTTGAAAACAGTCCATTTTTAATGAATTAGCATTTTTAAGCGTGAAAGGGCTGTCTGAACTTTAACTCCCCCCTCACCTTTCCGCCACCAAAATATACTGATAATCCAGGGCAGTATCATTCGTAATGACATTTTTGTAGCCGGCTTCATACAGGCCTTCTTCCACAATGTGGATGGGCACGCGGATGTCGTTGGGAGGTCCTACCGGCGTGCGCTTTTTCTTGAAATCCACAATCAGGATTTTTCCGCCGGGGGTGAGGGCTTCGCGGAGAATTTTCAGATAGGCCACCTGGTCGCGGATGTACATGAAGGTATTGACAATGACAACAAGGTTTACTTCGCCTGTCTTCAACATCGGGTTGTCGGGTTTGCCCAGCCGGGTTTCGATGCGGTTTTGAAATTGTTCCGGCAACTCCAGCATTTTGATGCTGTCCAGGTAGTTGACAAAGCGTGGGTCGATGTCGATGGCGATGACTTTGCGTGCTTTTTGAGCCATCCGAAGGGTGAAGAAACCGGTACCGGCGCCGATATCGGCTACCGTTTTGCCTTCCATATCGCCCAGCAAGTTCAGGACCATATCGGGTTTTTGCCAAATGACCCGGTCGGTATGGGTATAGTCTTCCGTCAGGCCTTCGGAGAGCGGTTTGCCGCTGGCCTCTGAATTGGTATCTTTAGCAGCAGGTTCCGCTTGCTGGCTTGAATCGCCCTTATTTACATTTTCCCCGGAATCACCCTGGCAGGAATTTAACATCAACAGCATTGCCAAAAGGCTCGAAAATAAGAGTGCGGAAGATTTCATAAATTGCGTTTGGGCAAAGTTATGCCATTTTTGTCAGTTTACGATGCCCCTGCCTGTAGTAGTGGAATGCAAATTACAAATCCCAAAACGAACGTGGGCGTCGATAAACGACTAAAAAATCATATGCGGTTTCAAAGAGATACCACGTAGCTGTGAGGGCAAAAGGGAAGTAGCCCCAAAGGTAGGGCAGTGCAGTCCAAAGCGGCAGCAGGGCTGCGGCAGTTGCAATCAGAAAAAGATAATACCTCCGGCGGCGGTGCCGGTAGGCGAAAAACAATTGGAGCGCACTGAAAGCTTGCCAGATTAGTAAAACGACAAGCGGAAACCCTGCCGCAAACCATCTTTCAAGGATCGACAACAGAACAGTTGCTGCGATCAGGATGATTTGTGCAAGCAGGTCAATTTTCATTCTTGATTCAGATACCATAAGCCAGCGTTCTATTCTTTGAACGCCTGATAATTCTAAAAGTTTCAATAATTATTGAAACTTTTAAAGTTCGACAGCAATTCCTATTTTCGCCGCAGAAAAAAAATCCATGTTACAACCTGAACAACTCAGCGAACTCATCCGAAACCGGAGGTCGGTTTTTCCAGCCAGTTACAACGGTCAACCAATCGACCGCGAAACCATCGAAGCGGTGCTGGAAAATGCGCGTTGGGCGCCAACGCATAAATTGACGGAACCCTGGCGTTTTAAAGTATTCCGCGGTCCGGCACTGGAGCGACTAGGGCAATATATTGCCAATTACCACAAGACAAAAGACCCGGATATGCCGGACATCAAGTATCAGAAGATGCTGAAAAATCCGGTTCGTTCGGCCTGTGTCATCGCCATTTGTATGAAACGGCATGCCGATTCGCAATTGCCGGAGTGGGAAGAAATCGCTGCTGTTGCCTGTGCTGTGCAAAACATGTGGCTGAGTTGCACGGCCTACGGCATAGGAAGCTACTGGAGTTCTCCTTCTGCTATACTGAACGGGCAGGCATTTTTGGGCCTGGCTGACAACGAACGCTGCCTGGGGCTATTTTACATGGGCCATTACGATGCGGAGATTCCCGATGGCAAACGGACAGGGATGGAGGATAAGGTAGAATGGGTGGAAGAGTGAAGCCAGTTGGCAGGGTTTAGTTGGCAGTTGGCAGGTTTGAGGTTGCAAAGGATAGGCACAGGAGTAAAATCAGTTGGCAGGGTTTAGTTGGCAGTTTGCAGTAGCATACTGCTGTCAAAATCCGGATTAACCCATGAACAGGCGTAAACTCAAAGAGCAATTGGCTAGATTGAAAACCCGTTTTAGGGTAAGCACCATAAAAACTGCCCACTGCCAACTGAAAGACTGCCAACTGATCGTTTGCAGGAGCATGCTGGTATCGAAATCCGGATTAACCCATAAACAGGCGTATACTCAAGGAGCATTTGGCACGATTGAAAACCGGTTTTAGGGCAAGCACCATGAAAACTGCCCACTGCCAACTGAAAGACTGCCAACTAATCGAGGTTAAACCTTCGTTAAACCCATACCTGAATCAGGCATTCAACGTTCTGGTAAATGGCTATAAGACAGGTATTTAGTTAAAGTGTTAAGGTTTTTAAGCCTTTAATAGATGTAACCTGAACGCATTGAAGCTGTCTGATAAGTAACACGGCGATTGTAAAGCCGTTAATTTTGGAGTGTCATAATTGTATTACCAAAACTTTTAACCATCATGGATACTAAAATTATCACCACGGCTGCCAGAAAAACAATGATGGCATCCATACTTACCCTTGCTTTTGCTTTCACCGTGCAAGCGCAACGCATTGCGTGTGTTGATGTAAACAAGGTGCTGGAAAACATTCAGGAATACCAGGGTGCGCAAAAAGAACTGGACAATCTTGCGACCAAATGGCGCCAGGAAATTGCACAGGAATACGATGTCATCAAAGGGATGTACAACAAATACCAGGCAGAGCAAGTCCTTTTAAGCGACGAAGCCCGCCGCCAGCGCGAAGAGGAAATTATGAACAAGGAGAAAGAAGTGCGCGACATGCAGAAAACGAAATTCGGACCGGAAGGCAATCTTTTTCAGAAACGCCAGGAACTCGTTCGTCCAATCCAGGACAGGGTCTACGCAGCCATTGAGGCATACGCCCAGGAGCGCGGATTCGACTTCATTTTTGACAAAGGAGGCGCGGCCGGCATGATTTTTTCCAGCGCACAGTACGATAAAACGGCTGATATTCTGGATCGTCTGAAGAAAAAGTAAGTTTTTTGCACCCCGGATACAACCTTTGGAGGGCTATTGGTCGTCTCCATTTTGAAAAATCCGGTAAAACGAACGAACGAATTGCCCCAGGTATAGTGCTTTTAAGGCAGTTTGTTTAGAAAAATGCGCAAAGCTGTATCTTTGCCGCTGCTTATTGAAGTCTAAAAATCAAATTCATCGAAATGAAGTACTTTGTTAAAACGCTTGCGTTGTTGGTATTCGCTCTGTGTATTGGCACAAGCGTTCAGGCCCAGAAATTCGGCTATGTTAATTCAGCCGCAATCCTTTCTCAGTTATCAGATGTAAAAGAGGCGGAAGCCAGTCTGGAAGCCTTGCAAAAACAACTGCAGAAAAAAGGCCAGGGCATGGTAGAAGCCCTCCAGAAAGAATACACTGCTGTCCAGCAAAAAGTAGAACGGGGCGAACTATCCCCCAAGCAGCAGGAAGAAGCGGCAGCTGCTCTGAAAGCAAAAGAAGAAGAAATCGGCAAGTTCGAGCAGGACATGGCGAAACAATTGCAGGATAAAAGAACCGAGTTGCTGGAGCCGATCTACGATAAGGTCAATACTGCAATTGCGGATGTAGCTAAAGAAAACAGCTTTCAACTCATTTTCGATCAGGGCGTCCTGTTGTATGCTGAAGCAACTCAGGATGTAAGCGCGCTGGTGAAAGCGAAACTGGGTATTCAAAATTAAGATTTTTGATGTCGGCAATTGCTCTGGCTAGCGATCCTGTTGGCATCTTTGACTCTGGCATCGGCGGCCTTTCGGTCGTTGATGCCATTGTTCGTTTATTACCGGAAGAGCGCCTCATTTATTTTGGCGATACGGCCCGGATTCCATACGGCACCAAGTCGCCTGACACCATTCGGGAATACGCTTCCCAAATCACCCGTTTTTTACTGGATCAGGGCTGCAAAGCCATTGTTGTAGCCTGTAACACAGCTTCGGCGCCTGCGCTGCCGTATTTGCGTGCCCAGTGGCCCGATGTTCCCATTGTTGGCATGGAACCGGCAGTAAAACCCGGCGCAGAAGCGACGAAAACGGGAAAAGTAGGGGTGTTGGCCACGCGGGGAACCCTGCAGAGTGAACGATACGCCACCCTGATGAACCGATTTGCCCGCCACATAGAGGTTTTGGAAAACCCCTGTATCGGATTGGTAGAATTGATTGAAAAGGAGCAGTTTGATGCCCAGGAAACAGAGGCTTTACTGCGTCGTATTATGCTTCCCATGCTGGAGCAGGGCGTCGATACACTGGTGCTGGGCTGCACCCATTATCCTTTTGTGTTGCCGCTTATCCGCCGGATTGCGGGCGATGAAATTGCGATCATTAATCCGGCCCCAGCGGTTGCAAGGCAGCTGGAACGCGTTCTCAACGAAAAGAACCTGTTAAGCACCGCACGAGCCGGGAAGCACCTTTTTTATGCGTCTAAACCGACGCCGTTCCTTGAAACTTTCGCCAGTGGCTTGCTTTCAGCGGGAACTTATGAGGTTCAATACCATAGCCTTTCTTAGCTTTGCCGACAGAACCAAACGACAAGGCATGAAAATTCACAAAGCCATAGAGGAGTTGCTTGCGGGGGAGTCCATCACCAACCTTGATGAATTCATTGAACGAGTGCGTGCCATCAGCAAATCCAAAAAGAAAGACGATGCCTTGTGGGAAGAAGTAAGCTCCTACCTCATGGAAAATGCCATGACGGATGTCGCCATTAACTTAGACAGCAACGAACTCATTTACCGTGACCAGCTTTTTGAAGATGTTGCGTTTCGCGTTAACCTGACTGAAGACGAATACAACGCAAAGAAGATGTACATCGGGCATCGCATGATTCCTTATGTGCATCCGGGAATTCCTCAGGAAGAATACCGTTTTCAGGATGCAGACGGTAAAGAAATCCGTACAATCAAAGAAATACTACCCGCAGAAACAGGGTTTATTTACCTTTCCTTGTTGCCGCCTTATGCCATTGCAGACGATATGGTTGATTTGCACAAGAATCAAATCTCCCTGTTCGCATTGGATCTGAGCCATTGGATGAAAGAAAATCAATTTTCCAGAGAAGATCAGATCGTGATTTCACCGGTTGATTATGCCGAAAGCATCTTTCAGATTGAACCGGTACGCAGGAAAGAAATTGCTGCGCAACAATTGCTCATTCAAAGAAGAGACGAATTGCTCACCGAAGCCATTGATGATGTGTTGCTGGAAATCGATGAGGTCACCCCTGCGGATGTCACGCTTTTTTGGGCTTTTGCTCTCGGCGACCCTAAACTGCCTGAGCTTCCCGGAACGCCAATCGGCCCTTTCCTCAATACGCACGAAGAGTTACAGATTTTTTTCGACGCCGGCTTTGCTCACATCCAGATGAAAGATTATTACGAAGAACTTTTCGACAATGCCATGGAAGAAATGGAGCTGATGTCGCCGGAAGACATGGGCAAAGCAAAAGACCTCGATGGCATTTTTAAGGAATTGGGGAGCAGTTTTACCGCCGATTTTGTGGCAGCAAAATTCTTGTTGCAACTGCATGAAAGACAAGAAATTGATGTGGAAGAAGTCGCCGAAATTCTGTTCAAACCCGGGGTAGAACCCTTTTACAATAAAAAGCAGGAAAAGAATTTTTCAAAAGCGTTTGAGGCGCTTGCCGAAGACATTGCAGAAAACTGGGCGAGCAGAAGACTTCCGCTTCCGATTGTTTCCATGCTCAAAAAAACCATTCAATTCAAAATTGAATTCATTGGCTTACTGCGTGAGATCGACAACCGGATGACTTCTCCGGAAGACTTCGATTTTTCCATGTTGATGCACCTGCAGCCTGTCGATATGATGATCGATCAATTGCTTGCGCTTGTTGTTCAAAAAGGCCACGAAGTTTCTACTGTGGAAGTCAAAGACCTTGTTTTGCAACTCGAGAAGGCCAGAGAATATTTCCTGGAAGCCAGAAAAGATATTCTGGACAATATGTAAAATGGGAAGCAGGAAAGTTAAAGGTTAAAGTAGAAAAGCCTGTCCCGCCAAAGCGGGGGTTAAAGGGGGCAGAGCACTTTATAAAACGCAGAAAAGCCCCCATTCAGATAACTAACAGCATGATGAAAAACTTGAAAATACTCATTGAAGAAGCCTGGGAAGACCGGGAGCGTTTGAAAGACAAACCGGTACGCGAAGCCGTCAACCACATTGTCGCGATGCTGGACAGGGGGGAAGTACGCGTTGCGGAACCCGTAGCCGGTGGCGAATGGAAAGTGAATGAATGGGTGAAAAAGGCCGTCATTCTTTATTTTCCGTTGCAGGAAATGCAAACCATTGAAGTTGGACCTTTCGAATATTACGACAAAATTCCGCTCAAACGCGATTACGCATCCCTCGGGGTTCGGGTTGTGCCGCCTGCTGTGGCCCGTTTTGGCGCTTTTATCGAACGCGGCGCCATTCTGATGCCGGGTTATGTCAACATCGGCGCGTGGGTGGGTAGTGGCACCATGGTGGATACCTGGGCTACGGTGGGCTCCTGTGCGCAAATTGGCCGCAACGTTCATCTCAGCGGCGGCGTTGGTATCGGCGGTGTGTTGGAACCCCCTCAGGCAGCCCCTACCATCATCGAGGACGATTGCTTCATCGGTTCGCGCTGCATCGTAGTGGAAGGGGTGCGCGTCGGACGCGAAGCGGTGCTGGGCGCCAATGTCGTGTTGACTCAATCGACGCACATCATAGATGTAACAGGCAATGAACCGGTGACATACAAAGGAATGGTTCCGGAACGTTCCGTTGTCATTCCGGGTTCGTATACCAAAAAATTCCCGGCCGGAGAATATCAGGTACCCTGCGCCCTCATCATCGGGCAACGCAAGGAAAGTACCGATAAAAAAGTATCGCTCAACAGCGCCCTCCGGGAGCACAGCGTCGCCGTGTGAGGGTGTCTGCCGGCGCAGCAGCCAAAGCAAAAATCAACAGGCATGCTCAAACGATTTTTTCATGTCTTTTTTCCTGAAAAAAGCGAACCTGATACCATGAAATATCTGATTGCCGGTCTGGGCAATATTGGCGCCGAATATGAAAACACGCGCCACAATGTAGGCTTCCAGGTTTTGGATGTATTGGCCAAAGCAGCTGATTTGTCGTTCAAATCTGATCACCTTGGCTCCGTTGCCACCCTGAAACACAAAGGCCGTACCTTGATTCTGCTGAAGCCCTCCACCTACATGAACCGGAGTGGTAAGTCCGTCCGTTACTGGTTGCAAAAGGAAAATATCCCGAAAGAAAACCTGCTGGTTATTCTCGATGACCTGAACCTGCCTTTCGGCAAACAACGCCTGCGGCCACAGGGTAGCGATGGCGGGCACAACGGCCTCAAGGACATTGACGAACTCACCGGTGGCAACAACTATGCCCGCCTGCGCATCGGCATCGGCAGTGATTTCTCAAAAGGCAAACAAGTTGATTTTGTACTCGGAGAATGGACTGCGGATGAAGCCGACGAACTCAAAACGGTACTTGAATATGCGGCCAATACCGTGAAAAGTTTTGCTGCCATTGGCCTGCAACTCACGATGACACAGTTTAATAAGAAGGGGTCATAGGTTTTTCGTTGTTTGTTGTTTGTTGATCGTTGAGCGGAGCCGAAACGAAGTTGTTCGTTGTTCGTTGAGCGGAGCCGAAACGAAGTTGTCCGTTCTGTCCCCGCATCTTCAAATTACCAAATCTTCAAATTATCAAATTACCTTCCCTACTGCACCAATAAAATAGAATTTAAATTGCCATAAGGATCGTACTCACTCAGCGGGTTGCCCGGGTCGATCATCCATTTGCCATCCACAATGAATTTGTAGTTGTGTTTTCCTGCGGGCAGATTCATGGACAACTTCCAACCTGATTCGCTGCGTTCCATTCTGGTATCCTTTTCGTTCCAGTTGTTGAAGGTTCCGGCAAGGATCACTTTTTTAGCGTCGAGAAAGCCTTCCAATTCAAAAATCACCGTTTTCGAAAGGCGCAACACGGAATTAAGCGTATTGTGCTGGTTAACAACCGTTTCAGGGTTTGCCGGATCGTGCATCCATTCCCCATCCACAATAAACTTGTATTCGTAGCGCCCAACGGGCAACTCCAGGTCCATACGCCAGCCATTATCGACTTTATGCATCTTCAGTTTGTGTTCATTCCAGCCATTGAATTCACCGGAAAGAATGACCTCCCGGGCATTGGGAAATCCTTTTAGAAAAAAAGAAGCATTCCCGTTTTCGACTTCCTGAACATTGTAAACGTCTAGGTTGTAAACCCCTTCCCAGATGTCGCTGGAGATGATTTTCTCTTTTACAATCTGGTTATTGGGGTCCGCCCAGTATTGTCCGTTGATCAGAAATTTGAATTCCCAGGTAAAATCGTCGTTGAAATCTTTGATTTTTTTGCGCAACTGGTAGGTATAAGGGCCAACCTGTTTCATTTTCCAGGCTTTTTCCGACCACTTGTTGAAGTCGCCGGAAACGACCACCTTTTTGATGTTGAAATCCGGAAATTCCAATTTTTGCAGGGTGCCGTCCGCTTCCGCTTTGTCGTACATCCGGATGTCGAACTCAAAAACGACTTCGTCATTCTCAAAATAGTAAGATTTGGATGACGTTTGAGCTGCCCCCCTTAGTGTAAACATGCAGGCGCAAAACAAAATAGTCAGATATGGAAGAAGTTTCTTGCGCATGCCTATGGTGTTATCATCTTAAGAAAATACAATTTTTGCCGCTTATAGTTGACGATTGTGCGCCTGGGGCGTAAAAATTCAAAGCCCAGCACACCGTCTATTTTTGTTCCAAAAATGAGACTCAGTTGATCCATACTGGTTAATAACGTGTTCATGGGGCTATTGCGCTGTTTGCCGCATTGCACTTCCGCCAGGGTTCCGGCAAGTACTTCCAGTTTTTGCTGGCCTGCGCCATTGAGGTTGACCCGTTTGATGATTTTGAATTGTTTCAATACTTTTTTGTTCACTTTGCGGTCGAGCAGGTTAATTTCTGCTCCGGTATCGAGGTTCAAATTCAGCATTTTACCTTCCACTGAAGCCTGTACGACAATGCCGTGCCGGGCCAGCACAAAATCCAGACTGTCAAACAAAGCGTCCGGAAAAGCATTCGGATCCAGCCGGTTTCCAGCTTCGTCCAGTTTACTCAGTACAATCTGCTTCAAAGGATAATCGAGCAAAATTTCGTATTCCTTAAACACATCGTACCCAATGATGCCGATAACCCGTACGTTTCTTTTGCTCTCTATATGAGACAGATCCAGGATATGGGCCGTCACATCCGGTAAAAATAAATTATCCCATTTCAGGGTATCCACCTGTTTGGAAAAAACCGCCTGGCTGCCTCCGGTGACGCCGTATTGGGCGTATCCGGTCAGCCGCGAATCACCGCTAAAATAACGATTGTTCAGCAGCAAACATTCTGCTCCGGTATCGAAGAAAAAAGTGCCTTCTACCGTATCTACCCGGGCCGTTACTGCAATGAGCCGCCCAATCCAGTTAAATGGAATCCGGATGGTATGCGGGCTGCTTTGAACTGCCTGTGGAAAAGACAGCGAGCCGGCAAATAATACCGGTGGCCCGGAATTGTCGGGAGGAGGTGCAGCGCTCAGCGTGTTTGCCCAAAGCAAAAACGCCAGTACTACCCCAACCCCTAAGGCGGAGATTGGATGTTTTGTCATTGTTGTCAGGTGATGCTAAAGAGAGACACTAAACCGGTTAATAAGGTGGCCTCATTTACAAAAAAACTCAGGCGCGTTTCGACGAAAGGAAACTTCTAACCGATATGGATAAGAAAAAAGGACAATATCGTTGAGTCCTTGCCCACATTTTTTTAGCTTTGAGCCTGTTCCCTTATTCAACATCATCCTTGTATGACGCTCGAAATATTTGTCAAATACATCCATTTTCTTGCCATTTTCGGCATCGTCGCATCGCTTACCTCTGAGCACCTCCTGTTGAAGCCACAACTTACCCGAAAGGAATTACAGCGGATTTCCATATTGGATAGCATTTACGGCATCAGCGCCCTCGTTTTGCTTGCCGCCGGGTTGACTTTGTGGTTAGGCGGTATTGGAAAGGACGCCGAATTTTACAGCAAAAACTGGGTTTTTCACTTGAAAATCGGTTTATTTGTTCTCATAGGACTTTTGTCTATTTATCCAACGGTGTTCTTTTTGAAAGAGCGCAAAGGCGAAAATCGCGACGAATTGGTCACGGTGCCAACGATGGTAAAAATGATGCTCCGGATGGAATTGCTGATTTTGTTTATCCTGCCCTTGCTGGCCTCTATGATGGCCAAAGGCGTCGGATATTTTGGAAGTTAATTGGTCTGAACTTTACCTGCCGGCCGGTAGGCGGGGAGCTCGATAGCTGCGTTATGCTCGGCCCCAACACCGGTCATTCGTTTCGACTCCGCTCAACGAACGGCCGTTGAGCGGAGTCGAAACGGGCCTTCGCAAGCCTTGCTATCGAACGCTAAAGAACAGACAATCAACTTCCATTTCTTATTGATGATTGACGATTACATGATTGACGATTGGTGATGTTGGAATTCGAAATGAATGAGTCAGCCAGTTCCTCACATTAAAAATCATATCTCATCATTCGTCAATCATCAATAATCTCTCTTTTTACAATATCTATTCGTAATAGGAATTGATAACTAATCGTTTATGCGTTTTTTGGGCATTCGCAAGGCTTGTTCTCGAACGCTAAAGTTCAGATAACCGACTTCCATTTTTTATTGATGATTGACGATTACATGATTGATGAATGGTGATGTTGGAATTCGAAATGGATGAGTCAGAAAGCTTAGATACTATCGCGTCTGATGGCGTAAGGCAATAGACATACTATGATACACAACACACAAACCCACCGGCGTTTCATGCTGCTCATCTGGAGTTGGTGGAAACGCAGCGACCCGGATTTCCCGGATTCAGGATTCGAGTCCTGGCAAGTGGAAGGCAGCAGCCGGGATCAGCTTATTCTGATTAACGAACAGGCCGACTATGCATCCCTGATCCGGACTTTGCTAGCCGACCATCCTCATGCGGATGTGCTGGTATTTATGCACCGCCGCAGCCATGATCCCGTAAATGACTTAAGCGCCATAGCAAATTCGCTGAAAAGCGCCGATCCCGCCGCTTTGCGCAAAGCGTTCGCCTTTAGCGACGGGCGTGACTACCTCTATCTCAGTGCCAACGAATGGGGCTTGATCGGGAATGAAGGCCGGCTCTGGTACAGTTCAGGTGGGGAAAAAATGCGCTCTTCCGAACTGGAATCAGCTGCGAATACCGTGCGACGTGCGCATTTTGACAAAGTATGGCAATACTATTCGCAACAGTGCAAGCGGAAAATTTTCGAATTGAAAGAAGAGCTGCTGGCGGCGATGTGGCTTTCTCCTGACGCGCAAAGCAGTGCAGCTGTAGACAACCAGGACTGGCTCAGTGCCTTCAAAAAAGAAAAACCACTGCTGTATGCCCGCCTGCTCGATCTGGCAGACGAAGACAGCCCTAAGTTCAGAATGCTGCTGGACAATGCCGAACAAAAAAGCCAGGAGAAACTGCGCTTTGGCGAATGCCGCCTGAATTTAACCACGCTGAACGGCAACGGACAGGGCGCTCAATACGAACGCCTGGCTGAATTCATCCGAAACGGCCTGGTGAACGCAGAAGGCCCCGTCGTGGTAGCCAATGCGCTGCGCACCCTGCGCGATCATTTCGACGCGCTGCTTCAGGTCATGCCAGAGCCCGTCTATCCATAGCTGTAAATTATCTTAGCATGGACTCGATCCTTTTCAGGAATTGCCCACAGGTTTCTAAAGCCTTAGAAAAGGCAAGGACAGTACGAGAAACTTAGTATAGCCTGCCGGCAGGTAGGCAATCAGCGTTTTCTGTGTCATCTGTGTCATCGGTGTTCCTAAGAATGCGTTTTGGGGAACGCGGATGACCCGGATAACGCGGTAAACACACCTGCCTGCCGGCTAGGCAGGGATGAAAACACTGTATCTACAGTGTTTTAGACAGCAAAGGGCTTTAGCCCGCCGTAGCTCCTCAAAAAGACAAACATCCCACTTGCAGTCATGACAAAACACTCGTTTTCAGGGAATAAATGACCGAGCTTACGTTATCTTAATAACTTAGCCACGCTAAGCTGATCTCTTCCGGCGCTTTGATGCGCTCCGCAATCCGTTTGTAGCGTTCTGCCAGTTCGCAAAGGTAGTCCTGCGCCCTTGCCGAGGTATCTTTCAGCCCGGTCAGTGCTTCTACTTTCCACGAGTCCACGAGGTGCTGAATGATGTTGGCGTAGTCCCAGGTGGTATAGATGCCAATTTTCTGTGTGATGGCAGAAAAACGCGCAAACAGCCCGTCGTTGGAGGTGTTGGCGTCCATCAATACGGCAGGCATCGCAATCTGCTTGCGCATCATTTTTTCAAAAGCGGCAATGGCGCCGTCCGGGTCAATTTCAAAAATTTTGGACATAAACGACTTGTACGCCTTTTCGTGACGTGCTTCATCGCCGGCAATGGTTTTGCAGATTTTGGAAAGTACGGGGTCGCCGGCTTTGTCGGCCAATTTGCCTGTGTTGACGTGTGAAACTTTGGTTGCCCGTTCCTGAAACGAGGTGTATATCATAGCCTGGTAAGGATCGCGGCCCGATTTCGGGTCGAACCCGCTGCCTATGAGCTTCTGGATGGTAATTTCCACCTGTTTCATATCGGCGCGCCCGGAGAGGTAGAGGTATTTGTTGAGCAGGTCGCCATGACGGTTTTCTTCTGCTGTCCAGGCCCGCGACCATTTTGCCCAGCCTTGTTCACTAACCATGCTGCCTTCTTCGTTGATGCCTTTCACCATGTTGAAAAAAGTCTGGTAAGTCGGCAGCGCTTCTTCGGTGATCATGTTGCCGATCAGGGAAGTGATGACTTCGTTGGGAATGCCGGCAGCGCGCTCACGGAGCAGGCGCACCTGCTCGAAAGCATCCGGGCTGCTCATGTCGGGCAGAAAATCGCTGGGCTGCCAGCAGGTATTCGGATCTACTAAAATATTGGTGACGGCTTCACTGACGAAGCCTTGCAATTGCTCGATGACCTCCATGTTTTTCAACAATTCGCGGTCTTCGGCTGATTCAGATTGATATAACATTGAGCGTGGTTGTTTTGTATGTCAGTCGCATGAAGTTGAGAACAGAACGGAAAGGTACTATTTTATCCGCAATCGAAAGTGCATTCTGAGAGGTTTCTGGTAGATTTTTTGAGTTAAATCGCTATAAATCAATATAAAAGATAATGTTTGACAAGTAAGTGGGTGGTTTATGCTACGCTACCTGTGCAGTCCTCTTTTATGGGAAAGCCATCATGAAAATGCAGATACATTTTTATAATCCGTCGGCAAGCCATCCAAACTTTCCAGGTTCTTCTCCTGAATATACGCCTGCAAACCAGGTCCGCCTTTTTTATCTGCCCATTCGGCCATGATGCTCCGTTCGCCGACGTAGTCGAAAAAAGGAACGCCAAAACCACAGGAAGTTTGCACCAGGTCGATGTCAGCCACAAAAATCTGGCGGGCGTTGACGGGCGGATTGAAATGTGGGGCCAGCACTGTCCATTCCTCCGAGCCCGGCAAAACGGCGCGGCCTTTTCCGTAGAGGCGCAGGATGAGCGGCGCGCCTTCAAAAGCACAGAACATAAAAGTGATGCGCCCGTTTTCCAGCGTGTGCGCAGACGTTTCGTTGCCGCTTCCGACGAGGTCTAAATAGGCCACCTGTTTGTCCGACAAGACCCGGAAAGCATCCAGCCCTTTGGGCGACAGGTTGATGTGCCCATCGGCCTGAAGCGGGGCAGTGCTGACAAAAAACAGGTGCTGTTTTTCAATAAAAGCCTGGTGTGCCGGCTGGATGGATTCTGAAAATTTGCCCATGGTGGTGGTATCCGTTTAATGAATGCGCAGGCATTCACTTTATAAATTCGACGTAATCAACAAATCCAGGTCCGTTGATTTTATCTGGAAGCGCTGTCCCAGATAGGTATTCGTGAGGCTCCCTTTGTAGGTGTAGACCCCGTGGCGCAGACCGGGATTGGAGAAAAACAATTGTTCAATGCTGCTGGTGCTGCCTGCTTTGAGCAGGATGGGCGTCATGATGTTGCTGATGGCAATAGAAGCCGTGCGCGACAGGCGCGATGCGATGTTGGGCACGCAGTAGTGGATGACGTCGTGGCGAACGAATGTCGGTTTTTCCAGGGTGGTTAAATCAGAAGTGGCAAAGCAACCGCCCTGGTCTATGCTCACATCTACGATCACAGAACCCGGTCGCATTCTCGACACCATGTCTTCGCTCACAACAACCGGGGTGCGGCCCGAGCCGGAGTGGATGGCGCCAATGGCCACATCGGCAGTGATCAGCTCCTGTTCCAGATAATGGGGGTTGAGGGAAGACGTGAACAGTGGGCGCCCCACCTGTGTTTGCAATCTTTTGAGTTTGTAAATGTTGTCGTCAAAGACACGCACTTCGGCGCCAAGCCCCAATGCCGCACGGATGGCGTATTCTGCTACCACGCCCGCGCCGAGAATGACGACTTTAGCGCTCGGAACCCCCGAGATGCCGCCCAACAACACACCTTTGCCACCGCTGGTGCTGGCCATCAGTTCGGCAGCCGTCAAAATAGCGCTGATGCCCGCCATTTCGCTCATGATGCGCACGATGGGAAAAGTGCCGGAATAGTCTTTGATGTATTCCATCGCCAGGGCAATGACCCGCCGCTGGCGCAATTTGTGGATGTATTCTGGCGTAATGGTAGGCAGTTGCAGAGGAGAAATCAAGAGCTGATTGGGGCGCATCAGGTCAATTTCCTCTAAAGTTGGCGGCGCTGCTTTCAGGAGCACGTCGGCTTTGAAAACCTGCTCGTGGCTGTAGGCGATTTCTGCCGCTGCCTCCGAATATTCGTGGTCAGAAAAACTGGATTTGTCGCCCGCGCCTGTTTCTACGAGAATGCGGTGGCCATGCGCAACCAGCGAAGCCACGGATGGGGGAACCAGCGCCACCCGGTTTTCCTGAAGGATGGTTTCCCGGGGGATGCCGATAAACATTTTTCCCGGTGATTTATGGACCGGCATCAACTCCGACTGGGGCTCCAGCTCTGTTTCTTTCAGACTGCTGGGTATGGGTATTCGACGTTCCTTCTCGCTCATATCTTCCACACGGTTTGGTTGGTACTGCGTTTTAATTTATTGCTTCTTTACGGTTACTAAACCTTTTGGAGGTTTAGCAACCGGATGCTGCTTCTGGAAAGCCACCCCGTTTGCGAAACTTTCCTGGTTTCGTAAACGTACTGTAGCAGGCTGCAAAAGCCGCTCACTTGCGCTTACTACAAAATTAGAATTTTCCGTTGTGATTCATGGACTAATTCCAGCTTAATTCGGACCGTATCCGGTGGCAAAAGCGGTTCGATCAATTCCGGCCATTCCACAAAACAATAATTCTCGTCTTCCAGGTAATTTTCCACCCCTATGTCCAGGGCTTCCTGCAGGTTTTTCAGGCGGTAAAGGTCTAGGTGGTAAACGAGTGTGTCCGACTCCGGTGTACTGTATTCATTGACGATGGCAAAAGTAGGACTGGATACATTTTCATGGATGCCGAGTACTTGGCACATGGCGCGTACCAGGGTCGTTTTGCCCGCGCCCATTTCCCCGTAAATGGCAAGTTTTTTATGCTTTCCGCAAAATGCCAGCAGCTTTTCCGCCGCGATATCTATGCCGGTAATGTCGTATTCAATTTCCTCCATCACAATGAATTGTAAAAAATCATTTTACATTTGAAGAAAAATAATCAGCTATGAAGAAAAAACTGTTGTTTTTAGGGATGTTCGCGTCGGCGGCATTTTTCTCCGGAAGCCTGTTTGCTCAGGAAGCAGCGACAGAAAGTACCCCCGAAACTTTTGCGGTGGTTTTGAGCATGGACAATGCTTTTGGTTTCAACCCGGCGCTATTCGGCAGTTTTGGCCTGGGCAAAGATGGCGAGCTGGATGCAATTTCCCTGACTTATTACGGGATTTTTTGGACGAACCCGAGCTATGGAACTCTGATCGACGGCTCCGATGCCTGGCTGGAAACAGGGGTAGGCCTTGGGTTTAGCGGGCTTTCCGGGCGGCTGTATGTCAACCCTTCCATTGGACTGACCCACGGAAAACTCCTGTCGGACAGTCCGCGGGGCATCTTCGCAGAAGGCATCGTACCCAGTGTCAGCACAACCTTCAACGACGGCATGCTGGAAGGCGAAGTGTTTTTTGCCTGGTATAAAGCCCTTCAAAATAAAGGCAATAATTCCGGAGATTACCTGCTCTACTGGATTCTGCCGGGGGTAAAGGTTTCCAAACGCACCTCGCTGGGCATGCACTACGAGCGCTTCGACCGCGTGCGGCATGCGCGTGGCGACACAGGGAAACAGTACGCGTGGCTCGGCGGCTATCTGAAATTTAACCTCAGCGACCGCTATATTTTCCGATTCTCTGCCGGCGTCAATTCTGCGGATAATGGCATTTACAGCGAAAACTTTTACAAGCTGACGGCGACGATTGTATTACCCTGATTTTTTACTTTATCCTTATTACTTTAACCTTTAGCTGAATTAAATCGAAAACATATCATACATTTGTTTGCAAAAGAGCGAACATGAAA
>CALEYL010000045.1 GCA_937926205.1 uncultured Saprospiraceae bacterium
TTCTATCAACAGCACTTTTGCTATTGTATGATATATAATTGATTCAATTCACCTATGTTTTAGACAACCCGACCAAAACTACGATTTGGCAGGATAGCCTTCTCTACGTCAGTCAATGGGGACAGCTGAAAAACAAAATTGCCCGCTTTGATCTGAAAACGGGTGTGTTCCTGGACGAATTCACCAATGTGGGTATCCCTAATGCTTGTGGACATGCCTGGGATGCTTCAGGCAATTTGCTGGTAGCGCAATTTGGAAACGGAGCAGATGGCAAAGTGCTGAAATTTGATACCAGTGGAATACTCACCAGTGTTTTTATTCCAACGACCCTGCTTCAGGGGCCTGTCAACCTTTGGTTTGATGAGGAAAGCAACCTGCTTGTTGCAGATTGGACTGAAGGTAAAGTACTGAAATTCGATGGTGCCAGCGGGGCTTATATCGGTCCAATAGTCAGTAATCTGGCTAATGTGGAGGGATTTGATTTTGACAGTCAGGGCAATTTGTATTTGTGCGACTGGAGTGCCAACAAAGTTTTTCGTTATGATTTTGGCACCAACACCCTCAGTCCCTTTATCCAAAGCGGCGGTTTGATGGCGCCGAACAGCATCCTTATCCAGGAGGCAATATCAGCGGGTAGCGAAGTTAACAACGCAGCAAAATTCCGGCTTTCTATTACGCCAAACCCTGCCGATTCATTTGTTCAGGTGAGTTATATTTTGGACAAACCGGCCGATGTAACGATAGAAATCCGGCAAATTTCCGGTCAAAAAGTCGCAACCCTTTATTCGGGAAAGCAGATGCCCGGCGAACACCGCGTTCAATGGAATTGCCTGCTGGAAAACGGCGCACGCGCACAGCCGGGTGTGTATGTTGTAACCCTCTGGGTTAGCGGTGTTATTGTAAGCCAAAAAGTCATCCTGGAAGGCTGAGCAACTGATCGCATTCTAAATTTCCCCCTGCCGCAGCGCACTTTATCAAAAGATATTTATCTTTATCAAGAACAAATCAATCACATTTTCAAAAATTCACCCGACGATGAAAAAAAAGTTTTTCTATGCATTCCTGCCTTGTCTGCTTTTTCTTTTTCAGATTCAGACAACAAGCGGGCAGGACGCTGCTCTGCCAGCCGCCTTCAAACAATCAACCATTGAAAGGGTTGGTGAATTGCTTAACCAGCATTATGTGTTTCCCGACATTGCCCAAAAGACCGGCGAGCACCTTAAAAGCCAACTCAAGGCCGGCTACTTTGATCAATTTCAGGATGTTAAATCTTTTGCCGCGGCATTGACGACAGAAGCCCAGGCCATTACCAAAGATAAACACCTGCGTATTCGCCCTGCCCCGGCCATGGCTTCAGAAGTTGCAACACCCGAACAGAAGGTTGACGGGCGTCTGCAGGATCTGGCAAGACGACGGGAAGGCACAGCGGGTTTTGCAAGCGCCCAGAAACTCGAAGGCAATATCGGGTATCTGGATTTGCGCGGTTTTGCATCGCCGGAAGTCGGCGCCCCCATTGCCGACCATTATATGGCGCTTTTATCTACTTCCGACGCCATCATCATTGATTTGCGCAAAAATGGCGGCGGCAGCCCGTCGATGGTACAATACCTGTGCAGCTATTTCTTCGACAAGCATGTTCACCTCAACAGCCTCTACTGGCGGGATGGCGATCGAACGGAAGAATTCTGGACCCTTGATAAAGTGGGTGGCAAAAAAATGCCTGATGTGCCGTTGTTTGTGCTAACGAGCAATTATACCTTTTCTGGTGCAGAAGAGTTTTCCTATAACATGCAAACCCAAAAACGGGCAACACTGGTTGGAGAAACCACCGGCGGTGGCGCCAATCCGGGTGGCACGATGCCTGTGAATGACAAGCTCATGGTCTTTATTCCCCGTGGCAAGGCCATCAACCCCATCACAAAAACCAATTGGGAAGGCGTTGGAGTGGTGCCCGAAGTACCCGTTTCCGATGCCGAAGCGATGAATAAGGCCCTCGAGCTTGCGACAAAAGCCGCTGCCGATTTCCGCAAAAAGAATCAGGACCAGCAGAAAGCCCTGCTCAGCGCATTAATGCAAAATCTCGATAACTATTCCGGTTCTTCAGAAGGAATTTTGAGCAGCCTGAAAAACAGCTGCGAAGCAGGCCTTATGGGCGAACCAGACATCAACGGGCTGGGGTATGAATACCTGATGCAGCACAAAAAGCCGCAGGTTGCAGAAGCCATTTTCCAGTGCAATACCATCCTGTTCCCTCATTCCGCCAACGTTTATGACAGCTATGGAGAGGCGCTAATGGCAAACGGAAAACTGGACGAATCGCTGAAAAGCTAC
Organism: uncultured Saprospiraceae bacterium; assembly: GCA_937926205.1. Classification (GTDB taxonomy): domain Bacteria; phylum Bacteroidota; class Bacteroidia; order Chitinophagales; family Saprospiraceae; genus JABWAJ01. The sequence goes on from CALEYL010000045.1 coordinate 2,332, forward strand.
CGGAAAGCGGTCGATATTGCCAAAACCAATCAAGACCCTGACCTCCGTATGTTCGAAGAGAACATGAAGCGGGTGGAAGAAAAAATGAAAAAGAAGCCTTAGGTGCTGCTGATGCAGATAATGGGTTTCGATTGCCTGGCCACCCCTCCTGTCCAACAGAGGGTTGGTTCGTTTACAATCGAATATATTGTTCGTTTCTCCAAAATTTTGGCTAATTTTGGAGAAACGAACAATGTACTTTCTTGATCCGTATCCTGATTACAGAAGACCACGAACTGGTAGCCGAAGGGCTGAAATTATTGTTGGGCAGCGAGCCTGACCTGGATTGTGATGCACATGCGAAAAATGGTCGGGAAGCGTTGGATTATTTAGAGCGGTCATCCTTTGATGTGGTGTTGCTTGACATAGACATGCCGGTCATGAATGGGCTTGATGCCTGTGTGGAGATGCAGCGCCGTTTTCCTGCCGTTCGGGTTATTGCACTAACGATGTACAACCAGCCGAGTTTCATTCGCCAAATGATGAAAAACGGAGCCTTTGGGTTTGTGCCAAAAAATACGTCAAAACAGGAATTGCTGGATGCCATACACACTGTATTGCGGGGTGAACGCTACCTTAGCAGATCGGCTTCTCAGGCGCTGCTTGACGAGCTGCGGCTTCCGGAATTCCAGCCAACCACTTTTATTCCCGAAGTCACCAACCGTGAACTGGAAGTGCTCCGCCTCATTTGCAAAGGCCAAACAACTCAGGAAATCGCAGCAACTTTGTTCGTCAGTTCACACACTGCCGAGACCCACCGGCGGCATCTGCTTTCTAAACTGGGGGTAAGAAATACCGCAGAATTGGTGCGGTTAGCTTTGGAAAGAGGGCTTGTGGATTAAAATCACGGTTTACCGTGATTTTTTATTATCGCATTTTCAAGGGAAGCCTGACAATTAGCCTTATCCGACCTTTGTACGAACAAGAATTAAATACTTGCTCGTATGAAAACAAGCGTCTTCTTCCTCGTCTTTTTCACAATGCCTGTCGTCCTTTTTGCTCAAGGCATCAATTACCAGGCATTGGCACGCAACGCCTCGGGTGTTGCGCTCATGAACCATACCATTACCGTAGAAATCGCTATTTATGCGAATGGAACCACGGCGACCTCCCTTTATCGGGAAAATCACAGTCTAAATACAGATGAATACGGCCTGTTCAACTTAGTCATCGGCTCAGGTGCGCCTGTGGGCGGGAATTTTGCAAACATCAACTGGCACGAGGCCCCACTTTTCCTTGGCGTCAGGATAGACGATGGCAACGGCTTCAAGGATATGGGCCGGTATTCATTTCAGGGTACTCCTTTTAGTTTTTATGCCAATGAAGCCGGAAAAGCAATTGACATGAATCTTTCTGAGCTGAATGATGTGCAAGAAACAGGCCCTTTAAACGGCCAGGTGCTTAAATGGAATGGTACAGCCTGGGCGCCAGCTGCCGACAACGGCCAGATTTATACCGCCGGAGCCGGCATCAGCATCTCCGGAAATATCATCGCCAATAACGGCGACCTTAGTAATACCAACGAACTGCAAACTCTTACAATAAACGGCAATCAGCTTAGTATCTCTAACGGAAATGCAGTGACCTTGCCAACTGGTACTGGCGGCGGCGACAATTGGGGTACCCAAACGGTCGCATCCGATGCCACACTCACCGGAGTTGGCACACTTGCCAATCCCCTGAAAATCGCCCAGCAAAATGCCGCTAACGGCCAGGTGCTTAAATGGAACGGTACAGCCTGGGCGCCAGCTGCCGACAACGGCCAGATTTATACCGCCGGAGCTGGGATCAGTATTAACGGAAACATCATTGCCAACGCCGGTGATACCAATCCCAACGATGATCTTACAACGGCTACACAACCAGGCGGCGATCTTTCCGGGGTTTTTTCCAATTTACAGATCAATGCCAATGCCGTAGGAAGCAGCGAAATTGCCAATGGCTCCATCACAGCGGCCGACCTTGCGGCAGGCGTCATTCCTGCCTCTCTGCCTCCCAGCGGAAATGCGGGTGGCGACCTCGGAGGTACCTTCCCCAACCCTGTCGTAGATGCCCTTCAGGGCCGTCCTGTAACCAATATAGCTCCGGCCAGCGGGCAGGTGTTGAGTTGGAACGGCGCTGCCTGGGCGCCGGCAACCCCTACAGGCGGGAATAGTTTGTGGAACACCAATGGCACAAGCGCTTTTTACAGCACCGGGAACGTCGGTATAGGCACCAATACCCCCAACAACCTTCTGCAACTGCACAATAGTGCTCCATTTTTCGGTTCGCCCAGCGCACTCCACCTGACAAATGCTACTTCGGGCAGTACAGGAAACGACGGATTGTTGCTGACGATCAATAACACCATCGCAGATTATGGGTTAATTGGCGGAATGATGATGCGGGAAAATGCATCGCTTGGGTTTGGCACAAACAACGATTACCACCTGTTCTTAAAAGAAACCGGCGCACTTGGCCTGGGTACATTTAGTCCGTTGGGAAAAATGGACATTACCCACAATAGCAGTAATCATACCAATCCGCAACTCATGATTACTCAAAGTACCGGAACTTTTGGGCGCATCAGTTTCAGAAGTACAGGCGTCAACGACAAATACTGGACGGTAGCCGCGCGCAGCCAGGTTTCGGACGCCAGCTCTCAGTTCAATTTTTTCTATCACAACGGCACGAGCGGGCAAGACATACTGAGCATCAATGGCAATGGCAATGTAGGTATTGGTACAACCAGTCCACAACGCGCCTTACACCTGCATTTTAACAATACCAATACCAATACGGGCAATATGCTGATCAGCCAGGCTGGCACTGGTAACGCCTGGATGAATATTGGTCTCACCAACGGCGCACACTATGCCTTAGGCGTTGACAATGCCGACAGCGATAAATTCAAAATCGGTTATCACGCTACCGAGCCTTCAAATGTGGGTGCTAACGCCCGACTTACCATTGACAACACCGGAAATATCGGCATCGGCACAACAACTCCTGTCGCCAAATTAGATGTAAACGGCGCCATCAATACCAATGGCGAAATCAACCGTGCCACGACAGGATCCGCTAATCTGGTGCCGATTTGTTACGGAAATATTGATGAAAATGGCGCCATAAATACAGGAACGGGTAATTTTTCGGTTGTGAATTCCAGTGCGGGGGTATATGAAGTTACCATACTCAATGAAGATTTTTTCTATGCCAATTACATCGTTCACGTTACCTTGTTGAGCACAACAGGATTTGTCAGCACAAGCAGCGTAAACGGCAAACTACTCATTCGTACCTATAATTTGGGGGTTGGCGCTCCCGTGTTGACCGACCGTGAGTTTTCCTTCATTGTGTTTAAACCTTAAGTGTTCAAAAACATGAAAAAAGTTACCTGTGTTTTCGCCTGTCTGCTACTAGCTTTTGCCCTTTCAGCTCAAAAAACCGGCCTCATTGAGTACAAAGAGCTTGGGCTCGCCTTTACCATTCCGCAAGGCTGGGCAGGGCAGGAATCGGGCGAAGGTTTTGTAATGGCTTCCAATACAGAGCCCGGGATATTGATGCTGTTGCCGCACGAATCCAATTCTCTGGAAGCCTTGCGGCAGGAAGCAGCGGCAGGCATCCAGGATGAAAGCATCTCACTGCAGGCGGAGGGCGCGCTGAAAAACATTGGCAGCAATGGCATTGGCGGGGTATTTTCCGGGATGGTGCAGGGTGAAAAAGCCAAAGCTTATATCATTGGCCTGATTAACCCCCACGGGCCGGGGCTGACCATCATTGCAATAACGGAAACCGGAAAGTACGCTGCCCGCTACGAACAATTGGCATTGGCGTTGGCAAATAGTGTGCGTTTTTCCAAATCGGAAAGCGCGCCTGCCGTGCAGGAATGGAAAAAAGAACTGATGAACAAGCGCCTGTCCTACATATATTCTTCTTCCAGCAATACTTTTGGATATACCGGAATGTCAGAAAAAGAAGAAATATGGCTCTGCGGACAGGGGTATTTTCAATACAAGTCAAATTCCAGTAACAGTTTTGACACCAGCGGCGCATTCGGTTATTCGGGCGGCAGCCAAAAAGGTGCAGGAACCTGGGATGTAGTTCAGACCAACAATGGCGGCGCAATGATCCAACTGACTTTTCAAAATGGAACCGTAAAAACCTATAACATTCAGGGCGTCAAAAATCAAAAGCTCTACCTCGGCGGGTATGGTTACTTTTGGTCAAATGCAGGAGACATATGTAAATAATACCTGTATTACAGCCCTGCAGTTACTTTCTGCCTTACGCTCCGCCATCAAAAACATCATCAACATGAAAAAATCATTCCTCTTCGTTTTTTGCAGCCTGAGCTTTTGTCTGTCCATATTAGCGCAGACGATTGGTCGTCAGGTTGTTGCTGCGGGTGGTACAACAACTGCAACCCCCATGCTATCGCTTTCCTGGACGGCAGGAGAAGCAATTGTTGGGAATGCCGGCGACGGCGGATTATCTATCCACCAGGGTTTCCAACAACCGGAGACGCTGATTACGTCCATCGATGAAAAGCCCGATCTGAATAAAACGCTCGCACTACGCGTATATCCGAATCCTACAGACGGACTTTTGCACCTTGAAGGCCTAAACGCCCCGAATGCAGAATGGCAAATTTGCCTGTTCTCGGCTTTGGGCCAGAAACTTACTGTTGACGTGGCAGTGCCACTTGGAAAGACAGGGCTTTCTTTGAATTTGAGCGGGTTGCCTGCAGGGCAGTATTTTTTGCGCGTACAGAGCGAACTGCCTGAATCAGTTGGGATTGTGGCTTTCCAGAAAATAAATTAATGACACGCATCGCTTATCTTTGAATAAAAATCAAGGCTATGGCCATTACAGCATCAACAAGGGCATGACACAATCTCGTTGTTATATTTTTCAACTATTTTTTTTGATTCTTGTGCCGTGGCATTCACAAGCTCAAAAAGCGGACAGTCTGTTGCGCATTTTCGGATACCCGAAAAATGACACTGCCGCTGTGCTTGCCTTGTATGATGCGGCCTATGAATTGGAGCAGGCGCAACCGCGAACAGCACTGGCTGTTTACCAAAAGGGAGCTTCCTGGAGTAAAGCTTTTGGCTATAACAATGGCGTGGGCAAAGGCTACAATTATGCAGGCATCGTTTGGTTTAGTATGGGTGAAGTTGACAGTGCGCTTGCCAACGCCCGGCTTTCATTGATTTATTTTAACCGGGCAGGCAACCTGCGCAGCTATGCGGCAAGCCTCAACAACATTGGCAACTGTTATAATGTGTGGAATGACACGCCCGAAGCCATCCGGTATTATCAGCAAGCAAACGCCATTTACGAAAAGCTTGGCGATGGAAAAAACATCATCAGTAATTTGAACAATATTGGAATCCTGCTCACCCGAAGCGGTAATTTTGATCAGGCATCAAACTACCTGAACGAGGCTTTGGAACGTGCTCAACGCCTGCAATTTATTCCCGGCCTTGCCGATGTAAATATGAACCTTGGCACCCTGCAGGAAACCCGGCAGCAATATGAAGAAGCGCTGGTTTTTTTTCAGAACGCGGCCACGCATTATTCAGCATTGTCAGAAACGCCATATCTAGCAAACGCCCACAGCAATATGGGCTGGTGCCACAACCTGTTGGGGAATTACGACCAGGCTCTGACGAATTTGCGTGTGGCTGAACGGTTGCTGGATACGTTCAGTTTGCCGCGCGAAAAAGCAAATCTCGCCGCTAATTTCAGTGCTGTATACCTTAACCTTGGCAACTATGAGCGTGCCCGGGAGGTAGTATCAGGGGTGTTACCTGCTGCCGAAGCGGTTGGGGATTTTGTTTTGCAAAAGCGCATTTTGGAGCAGTTGGCCCTAAGTAGCGAAAAACTTGGGGATTTTTCTGCTGCTGCAACTTATTATCGCCGCTTGACGGAGGTATCCAGACAGGTTTTTGACACTGAAAAAAACAACCGCCTTCTAACATTGGAACGGCAGTATGCGACCGAACAAAAGGAACGGCGGATACTTGAACAAGAATTGCGCCTTCAAAGCCAAAATTCACAAAAACGCCTGATGCTAATCCTGTTTGGCGTATTACTCATTGCTGCATTAGCCGGAATAGGCTGGTTTCAGGGTCGTTTGCGCAACAATCGACGTATCGCAGCCCAGCAAGCTGAACTCCAGAATCGTCGTATCCGTGAAATGGAACAGGAACAGAAATTATTAGCTGCCGGGGCCATGCTCGACGGACAGGAAGAAGAGCGCAAACGCATAGCCAAGGACCTGCATGACGGCCTGGGCGGACTGTTAAGTACCATCAAGCTGCACTTCAATGCCGTGCAGGAACAGGTGCGGCAGTTGGAAGCGCTCAAGGCATATCAGCGTGCCGGCGAGATGATTGACGATGCCTGCAACGAAGTGCGGCGTATCTCTCACAATATGATTCCCGGCGCTCTTGCAAGGTTTGGACTTATTGCTGCTTTGGAAGACCTCGCCGAAGACCTTCGCCACGGCACGAAACTTGACATTTCCATTCAAACCCTGCATTGGGAAGAACGGCTGGACGAAACCCGCGAATCCATGTTGTTCCGAATCGTGCAGGAGCTGTTATACAACGCTGTCAAACATGCCGAAGCTTCCAAAATATCCGTACAACTTGTCCGCAACGATCAAATGGTCACACTTACTGTGGAAGACAATGGCAAAGGTTTTGACCCTGAAAAAAGCTTGTTGTCGGGCGGCCTGGGGCTGAAAAGCGTAGAGTCAAGGGCGCGTTACCTCGGCGGGTCGGTACAATTCGATTCCATAGCAGGAAAAGGTACTTCGGTAACTGTACGCGTTCATAATTTTCAACCCCCGGAAATTTCAAATTCTATTCTTTCATAATCCTTACCATTCACCACGATTGTCAGCCGATGCAAGCCGGGATAGTGTTTTCGGGTCGTCATGTTTTGAAAGGATTGTCTGCGACTGATGTGATACACCTGCCCTGGCAGATAGGTATTTTCAGTGATTTTGAACACCTTCCTGTTGTGTTTCCCGTTTGATTTTAAATAATCTATGGCGTATTCGAGGCGCAGGTCGCAGGCGGTATCTCCGTTGTGTTGCAACTCGAAAGCAAACTCCAGTTGCGCTCCAATGGGAATGACGTCATTGGTCAGTTTGAGGTTTCCAATTTGAACTCCCGCCATTTCCGACCAGCCAAACAATGCCAGCGCTTCGACATTGCCGCGCTTGAGCAGCGTGCGGCAGCCATGTTTTACAACCCAATCTGTTTCCGAACTTTGGCCAAGCCAGTTTTTTGCAAGGCGCAACACCAAATCCGGGTGATCCTTTGCGATGTCATTGAGGTTGTTGGCAACACTGCGGCGTACAAACTCTGAAGGGTCATTTTTCAAATTTTCAAGAATGGGCAAAATTGGCGTCGGATCTTTTTGCAAAGCATGCAGGGCCATCCCCCACGGCAAGCGGGGCCGGCATCCCTCGCTGGAAAAGCGGCGAACCGTGTGTTCCGGATGTTCTGACCAGGCCATCATCTGCTGCATCACCAGTTCCGGATGAGCTTTAATGAAAGGCCTTACGGCAAATTCACAGCTGGCAAATTGTGTAATAAATTCCATTGCGCGCAGGGAAGCTTCAACATGAGGGGTACCGAACAGTTCTACAAATTCGGCAAAAAACATATATTCAAAACCATGATCGCTACGGCGGTTTTGGATCAAAACCGATATGATGTGGCCAATCGCATCAAGCTGTTCATCGTAAGATCCCGGCAAAAGGCGGTGCAGTACGGCGGCTATGTGCTTCATACGTTGTTTCAGTTCGCGATCCGGCCAGGTTTCATCGTGCACAGCCCGTAGGAAGGCCTGTTGTTCAAAACCCGGCACAGCTTTTGCAAGGATTGAGGTAAAGTGCTCAAAAAAAGCAGGATTGTAAACGTCTTTGAGTAAAGCAGCCATTTTTTTAGAGTTGGCAATTAAACAGTTGACAGAAGTCGGGTTCGGCTAGGGCCAAGTGAATAACTGTCAACTGAACAGAATAGACTATCTTTGCACAAGCAATTTGGCAAAATCATTTTCCGTTACTATTTCTATGTTGACAGAACCAAATGCAGGTTGCCGTTGTCCTTTACTGTGAATACATGCAAGCGGAAAACTACTGATTTTCAACACTAACAGAAAAAAGATTCCCCTCGACACTAAATTGAGTAACCATAACGCCGAGTATAACTATGAACATTTGGGTAAAACTACTCTTTATCACCGGAACATTGCTTCTGACAGCAGGTGGTTTGCAAAAAATCCAGGCACAAAGCGGACAAGTTGAAGAAAAAACGGTCAACCTCGAAAAGCTCCTGATTGAAGCCAACCTGGAACGTTTGATGGGGAATTACGACAAATCCATCAAACTTTATGAAGATCTTCTGAAAGAGGACCCCGCCAACGATGCCGCCTATTACGAACTGGCGCGCCTTCACGACGTGAAAGGAACCGATGAAGAAGCGGTGCGTTTTGCAAAAAAAGCCGTTGAGTTGGCGCCTGAAAACCATTGGTACCACCGTTTTCTTGCCGATATATACCAACAGGTTGGCCGGAATAAAGAGGCCGCTGCTGTTTATGAATACCTCGTCGGCAAATCGCCCAACGAAGAAGAATATTATTACAAATGGGCTTATTTCCTGATCAAAGCCAATGAAATCAGCAGGGCAATCAAAGTTTATGACGATCTGGAAAAGCGTACGGGGCTGACTGATGAAATTGCCCGCCGCAAACATTCTTTGTATGTTGGCATTGGCGACAGCAAAAAAGCAGCGATAGAGCTGGAACGCCTGGTGCAGGCTTTCCCGCGCGAAATTGAAAACTACTACCTGCTGGCTGCCTATTATGAGCAGATAGGCGAAGCCAAACTGGCGGAAAATGTTTACAGAACCATCCTGAAAATCAACATCAACGATCCTAAAGCCAGTATTGCTCTGGCAGGTTCCGGTGAAACTGACGACGACGGGCGTTATCTGGCCTCTTTAAAAACAGTTTTTGCCCAGCCGGATGCCTCCATCGACTTTAAAATTGCGAAACTGTTGCCGTACATCAATAAAGTTGCAGATACAGGCGACAAAAACCTGGCTGCATCGGCCATTGAACTGACGGAAATTCTGGAGCAGGCACACCCCAATGAAGCAAAAGCTTATGCCGCGCATGCAGATTTGCTGTATTATTCCGGTCAGCGCGAGGCAGCCCTGACAAACTACCAAAAAACCCTCGCTTTAGACGAAACGGTTTATTTGGTATGGGAGCAAACGTTGCGCATTCAGGCAGAATTAGGCGATTATGAGGCCTTGCTCGGCACCGCTGAAAAGGCCATGGATGTTTTCCCAAACAAAGCCTTCCTGTTTTACATGCACGGTGTGGCAGCATACGAACTGGGGCAATACACGCAATCCCTGGCCTCGCTCGATCAGGCATTGCTGATGTCGGGAAAAGATGGCCATTTGCAATTGGATACCCAGATTCAGCGGGGAAAAACCTATTCGGCAATCGGAAAAGCGGCGCCGTCCAATGAAGCTTTTGATGCGGCATTGGCTTTACATGCCAAATCGCCGGAAGCGCTGAGCGCTTACGCTTATTGCCTGGCCCTGCGTGGTGAAAATTTGGAACGCGCCAAAGAAATGGCAGCGATGGCAAACGATCTTGCACCCGAAAACCCCAAAATACAGGATGCTTACGGCTGGGTACTTTATCGTTCGAAAGACCTGCAGGGAGCAAAAAAATGGATCAGCAAAGCCCTTGAGAACGGAGGTGAACACTATGCGCTGATCCTCGAACACTATGGAGATGTTTTGTATCTGCTGAAGGATACTGAAAATGCCATGCAATACTGGACAAAAGCAAAAGAAAAGGGCAGTCGCTCTAAAACATTGGATAAAAAAATAACAGATCGCCGTCTTTATGAACAATAGAACATTTTCGTTCGCCTGCCTGCTTGCATTGTTGCTGCCTTTGAGTGCCTGTCATTCCTCAAAAGTAAAACCCGGTAGCGGTACCGGTCTCAAAGAAGACACACCGGAAGCCATGATGGATCAGCTCATCCGCAATCAACTCTATGCGGAGTGGCTGGATGCCAGAGCAAAGATCACTTACAACGATGGTTATACCTCTGTTTCGGCCAATGCCAGCATCAAAATGCGCAAAGACAGTGTGTTGTGGATTTCCGTAAAAAAGCTGGGCTTTGAAGTTGCGCGCATGCAGGTTACGCGCGATTCGGTTTATATCCTCGATCGCCTGAACAATCAATATGCCGTCAAGGATTTGCACTACATCGAAACAACGCTGAATATGCCTGCCAACCTGCAAATGCTCCAGGCTTTTGTGTTGGGAAATCCAGTGTTTTTTACCCGAAAAAACCTGCAAATGGAAACTGGTGAAAAAACCTACCACCTCTGGGGGAAAGACGAGCAGCGGGAAAATCATTTCTGGATGAACCGCCAGAAACTCGTGCTGGAAAAAACCAGCCTGGCCGATGAGCGGGCAGGTCGTAATCTGGCGCTCGAACTAAAGGAAAATGCTGATTTATCTGGCAATCAAAATTTTTCCTATCTTCGTCAATTAGAACTAAACAGCCGCGAAAGTGGTAAAATAAACGCGGAAATCAGTTTTTCATCGGTTGAAATCAACAACCCAATTGAGATACGTTTTGAGATACCCGAAAGATATACACGCATGGATTAGGCTTACCAGCCGCATCCTTTTTCTGATGTTGTTCCTGCTTCTGGCGCTGCCTGTCGTTTTTTCGCAAAATCGCCGCGAACTGGAAGACAAGCGAAAGAATTTATTGCGTGAGATTGACAAAACCAGCACCCTGCTCAACAAAACCAAAGAAACCAAAGCTGCCAATCTTAACCGATACCTTGCCTTGCAGTCGCAGATAAAAAAACGGCAACAGGTTATCCATACCCTTCAGGATGAGATCGAACACGCTGAAGCAGGCATTCAGCGGGCCCAGGAGGTTACAGCTGCCCTTGCTCAGGACATTGAACAACTCCGGAAAGACTACGCCGCTCTGTTGCGCCGTGCCTACCGCATGCAGCAACACCAAAGCGGTTTGCTGTTCATTTTCTCCGCATCCAGCTTAAACGATGCCTTTCAACGTTGGCAATACCTGCGCCAATATGAACGACACCGCCGTCGTCAGGCGGCGCTCATTCAGGAAACCAGCGCTGCACTCAACGCCCGGGCAGCTCAATTGGAACGCCGCATTCAGGAAAAACAACAGTTACTGGGAACGCAGCAGCAACAACGGGAGTTCTTAGGTAAGGAAATGGAAGATAAAGACCGAACCATCCAAAATCTGAAAAAAGACGAAGGCAAACTGGCTGCTCAACTGGAAAAACACCAGAAATCGCATCAAAAACTGAACGATGCCATCGAATGGGTCATCCGGGAAGAAGTCAGCAAAAAGAAACAAGCCGCCCGGAATCCGGAAACACTGAAATCATTCAGCGCCAAAGCATCGGCTCCTGAAGATGAACCGGACGACGCATCTTCGCTTTTTTTCAGAAGCAAAGGCAAGCTGCCCTGGCCGGTTTCGGGTGGAAGCATTGTTCGTAGTTTCGGTCAACAACCCCATCCAACGCTCAAAAATGTACAGACCACCAACAATGGTGTCGACATTCGAGCTGCTTCGAAGGCAGCTGTGTCGGTAGTTTTTGAAGGTAAAGTCGTAGGCATACAATTTATCCCCGGCTATAAAAATACAGTCGTGGTACAACACGAACATTATTACACCGTTTATTCCAATCTTCAGGAGGTCGCAGTGAGCAAGGGGGACCGAGTGTACGCAGGACAAAGCATTGGAACACTGAGCAACGAGACACCCGATTTACACTTCGAGGTTTGGCGGGAAAAAAAGCGCCAGAATCCTGTATATTGGCTTAAATAATGCAAGGACAAAAACAACTAAGCTAAGGCACCAAAAATGGCAAAAGACTGGAATATTGGAGACGAGCAGAAGAAGGGGATACGCCGGGAGACGGAATATGCGGTGCTGGTAGGGATTATTCATCAACAGCAAAGTGAAGCCCAGGCACACGAATATTTGGACGAGCTTGAGTTTCTTGCCCTTACGGCCGGAGCGCAAACCACCAAACGCTTTCTGCAAAAAGTAGTTCACCCCGATTCACGCACCTTTATCGGCCGTGGAAAAGTAGAAGAAATTGCGGCATACATCGAGCGCAACGAAAACATCAATATGGTCATTTTCGACGATGACCTGAGTGGCAAACAAACCAACGCACTGGAGGAAGCCCTCAAAGTCAAGATTATTGACCGAAGCACGCTCATCCTCGATATTTTTGCCAGCCGGGCCCAGACAGCTCAGGCCAAAACCCAGGTTGAGCTTGCCCAGATGCAGTACCTCCTGCCTCGATTGCGGGGTCTCTGGACTCACCTGGAGCGGCAACGCGGTGGTATTGGCATGCGTGGTCCGGGGGAAAAAGAAATTGAAACCGACCGACGCATTGTGCGCGAAAAAATCGCTTTGCTGAAAAAGAAACTGGAAAAAATTGATCAGCAAAACGCCACCCAGCGCAAAAACAGAGGCGAATTCATCCGTGTGGCCCTTGTCGGCTATACAAACGTTGGGAAATCAACCCTGATGAACCTACTGAGCAAATCGGAAGTTTTTGCAGAAGACAAGCTTTTTGCTACTTTAGACACCACAGTTCGCAAAGTCGTATTCGACAGCATGCCTTTCCTGCTTTCCGATACCGTTGGATTCATTCGCAAACTTCCCCATCACCTGATAGAAAGTTTTAAATCTACGCTTGATGAAGTTCGTGAAAGCGATATCCTGCTCCATGTGGTTGACATTGACCACCCTCAGCACGAAGACCACATCCGTACCGTCAATCAAACGCTTAAGGAACTGGAGGCCGGCGACAAACCTACTTTGTTTATTTTCAACAAAATAGACCTGTATCGCACGCGCAATTACGAACCTTTTATCGACGAAGAAGCCAAAGCAGAAATTGAGGAAGGTTTGCGCGGCAGCCTGAAACACCTCTTCCAGCACGATAATATTTTTGTATCTGCCAAAACAAAAGAAAACATCGACACCCTTCGCGATGTTATACAGCAAATGGTGCGCAAACAATACATGATCCGTTACCCTTATCAGGCAAAACAGTGGGTATAAATCCCCCAACTTTATGGAACAAATGCTTTCTAAATACGCCGCTCTCTTAGTCAACTATTGCCTTGAAATCAAAGAAGGCGATAAACTCTTCATACGCACCACAACCCTGGCAGAGCCTTTGGTCCGGGAAGTATTTCGCCACGCCACCAGAGCGGGGGCCATGATAGAAGTAGACATGGAATTCCGGGAGCGCAACCGCATCTTCCTGCAGGAAGCCGGAGAGGCACAGTTGCGTTATGTACCGACACTTTACGGTATGGCGATGGAATCTTTCGACGCTTTCCTTTACATCCGCGCCCCTTTCAACCTTCGGGAAGACCACGGCGCAGATGCCGAAAAGTCAAAAATTGTTCAGCAAGCTTACGGCCCGGCTCAGAAAGCCTATTTCCAACGCACTGCCACCAGAGCTTTAAAGCGCAACACCTGTCAGTATCCAACCATTGCCAGCGCTCAGGAAGCAGGCATGTCGCTGGAAGAATACGAGCAATTTGTTTTCGGCGCCTGCAAATTGTATGATGAAGATCCTATGCAAAGCTGGCTTAACGTCCGCAAAGCACAGCAAGGCATCGTGGATTTGCTCAACAGCCGCGAAAAAATCCACTATAAAGGCGACGGTACCGACATCACGTTTTCTACCAAAGGCCGTATCTGGATGAATTCGGACGGACAAACCAATATGCCATCGGGAGAAGTGTATACCTCACCGGTAGAAGACAGTGTCAACGGCGTTGTTCATTTTACTTATCCTGCCATTTATATGGGCCACGAAGTGGAGGGGGTTACCCTATGGGTGAAAAATGGCTACATAGAACGCTGGGAGGCTGTTCGGGGCAAGGCAGTTCTGGATAGAGTCTTCCAGATGGAGGGCACGCGGCGCTTTGGCGAAGCTGCCATTGGTACCAATTACAACATCGGTCGCTTTTCCAGAAACATCCTTTTTGATGAAAAAATTGGTGGTACCATTCACATGGCCATTGGCCAGTCTTACCTTCAAACCGGGGGTAAAAATGAATCGTCCGTGCACTGGGATATGATCGCAGATATGAAAAACGGAGGCGAAATATTCGCCGATGGGGAATTGATTTATGCCAACGGACAATTCTGCGGACCGCTTAATCCACTTTCATGACGCTGTGCTCCCCTATGTTTTGTTAGAACGGCGAAGCGAATAAAATCAAACATTTTTGCAACGTTTCAATCTAAAACCCGTAGATTTTTGTTAAACCATTATTTCTTTTGTCTTGGATTTTCTGCATAACTTGCGGGTTGAAACTGAAAAGAACCGGTCACAATCATCTCTAAACATCGAATAAAATAAAGTACAGCCGTGGAAAGAGAACACAGACCTTACAGGCCACAACACCAACAACAACGAAGCAGTCCTCCTCCCATGAACATCGGCGAATGCGTCGCCTTTCTGGAACTGAAGTACGGCAATATTTATGGTGGCTACCCTAACTTTTACGCGATCAGCGACATAGCGCTCCTGGTTTTTGAAAAAGAAACCAAAAAGATCTTTGTCGAAACCTGGTCAAATGGGGCCAATGTAGATATCGTCAGCGTCTTTTCCAAAGTAAATGAGCTTGGGCATACGATAGGCCGCGGGAAAGAAGTCATCAATCTGAAAACCCGTCGCAAAAGACCGTATGAAGAGGAATTCAGAATGGAGGAAGAAGAATTGAAGATGGCATTTCGTCAATTACACCCGACAAAAATGCCGATCAAAAACTTCCTGCTCAAAAACATGAAGAAATACCGTTTCCGCGATGTCGTCACTTTCGATGGTCGCCGGGATGTATTTCTTTGCGAACGCACCGGCGTAAACTTCGGACGCCACAACGTCATCGACTTACAACGCGAACTGAACAAAGAAACAGATTATCTTTTTTCATTGAATAAATTGTCGGTCGTCATCAATTTCGACATGGACAATTCTTACCTGCGCTCGAACAATCTTGAGTACTGGTTACACCCCATCGCAGCACGGCAATTAATGCCCAAGTCGGCCGCTTTCGACGCTGCCCGACTGATGATGGTGTACAACGAATACCACGATTATCACGAAGACTTCGTGATGAAAGCGGCACTGGTTCTCAATAAAATTCAGAATACTAAGGTTTGAGAAGAAAATTGAAATAATTCTGACAAAGAAAGGTACGGGCTTTGGAAGCAATTCTGAAGCCCGTTCTGTTTTTGGTTGCCTGAGCCGGTTAGAGATGGTTTCAACTGACTGCCCTCACTACGCTTCTCCTTCAGAGGTTGCAGGAGCAGCAGAAGGGTTGAAGGACCAAACCATCCATAAATGCCATGCTTCTGCTGCAATAAGTACCATAAAACCCATAGCAAAAATGGTATTCCGCGAAGTTTCTACCAAATGGGTATGCATATTATAAAAAGGACGAACGAACAAGAGTTCAATAAAAATGACCAGCGCGGCCAATAAAAACAGGAATATGGCAGCAGCGCGAGCCTGGTAGAGCCACCGCGGCCGGCGGTGATACAGGCATTTTCTGTGAAAGCGACGCGCTTCCTCGTGCTCCGGATCAATCCGGATTAATTGTCCGAGCAGATTTTGAGCCTCGTCAAACTCTGCCAGATTATAGTGCGATGCGGCTTTTCGGAAAATCATGTGTTCGAATACCAGTTTGCCGTAAACGACTTCAAGTTCCTGCGACATGCTCTCTCCTATGGCAACATCGGACATCAAAAGGTGTTTGCGATAAGCGCCGGTTTCAAATAATGCTTCCGTGTAAGCGACCAAAATTTCAAAATACTCCTCAAATTCGGCATTGCGAATCTCCGTTTCGTGCGCTTCATAAAAATGCACAACATCCCGGTGCGCTCCCGGCTCAATGCTCCTGAAGTCGCGATAAACCCTCGAATAGTAAGTATGTTGGGAGTAATTCACAGGCAACAAATTAATCAACAGACTCCAATGCGTACAACACCGGCTTTCCCGGGCTTGCGTCTATTTCAAATGGCGCAATCTGAAGGTTCAACAAATAAAACCCATCTTTGATTACATTATCTACAAAAATTAATTCAGTTATGGTTGCCTCCGTTCGGGGTTGCTCGGGATATTGCCAGAAAGCCCGGTGCGACAATAGCAGCCCTCCGTCTTCCTCCCGGTCAACTGAAGGCAAATCGAGCAACAGGTGTTTTACACCGGCGTCAACCAGATATGCGGTCGCATCGTGGTGTAAATAGGGCGGATTGGCGCCGGAGTAATTGGTTTTCAATTTTAAGGCATCATTCGGCAGGGTGCGGATGATGAAGGCTTCTGCTTCACCTGGTTCGAGCAGTGCTTCGAGTTGTTCCCTCAGGATAACCCGGTCTCCATTGTCGAGACGGGAAGGATACAGGCTAACCAGTTTAGCAAAATGGTGAAAAGTTTTCAGCGACCGGTTGATCGTATGCGGCTCTTTTGAGATGTGCCCGACGCATTCAGTATGGGTGCCGTTGCCGTGGGGATTGAAGCGAACATTAAGGAAATTTACGGGGCCGCCCCGCAGGGTTGAGCCAATGAAATCACCGGCAATGACCGGCTCGGCTTCCATTGGCGGCGCATAAAAACAATTGACGTTATCAAGACCCGGCCGCAGGGGTATGGAGATGTCTAAAGGCACAGACAAGTCACAGCGGTAATTTCGGCCTCTGACAGACAAGTTTACGAGCATTGCCCTTATTGTTTATGCCTCACGCGAGAGCAAGGGAAGCATTGCCCTTACCAATACAAGCGGTGATCAGGATACGTTTTGTAAAACTGATATTTCAGAATATCATGGGTTGTAACAATACCGACAAGGTTTTGTTGCTCGTCGACAATGGGCAACCCGTGGAATAAATGTTCCAGAAAAACCTGAGCAGCAGCGCCGATAAGTTCGTCGGGGCCGAGCGTTGCGATTTTTGTGGTCATTACATCCTGAACCCGGATACGATCGTATTCGCTGGTTTCCTGGGCTAATTTGGTCAGGTCGTAAGAAGTGATGATGCCGACGAGCTTTTTCCCGTTCACTACCGGCAAGTGATGAAAACGCTTGGTCAACAGGACTTCCCTGACTTTTGCAAGCGTGTCTTCAGGCTTCAGCGTGAAGACTTCGCGCGTCATGATGGTAGAGATCGGTTCATTCATACGGTTTCAGTTTTGTTAGGCCAATATATGGCTTTTTAGTAATGGGGACAACTATTCATCTTGAAAATACCAAAGTCTGTTTCAACTGACTATCGGGTGACAAAGTATCAATCTGTGATTTTACAGAAAAAGAAAATAAGTAGCTTGCATGCTCTTATATCATCACAACGGAAACAAATTAGTGGAATGAAAAAAGCGATTCTACTTTCCTTCTTGCTGCTTTTTGCAACAACTGCGCTTTTAGCCCAAAGGCTTGACCATGTCCAGGGAGATATACTTGTGCGTCTGGATAAACAGGTAAAACCCTCTGAATGGATCTCCCAATGGCAACGCTTTGAAGGCGCCCCTACGCTTGCCCGCTTAGACCGGCTGGTTTCGAAGCCGATGAACATCTGGTTAATGACTTTCGACTACAATACCATTAATGAACGCCGTTTGCTGGACGCGCTGCGTCGGCGCCCCGAGGTGGTTACGGCTCAGTTTAATCACCTGGTCAACATGCGGTCTACGGTTCCTGACGATCCGGGTTTCAACAGCCAATGGCAATACATCAACACAGGTCAAACCGGTGGCCTCGTTGGTGCAGATATTGACGCAGACCTCGCCTGGGACATCAGTACGGGCGGCCTTACTGCAAGCGGGGATACCATCGTCGTGGCCATCCTGGATGACGGTATTGACCTCAATCACACTGATTTTCAGGACAACCGCTGGTTCAATTATGCGGAGATCCCCGGAAACGGCCTGGATGACGACAACAACGGTTATATTGACGATTATCGGGGTTGGAATATCCTCAGCGATACCGATAACATTACAGGAGGCAGTCACGGCACTCCGGTTGCCGGCATCATTGGCGCCAAAGGCAACAACGGCATCGGCGTTGCGGGCGTCAATTGGAACGTGAAGCTGATGATCGTCAAAAACAATTTCAACTCCAACGAAGCCCTGGTGCTCGAAGCTTATACCTATCCGCTTGTGCAGCGCATGCGCTACAATGCCAGCAACGGCCAGGAAGGCGCCTTTGTGGTGGCTACGAATGCTTCCTGGGGTACGGATTTTGGTCAGCCTGAAGACGCGCCGCTCTGGTGCGCTTTCTACGACACCCTCGGGGTAAATGGCATTCTGAATTGCGGCGCGACAGCAAACAGCAACATCAATGTAGATTTACAGGGCGACCTGCCGACGGCCTGCCCAAGCGATTACCTCATTTCGGTGACCAATATGAACCACAACGACAACAAGGTGACCCAGGCTGGTTACGGCGCTAATACCATAGACCTCGGCGCTTTCGGCGCCAATACCTGGACGACTGCCCAAAACAACAATTACGCCGGTTTTGGAGGTACTTCCGCCGCCACACCCCACGTTTCTGGCACGGTGGGCCTGCTTTATTCGGCGCCTTGTCCCGCATTTATGGCTTTGGCCAAAAGCGATCCGGGAGCGGCTTCGCTGCTCGTAAAACAAGCCATACTGGAAGGAACCGATTTCAACCAAAGCTTGCAGGGCATCACGGTTACGGGCGGGCGGTTGAATGTTTATAAAAGCCTGCTCAAACTCCTAGAAAACTGCGGCGGCTGTTTTTCTCCTAGCAGCCAGAGCGTTACCGGGCTCACTGATTCGACAGCTGTGCTGACCTGGAACATCAACGATAGCATTCAGCGGGTAGACCTGCGCTGGCGTGCAGTTGGTGCGCCCGACTGGGTAGAAGATACGCTGGTCAACAGCCCATACCCCCTCGATAACCTGCTGTCCTGCACCGAATATGAATACCAGTTGCGCGCCTTTTGCACCAACGACACACTCGATTATGGCCTCAATGTCGTTTTCAAAACAGATGGTTGCTGTGAATTACCGGCGCAGTTTACTATTGACGCTATCGGCGACAGCAGTGCCGCGTTCTCGTGGAGCAGTGTGTTGGCGGCGACGGGATACGAAATCCACCTGAACATCGCCGATTCCCTGACATATCTGGAAATCAACACCCAGGAAACTGAAATCAGCATACCGACCGGACTGGAGGCCTGCACCAACTATGAAATTCAGATCAGAACTTTGTGCGAAAATGCGGAAACCGACTTCGGATTGCTTCAGGCTTTTGGCACCCTCGGTTGCGGTCCCTGCCGCGATTTGAGTTATTGCCCGCCAACAGACCTGAATGGTTCAGAAGAATGGATTCAGGAAATTGTGATTGATACATTCCAGTATATCTCCGGCTCCAATAACAGCTACGGAAACTTCACAACCCTGCCATCAATGGTGCTGGAGCAAGGCGGCGCTTATCCCATGCTGCTGATCCCGGAATACGCCGGATTCAGCTACCAGGAGTATTTTAAAATCTGGATAGACTACGGAAAAGACGGCGTATTCGATGACGATGACCTCGTTTTCGACGCCGGCGATACGGTATCCGATACCCTCAGCGCAACCCTGCACATTGCAGCGGATGCTCCTTTGGGCAGTACCCGCCTGCGCGTGCTGATGCAATACCAGGGGGCTACAGGGGCCTGTATCAGCGGCCCGGATAACTACGGCGAACTGGAAGATTATTGTGTGGAAATTGTGCCCGCATCGTCGTGCCGGCCACCATCCAATCTCAGCTTAGGTACGATTGCTGTAAATACAGCTGAAGTCGAATGGGAACCAGTCGGGGCGGCCATCGGCTACATCCTGCGCCATCAAAAACAAGGCGCCGATGACTGGACGGAAACCTCGCTTACAGATAATTTTTTGCTGCTCGAAAACCTCGACTCCTGCCAAACTTACGAAGTTCAGGTTAAAAGTGTTTGCGCCAGCGATGTAAGCCTCTGGTCCGATACCCTGCGCGTTACAACGGATTGCATCAATGCCACGGAAAATACGCTGGCTACTTTGGGAACTTTAGCAATCCAACCCAATCCTTTTCAGCATAAAGTACGGTTGGTGCTGAAAACGCCCACAACTCAGAATCTGGTTTCACTGGAAGTATGGTCGCCTTTCGGCCAAAGGATGGAACAGCGTTATCTGGAAAACCTGCTTCCGGGGAAACATGTGGTTGAGCTTGACCTTGCAGCGCTGCCATCCGGCATTTATTGGGTGCGGCTGACAGGCGAAAATGGAGCAGCGGTAGCGAAGCAAATCGTGAAGGTGGAGTAGCAGCTCAGACAGGAAATATTGTTGAAACGAAGATTGTAGTCTTTATTCAGCTACTTTGAGTTTTGTTGCTATCAGATCTTCCATAGCAGAGGTATTGGTGTCTTTTTTTGCCCATTGGTGAGCAAGTTCCAGCGTTAATGCTTTCGTTTGTTCAGACAATTCAAGAGAGATGACCAATTCCTCTATCTTATTTTTTTCATTTCCCTCTGTCTCCTGTATCCATGCAGTAATTTCAGGAGCGACACTTTCTGGCTCTTCCTGAATAATTCGTATGGATTTATTTGGCCGTATTAACAAGCTGTATATTGGGTTGCCGTCGTAAATCTTAAGGCCATTTGCAAATTCGTTATGATACCAGTTCTTTAATTCGATTATATCTTCTGGAATGGCTTTACCCAATTGAGAAGCCCAAAAACTCTGATTAAGGACATAAACTCTTTTGTCCCGAAGGAAATTCTCGAACAAAAACTTAAGACCGTTCATGTTCTTTGAATTTGAATGTATGTTTCTTGATTTATTCATGTTCTTTGTCTTTTACGAAGGCTTTTCCACTTAAAACCTCGATGTCAACTCTTTCATCTTTTGAACCCTTCACTTTGAAAGATTTGCTAAACTTGGCAAGAACACCTCCATTTCCACTTGCTTCTTTGATAAGACTTTCTGCTTTTTTGAACTCTTTTTCTCTTCTCTTCAAATCTTTAGTTGTCAATTTTAGCATTAGTTTTCTTAATAGTCCTAAAGCTTTGAAAATGGATAATGGACTCCCCTGAGCCCACGATTCTGATTCTTCAACGCCACCCCCTTGGGCCTGAAATCTTCCACGGTGCTCTAAGTTATCATCTTTTTTTGACATTGAGATGAGGTTGTATTGTTATTTAAATGACACTCCGAGTGCACGTTGTTGAATTTCATAACAACAAAAATACAAACTCCCTAACAAAACGTCAAGTCTTGATATTTTCTTTCCTTACAATATTTTATAAAAACCAAAATCCATTAAAGGCCAGATCAATGAATAAATAAAATATTACAAACTAACTTCACGCGCTAAAATCAAAAACCGCATCCATTGTCAATGACCATTGCGCCAAGCCCAAGCACTGCTCCTGTCAGCCTGAAAAGCTGGGGCATGCTGTTCTTTCTGAGCCTTATTTGGGGAAGTTCTTACATCCTCATCAAAAAGGCGCTGACGGCCTTCGCCCCCCAGCAGGTGGCGTGTCTGCGTCTAAGCTTTTCGGCGCTCATTCTGTTGCCGTTTTTAATCGCAAACTTCCGGCAGATAGACTGGAGTCGGCTGAAGTATTTGGTGGTTGTGGGTATAATGGGCAGCGGCATACCGGCGTTTTTATTTCCCGTCGCGCAACTGAAAATCAGCAGCTCCATTACAGGAATTTTGAATGCCCTCACGCCTTTATTCACCCTGTTTATCGGGGTTCTGTTGTTCCGGGCAAGCTGGGTTTGGTCAAAAGTCCTCGGCATTATGATTGGCCTTAGCGGCGCTACCCTGCTGGTTTTAATAAAAGATTCAAACGGCAACGGCTCGAACATAGCCTACAGCCTGCTGGTGGTCATGGCGACCATTTGCTACGCCATCAGCGCTAATACGGTCGGCAACCGCCTGCGCGATATGAATTCTTTTCACATTACCATCGTGTCGTTCTTTCTGGTAGGCATTCCGGCAGCTATCTGGCTGTTTGCAACCACGGATATTGTCCATCGGGTGAGTACCAATCCACAGGCTTTGCCCGTACTCGGACTGGTAGCGCTGCTTTCCTTGTTTGGCACAGTGATTGGCTCTGTCTATTTTTTCCGGCTTGTGCAATGGACCAATCCGGTCTTTGCCTCTACGGTGAGTTATCTGGCCCCGGTCATTTCAGTAATCTGGGGCTTTTGGGATGGCGAACCGGTTAACATCCTTCATTTTGCAGGCATGTTCCTGATCCTGGCCGGGGTTTATCTGAGCCGGAAATGAGCGTATAAAAAACGGACAGGTGTCGGACACTTTGGAAGTGTCCGACACCTGTCCTGTTTTATTACCCCAAAGCCTTCGTTACAATCTCCTCCTGCTGCATGTCGTGCACTTTTTTGAAGCCCGTTGCCGGGGAAGCGCTGCGACGGCGTGAAATCAATTGCAGGTTTTTGTTCGAGCTAAAGTTTTGCACATGTGTCCATGCGCCCATATTGGCAGGCTCTTCCTGTACCCAAATGGCTTCAGCGCCGGCGTATTTTTTGAAGATTGCATCCAGTTGTTTACCGGGGAAAGGATACAGTTGCTCCACGCGAACGATGGCGACATCCTTGCGATCTTCCTTAGTTTTACGCTCCAGTAGATCGTAGTATACCTTACCGGTGCACAAAAGCAGACGTTTGATTTTCTTCACATCGCGGTTGGCAACGGCTGCATCGTCAATGACTTCCTGAAAAGCCTTGCCGGTTTCAAATTCCTTCAAATCTGAAACGCACTCGGGGTGGCGCAGCAAAGACTTGGGCGACATCACTACCAGTGGCTTCCGGAAAGGCCGGGCAAGCTGGCGACGGATGAGGTGGAAAAAGTTGGCCGGCGTCGTCACATTCGCAACTGTGATGTTGAACTCAGCGCAGTTTTGCAGGAAGCGCTCAATGCGACCACTGGAGTGTTCCGGGCCCTGACCTTCATAACCGTGGGGCAGCAGGAGCGTCAAAGCGCTTTGGCGCTGCCATTTGGTTTCTGAAGAAACAATAAACTGGTCGATCATGGTTTGTGCGCCGTTGTAGAAGTCGCCAAACTGGGCCTCCCAGATGACCAAATGATCGGGAGAAGCCTGCGAATAACCGTATTCAAAGCCCAGCACAGCAAATTCCGAAAGCAGCGAATTGTAAATCATGAATTTTCCCTGCTTATCCGAAATGCCGTCAAGACGGTTGACCTGACGGAAGTTTTGAGCGTCGCGCAGGCAGGCATGGCGGTGAGAGAAAGTACCGCGCTTGACATCCTGGCCACTCATCCGCACGTTTTTGCCTTCGAGCAAAATACTGCCGTAAGCCAGTAGTTCGCCCATGGCCCAGTCAAGTTTGCCTTCGTCCAGTAGTTTTTGCTTCCCCTTCAGCAAGCGGTTCACTTTGGTCAGTGGCGTAAAGTCCTTCGGAATGGTCATCAGGTGTTTGACAATCTTGTCTACATCCTTTTTATCAATGCCGGTTGGAGGGGAAACTTCAAAATCAGGTTCCGTGCTTTGCTTTTTAAGCTGCCGCCACGCCATTTCGGGCTCCTGGTACTGATAAGGAAGCGGTTTTTGACGCACTTCATCCAAACGCGACTGAAGGTCCTGCCAGAAAGTTTTTTCCATTTCTTCGGCCAGCTTTCCGTCCAGGTCGCCGCGCTCGATGAGTTTTTTGGAATAAATCTCCCGGGGATTGGGGTGGTTGCTGATGATGTTATACATATCCGGCTGCGTGAATTCAGGGTCGTCCCCTTCATTGTGGCCGTGTTTGCGATAACAAACCATATCTACAAAAACGTCATTGTTGAACTTCTGACGGTATTCCATAGCCAATTCAACGGCAAACAACACCGCTTCCGGATCATCGCCATTGACATGAAAGACAGGAGCCTGCACCACGCTGGCCACGCTGGTACAATAGGTTGATGAGCGTGCTTCGTCAAAATTCGTCGTGAAACCAATCTGGTTGTTGATGACAAAATGCATGGTGCCACCGGTGTAGTACCCTTCCAGTTGGCTCATTTGCACGGTTTCATATACGATGCCCTGCCCTGCTACAGCCGCATCGCCGTGGATGAGTATGGGCAAAATACGGTCGTAGTCATGGCCGTAAAGCAAATCGGCCTTGGCGCGGGAAAAGCCTTCTACAACAGGGTTTACTGCTTCAAGGTGCGAAGGATTGGGCGTCAGTTTCAAGTGTACCTGCTTGCCGGAGGCGCTTTCCACCTGGGAAGAATACCCCAGATGGTACTTCACGTCACCGTCGCCAAAGCTGGTGTCTTTGGGAATATTGCCTTCAAATTCGTTGAAAATCTGCTGGTAGGTTTTGCCCATCGTGTTGGCCAGCACGTTCAGTCGGCCCCGGTGAGCCATCCCGATGATGAATTCTTCGACACCCAGTTCAGCGCCCTTGTTGATGATGCCGTCAAGCGCCACAATGGTCGTTTCGGCGCCTTCAATGGAAAAACGCTTCTGCCCGATGTACTTGGTGTGCAGAAATTGCTCGAAGCCCACTGCGCCGTTCAGTTTTTCGAGGATGCGGCGCTTCTTTTCGATCGGAATGTCGTAGTGGTTGTCGGGGTGGTGCTTTTCAATTTTTTCGCGGATCCAGCGGCGTTTTTCGCGGTCTTCGATGTGGTGGTATTCAAAACCAATGTTGCCGCAATAGATTTTACGGAGGTGCGAGATGACTTCGCGCAGGGTCGCATTCGCAAGCCCTATTTCTTTGGTTGAAAGGAACACCTTGTCCAGATCAGCTTCGGTGAGACCAAAATCCCCGATGTTGAGGTTGGCATGGCGGTCACGCCGCTTCCGGATCGGGTTGGTGGTCGATTCGAGGTGCGCCCGGTTCCGGTAAGCCCGGATGAGCGACAATACTTGAATTTCCTTCTCATCAAATGACGCTACAACGGCACTGCCATTACTGCTGTGCCCATTGTTCAGGTGCGCAAAATCGAAGCCTTTAAAGAAAGTGCGCCAGCTTTCTTCCACCAGCTCAGGGTCGCGCTGATACTGTTCGTACAGCGATTCGATGAAAGCCGGGTGCGCGTTGGAAATGAAAGAAAAATCCTTCATGGGTATATTTATGATTTACTTTACTTGCAAATAAGGTACCGTGCCTGTAAAACGCTGCAAATATCGATGCTTTAGCGAAAAATGCAACGGATATTGTCCGATGATTCCGATTATTTTTGGGCGCCGGACATAGGGATTAAACGTACTTTTAACGCAGTAGTTGGATTAGAATGCTAAAAAATTTCATTCTGAAGTTTTGAAACTTGAAATAGTGTGTATATTTGCAGTCCAATTTGAAAAAGAGATAACAATCATCAGGAATTTAAGGTCTTATGGCACACCATAAATCAGCACAAAAAAGAATCCGTCAAAACGATAAGCGTCGCGTACACAATCGTTTTTACAAAAAAACAACCCGCACGGCTATCAAAAAGCTGCGTGAGATAGAAGATAAAGCGGATGCACAGACATTCCTGCCTAAAGTATTGAGCATGGTGGATAAACTGGCTAAAAACAATACCTGGCACCGGAACAAAGCTTCCAACCTGAAAAGCAAGCTGATGAAACACGTTGCTGCGCTCGCGTAAGCTTCGTTTTTTCGTTTGTTTTCCGGAGTGCTGTTAATGCGATCAAGCGTTAACAGCACTTTTTTATTTTTGGTATCCTATGCCATACTAAAGCCCCCTATTATTTAAAACCTTAGAAAAGGCAAGGGCAGTACGAGAAATTTAGTACAGCAATCAGCGTTTTTTGTGTCATCCGGGTCATCCGCGTTCCCAAAATGTATTATTAGGAACACCGATGACCCGGATGACGCGGAAAATACACCTGCCTGCCGGCTAGCTACGGTTTATACACAACTCAAAGAACGTATATTTGGAGCCAAAAAGGAAAT
>CALEYL010000046.1 GCA_937926205.1 uncultured Saprospiraceae bacterium
GGACAAACATACGAGTTTGCGCAGGCTAGCGTTTTTGGTTACTTTTTTGGCAATGAAAAAAGTGACTAACTGTAAATTGAGGGCTCAAATGTCAATCAATGAGCAAACTCTAATTGAGTATCATAACCACTATAGGAGCAGGAGCAATTATGCATAAAGCAAAAGGTAATCGGCATAGCAATCAGACAAGTTTTGCCCCTGATCCGCATGACTCATGTTTGGGCGACGACAAAAAGCCATGCCTACAGGCAGGCAGGTAAGAAGAAATGAGAGCCGATGAAATGTTAGGTAAACTCCAGCAAGCATTCAGGTAGATGTACGGAGTATTAACCGGGCGTTGATATGGGAACAATCACCAAAAGTATTTTACATACTTCACACCGTTTCGATCAAATGAACCAGTTTCCGCGACAACATGTCATCCAGAAAAGCCTCCACGTCATTCCGGCAGGTTTCAGCATCCACATCGTACTCCGCCATGAAGCGTTGAACCAGTTCATCCAGAGTTGCCGGTTCGTCCAGCAACTCCCAGACCCGGCTGCCGACGTCATTTAATCCGAAATAGGCGTCTGCTTCAATACTCAGAATGATAATTTCATCATCAATTTTGCTGGTGAGCACGTCAGTTGTTTTGGAGAATTTCATGAGACAGTTGTGTTTGTTTACGGTTGAACCGGAATCAGCATTTGCTTTTCCCGAAGTCGCTGTATGATCCCGTTTGGACTGAGGAGTATCTGGAATGATAAATCAAAAATCTCTTTGGTATGGCGCCGGCCGTTAAATGCCTTCAATAAAGGAATCAATAAGGCAGACACTTCCACTTCCGTTGCGCCCAATTTGAGCAGGGCCTTTTCCCCGTCTTGTTGCACGATCTGGATATCCGGATGCAGCAACAGGTAATCAGGAACCACCGATTCCATAAAGGTTTTTTGGGTATTTGCCAGAGCAGCTTCCAGTATCTCGCGATCCTGGCCCGTAATGCGGCGAAATTCCTGCTGGCTCAAACCCTGGACGACTTCAAAACAGGCGGTGTAAAACGCTTCTTCTTTTCCTGCCCAATGTCGCCATAATTTTGCGTATTTATCCTCGTCGGTTTCGCCGAAATCCTTTTCTGCACGCAGGCTTTTCGACCACATAGAATCCATCAGAATGGCTTCCGGCGGCCAACCCAGCTTCAGCAAGGCATATTTGGTCAACTCCCGCTCCGCCAGCATCAGGTAGTCATTTAACTTCTGCCAGAAAGCATCTCCTGCTTTTCCTCCGACGGAAGAACAAAAAAAGGTCACACACAAATTCTCCCGGTATTTCCAGATGCTGCACGATCCGGCATCGTAATAAGGACACAGCAGCGATTCCACTTCCTGCCGGGCTGCTTTGTGAAAACCTTCCTCTACCTGGTAAAGGGCTTTTCTTTTAACGGCATAATCAGCCGGTGGAATGATGCCATAAGGAGTAACGCCAATTCTGCCGGAAATCTTTTCCCGAATCCGGGCCCGGCCGACAGAAAAATCCCAACTGGTGTCCGCAAAAATCCCGCCTGCAAGATAATTTGCCAGATGTGGGTGGTAGTCGCAGCATTTGGTATCGAGAAAAGGACTTCGCGGTGAACGGCAACGGGTACAATTTTCACAGGTGGCAATGGATTCTTCCGGGAATTCCAGCCCCAATACCGGCTCAAAAAAAGGATGGTAAACGGGCGGAATTTTATCCTGCAATGGCTGCTTCATGTTGTTTTATAATTAAGAGCTTGTTCGGGAATTCCTCAATTGGCTGTGAGTGGCAAATTTTATTTGATACCACGTTAAATTTTTTCGCCATAGCTGCCGGCTATGTCTGCAAAATCTGCCTCGTCTAAAATAAAATTTTCTCACCCTCGCTCAATCAGAAAATCCCGAATAAGCTCTAAGAGCTTGTTCCACCAATTCATAAAGTTCATCTAAAGCAAAAGCGTTGGCAGGCCTAGTCAGCCGAAAAATCGGAACGGCTGCCGCCAAACGGCTGGAAAAAACAAAATGATTGGCGACCTGCCCCAGCCAGGGTATGGCCTCTCCCCGATAAATATTTGCGGCAATCGCATTGAAACGCTGAACGCCATTCAACAACTCTATTTTAGGGCTGCTGAAAGCCTCCGGCGACAGTTCGATGATCGCATCCAATACCGTTTCCTCAATGGCCATTCCTTCCGCAGGTATGGGCAAACGCCGTTTCTCCCAACCCTTCGAAAGAAAAGGCAAGGTATCCGGGTTGTGGTTCAGGGCAAGGGCTGAATCTTCCCACAATTTGATGTGCGGCAACGCAGGCCGGATCGCCGGGACGCCATCTTCCCGGTATTGCACCAAACTCACATCGTCCGTTACCAGCGTATACCCCCTGTTCATCCAGTAAGCGCTCAGTGTGGATTTCCCCGCTCCCGAAGGACCAATGAACATCAGGCTCCTGCCGTTTCGGGATACGGTACTGCCGTGCAGGGGAAATGCGCCGCGCTGCAACAGAAAAATCCCCAAAGCCGTACCGAGTATGTAAATGCGACCATCTCCGAGGCGCACCCCGGGCAGGCGTTCAAGGACGATCTCTCCGGAAAGACCAATCCAGATATGCCCCATGCCTTCAATAAAAACAAGGGTGCCATCCGGGCCCGTACTCATATGCAGGCAGCCATGAATCAGGCTAACCGATGAAACGATTTGCTCATCAGGCATAAAGCCGGAAGCCAGACCTTCGCTTACTACCAGATCGTGCTTCTCTGAATCCGCAACAGCCAACTCCGGAAACGGGAAAGCAGACTTTAGGATAAGCCCCTGAAAGTGATAATGATAAACCAGCGCCAAATGAATGCTACAGGTAAGACACGCTATGAAATAAAAATACTGGGCTACATTTTGACTATATGTAAACCTATGATATAATAAACCTTAATCTTAAATTAAACTTACGACGAAGCCTTTTTTGCCTGCATCGAATCTGCCCCTAATTGAACTTGTGAACCCAAAGTTTCCTTAACTTTGATTTCCGTAATGATCCGGGGCCTGGACCAAGTTTTAGTTTTCTGCATGTTTGTTTCCATGGTAGTGTTTTAATGTTTTCTCAAAGTATAACCATCTTTCAAAGCCGTAGAGCATCAGCAGGTTATGCAAGCTCAACAGCTCTTCTGCAAATCTGCTGCTTTCCTGAATCATTTCCAAATTTGCAACAGCTTTTTTCAGGGCAACGCTGTTCAGAATCCCGCTTGAAATTTCATCAGGCCCTTCCAAAACCTCCGGCCGTGTCAGCGCCAGATACCCTTCGTACAGAATCTGAACATAACGCGGCGAATACGCATTTTTGGTTTTACGGCCGGCGATTTGCTGCGGCACGCACTCCTGAATCGCTTTTCTGAACAAGCCCCTGTCTACCCCGCCGTATTGGAGGATTTCAGGCGGAATGCCCAGCAGGAACTCAACGATTCTTTTGTCTGCAAGCGGATAGACAGCCTCCATCCCGCGCAGTGCAAACTGAACATCAAAATCTTCGCAAAAAGCATCCTCCGAACCAGACCAAAGGCTGCTTTTGTAGTTCAGACGCGCCGGACCAAAAGAAGTAACAGCCAAGCTCCGCAACAGCTTCCTGCGCTCCCCCGCGCGCCAGTTAACAGGCATGTGACCGACTTCAAAAGTTGGCGGATTTCCATTTAAACGCCGGTAAAAATCAATGAACCACAATGGCAGCAGCGGCAGCAGCAACTCTTTCTTCAGGAGCACACGCCCCGAACGACCGGTTTGGGCACGACGCATCCGGAAGAACCGAAACAAGGCCCCAAACCTCAAAGACAGCAACAAAAAAGGCATGGGTTTGAGGGACCAGTTGGAAGCCGCCACATCGCCAAAATACCCCAGAAATACCCGCCGGATGCCTTTCCCGTCCAACTGCGCGATGAGCGCTTCGTCTAAATAATGAAAAGCATTCACAGGCTGGTACTGCTGCTCAAAGGTATCGAACAAATTGCCGGTATAACTCAGGCCCGATTCGTCTACGTATCCCGCCTCTATGTTTGGCCGGCTGCGTACGATCGTTTCGATGTAAGCCCGCTCATCCGTTTCCGCGCCTTCATAGTTATCCGGTAATACGGCCGAACAGGTATGGATTTTACGCCCGCTTTTCAGCAACTCGTCGGCAGCGATGCAGGTGACGGCAGAAGAATCCAGGCCACCGCTCAGCAGACTACCGGTCTCAAACCCGGTTCGCAAACGGTCACGAACCGCCTGCTCGAGCAACACGCGAAAAGCGTCGACATACTCCTCCGGTCGGGCAAAGCGGACTTTTTTTGCCGAGGCAGGGTCCCAATATTTTTTAACAGATAAACGCCCGTTAAGCACTTTTAGCCGCTGCGCCGGTGCGATGCGTTTTACCTCCTCCCAGATGGTTTGCGCCGCATCGGTTTGAATGCCGGCAACATACGCCAGTTGGAAGGACCTCGACTGTGTTCTGCTTACAAAAGGCAAATTCAGGAGGGCTTTCATGCCGGAAGACCAGACAAAAAAGCCATTCACGAAAGCATATACAAAAGGCTTAATTCCCAGATGATCCCGGGCACAAAAAAGGCACTGCGCTTTTTGATCCCAGATTGCAAAAGCAAAATCCCCGAGAAGATGCGCCGGTGCTTCATCCCCCCATTTCAGATACGCCCAGCCAATCAATTCAGGGTCGGTGGCCGTTGCACGGCGGACAGCAGGCACCAGCAGCTGGTCCATCAGCCTTTCCCGTTCGTCCAGCCGGGCATCTGCGGCTATGACAAGCTGCCCGATGATGCAGGGCCCGGCTTCAAATTTCGACTCCGGCGTTACCGCCAGCAGCATCTGCCCCAAAGCAATGCCTTTGTCTTCCCATACCCATTGTCCATCGGGGCCGCGAAATTCAAGATCCCGGCGCATCCCTTCGATCAGGCTGGGGTCAACCGGCCTTCCGCTCGTATCCAATATCCCAAAAACAGCGCTCATCTTAGCCCTTTGGCACTTTCCACTGGTCTATCTTTTGCTGAAAAACCCCGAGTAAAAAAGCCCATCCCATCCGCCACTTGTCCAGAAAGTGGTCGCGTGAGCGCAAATGAAACACCAGGCGGTTGAGGTAATACCCGCTTTCCCAGTAAGCCGTGGGCTTTTCGAGGTAATGCATCCGGTCGGCCACCAAACGTTGTATTTTCGGCGCGGCAACCGATTTTTCCAAATCCGCAGGCAACGACAGCCCACATAGCACAGCAGCCAGGCCCAGGCCGCTGAGCACCACCGCTTCAGCCCCCAGTCTCCGGGCCTCTGACAGGATCCAATGCCAGTCGAGCTCCGGTCCATGGAATGTCAGCAAGCCCGCGATGTCCAGCACTTGCTTGAGTTTGAGCCAGGCGTCTTTGCCCCCGTGGTGAAGGGCTGCCAGCAACAGGTTGGCAGATGGAGAAAAAACTGCCATCTGATTGCCCTGAAAAGACTGTTTTTCTACCTGGCTGATCAATTCAGGCATGCCGATGTCCATGCTGTATTTAAAATTGCCGAGGTTCCAGTGAAATTCAAAGTGGAACAGGCGCTTCCCATCCGCTGTTTTGTCAAAAGAAAAGTCGCCGTGCCTCCTGAAAACCGCAGCTTCCGGCAATTTCCTCAGATTTTCGGGCGGAAGGTATCCCAGAGCCGTCATCACCCGGCACATGCCCCTGAAATCGCTTTTCTGAATAAAAAGGTCGATGTCGGCACATTCCCTGTCTGCAATTTGGGCATACGCCGAATGCGCCAGCCAGAAACCCTTAAAAGGAATGGCCATGATGCCCTCCTGCTCCAGGTGTTGCCGGACTTGCAGAAATGCCGCAACCATCGCCATCTGTTCTACCGCAACCTGGCGATGCGCAGCCTGGAACTGTTCCAAAACCATAGCCGGAACAACTTCTGCCGGCATCCGCTTCAACAGCTTGTAAACCTGGGGAAGTATCTCGTGATTCTGGGACAGCACAAACAAGTCCGGCCAGTCGATCACAGCTTGTCGGGCAAGGCGGATCGCTTCCTGCACCCCCAGGTCTTCATCCCGGCGAATGGCCTGCCGAAGCAGTAAATAAGGCGCCGCGGAATCAGACTTCATGCGCGGTGACAACAACGGTATGCCCTGCAAAATTGCGCGTCAAAGACCATATGAAAATGCGGAATACTACGATCCGGCCGATGTTTTTACCATCCCCAAACTCCTCCCCTGCAGCTCTGTCTTCACCCAGCCATTCCGTTCATAAGCCCGGATGGCAGGAAGGTTGTCGGCCAGAACACTGAGTTGCAGTTTTCGGATGCCGTAAATTTCTGTGGCCCGTCGCTCAAATTCCCGGAGCAAAACCGAACCGTAGCCTTTGCCCTGAAAAGCCGGATCCACGCCAATAACGACGAGGCCCACCTGAGGGTCCTGCGCCCGGTTCGCCTGTTGCGCCGCGTTGAAATGCGCTTTGGGCCGCAACCCAATTTTCATCAGCAGGTTGCGCCACAACAAAGGCCATTTGGCACGCACTTCCGGATGAAACAACACCCACGGATGCGTGACAAAAGCCCATACCGCAGCTTTAAAACTGTGCTGCGCCATGCCGCTGGCCGAGCCGGTTCCCAGCGTGCCGTCACTGACGATGCCGCCGCAATACCCGGCGCAAAGGCCCTGTTCGTTTTCTAAGTGAAAAATAAAAGTTTTATCGGAGGAAAGATACCAGGAGAGCATGTGCGCTACATAGCGCCGGCCCAATGCCGAGGCCAGAGCGCCGGGGAAGGCTGCACAGTGGCAGCGGGCTATGGCAGGAAGGTCGTTTAAAGTGGTGGTTTTTAGCATGAATGGGTGGTGGTCCTGTACCCCGGAACGCTGTTCCGGGAACACATTACCCGCGCAGCGCTTTCACAAATGCGACTTCTACTTTCGCCAGGGCGGCAATCCGGGCATCCGAAAACTCAGGAAATTCAAGCAGTAATGCCAGGACAACCTCGCGGGCTTTCAGCTCGATGCCTTGCTCTTTTCCAAGTTCGATGCCTTGCTCTTTTCCAAGTTCGATGCCTTCTTCGATGCCTTGCTGAATGCCTTGTGCCTTTCCCTTTTTAATCAGCATATCATACGTACTCATAGCCAAATTTTTTATAGGTGGTGGTGTTTCCTCAACCAATTGCGTCCAATCTTCGTCGCTAAATTCGGTGGTTACCAACAAATAAACAAGAATTTTTTCAGGATAGTTTTTCTCCGGGTGCTTGTCTTCTGCTTCTTCTAAACTGTAAAACAGTAAGCGGATATTGGCTCTAAGGTAGTCTTTTTCACCCTGATGCTTTAGTGCCAATAGAGCATTAATCAGAAAATGAGCGTCCAATCGCAGGATTTCTTCGTCACTCAATCCGGATAAATCGGTAAGCAGGTAGTCGAACGCAGGCAAATACGGCCGTATCGATTCGTCCCAATCCTCAAAACTTTCACTGAAATGCTTGAGTTCCCACCGCGTTTTACCGTGATACACGATAATCGGCACAATCAGCGGCAAGGGTTTCTTTTCCTGAACGGCTCGTTCCCATACTTCAAGCATGTACCGCAGCAACTGTAAATGCGGATCAGTCTGCGGGGTACTCTTGTGTTCGAATAAAAAGGTGAGGTATGCCTCCCCTTTTTCTTTCAACGGACACCGATAAACAATGTCTGTAATATGCGTCCGGAGCTTACGACTTACAAACGAGCCCTCTACCCGCTCAATCGCCTCAAAATGAAGCTTTCCCGCCAACTCCGCAGGCAAAAAATTTCTCAAATAATCCAGCGCGACTTCCGGCATGCCAAAACTTTGCCGAAAAAAATGGTCGTGTGGATGCCGGGGCTTTTCCATGTGATTGGGTTTATTCCCGGCAATAATAACAAAAAGTTTTTAATTATTGCATTTAAAAACAATTTATTTTGTCATCAATCCCTTTGAATAGGCTCATATTAACCTCTGGTCTCATTTCTCCCAAGGTGCAGCGCACCGCAACAGGGCGTTATAAAGGGGCCATCCCGAAAAGGTAACACCTCTTTGGAAAGGTGTCACCTTGGGCGTCAGCCACTTAGTGAAATGGCCATTTTTCCCTTTCCCGGTGCAGCGCACCGCAATATCATTAGCAATCCCGATTTCGGCGAATCATTAGGTGCAGCGCACCGAAACAGGGCATGCAGCAGGGTCTTCATACATCCCATTTTACCAGCGTATTCGCGAAAAGGTAACACCGCTAAGCTTCTGCTGCGCATATTTATTGTGTGTAGCTGCATTGCTGATCGTTATCTTATCTTTTATTCACTAGCAGCTTGTCACTCCCGCCAGGGCTACGGTTTACACACATCTTTATATTGTATCTTATTACCACGTTTGATTCCTTTATCGGTTATCGTATTTTGTCATCGAAAGTCCACGATGCATTCTGTTTACACGCAGTTGAGATGCCGATTGTTATCTCGACTTTCACTCCTTAGCAGTTTGTCATTCCCGAAAGGGCTACGGTTTACACACAAGTCGACAATTCGTTCTGTAAGTATTTGATTTTCAATGAATTACTTTTTTACGGTATAATTTACAAACCATTGAAAATCAATAAGTTGCCAAGATGTGTGTAAACCATAGCCCGAAAGGGAATCTGCAAAAGCGCGACAGTTGATTAAATTAGAGTACAAATGACTATCTATTAATGTTTTAAACACAAAGACTGTCAGCGTAAAAGCTACAAAACACCTTGTATGACGTCGCAGATTCCCTGCGGGAATGACAAAAGTAGATGGTGTACATTAGCTGGTCGATAAAGAGTACGGTACTATGAGCCACGGCATGGGTAATTGCTAACAAAAACTTGCGTGTAAACCGTAGCCCGCCAGGGAGTCTGCAACAGCGCGACAGTTGCTTATCGATAGCTCGATAGACAATTGAAAATCAGTATTTTGAACCAAAGATAATCAACTTGCAAAACCAACTGCACTTTGTATGACGTCGCAGATTCCCTGCGGGAATGACAACTCTGCTGGGACTGGCATCCAAACATGCATAGCCAACGCTCGCTGGTAACCCCTTTTTGGAAAGGTGTCACCTTGGGACAGGGCCGTCTATAAAAGCCCAGAAATCACGGGCAATCACCGCGCGATTGAAATGCTCAGCGACAAAATTATGGCCATTTTCGCCCATTTCGCCGATCAACGGGCGGTGGTCCAGCAGGTATTGAATCTGTTCCGCCAGGGCATCCCCGTTTTCCGGTTCAAAAGCCAATCCTGCCTGAGCATCCCGGATAAAGATGTCTTTGGCCTCTCCTTCAATGCCCAGTAAAAGCGGCTTTTTCAGACACAAAATTTCAAATATTTTGGATGGAATGGCTCCCAGAAACAAATCGATTTTTTTCAGCGGAATGATGCCCACGTCCATTGCAGCAATTACGTCTGCGATTTCTTTTTTGGAAACGCCGTCAAAAAAATAAACATTATCGGCGTTCAGTTCCGCCTTTAACGCCAACAGGCGCGCTTTATCCGGGCCGTCCCCCACCAGTATGAATTTCACATCGGCATGATGTTTCAACCGAACCGCTGCGTGGAGGATGCAGTCCAGTCCCTGCGCGTACCCGATCAGCCCGCCGAAATAAAACAGCAGGTCCGATTTTTCAAAACCTTGTGCTGTCCGCCAGTCATACCCCGTAATTCTGGCCTGCAACTCTGCCGTATCCACTCCGTTTTTGAGCCAGAAAATGGGTTTTGCCGGAAACCGGGATTGAATGTCGTGAATTATGCCCTGGGTTTGTCCGGATATTTTATCCGAATTGCGGTAAATCCATTCTTCCAGCTTCGTGCTGAGCCGAATCAGCGTCTTGTTTTTGATCAGATCCAGTTTAACCGCACTTTCCGGCCATAAGTCGGAGACATTAAACACCAGTTTTGCCCCTTTGAGTCGTTTCAGACACACCGCTGTAAACCCCAGAAATAATGGCGGCGACTCGCAAATGATCAAGTCCGTTTTTCCAACTTTCCACCAACCCGCCAACAAGGAAGATAAAGTGAAAGAAAAGTAATTGAGCAGCCTGAAAACCATCGACTTGCGCTTCGACACATAAATCCAGGACCGGTGTACTTCCAAAGGCCCCATCGCCTCCCGGGCATACCATTTCCCGGCATAACCGGGAAAAATTTCATATTTGGGATAATTGGGAAAAGCCGTCAGGATCGATACCTCAGCGCCTTTTTCCTCCAGTTTAAGCGCCAGATCGTACAGGCGGTTCTGGGGCGCACCGGTTTCAGGCGGAAAATATTGAGTCAGGATTAAAATTCTCATATCCTTGATGCAAACCAGTTTGCAATGCGGTCGGCAGCTTGTCCGCCCCCGTAAAATTCTTCCTCTTTGATGAAATCCCGGCCGGTAAATGACGCAACTGCTTCTAAAATCCGAGCCGTATCGGTTCCCGCAAGTTGGTTATAGCCATGTTGCACCAACTCCGACCATTCGGTTTCCTCCCGCAGGGTGACGCAAAACTTGTTGAAAAAATAAGCTTCCTTCTGCAATCCGCCGCTATCGGTCAACACCAGGCGCGCAGTCTGCAAAAGCCGGATCATATCAAAATACCCCAGCGGAGGCAATACCCTTGCTTCCAGTTTTAATTGCTGTTCATCGATGATCTTTCGCGTGCGCGGATGCAGGGGCACCACCACCGGAATTTCCCGGTTTAGGGCATTCAAAGCCTGCAAAATCCCTTTCAGCCTTATCGGCGTATCGGTGTTTTCCTGCCTGTGGAACGTACACAACACGAAGTCTTTACCTTCCAGACCGAGTTCGCGGAGCAGCGTCGATTTTTGGAGCGCCTGTGCCGCATAATACAAAGCGGCATCCTGCATGACATCGCCATTCTGGATGATTTCGCAGTCAAAATTCCGGAAACCTTCTTTTTCCAGATTGGCAACGGCTGTATCGGTTGGACAAAACAAAACATCGCTGATGCGGTCGGTCAATATCCGGTTGATCTCTTCCGGCATCGCCATGTTGAAACTCCGCAATCCCGCTTCTACGTGGGCGACCCGTATGCCCATTTTTTTAGCGGCCAAAGCCCCCGCCAGGGTAGAGTTGGTGTCGCCATAAACCATCACGGCATCGGGCTGCTCTGCCTTCAAAATCCCCTCAATTTGTTCCAGCATGCGCCCGGTCATTGCGCCGTGCGACAAGCTGTGGATGTCCAACTGAAAACCCGGACGCGGAATGGCCATTTCTTCGAAAAACACTTCCGACATGTTCGCATCAAAATGCTGTCCGGTGTGGATAATTTTTTCTTCAATGCCCGGCTGCGCCCTCAATACCCGCGAAACAGCCGCAGCTTTGACGAATTGTGGACGAGCGCCGACGATGGTTAGGATTTTCAATTGGGTAGTATTTTCATGCCTCTAAGCTTTAACAGCAAGCGGCGAAACTTCATTTCCAGGCGGTGGTTATTGGGATAGTCTAAGATGCTTTTTATAGGTGCTGTCATAATATCTTCAAAGGATTCATTCGAAATACCCAGTTTTTTGATGACGTACTCCTTATCTTCTTCCATCAGTTTAGGGTCTGCAGGAGGCGTTTTTAATACCTCCAGAGCTTGTTCCCGAGTCACCTCCCCTGTTGAAATTATTAAACAAGTTAAATGCGCTTTCCTTTTATCAATATTAAATTTATTCGGCAAAATATATGCCTGATAAAAGCGGGTATAGATCGATTCATAGTGCTTGCCGCCATAATATTTCCAGCCCAATTCGTCCTGGATTATTTTCATGGCAGCTTCTTTATTAAAATCGATATAATTGAGGAAAGAAATACTCCTGATTCCTTTGATTAGGTTAAAATACAGAAATTTAAAAATCGTCAGGTGAGGAAATCCCTTTAATCGTGCTGAGCCATATTTCTTTTGCACCGACCGAATGTATTTCCAATCCAAATAACCCCGACCCCAGGATGGCGGTAACATTCCTTCATTGCGAAAATTCATGCCGCTGATGATGTATTTAATTCCATGCCGATCAGCTATCTGGTATAAAATTGCGAGGATAGCATGATCCGTTGGTATTTCTCCGTCAGGCGTAGAGGCTTTAAGAAAAGACAATTGCAAATCTCTGAACATTTCCCAATCGAGAACCTCCGTATACAAATCAATACCAAGTTTATTCAGGATATTCTCTATATTCTTTACGGCAAGTTCAGAATCCCAGCCATTATCCAAATGAACTGCCAAAGGTCTTAAACCCAGCTGTTTCACCAGCCAGGCAGTATAAGTACTGTCTACTCCTCCGCTTACTCCAATAATACAATCGTAAGGCTTTCCTTTTCCGCCGGCTTTGATTTTACCAACAAGGTCTGTCAGTTTGGCTTTCGCTTCTTCCGTTTCCGGTACCCGCACCTTCAGTTTGGCACTAAATTCATGATAATAATTACAGATGCCGTTCGCATCAAAGACAATGTCCGGATCGCCAATGGTATCCATAACCGTTTTAGAACAAATTTGATAAGGTTTTTCAGACATAGTTATGCGAATAATTGTTTGAGTTCGTTTTGAGTAGGATAATTAATCAACACTGCTTTGTGTGGGCCGTGGTAAATGAACAAACTACCAGCGGCTACTCCGGAGGCTCCTGCTAATACTGCTTTTTGCAAATCAACAAGACTCCCTGCGCCTCCACAGGCAACTACCGGAACCCGGGTTGCTGCCACAACCTTTTGAATGAGGCCGAGGTCGTACCCCTGCATCATTCCATCGTGATCCACTGAGTTGATGATAATTTCTCCGGCGCCAGCATCCTGTGCCTCCCGGATATAAGTAATTAAATCATTTCGCGAATGCTTTGCTTTTTTTCGGGAGTAAACCTGGTACTTTCCCCAAATGTTCTTTTGAACATCTACACACAAGACGATGCTTTGATCACCATACACTTCAGATGCCTGAGTAATCAGATCCAGACTAAGCAATGCCGTTGAGTTGATAATGACTTTTTCAACCCCGATGGCAAATAAGCGGGCAATATCCTCAAAGGAAGTAATGCCTCCTCCATATCCCAGGGGCATGAAACATTCAGAAGCAATGTTTTTTATCAGTTCAAAATCCGGTTTCCGGTTTTCCACTGAAGCATCAATGTCTAAAAATACCAGTTCGTCAACTTCTTTGTCGTTAAAAAGCCGAACAGCATTAATGGGGTCGCCGATGTACTTGGATTTGTCAAACCGGACTGTTTTTACCAGACCTTTGTTTCGCAATAGAAGTACCGGGATGACTCTGGTTCTTAGCATGGGACCAATTCAATAAAATTCCTGAGCATTTGCATGCCAAATTTATGGCTCTTCTCCGGATGAAACTGTACTCCGTAAACACCGCCTTTTTCTACGGATGATGTAAATATCTGCGCATACTCCGTTAAGCCGCTGGCATCCTGTTCTTCGCTGCACACAAAATGGTAGGAATGAACAAAATAAAAGCGCGCTTCTTCAAAAATCCCAAAATTGGCATACAAAAGCGATTCACGCTGATAATCCACCGTATTCCACCCCATGTGAGGGACTTTATAACCAGCTGGCAGCACAAATTTTTTTACCCTGCCGGGAATTAATCCCAGCCCCGGTAACACCCCTTCTTCACTGCCTTCAGACAACAATTGCATACCCAGACAAATACCTAAAAGCGGCGTCCCCCCAATCGCTTTCTCTTTTATCAATTGTATCAACTGAAGGTCTTCCAGATTCGTCATGGCCTTGTCAAAAGCCCCAACCCCCGGTAAAATAAGGCGTTCAGCCTTCCTGATAAGGTCCGGATCAGCCGTTATTTCGCTGGCATAACCTATTTTCTTGAGCATATTTTTGATGGACCCAAGGTTGCCCATGCCGTAGTCTATGATTGCGGTCATTTTTGCAGATTTCTTTTCACATGCGAAATGACAGATTTGAATTTCCCATTGGGACCGCGGGGTATGGAGGAAACTACATTAATAACAAGATTCGCTTTACCTACTTGAGAATAAAATCTTTGCCTAATCAAAGCCTCTTCTTCAGCAGTCAATGCCCTGACTAATACAACATTCATTTCAAAGTCTTTGAGGCTTTTCTGAACCACCTGGCCTTCTACAATAGACATAGTACTTGAAAACACCCTGTAAAAACTAACAATTTCTCTACCATCCTCGCAAATTACAGTATCCATCAACCTGCCTACGATTTCTTCTACAATGGGCATATGTCTACCACAAGGACAGGTTTGGTCATTACTCAAAGTAAGCAAATCCCCCATCCGGTAGCGAATAAGAGGTTGATCAAAGTTTAAAAATCCTGTGGCAATTACTTCTCCTGTTTCGCCCGGCTGGCAAAGCATCCCATCCTTTCCAATTATTTCTGTTATGCCAATATCAGGAATGATATGCAATCGCCCGTATTCACATTCGGAAACGAGGTTACATGCTTCAACTCCATTGTAAGAATCAAAAGTTTCACATTTATAAACTCTGCGAAAGGTATCCCGCATTTCCTGCGTAAGTTTTTCACTGGAGGTCAACACACCTTTCAGTTTTGGCGCTTCAAGCCCAGCCTCTTCAATAAACCTTGCCAGAAAAAAATTACTCATACAGTACCCGGTCATATATTCAACCTTGTATTTTTTAATCCCCTCTAAGTAATTATTCACAGTTTCGGGAGTGATATGAAATGCAGAAAAATAAACCTGTTTTTCTGCTGAGTTATAGCGATAAAAAGGTCCATTTAATTCATAATCAGGGACAATTCTTCTGGGGCCAAATGTACCTCGGGGCGTTTTGTAATCAATTCCTGCCCAATTATTTACCCTTGCTTCAAAAACAGCAAAGTACTTTTGATGCATTGGCTTTGAATAATAGGTTTTAGTTGGCGTGCCAGTACTTCCGCTACTGGGAAAAAAACTACCACCTGGTGTTGGTTTAACAGAAAGCATTTCAGTAGCCCCCAATTCCCGATATGTTGATTTTTCCAGAATAGGTAATAAAAAGAGGTCGTTTAATGTAAAATGCTTCAGCTTTGTCTCATCAAGACCTAATTCAGAAAATAAACGTTTATAGTAAGGCACATTTTGGTTAGCATGAACCAATAATGACCTAAGCCATTGGATTTGGTATTCATTCCATTGTTCATCAGAATAATATTCCCTTTTCCGGCATTGTTCCAACTCTTCTTTAAAAACGCCACCTAATCTGCGGTTTTTCCAAATATAACCATAAGCACTGATGGCTATATTTTGAAAAAATACTGGTAATTTATGATATATCGACTCTAATAAATTCTGCATTTCAAAAACTTGTCAGGAGCGCCATCCATTTAGATTCTATTAATTTCCAATCAAATCGCTCTGCTTTTTTTCGGGCTGATAGAGACAAATGGGTAGCAAAATCTTCATTAGAAAATATTCGCACGACTTCCACAGCAAAAGATGCAGGATTAAAATTTTCTACCATCAAAATATCTGATTCATGCTCCCATAATAATGGAATTTCGCCAACTTTGGAAGATACTATTGGAATACCACAAGACGCAGCTTCTACTAACGCTACACCAAAACTCTCAAATGTTGTCGTGTTGATGTAAACAGCATGTTCGTTATAATATTGATACAATTGGCCATTAGGAATAGGGCCAGTAATCGTGACCGCATTTTGTAACCCCAGGCTACTCATCAATTGGCAAGCTTCTTTCAAACTGCCCTGATCGGGCCCAACCATCGTCATTGTAGCAAGTGGATAAGATTTTCGAACTTCATGAAGTATCCTTATTGCAAGGTCTGGCCTATACAAAGGCGTAAATGCTCTCACCCAAAGTATAGAAAATGGAACTATTTTTGACCTGTTAAAAGGGAATCTTGACAAATCAATTGAATTGGGAAGGTATTGGATATTAAAGCCAGCTTTTTCAAAAAAAGCTTTTAAATAAAGTGAAGGGCTCTGAATAATTTGGGCTTTTTTGAAAACTTTAGCCGTACGACCAGCATTTCTATGATAAAATTCCGGCAAAGCACCTCCATGCAAGGTTAGAATAATATTTTTCTTGCGAATTGCGCCTAAAAAAGTCGCTACTTCAGCAATTCTAAATGCCTGACCACTATATACATCAATATGAATTAATGAAGATTGTGTGGTTAATACATTAAATACTATCTCTAAAATTCGGAGAATTTTATTCTCTTGTCTTGAAGACAATTTGATATCCATCCCCAAATTAATTAATTTTTCTGCAACTTGTTCAGATACATCCAGACTTCCTCTTTTTCGGGATAAATAGCTGCTAATAAATAACATAAACCTACTCTTCAGTTCTGATCATTCTAATTTGATAAAACTGCTTTCTTTTTGATTAAATAGCTATCCAACACAAGGGCATCTATTCGATTATCTTCCAATGCTTTGAACGCAGAGCTTGGAGTAGAAACAATAGGCTCTTCATGTACATTAAAGCTGGTATTCACAACAGCTCCACAACCCGTCATACGGTAAAACGCATCTATGATGTCGTAAAAATAAGGGTTGGTTTCTCTTTTTACGATCTGGGGGCGTGCCGTTCCGTCTACATGGACTACAGCCTGCAATTGCTCATGGTATTTGGGATCAACATCATAGGTGATCGTCATATAATCGGCAGCGACATCAGATTCCTTGTAGGCAGGCATATATGTCTTTGCCATATAGTCAATTACAGACGGAGCAAATGGCATAAATTCCGTTCGGTTAAGTCGCTGATTCAACGTATCGTTAACTGTTCTGTCAAAGGTATTCAGGATCATGGAACGTTTCCCTAATGCACGAGGGCCCCATTCCATTTGGCCATGCCAAAAGCCAACGATGATATTCTCGCAAATAAGTTCAGCTATCCTTTCAGGTGCCTCATCCCCCATTTTACTGACTTCATAAATATGCAGATCTATTCCGGCAATAAAAGTTTGCAAATCATCAGAATAATCAGGGCCTAAGTAAGTATCTGTGAACTTATACTGGGTAGTCAGTAATTTGCCATGTTTAGCTGTATCGGCAAGAATCGCAGCACCAAACGATAAGCCGGAATCGCCCA
Organism: uncultured Saprospiraceae bacterium; assembly: GCA_937926205.1. Taxonomy (GTDB): domain Bacteria; phylum Bacteroidota; class Bacteroidia; order Chitinophagales; family Saprospiraceae; genus JABWAJ01. Next base: position 17,039 of record CALEYL010000046.1, read on the forward strand.
TCGCAGGCTGAATAAACACCCCTTCAACTGACGGATGTTCAAATAAGACCTGATTCACCCTTACATTCGCAAAAACACCGCCTGCCAATCCAATTTTGATTGATTTTCCGGCAAACCTTTCCAGGATGACGGCATCAAGCAGTCCGTACATAACTTCTTCGGTTACCTTTTGACAGGCGTATGCAATATCTTCCCTTGAATACCCCTTTGTTTCTTCCTCTAGCCACGCATCAAGAATCAGCGAATTTTTTGCGTAATGACGACCAGGTTCAGATTCACTGAAAAGGTTGATTTTATTTCTTAGGCCTGTGTTTTTATCTAATTGAAATTGCTTCCAAAGGATGGTAGCCTTATCAAAAGGGAATCTTGATAGTCCTGTTCCGCTTATCTGGAATAGTCCTCTGAATTTTTCGAGAAGGATACCTGGCTTACCAAACGCAGCTAATCCGGTAATTTTACCCTCGTGCCGATTCGGTCTGAATCCTAACAGCTTTGTAATTTCACTATAAAATTGTCCAACCGAAACTTCATGACCATAAGACTTGATCAATCGAAGTCCCTGATGGACATCTGGTTCGTAAAAAGTAATGCTTTCTCCATCTCCATGCCCATCAGCGGTAACAATTAAGTCGCAAAAATAAGGAGCCGCATACCAGGCACTCGCCGCATGTGAGAGATGATGATTGTAAAATCTCACTTCAGCGTTAACAAAACCCGCTTTTTTCAGTTCGTTCCTGAATACATCAATATTTTTATCCCGTTTTTCAACATACCTGATCCCGAAAAATGCAGCTATTCTATCTACAATTTCCAGAAGCCTGAATATTTTCGTTCTGTTAAACCTATATCGAATTTCATTCTTGTTAATACTAGAAAAGAAGCTGCTCCCAAAAGCAACGATGTTTACATCTGCCGGCCTCAGTCCATATTCCTTAAACAATCGGTCTACCGCTGTCTTTGGCCACCCGAAGTCTTGTTTTACCCTGCTTGTCTTTTCTTCCTCAATTGAAGCGATGATGCGGCCATCTTTTATTAATGTACAAGCCGAATCATGACTAAAATTTATCCCCAATATGACCATGCTGCAATTTACTTTGTTTAAGATAATCAGTCAGGTATTTGGTTTGAGCTTCCAGGGTGTTTTCAATCGATAATGCCCGGCCTTTAGCAATAATTTTTCGGCGCAAAGCTCCATTCTTTAACAAGAGAAGAATGCCTTCAATAATTTCTTCTACTTTTCTAGGCTCAATGAGAATGGCATTTTCACGATCATTCAGGTATTCTGGTATTGCGCCTACCCGAGACGCAATTACCGGCAGACTATTGGCCATAGCCTCCCAAATAGTTCGTGGAAATCCTTCGTGATAAGAAGGAATCAGATAGATATCAGCCATGCGATAAAATGCGTTCAACTCAGGCCCTACTTTTTTTCTACCATGAAAAACCACTTGCTTACTTACACCTAATTTTTCAGCCTTTTGAAGCAAGGATTTCTCAACAGGTTTGTTGGCATCCGGTTCCCAGCCTACAATATTCAATACGACATCAAGCTTCATTGATATCAATCGGGGCAAAGCCTCTATTAGCTCGTAAAGTCCTTTCAACGGGTCTATCCGCCCGGTATACAACAATTGTAAAACTTCATGTTGACAAGTATCCTCTCGCTCGAAGAAATCTTTCAGTGACAAAGTGGTCGTTCTAATCTGGAATATGGATTTGGCAAGGTGTTGGTATTTCCTGAATAATTTCGGGGAGTTTACAACTACATCAGTGTGTTTCATTGCCTTGATAAAGATTCGATCGTTGTATGCAACATATTTCCACACCGCCCATTCCCGCATGCTTTGGGGCTTGGCATGTTGTGCTTCTTCCCCGTAATCCCCCACCACCATAAAAACAACTCTTACCTGTTTTGCATAACGGTGAAAATACGGCGCAAGAGGAGAAGGTGATCGAACAATTAAAAAATCACAATGCTCTATTTTGCGCATGGAAGCCTGGAGTATCCTTCTGTGAAATAGGTCACGATGCCAGGCAGGTGTTTTTACTCCCAAAGTAACCCAGGTAATGTTGGCGGAATTTAATTGATAATCAGCTTCTTCAACATCGTTGCTTCCCTGTTTTGATTCATGCATCAACAAATATAGAGTGCCCACGTTGTTCGCTAGCGACTCCAGAAACACGCCAAGGTAACCTGGTACAAACAAATTGCCACCCCTGACGGTAATTGGAATATGATAATAAAAGGCTAACTCCAATTTGCTTTCAATCTCGTTTGTAAACGATAGCACAAGCCAGTCCGATCAAAAACCATGCAAATACATTCACAATTGCAGAAATAAAATATAGGTGAACAGACATGCCAAGAACCCCCCAAAATATTGGCCTTCTATCTTCAGGCATTGAATTGATTCTTAAAAGAAAAAATAAAATTAATGAACCTAATATCAATAAGAAAGGAACAAGCAGAAACAATCCTCCTTCAGCTAGGAGACTTATATAAGAGTTATGGGCGCTTTTCCGGTTAATATCGGCCTTGTGAATTACAAACTCTGCCCCTTCAAAATCAGAATCTATCTTTGTTGTAAAGTTCGAAAAATTATTTAGCCCAATCCCGGTATAGGGGTACTGCTCAAAAATCGTCAATCCTTTATTTACCATAGCTACTCGAGTTAGGTAGGAGGGATCCTCTTTTCGTATTTTGTCAGTTTCATAAATCATCTGGTGAATACGCTCGCTGGCACTGAAAACAAACCGTTCAAAAGGATCTGTATAAATTAGAAAGACCGAGAGTGGAACTAAACAAGCCGTCAAAAAAATGTGTCGGAAAGTAATGCGCTCTATGAAAAGTGTTCCAAGTCCACCAAGTAACACAAGAACCATTCCTGCACGCCTTCCTTCGATCAGTAAAATAAGTACAAAAATCATCAACAAACCCAATGCCCATAGTTTTCCCCGAATTCTAAAAAGATAGTAGACAGCAATCGGCGAAAAACAAATCATCAGGAAAGCAAAGTTATTCGGAGATTGTAAAGCAAAAACAGGTATCACAACTAAAAAATTCTGAAGAAAAAGATAATATACAATTAATATAACAGTTCCCCAAAATACTGCTTTGTATACAATATTCAAGTCTATCAAGTGTCGGTTATGTACCATAACAATAATTAGCAAACTCCAATATAGATAATTGGGCAATACCGACAGGGCGCGTTCAACATTGTCAATAGCATAATCAGATGGGATATTAAGTACAGAGAGTAAAGCCCCAAATCCAAATATCAATGCCAACCATTGCAGGGGTTTGTTCAAAGAAACCAAGTTTTTTTTGGAATAACGAAGCAAAAAGAAAAGTAAAGCCCCAAAAATATAAATCGAGATATTTTGAATAATTATTATTGCAGGAAAAGCCATGAAAAAAACATACATAAACAATATTCTGTTCCACCTGCCTCTGAGATGAAGGTTTCGAGACTTGATAAGAGCCTCTCTCTTTTCCTCGTTCGCAATATTTACAATATTATCCAAACTGTATTTAAGTTATCAAAAATAACAACAAGTGTTTCGAAGCAATTATGTCTGTTATTCCAAATAGTTATCTTTGAATGGACGTACCAAATACACACCAATTTGTCCAAGAAGTAAAACCACTAAAAGCATCCAGGAGTAACGGCTTCTCAGCATTATAGAAGGATAAGCCGCCCACCCTAAATAAAAAACCCGTCTGGCCATAGCGGGTTGGCCCCGCTTGATCAGGCCGAAGGAATATTTTTGGATGCTGTTCAATACAAAAGACCTTTTAACCTCTTCTGAACTAAGGTTTGCTTTTTCCAGCATCAGTGTACTGATTTCAAAGCTACTCCGGTATTCGTCGATATAAAACTTCAAGGCGCCACTTTCCTTTTGCTGAGCTGTTTGATTGTTATCGTGCCACCGGTATTTAAACAACTGCTTGTCAATAAAATAAACAAAATCAACTTGAGCAAGCAAGCGCCAATGAAACCATTTATCAGGATTCATCATGCGACTACCTCCATAACCACCAGCTGTAGCATAGTCTTCTGAGTTGTAGCAGGCAGATACGAACATAAAAGGTCCATAAAAGGAAAGCAGGCACCTTCTTAACATTTCTCCGGAAGCCACTTTGTAGATATCACATCCAAATTTTTCTGATAAAGCCTCTTCTTTATCACTTGTTATCCAAAGTTTTGAATTGGGTCTTCCCATTTCAAGGAAGTTACCTGTTGAATCTACCTTGGTTGTTGATGCACTAAACGCGACTTTTTCATGACCTACTGCCTCAATAAATCTTGCATAAAATGCAAGAGCGCCAGGATTTAACAAGTCGTCGGAAGATACAAGCAGGTGGTATTGTCCGCTGGCCTTAGAAGAAACTGCATCGAGATTACCTGCAAACCCAAGGTTTGATACATTTTGATAGGCATGTACACGCTTATCTTTTTGAACATATTCCTGTATCACTTCCCAGGAGTTGTCAGTACTTCTGTTATCAGAAATAATCACTTCCAAATTGTCATAATCCTGTTCAACTACACTTTTGATGGTTTCGCCAATATACTGGCCATAGTTGTAGTTAGGAATACAAATAGAAAACTTAGTCATTGTAGTGTTTCAAATTTCATCATAATCAGTTCCCAAAGATTCTTTCAAAATCTCTCTGAGATCTTCAGAATCTCTTCTGAGATTGATCGCATCACAACTTTTGTATGGATTAGACCGGCTATAGTCATTAATGATGATTCTTTTCGCATGGTAAAGACCCATTAATAGATGGTCGTATGGGATGTGATCCCTCTTTAATTGATTAATGGTTGCTTCTCTGAATTTTTCAGGCCTTGAAGTCGTAAGAATAATCTGGAATTTTCCCGTTGAATAAAGCGTCCTTATGATATCCACATTATCTTCTAATATTTCACTTTCACCAATATAAGGCGGAAAGTGAGCTGAAGCATTTTTCACCAAAGTCCCGTCTACATCGATAAACAAGGTTGCATAAGAACGTTTAAACCGATCCCAGTCTTCCAGCGTACCCCAGTCTTTGTAATTTTCAATAAGCTGTGCATGGAATTTTTTATCCCCAAGGATCATTTGGAATATCACATTGCTTAAGTAAATTTCTTGATTGGATTTTATTTCAGATAAATAATGAATAAAATCATCAGCTTCAGCAAAACCATATCCCCCTACACAAAACTGTGAGCTAATGACATTTTTTTCAATAATATTACTGATGTAACCTTGCTCATCTAATTCTATATAGCTTTTGTTTCTGGGGCGTATCAACCCGGACAAATTCAGATCAGAATAACATACCGAATTGTCACCTTGGTATTCTGCCTGAAAATAGTTGTCAGAATCTTTTACAAAGATAGGGCCTTTAATATCCAATCTCTTAATAGCCTGCAAAACTGTTTCAGATTGATGGGCAGTAGGTTTATCAAGGTATACAATTTCGTATTTGCCAGCAATTAAAGAGCCGTCTAGTTCTTCTCTGAACCCTTTCGTAAAGGAAAATGTAACCTCATGTTCCATGAGGCAAACAAAAACAATGCGTTCAAAGTCCTCTAAGTTCAGTCCAGAAATGGCTTCTAGTACCATGAATTTTCCATTCGGATGAGTCAACATCCATTTGGGTTTCATATTTGGGAAACGACTGGAACTTCCAGCCATTGGAACAATCAAATTCATGGTAACAAACAGTTTAAATGGTTCTGCAAAAAACGAATATCTTTTTGATCCTTTGAGTAAGGTAATATTCGGGCAAGGTTAAAAATGGTGAGGTAATGCTCCCATACATGAATAACACGGTCTTCTTTAAATGTTTGAAGAAGCATTTTGTCTATATAATCCAGTACCTGAATAAGTTTAGTACTATATTGATTGTTTTCATTCTCAATATGCATCGTCCATTTATAAAAAGTATCCTGCCTGATTTTAACATAATCAATGACAGGTGATTCAATAAAAGAATCCAGTAAATCAAATACGCAGATTTGCTCATTTTTTAAAAACAGCATATTTGATAAAGTAAAATCGCCATGACAGGTACCAACATAGAGTTTTCCAATAGGTATGTTTGATAAATAGGCTATTACTTTTTTCACAAGCCCTGAATCTAATCCATTTGTATTCATTAAGCTTGCCATTAGTTGATGCAGTTTCTCCTGAATAATATCATGTGGAGCTTCTACCAAACTGGCATGGAGTATGCTTTTATTGAAGTATTGAATAATTTCTGTAATAAAATGATCCAACTGTTTTTTGTTGAGTTTTATCAGCCAGGACGAATATTTTTCTCCACTGATAAAATCCATATCAAACCAGTAAATTCCATGGTCAATACCTTCATCATAAACAGTAGGAGTAAAAAAAGATAAGTCTCTTAATTCAGGTCCGGGAAATAAACACTGCTTGTTTTTTTGCCGTTCCAGGCGTTGGTTGTAGGAAACCGTTGATGCAAATTTCCGTACGAATAACCGATCGCCTTTTTCAAATATTTCAATCCGGCACCCTGAGCGCCCCTCAATTTTCATCAGATTTCCTGATGCCGCTAATCGATTGTTTTCAGAGAAACTTGATACCAAAATTGTTTTTTTATCTCCCTGGATATACGTAATCTCCATTCAATTCATTGGGCTTGGCTCTCTGCATTCGACAAAGCTTTGTAAATTGCTTGTACTTTATTTGAATTAATTTCAGGGTTAAAATTTTTCAAGGCATAATCGTACCCGTTTTCTGATAACCGCACCCGCATTTCCGGATCATCTACCAATCTGGATACCGCATTGATTAACCCACTTAGGTTTTTCATGGGGGCCACCAAGCCCGTTTCTTCATTAAGAATAACCCGGCTTTTACCACTATGCCCCGAAGTAACAACAACAGGCGTTTTGACTGCCATAGCTTCAAAAGGCTGGCGCCCCAAAACCCCAAGTCGGGTACAGACAACCAATATATCCATTGCAGCAATGATCGGTAAAATTACTTTTTGAAAACCAAGTACCAATAATTTGTCTTTCAATAAAGGGTGCGCCTGAAATGCGTCCAGTCTGGCCTTTGGGTTTTCTAATTTCCGAAGCCCCCATCTCACCAGGCGGCCAGGATTAACTGGTGCATTGGGCAAGTTCCCGGCCATGACAAAACGGAGTTTTTTATCCGGATAATTTTCACATAAAGCAATTGCCATGTTTAAAAAATCCCATGCGCCCTTGGCTCCTGAAATATTAGCCGCATAACCAATGACAATTTCATCTTCCTGGATACCCCACTCGGCACGAACGGTTTCCTTCTGGACGATGGCCTGCTCTGTTTCAGTTAAATTGACCGTGTTGAAAATGATAGACAAGCGTTTATCTTTTACAAATCCATCAATTTCATCTTCACTAATGGCAATGAGGGCACTGGCATATTTTTGAATACAGATAATGGATAAGAATTTCGTTACTGGAGAATAAGTTGGGAAATAAGAACTTCTCAGATGTTGTACGATTGGAATCCCGGAATTTCTCAAAGATACCCCCGCCTGCATTGTGGCCTTGTCATTTAGATGAATGATATCAGGCTCTAAATCAAGGATATGTTTTCGAAGTAATTTATCAGGAAGAGCTGCTTTTAACTGCAAAAAAGCATGTTTTTGATACCAATTTGGACCGGGGAAGGTCCAAAACCGGATGAACCTACATATGCTGGTTGAGATTCCTTCCGCTTCCAATAATGTTTGATAGGGTCCCGGTTCCGCCAGAACAACATGAACGTCAAACTTTCCTTTATATCCGCGAATCAGATTAAGCAGGCTGAATGCTGAGCCGGTAAGAAGGCCATCCTGATGAACAAAAACTATCTTCAATCCTGATTATTTTCTTCCAAGATTAAAGCATTTATGAAACCATCGTTTTTGTTCATTATTCGGTTTCTTAGTAATAAATTATTGGTCTGATTCTATATACTGAACGATCCTTTCAGAAGCAGATGCTCCGGATTTATAAAAGAATTGGGAGGCATAGATGGCAGCTTTTTTGCTGGTACTTTTGTATACTTCAGGCTTTTTTACAATATTTTCTACAGAAACCTCAAGTTGTTGGGTATTCGTAACATGAATGGTAGATCCAAGGTCAATAAAATCTACCATTTTATATTCTTTCATAAAATCCATCGTAATAACTGGAATCCCTATGGCCATTGCTTCAACAGCGACTGTAGAAGTTCCAGTTAGGAGAACTGTTGCTCCCTGTAACCATTGAAAAATAGATTTTGGGAATCCAATTTCGTTGTGCTTTACAATATGAATCTTATGGTCACTATATCGATTTAAAACTTCTTTGTAGTTTTCAATTTGATCTTTCCTGTGCATTTTGATGACCCATTGAACTTCCGGATATTTTGCAGCTATCGCAAACAGGTTTTCTAAAATTACTTGAAAATGGGCATATGACGTGGAATGCCCCGGACCTGACATAGCAATTAAAAAGTAAGGCTTCGACTCTGTAAGTAATATATTTTTCTTTAAAAGGGGATGGATGTTTTTATTAGAATATTCGATCTGGTCTAAGTAAGGAGCCCCGGTAACAACTAATTGGCTTGCCGGTGTTCCTTTAGAAATCAAGTCTTTTTTTGCGGCCTCACCAAACAAATAAAAATGATCTACAATATGCATTGTATCCAATGGTTCACCTGTGATGCTTCCATGCATAATACAGTTGGTAGAAATCTTTCTATCTTTAGCTAACAAAGTTAAAAGCCGTCCTTCATAGGTAATATCATATCCAGCTACAATTGCAACAGGTTTTACAAGATCCATGATTTCAATTAACTGGTGGGACAGGCTCCATGCATTGCTTTCATGTATTTGGAGTAACAAATGTATTTTCTTCAAAGGAAGCCTTCCCTGATTAACCAATTCATAATCAGTAAGCACTTGACGTTGTAGTAAATGCAACTCCTTAAACTCCTGTTCATTTTTTATTCTTCTAAATGAGGCGGTAAAAATTATTGGATATTGTTGCTTAAGAGATCGAAAAATGTGAATCCGATTTGTTACAATTAAGAACGGCTTTCTTTTTTTTAAGAAAATTTCCCAAACAGGTTTAAACTGAATAATGTGGGTTGGCTCAACAGGAAAAAATAACACAGGCCCTTTAAGTGAATACTTATTGATACTTGCTCTATAAATCAATTGATCCCTTATACTTTTTATTCTTCGCTTCAGCAACTGCACATAATTATTTTCTTTAGCTATACTTATCTGTTCCCCATCTCTATTAAATATCGATTCATTCAATATCCCAAGGTATAGTGGTGATACCAAAACCTGAAAAGGGTTATATCGTTTCCCCACAAAGTAGGCTTCTGAGTACTGTATCAAATCTTTTATATGATGAAATAATTCAAAACGATCCATTGCTCATAATATTTATAAACTCATATCCTCTCTTAGTGCTTAATTAGATTATTGATAATTTGAAGCCCTATTTCTCCACTTTTTTCTGGATGAAACTGAGTTCCCCATACATTTTGATGTACAGTCGCTGAACAAAAATAGAAATCACCAAATGGACTTTGTGCTAATATATTGAGATCGGAAACAGGTGTAACATAATAAGAATGTACAAAATACATAAATGAATTAGCTTCTATGCCATCTAAAAAAGTCTTCTTCCATGAAATTTCAACAGGCTCAATTTGGGTCCAGGCAACATGGGGTATTTTATTAATTTTGCCACTCTTTTGGTTGTGAGGAAACTTCACTACCTTCCCCTCAATTAGTCCTAAGCCATCCGTACGCTTCATTTCTTCACTTTCCTGAAATAACATTTGCATGCCTAGGCACACTCCCAGTAAAATCTTCCCGGTATTCACATATTCTTGAATAGCTGGCACCATTCCCCTTTTCACCAATTCATCCATTCCATCAGGGAAAGCACCTACTCCAGGTAAGACTAGCTTTTCGGATTTAAGAATTTGCTCGGGGTTACTTGCGATCAACACTTGTGCACCATTTTTTTCGAGAGCGCGCTGCATGCTGAGAAGGTTGCCCATACCATAATCAACAATACTGACACTTTTCATACGTTCCTGACGGGTATTTGATTTTTTATTGCTTGATTACGAATGTCTGCAATCTGAACCTTTTCATAATGAAGGGCGCGAGCAATGGCAACTGCATCGGCCCCTGCATTGACGGCTTCGACAAAATCTGAAGGTTGTGCAAATCCGCCACAGGCAATCACAGGTACATTGACGGCGGAAGTAACCAGTTCAATAAGCTCCAATTCCATCCCTCTCATCATGCCCTCTTTATCCACCGAAGTAAGCAAAATTTCTCCTGCACCCCGTTCGACAGCTTCTTTCGCCCAAACACTTACTTCTGTATCTGTATATTCCCTTGCCGAATCGTAGCAAACCATATATTTACCAGCGGTATTTTTTTTAGCTTGTATAGAAATAACCATGCATTGCGCGCCAAAGCGATTTGCAATTTCTGAAATCAGTTCAGGCTTTTTGACTGCAGCAGTATTTACGGCAACTTTGTCCGCACCACAACGTAGAATTTCGTAAGCATCTTCTACAGACTTGATTCCCCCACCAGCTGTTATCGGTACAAAGGCATCTGCAGTGGTTTGTTTGATAATTTCTTTAATATGATCACGCCCGTATAAACTGGCCACGGCGTCCACATATAAGACTTCATCAATGCCTTCATGGTAATACTTGCGGCAATAATCATTCGGATGTCCTAAAAATCGCCATCCTTCCAGGTGGATGCCTTTGATTAGGCGATCTCCTTTTATATCAAGTCTGGCTATTATCCTTTTTGCTGTCAATGGTTTATTTTATTAAATTGAATTTTTTTTCAAAATGTTGAGTATTGAATTCAGCTTTTTTGTAGTAATAATTTGTCAATGCATAGCGCGTTCCTGATTTAATGGGCATCCCTCTATGCAATCCGAATGTATTGACCAAAAGTAATGTTCCTGCAGTTCCAGGAAATGTTGTTAGGCCATAATACTTATCCTTCAAAATTTTTTCAACTTCATCATCCTCAAACCGATGTTGCCCATACTTGATATTGTGTTTCCAAATATTTCTATATAAGGAAATTTCATTTTGTGTCCCATCAACGTACTGAAAAGGCCCGTTTTCCATTCCTACATCTGTTAAATATAGAATAGCTTTGAATTGTTTTGATTCATATGGGGTATCCCTATGCCATCCCCCTCCTGACCCTAAACTGTTTTTTTGGCTATATAATCGTGCTGACAGAGTGGAAAAAGGAAATGCAGAGTGTCCCAAAAAAGCATCACAAATTAATTGTAAAAAATCATCTTTATTGAATTGAGCAATAAGTTTACTTCCTCTTTGTGAGCCGTGAATTCGGTGATCTGAATCTTCTGAATCACTCCAGGCAAAGTTCTTGTAATCTTTAAACAGTCGGTCTACTTCATTCTTTAATACGCTAACCATCTCGGAGCTAATATAATTCTCCAGGATATGATAACCTTTGTTGTTTAAATTATTTACAATATTGACTATATTACTATCATGCAATTTACCAATACTTCTATGTTGTTTTTTCTCATCTAACAATTGCTTTGATGTTTTTAGAAGATCTTTTAGTTTGTCCATTATTAATATAATTTAATTTACTTTATGCTTCAATTCCCATTTACCATTCACCTTATCCCAAAGATGTGGTGAACGAGCACTGTCAATCACTTCCCAGTAGCGCTCTTCAGAAATTCCGGTATACTCCAGGAATTCCTGAAAATATTTTTGGGGAAATTCACCATCGTATTTATTCATCAATTCTACGCCTTCTTCACGCGTAATAAAACCGTCGCGAATATCACGACAAGCATCATTCATCGCCCGGCCCTGACCAAACTTTACATACATCGTGTAGTAATGCTGGCCATCCACTTTGTCATCCAAACTGGCAAATTTTGAATAAGTGCCCTCACTCCTGCCATCAGGGTTGGATTGAAATTTGGAGTGCTCCATTGCATAGTAATAGTTCTCCTGCGGTGACCAGTTAAAGTAGTAACTGTAGTAGTGTACCTCTATCCCTGCTTTACGGATTGGATCTGCTAAAAGCGGTTTATACAGCATCAGATCCTGGTCAGAAATACCATATTGCCCCAGATCTTTCATATGCACACCCCCAAAGTAAAGGTCAGTCTCGTCGCTTTCTCTGGTAAAATGTTCAATATTCATTAGTGGGCTATAATTTTCACCTATTTTGTTATGAGCCTCGGCATGATTTTCTCCATACATTATTAATGATACGTCAAATTGGAGCGCCATTCTGGGCGCCACATTTTTTTGACCGATAATAAAAGGTTGAAACGGGTTTACCAGGTTCTCAAAAGCAAGGCGGGTAAGTACGCCATGCACTTTACCGTTAGGCGTAACGAGAATGTTGTCAAAGCCGGCATCAATCATGCTTTGGAAATTATGCCAGCCAACATCTGTATAGCGATGGGGAGCCCAGGTAACCGTAAGCGGGTTCATTCCATATTTGTACTTCAGTTGATGAGCGACAAAAAAGCTATCCTTACCACCACTCGAAGGTACAATGACATCATATCTGCCGTCATATCTTCTAAATCGGTCACAAAGTTCTTTTAGCTGGCGATCCCGGTCTGCCCAGTCAATTTTTTTCTTCTCTTCAAACCAGCGACATGCATCGCAAATGCCATCTTCCCCAAAACCAACTGTTTCAATCTGGGTGTCTTTTTTTACAAATTCTCTGGAAGTATTTGGTCTTTGGTTATTGATAACACAACGCTTGCAAAAAACAACCTTTTCGGGCAATCCGTGGAGCGTTTTTATATGATGTGTACTCATAGCCCTAGAATTCTATTTTGTGGTGAAGAATAAACTGCTCTGCTGCCTCCCAGTCCTCTATCGAATCTATGTTGATTTCTGAACCAGGATATTCATTTAAGATATAGGTGAGCTTGTTACCTATAAAGGAACTGGAAGTTCTGATGACCCCGGTTTTAGTAATATAAATCTGACCGTCCCGATAATAGGCATCGGGTAAATCCTGCCTCCGGGTAATAAGGGTTTCATCTCCTGTTGAAATGTGCAAAACCTTATTTTTTGAAGCTTCAAAAACCCAATGTGGGTTATATTGATGCGGCACTTTCCGAACAGAAACGATCGAATCCGCAGCCCTTTCTGTCATGGTCCGAACGGCATCTGTTATCAGGTTTTTCTGACGAAAAGGAGATGTTGCCTGTAGCAAAACGACTGCATCGTATTGATACCCCAGAGCCTCCAGGCTATCAATGGCGTGAATCACCACATCTATGGACCGGGCGGAATCCGTAGCCAATTCAGCAGGTCGAATAAATGGCACCATGAACCCAATCCTTTTCCCTGTTTCAGCAATTTCTTCATCATCAGTGCTCAATACAATTTCTGAAAATAGTCCGGAAATCCGGGCGGCTTCATATGCGTACCATATTAATGGCTTGCCTCCTAACAGACGAATGTTCTTTCCCGGAACACCTTTGGATCCGCCACGGGCAGGTATCAGAGCAAGCAGTTTCAATAAGTAATTCTTTTGCGGAAGTTAAGCTCTACTTTTGCAAGTAAATCTGCAATTTTTATACCTGCCTGGCCATCACCGTAGATTTGGTCCGGTGCGTAACGGCCGCGGTTCAATTGTAATTCCACTGCTTCAACGATCGCTTCCCTTTTGTAATTTACATCCACTACATTGTGCCCTCTTTCCCGGCCATTCTGACGACTGCCGATGTTGACTACCGGTACGCCTAAATAGGCGCACTCCCGGATGCCAACACTCGAGTTTCCAATAAGACAGGAACAGTTGTACAGTAACCGGAGAAAGTCATCAGGCTCCATATTTTTAAAAAAGTGAATGTTCTCCGGCTTTTCCAACTCCCGGAAGCTTCTGATGCCGTTGGAAGTTCCATCTGCGCCAGCGTCCACATTAGGCCAGAAAAAGAAAGTAGGTTTATCCAATGCTTTTATAGCGTACAAAGTTTCGTTAATTTGAGCCCGGGACTGGCCAAATTCAGTTGTCACCGGGTGTTGCATCACAACGATGTAACCTTTGGAAATATCGAACTCCTGGCCAACGCCACCATATTTGACAAATGGGTCAAAATTTAATGCCGGATCAATCATCATTTCATGAGCCAGATCAATAGACGGGCAGCCGGTTAAAAACACGGTTTCGTCTACTTCCCCCATTCGAATTACCCGCTTTGCGGCGTCGGGAGAAGCCACAAAATGCAAATCCGCCAACTTCGTAATGGCATGCCGGACCTTTTCGTCAATATTCCCCGTAACCTCGCCTCCCTGGATATGCGCCAGCGGAATGTTCATATAAGCGGCAGAAATGGCCGTCGCCATGGTTTCAAAGCGGTCGGCAATTGTGACCACGATATCCGGCTTGATGTTGTCAAACACCGTCGATAATTCGAGGATGCCAATCCCGGTTGTTTTAGCCGCGGCAGTCAGGTTTTCACCTTCCAGCACATTAAAAACTTTAGCGGTAATGGGAAATCCGTCCCTTTCGATATAATTGACTGCGGAGCCGTAGCGGTCCAGCAACGCAGACGCTGCTACAACCAATTGCAATTCGAGTTCGGGGTGCTCCAAAATGGCTTTTAGCGCCGTTTTGATGCGGCTGTAAGACGGCCTGGCCGTAATGACCACGCATATTTTTCTTTTAGGACTCAAAGCACAAATATTTTATAGCCATTAAAGCCTCAATCCAAATCATCCTCCCCCAAAAACTCCCAGGCACTTTTTCCGATCTTCAATTTTTTTCCTAAAACCTCCCGAAAAGAAGCAGCATTGATACCATAACCTTTCGGCTTTTTCGCTTCAAGATCGTCTTTGGTCAGCACATGCCCGGCTGCCAGATCTTTGTTAACTGCCAAAGACTTTTCAAAGATCTTTTTCAAAGCCTCAAAGCCCGTATTGTCCGATTTATCAACGGGCGTTGCCAGGGCCGTTTCTATTTGCCGGACGCCTGCAACCAATTGCCTGATTTGGTCAATCGTTAAGGATGCGGGGGCATCCGGACCAAACATGCGCTTATCAAAAACCGCATGGAATTCCAATACTTCGGCGCCCAATGTGGTTGCGGCCAATCCGGCGTAAATGTCTCCGGAATGGTCGGAAAAACCGACAGGCAAACCATATCTGTTGCGGAGTTCCGGCAAGACATTCAGCCCCCATTGCACCGGTTGGGTCGGATAGGCGGTGGTACATTGCAAAAGGGTTAAAGCATTCCCGAACGGCTTTAAAAAATCCAGGGTTTGGTCCAACTCCGCCCAATTGCTCATCCCCGAGGACAAAAGGATGGGCTTCCCGGTCCGCGCGATTTTTTCAAGCATCAGGAAATTACTGACCTCTCCGGATCCGATTTTATAGCGCTGTACCCCTACCCTCTCCAGTAAATCCACAGCCGCATTGCTGAAAGGCGAAGAAATGAATTCGAGACCTTTCTCTGAGCAATGTTGTTTCAGGCCATCCCATTGCTCCGGCGTAAACTCCATGCGCTTCCAATACTCAAAACGGGTAGCGTCTTCCTTGCTGAATTTCACCCGAAAAGGCTCATAAATGCTGCTTTCTGCCTGAGCAATATGGGTTTGAAATTTCACGGCATCAACCCCCGTTTCAGCCAGGGCGTCAATGTAGCTGTGCGCAATGCCGAGGCTACCCTCGTGGGCTTGGGCTATTTCGGCGATGAGGAACACGCTCTTAGCCATTTGTTGGCAGTTTTTTCAACACCTTTTGATACTCTTTATATAGTGTGAGAATATTTTGACCTATAGATAATTATTCTATTTGCTAATCTGGGAAGAAACGTAAACAAATAAACTTTTATAATCTTTCTGAATTTTATAGTCAACCTTTTATTCTTTCTAAAACGAATATTCTGCTTATATTTAAAAAAAGCCTGCCAAAATTTTTTAATTAATACTTTAGCCCTAGTAGTATCCCGTTCTTCGGCCAAAATCTCTGCATATGAAAGGAAAACAGTACTTAATCGAAGATAGGTGTAGGCTTTTTGTTGAGTTGTTAAATCCCAAGTATCGATGAAGAAATTCAAATATCTGTCCGCCTCATCCAACAATCCTTTTTTAGTATACGCTTGCATAACGCCTACGCCCCTTCTGTAAGTCGCCATAACTTCATCCGAATATTTGATTTTCCCAGATAAAGCAACACTAAGAAATAAATAAATATCATGAAAATCATGTGAAAGCTTCCAAATATATTCCCCTTGATATTTCAAGGACTTTGTATTAAATAAAAAACTACAAGTATGAATCATATTACCTTGAACCAAATCTTCATAACTTGCTATAAAATAGTCCGATAACACTCGATCACTTTCTCCAAGAAGGCTCCCCTCTTTATCAACATACAATACTTTATGGTGTATTCCTGAAAAATCGGGATTTTGTTCCATGAAATCCACTTGTTTTTGTAACTTCATCGGATCTTGCCAATAATCGTCTCCTTCACAAAGGGCAATATATTTTCCACGGCAACGTGAAAAATTAAACTTAGCCATTATTCCCCTAACGCCTTTTGAATACTGGTTTTTCGTCTGATAAATTGGAAAAAATAAATTAGGATATTTAACAACATATTCCTCAATAATTTCCCTTGTGCCATCTGTTGAAGCATCATCATGAACGAGTACTTCAAAAGAGAAAGTGGTTTTTTGCATCAAAAAGCCTTCAAAACATTTCCTGATATAAGGAGCATGATTGTATGTAGTGCATGAAACAGAAACTGTGATGGGCTCATTCATATGCAAATGCCACAGGCAAAATCAAACTTACACAAGTAAAATTTTAATTTTATTAAATAATTGCTAATCCTCATTTTTCTTAAAGAATTTAGCAGGATTTCCAAACCACACTTCATTATCCCCAACCTCTGATCGAACCTGAGAACAAGCTCCAATAACACTATTCTTTCCAATACTGAATCCAGGCATTAATGTAACATTAGCCCCTATCAAAGTACCATCACCAATGGACCCCACAACTTTTCTATCGCCTTCTTTTAAATCAGGGGTATCCGTTAAGACAAATGCATATTTAATAGCAACATTGCTACCGACAACAGCATTTGCTGAAATGGTGCATCTACTGCCAAAAGTAGTATTGTCCCCAACAATTACATTTTCTCTTAATTCACAATAAGCCGTAAACTTGCAATTTGAGCCTATTACTACACCTTTCCTTACAATACAAAATGGTCCAATCTTGGTCCCATTTCCAATTACAGTATCTTCCTCAATCAATGCAAGGGGATGTATTTCTACATTCTCACCAATTTTAGCTTTTTCAGAAATCATAGAGCATATAATTTAAGATGAAGGAATCTTAGGTTGTGGCATTCCGCTTGGATTTGCTTTGGTCGCTTTTTCTTCAGCAGGAACACCGGTTAGGGTCAAACCTGAGCAAGTGGTATTTTTCACCACTACAGCGCCTGCTCCTACAATTGTATTTGGATGAATGGCAACTTTGGGCCTGAAAACAGCCGCAGAGCCAACAAAGGATGCGCTGCCTATCCGGGTATTTCCACCTGTAACGACGCTGTTTGCAAAATGAACAAAAGATTCTACCCAAGTACCATGGCCGATTCTACATCCTGGAGCCATAAGTGTAAAATCTTCAATTACTGTAAATTCACTCAAAGACCCTCTTACAACAATTGTATTTGAACCTAAAAAGCAATTTCGTCCCACTTTTACACCTCCCAATTGAGGTTGTACAATACGTTCTAATTCTCCCTCTCCCCATATCCAGGCTACACCAGAAGTTCCAACTGCAGCATGTGACTCTATAATTGTACCACTTCCGATTTCTGTAAGGTCATGGATATTACAATGGCTTCCAATAATAACATTATCTCCAATGATGCAATTTCCAATCACACAAAAATCATCAATTTGAATATTCTTGCCCAAACGGGCATTAGGGTGTATAATAGATGTAGTTGAAATTCGACCATTTGACTGTCTTGAAAATAGATTATCCAAAATTCTGTAGAAAACTCTTTGTGGATTATCCTGAACAATAATGTAACAATTGGATTTAGAGAAACTCTCAGGTATCCTATTCACCACCACAAGTGAATCCGAGATCATTTCCGGCAAATGATCCCCTGTGAAGAAGTAGAAACCATTGGAGAGTGGCGCAAAAACAGAGGCAGTTGTATAGGTATTGGCTGGATTTCCGACCAATTCATATCTAAGCTGGAATAGCGATAATGATTCTAAAATCTTATCCATCCTAACGGTTCTCATAACCAAGCCACCTTTTGAACATGTTGCAATATATTGACGACTAAAAGCTGTTCTGCCTCACTCATGTTATGATATAAAGGTAAGCAAAAAACCCTTGAAGCAACGCCATCAGCCCGGGGAGTAGGCGTTTTTACAACATAATTTAAATTACCCAGACTAGGATAAAAGTATCGACGGGGAAATACATCGTTTTGATTCAACAAATCCTGAGTCTCCAATAAAAGGGCTTCGTTTTCAAAAATTACTGGATAATAGCTGTAATTCCATTCTGTTCCCGGGCGGATCTTAAGTTTTTGCAGCGGCAGCCCCGCTAATTCCTTATCGTAAGCGGCAATTACTTTTTTTCTCGACGCCAAAATAGTTTCCAGGTAAGGGAAAACGGCCAACCCCATAGCTGCCTGAAGTTCAGATATTTTACCATTAATCCCTAGCCCATAAAAATCCAATGGGCCATTATGGCCAAAATTATGGCTATAATAAAGTTTGTGTTGTAAAGCCTTATCCCGGGCAAATAGAGCGCCTCCCTCTCCTGTATGAAAAAGTTTGGTCGCATGAAAACTGCAGGTGCTGACGTCTCCGAAATTAAAAATGGATTGCCCTTTATAACGGACACCAAAACAATGAGCCGCATCATAAATCACTTTAAGCCCATACTTTTGGGCAATGGCTTCAATGGTTTCTACATCACATGGATTTCCAAATACATGCGTGGCCATAATCCCTGTAGTCCGGGAAGTAATAGCAGCTTCTATTTGCGTTTCATCAATGGTCAGGTATTCAGGATGTATGTCTACAAAAACCGGTTGGCAGTTTTCCCAAACAATTGACGAAGTCGTTGCCACATAGCTAAATGGCGTGGTAATGATTTCGCCTTTTAAATCCAGTGCTTTAATGGCAATTTGAAGTGGTATAGTGCCATTATTCGTGATAAGGATGTGCTCGGTTTGAAGATAAAATTTCAGTTTTTCTTCAAGTTCCAATACCAATTCTCCACGGTTGGTAATCCACCCTTTGTCCCAGGCCCGTTGTAAAATTGCCTGGTATTCTTCTATCGGCGGCAAAAACACCTTAGTGACCGGGATCATAGCTCAATTGCCAGTTTAGTTTGGGTTTTACCACGCCTTCTTTTTTGCCCATCCAACCAAAAGCGTCTGCTGGTGAAGTCACGATTTCAAAAGAAATAGGATCAGAAACGGATAGCACGATAACGCCGCGGTTGCGTACCAACAATAAACGGGAAACGGAATAAGTCCCATGGTTCATGATATCTGGTGGAATTTCACAGGTGGCTTTCACTTGCCCATTATTAAAATATTCCTGTGAATTATTTCTGGCAGACGACCCTACAAACACCAGATTGCTGTATTCATCCACCAAATGGAAAGTCACGTCCAGGTTGGTGCGGTCTTTTCCCAGGTATAAGAATTCAAATTCGAGGCGGAAGCCTTCGCCTTCACGCAGGGGCCAGTCTTTGCCGGTCAGGGGCAACACTTCTGCCCGCAGGAATTTGGCTTCCTGATTGCCCGGAGCGTCTTCGGGGGCGTATTGCAGGCGACGGCGGGTTTCGGAGTATTCTTTGAGGTAAAAATCGATCGCGTCTTCCGTTTCGCCGTGGTATTTCAGGCTGCCGTGTTTGAGCACCAGCGCTTTTTGGCACAAGTTGCGTACCGCCATCATATTGTGGCTTACAAACAGCACCGTCCGCCCCTCTCCTGCCACGCTTTCCATTTTCCCGAGGCATTTTTTCTGAAACTCGGCGTCGCCAACTGCCAACACCTCGTCAATGATCAGTATCTCCGGTTCCAAATGGGCTGCTACTGCAAAGCCCAGTCGCACTTTCATCCCAGAAGAATAAAACTTCACGGGCGTGTCCACGTATTTTTCCACTCCGCTGAAATCAATGATTTCGTCGAGTTTGCGGTCAATTTCTTTTTTGCTCATGCCCAGGATAGTCCCGTTCATGTAGATGTTTTCGCGGCCGGTGAGGTCCTGGTGGAAGCCGGTGCCCACTTCGAGCAGGGCAGCGATGCGGCCTTTGATGCGCACTTCGCCGGCGGTGGGTTCGGTGATTTTGCTCAGAATTTTGAGCAGGGTGCTTTTCCCCGCGCCGTTGTGGCCAATGATGCCCAGCACTTCGCCTTGCTGTACTTCAAAATTCAGGTCTTTCAGCGCCCAGAAGACGCTGTCATCGTCTTCTCCGAACTTACTCATGGAGCGCAACTGGCGAAAGTTCTGCAGCGGCGCTTTGACCATGGCCAATAGTTGCTGTGCAAACGTATCATGCCGCTGTTCTTTCAAACCGATGCGGTAGCGCTTGGAGAGATTATGGACTTGAATAATTGAACTCAAAAAAAGTCTTATTATGGCGTTAGAAAATCATAAAACTTTTGCAGGAACACCTGCTAAAGTTAAATTATTTAATTCAAAATTGTCAATTACACATGCCGATGCGCCAATCATTATATTATGCCCCAGTACGATTGGACCTAGTATTACTGCATTTGCACCTAAGGTACCATTATCCCCTATTCTTATTCCGTTGATAATGCAATTTGGCCTGGCGCCAATTACATTGCCACCTGTCAGTGTTAAATTGCTCCCAATACATGACAATGAAGACACAACTACACCTAAACATGGATGCAATATGGAAAGCCCGCCTTTAATGTTTGCTTTGTAAGGAATTTCTATATTAGAGTATGCTTGAATAATGTTAATTAATGGCATAAATAACACTCTAATATATTTATACTGATCACCAATTAATAAAAAAAATCCACGTTCCATTCTATATAAAAAAACACCCCAAAAAGACCTGCTAAGCCAAAAGTGTAAGATTCTGATTTTGTACTTTCCAAGCATTCTGTAGATATCTTTGTAAAAATAATACAATTGCTGTCTCATTATTATGTTATTAATATTACAAAATATACTTCTTCATTATTTTCAACTATAACAAGTTTTTACTTTTTCAAAACTACAATTCGGATTTATCTTACTCATCAAAAATACTACTAAGCTACATCTGCAAAAACTTTCTCCATTCGGCGAAAATAATAAGTCCCCAAAACAAAGACCACTACTGAAACGCCCCCACCGACTATGACTAAGTTCCACGGCATCGGGTTCGTGCTCAGCAGCGCCGAGCGAAAACCTTCGATTACGCCAACCATAGGGTTGAGGCTGTACCAGAACAGATAAGCATCCGGTACTTTCGAGGCCGGATACACCACGGGGGCGGCATACATCAGCAATTGCACCATAAAAGTGCTGGCGTGCTTGACGTCGCGGTACTGCACTGCCATGGCCGACAGGATCATGCCAAGGCCCAGGGAACACAGCAACAAAATGAGGATCAACACCGGCAAAACCAGAATTTCCCAGCCTGGCAGGAAGCGGTACCAGATCATGAATCCGAGCAGCACAGCCAAACCAATGACAAAATCGAGCAGCTTGGAAAAGGCTGCTGCCAGAGGCAGTACAATGCGGGGGAAATATACCTTGGTAATCATGTTTGCATTGACGACGAGGCTGTTGGAGGCCTCCGTCAGGGTGCCGGAAAAATAATTCCAGGGCACCATGGCCGTAAAACTAAAAATGACATAGGGCACGCCGTCTGAACTGATGCCCGCCAGGTTGCCAAATACCACCGTAAATACCAGTGTCGTGAACAGGGGTTGAATGACAGCCCAGCTTACGCCCAGTACCGATTGCGCGTATTTTGCTTTAATGCCGCGAACGACCAGAAAATACAGCAGGTCGCGGTAGCGGTATAGTTCGCGCCAGTCTACGGCTTGCCAGCCGCGGGAGGGTTTGAGTATTTGGTCCCATGCATCCAGCCCCCCAACCCCCGAAGGGGGAGTGAAGCCCTTAGCCCCAGAAGGGGGAGTGCTTTTCGTTGATTCGTCGTTTTTTATTTGTAGTTCGTTGTGATTCAAAGAAATATATTATTTTAGTGTCTCTCTTTACCTACCTGCCAGTCAACCACTCGGAGGCTACGGTTTATACACATCTTTATTTTGTATATTATCACCTCTCCTGATTCCTTTCTCCCCCATCGCATTTTGCCATCGAACGCCCACTTTGCATATTGTTTCAAGGCAGCTGAGTTGCCGATTGTTATTTCAACTTTCACTCCTTAACCGTTTGTCACTCTCGCTACCGCCAAGCTTCTGCTGCGCATATTTATTGTGTGTAGCTGCATTGCTGATCGTTATCTTATCTTTTATTCACTAGCAGCTTGTCACTCCCGCCAGGGAGTCTGCAACAGCGCGACAGTTGCTCATCGATAGCTCGATAGATAATTGAAAATCAGTTCTTTGAACCAAAGATAATCAACTTGCAAAACCAACTGCACTTTGTATGACGTCGCAGATTCCCTGCGGGAATGACAATCCTGCTGGGACTGGCATCCAATAATGCGATATGCATAGCCAATGCTCGCCAGTACAGGGAATCTGCAAAAGCGCGACAGTTGATTGAACCTAGTCATAAATGACTGTATATTAATTTTTTAGACAAAACGACTATCAGCATAAAAACCACGAAACACTTGGTACGACGTCGCAGATTCCCTGCGGGCTACGGTTTACACACAAGTCGACAATTCGTTCTGTAAGTATTTGATTTTCAATGAATTACTTTTTTACGGTATAATTTACAAACCATTGAAAATCAATAAGTTGCCAAGATGTGTGTAAACCATAGCCTGCGGGAATGACACAATTGGACGGGATGTGCATTGTAGCATGTCGATAAAAAGTTTAGTACCATGGTCCATGGCAAGGGTAATTGCTAACAAAAACCTGTGTAAAAACCGGAGCTGCCAATTTCAAAAAGTAGCAGCCATCATCCCCCCTCCGGGGGCTAGGGGGCTGAACTCCCCCTTCGGGGGCGGGGGGGGCTTTTATCCTCCTCATAATACCCATAACCATACCCATATCCATACCCATAGCCGTACCCGTACCCATAACCCCTACCCGCTTTAATCCCATTAAAAACCAGCGCCGCATGATGCACTTTCCCTTCCTGGTGCAGCTCTTCCAGCCGGCGGAGCAGCATTTTTTTGGTTTGTCCCTGGCGAACAACAAAAAGGGTGCGGTCGGCCATAGGCGAAAGCAACAGGGCATCGCTGACCAACCCGATGGGTGGTGAATCGATGATGATGTAGTCGAAACGGGTACGCAGGTATTCGAACAGGCGGGGCATGCGTTCGCTTTGGATCAATTCGGCGGGGTTGGGGGGAATGGGGCCGCTGGAGATGTGCCAGAGGGAGGGGTGCACCCCGGATTCGTGGATGATTTCCGATTCGCCGGCTTCTCCGATGAGGTATTGGCTGAGGCCTTTACCCGCCATGCCTTCCAGACCCAGGTACCTGCCGAGTTTGGGTTTGCGCATGTCTAAGCCAATGACCACCGTTTTTTTGTTGGACAGGGCCATGCTCATGCCGAGGTTCAGCGTGATGAAGCTCTTGCCTTCCCCACTCACGCCGGACGTCACGAGGTAAGCCTGACAGCCGGGGCCGGAACGCCCGAATTCGAGGTTGGTGCGCATCAGGCGGAACATTTCGGCCACGGCAGAACGGCTGTTGGGTTTCACCACGATGTATTCCCCGGATTTGGAATAGCCGATGGCGCCGAAAATCGGCACCGTAGACAGCGATTTGAGGTCTTCTTCGCTTTGCAGGGTGTCGTTGAGCAGGTCGCGCAGCAAGATAAGGCCGGCGGGTAGGCCCAGTCCGAGCACAAAAGCAAGGGTGTAGATCAACGGCGGTTTGGGTTCAACGGGGCCGCCTGCAGGTTGTGCCGCATCGATCAGCCGGGAATTCGGCGTTGTGATGGCCAGCGAAAGCGCCGTTTCTTCGCGTTTTTCCAGCAGGTAGAGGTAGAGGTTTTCTTTGATGCGTTGTTGCCGGGTGATTTCCAGCAATTCGCGTTCCTTCCGGGGGAGGCTTTGTACCTGTCCGCGGAACTGCCCGGTGCGGGCGCTTAGGTTTTGGATGGCGGCCGTTGTTTCCTGCTCCAGTTGCGCCACGCTGCTGAGGATATTGTCCTGAGTGGCCAGCAGTACGGAAGTTTGGCGGTTCAGGTCCGGGTGTTTGTCGCCGGCGCTGCGCATCAGGCGTTCGCGTTCGAGCACGAGGGTGTTGTAATTGGCGATCTGGTCGTTGAGTTCCGCATTGGGCAAAGACAGGTTGACGGGCAGCAGTTCAAAAGTGCCTTTGCTGTTCTTCAGGTATTCTTTTACGTAACGGATGATGTTGCGGCGGATTTCCAGGTCGTTCCTCTCCTTTTCATAAGCGTTGATTTCGCTGACCAGTTGGGTGCCGTCGCCGGCATTTTGGCTCACGATTTCGTTTTGGCGTTTGTAATCTTCCACGCCTTTTTCGACCACTTCCAGTTCGCCGGTCAATAAGTCCAGGCGCTCGCCGATGAAATTGAGGGTGTTGGCAGAAATTTTATTTTTGTCTTCGATGGCAGCCGCGTTGTACACCTCGATGAGGGTATTCAGGATGTCGGCCGCTTTTTCCGGCACTTTGTCTTTCAGGCTGAGTTCCAGTACGCTCGACCATTCGGATACCGGTTTGATGGTCACAGCGCTGGCGTAGCCCTGTGCAATGCTTTCCAGGTCCCGGAAACTGATCTGCAGCGGTCCCATAAAGGGGATGTCGGGGTTTCTGCGGATCACGAAAGCTTTCCCTTTCAGGAATATCGGCAAATTGTAGGCATAAGTCCGGCTGCTGTCGCCTTCAACGATCTGGAAACGGGCGTCGTCGAGGTGTTCCAGCAGCAGGCTCCCCATGAAGGGTCTGCTGGATAAAGAATCCATTTTTTCGATCAGCACCGGGGTACTTTTGTAAGCCTCAGAGTCGCGCAGGCGGCCTTTGTTGGTATACGCCACATCTAGATTCAGCCGGCGCACCACATCCAGCATAAGGGTACGGGATTTCAGGATCTGAATTTCATTCTGGATGTTTTTGGAAGCGCCTCCGAGGCCGAGTTCCTGCAGCAACTGGTCTTCTGAGCCCGTTTCGCCCGAAGTGGCGGGGTCTTTGATCAGGATGGTGCTTTTGGTCAGGTACTGGGGAATGGCGTAACGCAAATACAGCCAGGCGCCGGCCATGGCGAGGGTCATGCCGATGAGGTAGAGCCACCAATAACGGAGGATGTACTTAAATAGAAAAGCCCGAAGGTCGAAGGGTTTTTCTTCGAATTCGGTTATGGTGGTGTGTGGGAAGTCTTGCATAGTATGTACTGAGGAGTTGTTGCGTTGTTGCGTTGTTTATTTGGTGATTTGTTTATTTGTTTACCCCGTTCGGGCGGGACAAGTTTTGGTTATTCGTGGAGTTGTTGACCCCGCTTGGGCGGGACAAGTTTTGAGGATTTGGGGAATTGGATGAACACTCTCGGAGCACACCGTCCACCGTCCACCGTCCACCGTCTACCCTCTACCGTTTAACCTCAATTCCTCCTGCTCGTAATGATAAAAATCAGGTTAATCAGCGTAACCGATGCCGATATCCAGGGCAATATTTTGTTGGTAGGATCGGCGACGGAGGCTGTTTTCTGCCTGATCGGTTCCACATAAATGACGTCATTTTGGCGCAGGTAGAAATAAGGCGATTGAAAAACCGCCCGGTCGCGCAGGTTGACGCGGCCAAAGCTTCGGGCGCCATCCTGCTCCCGGATCACGAGGATGTTGGTGCGGTCGGCGTAGCTGGTCAGGTCGCCGGTGCGGCCAATGGCTTCGAGGATGGTCATTTTTTCTTCGGGAAAAGTATAGGCGCCGGGCGCTTTTACTTCACCCAGTACGGTGAAAGAGAAATTGGTGAAGCGCACATAAACGATCGGATCATTCAGGTACGGCGCCAGCCGCGCCAGCAGGGTATCGCGCAGTTCCGTCGTTGTAAGGCCGCCGGCTTTGATGTGGCCCAGCGAAGGGTACTCGATGTAGCCGGCAGGGTCAACAAGGTAATTGCCTTGTACGGCCCCCGTATTTCCGTTGCTGGCTACGCCGTTGAGGTTGAAAGGAGCAGCGGCGTCCATGTTCACGGTGTGTACGCTGATGGCCAGTGCATCGTCGGGTTGTATGCGGATGACCGGCAGGTTGGCAATGGCCTGCGGGGTTGCCGAAAGCTCCGGCCCTTCGTTGAAATTGACCAGCTGCGGGTATTTGATGCAGGAACTCAGGAGCAGTAGTGTCAGGAAAAGGAGTAGTGTTGTTGATCGCACAGTATGTTGAATTGAGGGTTTGTTTGTTTGTTTATTTGGTTATTTGTGTATTTGTGGATTTGGGGATTCCGCTTGGGCGGGACAGGTTTTGTTTATTTGGTTACCCCGCTTGGGCGGGACAAGTTTTGTTTATTTGTTTATTTGGGGATTAGGATGATCAGGGGTAGTAGGCAACCAACAACCAACAACCAACAACGAGAAGGATTTTAGCAGGGCCAGTTGTTGTAATGCTACTTTCCATCCTTTGCAACCTTGTCATTCCCGAAGGGCTATGGTTTACACACATCTTGGCAACTTATTGATTTTCAATGGTTTGTAAATCATATCATAAATCATTAATTCATTGAAAATCAAATACTTACAGAACAAATTGCGGACTTGTGTGTAAACCATAGCCCGAAGGGAATCTGCGACGTCATGCCAGGCGTTTCGGGGTTTTCAGGCTGATTATCCGTAGAATAATTATCAGTAAGTTTATTGAGGTACAACTGTCGCGCTTTTGCAGATTCCCTGCGGGAATGACAAGCAACAAGCAGTGGGTTGGATAGAGCAGTTGAATGCTCAAATGGCCTGGCTGACAATTGCTTTTCTCCCATTCTTCTCCTCAGCAATTTGTCATTCCCGCAGGGAATCTGAGCCATCATGCCAGGCGTTTCGGGGTTTTCAGGCTGATTGTCCGTGGGATAATTATCAGTAAGTTTATTGAGGTACAACTGTCGCGCTTTTGCAGATTCCCTGCGGGAATGACAAGCAACAAGCAGTGGGTTGGATAGAGCAGTTGAATGCTCAAATGGCCTGGCTGACAATTGCTTTTCTCCCATTCTTCTCCTCAGCAATTTGTCATTCCCGCAGGGCTATGGTTTACACACAAGTCCGCAATTTGTTCTGTAAGTATTTGATTTTCAATGAATTAATGATTTATGATATGATTTACAAACCATTGAAAATCAATAAGTTGCCAAGATGTGTGTAAACCATAGCCCGCAGGGAATCTGCGACGTCATACCAGGCGTTTCGGGGTTTTCAGGTTGTTTGTCATTGGTATCATCATCAGTGGGGTTATTGATGTACAACTGTCGCGCTTTTGCAGATTCCCTGCGGGAATGACAAGCAACAAGCAGTGGGTTGGATAGAGCAGTTGAATGCTCAAATGGCCTGGCTGACAATTGCTTTTCTCCCATTCTTCTCCTCAGCAATTTGTCATTCCCGCAGGGCTACGGTTTACACACAAGTCGACAATTCGTTCTGTAAGTATTTGATTTTCAATGAATTACTTTTTTACGGTATAATTTACAAACCATTGAAAATCAATAAGTTGCCAAGATGTGTGTAAACCATAGCCCGCAGGGAATCTGCGACGTCATACGTGTTGCTATTTTGATGCAAGAATGACTATCCATAAATTTCTGGCAACCCCTCATCAGGTGGCCAAACGCCACATATTTCAGCATTTAGGAATTTCCAATTGGGGTTCATTTCTGTTATCAACAGTTCTTTTTGTTCTCTGGTTAAGTGTTTCAGGAATTTCTCTCTTGCAATTGCTTCGATTACATATTGGTAAGGTTCGTACCATACAAGAAAATAGCAATGGTACCTGCCTGTAAAAGTCATTGATTTACCCCTATTTTGATAATGCTCGATCAATCGCCGTTCAATGTTGTTCGTAACGCCAATGTATAATGTATTTTTACGGGAATCCGTAAGCATATAAACCCAATAGCTGTGGTGCTTTTGCATGGCATCAGGTTTAAGTCAGATTTGTTAGTTTGAAGATAATTGGTCACGATATTACTTGCAATTAATTGGCCGACCTAAAATACAATTTATTGATAATCATTTATGTATTCTTATAGACAACTGTCGCGCTTTTGCAGATTCCCTGCGGGAATGACAAGCAACAAGCAGTTGGGCAAAGTAAAGCAGTTGTGTGTTTAAGCAAGTGTAGCCCCCAACTCCGCATTCAAAAACGGGTATTCCAGTAAAGTCTGCGCGATGCGCTTATCCTGGAGCGCTTCCCTCAGAATTTCCACATGCCTGAGGTGGTGGACATCCGTGCCCGCGTAGTCAATCATGCCGCTTTTCAGGAGTTTCCAGCCCATTTCTGCCACAGGGTGACCATAGTGGCCGGTCAGAGAAAGGATGTTCAATTGAAAACGAACACCGTGTTCTTTGAGTCGCTCGTATTCGTGGAAATTCTTTTTCAAAAACAGGTAGCGTTCCGGATGCGCCAGAACCGGTTGATAACTTTTGGTTTGAAGCCGGAAAACAAAATGGTACAGATTGGGCGGCGGCGATACAAAAGACATCTCCATCAATACCTGGTTGTTGGGGAGTGTGAGTACCTCTTCGTTTTCGATGATGGACAAAAACTGGCTGTCCATGTAATACTCGGCTGCAACGCCGATTTCCATGTCGATTCCGGCTGCTTTTACCGCAGCAAGCAGTTTTTGGTGGCTTTCCAGAATGTAATCGCGGCTGTTGGGATAATAGTCTGACATTACATGCGGGGTGGCAGTCAGGCGCCGGTAGCCCAGCGATTCGAGCCCGCGGATCAATTCCAGCGATTCCTCCATCACTTTAGGGCCGTCGTCTATCCCCGGAATGAGGTGTGCGTGGATGTCCATGGCGATACCGGTGTAATCGGTTGCCACGGCGTGTTTTTTTCTGAGGAAGTTTAGCATTACTACCTAATTTCTACCATATCAACCCCAGCTCCAGACAATTGAGTCAATGCCGCTGGTAATCCATTTCCAAGTATTTTCTTCAATGCTTCGTTGGAGGTATTCCCACAGGTCAGCCAAATTACTTTAAGCAACAATCACAGGATGGTCAAATCGTCGAGCAACATAAAGCAGGCAAGCCTGGATATCTTCCGCTTCAAGGTCAGGCAGTTCTTCAATAATTTGTTCTGCATTCAGACCATTGGCAAAGAGTTCTAAAACATCTGTGAGTCGGATACGCATACCACGTATAGTAGGCCGGCCTCCACACAATAACGGATTAAAGGTAATGCGCTGTAATAAATCACTTTGAGCCCCCATTATTTTCAGTATTTTGATTGTAATTTACACAAACAATCCTATTCCCCAAAATATTCCGTATACCAGGTAACAAAAGCTGTAATCCCTTCCTGAATGCTCGTTTCGGGTTTATAGCCAAGTTCGCGAACAAGATCCGACACATCCGCATACGTTGCAGACACGTCTCCGGGTTGCATCGGGAGGAATATTTTTTCTGCTTTTTTGCCCAAAGCCTGTTCGATGGCTTCAATAAAATCCATCAGCCGGACGGGGTTGTTGTTGCCGATGTTGTAAATTTTGTATGGCGCTTTTGAACTGGAAGGATCGGGATTTTTACCGCTCCAGTCCGGATTACCCGCAGGCGGGTGTCCCAACACGCGTACGATTCCTTCCACAATATCGTCAATATAGGTAAAGTCGCGCACCATTTCACCGTTGTTGTAAACCTGAATGGGTTGGTTTTCCTGCATGGCTTTGGCAAACAAAAACAAAGCCATATCCGGTCTTCCCCAGGGGCCGTAAACCGTAAAAAACCGCAAACCGGTGGTAGGCAACCCAAACAGATGGCTGTAAGTATGTGCCATCAATTCATTGCTTTTTTTGCTGGCGGCATACAGCGAAATGGGGTGATCCACATTGTCTGAGGTGGAAAAAGGCATGTTTTCGTTCAACCCGTAAACGCTGGAGCTGCTGGCAAAAGCCAGGTGTTTAACCCCCGTATGGCGACAAGCCTCGAGTATGTTGACAAAACCGACAATGTTGCTGTCCACATAAGCTTTGGGATTGACAATGCTGTAGCGGACGCCGGCCTGGGCAGCCAGGTTGCACACTGCGTCAAAACGTTCCTGTTCAAACAAAGTCTGCAGCGCCCAGGCGTCTTCAAGCGCCAGCTTGATAAAACGGTGGTTGGGATTTTTCTGGCTGGTGACGAGGGTATTGTACGGGATATCGGTGGTATCAAACCCCGATTCACGCAGCCGGTTCAACTTCAGATTGACATCGTAATAATCATTCAGAACGTCCAGTCCCACAATGGTTTCGCCCTGTGCTGCCAGTCGCCGGGCCAGGTGAAACCCAATAAAGCCTGCGGAACCGGTAATTAATATTTTCATGATTTGCTTTTAAAAGGGTGATCGCTCAAAGGCAGGGCCGCCATAGGATGAAAATCACCATCCAGGCCAAGGGGCGTCTTTTCCCGAATGTCGTGAACGATCTGAACAGCCGGCGCCGCCGCATCCAGGCCGAACCCATGGCCCGCTAAAATATCCCGGTAGCTCAGGGTATGTAAATCGGTAAATCCTTCACTGAATTCAACCGAATCGCCATCCACCGTAATGGAGCGAAATGTGCGCCCTCCGGCAGCCTTCACCGGTTCCGGCAAGGTATCTGCACTGATGCTCAGAAACCAACGCACCCGCGCTTTTTCCAACTGCAGGAAACCGGCAGCGCGGTCGTGGGTGTGTACGTGAACGACGTTTTCCTGCACAGCGCCAAACACCCATTGCAGCATGTCGAAAAAATGAACGCCGATATTGGTTGCAATGCCGCCCGACTTGCTGATGTCGCCTTTCCAGCTGGTGTAGTACCATTTGCCACGCGAAGTGATGTAGGTCAGGTCCACATCGTACATTTTATCAGCGGGACCGGTTTCTACCTGCTTTTTCAGGTTGATGATCACCGGATGGAGGCGCAATTGCAGGATGGTGTGGACTTTTTTCCCGGTTTCCGCCTGCATTTCTCGAAGGGCATCCACATTCCAGGGATTCAGCACCAGGGGTTTCTCACAGATGACATCGGCTCCGAGTCGCAGTCCGAAACGAATGTGCGCATCGTGCAAATAATTGGGCGAACAAACGGCAACAAAATCAACCGGGTTACCACTGCGCTTCAATTTTTCGATATGCCGGTCGAAGCGTTCAAATTCCGTAAAAAAATCGGCGTTGGGAAAATAGCTGTCCATCACGCCTACGGAATCGGTTTTGTCCACCGCCGCCAGCAACTGGTTGCCGGTTTCCTGAATGGCGCGCATGTGGCGGGGCGCAACAAATCCTCCTGCGCCAATGAGTACGAAGTTTTTCAAAATTGCCTGTTTGTTTTCACCTTTACTAAACTTTGAAAGCTTAGTAAACCCAATGATGCGATTGCCAAAGTCCAAAAATACATGGCTTCGCCGTCGATATGTCGCAGGGACTTATCGCTGTTGTGGCGCTGTGTGGCGCGCCGTGTGCGGATGTCGGTTACCTTTTTCAGGTACATATCTTTATGCCGGGGCTTCGGCTTCGCTCAGCCACCGGTCATATTTTGCTCAGCCACCGGGGCTTCGGCTTCGCTCAGCCACCGGCGGAGTCGAAGCTGGTAGCTGAGCGAAGTCGAAGCTAAACCTTCCCCAACAAGCCCGGCGCTATATACATACGCAGTGACAGCCCGGTATGGGTCAATTCGATCAGCAGGTTTTTATTTTCGTGGCCTTCCAGCAATTTTCCCCGTATTCCGGTGAGTTTACCACCGATGATTTCCACTTCATCTCCCGGACAAAATTCATTTGGCCGGACTTCCACGTCTGTTATTTCTCCCACGATGCGCTGGATAATCCTGATTTCAGCCTCCGGGATGGCAATGAGATTGCGGGCAAATTTGACAAAACTCACCACATCCGGCGTTTCCAGCACGGGGACGTATTCTTTTCGGGTAATTTTTACAAAGATGTAACCACTGATCAATGGCAATTCTACGGTGCGCACTTTGCGTTCGTAACGACGCGTGTACGCCATCAAAGGCAGATAGGCTTCAATTGCACGCTCAGCCAAACGCTTGCGCACCAGCTTTTCACGCTTGTAACCCGTGTACACGGCAAACCAGCGCGCTTCCTGCTCGTCGAGTTGATTTGTGATGTGTACTTGCGTTGCTGCCATTGTTGTTCGTTGATTGTTGTTCGTTGTTGGTTGTTCGCCTGCCTGCCGGTAGGCAGGTTGTTGGTTGTTGGTTGTTGGTTGTTGGTTGATCGTTGTTCGCCTGCCTGCCGGTAGGCAGGTTGTTGGTTGATCCCTCCCCTAATCATCCAATTCCCCAATTATCAAATTATCAAAACTTGTCCCGCCCAAGCGGGGTTTTCAAATTATCCAAATCAAATTATCCCATCAGCATCGTTGTTCATTACTCCTGATTATACAAATCCCTCTCCCCCAATCTTCAAATCTTCAAATTATCAAATTTTCAAATTATCAAATTTTCAAATCAACTACAGCCTCCAATAAACCATCCCCTCGTCTGTCCTCGGGTAAATCCCTTTCAAATCAAACAAAATCGGCGCGCCATTCATAATCCCCCTGAAATAATCCAGCGTCAGGTCGCGGTATTCCCGGTGCGCAACGGCCACAACGACCGCGTCGTATTCGGTGGACACCTGATCGACCAGGGTCAGGTTGTATTCATGGGCGGCTTCGTTTGCGGAAGCGTAGGGATCGGTGATGTGCACATTGATGGAAAACTGCATCAACTCCCTGACGAGGTCTGCCACCTTTGAATTGCGAATGTCGGAAACATCCTCCTTAAAAGTGAAGCCCATGACCAGCACCTTGGCATTCCGGGGGTTTTTGCCTTGTTGAATCAGCAATTGCACCAGGCGTTTGGCGATAAAAGCCGGCATATCGTCATTGATCCGGCGTCCGCTGTTGATGACCTGAGGGTTGTAGCCCAGTTGCTTCGATTTGTGAAGCAGGTAATAAGGGTCTACACCTATACAATGGCCGCCAACCAGCCCGGGAGAAAATTTCAAAAAATTCCATTTCGTGCCGGCAGCTTCCAAAACCTCCTGCGTATCGATATTCATCCGGTCAAAAATCAACGCCAGTTCATTCATAAAAGCGATGTTGAGGTCGCGTTGGGTGTTTTCAATCACTTTGGCGGCTTCGGCCACTTTGATGGACGCTGCTTTGTAGACGCCGGCTGTGATAATAGTCTCGTAAACGGCGGCAATTTCTTCAAGGGCTTCGGCGTCGTTGCCTGAAACCACTTTGAGAATTTTATCTACCGTATGTTCCCGGTCGCCCGGATTGATCCGCTCCGGCGAATATCCGACTTTAAAATCTACTCCGAACCTCAAGCCCGAAAGTTGTTCGAGTATGGGCACACAATCTTCTTCCGTGCAGCCGGGATAGACCGTCGATTCAAAGATCACATAATCGCCTTTTTTTAAGATTTTACCCACCATTTCTGAAGCGCGGAGCAAAGGGCGAAGATCGGGATTTTTGTGCTCATCAATGGGTGTCGGCACCGCAACAACATGAAAATGAGCATGTTTCAACGCTTCTGGATCGGCTGTAAAAACGATGTCTTTGTTTTCAAAGGCAGCGCTTTCCAGCTCGTTCGACGGGTCTGTGCCCGTTTTCATCAGTTCGATGCGGTGTGCGTTGATGTCGAAACCAACAACACTGAATTTTTTAGCAAATTCCAGTGCCAGGGGCAATCCCACATAACCCAGCCCGATGACTGAGAGCTTATTTTCTTTTTGAATCAGTTTTTGGAACACGATCAGCTCGCTTGTTTCATTTCAGCAAAAAGCCATTGCCGGATATACCGGCAACAACTGTGTTTTCTCAAGTTTAAGGCTTTCGTTACTGAACAGGGCTTTGCTCCTTAAAAGGCTATGCATGGAAGCAAAACAACTCGTTTTTCTCACCAGGCTGCCCCGTCGCAACCAGTCTATTCAGTGCGCTCACGCACCCGATTGTCTTTCAGTTCGTACACGGCGCCGCTTTCCGGGCAAACAGCTTCTCCTTTTTCATTAAAGTGAAGCCGGTGTCCGAATTTGCTCATCCAGCCCGTTTGACGAGCAGGATTTCCGGTATACAGCGCATAATCATCCACGGCTTTGGTGACGACCGCGCCTGCGCCGATAAAAGCATAAGCGCCGATGTTGTTGCCGCAAACGATGGTGGCGTTGGCGCCGATGGTGGCTCCTTTCCCAACCAGGGTTTTGCGGTATTCGTTTTTCCGGACAACGGCACTTCGTGGATTCATGACATTGGTAAAAACCATCGAAGGCCCCAGAAAAACATCATCGTCGCAGATAACGCCTTCGTAAATGGAGACATTGTTCTGCACTTTTACATTGTCGCCCAAAACAACGCCACTGGCAATAAAAGCATTTTGGCCGATGTTGCAGCCTTTTCCTATCCGCGCGCCCGGCATGATGTGCGTGAAATGCCAGATTTTGGAGCCTGCCCCAATTTCTGCCCCCTCGTCAATAACCGCCGTTTCGTGTTGATAGTAGTTTTTCATTGTTGGTTGGTTGTTGGTTGTTGGTTGATCGTTGTTGGTTGTTGGTTGTCGGTTGTTCGTTGTTCGTTGCTTCCTACCCCTGATCATCCAAATCACAACTCCCCAATTATCAAATTTTCAAATTATCAAATTTTCAAATCTTAAAATCAACAACTCCCTCACAAATCCGCGCCAGCGTTTCTTCATCCAGTTCCGTGTGCATCGGCAGCGAAAGCACGGTGCGGCACAGAGCATCCGTAACGGGTAAATGGTCAATTTTATGCGTCATGGCATCGCTGTAAGCTTTTTGGGCGTACAACGGCACGGGGTAATAAATCATGGTCGGAATGCCCAGCGTCTGGAGGTGTGCCTGAAGGGCGTCGCGCCGCCCGTCTTTCACCACCAAAGTATACTGGTGGAAAACATGGGTGGAATTGTGCTGACGCGCCGGTGTTTCCAGATGTGGCAGATCTGCAAATGCCCGATCGTAGTAAGCAGCTGCAGCCTGACGAGCGGCAGCATATTGGTCCAGATGCCGGAGTTTGATGTCGAGAATGGCAGCCTGGATGGAGTCCAGCCGCGAGTTCACCCCAACCAGATCGTGGTAGTAGCGCTTGGTCTGGCCATGGTTGGCAATCATCCGGCATTTTTCAGCCAGTGCGTCGTCGTTGGTATACAGTGCGCCGCCGTCGCCGTAGCAGCCCAGGTTTTTAGAAGGATAAAAAGACGTGCAGCCGATATGGCCGATGGCGCCTGTTTTCAGGGTATGCCCGTCGCGGAAGGTATAATCGGTGCCGATGGCCTGTGCATTGTCTTCGATGACAAAAAGGTTGTGGCGCCGGGCCACTTCCATGATGTCTTCCATGTCGCAGCTTTGGCCAAACAGGTGTACCGGAACGATGGCTTTTGTTGCCGGGGTAATGGCGGCTTCGACCAATGCAGCCGTAATGTTGAAGGTGTGCGGATCCACATCGATCATAACGGGACGAAGGCGCAATAAGGCGATGACTTCAGCGGTGGCGACATAGGTGAATGCCGGGACGATGACTTCATCGCCGGGTTCAAGACCCGCTGCCATCATGGCGATTTGCAGGGCGTCTGTTCCGTTTGCGCAGGGAATGACGTGTTTTACCCCGAGATAGGCTTCCATATTGGCCTGGAAGGATTTTACAGCCGGACCATTGATGAAAGCGCCAGAGCGGATAACATCCAACACCGCAGCATCTACTTCGGACTGAATCCGGTTGTACTGGGCGTGTAAATCCACCATTTGTATGTTTCGTAAAGCAGTTGCCATATTCTCTCGATTTTTACTTTGTCCTCACAGGAACCAAGTCGTTGTTACTTTCAAAAGCGGCGCAAACTTACAACAAAGCATCAAGACTCAAACTGTTGCAGCGCCTTAATTGCCACAGTTTCTCCTATTGCCAGCGAAGCTGTTGCAGCCGGCGAAGGCGCGTTGCAAACATTGATGACGCCGGGTTGTTCGTAGATTAAAAAATCATCGGCCAGGTTGCCGCCAACATCGCAGGCCATGGCACGCACGCCCGATCCGCCACGTTGAACGTCAGCATACTTCAGTTCCGGCAACAGGCGCTGAAGCGCATGTACAAACGCCGTTTTGGAAAAAGAGCGATGTATTTCCTCAAATCCTTCACGCCAGTATTTTCGGGCCATGTTCCGGAATCCGGAATAGGCAGCCATTTCTATCAATTCCGGAAAATTTACCTGCCATCGGCTGTAACCTTCGCGTTTGAAGGCCAACACTGCGTTGGGCCCTGCTTCAATTCCGCCTTCAATCATCCGGGTAAAATGGACCCCGAGAAAAGGGAAAGCAGGGTTTGGCACCGGGTAAACCAGATTGCGGATCAGGTGCTCTTTTTCAGGAACCAGTTTGTAATATTCACCCCGAAAAGGCAGGATTTTCAAAGCCAGTCGCGGTATGGTCATGGTAGCTACCCGGTCAGAGTACAAACCGGCACAATTAATGACCAGTTTGGCACGCACTTCGCCCCGCTCTGTCAGGACCAGCATGTCGTCGTTGTCCCTCAGGATGTTGAGCACTTTTGCTCCAAACAAAGCCTGTCCTCCCTGATCTGTCACAAGTTCCAGATATTTTACAGCAACCTGTTTGTAGTTGATGATGCCGGCCTGGGGCACCCAAACGGCTTCAACGCCTTTCACGTGTGGCTCTATTTCGCTTAATTCGCCGGGGTTGATTTTCTTTATGCCTTCCAGCCCATTCTCCAGCCCCCTTTTGTAGATGCGGTCGAGCCGGATTTGCTCGGAAGCGTTGACTGCAACGATGACTTTGCCGCAGATTTCATAAGGCACGTCATGGCGATCGCAAAAGTCGAGCAGCATGCCATAACCTTTCAGGCAATGGCTGGCTTTTGTACCTCCGGGCGTATAATAAATGCCCGAATGGATGACCCCGCTGTTGTGCCCCGTCTGGTGGCGCGCCACCCCTTCTTCCTTGTCGATGACCACAATTTTCAGGTCTGGCTTGCGGACACTGATTTGCAGGGCCGTTGCCAATCCAACGATTCCTGCGCCAATAATGGCGACATCAAAAGCTTGTATGTTATTTATCGGTTGCAAAGGCAGTTCATAGCCGATTTTATCCGGGTCTAATGAGTATGAATCGCTTATGTCTGGCTTCTGGCCCACAACAAAAGCGGCTTGGGTTTTGTCTGGTCCCAGTTTTCCAGTTTACTGAATTCCTGTTCGCTGTAAATCAGATATCGTATTTTTCGTTTGACCAATGCTTCAGCCCGTTCAATCAGGTGGACCAGGTAGTTCTTTTCAATGTTGCCGATAAAAACCAGATCGATAACCTGGCTGTCGATTCCTTTTGAAAATTCTCCTATGACGAAGACCTTGCTGACCTCCCCAAGTCGTTCTATCACGTTTTCTACAATCTGATCGAGCCCCACCTGCTTGAGGAGGATGTTGTGTACTTCCCTGAACAGCGGGTGGCCCGTATTGGCCTGAAATATTTTCTTGTTCCCGTCGAGTCTGGACACGAGCATTCCGGCTTCTTCCAGGCGATTGAGTTCAATCCTGATGGCATTAGAGGAATCACCGAACTCACTTTCCAGGCTGCGCAGGTAAGCAGTAGCATGACTGTTGAGGAAAAACTTCATCAACAACTTAATGCGCGTTTTGGAAGAAATGAGTGCTTCAATCATTAACGAGTAATAAAACTACTCAAAAATTAGAATCAAAAATAGAAACGCCATTTCAATCGCGCAAATTTTGCGAGGCCTGATTTTTTAATAAAAGGTGGTGTTAATAGGAAAGCTTGATTTGAATCATTTGATCTTTATCGTGAGGGAATAATTGCTTTTCGAAAGCTGGTTCGCTCATAAAACCACGGGCATCATTGGAAAATCCATACCCTTCTTTAGGGATCCCAAGAAAATTAAAATCCAATTTTCCGTTCCGGTTTTCATCGTGATAGATTTGTACAGCGTACTTCCCTTTGGATAAGTCTTTAATCGTTAATGTGCTGGTTTTGTTGTTAATGGAAACGAATTGTTGGGTTACAATTCCTTTTTTCCCATCCAGTAGGCGGAGCGCAATTTGCCCCGAGTTATTTTTAATATTTACAATTTTTATTTCAAGATCAAAACCGGAAGCAGAATTTTTCACGGCATTTTCCGAATGAATCGGATAAAAAAAGACACTTTGAAAAAAAAGAAGAAATATTGACATGGTTATGTAATTTTTATGGATATTCACGTTATAATGGTCAACAGTCATAAGGCTGTAAAGTTCTTTTATATACAGCATCCTAAGCGATTACCTTGGACAAGCACACCTATACGCTTTTTCCAAACCGATATTTTATAAAACCTTTACTTTTATGACACGCTTAAACAATTTTCAAGGTGAAGAGGTGCTGGATGCACTACAATTATTGTTGATTCAAGGAGGAGGAGATCCGCCGCCATGGCCAGACCAGGACGACGATTTCTAACGAAAAAGGAAAGGGGCTTTTGCCTCTCCAAAATAACGGCTGCCGCATGCTTTGTGGCAGCCGTTTTTCTTTAATCCTGCATGAATCTGCTAATTATGCTTATATTTGTTGGGCATGAATGATTGGGTCCAAAAACGCGTTTTTCCTCATTTATTAACACGGCCTTGGAGCACTCCCTGCTTTCAAAATGTCCTCCTTTTGTACTTTATTGGCCTTTTCATCCTGCCACCTTCCTTTGCATTTTCACAGTCTGATTCGATTCTGTCCCGGTCAAGGAAAAACAACTTTGACGTCAATGAGACCTACAACAGAGCCAATCAATTTTATAAAGCAGAAGCTTACAACAAATCGCTGACCCTGCTACTGGAGGGCCTGGAAAACCTGAAGCAACGCGACAGTTCTTATTACCGGTTCATTCGGCTTATCGGGCGCAATTACCAGAAACTCTCCTATTACCAACGGGCTTTAGACAATTATTCGACATTCCTTAAATGGGCTGACTCACAGAAACTGGAGAAAGAAGCAGCCAAGGTATGCGCCTATATTTCCGCAACTTATCAGGCCATCGGCGACTTCAAGCATGCCTACGACTATGGGTTGGAGTGCCTGCGCAGAAACGAAGTACGCAAAGATTCTGCAGGCATCGCTGAGGCTTTATATGAATTGGGAACCCTGTTTTTTTACAATAAGAATCCCGAAGAGGCGCTCAGTTATTATCAAAAATCCATGGCGGTCAGTACTTCGCTGAATGACCCCAAGATTTTGTTCTCCTGTCTCGGCGCCATCGGATCAGCATACGAGGAATTGGGCAATCTCGATGCAGCATTGAACTACAACCTTCAGTCGCTCGACATTGCCCGCAAGATGGGACAAAAACTTCCGGAAGCCTACGCGCTCCACAACATTGGTACCGTTTCTATCAAGCAAAAGTTATACAATCAGGCGTCAATCTACCTGAATGCCTCCCTCGCCCTGAAACGCCAAATCGACGACGTATGGGGGATGGTGGCGAGTTATAAATACCTCGGTTTGCTTCACATTGAGGAAGGAAATTACGACCTGGCCATTAAAGATTTGAACGAAGCCATTGAACTGGCCAAGTCAAGCAACAGCTTCAACAGGGAAGCGGAACTGCTCACTATTCTCGGCGATGCCTACGCCAAAGCCGGAAAGTCAGGGGAAGCAATCCTGTCCCTGCGCCGGTCCGCTGATTTGAAAGACTCTATCCTTTCCGAAGCCATCGTCCGTGAACTGGGCGAAAAAAAGGAGAGTTATGAGTTGATGAAAAAAGAACGGGAGATTACCGTGCTCACCAAAGAACAGGAAATCAACGAGTTGAGAACCTACCTTTTTGCCATCATTGCCGGATTCCTTTTAATTGCCGGCTGGATTCTATGGCGCCAATACCGCATTCAGCAGCGCAATAATGCCCTGCTAAAAGAAAAAAACGAGTTCATCGACGGACAGAACCAGCTGCTTAATCTGGCCAACGTGGAACTACAACAATTTGCTCACGTAGCTTCGCACGACCTCCGGGAACCTCTACGGACCATTGGCTCTTTCAGTACGCTGCTGAGCCGTCATTACGACGATAAATTTGACGATGAAGCCAAAGAATACCAGGGCTTTATTCAAAGTGCCGTTAAAAGAATGCAACAACTGCTGGACGATTTGCTGGATTATGCCCGTCTGGAACACAAAGAAAGCGACCGGGAGAAGACGGAAATGAACAAGGTGGTGCAGGAAGCGCAAATGAACCTGAAAACGCTCATCGAGAGCGCCGGGGCTACGATAGAGGCAGCGCCGCTCCCTGAGATTCGGGTCTTCCCGCGACAGATGGTGCAGCTTTTTCAAAACCTCATCAGCAATGGCATCAAGTACCGAAGCCAGGCGGCGCCCCATATCCGGATCAGCGCGACAGCTTCAGAAAATGGGCAGCAATATACCTTTGCGGTAAGCGACAATGGCATGGGCATGGAAAAAGCCAATCTGGAACGGATCTTTAACATGTTCGTGCGTTTGCACAAATTAGGCGACTACGAAGGCACCGGAATTGGTCTCGCTACCTGCAAAAAAATAATCGAGCGACATGGCGGGAAAATATGGGCCGAGTCCACCCCCGGCGAGGGCAGCACCTTCTATTTTTCAATTCCCGTTTCGTAAAAAAATCAGATGTGTTCGCGATGTCATTGCGATTTATTGCTACTTTTGCTCATGGAGCCATACTTTGTGCAGCCCGGGAAGATCAAACCTGCCCAATTGGCTGACTCAGATATGAAAGCATCGCTTTTAGCCTGATTTTACAGGCAATATTTCAGCACTCTACTATGCCAATACTTGACAAACTTCGTGCCTTTTTCCAGACTGAGCCTTCCATCGAGGCACAGGCGAACCTGGTTTTGATCCGGCAACGCCAGTACAAAACGTCTAAACCATACACTACGAACATGCTAAACTCTATTACACTTTCTTCAGATATGAAGACGCTCTACCTGATTGATAATGGCAGGGCAATTTCCTATTCTCTGGAATCTGGTAATGGCATCCTGATTGGGGCCTTAAAAGATCAATTGGTCGTAGCAAGCGCACTGGCCCCGATTGAAGAAAACCCAACCCCCGATGGCGGCGGAGCACTCGCCGGCCGTGCTGCAAACACAAGGCTAACCCTGAATACAACCGGAAAAAATCAGTGGACGCTTTCTTACAACCAAACCAACCGTACACTCTCGGTTGTTGGCGTTGGCGATATTGACATTGGATTGCGCAGCCCGGATAATTCAAAAGAATGCGACAGTTATGCGCTGAATCTTGGAAAGACCATTGTCCACATGATCAGAAAAAATGACGTAATTGAAGTTACCGCGATTGAAATGCTGGTTACCGGGTAAATTGGCTTACTTTTTCAGGAAATAAACCACAATAGGTCTGCGCTCTATTTTGTGATTGACCCAGGCAAGCAGGAGTTCATCCACACCAAAAGGCGCCGAATGCTGGGGGGTATTTTTGAATTCAAGCAAAAATGCTTTCACCTCTCCATAGATGCTGCGCGCTTCTCCAGATGGCGCGTTGACCAGTTCGCGAATATAGGAAAGCACCGAAAATTCAAAACCATCGGTTTTTCCGTCATTGACCTGGTGCAAAAACCGGTAAGTGGAACGGATGGCATTTTCCAGTTTGTCAACATCGCCCGATTCCAGCACCGCTATTAAATTCAACAGGTGT
The DNA here is from genome assembly GCA_937926205.1 of uncultured Saprospiraceae bacterium. GTDB lineage: Bacteria > Bacteroidota > Bacteroidia > Chitinophagales > Saprospiraceae > JABWAJ01. Next base: position 59,084 of record CALEYL010000046.1, read on the forward strand.
ATCCCTTTCTGAATGTCTAATTTGGGTTTCATTTTAGCGGAGCTTTTAATAAGCTTCCGACACCAGGCCTCACATTTGGGAAATTTTTCTATAACGAACAAGCCAATGGCTAAATTAGCAATGATGGCAGTAACGCTCTCCGGACTAATGCCATATTTGTGCATGCCTGCTTCAATCTCCGGCTCTAACTTTTCCAACTGGTTTACAGCGCCTGTATTGATGTAATACATCAGCTTGTTGACGCTGGCTTTTTGAAAAAGAATGGCCCTGTCGTGGAAATAAACAGGATTTTCCTGGTCGAGTTTGTTCAGAAGGTCCGGAATGTGCTGGTATTGCTCTTTCCTGAACAAAGCGTAAAGGAAGTTGGATATGTCAATGATAAATCGGTAAAATTCTTCGTCTTTGTATTTGGGGTTGTTGTCCCACCATTCCATCACTTTTGAATAATACAGAACAACCTTGTCGGTGTGGCCGAGCAATTGATTGTACATGGCCAGATCCTGATAGTAGCGCCGTTCTGCCTGAATCGATTTTACCCGCGTACCAGGTTGCTCCAGAAAAGCAAATTTTTCAATAAGCCGGTTTTTATCGGCCTCATTATTGAGTTGAAAGCGTTGTGTAAGTTCACCCAGCAACCTGTAGCAACTGTCTAAATACTTATACTCCTCCATCATCAGGGCCACTTGTTCTTCTTTATCGAGTATCAATTCCTCTATAACCTGGCGATAATTCTTTCCCTTGCCTTCTGATGCGATTTTACTTTCTTCCTTATTGATCTCCAGCAAAGCCAGGTGGTCGCCCAGTTCTTTTGCCAGGGCTTTTGCTTCTCCGAGGCGGCCCTCACTTTGCCCGTACAAACCGCGTTCATAAAGGTAGCGCGCATCAAGGATCATCTCTTTGATGCGTGCCGAACGCGAATTGGCGCTGCGGTAATCCCGCATGCTACGCAGAATGGCGTCGTAGAGGTAGCTTTTATCGGATGGCAGGTTTTTGCCGAAGCGCTCCTTTAATTTTGCCTCGTCGTATTCGTCCATGTCGCTGATGTCGCGGAATAGTTCGAGGTAGCGGGCACTTTCCCGGCCGCTTTTTTGGGCGTCGAGGCTGAAGTAGCGCTTTTCTGCTTTTGACATGGCCTGAACCAACTGAAAAAGATCCTCTTTACTTTTCATCGTGCTGTATTGTGCCACCGAACGCTGTTTGGCGGTTTAATTTTTGATTCAAGCTGCCTTCATTTTTACCTCAAAAGCGCCCAAACCCTTAACGAGGTGTTAAAAACAAGGCAAATTTACAGAAAAATAAAAAAATATTTGCCTCCTAGGAGTTCCAAGAGCAGAAACAAGCAAAATGTATTAATAACATTGTATAACTTATTTAAAATCATTTATTTAAATTAAAATAATTCAAAAGAAGAAGTTCATAAAAAGCATAAAAATGAGTTTTAGAAACCTAAACTTTTTCTCTTCTCTGGTTTTCACAGGGCATGTCAAGCGTATAAATTTGTACTCGTAATCAGAAGGATTGCAACAGCGCACAAAAAAATCAGGAAGACTGAATAAACATGCGCCACTGACATCGAGGAAAAAAACCTGAAGTTTCCGCTTCGGGTCCGAAAAATAATCTGGTTTATTTCTCAATCTATCTGTCCTTAATTACAAGACTCACTCTTAGGCCGGGCAGTGGCCATTCCAGAACCACTGCCCGGAAGTTTTGTAAACAGAGAACAGACGGAGCAATAAACCCGGCAAACACTATGAAACACACACGATCAACAAACCAGGCGACGCCTCTGAAATGCCCTGTTTCTTAAGCAATCAGATGATTCGCAAACATGCTGTGATTAAACGATAAATGTTCATAGGGCAATTCGGAGGCCCTGCTACCATAGTTTAATATGGGGCAGGGCATTTTTGCCCAACATCAAAAAACCAACTAAACCCCGGAAGTGCCCCAAATTGCCATAAACCCAAAAATAACCAGAGCCCCAAACTAACCCAGTGACCCCATGCCAGATGATCCAAAAGGGGGTAAACAACAGCGTCTGGAAGCAGATGCCTTCATAAGAAAGAGGAAGGGATGCGCAGTACCTTAAAAATCGTCATCCTTATGATTTTCAGGCCGTTTCAGCTGCCTGAATTGTCGGATTTTTTTGGGAAAACTACGCAAACCGCTGCAAGTCCCTTCCTCCGCTTCTATTCCACCGTCAAACGCGGCGCTTGCCGTCAAAATAAAGGGTGTTTTTAATTTTTTCAGAAGGGCACGCCCACAAAGGTGGGCGTCACAAGCAATTGGAGATAAGTAGATAGTTGCTATTATTCCGGGCTGGGTAGCGACGGCAACGCTCGCTGCCCAGTTTTCTTTTACTCCGTCAATCAGCAACCACTTATCCGCTTAATGTCCTTACTGCCCTACTTCCTTATCAACCCGTATACTAAACGACACACCACATGTCGTTCTTCTGATAAAGCTTTGTAAAATAACGTCTATTCGTATTCATACCTGTCCCTTATTCAATTTGTTATTAGCAATTTCCCCGAAAAACCATTTGAAAACTGTACTTTTGGATAAGTATTAAACCGGAAGCACCTATGATCTTTACACACAAACCCACACAGGCCCTGTCATGGCGGCGGCCTCTGCTTACATTTCGATCCTTTCTTTCTCTTTTTTTTACTTTTATCACCGCTTTGGGGAGCTTATTGGCCCAGCAGGTTGCACCAATTAAGCCGGATAGCCTGACCCAATTAGCGCTAAAAGACAGCGTAATGCTGCGCATTTCCGGGCTGCCTGCTCTGGCGCCGCTGAATGCGCACGAACTGGCTACCCCGCGCTATGATTATTTCTGGCTGTACGGCAACGGAAATTTTACGTTAGGCGGGGCAGATTCTACCATCAACCATCGGTACAAACCCAAAGCATCGGCATACGGCATCAAAACTTATCCAACAGGGCTATATGGCGGCGGCGGCAAACCGCCTCCCAAAATCGTAAACGGGCAAGTCACGGTTATTCCTCCGGCGGCGCCCGATCCGACGCCTTTCGGAGTGACAAAGGCAGTGAAGGAAAACAAATTCATCCGACTCCAAAAAAACCATCTGAGCCTGGTTCCTTCCGACACCACCATGTGGGTCCTGTCGTATAAAAACATTTATAAGGAAGGGGTTCCTATATCCGGCGAAGTCTACCTGTTTTTCAACAGTCCTGTGGAGCGCGTCCGGATTGATCCGCGGAACGGAGACACCACCATCGTTTTGTCGGAAATTGCCGGAATTCCTCAATTCGGAAGTTTCAAAAACGACACAACTTTGTTTTATTTCCCAAAAACCCTGCCCAAAACCATCCAGCTCAATACCAGTATTTTCGGGTCCGGGAGCAGAATCAACAGCTCTTTTAAAAATGCCCTGCTCTGGCGTTTTGATACCCTGAACTACAACGAAGAACGGCACTTGTTCATCCAGTTTAAGAACGACCCGGATCTGCTGGATAAATTCCCGGATGATGAAAAAGGCAGGGTTGAGTTTCTGGCTATGATGACGGGAGGCGTACCGGGCGATCTTTCGCCTGCGGAATCGGCATTGGCGGAGGAGTTTGGACTCAACGAAATGTTGTCCCCGGGCGGACTGGAAACCATTTTTGGACAGGTATTCAGCCAGTTGAATCCGCAGGGGCAACCGACGCCAAACTTTCAATCTTTTCAGCCATCAGGCCGGATCATAGACCTGCAACTGCTGACATCGAGCCTTTCCAAGGCCCACGATCCGAATCAAATGCGGGTAGATGCCTGTGCTTGTCCGGCTGACGGCGCAGGGGCCCAGAAACTGCTTTGTACCGTAGATTTTGTCAACGATGGGCACGCTTCTACCAGCAATGTTTATGTAACGGTTCATTTTCCGGAAGGCGTAGACATCAACAGCATCAGCGATCAGCCGATTAAAATACATCCCGAACTTCAGGCAGCTGCGGTGAACAGCGCGGTTGAACTGGAGCGCAATGTGGCCGAAAATACCATCACCTGGAAGTTTCTAAATTTCGCCATCCACTCTGTCTGGGAATATGGAGAAGGAGACCCGATGACTTATGGCCAGATCATTTTCAGTGCGCTGACCAAAACGGGCACCAAACTCGAAGACATCGGTGAAATCGTCGCCTGTATTCGTTTTGACGATCCAAACGGCGCCCCTGTTTGCACCGTTCCGGTTAAACCGGTAGCGCTCGTTGCCGACGGAAGCGCGACCAGCATGGAGGCTCAGAATATGCTGCAATGTGACGCCTGCACCAGCGGTGGTGACGGATTCGGCATGCCCCTTTGGCTTGTCCTGCTGCTTGCCGTAATCATACTGCTTAGTTTGTGGATTGTGTACACCGAATCAAAATAAGGGTTATCTGTCTCTTTAGGGTCCGATAGCTGCGTTATGCTCGGCCCCAAAAACAGTCATTTCGTTTCGACTCCGCTCAACGAACGACCGTTGAGCGGAGTCGAAACGGGCCTTTGCAAGCCTTGCTCTCGAACCCTGAAGAGCAGACAACCAACTAAATAGTGGATACTTAAAAAAAAGTACAAATTTGCCTTCCCGCTGAGCGGGACAAGTTTTACCAATTTGCCCTCTGCCCTTTCAAACACCCGCCGACTTATTTTGAAATTTCGCAGCGAAGCCTTCTTCGGCTGTAACAAACCCTCCATCATGCGCTATTTCCTGCTATTTGGCTTGTTGTTTACAAATATCGTTCTTGCTTTTTCAGGCAACAAGATTGACCATGCCCATACTTATGCGGATGAAGCAATGGTTCAGGTCAGAGAAAACTGCCCGGAAGGCGTTGTTGACAACCTGCAAAAAGCGTTAAAATTTTTCCGGGATCAGGACGACCTCGTTAGCTGGATTTCGGCGTGTAAAGCGGTCGCCAAAATTTACCGCGATGAAAAAGGCTTACCCGAACAAGCCCTGCCCTATTTAAAAGCCTGTCTGCCCGATAAACTCTGGCGGCAACCGGCAACGCCTGCCGAATGGGAAGAACTCGGATGGCTGTATGTCAACCTTGCGCATACTTACAATTATGGCTTAGAGCAATATCCCGATGCTGCCCGGTATTACAACGAGGCCAAAAACATATTGGTAGACCAGCTAAAAAAAGAAGATTCTGAAACGGCCGTTTTTATTTTTCAGGCATTGGGAAATGTAGATACCCGGCTTGGCGACTACGAGGCAGCAGAAGTTTTGCTTGAGAAATTCCGCGCAATTGCCCTGGCCGAACAAGACAACGGGCTTGCAGCTGAAGCTTATAGCGACCTCGGCATTTTGTACGAAACCATGGGCCGCCACAACGACGCCATTGCCAGTTGCCAGAAAGGCCTGAAGCTTCCGGATTTGAATCTGGTCGCCAAAGGCCTGCTTTTGGGCAATTTATCCAAAGCAAGTCTGGCAATCGGCAAACTCAGCGATGCTGAAAAATATGCCCTGCGCGCCGAAGCCAGTTTTGGAGAAGCGGTCACGGCTTACGATTTTGAATACGCCCGCCATTATCAGGCCGGAATCTGGTCGCTGCTGGGAAATGTTTACCACCTGATGGGCCGAAATACCGAAGCTGACCGGGCTTTTGGCACTGCTTTCGAATTATTCACCCAGTTATATGGCCAGCGCAACAGCCGCGATATTGGCAAACTGTTCATTTCCCGGGGACAGATATTCTCGGATACTGACCCCGATCAGGCTCTGGCTTATTTTCAACAAGCCCTGCAAAGTGTTTTAGAGAATTTTCATCCTGAAAGTTATCGCGACAACCCGTCTGCGCGGGATTTGTTTGCCGAAAACACCCTCATGGAAGCCCTTTCAGGAAAAGCGGAAGCTTTGCGGGCGCGGTTCCGGCATTGTGGTGAACCGGAAGACCTCCGTACGGCACTGGCTTGCCACGAACTGATTTTTGAAGCGGAGAAACAGTTGCGCCATTCGTACCACTACGAGTCCTCCAAACTAACCAATATTGAAGAAAGTTATGAGCGTTGCGAACACGCCATCGCCATTGCGCTGCAACTGCTTGAATTGACGGGCGAAGTGTCCTACAAAGCCCAGGCTTTTACTTTCGCAGAACGCAGCAGGGGCATTTTACTCATGGAAGCTTTCCGGAAAGCAGACGCAGAAAATATTGCAGGTATTCCACAGGAGACACGTCTTCGTGAGCGGCAGCTCCAGGCAGACGTTGCGCTGGCGGAAGAACGCCTGTTTCAGGGCAGTATTGAAGCGGCTAATGAGCAGGAACTGGAGCGATTGAGAACAAGTCTCTGGAACACCCGGCAGGCCTATGCTTCCTGGATGCGGGAAATCGAGGAAACCTACCCGCAGTACTACAACCTGAAGTACAATTTCACCTGTGTTTCTCCCGAACAAGTGCGCCAAAGCATGGACAAAGACGCCGCCCTGCTGGAGTATTTTGTGGGGGCCCAACAGATTTACCTTTTCGTGCTGTCCCGTGATCGCTTCGAAATCATTCCGATTGAGAAAAATTTCCCGTTGGAGACCTGGGTCATGAACCTGCGCAGCAGCATCGTCGGGTTTCAAAACGCCGGCTCCGGGCAGTCACAGCTTTGCGATACGTATACTGAACTTGCCTGGCAGCTTTACAACAAACTGATAGCGCCTGCAGGCCAGACCAATCCACTGCCACAACAACTGACCATCGTTCCGGCAGGCGTGCTGGCTTACCTGCCCTTCGACGCCCTGCTTACAGCGCAACCGGCTCAACCTTGCCGTTTTAAGGAGTACCCTTATTTGTTGCGGCAACACAGCATCGGCTATGGTTATTCGGCTACGCTTCAGGAAACCCTGAAAAGCATGCCGGCAGGCAAGCGGAATTTTGGCGGATTTGCACCGGAATTTACCGGCAAAGCAGGCCTGGTTGCCTTGCAATACAACATCCAAACCATAAATGACATCGGAGAAACAACCAGTGGATCGGTTTTTACCGGAGAGCAGGCCTCCGTTGAACGTTTTTTACAATCTGCTTCCGATTTTGGGGTACTGCACTTAGCCACCCACGCACAAGCCAATACCACTTCCGGTAATTTTTCTTTCGTGGTGTTGTCTGACGGCCAGGGAGGCTACGATTCTCTTTTTGTCAAAGACCTCTACCTGCTCGACCTCTCTGCCGCCGCTATGGTGGTTCTGAGTGCCTGTGAAACGGCAGATGGCGCACTGTATAAAGGCGAAGGCGTAGTCAGTCTGGCCCGCGCTTTCCTGTATGCAGGCGCCCGCAGCGTGTTAACGACCTTTTGGTCCATTAATGACGTGGCGAATAAACAGCTGATGAGCGAATTTTATGTTTACCTGAAAAAAGGGCTGAGTAAAACAGAGGCGCTGAGGCAGGCTAAATTAACGCAGATTAAAGACGGCGACAGCCGCGACGCACATCCGGTATATTGGGCCGCTTTTACTGCCATTGGCGATGATGCACCGGTTTATCGCCGGGATGGCTGGTTGTTCTGGGCCGGATTTGGCCTGTTGGGTTTGATTGGGATTGTGGGGTGGAGCTCCAGGGGGAAGGTTAAAGGTTAAAGGGTAAAGGATAAAGGTTAAAGGTTAAAGGTTAAAGGGTAAAGGTTAAAGGGGGCAGACTGCTTTCATTGAGCAATATGCTCCGTCCACCGTCCACCGTCCACCGTCCACCGTCTACCGTCCACCGTTTTTAAGGTTAAAGGGGGCAGACTGCTAATTGGAGCAGTATTCTCCGTCTACCGTCCACCGTCCACCGTCTACCGTCCACCGTTTTAAAGGTTCTTTTCGGCTCCGCTCAGCAATATTGCCATCCAATTTCCCCGTTTTTGTTGACCAAATTCGCGAAAGCCCTGTGCTGTAGCCATTTCCATGATGACCGGTTCGTCATCGTGCAGAATGCCGGAGATCAGCAATTGGCCATTTGCGGAAAGGCGTTTGCGCAATTCCGGCAACGAAGCCAGGATTACATTCCGGTTGATATTGGCGAGGATAAGGTCGTAGGTAGCAGGGGGCACATCGTCGAGGGTTCCGTAAAAGGCCTTGATTTTGTCTCCTACCCCATTCAGTAGGGCGTGTTCGAGGGTGTTTTCATAAGCCGGGTATTCGTTATCGACTGCATCAACACCGGCGGCGCCCAGTTGTGCGGCCAGTATGGCGAGTATGCCCGTGCCGCAGCCGTAATCAAATACCCTTTTATCTTTAAGGTCTAAATGGCTCATCTGGTCCATCATCATCCAGGTTGTTTCGTGGTGACCGGTACCAAAAGCCATTTTGGGTCGGATGACAATTTCGTGCGCCACGCCTTCAAAAGGCGGGTGGAATTCGGCGCGGATGCCACAAAAATCATTTACCCGTACTTCCTGAAAATTGGATTCCCAAACAGCATTCCAATTCTCTTTTTCCACCTCCACAATGTCGTAGGTAAAGGGATAATCAGATTGCAATTCCCTGACCTGAAGCTCAGTTGCTGCAACATCGGCTCCGGGAGGTAAATAAGCATTCATGCCTTCGGCTGTATCTTCGAAAGAATCAAAGGGCAATTCGGCCAAAAATGCCAGTAAAATTTCACGCCATTCCGGCGCAGTAGCGATTGAAAACTGCCGGTATTTGTCCATTAAAAAACTTCTTTGTTGTATGCCTTCAGGGTATTCATCAGCAAAGCAATAACCGTCAGTTGGCCAACGCCGCCCGGTACCGGAGTAATCCAGGAAGCTTTCGGTTCAACGCCTTTAAAGTCAACATCCCCGGCGAGTCGGTAACCCCTCGGCGCGTTTTCATCATCCACCCGGTTGATGCCGACATCGATGACCACGGCGCCTTCTTTAACCATATCCGCTTTAATGAATTCAGGGCTGCCGATTGCAGCTATCAGGATATCGGCCCGCAAAGTATGGGCTTTAATGTCTTTGGTTCGGCTGTGGCAAAGCGTCACAGTGGCGTCTCCGGGATATCCTTTCCGCGACAGCAGCAGGCTCATCGGCGTTCCAACAATGTTGCTGCGGCCCACCACCACGACTTCTTTGCCTGAAGTTGGTATTTCGTAGCGTCGCAACATTTCCAGAATGCCAAAAGGCGTGGCCGGAAGAAAGGCAGGCAAGCCCTGCGCCATGCGGCCAAAATTGACCGGATGAAAGCCATCAACGTCTTTGTCTGGGCGAATGGCTAAAGTAATGGCATCCTCACGGATGTGCTTCGGCAATGGCAACTGAACGATGAAGCCGTCAATTTCCGGATTATCATTCAACGAAGCGACAATTTCGAGCAGTTCTGCCTCTGTTACCTCTGCAGGCCGGCGAATGAGCGTAGAAGCGTAGCCTATTTCAGCGCAGGATTTGACCTTGTTGCCTACATAAGCCTGGCTCGCGGGATCCTCTCCTACCAATACTGCGGCGAGGTGCGGCACACGTTTGCCTGCTTCCTGCAGCGCTGCTACCGATGTTGCCAGTTCTTTTTTGATGGTTGCGGCCAATTGTTTGCCATCGAGAATTGCCATAAATAAAATGTTTTGGGTCCAGCCCTCCGGGCAGACGATTGAATGAAGCAACAAAAGTAGGAAGTAGGAAGTAGAAAGTAGTGGGTAGAGGGTAGAAAGTAGAAGGTTTAAAGATTTTTGCCGGCTATTCACAAGAGTGGACGGTGATGGTAGCGATCAACAACATGCCCCTGAAAAAAGAGCACGTATTTTTTTTATCAATTAGGGAAACTATGAAGGGTAATTTTATAAATTTGCAACTGCTGGCAATAAAAATCGGCATCCTGGCAAGAGCGCCCTTATTTTATTGCAGGCAAAAGGACACCCTCGTAATCTCCATTAAGATCGACCATTCTGTTGAAGTCGCCTAAAAAGCTTGAAAAAGAAGCTTTTGGCAACATTCCATGAACAAATCTCCGGATCATTTTTCGGAATTGAACCGATGTCTTACTATCTCCCTGTTGAAGTTTGTCTTGCAGTGTGCAATTTTTTTACTGCATCTGCTTGGGTGTTTCGCACCCTTTAAACTATTATTAACCCGTTTTTATAAAGAATTCCTACAGATGAGTGCAAAACTACGGAAGCTCTTTGCGCCGACGGTCGCCTTTTTAATGACGGCCTTTATGACGCAGGCGCAAAATTATCTAATGAACGGGACCCCCATCACGGATTGCAATGGGTTTTTCATTGATAGTGGTGGAAACAGTGGCCCGTACGGTCCAAATGAGAGTTTTACAACAACCATTTGCCCGGATGGCAGTACGGGTACCCATACGCAACTCTTTTTTCCGAACATACAACTGGGAACAGGGGATTTGCTTTGCTTTTACGACGGACCAAACACCGCAGCGCCTCAGCTGACCTGTTCAGACCAGTTTTTGCCGAATACGCCCATCATTGTACAAGCTACGGCAGCCAACCCGGGCGGGTGTCTTACCGTCACCTTCATTTCTGACGGCACTGATCAGGGCAATGGGTGGAATGCAGAGATCAACTGCATTGCTGCCTGTCAAACCATAAGAACAGAACTGGTGACAACAGATCCGATGGTCATGCCAGTGGATACCGGCTGGATGGATGCCTGTCCGGGTCAAAGGGTATTTCTGAGTGCCCGGGGTGTTTATCCCCAAAACGGTGTCATTTATAACCATTCCGATTTCACCTCCAGCTTTCTCTGGGAATTTGGCGATGGTTCGATGGCAGTAGGCCCTTCTGTTTCCAAAATTTACGACGAACCCGGCGGCTACATCGTGCAGCTGACCATTACCGACCAGTTCGGTTGTAAAAACACGAATTTTATCAATCAACGCGTCCGGATTTCCACCCGACCGAGTTTCAACATCAATACGGACCTGCTGCCGCAAATCTGCGTCGGCGACAGCGTTCATCTCAATGCTGTAGTGGATACCATTTTGCCAGATTACACCCTTTCGGTCCTCCCTACCGGAAGTAGTTTTCAGGCGGGTGGTATTTTGTCTGACTCCCTGCCGCTACCCGATGGTACCGGCACCAATTATCAAACCAGTATTGTCATTACCCAATTTTCTCCAGGGCAGGTTTTGACCGACATTACGGACCTTCTTGGTATTTGTGTAACGATGGAACATTCCTGGATGCACGACCTTGATGTGTATATTTCCTGTCCCGATGGCACCACCGTGCAGTTGCAGGATCAGGAATTTATCGGGCATACGGTACACCTTGGAATTCCCTATGAACTGGACGACTTTAATACCCCAAATCCGCCCGCACCGGGCATTGGGTGGGATTATTGCTGGACACCCACCGGCGCCCAAACCTGGACACAGTACGCCAATGCCCATCCGGGCGCCATCACCATGCCCGCGGGCGATTATGCATCCTTTCAGAACCTGAATAACCTTTTGGGATGTCCGCTCAACGGCGAATGGATTTTAACCGTACAGGATCAATGGGCCTCTGATAATGGCTGGGTTTTTGAATGGAGTGTCAATTTTGATCCTTCTATTTTCCCAAGCCTGGAAACCTTCACGCCGCAGATCATCGACTATTCCTGGTCAGCCAACCCCTCCATTTATTATATGGACCCCGATTCGATTGGTGCATCACCGATAAATGCAGGAACGGCGAGTTATACGTTTAATGTCATGGACGATTTTGGCTGCAGTTACGACACCACGGTTAACGTGATAGTATTGCCGAGCACACACCCCAATTGCCACAGCTGCCAGGAGATTCTGACTCCAGTTGACGATCGTTTGCTGTGTCCGGGCGAAAACACGGTGCTGGATGTTAGCAGTTCAACGCCATTATCGACCAACGTTACCTTCGAGGCATCACCGTTCTACCCGATCGGATTTTCCAATCACCCGCCATCCAATCCGTACCGATCAACCATTGCGGTCAACAGTGTTTCACCACCTGTCCTGTCAAATGCCGTCTTGCAATTGCTCAGCGTTTGCGTCAACATTGAAACCGACTGGGACAGCGACCTTAATATTTCACTTCGCTCACCGGCAGGTACTACCATTGATTTGTCTTCGGGCAACGGTGGCAGCGGCGACAACTATACGAATACTTGCTTTACGCCTACAGCACCTACTTCCATTACGACCGGTACAGCCCCATTCACGGGAAATTTCCGTCCTGAAGGCAACTGGAACCTGCTGGCGGGTACGCAAATCAACGGCAACTGGCAATTGGTCATTACCGATGCATTCGGCATCAACCAGATTGGCAAACTCAATTCGTGGACCATCACCTTTCTTTCTACCAATAACATCACTTATACCTGGACACCATCTCAGGGCCTGAGTTGCAACAACTGCGCAACACCGACTGCATCGCCCAATGTGACCCGGACTTATATGGTACAGGCTTCTGATAGCTATGGATGTATCCAGCGGGACACCGTAACCGTTGGGGTCGTCAGCGACATCGAAGCGCCGGTCGTCTCCTGCGGCATTACTGCAGACGGGGAGATTACGTTTACGTGGACACAGGTAGACAATTTTACAGAATACGAAGTTAATGTCATCACAAACGGATCAGCTTCCGGTTGGCAGGGCCCGGTTTCCGGTTTGTCTTATGTCGTCGGCAATTTGGTCAACAACGACGACGTCACTTTGGAAGTGCGTGTCAATACCGGTGGGGCTTCGCTGAGTTGTGTCGTTTTAAGCGGCAGCAGCAGTTGCCAATACGACAATTGTTCCCTGGTTTCAGCAATCAGCAGCACCAACGCGGTGTCCTGTAATGGCGGCAACAATGGAACCGTGCTTGCTACCGCAACAAGCGACGACCTGCCCATCAGCTATTTCATTGATGGCGCTGCAATTGGACAGCCAAGCGGTAGTTTCAACGGATTGTCGGCAGGCAACCACTTTATTGCAGTGGTTGATGCCATCGGGTGCATTGACACCCTTACTTTCAACCTTCCGGAACCACCTGCGCTGACCATTCCATTGCAAATTACACAGGAAGTCAGTTGCCACAATGGCAATAACGGCCTCATTAATGCCAGTCCGCAAGGTGGAAACGGCGGGTATGTGCTAAACTGGAGTGGTCCTGCTACCCCGGGCCCTGGCGGCATTCCATCGGGCAGCTATTTTGTGACGGTTACAGACAGCAAAGGCTGTATAGCTACCAACAGCATCATTTTAGCCAATCCCCCCCAACTTTCGGTCATGCTGCTGGCCAACGCCCCTAACTGCTTCAATGGCAGCGACGGAAGCATGGAAGCCATCGGCACCGGGGGAACAGGAACCATCACCTACACCTGGGCGCACACTGCTGCTACCCAGCCAATACAACAAAACCTCGCAGCGGGCAATTACTGTGTTACGGCTACCGATCAAAATGGCTGTACCGCAACGGCTTGCGCAACGATAACTGCGCCAACTCAACTGGCCATCACAGCCATTATTCCACATCCGGCAGATTGCTTTGGGAACAATACCGGCTCGGCCGTTGTGCAGGTTTCCGGAGGCACACCCGATGCAAACGGAGACTATGATTACGCGTGGAATGATGCCATTCAGCAGGTAGGCGATACGGCAGTGTTCCTTTTTGCCGGAAATTACAGTGTGACCATTACGGACGAAAACGGTTGCCAGACCAACGGACAGGTGACCATCACCGAACCCACTCAACTGATAGCCAATACAGTAGCCACTGATGCCCTCTGTTTTGGTCAAAGCAATGGCAATGCCACCGTAAATCCAACAGGTGGAACAGCGCCATATCTGGTGCTTTGGGAAAACGGCCTTACCAGCCCAACGATCGGGAATCTGGCCGCAAATGCATACGATGTTACCGTGACTGACGCGAACGGATGTGTTGCGCAGGGCATTGCCAATGTCGGACAACCTGCTACCGCAGTTAGTGTTGCTGTTTCGCAAACGTTCACCGGGTGTTTCGGCGCAAACGACAACGAAGCCAGCGCCATGCCTTCCGGTGGCACCGGATTTGGATACACCTATGTCTGGAGTAACAGCCAAACTAGCCCAACGGCCACTAACCTGGCCAATGGCGTGCAGTCCGTCACCATTACGGACAGCAACGGCTGTACCGCTTCAGCGCAACTCACGCTGGACGACTGGGATGAACTCAGTGTTAATATTATTGCAACAGAACCAACCTGCTTCGGCGATGCAAACGGCCAAATGGGCATCAACCTCTTTTCAGGAGGAGCCGGTATGGCCAACAACGCCTCTGATTATACTTTTAGCTGGAGTAACAGCGGTTCCGGGCTGACCATTCAAAACCTGGCAGGCGGCGTCACCTATTCCGTCACAGTTACCGATCGTCAGGGGTGCAGCAAAGTTTTTTCGAGGGCTCTGGCCGAACCGGAACCCATTACTTTTGATTTCACCCATACCGATGTCCTTTGTCATTCCGGTACTACCGGTACGGCAACAGTCGTCAACATTCAGGGCAGCCTTGTAGGCGGATATACGTTCCAATGGAGCAGCAATGCGGGAAGTCAGGTCACCGCAACAGCCGGAAACCTCGCCGCAGGCCTTTATTATGTAACGGTCACCGATGCCAATGGCTGTGACAGCGGCGGACAGGTACAGGTTGGTCAACCAACTGCGCTCAGCATTGCCATGGCTGCCGAAAAAGAGCCCTGCTTCGGAGATGCCAAAGCGAGTGTCACGGCTACGGTTAGCGGAGGCGTTCCCGGGTATACTTATACCTGGCAGGGGCAACAACAAACCACTGCTACCCTTAGCAATCTGCCGGCAGGGATTTATACGGTTGTTGCTCAGGATGCCAATGGTTGCCAGATTACAGCGAATGCAGAAGTCCTTCAGCCGGAGCCCATCAGCGTAACCATTGCCACCAAACCGGTGGATTGTTTTGGGATGCGAAATGGCAGCATTACGGTCATTCCTCAGGGTGGCACAGCGCCTTTCCAATACAGTTTGAACAATCAAACCTTTAGCGGATCAGGTACGCTGATCGGATTGCAGGGCGGAGATTATACGGTTTATGTGCGCGACCGGAACGGCTGTTTGCTGTTTGAAGAGGCGACCATTGCCTCTCCTCCTGAGTTTATGGTGAATGCAGGCCTCGATACCACCATCACCATTGGCGATCAGATTTCGTTGTCTGCTTCCTCGGTCAACGGTATCGGAGAAGTCCGCTACACCTGGAACGAGCCGTATGAGGGCACCCTGAGTTGTACGGAGTGTCCGGATCCACAGGTGCTGTCTACCAATACGATTACATTTGAATTGTACGGTGTTGATGAAAATGGTTGTGATGACCGGGATATAGTCAATGTCTTCATCCGCAAGCCAAGGGTAGTGGCTGTTCCAACAGGCTTTACCCCCAATGGCGACGGCATGAACGACCTACTGCTCGTGCATGGCCAGGACGGTTCTACCGTGCGCATGTTCCGTATATACGACCGCTGGGGGGAATTGCTCTATCAGGCCAGCGACTTTGAAGTGAACGAACCCAACATTGGCTGGGATGGCAGCTTCGGCGGGAAGATGATGAACGGCGGCGTCTATTTGTGGTACGTGGATGTGGAATATGAAGATGGCGTCCGGGAAGTTTTCAAAGGTCAAACGACCCTGATCCGGTAAGCTGTACCGCTGAACGCTGTTCAGCGGCTTTTTCGCCGAACAGCGTTCGGCAGCACTATTGAAAATCATTATTTATTCGCCTGTGTGCTGATTTGTTTACTTGATTCAAAAAAGAAGCAGATCAGCGCACAGACACATAACCAAAAATAATGCGCAGAAACTTTACAAACTTCGTACTCCTTTGCATCGGATGCTATTGCTTTATGAATCAAACTGCAGCGCAGGATGCTCGTTTGTCTCAATTTTATGCAGCGCCACTGCAAGTCAATCCGGCCATGATCGGCGTCTTCGACGGTCAGTCGAGGGTCGTGCTGAATTACCGCGAATTGTACGCCAGTGTCCTGAAAGACAAGCCTTTCCGAACCCTGGCTGGTAGTTTCGACATGCGCTTCAAAGTGATGCGCGGCGATTATGCCGGGTTTGGCCTTAGTGTGATGCGCGATGAAGTAGGCATTGCCAATTTCAACCGGATTCGCGCCAATCTCGGCGGCTCCTTTATGAAGCAACTCAATGGCAGCCGCTATTCCCGAAGCAATCAATACCTCGTTGCCGGCGCCCAGCTCGGCATCGGGCAACGTGGCTACGATTGGGGCAAACTTTGGTTTACCAACCAGTTTAACATCGATCAGGCGCTGGTAGACTACGGTTCAGACAACGGCGAGAGCTTTATGGAAAGCAAAACCAATGTCTACCTCGATTTCAATGCAGGTTTGCTCTGGTATGCCCTGTTCGAAAATGACATGAGCATTTATGTAGGCGGCTCGCTGCACCACATCAACGAGCCCAATATTTCATTCCTCGGCGACGATTCAGAAAGACTCTACTCTAAATGGGTGGCCAATGCCGGCGGCGAACTTCCTTTTACCCAAAACCTGAGCCTGCTTCCGGCGGTTGCGGTTATGGGACAAGGGCCTTCGTTCAGCGCCACTTTTGGCGGCAACTTCCGCTTCACCAACCGCGACTGGAAAGAAGTAGCGGTCCGTGCCGGCGCCTGGGGCCACCTGTCGAATCAACTGGAAAGCACCAAAACCCTGGACGCAGTGATTTTTACGGCAATTCTGGAGGTTGAACGCTGGAATTTCGGCGTCAGCTATGATGTCACGGTTTCGACATTGGCTTCGGCCAACAACTCCCGTGGCGCTTTTGAATTGTCCATGATCTATACGAGCAAAAGCAAAAACCGGGCAAGAACGGTTTGTCCGAAGTTTTGATTTGTTAGATATGAAATGTAAGATTTTAGATGTTAGACCTGGCACGCTCTAGTCTAATATCTGAAATCTAGCATCTAACATCTCCCAAACAATACACGGCAACTTTCACAGAAAGATTAGCCTTATCTGTAATTTTTTTTAAACACCTGGGCCGGCCTGATAAGGGGTCGGCCTTTTGTTTATTTGTGGATTTGTGGATTTGTTTATTCGATGCCCACCAAATAAACACATAAACAGATAAACAAATAAACACCTAAGCACATCACCTCTTCAGTTGCGATTCCCTCAAAGCATTCAATTTATTTCCAATTTCTTCTATAAGAGGGCGATTTTCAGTTAACACATTTTCAGTGACATATTCCAAATCAACTGCTGCTATCAGTATATTCAAAACTTCCAATAAACTACCAAATGCAATTTCGTAGAATCTGGCCTTTTCCTTGCCTGTAATTCTGGCGCTGCCTTCGGCCACATTGCAAGTTACAGATATACAAGCTCTTCTGATTTGCTGGGTCATGCCAAACTTTTCATCAGTTGGAAAATCTTTAGAAAATTGATACACAGCCTTTACCAGCACACGGCCCCTTTGCCAAACATCCAGCTTTTCAAAAGAATACTGCCTCATAATCAAACTGCTTTATAATGAACGAATAACGGAGATTTGTTGATTTGTTGATATGGTGATTTGTTTATTCGATCCGCCAACAAATAAACGCATAAACAAATAAACACATAAACGCATAAACAAATAAACACATAAACAAATAAACAAATAAACACATAAACAAAATTTGCGCTTCCCTCATTAAACCAAACTATCCTTCCACCGTCGAACGCATAGCAAAATCAATACACAAGCCTTTCACTTCGCTTAAAATCCTTCAAGTATGGACAGAAGAGCTACGCTGGCCGCTTTTTTCGGCAAACAAGACAAAGTTGCAAAGCAAGCCGACAAGCAGGAATCCCGCCACGCGGGGGTACGCACGGCTGCAATCACCAGTATTTTTCAGGTCAATTCGGGGCTGGAACCGTATACCGGCCCCTGGGAGTACGAACAGGCGGCCCACTTGCTCCGAAGAGCGATGTACGGGCCTACTTACGCACAAATCAAAGCGGTACGCGATCAGGGTCTGAATGCGACGATAGCCCAATTGTTTCAGGATCTGCCCTTGCCACAACCGCCCATCAATTACTATTTTACCGATGACCCCAATGTGCCCGTCGGCAGTACCTGGATCAATGCGCCTTATATCGCAGGCGTTAATCTCGCGCAATACAGAGGCCGGAGTTTACGTGCCTGGACACTGGGGCAGGTGTTGGAGGAAGGCATTTCCGTCAGGGAAAAACTGGTGCTTTTCTGGATCAACCACTTTGGCATCGGCAACGTCAATGACCCGAAATTCAACTACAACCACTCCAATTTGCTCAGAACCCACGCCTGGGGTAATTTCAAACAACTGATCAAAGAAATAACCATCAGCCCCTCCATGTTGCGTTTTCTGAACGGCAACCAGAATACGCGAACCGCTCCGAATGAAAATTATGCGCGGGAGTTGCTGGAGTTGTTCACCATTGGAAAAGGCCCTCAGGTTGGCCCTGGCGACTATTCCAATTATACGGAAGACGATGTCATTCAAATGGCCAAAGTGCTTACCGGCTGGCGCGACCGGGGTTTTAACACGACCAACCCCGCAATACAGGTGGAGTCTTTCTTCCAGGCAAACCTGCACGATACGGGACAGAAACAATTGTCGCACCGCTTCGGCAATGTGGTCATCAGCAATGGCGGAAATCTGGAATATGCACAACTGATTGACATCATTTTCCAACAGGAAGAAGTTGCCCGTTTCATCAGCCGCAAACTTTACCGCTGGTTTATTTACTACGTCATCACCGAAGAGGCCGAAGCCAATGTTATCGAGCCGATGGCCCAATTGCTGATTGCCAACAACTACGAACTAAAACCAGTGATGCAGGCCCTGCTCGGCAGCGCCCATTTCTTCGACATGCTGAACGTGGGACCGATGATTAAAAACCCGCTCGATTTTGTCGCAAGCGCCCTCAAGCAATTTGAAGTCGCCATGCCGGCAGAATCGGGTGCTCTATACAATACCTGGTGGCGGATCATGACCATTTTATCTCCTATGGAAATGGACATCTACAACCTGCCCAGTGTGGCCGGCTGGAAGGCATACTATCAGGAGCCTTTGTATTACCGCTCCTGGATCAATGCCTCTACCCTGCCGCCAAGGATGAACATGACCAACGCCGTTTCTACCGTAGGTATCCTTTTAAATGGCTTTCGGGTTATCATCGATCCGCTGGCTTTTGTAGCGACATTGGAAACGCCGACAGAGCCCAACGCACTTATCGAGGAATTTGCCAAAATCCTGTTTCCCCAGCCCATCACGGCTGGACAAAAAGTTGCGCTAAAAGAGGTTTTGCTCCCTGGTTTGCCAGACTATGAATGGTCGCTGGAGTATGGCCAGTATTTGTCCAACCCAAATGACGTACAGTTGGCCAACGCGGTAGCCACCAAGCTCCGGAGTCTCATCAAGACGATGATGAGCATGTCTGAATATTACCTGAGCTAACACCTTTATTTCCAACACGATCCTTCCCCGAAAGGGAATAAAAAATAGAAAAGATTATGAAAAGAAGATCCTTCATAAGAACAACCGGTGCAGCGGTAACCTTGCCCATGTTGCTCAACGGCATGAAAGTTTCCGCTTTGCCCCGCACGTCCATCTTTAATTCTATCAACGACGAGTCTGACCGCGTCTTGGTACTGATCCAGCTCAGCGGTGGCAACGATGGTCTGAATATGGTGATTCCGCTCGACCAATACGACAACCTCGCCAATGTCCGCAGCAACATCATGTTACCTGAAAGCAGCATCCTGGGCTTGTCGGACACGACCGGTCTTCACCCGGCTATGGGTGGCGTCCGCGGACTGTACGACAATGACCGGCTGACCATCGTTCAGGCAGCAGGCTATCCGGATCAAAACCGTTCTCATTTTCGCTCTACAGACATCTGGACCAGCGGCTCCCCGTCTAATGTAGAGTGGACAACGGGTTGGCTGGGACGGTATTTCGACGGCCTTTATCCGGGTTTTCCGGTGGATTATCCCAACGAAACTTACCCGGACCCGTTTGCCATCACTATGGGCAGCTTAGTTACAGAAACCTGCCAGGGGGCAGTGGCCAATTACAGCCTGACGCTCAACGATCCATTTTCGCTTGGCGTTTTGGCGGAAGGCGAGCCCGGTAGTGTACCGGATACGCCATACGGCCAGGAGCTGACCTTCCTGCGTACGACTATTTCACAAACCAACGCTTACTCGGAAGTGGTTACGGCAGCAGCCAACAATGGCGCCAATATGGTCAATTATCCGGCCGACAACCGCCTTGCACAGCAGCTCAAAAACGTGGCGCTGCTCATCGCCGGAGGATTGCAAACGAAAGTTTACGTTGTCACACTGGGCGGTTTCGACACCCATGCCAATCAGGTAGACCAGGGTGACCTCACCGCCGGCGATCATGCAGAGTTGCTCTCTTCCCTGTCTTCGGCTATGGCTGTATTCCAGGAAGACCTGCGCTTGCTGGGACTGGAAGAGCGGGTCATCAGCATGACTTTTTCAGAATTTGGACGCCGCATCCGTTCCAATGACAGTCTGGGCACCGACCATGGCACAGCAGCTCCATTGCTGGTTTTCGGCTCTTGTGTGAATTCGCAGATTCTCGGAGAAAGCCCGGATATTTCCGGCACCGTGGATGCAGACGAAGGCGTTGCCATGCAACACGATTTCAGAGACATTTATGGCTCTATATTGATGGATTGGTTTGAAGTTAGTGAGGAAGATGTCCGTTCTCTGCTGTATCAGGATTTTCAGCACCTGCCCATTTTGCGGGTTTGTTCGGCGACATCAACCAATCCTGAAGTTAGTACAGAAGCCATCGAAACGAATGCGTTCCCGAACCCATTCCGGGATTGGACCACGATCAGTTTCCAAAGTGGCAACGAATGGGCAAAGCTCAGCATATTTGATGCTGCAGGAAATGAAATCCGTGTTTTAACCAACCAGCACCTGAGTGCCGGTGAACATCAGATTCGTTTTGAAGCGCACAATTTGCCTGCCGGCAGTTACTACTACAGGCTCCAGTTGGGTGGGCGGCAGAAAACGCGCAAGTTGATCAAGATCAATTGATTACTTTGAATGATGGTTATATAGAATTCGGAAGGAGCGATGGTGTCTCGTAAAGAGCAAATGGGCAAAATCTGTCTGCCAAATGGATGAACAAGCTGGCAATGGTATTCGAGGATTTTACTCTAACGAACCTGTTTTGGGAAATTAGCATTGCTTGTTTGCCAATTTGCATCTTGCTTTTTGAGACGCCATCCCCTCCTGAATCTTTTATCATCAAAACTTCCCAGCCACCACACAGGGCTTTTTCAGCCGTTCAACAGTTCCATCCGGATGAATCAGCTCTGCCCAAAGGACATAAATGCCAACCCGGGCCCGGCTGCCATCGTCGGCTGAGCCATCCCATTTTACAATGCCTTCGCGGGCAAGCAGTTGATTTTTGATTAGATTCCTGACTTCCCTTCCGGCAGCGTCAAAAATCCGGACACTCATGGCATAACCGGGTTTGTCCAGTGCATAGGTAAAGGTCAGTACATCCTCATAACCGTCTCCATCGGGCGAAAAAGTGGTATTGACCAGCGTGATAAACTCCGTTCCGGGAGCCGGTTGAGTGGAGAATTGTGAATTAAGGGCGGTCGGGGTAGCGAAACCCGCCGAAGCTGCTGCAGAATGCCAGTTGCCGCGATCCTGAGTTGGCAGATCGGGACTAATGCGCTCAATGGAAACCCCGCGCTTGTCGCTGAGCAGTACATTGTGCAGGTCATCGTCGTAATCAAAAGAATCGATCATGACGCCTTGTACGCGAATCGTAACATTCCCCGCATCGGAATCCAGTGTCGGTAAAGTATTTTCCAATAGTGCGGCCGGGGCAACAACGGTATAATGCGATGAGATATACCCCGGCGAAGCGCTCAATGCTACATAAGCGCCCGGAAAAAGCAAATAATCGGATGCAATGGTCATCTGACGGGTTCCAGTTTCTTTTTGTTCATTTACGATATCCCAACCTGAAATGTTGAAAATTTTCTCGGATCGGTTGTAGAGTTCCACAAAATCAACGCCTCCTGATTCCGGGTAAAAAAGCACCTCATTTACGACGACATCCCCGGGAGATACGGCTTCTGCAAGCCCTAATTGAACCGATTCATCTTCAATTGAGCTGTTACCGATACAGTCCTTTTGCCCGCTTCGGGCCGTTACGGTATAAACGGTGCCGGGCTGCAAGTCTCCCGAGAGTGTCAGCAGCACTTCAACGCGATCCGGGGTTTGCAACGAGGCATTGATGATGGTCAGGCCATTGTCTATGGAATAATTGGCAATGGTTTCTGCGCTTTGAGGGTTAAGCGGCTCACTAAAAACGAGGGTCAATTCTCCTGCACTTTCCGTAAAAGCGCGCAGTAAAACGGGCGGCTCCTGCTCCAGGGCCATACCTTGCAGGGAATTCACCTGTCCGGGACTTCCGCCGCTATTGCTTTGAGAAGCCCGCCAGTTTCCGGGGCAGTTTTCAATCCCGGGGTCGTCAAGCCTGACCATTTCCAGCGACCAGCCGCCGTTCATTTTGAGAAGGTCGGCATACCAATCGTCTGTATAGGAAACCTCAAAAATGACAATTCCCGACTGGCTAAAAAGGCTCAGTTTTGCTCCCGTGTTCGTCAGAGACGGGAAAGACGGAAGCGTCACTACCGGCCCGAGGCCTAATGCCGCAAAGCCCGCTGCAAAGTCTTCATCACAAAGGACAACATAAGCCCCCGGAAACAACAGGTAATTGGGTAAATTCAACTGGGTTGTGCCCGGGCCAAATTTCAGATCAGATAGTCGTATGACCTTGTTACTGCGGTTGTACAATTCGACATATTCTGCCTCAGGCAGGCCTACGGCCGGGGTTGGGTCGGCCATGATTTCAGATATAATGACATCCCCAGATGTTGGCGTTTGTATGTTATAATAGGTAAAATCAAAATTTTGGGTGCCGCTTACGTTGCCCGCCAGGTCGGCGACAAGGGTACTCGTCAGCGTATAGGCCTGCAGGTTCACCATCGGCGAAGGCAACTCCAGTTCTACCGAAGCAGGGTCGCCGGCAACCGGCATTGCAGCAATGGCGACACCTATTCCGGAAATCTGAAAATTAGCCGGATTTGAATAGGAAGCGGGATCCAATGGTTCGTTGTACGAAACAAGGAGGCGGTTGGAAGCCGGCGTTTGCACACCACTAAGTACGGGCGCAACATCATCTGAAAAAAGCGGGTCTATCCGGATGTCGTCAAAGAAAAAGCTTTGGCTTCGGGTGCTCGTATAATAGCAAACTACCCCAAAGTACTGCCCTGATGGATACGTTGCATCAGACGCTGAAGCTTCCTGTTGAAAATTGTTTCCGCCACTGTAGTCTGTCCACAAAGTCCATACCCCTGAAGTGGAGCGGGTAACGCGAATCCTTGCTGTAACGGGATCTCCGCCAACGCCGCCGGCCACGCCACTAAGAATAAGCGTCGAAGTCGTTCCATCCTGGCGAAACAACTCGACCGCATCGCTGCTGCCGGAGATGCCGCCAACCCGAAGGTAATACCCATTTTGAGGACCGTTAAAATCCTGGCTGGAAGCAGCCAGATAAAGGCGCGAATAATTGCTGGCAGAAGTGGCAAATGCCATCCGGACATTACATTCCCAGGTGGTGCTGTCATCAAGAGAAGTTGCAGCTGGCAGGTAAAGCCAGGAAATGTTATTGCTGCCCGGACTCAGGTCATTCAACTGCAATTCGCCGTTATTGACCGTAAATTTATCCGTATTGCCAAACCACTCCGGATTACCGGTAAAGTCGCCATCAGAGAAATCATCAGACAATTGTGCCTGGAGCGCTACCCCCATAAAGAGGAGCGGAAAGAAAAAAATTACAGGTTTCATGAGGATAAAAATAGCAATAAAGTATAGTAGCCCTATCTTTGCAGCCCTGATTAATTTTCATTCTTAAAAAATAAAATAAACGGCAATCCTATGAAAGTTGCAGTTGTGGGCGTTACAGGACTTGTGGGCACGGTCATGTGTAAAGTGCTGGAAGAACGCAATTTCCCTGTAAGCGAATTTCTGGCTGTTGCTTCACCAAGTTCGGTAGGCAAATCGGTTGTGTTTCGCGGTGAGTCGCATACCGTCATAGGCATGGAAGAAGCCATAGCAGCCAGGCCTGATATTGCCATTTTTTCGGCAGGCGGCAGTACTTCGCTCGAGTGGGCGCCAAAGTTTGCTGCTGTGGGAACGACGGTTGTGGACAATTCTTCTGCCTGGCGCATGGATCCGACAAAAAAATTAGTGGTTCCTGAAATCAATGCGCACGAACTGAGTCCATCAGACAAAATCATCGCCAATCCCAATTGTTCTACCATCCAAATGGTGCTGGCATTGGCGCCGCTGCACAAAAAATATGGCATTAAACGGATCGTCGTTTCTACTTACCAGTCGGTAACCGGAACCGGTATGAAAGCCGTAAAACAGTACCAACTGGAAAGCAAAGGTTTCGAGCCCAAGCCCGAAGAAATGGCTTATCCGTACCAGATTTTTGAAAATTGCATCCCGCAATGCGATACATTTCTGGATAATGGGTATACCAAAGAGGAGATGAAACTGATCAATGAGACCCGAAAAATATTGAGTGATCAGGCTATTCGGATCACTTCTACCACGGTAAGAGTTCCGGTATTGGGCGGGCATTCCGAGTCTGTAAATCTCGAATTCCAGCAGCCTTTTGAAATTTCAGAGGTTCGAAAATTGCTGAGCGAAACCCCCGGCATCGTTGTAACAGATGATCCCGGCAATGGAAAATACCCGATGCCCCTTCTGGCAAAAGACCGCAACGAAGTATTTGTAGGGCGTCTGCGCCGGGATGAATCTTTGGATAATGGCCTGAATATCTGGATAGTATCTGACAACCTGCGCAAAGGTGCAGCGACCAATGCTGTTCAGATTGCAGAGTATTTACTGGAGCACAGGGCCGTACTTTTGGCACGACAGGAAGCCGTTAGCATCTAATTGCGGATACCTGCAATAAACCGGGCATGGTTTTGCGTTCTCACATTCAATCTGCCTGGTTATGATTAGCAGGTAAATGCTTATATGTTCATGATGATAATTGCTTACAAAAGTTGCACTTTTGTGAAGCGATTTTCTACTTTTGGTTGATCTTTGCGGCCGTATTCTGTTGCAGGAAGTTTCGTATTCACAGCACGACCATTCCGCTTCGGCGAAAAACACTTGCTCACAAACTCCCCGCTCCGCATACATTGTTTCCGCATACACACATACAATTTGGATTGTAAAACGAATTATCAGAGGGATCTTACTTATGAAGAACAAGCTTGTAGTTTGGGGAGCCACTACCCAGGATGAACGTATTTTGATTGCCTTAGAGTTACTTCCGGAAAGCAATAAAGTAAAATTATTCACTTTCCCGGAAAGTGTCGCCACGGATGAATTTGTGCAAAAGATGATGGATGAATGGCGCAATGACAAACCACTTGAATTCCCGGAAGGCTACACCGAGACGGAAAGAGAACTGACGGTTACAGAAAACTTGTTGCCAGAAGACCTTAAAGTAGAGCGGGGTGATATCATTCAACGTGCACAAACCGAATGGCATTTTGTCGTCTTATCTTCCAAATTGAATGAAGCTTATCATTCAGAACTGGATGACCTCAAAACCAGAGTAGAAAAACTGGAGTCTTTTGACAGTGATCTCTGGGGGTCGCTAAAAGGGTTTTGGGACAAAGTACAGGCACAGGTTTCTGACAAAAACCTGCTTCGGGAACACGCCGACAAGCTCCGTGATGCAACCAATGCGCTTTTTGGACGCCTCAAGGAACTGCGTTCGAAGCTGGATGAAGATTTCCAGCGCCGTTCCAAAGAAAACGTTGACAAATTCAATGCCATACTTGAAGCAATAGAAGCCAAAATAGTGGAAGGTTTGCGGCTTCAGGGCCTGTTTGATGAACTCAAAGACCTGCAACGCAAATTCCGCGATACAGAATTTACCCGCGACCATCGTTCTAAAGTTTGGGAACGCCTTGATGCTGCTTTCAAGCAACTGAAAGACAAACGATCCGGCGGCAGTGGCGCCCCCGCTTACGGCGGTGGCAGTGAGGGCGGCGATGACAATTCGCCTACAGAACGCCTCAAGCGTCGTTATGAAGGTTTGCTTGGCGCCATTGAAAAAATGGATCGATCGATCCAGAGAGATCGCGATGAACTGTCTTTCCAAAGCCGTAAGGTTGAACATTCAGACGGCCAACTCGAAATGCAGATTCGCCAGGCCAAGATCAAGATGATCGAGGAACGCATTCGCTCAAAAGAAGAAAAACTGAGCGAAATGACCTCCACTAAAACGGACCTCGAAAACCGGATCGAAGCTCAAAAAGAGCGCGATGCGCGCCGTGAAGAACGCAACAAACTGGATGAGGCCAAAAAGGCTGCTCAGGAGAAAATTGCGCACGACATCCAGGCAGCTGCTGCTGCCCGTGAAGAAGACCAGCCGAAGTTGGAAAAAGCAGCCGAAGCCTTAAAGCCAAAGAAAGAAGGCAGCCTCGTTGATGCCATCAGCAATACGTTGGGCGAAGCGCTTGAGCAAGTCGTTGATACCGCTAAAGCTGTTGCACACGTCATGGAAGATAAACTGGAAGACGTGTTGGAGGAAGCAAAGGAAAAAATTGCCGACTTCTCTGAAGCTGCTCAGGAAGCTGTATCTGAAATACTCCACCCTGAAGAAAAAAAGGAAGCGCCGGAGGAGAAAGTTGAAACGGAAGCGCCGGTTGCAGCCTCCCCAGAGGAGCATGCCGATGCCGAACCGGAAAACGACGCCGTTTCAGACACTGGATCAGAAGAAACCGGGGCTGAAGAAGAGCCATCTACTGAAAAATAATGCAGACGCAAGCATAAATGAAAGGCCGCTGGAACAAACTCCGGTGGCCTTTTTTATTTTTTTTCGTGATTCTGACATTTTTTTCGCCCAAAACAGACTTTTTTTTCGCCTTTCACCCTTAAAAAAAGCACATTTTTTTAGGCGAAAAAAAATATTTTATTCACAATTTTTCGATAATAAAAAACACAATCAACTAAAAAACAATTATTTAAAAAAAACAACACCTTGATTAATGTTTCACAAGGCTTGTTTTTTGTCTTTGTTCTGGGCGAAATCCTGTCGCATATTTGTATCGTGAATGAGGGACAAGTGAGCAGGTAAGCTAAACCAACGAAGAAAGTTAAGTTGGTACTCAATATTGACAATGTTCATGGGATTATAAAATTGGCCAGTGCAGATCGTTCCGACTCCAACACTTCGGGACGATCGGCACGCTTTGATAAGGCCAAACACAAAACGATTCGCGCCAACAAACAAAGAAGGCGAACGCTACAACGTCCGCCTCCGAATTAGGTCACATTCATGGGATTATGTCGTCATTACGACGAGAGATTACAATTTGTTCGATATTAGGTTAAAAGGTAATTCCTATGATTATGGTGCGAATTTATGCCAAGTATTTGTCATATTCAAAAAAAAGGCAAATAATTTTGGCAGAAATTTTCAGTTGATTTGGATATGTTCATGGGATTATAATGGAAAAGGCCGCGCTTATCATGCGCGGCTTTTTTTTTGGTTTCATGTCATATGACGCTGCTTTTCTCAAAAGTCACAATTCTTTTATATAAAAAGTTTCACACGAGTTGTGCCCGGTGCACCCCATCGGACCATCAATTTTCCGAAACCCGGCACGCTGGTACAACAGGTTTGCCTGCCACATCCGTTCCACCGTTTCAAGGTAACACAACCGGTAGCCTAATGCTGCCGCTTCCTTCAGGCATTTATCCAGCAATTTTTTCCCAAATCCAAGTCCCCGAACAGCTGGATAGAAATACATCTTTTTTAACTCGCATGTATCCCCTTCACCTCCTGCAAGGGCGGCCACCCCGCCACAGCCCATAATTTCGTTGCCTTTAGCAATCACAAAAAAAGCAGAACCTGGCTCCCGATAGACTTCATACATACGGTCAACTTCCGGATCCATGATGGAATACCCCTCTCCCACTGCTCCAAATTCAGTCATGACGGATCGGATCAGCCTGGCAACCTGTTCTTCATCTTCTTTTTGTATGAGCCGGACTTCATAATCTTTTTGTATTCTGCTGCGGTTTAATGCTCTTGCATACAAATGCAAGCCTTTCAGGGCCGTCTCTTGTTCTTTTTCGTCCAGTAGCTGTAGGGCGGCGGCGACCTGATCATCTGAACGGCAGTTGTTTCTGGTAACCGCCTCTATGCCTTTCTCTGTCAGGCCCAGACATTTTTGCCGTTTGTCTTCCGGACGTGGAAGAATTTCGACATACCCCTTGTCGGTCAGTTTGCGGACTAACCGGCTCACCGTTGATTTGTCCAGCTGAAGCAAATTAGACAAATCCATGATATTTAACAACTTATGTTCATTAATCTCAAAAAGAACATGGCATTCCGAATAGGAAAACCCGGTGTCCTGAAACCGGCCGTCCAGGATATTCAGTTCCCGAACCAGACTACGGATGTTTTGACGGATTTCGTTGATTAATGGCTGCATGCGAATTTATTTAGTTGTTATCAGCAATTATTTAGTTGCAAGATACAACTTTATTATTCATGTGTTGCAATTATTTAATAAATTCCAAAGAAAATTATTTAGATAAGAGATATTCCCTTATTTTGCTTGCCCAAACAGATGAAAATCTGTTTTAACACCGGATGAATTCCTTCACAAAAATCATTTAATATGGAAGACCAAACTTTAATGGACAACTCCTTTGGCGACATGCGCATCAACGATCGCATGAAAAGCATGATTGCTGAAATCGCTAAATGGGCAAAACTCCTCGCTATCATCGGCTTTATTGGCATTGGCCTCATGGTTTTGGCGGCTCTGTTTGCCGGTTCATTCATGGCATCTATGGGTGGCGCAATGGGCGGTGCTGGCGCAATGGGCGGTATGATTACCATTATGTACCTGCTTTTCGCTGCACTTTACTTTTTCCCGATCCTATATTTGTACCAATTTGCTACCGGCGCTCAGAAAGCGTTGGCTTCAGGCAGTGAGTCTGATATTGAGATTGCCTTTGATTTCCTTAGAAAACACTACCGTTTTCTTGGAATCCTGATGATCGTTATCCTTTCGCTTTATGCATTAATCTTTGTTATTGGACTGGTTGGAATGGCAGCCATGTAATCAATGAAACGTATAGGCCTGCTCTCCGACACACACAGCGATCTCGACGAAAGTATTTTCCAATACTTTGCCGAATGCGATGAAGTGTGGCACGCAGGCGACATTGGGAGCCTTCAGGTGACAGATCGCCTGGAGGCTTTCAAATTGTTACGCGCCGTACACGGAAACATAGACGACAATGCCATTCGACTGCGCTATCCGGAAGACCTTCGATTCGAATGCGAAGGCATGGATGTCTGGATAACGCACATCGGCGGCTATCCCGGCCGCTACTCCAAACGCGTTGCCGACCTGCTGAAAATCAATCCTCCCAACTTGTTTATCTGCGGGCATTCGCACATCCTCAAAATCATGCCCGACAAAAAGCACAACCTCCTGCACATCAACCCGGGTGCTTGTGGTCATCATGGCTTTCACGTCATGAGAACCATTGTCCGGTTTACGATAGACGCCGGGAAGATCAGGGATGTGGAAGTGGTGGAGTTAGGGAAGAGAGGAGCGTTATAAAGTCTCACTCCCCAGCCGCATCATCATCCGGATTCCGGAAATCCCCTACCCCCTGCAACTTTCCGTCCGGCAGTTTTAAAATGGCTTTAATGACAGCAATTCGATCCACTTC
The DNA here is from genome assembly GCA_937926205.1 of uncultured Saprospiraceae bacterium. GTDB lineage: Bacteria > Bacteroidota > Bacteroidia > Chitinophagales > Saprospiraceae > JABWAJ01. Next base: position 88,807 of record CALEYL010000046.1, read on the forward strand.
CTGGAAGCGGTGCCCCATACTTTCGAGCGCGGCACGAGTCGTCGGGTTGAAAGCGCCGCGTTCTGTCATAATCAGGTCGGGCAGCCATTGGTGGTGAAAGCGGCCGGCGTTGACTGCTTTTTCAAGATCCATATTAAATTCAGCAACATTCAGGAAAACCTGAAAAACAGTGGTAATGATGGTAGAACCGCCGGGAGTGCCAAGCACCATGAACAGTTTCCCGTCTTTTTCCACGATGGTTGGCGTCATCGAACTGAGCATCCGCTTTTTGGGCTGGATGGCATTGGCTTCTGCGCCGACCAGGCCAAACTGATTGGGTACGCCTGGTTTGACACTGAAATCATCCATTTCATTATTGAGAAAAAATCCGGCGCCGTCTACCCAAACCTTACAACCATAATTGGAATTGAGCGTCGTCGTAACAGACACGGCATTGCCCTCGGCATCTACCACGGAAGTGTGTTCTGTTTCAAAACTTTCCAGCGTCATCTTGAAGTTGCCAGCCCCCACTGCATTGCTTGGCGTAGCTTTGGCAGGATCAAAATCAGCCATGCGTTTCAGCAGGTAATGTTCATCGAGCAGGGAATCAATCGGAACGGGAAAAAAATCGGTATCGCCGAGGTATTGAGATCGGTCGGCGTAAACCCGCCTGGAAGCTTCGGCCATGACATGTACCGCTTCTTTGGATTGAAAGCCCCATTGATGCAAAGGATAAGGTTCGACCATTTTCAACAACTGGAGCAGTGCTATCCCGCCACTGGACGAAGGAGGCATAGAAATGATCTTATAGTCCTTGTATTTCCCAACCAGCGCTTTGCGCCATTTTGCATCGTAATTCTTCAAATCGTCCGGAGAAATAATGCCACCGCCGCTGCGTATCTCTGCTACGATGTCGTTTGCCGTTTCCCCTTCATAGAAACCGGCCTTGCCTTTGTCGCGTATCAGCCGCAGGGTGTGCGCCAGTTCTTTTTGTATCAGGACATCTCCTGCTTTCCAGGCGTCTTTCAAGAAGGGATTGGGTTGTGAATTAAATTTGCGAAAAGCAGCCTGAAAAGAATTCAGCCGGTCTGCTTCCGCGCCACTGATCGGAAAACCTTCCTCTGCATACCGAATAGCCGGCTTCAGCAGTTTTTTAAAATCCAGTTTTCCGTATTTCTGATGAGCGGCTATCAATCCTGCAACGGTCCCGGGCGTTCCGGCAGCGAGATGCCCCTCTGTACTGAGTCCTTTTATCACGTTACCAAGGCTATCCAGGTACATGTCGCGGTGGGCGGCTGCCGGTGCTTTTTCACGATAATCCAGAGCATCCGTACGGCCGTCTTTCCAGCGAATGACCATAAATCCGCCCCCACCTATATTCCCGGCTCTGGGAAAAACCACCGCCATAGCAAAGTGTATGGCAACTGTCGCATCAATGGCATTGCCACCCTGTTTCATGATTTCGAGCCCGGCCCGGGTTGCCAAAGCATGGGGTGTCACCACCATCGATGAAGCAGCGACGGCATTTTTTTGTGGCGCATATTGGTTCGCCAGGCCCGGTAAAGCACGTTGACAAGCCCCTGAAATCAGAATAATTGCAGCAATTGTCCAAAAAAGCGGAGCCAATTTCATTTTTGGTATGATAGTTGATTTCATAATGAACAAGGTTTAGGGAAAATACCGGTTAGAAGCATGCAGCAATTTAATACACGAAAACCAGACTATCTGCATAAAAAGCTATGGAGTGCGGCGCCTGATGAAAAACGAAGGGGCAAATAATGAGCACATGGGGACCTCAGCATAAAACTTTGCTTTAGCCGCACTCTTTTTTTATTCTCTTTTTTGAATGTCATTTCAGCCTCTCTTTATTCATAAAACGAAACAAGTCAATCTGAAGACGACTGAAAAAACAAGTGTAATAGAACAGCAAAGATTGGGATAGTTTTAAAATCTCCCGTTAATAAGTAAACCATGCAAGCTCCCAAAACTGAAACAAACATGCCAGCCACTTTGGTCCTATTCCTTTTTAGCCGAACTTTCTGTAGCTCAAGGTCTCTTTCTTTGATCAAAAGCTCGAGCTTTAGCTTCTCTTTTTCAGCTTCCTCCTGTTCTTTTTTTATGGTATTTTGATGTTCAATCTTACGTTGAGCGACATTCGCCTGAAAAAGCAAACCAAGCAGGAATAATGAGCTTATTAACACTCCTGCCAGTACAAATAATGGACTTATCTGTGACATAGCTCCAGTGATTAATCAAATAATATTAAATAATTTATACTTCAATGGTTTGAAGTATAAAACTCTACATCAGATCGAGAAATTTCTTCAAGTACTATTCCCTTGTATTCATCGTTGATATTTACGATCTCATGCAGGATTCCACAAATAGAGATTTCAGAATTTCGGGCAGGTACTCCCGTTCCCATTGCAGCTTTTACCATTAATGGTTGCTTACTTGTGCCATCGTCAATGAAATAGACTTTAAATCCAGGAAAGGAAATTGTTGAATTGACTTTTCCAACGACATGAACAGAAGCATTATGGAGTCCTCCGGAAGAAAACCATACATCAATAACTTTAACCTGTCTGTCGGATCTACACTCAGACTCTAAGGAGCATGTAGAAATATGGAATGTAGCAAGGAGAAATAAAAAACAAAAAAATAAGACTTTAAGCGCTTTCATAGCTGATACATTTTCGTGTGACGGGAATTGAATGTCATACAAAAATATAATGCTAATGCCAACAAGCGGCCGGGCAACCCAAGTATCTACATAGGTTCCCCTCCAGATACCACTACGATTACTAATTCGGTTTCCAGATACCTGAAATCCATTCCTCAGATACCCAAGTTCGATCACCTTCCTGAATCCAAGGAATTTTATCAACCATTTTTGGCAAAGTATGATTCCGCCATTCTTTTATCAATGATTTTTCGTATGAAGACAGATTCTCATAAATTTCAGTCAATACCTCCTCATAAGTCCCTGATTTTTTATACTCAGATAGTCCGTGTATAAAAAAAGCAGTTTGGAGGTACCTATATTCTGTATTACCATTGGTACTTTCACTTTCAGAATCTTTAAATATCAATTCGTTGTCATTTGTAAGTAAGGCATGTATTTTTCGACAATCCATACGTAAAAACAGACAGCATCCTAACACAATCAAGCGGCCGTAAAGACGGTGTTTAAACAAACTTCTGGCGCTATCAAGATCTTTTTCTACAGGTGGTAAATGAACTTGATAAACCCTTTTTCGAGGAAAAGCTCGCCTTAATTCTACTTGAGTTTGATTACAAACAGCAATATAATTTTCTTTGTTCCTATTATTATAAAGTTCTTGTGACAGTTTACATTTCACTAATTTATTAAAACTCTCTTCAAACTCGCTTTTCATCGATCGGATTATCATTTCCAAAATATCAGATCTTCGATGATAGTAACATTCGTAGTATGATTTAAGCGGATCTGAATGTTTCGCTCCAGGTTTAACCAATCGTTCATTATTATTAACAATATTAAGGGGCATAAAAAAACTTAAATCTGGAAATCCCACATTCACCTGATCAATATAAATGGGAATTTCAGATTTCCCTGGATAGAAGGGAAGGTCAGGACCAATCAAATATTGTTCATCAAGAATTTTATAATCCCTTGCCTGAATCAATGTACGATTTAAAGTAGGATGAATCAAATAATAGTCTGCCTCTGGAAGGTTTTTTTTCTGTCCGAAATCACCTTGCGAAAAATTCCTGAATGTTTGAAGCAGTGCGCCCCCTCCTGGCTGCTGTTGTGTATGCCCAAGTAATCCTAAATTGAAATATTCTTCAAGTTGTTGGTTACTCAATTCTAGTTTAGACAATTCAGTTTGGGAAAAAACATTTCGAGGAATACTATGTAAAAAGTTCGAAAATTCAAGTTTATTAAAATATGGAGTAACTTCTGTTGTATAACGTTCAAAAAACCTTGTAGCTTCACTATTTACAGCTTCTCTTACTCGATATTGAAGCTCTTCAATTTCCCATTTTGTATGATCATGCTCAGACAACAAACTATCAAGGGTTTCTCCAATTGCAATTATTTCACGTGGTCTGCCATAGGTATGCCTATAAATAAAATCAAATATATCTTCTTCATGAATACTTCCATCCGGGTTTTTATAATACCTGTGAGGCATAGTTTCTATGCCTAAAAATTCTCTAATGTTTGCTTTACCGCTGATTGTTTTTATTCTATTACTTAAAATGCGCTGAATATGACTTTTTGTATAATGCAGCTTTATGCCATGATACTCATAATTATGGCCTCTGGGGTAATCAATTCTAAATGCTTCTAACCGTACGGTGGCGAAAATTTTGAGATGTGGCTTCCGGGTACATAGGCTATATATTGCATCTACCAATCCCATTTGAGCATTTACCCATGTTTCAACCGCGGCCTCTATCATATCGTCAGACAAATTTCTTGCTTCAGCAATAATATCTTCAAACGCTTGATCAACATTGTCAATAAAAATCGCTACACCACTTTTTATCTGGTTAATTTTGGTAAGTATTTCGCCAGAGAGGTCAACAACCAATTGAATTTTCTTACGATTGTTAAAAATATTATACAACATATCTCCAATTTGAGTGCTTTCTCCTATTAATCTTTCGATTTTAGTCTTTAATGGCGAAGGCAACTCAACTTCGGCACTTTTTAAAGCAACTATCATCAGGCAAAGCCTCCAGATGTTCTTCCATAGCTCAGGATTTCTAAATTTTTGCAAATCATCTTGAGACAAAGAATTTCGAGGAAAATCAACATACTCTACTAAATGATTTGAATCAGTGTTAAATTTATACCCCCTATCAGAATGGTGGTATAAGTAGCTCTTACACAATAACAAATGTGTTTTTCCACTTCCTTTAGGTCCTATAAGAAAATAAGTATTGTCGCCATCACCTATATGTTTCAGATAAGACTCTATTTTCCCCGGACGATAAATGAGCTTGAGAAAATCTTCTTGCGATGCTATCCCTACTGCATCCGGATACCAAAGGTCTTTCATAACTATTTAGTCGTTAGTCTAAATTATACTAAATCTTATAAAGTTGATCAACTACATATAAATAGCAAATATAAAAAATACAATCAATTCTTAAAAAATTCTACCGAAAAAGCCATTCGTCCTCAAAATCCATCACTTCATTATGATTATTCATCACTTGGGTCTTCTTAATTTGCAAATCAATGCAAGAACATTGCATCTTGTTGTCTTATTCCAACAAACAAGAAACATGAGGCCAATTTTCACCTTTGCATTGATCTTGTCTCTTTTCCAATTGACAGCACAAACCATCATTGTTTCGGGCGCCGTAAAAAGCGCTGACGGACAACCGGTTATAGGCGCCAATGTTTTTCTTAAAGATACTTATGATGGTACCTCTACTGACGGTTCGGGAAATTACAGTTTTTCAACCGACGTTACGGGGGCTCAGGTCTTAAGTATTTCCTGCATCGGTTATGAAAATTACGAGCAACCGCTTGTCCTTTCAAATGAAAATATAGCCATAAATATCCAGCTGAAGCCTACAGCAACGGAACTGGATGCCGTGGTCATCACGGCCGGCGCGTTTGAAGCCAGTGACGAGCGCAAGGGCGTTGTTTTGAGTCCACTCGATATCTTAACCACGGCCGGCGCACTGGCAGACATTGCAGGTGCTATGAATACCCTTCCCGGCACTCAAATTGTAGGTGAAGAGGGCAAAATTTTTGTACGTGGTGGTGCAGCTCATGAAACAAAAACCTTCATTGACGGCCTGAATGTTCAGAACCCTTACAGCAGTACATTGCCCAGCATCCCGGCACGTAGTCGTTTTTCACCTTTGTTGTTTAAAGGAACAACTTTCAGCACGGGTGGCTATTCTGCAGAGTACGGCCAGGCGCTGTCATCTGCTTTGTTGCTTGAAACCCAGGACATTGCTCCAAAAACAATTACCGGTATTTCTCTGATGAGTGTGGGCCTTGGCCTTTCGCATACCCAGAATTTTGGCAAAGCCTCACTGGCTGTTTCTACAGATTACATCAACCTTGCGCCATATACACACCTGGTCAAACAAAACATAGATTGGGTTAAACCATTTCAGGGCATTGGCGGACAGGTCGTTTTTCGGTACAAAACTTCTGAAACCGGCATTTTGAAAGTCCAGGCCAGTGGCAGTAGCAATGGTTTTTTGATGAATTACCCCAATGCAGACAATGTTGCCCTCCGGAACAAATTGTCCTTAAACAACGACAATTATTTCGGCAATGCTTCCTGGAAGGAAATTGTGGGTAAAAACTGGACGCTGTTTGCAGGAGCAGCGCTGTCTCAAAACAGCGATGTCATCGAAAGTAACTTCGGCCTGGATACCCGTGAAGTTGCAGCACAAGGAAAAGTAACCCTGAAATACAGTGGTAAAGACATTGGAATCAAGTTTGGAGCAGAATATTGGAACACTGGATTCAAGGAGCGCTTTCAGGATGAATCGGGGATGGTTTTTAAAACAGAATTGAACGATCAATATGCTGCGTTTTTTTCAGAGTCAGAAGTGAGCTTGTCTCCTAAAGTGGCATTTCGTGCCGGACTCCGACTGGAACACAGCGCCTTGATTCAGGATTGGAGTTTAGCGCCCCGCCTCTCAGCAGCTTTTAAAACAGGGAACTACAGCCAGGTGTCTATGGCCTATGGAACCTTTTATCAAAAACCTGAAAACACCCTGCTGCGTTATAATACGAAGCTTGATTTTGAACGTGCGGCCCACTATATCGTCAACTATCAGGTTATGCAAAATCGCCGGACTTTTCGGATAGAAAGCTATTACAAAAAATACAAAGATCTGGTACAATATGCCGAAAACGAGGTTACACACAGTACCAACAATGGATACGGGGCTGCCTGGGGCATGGATGTGTTTTACCGGGATCAAAAAAGCATCAAATACGGCGATTTCTGGATTTCGTATTCTTTTCTGGATACCCGTCGAAAATACCTTGCCTTCCCGGTAGAGGCTACCCCGAATTTTGCATCAAGGCATAATTTATCCGTTGTTTACAAGCACTGGATTCAACGCCTGACCACATCACTTGGCCTGACCTATTCTTATTCCAGTCCGCGCCCTTATGATGATCCCAATGCGGCAGGTTTTATGACAGGCAGGACATCTCCTTACAACGACCTGAGTTTAAGCGCCAGCTATTTAACCAACATTCTAAGCAATTTCACGGTGCTGTTCATATCAATTAACAACCTTCCGGGGTTTAATAACACATTTGGACAGCAGTTCAGCAATACGCCGAATGCAGAAGGGGATTTTACCGGCATTGCAGTCAGACCGCCTGCAAAGCGTTTTTTCTTTGTGGGAATGTTTGTTTCGATTGGAGAGAAATGGGGCACCAATTAGGGCTGTAGCCGGCCCTCCGGAGGCCGGGTCCAACCTGACTCTAAAACCCTGGATAACCGACAAAACTAATTTCTAAATCACTTATTTTCAAAATATTGTAATATGAAAAAGCATTTTCTATTCGCCTCTGTTTTTTTGGTTTCGATCACATTATCCGGTCAGAATGAACGCTATGTTGCTGCGATGGAAAAAGGCCTGGCTATTTTAGATACGGCCAGAACTTCAGGCGGTTTTTTACAGGCATCCAATCATTTTGAACGCATCGCCAATGTTGAAAAACAAGCCTGGCTACCGGGTTACTATGTTTCATACAGCAACATGATGATGGCGACTATGTACATGCAGGAAGGTAAACTGGAGCAATGCGCCGCCCATTTAGACAAAGCGCAGACATTTCTGGATGCTGTAAAAATACTTGCCCCGGAAGAATCCGAAGTGTATACGTTACAAGGCTTCATCTTCCAGGGGCGCATCTGGGACAACCCCATGGTAAATGGCGCAAAGTACAGCCAGCTGTCATTTACAACCCTTGACAAAGCCATTTCTCTGAATGAAGACAACCCGCGTCCTTATTATCTCAAAGGTCAAAGTTTGTTGTATACGCCGACTTTCTACGGAGGCGGACCCAAAACGGCCATGCCGTTGTTGCAAAAAGCTGATGAAAAATTTGAATCCTTCCAGGCGCTTTCACCTTTACATCCGAATTGGGGCGCCGGTACAAACAAATGGATGATTGAACAGGCACAAAAAATGGAGCAAAGTGGTAATTAATATCAGGGCGTATAAAAAATAATCGGTGTGTCCCGGAAGTGGCCTGATTATCACAGCAAATTGATCACCGCCACTCCCATCACCACCAGTGTGCCTCCTGCCAGAACACTGGCATCTATCTGCTCATGAAGCAACAGTACAGAAAACAGTACCCCAAATACGGGTACGAGGTTGTTAAATATAGCGGTACGTGCTGCGCCAATGGCCCGGATACCTTCCGCATACCATACAAACCCGAGTACGGTTCCCAGGAGGCCTAAAAAAACCAACGCGACCCATATTTGGAGTGGCACAGCAGAAATTGGGTGCATGCCTTCCCAAAATGCCAGCGGGAAAAGGCCAACCATGCCCAACAAACAGCTATACGTCGTTGTAATGAGGGGACTCTGGGCAGAAGAAATTTTTCGGTTGAGAAGGGTATAAACTGCCCAGGACACAGGGCAACCCAATGCCAGCCATTCCCCTTTGCCAAAATGGTCAAAAACATGGCTCAATTCTCCACGGGTGATGACCACAATTGCTCCAAAAAGGGATAACAATCCGCCAAATACTTTTGAGGGTTTCAAAGGCTCACCAAACATAAAAACGGAGGCAAACAGGATAATGGTCGGGTTCAGCGCCACCAATAAGGAAGCCCGGCTTGCCGGAATCAATTTCAATGCGCTGAAAAAGAAAAAATTATAGACGATAATCCCCGACAACGCCAACAAGGTGTTGTATCTCAGGGTTCGGCGATTCATGCCGGGAAGTTTCGTTTTGGTAAGCCGCACCACTCCCAGCAAACCAAATGTTGCGAATAAAAAACGCCAGAATGCGCCCTCAAACGGCCCCATAACCTGGGCCGCCATTCGGGTAGCGATAAAGGTTCCGCCCCATACGCAGGCGACAAGGAGAAGCTTCACGTAAATCATGAAGGCGAAGGTGAGCATTTTTTGAAACAGATTTGGCTCCTGTTTTCAGCCCCTACCCTTTCCCTGGCTGATCAGCACAAATTTTGTAACATCAGCCAGGTTTTGGGAGCATCATGCATTATGCCCCTTTTAATATCTCTCTGGAAATCACCAGTTTCTGGATTTCTGAAGTTCCTTCTCCAATGGTGCACAACTTGGCGTCGCGGTAAAATTTTTCTACCGGAAAATCCTTTATGTAGCCATAGCCTCCAAATATCTGTACCGCTTCGTCAGCCGTTTTAACCGCCACTTCAGATGCGTAGTATTTTGCCATGGCGGATATTTTGGTACTGTTTTGGTTGTTGTCCTTCAAATCGCCAGCCTGGCGGGTCAAAAGTTCCGCCGCTTGAATTTTGGTGGCCATATCTGCCAATTTGAAGCTGATGCCCTGAAAAGAAGCAATCGGTTTTCCAAATTGCTGCCGTTCCTGTGCGTAAGCAACCGCCGCTTCGTAGGCGCCTTTGGCAATACCCAGCGACAACGCGGCAATGGATATACGTCCGCCATCCAGTACTTTCATTGATTGAATGAAACCTTCGCCAACTTCACCAAGGATTTGGCTTTTATGGACACGGCAATTGTCGAAAATCATTTCTGCGGTTTCAGAAGCCCGCATGCCCAATTTGTTTTCTTTTTTGCCTCCGGAAAAACCGGGCGTTCCGCGTTCCACAACAAAAGCCGTCATGCCATGGCTGTCTAAAAGTTCACCGGTACGGGCTATGACGACGGCAACATGGCCGGATTTTCCGTGGGTAATGAAGTTTTTTGCGCCATTAATCACATAATAATCGCCATCCTTTTGTGCCACACATTGCATCCTTCCTGCGTCGCTGCCGGTATTGGGTTCCGTAAGTCCCCATGCACCAATCCAGGCTCCTGAAGCCAGCCGGGGCAGGTAAGTTTGCTTTTGAGATTCGTTTCCAAACATCAGGATGTGGTTGGTACACAAAGAATTGTGTGCTGCCACAGAAAGGCCGATAGACCCGCAAACTTTGGCTATTTCTTCAATTACGGTGATGTATTCGCGATAGCCAAGACCCGTGCCACCATATTCTTCAGGTACCAGTACCCCCATGAAGCCATACTCTCCCATGCGGTGAAACAAATCAATCGGAAAATGCTGCGTTTCATCCCAGGTCATTACATTTGGCCGGATAAACGTTTCTGCAAAGTCGTGTGCACTTTCTTTGATCAACTGCAGATTTTCCAAAGTCTCTACACTCATCTTTAAGGTGATTTTTTATTGTTGTACGATTTGAGTTTCAAAAAGGAATGCAAAATTAAGTCAAATTGTTCAGCAAAGCCAATGGATATTCCCTTTTGATATTCATTTCCCTCCGGACATTGGTTTTGGTGAAACGGGTATTTCCCATCCCAATGCTTCCCGCATCTTGTGATAAATGGCTGTATTTTCATAGATTCCCGAAAAAAGCTCAGCCTTTGGCCCATAGGCATAAACGGGTATTAACGTTGCAGTATGTCCGTTGGTCGTAAATTTAGGTTTGATAAAATTCATCCTGGAATTATCGTTGATGCCCATACCCCCTGATTCGTGATCTCCGGTAACGATAACCAAAGTATTGCCGTCTTTTTTGGCAAACTCCAGCACTTCTGAAATGGCCCTGTCGAAATCAAGCAATTCACTGATCAGCAGTTTACCTTCATTGGCATGCCCCATCACGTCGATCTGAGACCCTTCTATCATGAGGAAAAAACCATTTTCATTTTTTTGTCTTAGAAAATTAACACCCAATTTGCTGGCATAAGGCAAATAACTACGGCCTGAACTTACGGCAAGGGGGTGGTTGTCAGCTGTAAAATACACCAGATTTGCGTTTGATTTTGCCCTAACCTGACTGATGTCTGCCTGCAAATAATCATACACCCAGTAATCTTTACGCCTCATTTCTGCAATCAGATTCCGATCGTCCATATTGCGCCGATCAAAAAATTTTTTCCCGCCGCCTATGAACAAATCGATTTCTGTATTCATAAAATCAAGCGCGATGGCTTCATAGTTTTCGCGATAAGACTGATGGGCAATAAAAGCAGCCGGAGTCGCATGAACAATGGTTGATGTGGCAACCAGGCCTGTGGCCAGATTCCTGGCTTCTGCCTCCTCCAATATGGTCAGACAAGGCAGGGTATCGGCATTCACACCGATGGCATTGTTGTATGTTTTTATGCCGCAGGAAAATGCCGTGGCGCCGGCAGCAGAATCCGTAACCAGATTATTTGAAGAATAAGATTTGTGAAACCCAATGACAGGAAATTTTTCTAAACTAAGCCGGTTGTTGTTGCTGTAAATTGCCGCGGAAACCTGAGAAAGTCCCATACCATCGCCTATCATCAATACGATGTTTTTAGGCGTTTCTGCCATTGGAATAGTTGGCTCTTCCAAAACATTTGGGGCCGCGCAACCGCTCCAGCTCGCCAATGCAATCCAAACAAATAAGATCTTTTTCACACCTGCCTGTTATGAGATGATGTCGGTTTTATTACTTCAGATGCTGAATATAGTGCATCTAAATGTGAAAAACCGGTTTGTAATACCCTAATTAATAATTAGTTGTCGCTTTAGTTTAAAAAAGTTGAATTTCTTTGTAACAATAGTACCTTCTAACAACGTCTATCAGGCAACTTTCGCATAGAACTGCTGTCATTGCAAAAGTATTTACCCGACTGTTTTTTTTAGAAAATCACCATCAAATGTCCACCCGACTGTTTTTAAACCTGGCAATTACTGCCATGTTGCTCTCTGGTGCTATGCACTCAGGGACAGCCAACAACGCAAATTTACACGCAATTCCGAATGGCAGTTCCGGAAAGAGCATTTTTGACGTTTTTGCGCAAAAAGAAATGCTCAAGGTGAATTTGCGAACTGACCTGGTTCATCTCATCGAAAACCGGAAGAAAGACCTCGATCAGGCTGCTACACTGACTTATGTAAACGAATCCGGAGCAGATGTTTCTTACGAAATCAAAATTTCTCCGCGTGGAAAGTACCGCCGCCGTGTTTGCGATTTTCCGCCGTTGAAACTCAAGTTTCCGAAATCTGCCCTTGCTTCACAGGGGCTTTCCGCTCACAACGACCTGAAACTCGTTACCCACTGCATCGACGACAAAGCTTTAGGCAATGAACAATTGCAGAAAGAATACCTCGCTTATCGTTTGTACAACCTGCTGACCGACAAGAGCTACCGCGTTAAATTGCTGCAAATTACGTACGAAGACAGCAACTCGAAAGTGAACAAAATCAACCGCTATGCTTTCCTGATTGAGGATACCGACGAAATGGCGGAACGACTCGGCGGACAGGAATGCGATCAATGTATGAATCCTCCTCAGGCTTCGCTGGATGCCCAGTCAGAACGCCTGATGGCCGGATTCCAGTATATGATCGGAAACGCAGACTGGAGCCTTCAAATGGGAAGAAACCTGAAAGTTGTGCAGCCTGTCGCTGGATTAAGTACACTCGTCCCTTACGATTTTGATTTTACCGGATTGGTTAGCCCCAGTTATGCCCGCATCAACACCAATCTTGGATTGCTGCGTATCCGGGAAAGGATTTACATGGGATTTCCGGCCACAGATGAGGAATTGTGGAATACGTTTAACTACATGCGCAGCAAACGCAGTGAGATGGTATCTGAGATCATGGATTTCAAACTGCTCAGTATGGCCAAACGCAAAGAAATGGTCGCTTATATTGACGAATTTTTTGAAATCGTTGCGCAACTGGAATCACAGCGGTCTTCAAATCTTTACGAAAAGTTGAAAAAACCATCCCGCTTTCTGAATAAGGAGGAAGAGGCGCCGGAGATAAGGGTAAAAAGCACAGCAAACGGGATGTAATTATTGTCGAACTACAGCACTTTGCGGGCCCGTAACATACGGTCTTTATCCTGCATGTCTTGTCGGAGCTCAATTTCACAAAATCCCAGCGTTTCCAGCATAAGCTGTACGGCAGACGCATTGAATTCGTTGGTTTCAAAATACAAAAAGCCGCCTGACTTCAGGCGCTCCAGGGCAAATGCGGCGATCCGTCGGTAAAACACCAATGGGTCGTCGCTGTCCGGGAACAAAGCCAGATGAGGTTCGAACAATAAAACCCCGGGGGGCATGATGGCCGCCTCTGCTCTTGGGATATATGGCGGGTTGCTGACGATCAATTCAAAAGTACCAGCCGGCCACGTGGAAGGCTCAAGGATATCAGCTGACGAAAAGTGCACCTGAGCGTTATGCCGCTTTGCGTTTTCGCCCGCAATTTCCAAGGCCCCTTCGCTGACATCAACAGCGAAAACCTGCAACTGAGGGCGTTTGACTTTTAACAGAATTGGGATACAGCCACTGCCTGTGCCAATATCCAGCACACGCAGGGTTGCATTGGCCGGAAGGCATTCCAGCATCCAATGCACCAGTTCCTCCGTTTCCTGACGCGGAATCAATACCCTGTTATCTACTTTAAATTTAAGGCCATAAAAATCCGCTTCCCCTAAGATGTATTGCACCGGCTCATGTTGGAGCAACCTGCTTTTTATTTCCTCCAAACGTTTGGTATCGTCCGGTGTAAAAAACAAATCCCGGGAAAAAGACTTCACCATAAAAGCGTCTTCCAGCACAATGCGTGCAACCTGCCTGGCTTCTGAGGCTTCGTAGACGGATTCGAGCTCAAGTGAGAGTTGTTGAAGCAGGTCAGCAGCTTTCATTTATAAATTTGAAAATCAGTGAATTATTTTTTTCTGTGATCTGTGGGTGAATTTTACGTAGCGCTTAAAGGCATCGTCCAATCAGGCAGGTCGGGCACATAAAACCGATAGGTATCTGAAGCCTTGTAGATCACTTCGTGGATGCGTTCCCTAACTTTGCCATTGAACAGTTTCCAGTTGGCGGCATCGGGATATAGGCGGTTCGACAAAAATACATAAACCAGTTTTTCATCCGGATCGACCCAAACGCAGGTTCCTGTAAAACCGGTATGTCCAAATGTTCTCGGACTGGCCTGTTCAGCGTATGCCGAACGGTATTTTTTATCCGGTTTGTCGAATCCAAGTCCGCGGTGGTTGCCATGACCATCGCTGGTAAACAAGTCCACTGTTTTTTCTTCCAGATACCTTTTCCCGCCATAAACGCCGCCATTCAGCAACATCTGAAACAGCACAGCAAGGTCTTCTGCATCGGTAAACAGGCCGGCATTTCCGGCAATACCGCCTATTAATGCTGCTGTGGGGTCGTGTACATAACCGTGCACCAGTTGCTGGCGCCAGCGCTGGTCATTTTCCGTAGGCACAATGCGATTGCGCTCAAAGGATTTCATCGGCTGATAGGTGATGTTGCGCAAGCCCATAGGGTTGTAAAAGTTTTCTTCCATCCAATTGTCAATGGCCATGCCTTTCATTTTGGTTTCCAGAATTTTTTGTACCAAAATCAGGTTCGCGTCGCTGTAGCGGAAATCCCGCCCGCGGTCTACCGGAAGGCGGTGTACGTCTTTCCAAATTTGTCGTTCATAAAGGCGGCTGAAAAAAAAGCGATCCGCTACCTGAATGGAAAAGGTATCGGTTTGATGGTCACAGAAATAGAGCTTGCAGTTGGCGTTGTCTTTTTCGCGATAAGCGATGTAAGGCACAACCGGCATATAGGGTTGGAGGCCCGACTGGTGAATGAGCAGTTTGCGGATCGAAATTTTGCGAATGGAAGATTTATCATCACAGGGAAGGTGGTCTTCGATGCGCTCGCTCAATCGAAAGCGTCCTTTCTCATACAATTTCATGGCTGCCAGGGTTGTGGAAGCCACTTTGCTGACGGAAGCAATGTCGTACAAATCATCTGTCAGCACCGGATGCCCTTCTTTATAGGTATGGTTGCCAAAAGCTTTGCTGAAAATGAGTTTTCCGTCTTTGGCTACGGCCACCTGGCATCCCGGTGTCGCTTTGTCCTTAATGGCCCCGTAAACGATGCGATCAATCGCATTCAGACGCCTGGAAGCAATCCCTGCATCTTCCGGAGAGGTAAATTTCAGGCGAACGGCATTGAAGGTCTCGCCTGCCCCTGAACGAAAACTGGCCGTAATATCCACAGGCAACTTACCTTCAGGCGCCAGGGCGCCAAACAGAACCTGAGCAGCAGTCGTTTCCGTGATCGGATTGTGTTCATAAACCTGAAGGACAGCCAGACTAGTATCGAGATCCCGAATCAAAGCAGGCGCCCCAAAATTGACCACCACTACATTCGCTTGTTGTGCTGCTTTCAACAACTGGCGGATAAATGTACTGTCTTGTTTATTGCCAACTTTCAGGTGGTCCAGCGCTACAATATAGTTTAGCGATTCGCAGAATTCAGCCCCTTCTTCGAGGTCAAAATTGCGTTTGATTTGAAAATCTGCATACCTGGAGAGCTGGCTGTAAAAGGTATTTAGCGGTTGTTTGCAATGAGAAACAATCCGAAATTCTGAATTCCTCAGGTCTTTAAATGGCAACAAACCCTTCCGGTTGTAAACCAGCGTTGCGCTTTTTTCATACAAAACGCGCCCGACTTCCGCCCATTGGGGGTCTTCAAAATGGGATTGGATCACTTCCTGCTCGGGAGGCAGGCACCCTGCTTCCGCATAGTAGGCAAAAGTACCCGGTGGCGGCAGTGCCGGAGCATTGGCCTTAATCCAGGATTTTGCCAGTAGCACCTTACGAACTTTTTCATCAATCACATTCATGTTGATGAGCTTTTGCTGCAGCAAACGGCGAAAGGCCTTAGTCACGCGCTCAGGCGCCCGGTCTACCACATACAGATCGATACCCGTGCGGATCCAGGAAGGAATGTCTTTTTCTAATTTAACCCGTGCCATAAGCACTCCTCCAAAAGCAAAGCGCTTGTAAAAAGCGTCTTTCAGAAAAGAGAACGGCAGTTTGCCAATCGAGTCGTCTTTCAGAATCTGTTCGTCAATCCAAAAGCCGGAAACGCCCGCTTTGACAAAATTCTGGTACCCTTCCAATTCCGCCATACTGGCTGCAGAGGTATCGCGCATGGCCCTCAGGTGCCGGGCTTTCCAGGGCGTTGCCACACTGAGGATGTGCTGGATATTCAACTGGTCTACCCGGTCGAGGATGTCGGGGTGCTCATTTCCGGGCAGGACAAAAGAAGGAATCAGGGCGCAATTGACGGCCAGGGCTTGTAATTGTCTGAAATAGAGCGAACGCAACTCATTGAACAGGGTGTCAGAACTTGCCGCTTGCAGCGTAATCGGTCTGGGTAGCAAAGCCAGATCCGAAAACTGCCCATTCAGCAGTACAGGTTCATTCGTGCTCAGCAACAGGGGCATCGGCGCCAACCTTCGGCAGGTATCGGCAATGCGCAGGTATTCCGGAAGCGGCAGGCTGGATAGCCATACCCCTCCAATCTGTCCTTTGGCAACCCAGTTTCGGATATTCGACTCCACTTTCGGTGACGGATCTTCGGATTCGAGAATCACCAATTGCCCGATTTTTTGTTCCAGCGTCATCGTTTGTAACATCGAATCTGCCCATGCAGACGAAGGGACGGCAAAAGGCGTAGGTGCAGACGGGATGTGTTCAACCGTTGCCTTTTGGCATTTGGTAGCCAGACAAGAAAGCGCAAGTATGATGATTAAAAATCCGTATCTGAACATAGGTTATGATGCACTGTTCCCGGTTTTTCCGGGTTATAAAGTTGTTCTATGGGCTGCCGCAGCCAGTTTCCACAACAATATCCTGACAAAATTAAGACATTCGCCAAGTTAATCCTTTTTTAGAAAAATCTCAAATGCAACAAGCGCCGGAAATACCTTCCCGGCGCTTGTTGCTGGTTGACATGATTTTTTATTGGTATGTATAATTACTTTTGTCAGGCAGGCGATCACGCGTGTAAATTAAAAGCCCGGGCATCCCAGTTGTCTGCCGCCGCGGCCTCTTCCGCTACCGTCGCCAAATTTGAAGGATAGGGTGACACCGCCCATAAAATACCAGTCCTGAAACTCACCACCCCGCCTGTAGATGATTTCATCTTGTTCGGGGTTTTTGATCAGGGGGTTGCTCAGCTCGGCTGCTAAAGTTCCGTTGCCGGTCAGGATGTCAACGTAATTTACCTCCGCACCTGAAACGTCATCAAGGTTGTCGTTAAACAATTTCCTGCCACCGAATTCGAAGCCTAAAGTCCATTTTTCCCGGAAAACAAATTTCAGACCGCCGCCAAAAGGCAAGCAAACCTGTGTCAGGGAATAAGGCTCCGGATAACCGGGCAAACCCTGCCCTTCTGTTCCGATGGGTTGCAACTCTATCCAGTTGCCGTCGTAGAGCGTCTCCGGATTGAAATGGTAGATCGCGGCGCCGGCATAGATATAAGGTACTGCCTGCGTTCTTTTGGGCGAGCCCAGTCGGAATAAATTCAGTTCACCCGTAAGCGCAACCTCCAAAATTTGCGTGCGAAAATTCAAACCCCGGTTTTCAAAACCTATGTTAGCATCGTCGCCTACAACCTTGGCTAAACTGGCGCCAATCCGGGCTGAAAAGACAGGATTGAAATTTTTCCGCATAAAAATCCCGAAGGCAGGTCTGAGCTCGCTAAAATAAAGCCCGAATTCTTTGGGCGAGAGGTCGCCACTATAAAGAGAAACACCCCCCATAAGCCCCAATTCAAGGGGTTGCGCTGTGGCCCAAAGACCGCTAAGGATTAAAAGTGTGGACAGGAATGACTTTTTCATATAGAATATAGCATGTTTTAGTGTGGTAGTTTCGCTTCTAGAGCTTGTACAAGTTTTCATGATTGCGCGATAGTAGGCAGATTTTGTTTTAGGCAAGGCAGATTTTGCAGACATAGCCGGCAGCTATGTTGAAAAAATCTAACGCAGAATAAAACAAAATTTGCCACTTGCAGCCAATTAATGGAATCTTGGACAAGCTCTAAACGCTAAATATCGCAAATATCTTATCTCCCCTGAATTAATTTACGAGACAATTTAGGCTGCGGATCTGTCAGTGAAGTGTCAAATGACTTCTAATTCAAATATTACCCCTACTTTTGCGGCGCGTAATGATAACCAAAACAGCCTGGCTGCTGTTTCCATCAGAATATGGGTGTGCCTAACGGTCGCTCCTCATTCTTTCATCAATCCATTCTGCCGCATGAGCATGCGCAATTCCGGGGCGGATACGTCCAAAAGCGAAGAACGAACACCGCTTAATCGCGAAAAGTTGCGACACGCGTTGATGATTTTTCGTTATCTGATGCCTTACAAATGGGCTTTCATCAGCGGGATGTTTTTCCTCGCTGCGGGAAGTTTGTTGTTTCTGGGCATCATGAAAGTACCGGGCGAGTTGTTCAACGTCATTGCCGGAAAATCTGAATACGGCGCGAGCCTCAACCAGTTGTTCCTTTTTTTATTGATCCTGCTGGGCATCCAAAGCGTTTTTTCCTACCTCCGGGTGCAATTGTTTGCCATTGTGAGCGAACGGAGCATGGCGCTGTTGCGCACCGATTTGTACCAGAAGCTGATTACCCTCGGGATCCCATTTTTTGAAACCCACCGTGTTGGCGAGCTGACGAGCCGGATTTCCAATGATGTCAGCCAGGTTCAAAATGTTTTTTCTGTTACGCTGGCCGAATTTCTGCGCCAGATTATCATCTTAGTAGGCGGTATTGCCATCATCATCATTACCATGCCGCGGCTGGCGCTGACCATGCTGGCAACCTTCCCCGTCATCGTGGTTTTGGCGATGTTTTTTGGCCGGCATATCCGCAAACTGATGAAACAACGGCAGGATCAGTTGGCCCAGACCAATGTGGTAGTGGAAGAAACCATGCAATCCATCCAAACGGTGAAAGCCTATACCAATGAATGGTTCGAAATCAACCGTTACGGCATCAGTCTGAAAGAAGCCGTTCGCCTGTCGCTGAAAGGCGCGCACCTGCGCGGTTTGTTTGCAGCCTTCATCATTTTTGTCATGTTCGGCGCGCTGTTTTTCATCATGTGGCGGGCTGCGCTCATGGTGCAGGCTGGCCAAATGGCGGAAGGCGGACTGGTTGACTTTGTGGTTTTCACCGGCATCATTGGCGGCGCCATTGCCAGCATCGGCAGTTTTTATACCGAATTGGTTTCTGCCATCGGGGCCACGGAGCGCATTCAGGAAATCTTGCTGGAAGATTCGGAGGTTGAAGTCAGTGCCCCGCCAGAGCACCCGCTTCCACGCCTGAAGGGCGAAATCAGCTACGAAGACGTGCATTTTGCCTACCCGACCCGAAAAGACATGCCCGTTTTGCAAGGCATTAATTTCCACGTAAAACCTGGCGAAAAAGTGGCTTTAGTAGGGGCAAGCGGCGCCGGTAAATCGACCATTGTCCAGTTGCTTTTGCGGTTCTATGAAGGCGAAAGCGGTACCATACGCATGGATGGAAAAAATATTCTGGACTACCCGCTGACGCATTACCGCCAGAACATCGCCATTGTGCCCCAGGAAGTCTTGCTTTTTGGCGGCAGCATCCGGGAAAATATCCTTTACGGAAAGCCCGACGCCAGCGACGAAGAAATCATTGAGGCTTCGAAAAAAGCCAACGCCTGGGATTTCATCACCTCTTTCCCGGAAGGCTTCGAAACCGTTGTCGGAGAAAGGGGCATCAAACTATCCGGCGGGCAGCGGCAACGCATTGCCATCGCCCGGGCCATATTAAAAGACCCGGCCGTTTTGCTGCTGGACGAAGCGACGTCCTCACTGGATGCGGAATCGGAACGGGTGGTTCAGGATGCGTTGCACAAACTGATGAAAGGACGCACCTCCATCATCATTGCGCACCGCCTCGCCACCATACGCGATGTGGACTGCATTTATGTGCTTGACGGCGGCCGCATCATTGAAAAAGGTACGCACGATGAACTTTCTTCAAGGGAGGACGGCGCATACAATGCGCTGGCTAAATTGCAGTTTGAAGTCATGCACACCTCCTGATCTAATGTCTGTCTTTAACTGCCTGCCCTCCGGTAGGCGGGCCGGCCGGCAGGCGGGTAGTCCGATTACAGCGTTACACTCGGCCCAAAAAACAGTCATTTACACGAGTAAACTTCTATTTTTTGGGCCTTCGCATGCCTTGTCCTCGAACTCAAAAGAACAGACACTATCTAACATCTAATATCTAACGTCTAAAATCTCACATCTAACAAAAGCCATGAGTGTTACAAAAACAGCCCAAATCAACATAAGCGTCGGCTTAGACGAAGCAGGATTGCCGGAAAAATTAGAGTGGCAGGCCGATGGCAAAGAAAATCAGCCCTGCAAAGCCATGTTGCTTTCCGTGTTTGACGAAACAACCAAGGACACGCTGAAAATTGACCTCTGGACCAAAGAGATGCAGGTGGTTGAAATGGACCGCTTCTTTTTTCAAACCCTTCGCGCCATGGCGGACACCTATTTCAAAGCGACGCAAAACCAGGCGCTTGCCGCGGATATGCAGCGTTTTGTGCAGTATTTTGGCGAGAAGACGGAGATATTGCCGAAGCAATAAGCAATGATGAAGGAAGGGCTAAGCGAGGGTTTGACTTCAAGTCAAGTCCTCACCTGGGTTCCTCTATCCATCAAAAAAACGTATTTGTCGAATCCTGAACCGGGAATTCAAGCTGCAGCAGACTATCCGCAGCAAGCGAATCAGCCAGCAGCTCCTCTGCCGAGGGTATCCGCATGGTACAGGCCATTTCCCGTTCTATTTCAGGCGGAAGCGGCGGGAATTTTGAATCTTTCCAGGCGGCGAAAGCCGGATCTTCGAGCAATTTTTTCATGAAAATCCCCCAAACCGGCAAGGCCGTTGCAGCGCCCTGTCCGTTTTCAAAATTGCGGAAGCGCACCAATGGTGAATCGCCACCGACCCAGGCGCCAGCTACCAGATTTGGCGTAAAGCCGATAAACCAGCCATCGGCCTGGTTCTGGGTCGTGCCCGTTTTCCCGGCAATGGCATAATTGTAAAGCCCGTATTTCCACTTCAGGCGACTGGCAGTGCCATAAGAGGCAACTGACTGCAGCATGTGCGTGACCATATCTGCCTGAGTTTCCGTCAATATTTGCTCGGGTTGCCCCTGGTCGAAGCGGGCCAGAATTTTTCCGTCGTGCGTTTCGATGCGGCTGATGGCGATGGGTTTGGTTTTTCTGCCCCGGCTGGCAAAGACGCTGAAAGCGCCTACCATTTCGTATAGCGATACTTCAGCAGTGCCTAAGGCAATGGAGGGTTCTTCCGGGATTTTCCCTGTAATGCCCATCCGTCGTGAAAGCTCAATAACCGGTTGTACGCCCGTTCGCATGATGAGAGAAACCGATATCGTATTTACTGAATTGGTCAGCGCCCCCTGCATGGAAAAGGTGCTGCCGTATTTGCCATCCGCATTTTGCGGCACCCAATCGTCTTCATCGATCCCTTCCGGACTAATGTGCGGATCGGGATCTTCCCGGCGTGGATCCTTGATGGCCCATTCTCCCTTGGCGTATTCGTGATAAACGATCAGGCGGCTGGGCAGTTGTTCGCAGGGAGGGATGCCGCTGCGCAAAGCCTGTGCATAAACAATGGGTTTGTAAACAGAACCGGTTTGACGCTGTGACCGAACGTGGTCGTATTGAAAATGGTCGTAGTCGATGCCGCCAACCCAGGCCCGAATGTACCCGGTGTAAGGTTCCATGGCCATAAACCCAACCTGAAGCAGGGCAAAATGATAGCGAATCGAGTCGAGCGGACTC
The DNA here is from genome assembly GCA_937926205.1 of uncultured Saprospiraceae bacterium. Taxonomy (GTDB): domain Bacteria; phylum Bacteroidota; class Bacteroidia; order Chitinophagales; family Saprospiraceae; genus JABWAJ01. The sequence goes on from CALEYL010000046.1 coordinate 110,651, forward strand.
ATTTCCACCTCGGTATCCCCTTTCCAGCTAAAAATGGTCATGGGGATTTTTTCCTCAAACCTGGCCTTGATGGCCGCTTCGCTTAAGCCCTCTTCAACATATTGCTTGTAGCGTTTCGAAGCCCGCATGGCCTGATCTATGACGGCATCGTCGCCCCAGGGTTTTTGTCCACGCCAGTGTTTGTCAAAAGTTTCCTGGAGTTTACTCATGTGTTCGGTGACCGCTTCTTCCGCAATGCGCTGAATGTCAGAGTTCAGGGTCGTATAAATTTTTAATCCATCCGTATACAGATCATAGGGTTCCCCATTGGGTTTGCGCATTTCAGACAACAATTGCAGGGCTTCCTGGCGCACAAATTCCCGGTAATGGGGCGCAACCCCCTGATTGTTGACAACGGGGTTGTAATTGGTCACCAGTGGCAGTTGTTGCAAAGAATCGCAGACGGCTTTGCTCAGGTAGTTGTTTTTCTGCATTTGCGCCAGCACCACATTCCGGCGCTGCCTGGTTCGATCGGGCGCTTTTACCGGGTTGTACGTGGAGGTGGCTTTCAGGGTGCCGATCAGCGTGGCTCCCTCTTCTACGGTAAGTTCCGCTGGCGCTTTGTTGAAAAATCGCCGGGAAGCAACATCCAGTCCGTAAATATTTTCACTAAACGGAACCGTATTGAGGTATAAGGCCAGCAGTTGTTCCTTGTTGTAAGCACGTTCGAGGCGGCGCGCCGTTATGATTTCACTGATTTTGTTGATGGGCAGGGAAAAAAACCAGTATGCTTTGCGGGGAAAAAGGTTTTTGGCCAATTGCTGGCTAATGGTACTGCCTCCGCCTCCAGAATCGTCGCGCCGCAGGATGGTGCGGTAAAAGACCCGGCCCCAACTGCGGTAGTCAATCCCTTTGTGTTTAAAATAGCGTTCGTCTTCTGTGGCAACCAGGGCCAGAATGGTGTGTTTGGGGATGTCTTCGTACTGAACAACGGTGCGATATTGATTGAAATAACGGCCCAGCAATACCCCGTCTTCAGAATAGATTTCAGAAGCAATCTGAGTTTGCACATCACGCAACTCCCGGACGCTTGGAACCGTGAATGCAATACCGATCCAGCACAAAATCAACAAACCCAGCAAGGCGCTGAATACGCGTGTTGGCCAGGCAATCCACTTAGACAGGCGCGGCCACTTCTGTGCGAAACGCCGCCATGGCGTCCAGATATAATTCCAAGCTGCGCGTATTTTGGTTGATGCTACTTTAACCTGCTGTTGCCACTTCATAAAGAGGGTGAAAGTTCTGTGGATAAGAACGCAAAGCTAAGGTTTTCAGAGATACGGGAGGCGGGGAAATTATCAACATAATTATTTTACTCCCTTATCAGCAGTTTCAGGGTATGCTTTAATCCGGTTGAATTTGCCCAAAGCGGCACCCCCGGCATGACTTATGCGAATCGTACCTTCCGATAACAGAACGATCAATATTCCCCATTCGAAAAATTGCTCAACAAAAAAGTCAGGCCGATCTGTGGCATTAGCAGCGTAGTGGGAGATGATTTTTCTTCAAAGGCATCAATAGGGTCGTCGTAATTGACATTTTCGCCTGGCTTTCGTACCAGGTAACTGGCGTTGCCTCCGGGAAGATAGGCGCAGCGCAGATCCAAATAAATCCCCTGGGATCTGGAAACGTCAAATTGGATGCCCAAAGCAGCCCCATAACTAAAAGCCCAATCCCCGCGTTCTACCCGACTGTCTTCAGAATCCTCAATCGTGTTCCCGTTGTTGTCTTTTTCTGTGAGTCGGGTACGGGTATACAGGTTTTTGGTACCCATCATGCCGTCTATATATGGCCGGATTGGACCGTTGATATTAGGTTGTACCCGAAACATGCCGTGCATCAAAAAGATGCTGTTGCTGGTCCGGAGTTCGTATCCTTTGATAAAACCGCCGACATTTACAGCATAATCTGCCGTTTCGCGGTCGTAAGACATGGCGGAAAATTCTGCGCCGGCATACAAGGGCATTTTCCCCAGCTGAAAAAGGATCAAACCGCCTCCGCCAATTCCTACCTGGTCAAGATTTTCTTTAAACCCCTGTTGCGGAATGCCCAATTGAAAATTACCATTGAGGAAAGCATGCCAGGATTCCATCGGTTCCTCTTCCTGAGCAGAGAGCAGGCTACAAAAAAGCAAGGCGGAAATAACAGTTACGAGGTGTTTCATATGGGTAGTTTTTTTTACAAAAATACAGGCAAAACACAATACGCACATAAAATATTTGCGATTCTTCGACCTTTAGCTAATTTTATGCGACGCTTTTTACAGCATGGCAGACAGACTATCCGGTTTTATGCGTCGAAAAAAAAAATGGACGCATGTGATACTTTTCTGTCATTTTGTGTCAATAATCAATCGTCTTATTATTCATCATTAAAAACTTTTTCAGGATGAAGTTTGAAATATTTCAAAGCGAAGCGAGCGACAAGTTTTACTTCCGGCTGAAAGCAGGCAATGGCCAGATCATTCTTTCCAGCCAGGCTTATGCCAGTAAAGCAAGTTGCAAAAACGGTGTTGAGTCGGTAAAGGCAAATGCCAGCAACGATGCCAATTTCGAGCGCAAAGAAGCCTCAAACGGAAAAATGCACTTCAATTTGCTCGCAGCTAACAAGCAGGTCATCGGATCCAGCCAGATGTACGCTTCCAAAGCGACCATGGAAAATGGCATCCAATCTGTGAAGACGACCGCACCTCAGGCAAGCATTGAAGACCTGACAGGCTCGAAAGATTAATTTTCCGAATCAGATAACAAGGTTAAAGTGAAAGGTTAAAGGGTAAGGGTTAAAGGTTAAAGTAAAGGGGATAGTGGTAGAACGCATTAGGCAAGTCTGAAGCCATCAATCTCCGTTTTCTTTGAATGTGATCAATTTTACCCTTTAACCAATACCATTCCAGCCAAAAGCAAGTACTCCACTCCTCCGGTCGCCTGCCATTTGAAAGTTTATCAAGCTCCTGAATGCGCTTCTATTTAAGCCTTTTATCCACAGACTGAACTTTTTGAGTCTGTTGTGCTGTTTGTTTCGCAAAACACACCCGAAATGGCGCTTTTTAAACACCTTATCAGCCTTTATCAAAAATCATTCAGTGGCTTGTCCAGAGACATCTGGCTCCTGGCTTTTGTTTCCTTTATCAACCGCAGTGGAACAATGGTTCTGCCTTTTATGACGGTTTATCTGACGCAGGAGTTAAATTTCAGCAAAGGGAAAGCGGGCATTGTCATGGGGTGTTTTGGCATGGGGTCTATACTCGGCACTTACCTCGGCGGCTATCTGACAGACCGCATTGGGTACTACCGGGTGATGTTCTGGACGCTCATTGGAAGCGGCATTGTCTTCATTTTGATGGCTCATGTCCACCAATTCGAATGGCTCTGTATTTCGGTTTTTGTACTGAGCCTGATTGCGGATGCTTTCAGACCTGCGAATATTTCGGCAGCTTCATTTTACAGTGTAGTGGCAAACAGAACCCGTTCTTTTTCGCTTTTGCGCCTTGCCGTGAATCTTGGATTTGCAGTTGGCCCGGCAGTTGGCGGGATTCTGGCAGGCCTGAAAGGATACAGCTGGCTTTTTTGGGTCGACGGCCTCACGTGTATCGCTGCAGCCGTGTTGATGCGGATTTTTCTGACAGAGAAAAAAGAAGCTACTCATGAAGTGCACCCTGAACAGGATGTGCCTCTGGCCAATTCTGCTTACCGGGATAAATATTTTCTTTGGTTCATTGTATTGACGCTGCTTTCAGCATTCGCGTTTATGCAGCTGTTTGCTACCTTGCCTGTTTTTCTGAAAGAGGATTTTTTACTCGGAGAAACACAGATCGGCTGGCTGCTTGCGCTCAACGGCCTGCTCATTGCTGCACTGGAAATGCCCATTGTGTTTACACTGGAACCCAGACAGGCGCCACTGCGCATCATCCGGATTGGCTCGTTACTGATCGGCATGTCCTTCTGGGTCTTTAATTTTTTCCCGCATGCCATGCCTCTGGCGGTATTTTCCATGATTGTGATCACGTTTGGAGAAATCCTGAATCTGCCGTTTACCAATTCGTTTGCCGTTTCCCGTTCCCGGCCTGAAAACAGGGGGCAATATATGGCTTTGTATGGCATGGCTTTTTCGGCCGCCCATGTGCTCGCTCCGGTCATTGGATTGAAGATCGTCGAAGCCTTTGGTTATTCGACCTTATGGCATGTTTTGATGGCGTGTTGTGCTGCGGCCGCGATCGGTTTCACAGTGCTGCGCCAGCGGATGCTGCGATTTAACCGGGTTGTTCCACAAACCACCAGTTAAACATGAGACATCAGAGGTTTTCCAGGTGGGCGTTACCGATCATATAGGTGACGGCCTGGCCGATGAGTTCGACCCGATCGTTCTGCATGCGGCATTTCAGAGAGCCCCCACGGCGGGAAATTTGCCGGGCAAACAATTCCTGCTTACCTAGTCGATCAGACCAGTAAGGCGCCATGGTGGTATGCGCAGATCCGGTAACAGGGTCCTCATCGATGCCGGCATTCGGATAAAAACAGCGTGAAATAAAATCAGCGCTGTTGTCGTCACAAGGCGCAGTAACGATAACGCCACGCCCCTGAAGGCGCCGCATGGCAGCAAAATCGGGTTTAAGCGCTGCAATTTGCTGGCGATTTTCAAGCACGGCAAGGTAATCTTCGCGGCCAAGGAATACTTTGACGGGCGTAATGCCAAGGGCAACAATCAAAGCCAGCGGGGCAGATACATGTCGGAGTGTGTCCGTTGGGAAATTCATCATATACCCTTCCGGGGTGCGTTGAACCGTAAGCTGCCCGCTTAAAGTATGGAAAACAACCTGATCTGCCTGATAGCCGAGGTGGTTGTACAACACGTGCGAAGTAGCCAACGTTGCATGCCCGCATAATTTGACTTCGGTGGTTGGCGTGAACCACCGAAGTCGAAACCCATTGGATTCGGGCACAAAATAGGCCGTTTCCGAAAGGTTGTTTTCATGTGCAATGGCCTGAAGCAATTCATCCGGAAGCCACTCCTGCAAAGGGCAGATCGCAGCCGGGTTGCCGCTGAACAAACGATCCGTGAAAGCGTCTACCTGATAAATTGTCAACTCCATAGTATGTCTTAATTTGTGGACACTACTTATTCGCTCATGTCCATATTGTGGAACACATTGAGCACATCATCATCTTCTTCCATTTTTTCAATCAAACGAATCACCTCATCCGCCTGCGCATCATCAAGTTTTTTCGCGTGCACCGGAATCCGGATTGCCTCGGCATTCTGCACTTCAATGTTGCGCTCTTCCAGCGCCTTTTGTAAAGAGCCGAAATTAACAAAGCTGGTGTACAAAGCCAACAAGCCATCTTCGTCTTCGAGAATTTCTTCCAGGCCAAAATCGATCAGTTCCAGTTCCAATTCTTCCAGATCGATGCCTTCTGCATTGATTTTAATGACGCCGCGGTGCTGAAACATGAATTCAACAGAACCCGAAGTGCCCAGGCTACCGCCGTATTTTGAAAAAATATGCCGGACGTTGGCAACGGTACGGTTGATGTTGTTCGTTGCCGTCTCTACCATCAGAGCAATTCCGTGCGGTGCATAACCTTCATACAGTACTTCATCGTAGTCCTCTGCATCTTTGGAAGTTGCTTTTTTAATGGCATTTTCCACGTTGGCTTTTGGCATATTGACGGCCTTCGCGTTCTGGATGGCCATACGAAGGCGGGCATTGTAGTTGGGATCACCGCCGCCTTCTTTTACTGCGATGGCTATTTCCCGGCCGATGCGGGTAAAAGCTTTTGCCATTCCCGACCAGCGCTTCATCTTGCGGTCTTTACGATATTCAAATGCGCGTCCCATATCAGATGTTAGATGTCAGATGTTAGATATTAGATGTTAGACGTCAGATTTTAGATGTTAGATGCACTATTGTCTGTCCTTTTAGTGTATAGGCCGTTAAAAACAGGCAGTAATTAACCAAACAGTCCAAAATGCGGGTGCGAAGATAATCATTCTAATTTTTGTTAGCTGACTTGCCTGCAAATTTGTGAAAACAACCCTTTTGGTATAAGGAGTGTTACATTTTACGAAACCGGCAACTATAGCCACAATCTTCAATTGCAACATCAACAAACATGCGCGGCGACATCCGTAAAAACATAGAACGCCACATTGAGCTAAGCGATGCAGAATTCAGCCATTTCATGACGTTTTTGAGCAGTCGAAAATTGCTCAAGCGCCAATTTTTGGTGCAGGAAGGCGATTACACAAAACACTCCTACTATGTCGTAAAAGGGTGCGTCAGGGCGTTCAAAGTGGATGATTCCGGCAAAGAGCACGTCATCCAGTTCGCATTGGAAGACTGGTGGGTTGGCGACATGGCAGCGCTTTCAACCCAAACCCCGGCAAGACTGAACATAGAGTGCATGGAAAATTGTGAAGTACTTCAAATTGGCTACGATGACCAGGAGCGCCTGTATGTTGAATTGCCAAAATTTGAGCGTTTCTTCCGCATCATCATCCAAAAATCATTGGTAGCCACCCAAAATCGTCTGCTTTCTGTGATGAGTCAGCCTGCTTATGACCGCTACATTGAATTTATGGAACGCTATCCTCAAATCGTACAACGCGTTGCAAATCATCACATTGCCTCTTATCTCGGCATTACTCCGGAGAGCCTGAGCCGCCTCAGAAAAGAAGGATCTATGCGCAACGAACGCCAAAAATCTTGATCTACATCAATGTTATTTCTTAACCTGCCTTATTGGTCGGCGGATTCCCATGCCGGTATCTTTGCAGCATCAATTTTTTGATACTAATAAAAAAATCACAAAATCATGCAAGCACAAGCAGTAGCCAGCCAATGGGCAATAGATTTAGCGCACAGCGAAATCAATTTCAAAGTTAAACACCTGATGATCAGTACAGTGACAGGTAAATTCACGGATTTTTCAGCAACTGTCGAATCTGAGAACGAAGATTTTCAGGATGCCTACATCACATTCGAAGCACAAACGGCTTCCATCACAACGGGCAATGAGCATCGTGATGAGCATTTAAAAAGTGCAGATTTTTTCGATGCAGAGCAGTTCCCTGTAATGCGCTTCGAATCCAGCTCTTTCCGGCAAATCAGCGGCAAGGACTACGAATTAAACGGCAATCTTGCCATCCGCGGCGTTACCAATCCTGTTAAACTTGCTGTTGAATTCAATGGTACCCACAAAGATCCATGGGGCAACATCAAAGCAGGTTTTGAGCTGAGTGGAAAAATCAACCGCACTGATTTCGGCCTGAAGTGGAATGCCATTACCGAAGCCGGCGGCCTTACTGTTGGTGAAGAAGTAAAAATTGAAGCATTCATAGAGCTGACGCAACAAGCAGGCTAGGCACTTGTTTATGAATCGAAAATCATTTTTAAAACTTACGGCAGCGCTGCCACTTGCTTTTGCAGCAATGAAACTCAAGGACTTCGGACAATTGGCAAATACACTGGAATCTGGCGATTGCATGCCTGTTCTGTTTATCGGCCATGGTAACCCGATGAATGCCATTACAGACAACCAATGGCACAAAAGCTGGGTGGAATTGGGGCAAAAACTACCGCCACCCAAAGCCATACTGTCGATTTCTGCGCATTGGCTTACCCGCGGCACCCATGTTTCGATGAACGAACATCCCGAAACGATTCACGATTTCGGAGGTTTTCCGGACGAGCTGTTTCAACAGCAATATCCGGCTCCTGGCGCCGTGGACTATGCCAAAATGGTGGTGGAAGGTGTGAAATCAACACCGGTTCACGAAAGTTACGACTGGGGCCTTGATCACGGTACATGGAGCGTCCTGAAGCCAATGTTTCCGGAAGCGCAGATCCCTGTTTTTCAAATGAGTATCGATTATTATAAGCCCCCGCAATACCACTATGATCTGGCGCGTGAACTGTCTTTTTTACGCAGTAAAGGCGTCCTGATCATAGGTAGCGGGAATGTGGTGCACAACCTGCGCGCTATTGCGCCAAACGGAGCATCACCAGACTGGGCATTGGAATTTGACGCCTTTGTAAAGGAAAAAATTGAAAACCAGGACCACCAATCGCTTGTTAACTATCAGCAAGCGGGTCAATTGGCACGAATGGCTCATCCGACCAACGACCATTATTTACCATTGATGTACGTATTGGGTTTGCAGGATAAAACGGATAACCTTCAGTTTTTCAATGAAACTTTTGATTTGGGGTCTATTTCGATGCGGAGTGTGATTCTTGGTTGATTGGTTTATTTGTGGATTTGTTTATTTGTGGATGCCATTTCCAGATAAACAAATAACCAGATAAACAAATCAACAATTCTAAAAACAACCACATAAACAAATCAACAATTTCGTAATCCATTAATTAACAAATAAACTTTAGTAACATGAAAAAACTTTTTGTCCTTCCGGTTTTGGCTTTGGCCGCCATGTCATTCGCGCTCGTTTCTACCAATTACAATGTGGATGTAACATCCAGCAACATCGTATGGAATGGCTACAAAGTAACCGGATCGCACACCGGCAATGTGAAAGTGAAGTCAGGCAAACTGGCTATTGAAGGCGGCAAACTGACCGGCGGAAGTTTTGAAATCGACATGAATTCGATTGTTTGTACAGACGGCGCCGGCGACAGACTGGTAGGCCACCTTAAGTCAGACGACTTCTTTGGCGTAGCAACTTACCCAACGGCTAAGTTTGTTATTACGCGTGCCATCCCGACAGATACGAAAGGTAACTACAAAATTGTGGGCAACCTGACGATCAAATCTACTACGAAAGAAATCAAGTTCAATGCCAACGTAGCTCCATCTGAAAATATGGTGAAAGCTACCGGCAAAATCGTCATTGACCGCTCTGAATTTGATGTACGTTATGGCTCAGGAAGCTTTTTCGACAGCCTTGGCGACAAGACCATTTACGATGAATTTGACCTGAATGTGAGCCTCGTAGCGAAGCAGTAATCGAATTAGGTTTAAACTAATCTAACCAGCGAAAACCAAAATCGCTGATCAAAGAGAAGTAGTTCGTATACCATTAAACAGACCTTTCAGACCTCTTGTGTCTGAAAGGTCTGTCTTTTTTTTGTCCGGAACAAAGCCTCCAAATTTCGGTTTTCGGGTGCCAATCCGACGGATACCCGACAAATCTGCTTTGTATTTACCTAATCAAACAACCCTTTTGCTCATAAAAGCACCAAACGATTAATATTACTGTGATTTTAAATCCAAAGGAGTTAAACTTTTAAGGCTTCTCCTGGATCTGAAATCATACCTCGTAGTTTATCTCAATCAATACAGACAAAAAACAGTTATGAAAAGAGCTTTTATCTTCCTGCTTGTTGCTTTGTTGGCTTCAGTTCAATGGGTGAGCGCGCAAAGCCTGCCCTCTGAAATGCATTTTAGTGCCGATGGCCGCAGACTGGTTACCGGAGGCAACGCCAGCCAGGGTTTTTATGACGAATCACTCATTCGAAGCATCAACCTCCAATTTTCGCAGCCCAATTACTGGCAATTAATGACCAACAATTACGCTTCAAAAACCGAAATCCCTGCAACATTAACCATGGATGGGGTTTCATACGACAGTGTCGGGGTTCGCTTTAAAGGGCAGACTTCCTACTCCATGAACAGTACCACGAAAAAATCCTTTGCTTTATCGATGGATTATGTGCAAAACGGTCAGGATCTGATGGGATACGAATCCCTGAATTTTAACAATTGCTTCCTCGACGCATCCTTCCTGCGGGAGGTAATCTACCTCCACCTGAGCCGCAAACACATCCCAAGTGCTAAAGGCAATTTCATTCACCTGACTCTGAACGGAGAAAACTGGGGGCTTTATGGCAACATTCAAAACCTGAGCGGTGAATACCTGAAGGAGTGGTTCTTTTCCGGTGACGGCACCCGCTGGCGTGCAGAGCGGACTACCGGAGGCGGCCCTGGAGGCGGCAACCCTTTTGGCGCCGGCACATCTTCACTCAATTTTCTGGGAACGGATACGACCTTGTACAAATCCCACTATACCCTCAAAAAAACCAGTAAAGACCATCCCTGGGAAGATTTGGTGAATGTGTGCAATGCCTTAGCCAATACCCCGGCTGCCGCGCTTGAGGATTCGCTTAAACAATATCTGGACATCGACCGGACGCTTTGGTATCTGGCCCACGAAATCCTGTTTACAGACGACGACAGCTATGTCTGGAAAGGGGGGATGGACTATTTCCTGTACTGGGAACCGGAAACGGGACGCATGACCCCGCTGGAATACGATGGCAACACCTGCATGGACCTGAATCTTGCAAGTACCTGGTCGCCTTTTTACCGGCAGAACGATGCGAGGTTCGCGTTGATGAATAAAATGTTTCCGGTGCCGGCCCTGCGTCAGCGATATCTGGCCCACGTGCGTACAATCATCGAAGAAAGTTTTGACCTGACCTATGTTGACAGCCTCATTGATACTTACGCCGATTTCATCGATGCGGAAGTCAATGCAGATCCCAAAAAAATATACACTTACAATCAGTTTCTTGCCCAGGTGGAGGAACTTAAAGAATTTATGTCGGTTCGACGGACCTATCTGCTCAACAATGCGGAGGTGAACACCCCGGCGCCGGTAGTCGGCGAAGTGGCTTATTACAGCAATGGGCAGGCCTTTTCGCCGCCGCTCAGCAATCAGGCGGTTACCGTGACGGCAGAAGTAAGTGCGGCTGGAGGCATCTTCGGTGTTCGCCTGTATTATGGGACCGGATTGGTCGGGAATTTTGAGCGTACCCTCATGTTTGACGACGGCAACCATGGAGACGGCGAAGCAGGTGATGGCGTTTACGGCGCCAGCATCCCCGGTTATCCCGGCGGTACCTATGTGCGGTATTACATCGAGGCAGTGAGCGCCAACACAGCCCGTTCTGTAAGCTATTCGCCGAAAGGGGCAGAACACGACGTTTTTGTATACCGCGTCCAGGCAGACCTTAGCGGAAGCTCAGAGATTGCCATCAATGAATTTATGGCTTCCAACACAACTACCGCTGCCGATCAGGATGGAGAATTTGACGACTGGATCGAGTTGTACAACAACGGCGAAGAAGCAGTTGACCTCGGCGGCTGGTTCCTCAGCGACAACCCAAACAACATTCCCAAGTGGGAGGTTCCGACCGGTACCATCATTCCCGGCAAGGGTTATTTGATTGTATGGGCGGATGAAAATGGGATGCAGGAAGGCTTGCACGCCAATTTCAAACTTTCCGCCGGAGGCGAAAACCTGTATCTGGTGCGACCGGATACGACCATCCTTCAGGAAATTGAATTCCCTGTACAACAAACCGATATGGGTTATGCGCGCATTCCGAATGGTACGGGCGACTTTGTGATCCAGGCGCCGACGTTTAATGCAAACAACGAAGGCGTGACAGGAACGGAGAATCCGGAGCTGGCTGTAATCGATTTGCACGTTTACCCGAACCCGACTAAAGACCAAATCACAATAGAAACCAACTTCAGTGAAGAAGTGCCATTGGAATTACTCTATGTGACCGGGCAAAGCATGCTGCGACGAACCATACAGGGTAAGTTAATCCTCGATTTACATGAATTTCCGGCAGGCGTGTATTTTGTGAAGGTTGGGAATGTGGTGGAGAAAGTGCTGCGGGAGTAAAGGGAGTCATTCATCTAATAACAACAAGAGACATCCCGAATTTTTGGATGTCTCTTGTCATTTTCCTCACGGATGCAGCGCACCTCGAATATTTGTACGCCTGATGTGCAAGAACCGTCTTGTTAATTACTTCCCCCCGTCATCCCCTGCCGTTGTTCACTGCCACTCTGTGGCCTTACCCCTGCATTGCGGATATTGATCACTTTCTGTAAGAGGTCAAACCAGAATGGCGCGCCCAGTGAAACCGCCAACGCGGTAACGATCCAACCAAAAAGTTTGATGAGGAAAAACAGCCACGGCGCGCGTCCATTTGATGCAGCGGCAGCCTGTTGTTCTTTATAGGACTCATTCCACCCCAACCCCAGAGGAGCAGGCACTTTTTTGATTTCATTGTACAGGATGGAATCCACCAGCCCACGCAGTTCGGTTACCCGGACAATTTTAGCAGAATCGGTCGCCGTGGAATCCATGGGGGCGGCAGTGTAGCTTTCCAGTTTGTTGTTGGAAACAAAAGACTCTGCCAGTTGCATCAATTCCTGACGGTCGTCCGGGTTGGCAGTGAGGCTGTTGAAAATTTTGAACGTATCCGCATCAAAAGCGATGGCAGTCGTAAGGCCAATCGCTATTAAGGAGATGTGTACGCTGCGTTTATACCAGTCTGTCGCACGATCCATGATCTCATCGTAGTGTACTTTAAAAGCCGCTTTGGCTTTTTCTTTTTTCTTTTCTTCTTCTTCCGGCGTAGATGTATAATCCAGTGAACGGGTGCCAACGGAAGGGTCATTTTGGGGATAATCGCAAATGACATTTAAATGCTTTTTCAGGTCATTTTGATGCATGCCATCCATAAGTTTTGCAGCGGTGGAAGGAGGGGAAACAGGAGCATCAAGGCCACGCTCGGTTGTTTCTCCGGACACCGGACTGTCTGCTTCATTTATCAGCAAATCCTGAATAAGTCCCGTTACCTGTTCAGCAGAAAGATAGGAAGGCAATTGATTTACCCACAAAAATTTAGATCCATATTTTTTGTAGACTTTACTGTTGATGATCTTGTTTTTGTACTCCTCTATGATTTTTTTTCTCGTGACATCGTCATCGGTTTCAGCCAGATTTTCCACTTCTAATAGCTTTAAAATGGCTTTTAACAACATTTTACCGCGCAATGATACCAGAGAAGCCAGCAATTCCTGAATGGTGGTAGCCAATAAACTGATCAGGAGAAAAATAAAAATCAGGCCAATGACGATTTCCAGAATTTCCATAATAATGGGTTTAGAATAATGTAAATGATAATGGAATACCGTTTCAGAAGAGCGGGCGAAGGATGACAAATCCTGATGCTAAAGATAAATCTGTCAGCCTGATTATACAATTTATGAGAAAAAAAATTTCCCCCTTTAAAGGTGCGGCAATACCTGGCATAGCCAACTTAAAACGGGTGATAAAATGGCATCCCATCACGATTATGATTGAAATTTTTCGCAAAACAGCACTTAGTTTTAAACAAAAAAATCGAGCTTAGCCACCGGGTAAATTGTACCTTACCCGTCAAATAATTGTGAATAACATAAAATCCATCAATGTGATTCGATACGCCTTCCTGATTACTTTTCTGCTGACAAACCTCGGCAGCACCTGGTCTCAAACGGTTGTTGCTTCGCCTTCCGGCAAAATTAAACTGACCTTTAGCCTTTCCACAAGCGGGCAGGCTTTTTATGCGGTTACTTTTAATGGCAAACCGATCGTCGGCGCCTCAAAAATGGGATTCTATCTGGAAGGGCGCAATTACGCAAAGGGATTCGAACTCAAAGACTCCAAAACAAGCAGCTTCGATGAAACCTGGGAAACCGTCTGGGGCGAAGAGTCCAAAATCAGGAACCACTACAACGAATTGACGGTCAACCTCCAGAATAAGGACGGCCAGATGAACATCATTTTCAGGGTCTTCAACGATGGCGTGGGATTCCGGTATGTATTCCCCAAAATTGGCGATAAATCAGAAACACTGACCGTTCAGGAAGAACTATCGGAATTTCAGATGACTGGCGACCACACTGCCTGGTGGCAACCGGGTGACTGGGATTCGAACGAACACGATTATTCTACGACCAAAATTTCAAAAATCAACGGCATTCGCTATGCCAATGAAACGGCGATTTCCACGCAGTTTATCCCCGACTATAAAGCGGTACAAACACCCATGGCCATGCGCACAGAAGAGGGGGTCCACATCGCCATTCACGAAGCAGCGCTGGTCAATTTTCCGGCCATGCAGCTCAAGGTGGACAACGCCAGTAAAAAGTTGACGGCTTTCCTTATTCCAAGTGCAGGCCTTTGGCGAAAAGCCGTGGTTGAAACAGGTTTTTCTACCCCCTGGCGCACGATCCTGATTAGTCCAAACGCGGCAGGTTTGCTGCTTTCACGGCTGATCCTGAACCTGAATGAGCCCTGCAAGCTGGCAGATGTGAGCTGGATCAAACCCGTGAAATATGTGGGTATCTGGTGGGAATTACACCTCGGAAAAACAACCTGGGATTACACTGGTTCGCAAAGCGGACAAACGATGATGGGCACACAGCCGCATGGCAGACACGGCGCCACGACAGAAAATACCAAACGCTATATTGATTTTGCAGCTCAAAATGGTTTCAACGGCGTTTTGGTGGAAGGCTGGAATACCGGTTGGGAAGATTGGTTTGGCAAATGGAAAGAAGATGTTTTTGATTTTCAAACGCCTTATCCGGATTACGACCTGAAAGGTTTGGCAGCGTATTCCATCGAAAAAGGAGCGCCAATCATTGTGCATCACGAAACATCGGCTTCGGCCCTTGGGTATGAGAAGCATTACGAAAAAGCATACGAACTGATGAATTCGCTTGGGTTAAACGCCATTAAAACAGGTTATGTGGGTCGAATCATTCCGAAAGGAGAATGGCACGACGGCCAGTGGATGATCAACCACTACCAGCGTGTGCTTGAAAAAACAGCCGAGCACAAAATCATGGTGGACGCCCACGAACCGGTACGCCCGACCGGCCTGCACCGCACATGGCCCCATTTTATGGCTTGCGAGGCCGCCCGTGGCAACGAATTCAATGCCTGGAGCAAGGGCAACCCTCCTGAACACGAAACCATCCTGCCATTTACGCGCTTGCTGGGCGGGCCGATGGATTACACCCCCGGCATTTTTAACATCCAGTTCAAGGAATACAAAACCGACCCTAACAATACCAATCAGGTGCACACGACACTGGCCAAACAACTGGCTTTATACGTAACGATGTATTCCCCGCTCCAGATGGCTGCAGACCTGCCCGAACATTACGAAAAAAACATGGCTGCTTTTCAGTTCATCAAAGATGTGGCTGTAGATTGGGAAGAAACAAAGGTACTCAACGCGGCCATCGGCGATTACGTGACTTACGCACGCAAGGCCAAAGGCTCCAACAACTGGTTTATTGGATCCATTACCGACGAAAATGCCCGGACATTCGCACTGAAGCTCGACTTCCTGGATGCCGACAAAACTTATGAGACAACGGTTTATGAAGATGCAACCGACGCGCATTGGCAAAAAAATCCGACGGCAGTTAACATCCGGAAAATTACCGTTAAAAAAGGCGATACGCTCAATCTAAAATTAGCAGCAGGCGGAGGTGCAGCCATTTCTTTGATGGCGAAGTAAATTGCCTGTTGCCCTATTTTACATTACGGAGTTCCCTGCACTATCATGTTAACGGGGAACTCTGTATATTCATTCCAGTTCTATAACATCAACTGAAGCTATTTGCGTTTTAGATAAGAGTTGCACTCAAATATAAAATTCCCTTACCTTTGAAAAAAACTTCTATCCATGATTACAGAAGACATGAATGATAAACTTACTGATGGATATGTGGAGCTTTTGAAGCATTTGAGTCCGAATAGCAAGCTTGAATTGATTTCAAAGCTGGCACAATCCATCAAACAAGATGTCCAGGATAGCAACCTTGATTTCCAAAAGGCATTTGGGGCCTGGGACGAAAAAGACGATGCGGAAGCGCTGGTGGAGCGTATAAGATCTTCACGTATTTTCAATAGAAACATTGAAGCTCTGTGAAAAGGTACTTAATTGATACAAATATTTGCATATACTATATGGAAGGGCTTTATGACCTTGACCAAAGGTTTAACTCTGTAAAGCCAGATAATTGTTTGATTTCAGAAATAACCTATGCAGAGTTAAAATTCGGAGTCGAAAACAGCAACCATCCGGGAAAAAATCAAAAAGCACTCGATAACTTTCTAACCGGTATTCAAATCGTTCCAATCTTCCAAGCGATTGATATCTATGCTAAAGAAAAAGCCAGATTGCGAAAAGCTGGCAAACCAACAGACGATTTTGACCTATTAATTGGTTCAACATCAGTAGCGATGGGATTGACAATGGTGACAAATAATTCAGCCCATTTTGATAGAATAACAGGAATAAATATTGAAGACTGGACAAAGTGATTGCTATTTCTAACACCATGAACCGCTATTCCGATCCCGGCTCTGCTCTTTCGTCTTTTGCCAGTCATTTCCTGGTGCATTGCCCGAAATGTGATGGCAAAGCCTTTGTCAATCCAGAGGGCCGGCTGACATGCACGGCTTGTTTTCATCTGGAGCAGCCCGGCCATTGGTATGGAGCAGCCACGGCCTACGTATCTGTGAAATGCCGCGAGTGCCACGCCCAACTCCGCAGGAGCGCTCCATGGACCGGGCCATGGAAAAAGCTGGCCATGCACTGTGAACACTGCGGCGACACCTGCGAGTACGAAGCCAGCATTACCAAACACTACCTGAATAAAGGCCAAATGACAGATCAGGTATTCGGCTTGCCGCTTTGGCTGCAAAAAGAATTCCGTGGCGAGTTGTTCTGGGCTTACAACTACGAACATTTGACGGAATTACGCGACTACATCTCCGCCAAACTCAGGGAGCGGGGCATCAACCCTTACAGCAATACCATCCGAAAAAACAGCACGATGATCAGCCGCCTGCCCGCCTACATAAAAAAAGCAGGAAACAGAGTCGAATTATTGAAACTGATCGCCTACCTTTCTGAAAAATAGCTTCTAATGGAAATGGTCAGGTTGGTGCTGACAGAACCTGTTTACAAATACCCAATCGGGACGGTCTTCGATCTGGCGGAAGCGCAACCTGGTCCAGATGACTGGGATTACGACGATCGTGTCCGTGACCGGATGAGTTTTACCAGCCGAAAAACGTATTTTCTGCCGGATACAGGCCGGGGCTTTAGCGCCACCTTGCGCGCAGACAGCACCAGGCCTTGTCCGCCAGCCGCATTTAACGATGTCGACCTGCGCACTGGACCGCTTCGGGTTACCAAAGCCCAGTCGGGTTATGGCAAACTCCTTCAGCCCGAACCGGCGCCCCTACCCTATGGGGTCCTAAAAGAAGAACAAGTTAGTCTGATTGACGTCGGCGGGCACAAAGCGCAAGGCCTGCAAATAGAACTGCCGCCATTTTCGCAGGAACCAAGACGCATTACCTTAAGGGATGTACAACGTGAAGAAACCCTTTGGGAACGGGCTTTCAGCGACCTGAAGGTTTCCGGCAATACCGTTTTCATCGATTTTTCGGAACTACTCCCTGGTTTTTACCAATTGTTTTTCCAGTTTCGCGGCGACTGCCGGCATTCGGTGCAGTTCATCAAATCTTTTCCATTGAGGGTGGAGTTCAGTATCGTGCCTGCTTTTACAATGCACAAAACCTTGTATTAAGAACAAACTTAATGGATATGAGACTCGATTCGCTGTTGAAAGATTATGCCGAATTCAACCTTTGGGCCAATTCGAAAATGGTGGCCTGGCTTCGCGAAAAACCACTTGCGCTGCTCCGTCAGGAAATCCCGTCAAGCTTTCCAAGCCTGGAAAAAACATTGCTGCACATTTGTGACGGAGAAACGGTTTGGCTGGAAAGACTCAACAAGCGCAAAATCACAGAATTTCCATCCACGCATTTTAAAGGAACTGAAGAAGAAGTCTTTACGCGGTTAATGACCTCTTCACAAAAATTCCGCGACCATGTTTTTTTACTTGAGGAAGCAGATTTCTCTTCCGCTTGTGAATACCTGCAATTCAATGGAGAACATTATTCTACCCCAGTCGGAGAGATCATTCAACACTGCATGAACCACGGTACTTTCCACCGTGGTCAACTGGTTACCATGGGGCGCAGTCTCGGTCTGACAGATCCGCCAAAAACAGATTTCATCCACTACCTTCGTGAAGAAGCAAAAGGATAGCCCCTCTCTTTCTTATCCACCCAAAACCCCATTTCCGAATTTTCAAATTTTCAAATTACTTCAGCTTTCGCCTTCAACGCTGCATTCATCGCTTCAAAACCACGGCGGGTATTGTCATTCAGCATTTTTTTGAACAACGGAACCAGAATACCGCCAAAACGCTCACGTTGCACGAAGGTCGTCGTGCCATTGCCATTGTCCGTTAACTCAAAAATGTGTTCACCATCAAATAATCCGGGAATGAACAGATGTCCCAGCCAACGGAACTCTTTATTCGGCTCCACAGCCAGTACTTTTGGATTAAATTGCATGCCTTTTCCGCCCGGTGGTTCGATAAAAGCGGCAAGGCGGGCGCCTTTTTCTGCCTTTCCTGTGATGCTTTTGATGAAAGTATTCCAGGTCGGATAATTTTCAAAATCCATTAAAATGCGCCAAACCTGTGCTGGTGTTGCATTGATGTCAATGGAAGTGCGAATTTCTGTTTTTCTCTTTGCCATCATAGAAAGGTTAAAAGGTAAAGGTTAAAGGGTAAAGGTTAAAGTAGAAAGTAGAAAGAGGGACATGATGCTTTCATGGAGCAGTCTGCTCCGTCTACCATCCACCCTTTTTAAATTTAAAGGCGGTAGACTGCTTTCAGGTATTCTCTTTCTACCTTCTACCTGATACCCTCTACCCTTTTACCCCACAAATCTCGGCACAATCAAAACAGGCGTACTTGACATAAATCAAGAAATCATTTTGGAGCGAATTCTGCTTAAAGTTTCGGGCGTCATGCCCATCATGGAGGCTAAATATTGCAAAGGAACAAGGTTGAAAAGTTCAGGGCTCTGTTCCATCAACCGTTGATACCGGGCTTCCGCACTCAGGTGCAAATGGCTGAACACGCGCTCTTCCAGCATGATAAAGCAACGGGCGATGAACAATTTATCCAACTCGGCCCATTTGGAAACGGTAGCGCCCAGCCCTTCATAGGATTTGCGGTCGATGCTGAACAATTCGCAATCGGTAAGCGCCTGTATGTTCCAGCGCCCGGGGGTGTTGAAGACAAAGCTGGCCAAATCCGTCACGAAATACCCTTCACTGGAAATCCACTGGGTAACTTCTTTCCCATCCGCATAACGGTAGATCCGCATGAGGCCGGAGCGGATAAATGCAAGCCGGTCGCAATATTGGTCCTCTTTCAAAAAAAAGGCGTCTTTTTTTAATAAAACAGGCTTAAACCGGCTGGCAATTTCTTCCAGATCTTTAGGTGGAACCGGGAAATAAGATTTGATGTAATTGTTGAGTTCATCCATTCGTAGTCTGCTATTTTTCCCCAATATCCGGGGGAGTAAAACCGTGGTTTTGTTCTGTTTTTCTGGTCAAAATTAGTTACTATTGCAGAAGATAGCGGTCATAAGCCATAAATATCATTTTCTTTCCATACAATACATTCCATATGAAAAAACTACGCTACCTCTTCCTGTTAATCGCTTTATGCAGCACTCAACTCTCATTTGCACAATACGCCGGCGCCAAAGACGGACTGGCAGTGCGCGTGGTATTGCCTAACTACCAGTATCCGATCACGCAAGATTTTCTTGAAGACGATTTTACTTCAGGAATGGAAATCGAATACGTTCGCTCTCTGAATAGCTTTCTGAATCTGGCCGTACCTTTTCGCATCAACCGTGCCAATCTTCCGACCAACGAAAATGGCGGCTTCAAGAATGTGCCTTCTATGGGACTTGATGCTTTGCTGCAACTGAAATATTTCAGACCCAACCAGTTTATTAACCCTTACCTCTATGCCGGGGTGAGCGGCATGTCTGAAAATCTGGACGGTCTTCGCCTGGCGGTGCCGCTTGGCGGCGGTTTTGATTTTCGGGTAGCCCGCCATACTTATCTGACGACCAAAGCGGAATACCGTCTTGGCTTTGAAGACCTCCGCGACCACCTTCAGTTGGGCGCAGGCATCCTCATCCTGCTTGGCGAAGGCAATGATGATGAAAAACCGGCCATGACGGATCGCGACGGCGACGGCATCCAGGATGCTCAGGACTTATGCCCCGATGTGCCCGGCCTGGCGGCTTTCAACGGCTGCCCCGACACCGACGGCGACGGCATCACTGATGGGGAAGATCAATGCCCCACGGTTGCCGGATTGAAAGAATTTATGGGTTGCCCCGATGGCGACGGCGACGGCGTTCCGGATAAAGACGACGCCTGTCCGACTGAAAAAGGGCTGGCCTCCAACAAAGGTTGCCCCATCCGCGATGCAGACGGCGATGGCATTGACGACAAAGACGACGCCTGCCCGACTGAAAAAGGAACCCGCGAAACAAAAGGCTGCCCGGATACCGACCTCGATGGCATTGCCGACCGCGACGACGATTGTCCGACTGCGCCAGGCCCGCTTCAGTACAAAGGCTGCCCGGACAAAGACGGCGATGGCGTTTTGGACAAAGACGACCGCTGCCCCAATGTAGCTGGCCCTGCCTCCAACAAAGGTTGTCCGGAAATCAAAAAAGAAGATCAGGAAACGCTGACTTTTGCCATGAAAGCGGTGCAGTTTGAAACAGCCAAAGCAACGCTGAAAAAAGAATCCTACGCCGTTCTGGATCGGATTGTAGACATCCTGACGCGAAATCCGGCCCACAAACTGCGTATCAATGGTCATACCGACAGCATCGGGGAAGCCCCGGCCAACCAAACCCTCTCGGAAAAACGCGCAAAAGCCTGCTATGACTACCTGGTTTCAAAAGGCATTGCTGCAGGCCGCATGTCGCATGCAGGTTACGGCGAAAGCCAGCCCATTGGCGACAATCGCTATAAGGATGGCCGGGAGAAAAACCGGCGGGTGGAGTTTGATTTGTACATTGAATAGCGGGGGTTAAGTAAGAAGAGGGCAAAAGGCAAGTGGGCAAATTGGCAATCCGTTCATTAGACCGGAAATTGGCAATTTGCCCTTTGCTTTTTGATCAATCGGAAATTCGGCTGATACTACCAGGCAGACTACACAGCCCCTCTGTGCTTCATTTAAACGTACCGAAACCACAATCCGCACAGCTAATACCGCGCTGAATCTTTCTCAATCATCACTTTCCGGCATAGAAGCCCTGTGGTTCAGAACAATCATCAGTGAGCGGTAATAGCCTTCATTCCGGGAATCCAGTATGCCCCAGAGGGGGTGGTACAACATTTTCATTTCCCCATCCGGCTCGCGCACATCCGGCATCCACAGTCCGCACACTTCGTCGTGCAACAGCACCCATTCGCCGCCCCGGTTTGAAATTTGCACCTTGCCGATATAGGCGAGCAGCGGCATAAATGCCTGTTCGGCAAATTGAATAGTTGAAGCAGAAATGATTATTATGGATCAGGTTTTATTTCTTGTTTGATCACATAGTAAATGCCATAATAGTCTATTTCAAACTCGGGGGTTTCGCCCGAATGTCCAATGTATAACTTCTGACCAAACCAGACTATTTTTAGATTCTCGTCAGGGCATTCAAACGTTAAAAAACCATCTATATCAAAATCGATGTTGTACTCAGGTATTTCGTCATCCTCCGTATCCCAGGAGTCAACAATTGCTTTGACCTTTCCACGATGAACAATGCTATAGATGGTAATCGCCGCTATTTTCCCCGAAGCCACAGCCATCCTGATGATATGATCTGACTGCGCCTCAAGCTGCTCATAAGCACGGGTTTCTAAATATTCCCCGGGGTCATTTTTTTCAAAATACTCCGGCTCTTGAATATCCGTAAACCCATACTTTATTGGAGTGTCCGGATTTGGATATTCCTCCATGATACTTGAGGTAAGCAAAATTCCCTTGCTACGATTATTGTTGTCAAAATAAATCGCTATTCTGCCGGCGTCGACAGAAGTCCATTTCCAATCGGCTTTAGCGTAAGGTTTTTTAAGATTGCTATTCTCCAGATTGGTAAAAGGCCCCCTCGTCAACAGGTAAATTGTACGGAGTTGGTAGCCATCAGTGATTACCTTTTGGAGCGCATCCGCCACACTTTGGGTTAAAGTGTGGCGGATCGTGTATAATTTTTCTGATTTCATCGCAATCGAATAATTAAAAGTGTATTTCAGAAAGGCGATAGGATTCTATTGCGCTATTTATTCTTGCATATACACTCTATACCTGGAAATGTAAGGTATTTGGTAGGGATAAAGCTCGCCCAATGGATAAGGTTCGTTTAATTCCCGGAACTGTAAGGCAAAAGGAGGCCTGATGATCAATTTGGTTTGAATATCGCGCATTTCGATAATCAGAAATGCATCTACATCAAGGTCTGCGTCATGAACGGGTCTTTCTTCATCTTCTTCGTCCCATGAATCAACGATCGCTTTTATAATTCCCTGATGTTTAAACCCAAATATTTCAATGTTGGAAATTTTGCCCCCCACAGGGATATTCACCCCAGTAGTGATTCCGTATTCCTCGAGGGTAGCCGTGATGTTTTTTTGTAGTTCGGATTCGCTATCAGCACGCCAATGTATGGGCGTGTCAATCAAGAGCGGATTAGAACAGTAGAGGTTCATAAATTCGGGCATATCCTGTGGCAGAGGCGCCTCGGGGCGAACCATATTACATCGCAACAGGATTCCTTCTTTTTTTTTCCCCGATCTATAGAAATACAAAACAGCTTGTTCCGTTGAAATTCCCGAATCAGACAGTTCTCTCTGCCTATCCGGAGAAGTTGATTGCTTAAATAAATCAAGCGCAAAATTGCCATTAGAGGAATATGCCTGAATTTGTCTGAGCTGGTAACCTTCCTGAACAATTTTTTGGAAGGTTTTCACCACATCCTGGCTCAGGATGTGGTGAAAAAAAAATGGTTGTTGACTATTCATCGCAATCGAATGATTAATACCGTACTAAAAAGACTGCTGTTAGGATTTGTTCCATTTGGAGGCACAGTAGCGGGCCCAATATAGAACTTTATTGATAAGGGATAGGATAAGCCAGTATTGGGGTCTGTTGTTTCAGATGTAGAATATGCCGTGATATAAACAGCTGCGCCACTTGGGTTATTAGGGATCTGGTACAGTTTGAATACTGGATTACCTTGATATGTAAAAAACTCCGTTATGTTGAATCTATTCTTTAAATCCTCAAAAAACTGTTGCCGGTTGACTCCTTCTAAGATTGATTGTTGCCCACCATCCCATTTCCATTTTCTAAGAATAGCCCCGGGTCCTCCTAAGTGCTGTTTTAAATTGTCATACAATTTCATAACAGATTCCTGCCCTGCTGATTTCAACTGTTTAAAACCCTTATATACCTTGGTTAACAGCTTATACTTATCATAAACTGCAATCCCCAAAGAAGCCACTTTTGCCCAAGGTAAAATGATATCTGCTTCATTTAATACAATATCAATGAGATTGTACAATGCATCCAGCATGTTGCCTTGCTGAAGATTATCCAATAATAGAGGCCCTATTGTAACAAGGCTTCCCCCTGGAATGAGATCGGCTAATTGTTCCTGGAGCAATTCTGTAAATGCATCTGCCAGCAGTTCTTTCAAAATAGCCCAAAGTGGATCGCCAATATCGACAGTTTTAAAGTCTTCAATGAACTCGTTTATTTCGGCATCATTCTGCCTAACAAGATTGAGGTAAGCGATACTTGCGGTTTTGGAAGTATTATCATGTTGGTGATTTTCAAGCAAGTCGTCAATTTCTTCTCCTACCGGGCTTTCACCACCATGCAAATGTGCATCCTGAATCAGCCAAATTGCCTCTGCCTCATTCAATCCCAATGACCCGCACAACTGGATAATAACATGTAAATTTTGTTCGGATACGTCGCCCTGACCGGTAATATTTGAATGATCCCATAAGGCGCCAATTACACCCGGCCGCCCGATTAGCCACGTCCTTTCACTTGCCGATAAAGAAACAGATGGGTGCTGGCCCAAAAAATGGTCTAAAAACGCAGTACTGAACAGTTGAAAAACTTCATCTTCCGATAAAAGAACAGGCACATTGGCCGTAATGCTCAGCAGCAAGTCACGGTAATTGTCTAAGCGGTAATAATCAATATAAGCATTCAGCCGGATATAAAACCATTGGTTTTCGTTTTCAATGTCCTGTTCCGTACAGTTCGGGCAAATGATCCAGTCTGTAAATTGCCACCAATTACTACTCCCGGATCCACAATCGAGTATGTAATAAAAATTACATCTCACATCCCGGAATCCTATTCTATCATCAGTACCATTACCTTGAAATGGATCATCAAAAGGGCAATAAGCTATTTCCGGATCATAATCCATAGGATTATCGCCTTCAAATATGGAATCGAAAAAATCTTCCAGATCATTCCAGAGATTATTCAAGAAATCTGTGACATCCTCGCCGCCGCCATCTAAGTAAAACTCGTCCCAAAAATTGTCGTAGTCGCCGTACTCATCCTGATAATGATCTTCCCACCATGAATCTATGGCTTGAGTAAACTGCTCCTGAGTTATATTGTGCCTTTGCATGAACTCATGCCAATCCTGATCGTTCTGATTCAAGATTCCATCTCTGTCGTGATCCAGATGTGGCGGAATCATATCTACTCCAGCCTGCCAAAAGATTTGAGTTTCGTCGTCGCTGCATATTTCGAGAATGCGCCATGTGCAATCCGGGGGTGGGTTGAATACAGGACTGTTGACAATATTTTCATCTTCGCCCCTTGTTTTAAGTGTGCAATACGCATCTTTAAGTGCCTCATTTTCTGTCTGATAATACCGGTATTCATACTTCAATACCCAATGAGCTAAAGCCCCTTTTTGAAGCGGATTTCCTGTTTGCGCACTTAGCAATTCCTCCCGGCTCATCCCATTAATAGACCAACGACTCCCGACAGAGCTAGTCTGTTTACTGGCTATGATAAGCCCGCTTAGTTTGTTTTGGTTGTCGAACGACAAAGGAATAATAACTAAATTCTTTTGGCTATTGTCGTTTTTGGAAACGTATGATCGGCTCCAGTCGGGATACCCAACTTTAGTGGCAATTTCACCTACAAAACCGTGTATTTCATTCTGCCGTGCTATTTCATTATACGCTTCAACTAATAAAGGTTGGTAAATGGTTGGATATTCTTCACTTCGCATATCCAGGCTAATACTGCTTGGATTTTGATTCAATGAAAAGAAATTCTTTTCTTTTTCAGACCATTGGTAGACCTTGAAATTGTGTTTGTAAGAATCGGGATGATCATCTGCAAAACTTTCATTCAAGATGTCTTTTTTGCACGAAAACAGGGATAGCGCCAGCAGGGCTGCCAGCAGCACAGAGAGATTGATTTTCATGTTTGGTTAATTTTTATTAAAAAATAGAGAATTAAAAAGCCATGTATTTGGGTTTTTCTGAATTGAAAGAACAATGCAAGTCTAATGGATTTTGAACTTCATTTTCATAATAAAATGACGAAACCCTGGTTTGAGTGTGTGAAACCCCGTTTTGAATGAGTAAAGGTTTTTTTATCATGCAAAAATTATTTAATATTGTCATGCAATATCGTTTTCCTCACACTTACTAAACTGTCAAATAGGTCTCCACTCATCGGCGAAGTAGGCGGCACTGCCACGCCCCCCCTGCTCGGAAATGGCATGGTCGCCAATGCCTTGCTTAAAGATGGCAAAGCCAATCACAAGGCATGCAGCTATGGTCACGCGCGCGCCCTTGCAAATCTTCAAATCCCCAAATCTTCAAATCCTCAAATCCCTTCCCTATATTTGCAGCCATGAATGAAAGAATCCTCATCCTCGATTTTGGATCGCAATACACCCAGCTGATAGCCCGTCGGGTGCGGGAGTTGAATGTTTACAGCGAAATTGTCCCTTACAACAAGGTACCTGCTTCTTTCGACGGCGTAAAAGGCATCATTTTGTCGGGTAGTCCTTTTTCGGTAACGGACGACAACGCCCTGCATGCCGACCTCAATACCCTAATCGGCAAAGTGCCTTTGCTGGGCGTGTGTTATGGCGCACAGTACATTTCCCAATTCTATGGCGGCAAAGTGCAGCGTTCCAACAAACGCGAATACGGCAAAGCCAATCTCAGCAGCATCCACCGCAGCGATCCATTGCTGCACAATGTGCCGGCAGGCTCTCAGGTTTGGATGTCGCATGGAGACACAATAGAAAGCATTCCGGATCAGTTCGAATTGCTGGCCAGCACGGACAGTGTGGAAGTAGCAGCCTTTCGTTCAAAGCCTGCTGCTTTTGACGCGCCGGTCTATTGCATCCAGTTTCACCCGGAAGTCACCCACAGCATCCATGGCGAAGCCTTGATCCACAACTTCGTGGTAGACATTTGCCATTGCAGCGGCGACTGGACGCCCGTTTCTTTTATCGAACACACCGTATCGGAATTGCGGGAAGCCATCGGCGATGAAAAAGTCCTGATGGGACTATCCGGCGGCGTGGATTCTTCCGTAGCGGCCGTGTTGCTCCACCATGCCATCGGCGACCGCCTGCTTTGCTTTTTCGTCGACAACGGCCTGATGCGCAAAAACGAATACGAAGAAGTCATGACCTCTTACCTCGGCCTCGGCCTGAACGTGGAAGGCATTGACGCCAAAACGAAGTTCTGGAGCGCGCTGGAAGGGCTGAGCAAACCCGAAGACAAACGCAAAGCCATTGGCAGGGTATTTATTGAAGTGTTTGAAGAAGAGGCAGAAAGCCACCCCGACATGGCCTGGCTCGGTCAGGGCACCATTTACCCCGATGTCATCGAATCCATCTCTGTACATGGTCCATCGGTCACCATCAAATCGCACCACAACGTAGGCGGCCTTCCCGATCACCTGAAACTGAAAATCGTAGAGCCGCTGCGCATGCTGTTCAAAGACGAAGTGCGCAAAGTCGGTACCGCGCTGGGCATTCCCCAGGCCATACTCGGGCGGCACCCCTTCCCCGGCCCCGGCCTCGGCATCCGCATCCTCGGCGCAGTGACGCCCGAAAAAGTAGCCCTGCTGCAGGAAGCCGATGCGGTGTACACCAACAACCTGAAGAAATTCGGTTTATACGATAAAGTCTGGCAGGCTGGCGCCATCCTCCTGCCCGTTTATTCCGTTGGGGTGATGGGCGACGAACGTACCTACGAACAAGCCATTGCCCTGCGCGCCGTAGATTCTGTTGATGGCATGACTGCTGAATGGAGCAGGCTGCCGCACGACTTTTTGGCTACCGTTTCCAGTGAAATCATTAATCAAATCAAAGGCATTAACCGCGTCGTTTATGATATCAGCACCAAACCACCTGCAACGATTGAATGGGAATAATATAGCCGGTTTGCTATTGTTGTTCCTGTTACCTGCTTTTTATTCCTGCGAGGCGCTGAAGCCAATTCAGAGCAATCCGAATACCACAAAAGCGGATCCTAAAAAGGAGGAAAAAACGGATGTCAAAAAAGACAATACCCTGGATGAAATTCAGGGGCGCAAACGCTATGACCCGGAAACCAAAAGGTGGGTCTATGTCGAGTATGCGCCGACAGAAAAGATGGATACCATCGTCTGGAAAGACATCCCGGCCGGCAGTGTAAACGTCATCACAGGTGAGGACTCTGGTGAAAATACGGACATTTTTGATCCCGGGGATCCCAAAGAAGAGGGCCAGTTTGGTACCCAGTTTTTCTCCTCCTACAATGTGGCGGTTGCCCTCCCTTTTCTGACCGACAAGTTCGACGCCAGAGCCGGAACCATACACGAACATTCTTACTGGGCCATTTCGTTTTACAGTGGATTAAAAATGGCGCTCGACGACCTGGCTGCTGAAGACATCAACCTGAATGTCAGCGTCATAGACACCAAAGAATCGAACGACGCTTCCGTTCCGTCCTTAGTGCGCATCAACCCGGATCTGAAAAAAGCGCACCTCATCATCGGTCCCTACCGGCGCGACAACGTGCGGGTGATGGCTGATTTTGCCAAATCGACCGATATTACCCTGGTTTCACCGGCAAGCGCCGCGTCGGGTTTATCGAACAGCAATCCCAATTACATTCAGGCAAACCCGACACTGGAGTCGCATTGTGAAGCCATCATGCGCCACGCTTTGGCACATTACAGTCCGGAAAAAATCGTGCTCGTGAGCCGCAATGATCCTGCCGAATCTTCAAGGCTGGATTATTTCCGGGATGAATATGCACGTTGGCCCGGAAGGCGCGATACCACTTCAAGACTGCGCCAGTTCATCATCAATGACAACACGGCTGACCTCGCCCGGACGAATATTTTGTCTTATGTGAGTCAGGACGACACCACCGTTTTCATCGTTCCTTCCTGGTCGGATGAAACTTTCATCTATTCGCTGTTGCGAAAAATTGACCTCGCCCGCAATCCATACAACACCGTTGTCGTTTACGGTATGCCCCAATGGATGCAATACGAGCGGATCGATTTTGAATATTATGAAAAATTGAACGTGCATGTCAGCAGCAGCAGTTACATCAATACCCTCGATGCGCAGACGCAGTTGTTCCGGCAGCGCTATTTCGACCGGTACGGCACGGTGCCTGCAGAAGACGCGTATATTGGTTACGACATCATGCTCTATTTTGGCCACATGATACACAAGTACGGTACCAAATTTCAATATTTCATTGACGCAGACGGAGCAAACGCCCTGCATACGCGTTTTCAGTTTCTTCCGGTGGAAGCGGCTGTCGCCCAAAGAACACGGGTTCCCGTTATTGACCGCTTTGAAAACCATTATGTAAATATTCTGGAATTTAGAGACTACCAATTCCAGCTTTCTGAATAAAACAGGTGCAATGAAAAAGTTCGTACTCCCTCTGTTTTTTTGTTTCGCAGCCTCAGCGGCTTTGTTTGCCGGCAATGGCGATGAGAGTGGCTATGCAATCAAAATCAAGCTCAATGGTTATGATAAAGATACCCTCTTTATAGCTTACCATTTTGGAGACAAACAATACATCAAGGACACCCTGCTTCGCCAGACTGACGGACTTTTTGTATTCAAAGGAACAGAGAAACTGGAATGTGGCGTTTACCTCGTGGTCATGCGCCCCGACAACAATTACTTCCAGATTCTGGTCACCGACAGCGAGCAGCGTTTTAGTCTGGAAGTCAACAAAGACAAGCCTACGGAGAGCATCAAATTTACCACAGCTCCCGATAACAAACTATTTTACGAATACCTGAACTACCTGGGCAACAAGCGCCCCCTTGCCGATACGCTCCGGGCTCAGGTAGAGCGAATGAGCGACGAAGGAAAGAAAAAAATCCTTCAGGATAAACTCGACAAACTCAATACAGAAGTAGAAACTTACCAAAGCGACCTTGTAAAAAAACACGCAGGCACACTTACAGCATCCATCATTAAAGCCAACCTGCCCTTCAATACGCCTGAGTTTGAAGGCGCTACTGAAGAAGAAAAGCAGATCAAAAAATGGCACTTTACGCGCGACCACTACTTCGACAACCTGGATGTCACAGACCCCTGCATGCTTCGAACGCCGTTTCTCTTTCAGCGGATTGAATATTTTGTGCAAAAACTGCACGTCCAGCACCCCGACAGCATTTCCATTGCCATAGATGTAGTCCTGGAAAAACTCCGCCCGGCTGAAGAAACCTTCAAATTTTACCTGATTCACTTCCTCAATTATTATGCCCGCTCCAATATTGTCGGCATGGACGCCGTATATGTACACCTTGTAGATAAATACTACGCTACCGGTCAGGCGCCGTGGACAGAAGAAGATCAGCTGAAAAAGATCATCGACAACGCCAATAGCCTGCGGCCCATCCTGATCGGAAAAATTGCCCCCGACATCAAGTTGCAAAAACGCGACGGCACGCCGTTCTCTTTACACGAAGTGAATTCAGAATACACCATCCTCTATTTTTGGCGCTACGATTGCGGGCATTGCAAAAAATCAACGCCCATCATGAAGGAGTTTTACGAAAAATTCAAGGATAAAGGCGTGAAAATCGTGGGCGTTTGTGCGAAGTTCACAGACGAAGTGCCCAAGTGCTGGGAATACGTAGACGAGAACCATTTGGAAGACTGGATTCTTGCCGTAGACCCTTACCACCGCTCCCGGTTCTCAACGATTTATGACCTGAAATCTACGCCTCAGATCTTTGTACTTGATCGCAAAAAAGAGATTTTATCCAAAAAAATCGGCGCAGAGCAACTGGAAGAATTGATGAACAAAATCATTGAGATGAAGCAAAATGAAAGCCACAACTAATGCTCAACCTGAAACTCGAAAGAGATATTTGTTTTTTTGACATAGAAGCCACCGGACTCAATGTTGTTCGCGACCGAATTATTCAGATCGCCATCATAAAATACCCGGCTAAAGGAGGCGAACCACAGGAATTGTCTATGCTCATTAACCCGGGGATTCCAATTTCAGAGGAAGCCTTTAACGTGCATGGCATTCACCCCAAGGATGTTGCGAAAAAACCTGTTTTTCAACAGGTTGCTCAGAAAATACACGACTTCATAGGCAATTCGGATCTTGTAGGCTACAATTCCGGCCGCTTTGATATTCCAATGCTGATGGAAGAGTTTGCCAGAGTAGGCATGGAATTCGACATGGAGCGCCGCCGCACCATCGATGTGCAACGCATTTTTTACAAAATGGAACCCCGCACGCTTAAAGCGGCTGTCCGTTTCTACTGCGAACGCGATTTTGAGGACGCCCATGATGCGCTGGCCGATGTAAAAGCCACCATTGATGTTTTTGTAGGACAGCTATCCCGCTATAAAAACGTGGATTATCGCGATGAAGACGGCAATGTCGTGGAAGCGCCAATTCGCAGCGATGTACAATCCCTGCACGAGTTTACGAATGATACCCGCTTTTTGGATGTGACACAAAAGCTAAAGTACGACCATAATGGTGTTGTCGTATTCAATTTCGGAAAATACATGGGCCAGCCGGCTGCCCCCATTCTTTCTAAAGACAAACAATACTACAACTGGATTTTGAACAAGGAGTTTACCTCACAGGTCAAGCAAGCCGTAAAAAAGTTGGTAAAAGAATATGAAAAAGCGCAGCAGGAAAAATCATAGCGACCTCTTGTGGGCAATCCTGTGTTGCACGCTGCTGCTCCCCGCATGCTACAAACCCAAAGAAGGATGTCTTGACGCCCGGGCCACTAATTTTGACCTCAGTGCCGACGAGTCCTGTATGAGCTGTTGCGAATACCCTGAACTCAGACTGAGTCTGCAGCACCGCATTACTTTTCCCGATCGGGAATATCGTTTTTCAACCGATTCCGTCTATTATGACGGTAGCGGCCAGGCATTCCGGTTTGAAAGTATCCGATTTTATATTTCCAACCTGCACCTTGTCCGCGCCGATGGCAGCGAGGCAAAAGTTAGTGATGAGATTGAACTCGACCTCTACGACCTTGGCGGTGTTCCCCGTATGGAAACCGTTGAAGATAATTTCCTCTTAGCCAACCCTGTTTTCGACCAGACTTATACCATCGGTAAATTCAACGAAAGTGGCGTCAATTTTGAAAAAGTGCGCTTTGCCATTGGCGTAGAGGGCATTGCAAACGAAGCCATTCCCGATTCATTGCCAGACGATTATCCACTAGGGCGCATCGAAGAAACCTTAAACCTCCATTTTAACCGGGATTCCGGCTACGTTTTCAACCGCATCAGTTTGTTTCGGGACACCGCTGCTGCCGCCAGCCCGATTACCCTGCGCATCGGCACCAATCCTTATCTGCGGGTGGTCGAATTGTCGCTTCCGCAAGGCAGTTTTACCCCCAGCGAGGGCTTCAATACCCTGCTGACTTTGCGCGTCAACTATGTGGAATGGTTTCAAAGCCTGAATGTTCGGGAGGATACGCCAGCCCAAATGATAGAAAAAATTGTCCAGAACCTTGCCAACTCGTTTTCTGTTATTAATATAGAGAAAAAGTAAAGCTTATTTTGCATTCGGGGATTCAACTTTAAAGTCCCAAAAAAAATGCGCTGATGATAAAGAAATTATTATTCCTGCTGGCAAGTTCAGGATTGCTCCTTGCCGCAGATTGCAATGACAATGAGCCGATTGGAAGTGTTCTGGAAATAAATTTTAAAGGCACTTTCGACAATGCCCCGCTCGTGATGTACGAAAGCGCTTACCCATACGAAGCCGGTATGGCTGTTAAGCTTCAACTCTTTCAATTCTATCTTTCCGACATCGTGCTGCTAAAAGAAGACGGAAGTTCGGTGCCCTTATCAGATGTCGCACTCATCAGTTTCAAAGACATACTGACACCAGCTGCTGCGGCACAAGGCATTACGCTGAATACGAGCGGAATACCCGCAGGCCACTACACCGGACTCCGTATGGGAATTGGTGTTGCGCCGAACCTGAACAGTACCAGTCCGGCAAATTACACACCGCCGCACCCTCTCGACGACAATTACTGGTCGGCTTCCTCGGGCTACGTTTTTATTAAAATTGAAGGCAATGCCGATACGAGCGGCAACGGCGAATTCCCGGCGAAACTCACTTTCCACACTGGCGCGAATGACATTTACAAGGAAAAAACTTTCCAAAAACACATGGAGCTAAAAGATGGCGCGCTGCTACAACTCAACTTCAACATTGATTTGAAAAAAGTACTTTCAAAGGGTGGAAGCGATTTTCTGGACTTCAGACAAGTGACACAGGATCATAACAACAATCCGTCCATCTATACTTTTATTGCAACCAATTTTTACGATGCGCTTTCTCTGGAATAAACAGGCATTCCGGTTATTTGCTCAAAATGCATTTAATCGCAAACTCTTATCTGTTTGCGCAGGCTTATTTTTCTGCTTCTGTGCCGCTTTGTTCATGGTTTCTGCAACCTGTAGTTCTGATGCCCCTGAAAAAGGAGCCTGGTCCGCTACTCCTTATCCCTTAAAAGAACCGGAGCACTTCGTAAAGATGCTGATGCCTTCCGACAACCCACTTACCGTAGAGGGTGTCGATCTGGGAAGACAGTTGTTCTTCGACCCTCTGCTTTCTATGAACGGCGCCATTTCCTGCGCCAGTTGCCACCTGCCCCAAAATGCATTCAGCGATGGAAAAGCTTTCAGCATTGGGGTAAATGGTCAGCAGGGCCCCCGCAGTTCCATGGCCTTAGCCAATGTGGGTTATTATTACAAAGGCTTGTTTTGGGACGGGCGCTCCAAATCGCTCGAAGATCAGGCATTGATACCCGTTCGCGAACCCCATGAAATGAACAGCGACTGGAGCATGGTGGAACTCAAATTGCGCAATCATCCAAAGTATCCTGAGCTTTTTTACAAAGCTTTCGGTATTGCCGAACCTAAAGAAATTACGCGGTTTTTAGCGGCCAAAGCGATTGCACAATTTGAACGCACCCTCATTAGTGCAAATGCAAAGTACGATCAGGTACTGGCCGGAAAAGCGACATTTACAGAAGCCGAAGCGCGTGGCAGAATGATTTTTTTCGACGCATCCGATGAGTTGCCAAAATCAGAATGCGGCCATTGTCACGTAGATCCTTTGTTTACCAATCTGGATTTTTTCAACAACGGCATCCAGCAGGTTAGCAGTTTGGAAGACTTTCCAGACAAGGGGCGCGGGAAAATTACCAAAATAAAATACGACAACGGCAAATTCCGTGTGCCGACGCTGCGCAACATCGAACTGACGGCGCCATACATGCACGACGGCCGTTTCAAAACACTGGATGAAGTACTCGAACACTATATTTCAGGAGGGCATTCGGCTGAAAACCTAAACCCTAACGTCCGGCAGCTGAATTTTACCGGGCGTGATAAATCCGACCTGATCGCTTTTCTGAAAACCCTGACAGATACCAGTTTTATCCATAACCCTGCTTTTAAAAACCCGTTTACTGAATAAATGCTGGCTGGCAGCAGCTTTTGCTTAAAATATTCGCACATGAAACCGTTTTATCTGATCCTGTTCTTCGCCGTTGTTTCCTTTGCAGCAGAAAGTTGCCGGGAAGGCGAAGTGCCTTGCACGACTTGTCCGGATACCGACCTGATTTCAGGCGATTACAATCCGCAGCCTTATACCCTGAACGTGCCGTCGTGGCTCCCTCCGGTACCGATTCCGGCCGACAATCCCCTGACAACAGAAGGTGTTGCCCTTGGGCGTATGCTCTTTTACGACCCTATTTTGTCTTCCGACAGCACACAATCCTGTTCCAGCTGCCACCTTCAGGAAAAAGCGTTTACGGATGGGCTTGCCCTGAGCACTGGTGTACTGGGTATGCAGGGCAAACGCAGCGCCATGTCCATTGCCAATCTCGCTTACAATACCCGCGGTTTCTTCTGGGACGGGCGCTCGCCTTCATTAGAGCAACAAGCACTGGTGCCGGTAGAAGACCATCTTGAATTGAATGAAACCTGGGATCATGTACTGGAAAAACTTCGGCAGCACAACAAATACCCTGTGCAGTTTCGCAAAGCCTTTGGCATTGACAAGAAAAGCCAAATCACTAAAGAACTGGCAGTCAAAGCACTGGCGCAATTTGAACGCACGCTCATCAGTGGAAACTCTCGTTACGACCAGATCATTTGGGGACAGCAAGGCTGGCTGACCGATCAGGAGCAAAGGGGTCTCGAATTGTTTTTCATTGAATTTGCCGGAGAAGTCCAACACCCTGGCTGCTCGCACTGCCATTTTAATCCGCTGTTCACAGACAATAATTTTCGCCAAAATGGACTCGAAAATGTACCCGATTTGCTGTCTTTTCCCGACCTGGGCAGGGGCGCCATATCTGGTATCGTGAACGACAATGGTAAATTTCGCGTTCCTACCCTGCGCAACATCGAACTAACGGCGCCTTATATGCACGACGGGCGCTTTGCCACCCTTGAACAGGTCTTGGATCATTATGCCACCGGCGGCCACGGTGTATCCAATGAGGATGCAAACATTTTCCCCTTCGTACTGGATGAGCAACAAAAACAAGACCTGATCGCTTTCCTAAAAACCCTGACTGATCAGTCTTTTATCACTAACCCCGATTATAGCAACCCTTTCTAAAATCTAATATCTAACATCTCAAATCTGACATCTGACATCTCAAATCTGACATCTAATATCTATAAAATGAATTACTGGCTCATTAAATCCGAACCTTTTGTTTACAGCTTTCAGGACTTGCAGCGGGAAGGAAATATCATGTGGGATGGCGTACGCAATTATGCTGCCCGCAACAACCTGCGTGCCATGAAAAGCGGGGACCTGGTGCTGTTTTACCACAGCCGGGAAGGACTGGAGGTTGTCGGCATCTGTAAGGTAGCCAAAGAATACTACCCCGACCCAACTGCCGAAGCCGGAGATTGGTCCGTTGTTGATTTCGCACCGGTAAAAGCCTTTGAAAAGCCGGTCCCGCTTCAGGTCATCAAAACCATTCCGGAGCTGCAAAATATTGGCCTCATCCGCATCGGAAGGTTGTCCGTTATGCCGCTGACAGAAGCAGAGTTCAACATCATCCTCAAATTGGGAGAGACTATTGTGTGATGGTAGAAGGTAGAAAGTAGAAGGTAGAAGGTAGAAGGTAGAGAGTAGAAAGTAGAAGGTAACAACCTGCTCATTAAAAGCACCATGCTCCCTTTAACCTTTATCCTTTATCCTTTTTCCTTTAACCTTTAACCTTGTTAACCTCCCGCCTACTCCATAATCGCCTTAATACCGGGAAGTTCTTTGCCTTCCAGGAATTCCAGCATGGCTCCTCCTCCTGTAGACACATAGCTGACTTTATCCGACAGCCCCATCATGTTTACAGCAGCAACCGAATCTCCGCCTCCGACAAGTGAAAAACTGCCTTTCCCGGTAGCTTCGGCTACGGCTTCAGCAATCGTTTTTGTTCCGGCAGCAAAATTAGACATTTCAAAAACCCCCATTGGACCATTCCAAAGCAGGGTTTTAGATTCGAGGATGGCCTTAGAAAAAACTTTACGGGCTTCAGGCCCAATATCAAGCCCCATCCAACCGTCTGGTATTGCCTTGCTATTCGCAACATCGTTGACAGCATCGTTGGAAAAAGCGTCTGCTATGACAGAATCTTCCGGCAGCAGCAGTTGTATTCCCTTGCGCTTCGCTTTATCGAGCAATTGCAGTGCAAGATCAAGTCGGTCTTCTTCTACCAGAGAATTGCCAATGCTCCCTCCCTGTGCTTTCAAAAAAGTATAAGCCATTCCCCCGCCGATGATCAGTTTATCAGCGAAATCGATCAGGCGTTCCAGCAACAAAATTTTATCAGAAACTTTCGCGCCGCCGATGATGGCTGTCAATGGACGCTCTGGCGTTTTCAGGACCTTGTTGGCATTTTCTATTTCATCGCGCATCAAAAAGCCAAAAGACTTGGCTCCTTTTCCAAAAAACTGTGCAACCGTAGTGGTAGAAGCATGTGCCCGATGGGCCGTGCCAAAAGCGTCGTTGACATACATATCACCAAGCGCAGCCAATTGTTGTGCCAGTGCTTTGTCTCCTTTTGTTTCTCCCGGATAAAAGCGCGTGTTTTCAAGCAACAAAACCTCGCCACTTTTCAGATTGGCTGCTGCTGCAGTCGCTTTGTCCCCAACCAATTCTTCACAAAAATGGACTCTTACGCCCAACAACTCAGACAGGTGTACAGTCAGATGGCGCAACGTAAATTTTTCCGTGTTGATGCTGCCATCAGGATTGCGCTTCTCTTCCGGCCGCCCCAGATGTGACATCAAGATGACGGCGCCCCCCTCATCAAGTATTTTGCGGAGCGTTGGAACGGCCGCACGCATACGCGTATCATCCGTGATTTGATATTGCTTGTCGAGGGGAACATTAAAATCTACCCGAACCAGCACTTTTTTATGGTTGAAATCCAGATTCATAGAACTGTATAATTAGTATCCGTCTATTTAGTCTTGTGCCTATCCATTTAGGCTTAGGTCTGTTCTTTAGGGTTCGAGAGCAAGGCTTGCAAAGGTCCCAAAAACGGGAGCCCCGCCAGGCGGGATGACCGATTTTGGGGCCGAGCGTAACGCAGCTATCGGACCCTAAAGAACAGACAACAATTATACCCGGTTTGCCAAGTCGGCCAAACGAGCAGAATACCCTGCTTCGTTATCATACCAACCCACCACCTTCACCATATTGCCAATAACCATCGTCAGGTCACTGTCAAAGATGCAGG
This sequence comes from uncultured Saprospiraceae bacterium, assembly GCA_937926205.1. Taxonomy (GTDB): domain Bacteria; phylum Bacteroidota; class Bacteroidia; order Chitinophagales; family Saprospiraceae; genus JABWAJ01. The sequence goes on from CALEYL010000046.1 coordinate 147,772, forward strand.
AGTGCTTGTTGCCAATGATGTCAGCAGAAACGATCGGGTCGTCGCAATACTCAAGGATGCCTTTCATTGCCGTTTCAGATGCTTGCTTAAATGCGGCATTGATCTCAGCAATCGTAGCCGTTTTTTTCACAATTACCGTGAAATCAGTAACTGATCCGTCCGGAACCGGCACCCGCATGGCATTCCCGTTCAATTTTCCTTTCAGGTGCGGAAGTACTTCGCCCACTGCTTTAGCCGCGCCTGTAGAAGTAGGTACAATAGACGCAGCTGCTGCGCGGGCCCTTCTGAGGTCGCGGTGCGGAGCATCCTGAATGTTCTGGTCAGCCGTATAAGCGTGTATTGTTGTCATAAATCCGCTCTCAATGCCCAACAGGTCATCCAATACCTTAACCATCGGCGCAAGGCAGTTGGTTGTACAGGAAGCATTGGAGTAAATATTGATGTCAGATTTGATAACCTCCTGGTTCACACCCAACACGACTGTCGGGATATTACCCTTTGCAGGTGCAGATATGATCACTTTTTTAGCGCCTGCCTGCAAATGCCACGCTGCTTGCGCCTCATCTGTAAACCGGCCCGTACATTCCAGCACCACATCAACCCCCAATTCGCCCCAGGGCAATTTGGTAGGATCTTTTTCAGCCAATGCTCTGATGGCTTTGCCATTAACGTGCAGGTTGTTATCATCGGCGCTGACAGTGCCGTTAAAACGACCATGTACTGTGTCGTACTTGAGCAAATGCGCCAATGTAGGGTTGTCTGTCAGGTCATTGATGGCAACAACTTCTATCCCCGGCATATTGAGGAGATTGCGGAAGCTCAGTCTTCCAATACGGCCAAAACCGTTGATTGCAATTCTTTTGGACATAGGTCTCAACTATTTGAAAAGTTTGGCAATAGATTTTTTCGAAAACGGAAACCCCTGAAAACCTTTTTCACGGGCTTTATCATCTGTGGTTTGTAGCAATCGCCTTTGATGACAATTGCAGGCTAAGGCGCCGCAAAAATAGAAAGTTTTGGGCGATTGTTTTTGAAAATAGACTGGCAGACTATAGATTTGCGACTCTTTTTATATAAATCGTCATCTTTCTGCGGCTTCAATGCCCAATCCTAAAGGGGATTCAAAAGAAATTTGATTTTTTTCAGGCGCTTCTTTGCTATTTTCTGAAGCAATTATATCTTTGCATCGCTTTTGAAGAAAGGCGGTACAAATTCCATCAATGGCCCGTTCGTCTAGGGGTTAGGACGCAGGATTTTCATTCCTGTAACACGGGTTCGATTCCCGTACGGGCTACCATCACTAAAGCGAATCTTTTCAGGTTCGCTTTTTTTGTTTCACCTTCCCACTATTCTCGTTTTTTCCTTAATTTTTTTGGGCGTGCCCCCGCTGCAGGCTGCTTTATTCATACAATTTTGCCCTTTCGATCGCTGAGCGGAGTCGAAGCGAGCGGGGTCGAAGCGAGCGGGGTCAGGCTGTCCGCTCTTATGCCCCCTCCTTAAGGTCGGGGCCATACCGCTTCCATCCTTCACGCAGCAGTAGTAGCAGACCTATCATTTTGGTGAGACCTATCAGGTTTTGGTAAGACCTATCAGGTTTTAAAAACCCGATAGGTCTGTGGGAGCAAAATAAAAAAAGCGTGGCGCCCGTCGGGGCGCCACGCTATGGCTTTTATACTGCCGGTCCGAAAACCGGCAGTATGCTTTTATCGGTGATTACTCAACGATGATCATCTGCTTGGTAGCAGTGAAATCAGCA